>CAVYIP010000017.1:0-48063 GCA_963768605.1 uncultured Actinomycetes bacterium | reverse complement strand
CACTGTGCGGGTTGAGCGTGTTGCTTGGTGGCGGCCTCTTCCATCTTCTCGTGGCGCTACCGACTGCAGGCGCTCACCCTCACCCCCCTGGGCAGGCGCGCTCGCCGCTCACCGCGCTGACGGGCTGGGGGAACAGAAGCTCGTCACCGCTCCACTCCGGTTGCCCGTCCGCCGAGCGGACTCGATTCGCCGTCCGCCGCCAGTTGACGAGCGGGAGCAGGGCCTCGGGGTCGACGCGGTCCTTGTGGCGCTCGGCGACCGCGAACATCGACTCGATCAGCGTCTCCGACAAGCGGCGCGGCGTCAGGCCGAGATGGGTGAGCGCGGTGTGGACGACGCTGTAGTAGTGCGATCTCGGCCTCGACGCGGGGGTTCTCGATGTTCTCGATGCGGACCTCGCCCGGGTACGAAGTGCCACCACCTTGGCGATCTCCTGCACCGTGACAGCTCTCGGTCATCTGGTTGAACACCCGGAACTCACCGGGTTCGGCGGGGTGCTCGGACGCCAGCCGGAGGCACTCGACGGTGTCGCGGATGTCGATGACAGCCCGGGTCTGCCGGCCCTCGCCGTAGACCGTCAGCGGGTGGCCGAGCACCGCCTGCACCACGAAACGGTTCAGCACCGTGCCGAAGATCGCGTCGTAGTCGAACCGGGTCGCCAGCCGGGGGTCAAGGGCGGTCTGCGGGGTCTGCTGCCCGTACACGACGCCCTGGTTCAGGTCGGTGGCGCGTAGCCCCCACGCGGCAGGCGAACTCGATGTTGTGGCTGTCGTGCACCTTGCTCAGGTGGTAGAAGGACCCCGGCCGCTTCGGGTAGAGCACGCGTCGGTGCGGCCCTTGTGCGTGACCTCGAGCCACCCCTCCTCGATGTCGATGTTCGGCGTGCCGTACTCACCCATCGTGCCGAGCTTGACGAGATGGATGTCGGGATCGATCTCCTTGATGGCGTAGAGCACGTTCAGGTTGCCGATGACATTGTTGTGCTGCGTGTACACGGCATGCTCGCGGTCGATCATCGAGTACGGCGCGGCACGCTGCTCGGCGAAATGGATGATCGTGTCCGGGCGGAAGCGCTCGATCATGTCGAACGTGGCGTGCGCATCAGTCAGATCGGCGACGAACGTGTCGATCGACCGGCCCGTGTGCTCGTGCCAGGCCCTGGTACGGGTGTGCAGCGGCTCGATGGGGACGAGGCTCTCGACGCCCATCTCGTGGTCGTACTGCCGCCGCACGAAGTTGTCGCCGATCGCCACCTCGTGACCGCGATCCGAGAGATGCAACGCGGTCGGCCAGCCCAGGTATCCGTCGCCGCCCAAGATCAGGGTGCGCACTGTGGTCTCCTCCACCCGCGGTCGTGTGCGTCTCACGTGGGACGGTCCGCCGTGCTCCGAAGAGCAACACTTTCTTAGCATGCGATCTTGAGAGCTTTGTTTCGACTCCGTGAGGAGATCGCGGCCCCTTGACGCATTGTTGACCGAGCTTGTCAGGAATCCGCCACGCCACGTGTTCGTCGGTGTCGCTCGCGTAGCCAGGTCGTGGTGAGAACCCGCGCGTACCGAAGGCCGTAGACGGGCCACCATCCCTTCTTCGTGTGGCCATGCGACCGTTTCCGCATCGTCATCGGAACTTCGACGAAGCGAAACCCCTTGGCGAGCGTTTCCATGAGCAACTCCGAAGCCTGGTACTGCGGCTGGCGCAGGGTGACGGCTTCAGTCACCTCGACGGTCATGGCGCGGAAGCCGGACGACGTGTCGGTGATGCGCTGGCCCGTCAGCACGCTTGCGAGCCATCCGAAGAAGCGTGAGCCCGATCGGCGGATCCGGTCGGTCGTCTCCTGACGCCCGAGCCAACGCGAGCCGACGACGAAGTCGGCGTCGCCGGCGGCCACCGGCTTCAGGAGCTGATCGATCTCGCTCCCGACGTACTGACCGTCGGCATCCGTCGTGACGATGAAGCGCGCGCCCGCGCCCCGGGCGAGCGCGTACCCGACCCGGAACGCGGCGCCCTGACCGCGATTGGTCGGGAACGTGCAGACGTACGCACCGTGCTCGCGGGCGACCGACGCGGTGCGGTCGGTGTCGCCGTCGACCACGACGATGCAGCTCATCGGAAGGCCACATGCCTCCGTAGGCAGCTCGTCGAGCACGGCGCCGATCGCCGCTTCCTCCTCGTAGGCGGCGATGACCACGACGACCGGCGTCAGGTCCAGTTGCCCGTACCGGGCGTGGAACTCGGCGAGGGCCGCGTCGTCGTGCTCGTCGAAGTCGGGTGGCAGCAGTGCTCGCGTCATATGGGGACGGCTGCGGCCGTCGCTCAGCCGGTGGCGACGAACCCGAGGACGGCAAAAGCCGCTTCGCATTCATGCGGGCGAAGTCAAGCCCTGCACCGGCGACAACGTCAAGCACGCGTGCCTCCTCCTACACTCCCGGCCGTGCCGCAACTCGATCCTCTGGCCGCGTTCCGTCTCGACGGGCGCGTCGCGATCGTGACGGGCGCCAGCTCCGGGCTCGGGGCTCGATTCGCACGGGTCCTCGACGCCGCCGGCGCGGGGTCGTGCTCGCCGCTCGCCGGCGCGAACGCCTCGAGGACCTCGCCGGCGAGCTCACCGACGCTCTGACGGTCTCCTGCGACCTCTCCGAGCCGGAGGCGCCGGCCGCGCTCGTCGACGCGACGCTCGGTCGTTTCGGTCGGGTCGACGTGCTCGTGAACAACGCGGGCAAAGACGCCATGTTCCCCGCCATGGAGGAGCCGGTCGACTCGTTCCGTGACGTGCTCGAGGTGAACCTGGTCGCGCCGTTCGCCCTGGCGCAGCTCGCAGCGCGCTCGATGGTCGAGTCGGGCACGGGCGGGACGATCGTCAACGTCGCATCGCTCTGGGGCCTGGTGGGAGTGGGCCAGATCCCGATGGCCAGCTACGCGGCGTCGAAGGGCGGGCTCGTCAACCTCACGCGCGAGCTGGCGGCACAGTGGGCCCGCAAGGGCGTGCGCGTGAACACCCTGGCGCCGGGCTGGTTCCGCACCGAGATGACCGAGGGCCGCATGTTCGGCGACGAGGGCTCGGAGCGCTGGATGCGGGCCCGCACGCCCATGGGGCGCGGCGGCGACGAGCACGAGCTCGACGGCGCGCTGTTGTTCCTCGCCGCCGAGGCCAGCAGCTTCATGACCGGGCAGGTGCTGTCCGTCGACGGCGGGTGGACGGCGATTTGACGCACGGGGCGATGTCAGGCCGGACGACGTTTCGGTCCCTCGGAGACCCGGATCGTGGTTCCGTGGTCGCCCATGCCTCTGTCGAGACCCGCCTGCGCGAGCGCGGCGGCGAGATAGTCGTCGACCCACTCGGCGTCGACGTCGGCGACCGCGTGGAAGCTGACGTGCCGGATGCGCGAGCCCGTCCCGGCCAGGACCGCCAGTGGGTCATCGAGAGAGGCGCCGTCATTGAAGCCGAGGTTCACCCGTTTCGCATACGTAGCGATGTGGACCACACCGTCCTGCCATCTCGTCGACGGCGCGTATACGAGCGAGACCGCGTTGGTCGCATCCCAGACGAATTCGTGCGCGTCGGGCATCACCGCGAGGACTCGCTTGCGGAGCGCGAGCGCGATCCCCTGAATGTCGTCGGAGAAGGGTGCGAGGAACTTCGTGAGCTCCGGCGGAACGCGCCTCGCCACGCGATCAGGCGTTCTGCAGCTCGTGCAGGTCGGCGAGCACCTCGGCGGGATGCGCGGGGATGTCCGCGACCTCATATGACTTGCGGATGATCCCGCCGGGGTCGATGAGGTAGCTGAGTCGCTTGGCGTAGCTGACCTTCTCGGCGCCCGGGTCGCGGGTTTCGTACTTCACGCCGACCTGCTCGTCGGAGTCCGAGAGCAGCCGGAACGGGAAGTCGTGCTTCTCGCGGAACGCCTTGTTGGCCTCGGGTGCGTCGAAGCTGATCCCGAGGATCTCGCAGTTCATGCCCTCGTAGTCGGCGGCCTGGTCACGCAGGCCTTTTCCCTCGATCGTTCAGCCGGGGGTGTCGGCCATCGGGTACCACCAGAGCAGCACCCAGCGGCCGCGCAGATCCGACAACGTGACCGGGTTGCCGTCCTGGTCGGGAACCGTGAAGTCGGGGGCTTCCGTTCCGGGTTGGAGCATGCGGGAACTCTAGATCACGTCTGGTGTCGTATCCGGGTGCGGCGGTAACGGCAGCGGCGGTGTGTTCCCCATCTCCTCCACCGTCACGGCATCGACGTCGGTCAGGAACGTCGCATGGAAGCGGTTGATCACGTTCGCGACGCCGACGGTGAAGCAGAGCTCCATGACCTGCTCTCGGGAGAGGTGGCGCCCAAGGCGGGTGAAGAGGCCGTCGTCGATCGGCTCCATGCGAGTAGAGCGCCTCGCGTACTCGACGACGGCTCGCTCTGCGTCGTCGTAGACCGCCGACGGCAGCGGGTCGTCCGCGAGGTGCGCGAGCTGCTCCTCGCTCAATCCCGCGCTCCGACCGAGCGCGATGTGGGTCGGCACTCAGTAGTGGCATTCGTTGACGACGGATGCAGTGAGATAGGCGAGCTCGCGGTGCGACGGTTGCAGCGAGTTCAGGTAGTACGCGGAGGCCGCGAAGGAGGCCAACGCCTCGAGGAGTGCCGGATGGTTCGCCACGGCGCGGAACACGTTGTAGTCGCGGCCCGCGCCGGCGCGGATCGCGCCGAGAATCTGCCGTGCGCTCTCGTCCGCCGACTCGTCGTCGGGATCGACGAGAGGCAGCCTGGACACCGGCCCGTCGCCCTCAGACAGAGGCCTTCTCGAGGACGTGCACCGCGCACGCCGAGCCGAGCCCGATGACGTGGGTCAGGCCGACCTTGGCGCCCTCGATCTGACGGTCGCCGGCCTCGCCCCGCAGGTGCGTCGCGACCTCGTAGAGGTTGGCGACGCCGGTTGCGCCGAGCGGATGGCCCTTCGAGATGAGCCCGCCGGACGCGTTGACGGGTGTCTCGCCGTCGCGCCACGGACCGCGCTCGTCGATGAACTTGCCGGCCTCGCCCGGCTTGCACAGCCCGAGGTTGTCGTAGTGGATGAGCTCGGCGGTCGCGAAGCAGTCGTGCAGCTCGACGAGGTCGAGGTCCTGCGGGTCGACGCCTGAGCTCTCGTAGGCCTGGTTGGCGGCGTTGCGCGTGAGCGTGTTGACGTCCGGCTGCACCTGGTCGCGTCTCGGTCCACGGGTCGGACGTCATCACCGACGCCGAGATCTTCACCGCCCGCTTGCGCTGGTCGTCGGACAGCGTCGCGAGCTTCTCCTCCGACACGAGCACCAGCGCCGCGCTCCCGTCGCCGGTCGGGCAGCACATCAGCAGCGTGTTCGGGTACGCCATCATCTCGGCGTCCATGACCTCGTCGAGCGAGAACTGCTTCTGGTACTGCGCGAGCGGGTTGAGCGTCGAGTGGGCGTGGTTCTTCTCGGCGACCTTGGCGAACTGCTCGAAGCCGACGCCGTCGTGCTCGCTGGCGTACTCCATGCCCGCCTGGGCGAACACGCCGGGCATGAGCGTGGTGCCGACGCGCCCCTCGACGCTCATCACCGAGCCGTAGCGGCCGGAGGGCTCGAACACGTTCTTGTCGGAGCGGGGCGCGCTGCCGAGGAGCCCGGCCTTGCCCATCTTCTCCACGCCGACGGCGAGGCCGATCTCGGCCTCGCCGGCCTTGATCGCCATGTACACGCAGCGGATCGCGGTGGCGCCCGTGGCGCAGGCGTTGGCGACGTTGTAGACGGGGATGCCGGTCTGGCCGACCTGCTTCTGGATGCGCTGGCCGACCCCGCTGGCGGCCTCCATGAGGTTGCCTGCGCCCATGACGTCCATGTCGGCCATCGTGACGCCGGCGTCGTCGAGGGCGGCGAGCGCCGCCTCCGCGCCGAGGTCGATGAGGTCCTTGTCGGGATACCGCCCGAACTTGGTCATCGACGCGCCCAGGATCCAGACGTCTCGCTCAGCCATCGCTAGCTCCTTCTCTTTCGTCAGGCCGGCTCGTAGCCGAACTGGACCGCCTCGGTGCCCTCGTCGTCGACGCCGGCGACGGTGGTCGTCAGTCGGACGTCCATGCCGAAGCGCACATGATCGGGGCTGGGCTCGACGTTCAGCACGTTGGCCTTGACGACGCCGCCACCGGACAGGTCGACGATCGCCGACACGTACGGCGTCGGGACTCCCGGTGCGGCGCGGTGCACGATGGTGAAGCTGCGCACCTTCCCGTCGTCGGTGAGTTGCTCCTTCGAGAACGACCGACCGCTGCACTTGGCGCACGCGTTGCGACGGTCGAAGTACAGCGCCCCGCAGGTGTCGCAACGGTTGGCGACGAGGTGCGGGGCACCGTCGTCGAGCACGAGGTAGTCGACGATCGGAACCTGCTTGCCCATTCCCCCTCCTTGTCTTTCCGCACGCTACCGCAGCGCGGTGCGTGGGAGACTCGAGACGAGCGAGCGTGGCGGAACTGGCAGACGCGCCGGCCTTAGGAGCCGGTGCCCTTCGGGGCTTGGGGGTTCGAGTCCCTCCGCTCGCACCGGCGGCCCTGCCGTGGGTGTCAGTGCTCCGGCGGCTCGTGCTGCCCGATGCAGAACTCGTTGCCCTCGGGATCGCGGAAGCTCGCCCACGTCACGCCGTACTCGTCGTAACGCCCGACGAGCTCGGCGCCGAGGTCGAGGACCCGCTGCGTCTCGCCGTCCAGGTCCGGGGAACCGAGATCGACGTGCATGCGATTCTTCGTCGACTTGCCCTCCGGGACCTTGATGAACATCAGGCCCGGCCCGACGGACCCGTCGCCGCTCAGGATGGCGACGAACTCGTTGACCGTCTCGGCCTGGTAGCCGGTGACGCCGGCCCAGAATCCCGCCAATGCCTGCGGGTCGGCGGCGTCGAACGTGATGCTGTGGAGGTGCAGCGCCATCGCCGGACGCTACCGAATGCGGCTGCTCTACTTCTTCTTCCTTGCGGCGGAAGATGCGCCGCTTGCGGTTCTTCTTCTCGAACTCGGACAAGATGTCCGGCGCCGCCAGGTTGACGATGTCCTCGGCTTCGTCGAGCAGCGCGTCGACCTCCTTGCCCTGAGGCTCCGCCTCGGGAGGCTTGGCCGACTCGCCCAGGCTGCCGTACTGCCAGCCGGCGTCCCAGCGCCGCTTCTCGAACTTCGGGCAGTCGTCGGGGCAACGCCACGGAGCGTCGGGCGCCAGGTCGAGCCGGCACTTCCGGACGGTCTCACCGCTCGGGTAGGTCCGACTCTCGTAGTGGCGGCAGTCGGTCCGCATCGGCATGGCTTCAATCTACCGGAGCGTCCTCCGGATTCGACGCGGCGCGGCGCGACTCCCAGCGCGCTCTCAGGAAAGCCAGTCGGGCGCGCCCTCGAGCAGGTAGCGGCTCACCGCGAGGCAGTGCTCGAGCACGTCGCACGAGACCGCGTCGCCGTCGCGGATGTGCAGCAGCGACACGCGTTGGTGGGCGACGATGCGCAGCGATCGCTCGGGCGCGTCGGTGGCCGCCGGGATCGAGTCGATCGCCGACACCTCGAGGGGGAGGTCCGGGCCGCCCCGCCCCGCGAGCTCGGTCGCCAGCAGGAGCAGGTCCGGCCCGTGCGGCAGCGGCGGCAGCGCCCACGTGAAGTTCAGGGGGAAGTGGAAGTCGTCGGGCGGGTCGTCGCTCTCGGGACGGCCCATCACCGCGTCCTCGAAGCCGAGGAGCACCCGCGGGTCGATTTCCAGCGAGAGGTACAGGTCGACGGGCCCTTCGCACCCCTCTTCGGGATGCATGTCGACCTCCCAGGTCTGGCGCAGCGAGTAGCTCTCGACGAAGTGCCGCTCGTCGTGGACGTGAAAACCGTGTTCGACGGCGTGATCCTTGAGATCGGCGACGAACCCGGCGATGTCGATGACTGCCATCGCTAGCGTCCTTCGGTTTCCTGGATGACACGGACCCCCTTGGCGAGCGTGCGGAACGCGCGGGCGCGATGTGAGAGCGCGTGCTTCTCCGCGTCGGTCATCTCCGCGAACGTGCGGCCGTCGCCTTCGAGCGGCACGAACACCGGGTCGTACCCGAACCCACCGTCGCCTCGCGCCGCGCTCGTGATCACGCCCTCGACCTCGCCCAGTGCAGCGACCTCGAGCCCATCCGGCCAGCGGGCGACAGCCACCGTGGCGAAGCGCGCCGCGCGTTGCTCGAGCGGCAGCGCGTCGAGCTCGCCGAGCAGCTTCTCCACGTTGTCGGCGTAGGTCGCGTCCTCACCGGCGTAGCGGGCGGTGTGCACGCCCGGCGCGCCGCCGAGCGCGTCGACATGGAGCCCGGTGTCGTCGGCGACGGCCGGGAGGGAGGTGGCGGCGCACAGCGCGACCGCCTTGATACGAGCGTTGTCCTCCAGCGTCTCGCCGACCTCGTCGACGTCCGGGACCTCTGGTGGCCGGCGCGACGAGCTCGAGCGACGGCGCCTCCCCGCTGAGCAGGGCGACGATCTCGCGGGCCTTGTCGGGATTGGCGGTGGCGAGGACGAACGTCGTCACGACGGGCGCGGCACCGGCGGCTCGGCGAGCGTGGCGCGCTGGAGCTCGAAGATCTCGGTGATCCCCTTCTCCGCCAGCGCGAGCAGCTCGTCGAGCTCCGACCGCGAGAACGGGTTGCCTTCGGCCGTTCCCTGCACCTCGACGAACCGGCCGGCGCCGGTCATGACCACGTTCATGTCGACCTCGGCGCGCACGTCCTCGGAGTAGTCGAGGTCCAGGTGCGGCAGCGCGTCCACCACGCCCACCGAGATCGCCGCGCACGCATCCGTGATGGGATGCGCCGGGATCGTGCCCGTCGCCACCATCCGGGAGAACGCGTCGTGCAAGGCGACGTACCCGCCGCAGATCGCAGCCGTGCGCGTGCCGCCGTCGGCTTGGAGCACGTCGCAGTCCACCGTGATCTGGAGCTCGGCGATCATCTCGAGATCGGTGACGGCGCGCAGGGACCGCCCGATGAGGCGCTGGATCTCCTGCGTGCGTCCGGACTGGCGGCCGCGCGCCGCTTCCCGGTCCGAGCGCTCGAGGGTCGAGCCGGGGAGCATCGAGTACTCGGCGGTCACCCAGCCCTTCCCCGTGCCGCGCAGCCACGGCGGGACACGGTCCTCGAGCGACGCGGTGCACAACACGCGGGTGCGACCGAAGTCGACGAGCACCGAGCCCGTCGCGAACTCGGTGAAGTCGCGCACGAACAGCACGGGCCGCAGCTCGTCGGGTTCCCGCCCGTCTTTCCGAATGCCCATTCCGGCTGCTCCCTCGCTACACGCGCGTGACGAGATGCGGCGTCGCCAGCGAGACGGGCTCGCCGAACGCCTCGGTACCTTCCTTGACCGACACGACCGCGTCGAGCTGGGGCCACAGGTGCGTCAGGATCAGGCGGGACGCGTCGGCTTCGCGGGCGTCGCGGCCGGCCTCGTGCGCGGTCAGGTGCCACGGCACGCCCTTGTGGCCCTCCTGGTACGTCGCCTCCGAGAGGACGAGGTCGGCCCCGGCGCCGAACGCCCCCGCCGTCCAGCCCGGCCCGGTGTCGGCCGTGTACACGAGTCGCTTCCCGTCCGCGCTCACCTCGACGGCGTACGTCGGCGGCGGATGGTCCGTGCGCGAGAAGCGCAGCCCGAGGTCGGCGAGCTCGCACGCCGTCGCCGTCTCCTACGACCTTCCAGTCGAACGTGTCGCCCCAGTCGTCGACGAGGCCGCCGAGCCGCTCCTCGAGGCCCTCGGGCGCGAAGACCGGGAGGCCGGCGCGCTCGAGCCCGTACCGCAGCAGCACGTGGAGACCGTAGATGTCGGCGCAGTGGTCGGGGTGCTGGTGCGTGAGGACGACCGCGGTGAGGTCCTCGATGCGGGCGTGCTGCTGGAGATGCGGCAACGTCCCGTTGCCGCAGTCGACCCAGACCGCCGCCCCACCGCCGCGGACGAGGTAGCCGCTGCAGGCGCCGAAGGGCTGGGCGCCGTACGACCCCGAGCACCCGAGCACTGTCAGCTCCACTCCCACGCCTCCACGGTCTCGACCTCCGGGCCCAGGAACCGCGCCCCGAGCGTCCGGAACGTCGCGAGGTCTCCGCTGGTGACGAACACCCGGCGCGGCGGCTCGCTTCCGGGCCGGCGGGCGTGGCCGGCACCGCCGAGCAGCGACCGGGTCTCGAACGCCGTCTCGTCGGCGCTCGACACGAGCACGACGTCGCGCCCCATCACGTCGCCGATCGTTCGGGCGAGCAGCGGGTAGTGCGTGCAGCCGAGCACGAGCGTGTCGACGCCGGCGTCACGTACGGGCGCGAGCAGGCGCTCGGCCAGCACGTGCACCTCCTCGGAGTCGACGTCACCGGCCTCGACGAACTCGGCGAAGCCCGGGCACGCCGCGCACGTGAGCTCGACGCCGGCACCGCTCGCATCGGCGGCGCGCTGGTACGCGCCGGAGGCGATCGTGCCGACGGTGCCGATCACGCCCACGCGCCGAGTCTCGGTCGCCTGGATGGCGGCGCGCAGCCCGGGCTCGATCACACCGATGACGGGCATGTCGTACCTGCGGCGCAGCGCGTCGAGCGCCACCGACGACACGCGGTTGCACGCGACGACGAGCATCTTCGCGTCGTGATCGGCCAGCAGGTCGGCCATCTCGAACGCGTACTTGCTGACGTCACGGTCGGGCTTGGGGCCGTACGGGAAGCGCCCGGTGTCGCCGAAGTACACGACCGGCTCGTCGGGGAGCAGGTCGATGAGGGCCCGCAGCACCGTGAGCCCCCCGAGGCCGGAGTCGATCACGCCGATCGGTCGATCGCTCATTCGATTCCTCGGCCGGCGGCGCGCCGGAGCCGGTCCCCCACCGCCACGCCGAGACCGGCGTCGGGCGGCGGCACCGCGAGCAGTACGTCGACGCCGCGCCGGTCGGCCTCGCGCAGGCGCGCGTACAGCACCCGCGCGTACTCGTCGACGTCCTCGGGCGCGTCGAGCACGATCACATCCGCCGGGAGGGCCGACGGCGGGCCGGTCGCCAGCACGGCAACCCGCTGTCCCGCGGTGAGGACGTCGTGGGCACGCCGGGCGAGCTCCTCGCGGTCGACGAGCGAGCACCATCGCCTCGGGCGCGTAGTGGGACTTGAGCGTCCCCGGCGCCCGCACGAGGCCGTCGGCCCGGAGGCTCACCGGCACCCCCGAGACCTCCTCGACGCGCTCGCGGGTGACACCGCCGGGGCGGAGGATCACGAGCTCGTCGCCCGTGCAGTCGACGATCGTGGACTCCACGCCGACCGTGCACGCCCCGTCGTCGAGGACGACGTCGACGTCGTCGCCGAGGTCGGCGCGCACGTCCGCGGCCGTCGTCGGGCTCACGTGCCCGAACCGGTTCGCCGACGGCGCCGCGATGCCGCCGCCGAAGGCACGGAGGAGCGCGAGCGCGACCGGTTGATCGGGTACCCGCACGCCGACGGTGTCGCCGCCGCCGGTGACGCCGTCGAGGACCCGCGCCGCGCGTCGCACGACGAGCGTGAGCGGTCCGGGCCACAACGCGTCCGCGAGCCGCCGAGCGGCGACGGGAACGTCCGCCGCCCACTCGCCGAGCTGTGCGGGGGCTCCGACATGGACGATCACGGGGTGCTCGCCCGGGCGACCCTTGACCGCGTACAGCCGGGCGAGCGCGGCAGCGTTGTCGGCATCGGCCCCGAGCCCGTAGACGGTCTCGGTGGGGAACGCCACGAGGCCGCCGCGCCGGAGCGTGTCGGCGGCGCGGGCGATGTCGGCGTCAGTCGCCATGGGTCCACCATCTTCCCTCACCCGCGTCTCCATGGGGGCGAGGCGTGACGGAGGGCACGGGCGAGCGAGGCCGGTCGGCTACCAGTAGTTGATGCGTCGGGCGCGCTCGGTGACGACGTCGAGGTCGTCGGTCCACGCCCCCGACGAGAGGTACTTCCATCCTGCGTCGGGAAAGAGCGCGACGATCGTCCCCCCATCCATCGTCGCGGCCATCTTGGCGACGCCGGCCATCACCGCGCCCGACGAGATCCCGGCGAAGATGCCGCACTCGTCGAGCAGGCGGCGCGTCCATTCGATCGACTCGCGCGGTCGCACGATGAACTTCCGGTCGAGCACCGCCGGGTCGAAGATCGGCGGCACGAACCCGTCCTCCAGCGAGCGCAACCCCTGCACGAGCTCGCCCGCCGGCGGCTCGACCGCGACGACGCGCACGTCGGGCTTCTGCTCCTTGAGGTACCGCCCGACGCCCATGAGCGTGCCGCTGGTCCCCAACCCGGCGACGAACACGTCGAGCTCGGGGCAGTCGCGCAGGATCTCCGGCCCCGTCGTCGCGTAGTGGGCATCGGGGTTGGCGGGGTTTCCGTACTGGAACAGCATCACGAGCGACGGATCCTCGGCCGCGAGCTTCTCCGCCTGGCGGATCGCGCCGTTGCTGCCTTCCTCCCCGGGGGACGGGATCACCTCGGCGCCGAAGATCTCGAGCATCTGCCGGCGCTCCTCGGACACGTTCTCGGGCAGCACGACGCGCAGCCGGTAGCCCTTCATGCGCGCGACGAGCGCCAGCCCGATGCCGGTGTTGCCCGATGACGGCTCGAGGATCGTGTCGCCCGGCTGCAGCACACCCTCGCGTTCGGCCGCCTCGACCATCCGCAGCGCGATCCGGTCCTTCATGGATCCGCCCGGGTTCTGACCCTCGAGCTTGGCGTAGATGCGCACGGACGGGTTCGGCGACAGCGCGTGCACGCCGACGAGCGGCGTGTCGCCGATGAGGTCGAGGATCGACTCGTAGCGGGCCACCGGTGCGGCCCGCCTATCCCCCGGCGACGGCGGGGAGGATGGAGACGACGTCGCCGTCGGTCACCTTGGTCTCGAGCTGGTCGAGGTACCGGACGTCGTCGTCGTTGCGGTACACGTTGACGAACTTGTGGATGCTGCCCGACTCGTCGACCAGCTGGTCGGACAGTCCCGGGTAGCGGGCGGCCAGGTCGGCGAACACGTCGCCCACGGTGGCGCCGGCGGCGGACACGGACGCGGCCCCGTCGGCGTGCGGCCGCAGGAGTGTGGGGAGACGAACCTCGACGGGCACGGCGCGAGTGTACAAGTCCGACCTGATGGGTCGGGATTCCTGCTCAGCGGTCGAGCACCACCTGGCACTCGGCGACCGCGCCGTCGCGCACCCGGTACGCCGCGCAGCACCGGATCGCCGTCGCGCAAGCTCACGATCACGTACACCCACTCGGGGTACCACTTGGCCTGCTCGATGTCCGTCGGAGACGGGTACGCGTCGGTGTGCGTGTGGCTGTGCCAGCAACCGACGAGCCCTTCACCACGGTCCTCCGCCGCGCGCAACGCCGCCATGAAGTCACGACTGTCGAGCCGGTAGGTCAGCGCCGACTTGTCTTCGTTCCGGCACGGTCGCACCTCCGTGACCGCGCCCCGCGGCTCGTCGTCGACCACGGGCCCGATGAGCAAGCCGCACGCTTCGTCGGGCAGGCCGTCGTAGCAGTGGGCGACGATGGCGCGGTGCTGGGCCTCCGTGAGCCGGAGCGTCGGGGACGCGAAGCCCATGCGGGTCAGCCGGTGGTGGCGGCGGCGTCGCGGATCGCCCGCCACACGCGCTCGGACGTGAGCGGCATGTCGAGGTGGCGGATCCCGAAGATCGACAGCGCGTCGACGACCGCGTTCTGCACCGCCGGTGTCGAGCCGATCGTGCCCGATTCGCCGATGCCCTTGGCTCCGAGCGGGTTGAGCGGCGTCGGCGTCTCGGTGTTGGACGCCTCGAAGCTGGGGAACTCGGCCGCGCTCGGCATCGCGTAGTCCATGAGGTTGGCGGTCTGCGGGTTGCCGTCGTCGTCGTACACGACGCCCTCGTACAGCGCCTGGGCGACGCCCTGCGCGATCCCGCCGTGCTGCTGCCCGGCGACGAGCAGCGGGTTGAGGATGCGGCCGCAGTCGTCGACCGCGACGTGGCGCAGGAGCTCGACCCGTCCCGTCTCGGTGTCGACCTCGACGACCGCGATGTGGGCACCGAAGGGATAGCGTCGACGTCGCCCTGGTTGAAGTCGAGCTCGGCGCGGAGGCCATCCTCGAAGTCGGCGGGGCGTCGAGTCCGGATCACCGGCGGCCAGCGCGAGCTCGCCCCAGGACAGCGCGGTGGCGGGAACGCCGGCGACGCCGACACCCCCGCCGTCGTGCACCACGATGTCGTCGACGTCGGCCTCGAGGAGGTGCGCGGCGAGCCGCTTCGCCTTGTCGACCACGAGCTCGCTCGTCTTGTAGACGCGCGCTGCCACCGATCTGCAGCGAGCGCGACCCATCGGTGCCGCCGCCGCGCGGGACGAGGGCGGTGTCGGACTGCACGACGCGTGCACGGCGTCCATCGGGCACCCCGAGCAGCTCGGCGACGATCATCTTGAACGCACGTCTCGTGGCCCTGGCCGTGGGCGGCGGTCCCGACCGTCGCGGTGACGGTGCCGTCGTTGTGCACCTCGACCGCGCCGAACTCCTGGAACAGGCCGACCGCCGTCACCTCCACGTACGTGGACACGCCGATGCCGAGCTGCTTCGAGTCGCCGCGCTCGCGGCGTTCGCGCTTGCTCGCGTCGGAGCTCGCTCGTACCCGGCGATGCGGCACGCCTCGTCGAGCGCCTTCGCGTACTCGCCGACGTCGTAGTTGGCGCCGGTCGACGGTCGTGAGCGGGAAGTCCTCCGGGGCGAAGGAAGTTCTGCCTTCGGAGCTCGACCGGGTCGATGTCCGAGCTCCGGCCGCGGCCATGTCGACGATGCGCTCGAGCAACGCGGCCGCCTCGGGACGGCCGGCGCCCCGGTACGCGGCCGTCGGCGTCGTGTTCGTGGCGACGCTCTTGGCGTTGATCTCGACCTTCGGGATCCGATAGACACCCTGGCCCATCGACCGGGTGAGGTACGGCAGGAACGCGCCGATCGTCGGGTACGCACCGGCGTCGCTGCACGATCCGGCCGCGCAGACCGCGGTGAACGTGCCGTCGCGCTTCAGGCCGAGCTCGACGTACTGGATCTGGCCGCGGCCGTGCGTCATCGCGATCATGTTCTCGGACCGGGTCTCGGTCCACTTCACGGGTCGGCCGAGCGCGCGGGCGGCGGCGGCGGCGATCGATGTGCTCGACGTACAGGCCGGCCTTGGCGCCGAAGCCGCCGCCGACCGCGGGCGCGACCACCCGCACCCGCTCGGGCTCGACGCCGACCGCGACCGGCGAGCGTGTCGCGGACTGCCGTGCGGGCTCTGAGTGGGGACGTGCACAGTCAGCGCGTCGTCGCCGCCGGGCTCGACGAGGATGCCGTTGGGCTCCATCGGCACCGGTGCGACGCGCTGGTTGACGAACCGCCCCTCGACGACGACGTCGGCATCGTCGAGGATCGTCGGGTCGTCCTCGCCGAAGTTGCAGCTCGATGGCGAGGTTCGAGCCGTGGTCCGGGAACAGCAGCGGTCGCGTCGTCGGCGAGCGCCGCTTCGGGGTCGACGAAGACGGGCAGCGGGTCGTAGTCGACGATCACCAGCTCGGCGGCGTCGACGGCCTGCGGCACGCGTCTCGGCGACGACGGCGGCGACGATGTCGCCGACGAAGCGCACGACGTCGCGGGCGAGCGGCGGGCGCGACAGCTCGGCCGGGAGCATTGCAAACCCCTGGCTGCGGCTGCGAGGTCGAGGGTCGTCGGCCGTGTGCACGGCGACCACGCCGGGCATGGCGCCGGCCTCGCTCGTGTCGACCGACTCGATCCGAGCGTGCGCGATCGTCGACCGCACGAACGCGACGTGCAGCAGCCCTTCGACGTGCAGGTCGTCGAAGTAGCCGGCATCGCCGCGGAGGATCCGCGGATCCTCGGTCCGCGAGCACCGGGTTGCCGAGGATCGATCCAGAAGTTGCCACGTCGGAAATCTATACAGTCGACTCATGGGGCGCCGCGCTGACACCGTCGTCATCCGGAACCGGCGCGCCCGGTACGACTACCTCGTCCTCGATGCATTCGAGTGCGGGATCGTGCTGGCGGGCTCCGAGGTCAAGTCGATCCGCGCCGGGCGCGCCAACCTCCAGGACGCCTACGCCCGGGTTGAGGACGGCGAGCTGTGGCTTCACGGCATGCACATCGCGCCGTACGAGTTCTCACGCGCCGAGCTCGACCCGACGCGTCGCCGCAAGCTGCTGCTGCACCGCAAGGAGATCGACACGCTGGCCCGCGCCACCGGCGAGAAGGGCGTCACGCTCGTGCCGTTGCGGGTGTACTTCAAGGATGGTCGAGCCAAGGTCGAGCTGGCGGTGGCGAAGGGCAAGCGCGCGTACGACAAGCGGCGGACGATCGCGGAGCGTGACGCCAAGCGCGAGGCCGAGCGCGCGCTCAAGGGGATACGGGAGTGACCGCCTGGCCCGATGCGATGGCCTCGGGAGAGACGAGGCCGACGAGCCGATCGTCGTCGTCGAAGACCAGTGTGTGCCCGACGCGACCGCGGGCAGGGCGCACGGCGATGTCGGCGAGCCGGTCGTCGGGATGTGCGACGCGGATCGTCGCGACGGGCACCGCGAAGTCCTGCACCCTGCGCATGACGCCTTCGTGGGCCGGCGCCGATCGCAGCCGGTCGATGCTGACCAGGCCGGCGATCGTGCCGTCGAAGCGCTCCACCACCGCGACCGGGTCGTGCAGGCGGGGAGCATCCTCCTCGAGGAAATCGCCCACCGTGAGCCAGCCGCGCACTCGCGGCGGATCGGGAATCATCACGTCGCGCACCCGCAGCGTCGCCGAACGCGAGGCGGGAACGCGCCATCTCCCCCTCGGCGCGCGCCGCACTGACCAGGAACCAGCCGATGAGCGCCGTCCAGAGACTGCCGAAGCCGATGCCGGCGATGAACCCGACCGCGCCGACGCCCACGAGCAGCCACCCGAACCCGACTCCTACCTGGGCCGCGGTCGCAGCGGCGCGGTAACGGTTGCCGTGGCGGAACCACAACAGCGCGGAGAGGATGCGGCCGCCGTCGAGCGGCGCCGCCGGGATCAGGTTGAACAGGGCGAGGATCCCGTTGATCAGCGCGAGCCACGCCAGCGCCGAGCCGAGCAGGCCGGGAGCGCCGAGCGCCGACAGCGCGAGCGCGCCGAGTCCGAACGCCGCCGCGAGGCCGACGCTCGTCGCCGGGCCGGCCGCGGCGATGAGCAACTCGGCGCCGGCCGAGGGCGACTCGCCCCCGAGCTTGGCGACCCCGCCCAGCATCCACAGGGTGATGCCGTCGACCTGCACGCCGTGACGGCGCGCGACCAGCGAGTGGGCGATCTCGTGCGCGAGCACCGAGGCGAAGAACAGACCTGCCGTGACGAGCCCGACGACCCAGTAGGCGGCCGTGGGCTCGCCCGGGAACTCGGCCGGGAAGCGATCGGCGGCGAGGCTCAGGGTGAGCAGTCCCGCGATCAGCAGGAGGCTCAGGTCGAGCCCCACCGGGATCCCGAAGATCCGACCAAGACGAATGCTGCGCATACCCATCACCGACAGAACGTCCGGCCGACATCCGCCGTGTTCCAGGTCGGCCTTCGAAGTCCCGCCGGTACACTGGATCCTCACACCAAGGGGGTGACTGGCTTCGATTCTGAGGACCAAAGCGGGTGAAGCGAGCCGACGTCCCCGGAGCGTCGTAAAAGAGCCGGGAAAACCAACAAATGCCGAGGATTCAAACCTCGCACTCGCTGCCTAGGAACTAGGTAGTGCGTCCGTTCCGGCCCAGCCGCTCGGCCGGATTGCGGGCGTCATTGAGAGTGGCTCACCGCCGGGACGGGTCTCGCGGCCCGGCGGGACATCACAGCGAGGCTGGGGTCGCCGCAGGCCGCCGGTGAGCGGCGGTGACCCGAGAACCTTCTCACCGGCTGCGCTCGGAGAAGCCCCGTTGCGGACTCGGAAGACGCGGGTTCGAATCCCGCCACCTCCACCACATTGTGACGCGTTCCTCGGTGCGGCGGAATCCCCGGGTGGACCGCCGGCTACGCGTCAGGTAGCAGCGCCGAGCGCGAGGTCGGCGGCGACCACGATGTCGCGGGCGGCGTTCCGCAGCGCGTTCGCAGTCGCGAGGTCCGGGAGGCCGTCGCCGAATGCCGGGATGGGAACCACGGTCTCGAGCACGCCGGGCTCGGCGAAGCGCCAGTTGAGCGCCGGCGCGTCGGAGGATCGCGCGCATGGGCTCGTTCTCGGCGAGGACCCGCGCCCGGAAGTCGCGAATGCCGTTCTCCGCTGCCGCCACGCCCAACGCGCCGAGCAGGATCGTGCCGAGCCCGCGGCCCTGGTAATCGTCGATCACGGAGAACGCGACCTCGGCGGTGTCGTGCGCAGCGCGCTCGCGGATGTACCGCGCCGATGCGACGCCCGACTCCGCCGGATCGTCGGCCGCCAGCGCCACCCATGCGAAGTGATCGCCGTAGTCGACGTCGACCAGGTACTGGACGACCTTGTCGCTCAGCGGCGGGGCACTGAAGAAACGCCTGTAGTGCGACTCGCGGGAGAACCCCGGCTGCGTGTCGGCGAGCTTTCCGCGATCGCTCGGCAGAATCGGTCGAATCTGCAGCCGGGCGCCGTCTCGGAGAGCGACCTCGACGGGGCGGGTGTTCGCAGCGAGTCGCTGCCGCGCCGTGCGCGGAGATCCGCTCCGCGACGCCGGGGACGTCGAGCAATGCTGCAAACGCGGCCGCGTCGCCGGCGTAACCCGTGAGCGGAAGGGTCGCGGTGACGGTGGCCGAACGCGGTGCACCACGAAGGACGCTCAGCTCGCCGACGATGCGCGCCCGGCGCGATCGTGGCCACCTGGCGCTCACCGCCTCCGTCGTCCCGGAGAACGGCGGCTTCGCCCGTTGTCACGAGCAGGAACGACCGCGCCGCCTCCCCCTGCCGGGCCAGGATCGCCCCCGTCGGCTCGTCGACGGGCGACAACTTCGACGCCAGCGCCGCCAGCTCGCTCGGATCGCATCCCGTGAACAACGACAGGCGGGCGAGGTCCTCCACCACGCCGGACGACGTCATGGGCTCAGTTCAGCGCGAATGCAGGAGCGTCCGCGAGTCCGGAAAGATGCGGGGAAGTGTCGATCTGACAGGACTTCGTTCGTCGTCGTGGTGAACTGATCCGACGAGGAGGAATCATGCGATACGCACTGCTGATCTGCACCGACGAGAAGGCCGTGGAGGCGTTGAGCCCGGAGGAGGGGACGGCAGCCCTGAACGAGTACCTCGCCTTCAGCGAGGAGATGGGCAAGCGCGGCGTGCTGCAGGGCGGCGAGCGCCTGCGGCCGACCACCGACGCCACCACCGTCCGCGTGCGTGACGGCGAGGTCCTGACCGCCGACGGGCCCTTCGCCGAGACCAAGGAGCAGGTGGGCGGGTTCTACCTGGTCGACTGCAAGGACCTCGACGAGGCGATCGACGTCGCGTCGAAGATCCCGGGTGCCCGCATCGGCACGATCGAGGTGAGGCCGATCTGGGAGATGTAGCCCCCGACGTCCAAGCCGCCGTCGCGGCAGCATTCCGCGACGAGTGGGGAAAGGTCGTCGCCACCCTCATCCGGGTGACGGGCGACTGGGACGTCGCCGAGGAAAGCGCGCAGGACGCCTTCGCGCTGGCGCTCGAACGCTGGCAGCGCGACGGCGTCCCGCGCAGTCCCGGCGCGTGGCTCACGACGACGGCGCGCAACCGCGCCATCGACCGGATGCGCCGCGCTGCAACCGGGGCAAGCAAGCTCCAGGAGGTGGCGGTGCTCTCCGCCGATCACCCGAGCGACAGCAACGAGAGTGGCGTGGGCGACGACCGGCTGCGGCTGATCTTCACGTGCTGCCACCCGGCACTTGCACTCGAGGCACAGGTTGCGCTCACGCTCCGCACGCTCGTCGGGCTGACGACGCCGGAGATCGCGCGGGCGTTCCTCGTGCCCGAGGCCACCATGGCGCAACGGCTCGTGCGAGCGAAGCGGAAGATGCGCAACGCCGCCATCCCGTACCGCGTGCCGCCCGCGCACCTGCTTCCCGAGCGGACGGTGGCGGTGTTGGCCGTGCTGTACCTCCTCTTCAACGAGGGCTACGCCGCGAGCGCGGGCGCCGACCTCGTGCGCACGGGGCTCACGGACGAAGCCATCCGTCTCGCCCGCACGCTCACCGAGCTCATGCCGGACGAGCCCGAGGCGCTGGCGTTGCTCGCGCTCATGCTCCTCCACGACGCGCGCCGCGCCGGTCGCGTCGACGAGGCCGGCGCTCTCGTGCCCCTCGAGGAGCAGGACCGGGCCCGCTGGGACCGGCAGGCGATCGACGAGGGCGTCGAGCTGCTGGACGCCGCGCTCCGGCGCGAGCAGCCCGGTCCGTACCAGGTGCAGGCGGCGATCGCCGCGTGCCACGCGACCGCACCCGACGCGGACGCGACCGACTGGGCGGAGATCGCCGCGCTGTACGGCGAGCTCGTGCGCATGACGCCCTCGCCGGTCGTCGCACTGAACCGGGCCGTGGCGGTGGCCATGGCCGACGGCCCCGAAGCAGGCCTGGCCCTGGTCGACGAGCTGGAAGCGTCGGGCGTGCTGCGCGGCTACTACTTGCTGGCCGCGACCCGCGCCGACCTGCTCCGCCGGCTCGCGCGCCCGGCCGAAGCGGCCGTCGCCTACCGCCAGGCCCTCGACCACGCCGGCACGGACGCCGAGCGCCGCTACCTCGCCCGCCGGCTGGCCGAGACGACTGGCGACAGCTCCTAGCGCTACCGCTCCTCGGCGAGCTCGGACGGCCCGACGCGCTTCTCGAGCCAGTCGTGCAACGGCTTGGACGCCCGGAGGAATCCGACCAGTCGCTCCTTCGCCTTGCGCGTGCCCAGCCACGCTGCCGACCGGCCACTGCTTCCAGCTGATGAGACCCTTGTACCGAAGCAGCTCGATGCGCGGGTGGTCCTTCGGGTAGCCCTTGGGCGCGGTCTTCAGCACGTCGTGGGCGTCGACGGTGATGCCGCTCTTCCGGAGCTTGGCCACGATCTGCACGAGCTGCCGACCGCTCCGCTCGTCGGCCACCGCCCGCCGGTACCGCTCGAGCTGATCGGGCGCGGGCATGTACAAGCCGCGGCCGGCGCCCAAGCCCTCGGCCGAGAAGCTGATGTAGCCACCGTTCGCGAGCGTGGCCGCGATCGCGGTCTTGTACGGCGACTTGTCCTTGCTGAAGCGCACGTCGCGGTACGGGCGGAAGACCCTGCCTTCCCCGTACTGGGGCGCGAGCTCGGCGAGGAGCTCGTCCATCGGGCCGCGTACCAGCTCCTCGTAGACGGCCTTGTTCTCCTGCCAGTACGTCTTGGAGTTGTCCGCCTCGAGGCCCTCGTAGAACTCGATCGCCTCGGCGGGCCAGCCCCGGAACGCCATCGGCAGGAATCTAGCCAGCCCGAGGCGCGCGCCGGCCGAGTCGTTCGAGAACGGCGCGGCCGCGCGGCGACAGCCGGTACCCGACCTCGAGGCTCTCGGTGAGCCCGAGCTCCTTGAGCTTGCGCACGTCGCGCTTGAAGGGCTGGGTCTCCCGTCCGGTCGATGCGGCGAGATCGGGAGCGCGAACGGCGGGACGGTCGCGGATCAGGCGCAGCACCCTCATCGTCCACGCGCCATGGCGGCTGGCGGCGTCGAGGCGCGCCAGCCGCCGCTCGATCTCGGTGAGCTCTCCGTCGGTCAGCCCGCTCCGCTCCCGCAACGCCACACGCGGATCGGGCCCCGCGACGTGCACACCGATGCGGTACACGTGACCGTCGCGCTGCGTCTCGAGATCGGCGAGAAGCTCCGCGCGAGACGAGTAGCCGGCGCGGCGCGACTCCTCGTCGGTGATGTCGGCGAGGCCGATCTCGTCGACGGAGTCGACCTCGAGCACTCCGACCGCGGTCCGGAGCCGGCTCCCCGCCCGTACCCGCGGCTTCGCCCACCGCCGGAACGCCAGGTCGATCGTGCCGCCGGCCAGACCGTCGATGACGTGACGCTTGAACAGCACGGCCGCCGTCCCGTCTAGGACTGGGCGGGCACCTCGGTGAGGCCGCCTTCGCTCTGCTCGTAGCCCTTGCCGGTCGGCTGCATGAACCCCCAGTCGTAGCCCTCCGGATCGGTGACGTTGAACATGCGCACGCCGTAGGGCTTGTCCTCGGGAGGCTTGACGTCGATGCCGGCCGACTTCACGCGCTCGTACTGGGCGTCGACGTCGTCGACCCAGATGAGGATGAGCTGCTCGGGGCCGCGCCCCTTCTCCGCCCAGTACCCGGCGTCCCGGCCCGAGAGCCAGATCTGCTGGTCACCGACGTGCATCTCGGACTCGCGCACGCGTCCGCCGTCGTCGACGAACCGGGAGATCTCCTCGAATCCGAACACCCGTGCCAGCCAGTCGAGGCCGGCGGCGGCGTCCTCGTAGTGCAGGTAGGGCGTGATGCCCTGGAACTTCACGGTGCCCATCACTTCTCCTTCTTCATGTAGTCGGCGAACCAACCCAACAGCACCGGCTCGCCGATCTTGACGTTGGCAACGCCCTCCGCCGCGATCGCCGGCGGTAGCGCGTCCCACCCGCGATGTTCGAGCACCACGCGGGTGCCGCCATCGGTCGGCTCGAAGCGCACCTCGACCTCGGTCTCGTGACCGCCGTCGTGGATGAGATAGTCGAACACCAGACGCTCGCCCGGTTCCCACGCCGTGATACGGCCGAAGTCGTACCCCTCGCCCGTCTCCTTGTCCCACACCTCGATCCAGCGCCCGCCGACCCCGGGCTCGAAGCGAACCGCGACCGCGCGGTCGGGGTTCTTCCAACTGTGCGGGCCACGCTGGTACCACGCGTCGATCTCCTCGGTGAACACCTCGAACGCGGTCACAGGATCGACCGCGACCTCGACGCTCGTCGTGACGGAGTCGGTCGAGCTCATCGCGCCCCACCCTTCGGCTTGGTCCGGCGCTCGGCGTGGGCCTTGAACGCGCCGAGCTGCTCACCCCAGAACGCTTCGACCTGGTCGAGCCACGCCTGCAACGCGACGAACGGCTCGCGACGAAGCCGATACACGCGCAAGCGCGCATCGTCGTCGACGCCGGCCGCTTCGACGAGCCCGGTCGCCCGGAGGACGCGCAGGTGCCGGCTCATCGCCGGCGCGCTCGTCTCGGCCGAGGCCGCGAGCTCGCCCGCCCGGCGCGGGCCCGTCCGCAGCAGGTCGACGACATGTCGTCGGGTGGGGTCGGCGAGCGCCGAGAGCGTGGCGTCGAGGTCCTTCATGACGGCGTCAATGCTTCCAGGCGGGCGGTCACCGCGGGCGGTGCTGCGTGCCTTCGCCCCGCGTGACGTGCAGGGTGTCGCCGGGCTCGCGGACGATCGCCCGGTGCCACACGCCGCGCGGGATGATGCACGTCCGCCCCGCCTCCAGCTCGACGACCCGCTCCCCGTCCGGCTCGTCGAGGACCACGTCGACAGCGCCCGACAGCAGGCACACGACCTCGTCGCCGGCGGGGTGCATCTCCCAGATGTCCCAGTCCCGGGCGTTGTGGAAGGTGCCCACGAGCCGCCCGCCCTGCAGCTCGGGTCGCCGGTCGATCGTCTGCCAGAACTCGTCGTCGACCTCCACCGCGAACGCCCGCGGCCCGTCGTCGAGTTGGACGTACGTGGTGGCGAGGTCGAACGCCGGCCTCACCGCTTCCTTGCTCGTTCCCATCGTTCCTCCCTCGAGGCTTCGACCGTCCCTTTGCGATCTCGATAACTATTTACTATCACGTTAACTATCTGGCGTCAACCTCGAATGCCGGGGCGGGCCATCATCGGGGGGTGAGCGATTCGGCCCGCGGACGTCTGCTCGTCGCCACGCCCACGCTGTACGACCCGAACTTCGTCCGCTCGGTCGTGCTCGTCCTGGAGCATGGCGAGGACGGCGCCCTGGGCGTGATCCTCAACCGGCCGAGCGAGACCGCCGTCGGCGAGACGTTGCCTGATTGGAATCGGTTGGCGTCGGACCCCGGCGTCGTGTTCGTCGGTGGCCCGGTGTCGCCCGACGCCGCCATCGGCGTCGCCCGCGCCGCCACCTCCGATCAGACGGAGGGATGGGCGCCGTTGTTCGGTTCCCTCGGGACGATCGACCTCGGACGTGACCCGGTCGAGCTTCCCGTCGACGTCCAGAACCTGAGGGTCTTCGCCGGGTACGCCGGTTGGACGGAGGGGCAGCTCGACGGCGAGCTCGACGCCGGCGGCTGGTTCGTCGTCGACGCCGCGCCCGACGACGTGTTCACCGCCGAGCCGGCCCGCCTGTGGGTCTCGGTCCTGCGCCGCCAGGGTGGCCGGCTGGCCATGTTCGCCACCGCTCCCCCGCATCCCTCGCAGAACTGATGGCACGCACCGTCGTCGATGGCATGAACGTCATCGGATCCCGTCCCGATGGTTGGTGGCGCGACCGCGACGCGGCGGCGCGGCGACTGCTGGCCCGCCTTCAGCAGGCCGCGGCGCGTTCGCACGACGCGCTCACGCTGGTGCTCGACGGCCGGCCGCCGGCAGACGTGATCGAGGGTGAGCACGACGGCGTCGAGGTTCGCTACGCCCGCCGGCGCGGCCGCGATGCGGCCGACGACCGGATCGTCGAGCTCGTCGCGGCCGACTCCGATCCGGCGAGCCTGCACGTCGTGACATCCGACCGCGAGCTCGCCGACCGGGTCACGGCACTCGGTGCGACGACGGAAGGGGCCGGTGCGTTCCTCCGCCGGCTCGACGACCTCGGCGTGTGACACGTCGATGACCATGCCCGAATCGCTCGCGGCCGCAGTCGAGGGCGGCGACGTCGACGAGCTCATCAGGCTCGTCGACGCGCTGTGCACGAATCGCGAGTGGGACCGACTCGTCGAGCTACGCGACCGCTGCGAACAGGCCGTGGCGCGCGGGCGCCAGCTGTGGCCCGTCGCCGCGCACGCCGAATACCGCCTCGCCCTCGAAGCGCCGGGGCGCTACGCGGCCACGGTCCTGGTCGACGGCGCGGGGCGGTTCGCCCCCGGCCCCCTGCCCGAGGTGGCGGCGTCGACACACGAGTGGGCCGACCTCGCGCCGCACGCCCCGCCGGGACCGGCGGCTGTGCTCGCCGCCCACGAACGGGTGCTGCGGGGCGAGGACCTCACGGGTGAGACCCTCCCCGGTCCGGCGGTGCTCGACCTGCCCCTCCGCCTCGCCGCCTGGGAGCCCGAGTACCTCCTCGCGCACTACCGGCCCGACGGCGTCGACCTGCCGGGGCCACAGCCGCCCGCGCTCACGCCCGTCGAGGTGCCGTCGCGGTCGCGCGATGGGAGTCACGACCCGGCTACGGACGCGCTCGTCGACGCGGTGCGGGCCTGGACGGAGGGCTCGGAAGGGCGCGCCGAGGCGACCGTGGTGCGCGGCGACGCGCTCGCCGCGATCACGGCGCTCGGACACGATCGGGTGCGGATGGGAGAGCTCACTCCGTCCGCAGCCCTGTGCACGCTCGCGTGGGCGGGCGCGAGCGGCGGCGCCCACGCCCGACGACCCGGCGCGGCGGCGGGCCGCTTCGCCGCGTGGTGGGCGGGCGCGGCGCTGACCGACCTGCTCGACGAGTGGCCCGTCGACGCCGAAACGCTCGGAGACGCGTTGGTGCCGTTGCGCTGGTACGCATGGGACAGCGGCGGGTCCGGAACCGGCTGGCGCCTGCACCTCGCGATCGAAGACCCGACGTCCGGCCGCAGCTGGGCCGTCGCTGCCGTCGATCTGGCCTGATCACGCGCGACCTCTAGATTTGCGGGGTGGACGCACTCCAGTTCTTCGGGCTCGCGCGCACAGAGGACCCCTGCGCCTGGCAGATGCCCGTCGTGCCGGCGCTGTGCTCGGGCCGCGGCACCCTGTTCGGGGGATGCGGTCTCGGCGCCGCCATCGAGGCGCTCGAGCGCACGACCGGCCGACCCTTGGTGTGGGCGACCGCCCAATACCTCTCGTACGCCCGTCCGCCGTCCGTCGTCGACATCGACATCACCGAGATCGTCCGGGGCCATCGCTCCTCCCAGGCGCGAGCGGTCGCCCGCGTCGACGGCGAGGAGATCTTCACCGTGAACGGTGCGCTCGGCGCCCGCGACTTCCCTCTGTCGGGATCGTGGGCGATCCGACCCGACGTGCCGCCGCCGGGTGTCAGCCCACCGCGCGACCGGCTGCCGCGACACGAGGGAACGATCATGGATCGCCTCGAGACCAGGCTTGCCGCCGGCCGCTCCATGTACGACCTTCCCGGGCCGCCCGGCGACGGACGGGCGTCGCTCTGGGTCCACCTCCCCTCACTCGACATGTCGGCGGCGGCGCTCGCGATCGTGGGCGACTTCGTGCCCTTCGGAGTCGGACAGGCGCTCGGCGCGCACGCGGGCGGCAACAGCCTCGACAACACGCTGCGGGTCGTGACCCGCCACCCGACCGAATGGATCTTGGCCGACGTGCGCGTCCACGCTGTCGAGCACGGCTTCGGACACGGCCTCGTGCACCTGTGGGCCGAGGACGGCACATTGCTCGCGACGGCGAGCCAATCGGCCATCGTGCGCGAGCACCGCAACTGGGGCGAGGATGATGCCGCCGCGGCACGAGATGCCGGGGCGGCGGCACCGGACGAGGGGGAGAGCACATGAGCGTCCCGCAGCGCTACGGCATCACGGTGCCGTTCGACGGCGTCCCGCTGCACGCGCACCGGGAGTGGTTCGAGGAGATCGCCGCGCTCGGATACACGGACCTGTGGTCGGCGGAGTCGGGCGGCGCCGACGCATTCACACCGCTGGCGCTGGCGGCGGCGTGGACACCGTCGCTGCGACTCGGCACCGCCATCGTTCCCGCCTTCACACGAGGCGCGGCGACGCTGGCCGAGAGCGTCGCCAGCATGGTGCAGGCCGCGCCGGGGCGGTTCGCGCTCGGGATCGGCACCTCGTCGAACGTCATCGTCGAGAACTGGAACAGCATCCCCTTCGAGGAGCCGTACCGCCGCGTGCGCGACACGATCCGCTTCCTCCGCACCGCGCTCGCCGGCGAGAAGGTGACGCACGAGTACGACACGTTCGCAGTGAAGGGGTTCAGGCTCGGCATCCGCGTCGACGAGATCCCGCCGATCCTCGTCGCGGCACTGCGGCCCGGCATGCTGCGGCTCGCCGGGCGCGAGGGTGACGGCGCCATCATCAACTGGCTCTCCGCCGACGACGTCAAGACGGTGGTGCCGCACGTCGGCGAGGACAAGGAGATCGTCGCCCGCATCTTCGTGCTGCCGACCGACAACGAGGAAGCCGTGCGCTTCATCGGCAAGCGCGCCATCGCCGCCTACCTCAACGTCCCGGTGTACGCCGCGTTCCACGCCTGGCTCGGCCGGGGCGAGACCCTCCAGCCGATGTGGGATGCATGGAAGGCGGGAGACCGTGAGGCCGCGACCGCGGCCATCCCCGACGAGCTCGTCGACGCCCTCGTGGTCCACGGCACGCCGGCGCAGATCCGCGAGCACCTGGCGCGCTACGCCGCCAACGGCGTCACGACCCCGGCGCCCGCGTTCCTCGCCGGTCCCGACGAGGCGCGCCGCGCGTTGCGCGAGGCGGCGCCCAACGCCGCCTAGCTCCTGCTTCGCGTCACGCGACTTGCTTGAGCTTCACCTCGTCGTGCCGGACAGTGGCCTGCCGGCATCGGATGAGCGCGCGGGTCACCCACCAGCCGGGGTCGATCTCGCCGGGAGCGAGGGCGAAGCGGGCCGAGGTGGGAGCGGCGTGGTGGTTGTTGTGCAGGCCCTCGCCGGCGGTGAAGAGCGCGAGCCATTGCGAGTTCCCGGCCGGGTTGTCGTACGGGCGCCGGCCGCGGGTGTGGCCGATGGCGTTGATCGCCCCGCTGAGCATCACGTAGCTCACCGCGTGCACGGCAGCCGCCAGCAACCCGGTCGCCCAGCCGAAGGTCACGCACAGGATCCCGATCCCGATCGCGAGGCCGAGGATGCCGTGGTTGAAGAACCAGCGGTCGAGCCGATCCTGGGGCACGTCCCGCGCGTAGCGCCGGACGGTGAGCTCGTCACGCGCGACTCGCCGGTACAAGGGGACGTTGGCGAGCTGCACACGCCAGAACCCGAGGACACGCGGGCTGTGGGGGTCGGCGGGCGTGTCCGACGTCGCGTGGTGGCGGCGATGCACGGCGACCCATTCCCGCGGGCGCATGCCGGTCGTGATCCACAGCAGCACCCGACAGAAGAGCACGGATGGCGCGCGCATCGTCAGCGCGCGGTGGGCAAGCGTGCGGTGCAGGTACACCGTCGTCGCGACGATCGAGACCTGGGTCACGACGAGGCCGGCCAGCACGGCAATGGGCACGTTCACAAGATGGCTCCTCGCGGTCTGAAGATCCGGCCCTCACTCCGGATGCTAGCCTACCTACCAGTAGGTAGAGGACTCGTGCCGGCTCCGCCGGACGACCGTCGCGTGTCTGTCCCCGCCGCCCCGGCGGCCACGGCGTACCCTCGCGGCCGGCATGGAGTCCGTCGCGATGGAGAGCAGCCAGGGCACGAAGGCTCTCATCCTCGAAGTCGCGCTCGACCGGTTCGCCGAGCACGGGTACGGCGGCACCACCCTGAACGAGATCGCCGACAAGGTCGGGATCCGGCGCCCGAGCCTCCTGCACCACTTCCCTTCGAAGGAGGCGCTCTACCGCGCCGTTCTGCTCGACGCCTTCGCCGACTGGTTCGCGCTGGTCGACGAGGCGGTCGCCGGCCCCCAGAAGCGCGGGTGGCCGCAGGTCGAGCGCGTGCTGCGGGCCGCGTTCTTGTTCTTCGAAGAGCGCCCCGAGTTCGTGCGCCTGGCACGGTGGGAGGCGCTCGAAGGTGGGCCGATGCTGTCGGCGGAGCTGGGAACGATGCTGCAGCCGCTTGTTCGAGCGGGGAACCGAGTTCCTGGAGCGCGAGATGGAAGCCGGCCGGTTGCGGCGCTACGACGCGCGCCAGCTGCTGCTCACCGGCTACGGCGCGGTGCTCTCGTATCTCTCGGACGCGCCGTTGATCACGTCGTTGCTCGGCGCCGATCCTTTGAGCCCGGCGATGCTCGCCAAGCGGCGCGAGCACGTCATCGACGTGCTCCGAAACGCGCTCGAACCCTGACGGCAGCGAAAGTGTGAGCGACACACTCTCGTCACCTCTGCGGCTGGGGTCGTGCACGATCCGCAACCGCGTCTATCGCGCGCCCGTGCTCGAGGGTGCCGGCTCGGGGCCCGACGCGGCCGAGACGTACGCGAAGGCGTTCGTCCCCAACGCGCGTCATGGCGTCGGCCTCATCATCCAGGGAAGCGCCTGCCTGTACGAGGAGGGCCGCACGTCCCCCGGCATGACCCTGGTCCACTCCCGCGAGCGCATGCTGGCGATGACCGACATGGTGCGCGCCGTCCACGACGCCGGCGCCGCCATCTTCCTGCAGATCGGGCACGGCGGGATCTACGCGATGGAAGGGTGGCACGAGCCGTACGCGAGCGAACGCAAGGGCCCGCTCTTGGCGTCTTCGCCGGTGCCCCTGATGCTCCGTCCGAGCTTCCGGGGCGTGCCCGTGCACGTGATGACGACCGACGAGGTGCACGCTCTCTGTCGCCGGAGCGGCGAGGCCGCGGCCTGGGCCCGGGAGGCGGGCTACGACGGCATCCAGCTCGGTTCGGCCAATGCCAAGCTGCTCGACCAGTTCCTCTCGCCCTTCTACAACCGCCGCACCGACGAGTTCGGCGGATCCCCCGAGCGGCGGGCGCACATCCTGCGGGTGATTCGTGAGCACGTTGCAGAGCGGGCGGGGCCCGACTTCCCGTGCACGGTCAAGGTGCCGGCGGAGCAAGCGCCTCCGTTCGCCCCGCATGTCACGCGCGACGAGGCGCTGCGCACCTGCGAGCTGGTGGCCGAGTGGGGATACGACGCGGTCACGCCGGTGGAGGTGTCGGTGTTCCCCGACACGACGCTGAGTCGCGGGGGCGTGCCGTCGTCACTCTGGACGAACCAGTCGATGAAAACCCGGCTGCGGGCCGCGGCGCCGTCGCGTCGGCGCCGCGTCACGCTGATCGCGGGATCGTGGCTCGGCGGGAAGCGCAATCCGTTCGCGCCGGTCTGGAATCGGCTTCTGTTCCGCGAGGCGAAGCGACGGGTGCCGATCCCGGTGTTCGCGGTGGGTGGCATCCGGACCGGCGTCGAGGCCCGCCAGATCGTCGACGACGGCGAGGCCGACATGGTCGGGTTCGGTCGCCCGTTCTACGCCCAAGCCGACCTGGCCGAGCACGTCCTCGGCGACGGAAACCTCCACGCGCTGTGCCAGAGCTCGAACATGTGCGTCCCCGCCCAGATGTTGGGCATGAAAGGTGTCTGCTACAACCCCAAGGTCAAGAAGCTGCAGCCCTAACCGAAGCTCGCGTGCTTGCGGAACCCGTCGAACAACGACGCGTCGCCGAGCACGTCGACGGTGTCCATCGGCTTGCGCCCCATGAACACGAGGAGCACGTCGGACGCCGGACCGCGCACCGCGACGTCGCCCTTCGCGTGCTCGCGGGTGACATCGATCCCCTCGGGGCCGACGCGACCAGCCACTCCCCCGGCGTGTCCGTGGTGTGGAGATGGATCGACCCCTCCGGGAACCGTCGGCCCCGGAACGCGCCGAGGATCCCGAGGTACTCGTCGATGCCGTCGGCAGCGAGCTCGGCTTCGACTCCGTCCGACGCGCCACTCGTGTTCTGGGCATCCCAGCGGTGCATCGCCGTCTCGTGCGTGGTTCGGCGGGCCCAGAACCCGACGCTGCGGTCGAAGGGAACCCACGTCCAGCACGGTTTCGCCGGGTCCGTCGCCGCGAGCTTGGTCGCAAGCATCTCGGCGCCGGCCTCCAGCCAGTCGGGAATCGCGTCGTCGGCAGGAGGTTCCTCGCGCCATTTGAACGCCTCGCCGTCGGGCGGCTGGTCGAGGTTCCCTGCCACCCATCGGTGGTGCGAGCCGAGATGGTGGGCGAGGTCACGCATCTTCCACTCCGGGCACGACGGCACCGTCGTCTCCATCGGAATATCCCGCGCCGCCCGAGCCGCTGCGGTCGCCGTTCCATCGCAGGGCCGAGACGTAGTCGCCGTAGTCCACGGCTGGACGCTATAGCCCGAGCGTCGGCTGGAGCTCGACGCGTTCCACGAGCTCCGGGCCGTCGTTGTCGGCGCTGTTGACCCGGTTCCCGACCGGATACGCGACGAGGAGGTCGTCGGCCGCCGGCGCCAGGAGTCGCGCCAGCGCGTCGACGTCGCCCGCCTCTGGGTCGAGCCAGCGGTCCCAGTCGCGTTCCTCGAGCACGACCGGCATGCGGTCGTGGAGCGGCGCAACCGTGTCGTTGGCGTTCGTGGTCACGATGGCGCACGACCGCAGCCAGTCGGCATCCGCTTCATTCCCTTCGCGCCACGCCGCCCACAGCCCGGCGAGCGCCATCGGCTCACCGTCCCGGCGATGGATGAACATGGGCTGCTTGCCGGACCCGCGCCGCTGCCACTCGTAGAACCCCTCGGCGGGCACCAGGCAGCGATGCCGCCGGAAGGCGCGTTCGTAGGCGGGCTTGTCCGCCAATGACTCGGCCCGGGCGTTGATCATGCGGTCGCCGACCTTGGGGTCCTTTGCCCACGACGGGATCAGTCCCCAACGCAGCTCCGACAGGTAACGGCGCCGGCGGTCATCCTCGGCTCGATCCCGGACCGCGTACACGGTGGCCCGGGGAGCGACGTTGTAGCTCGGCTCGTGCCGCGGCGCCGCCAGCTCGTCGACGCCGAATCGCGCCACGAGCAGCTCCGGCGACGACGCCTGCACGAATCGTCCGCACACGACCATGGACGGTACCGAAGCCGGCAGACGGCCCGTGGTGCCCCAGGTCACGTTGATTTCAGGCGGCGGGACCCTCAGAATGAGACCGAACGGTCGGTTTTTCGAGAGAGGGACCCATGGCCACCACCACCCGCCTCCGCAAGGGGGAGGTCACCCGCCGCTTGATCCTCGAGCGCGCCGCCCCCGTCTTCAACAAGCGGGGGTACGCGGGCGCCTCGATGAGCGAGCTCGTCGAGGCCACGGGGATCGAGAAGGGCGGGATCTACAACCACTTCGGCAGCAAGGAGGAGCTCGCGGTCGACGCCTTCGACTACGCGATCTCGCTCATCGTCGACGGGTACGCCGCTGTGCAGGAGGGCAAGGTCGGGCTCGACCGGCTCGTGGCCATCATCGAGATCTTCGGCGACTGGTCCGGGCACCCGCTGGTCGCCGGCGGATGCCCGATCATGAACACCGCCATCGAGGCGGACGACACGAATCCCCCGCTCGCCGCTCGCGCCCGCGCCGCCATGGACTCCTGGCACCGCCTCATCGGCTCGATCGTGAAGGACGCCAAAGCTCGGGACCAGATCGATGACGACGTCGATCCGTACGAGCTCGCCACCCTCGTGACCTCGACGCTCGAAGGCTCACTGATGATCACCAAGCTCTTCGACGATCCCGCGTACAAGCACCGCGCAGTGGCGTCGCTCGTCGAGCACGTCGAGAGCCTGCGCACGACGCCTCGCCAACGGAAACGGAGGACAAACCGATGACCACCACCGAAGACCGCAGCCGCATCGTGACCTGGGACGACCCCGTCGCAAGCTGGAAGGCAGCCAGCGGGCTCGGCGGCATCGAGGTGCTGCGCGCGATCGAAGACGGCGACCTCCCCGCGCCGCCTGTCGCGCGTCTCCTCGGCATCGAAGTCGAACAGGTCAGCGAAGGCCTCGTCACATTCGCCTTCGATCCGGCCGAGTACCACTACAACCCGCTCGGCACCGTGCACGGCGGGATCCTCACGACGGTGCTCGACAGCGCGATGGGGTGCGCCGTCCACAGCCGGCTGCGCGCCGGCGTCAGCTACACGACGCTCGAGCTGAAGGTGAGCTTCCTCCGGCCGGTGCGCGTCACGACCGGGCGCGTCCGCGGCGAAGGGAAGGTCGTTCACCTCGGCGGACGTGTCGCGACCGCCGAAGCGCACCTCGTCGACGGTGACGGCGCGCTGTACGCCCACGCCACGAGCACTTGCCTGATCTCGCCTTCCGGCGGCCGCGCCGCCGACGCCGGAGCGGCGTGATGGCCGCGGTCGAGCAGCCACAGACCGAGACCGCGGTCGGCCCCGGGCGGGTCGTCCACCTCCACGACGGGTCGGCCGTCACGATCCGCCGCATCGAGCCCGCCGACGCGTACCCGCTGCTGCGCATGTTCGACCGGCTCTCCCCCGAGTCGATCTACCACCGGTTCTTCTCACCGATGCCGCGGCCGCGCCGCGCCGCGCTCCTGCACCTGGCCGGGCTCGACCACGAGCTCCACGAGGCGTTGGTCGCGCAAGTGGGCCAGGAGATCGTCGCCGTGGCGCGCTACGACGGCCGGCCGGGCGAGGACGATGCCGAGGTCGCCGTGATCGTGGACGACGAGTGGCAGGACCGCGGCCTCGGTACCCGGCTGCTGCATCACCTCGCACGCGTCGGCCACCGGCGCGGCCTCGTGGCGTTCCGCGCCACCGTGCTGGGCGAGAACCGCCGCGCCCTGCCGTTCCTGCGGCGCCTCTCCCCCGGCGCCGACGTCCGGTTCCGCGACGGCGAGTACCAGGTCTACGCGCCCTTTCGTGGTCGCGCCGCCGAGCCCGGTCGAGGCCCCTCGGCGACGCGGTAGACGACGCGGGCGCCGAGGAACGTGCCGACCGCCCGCCAATATTCCGACCTTTTTACTCGACTTTCCGTCGGCCCCTGGTACCTTGAGGGCAAACGAGCCCTAGCCACAGGAGAGGCAGCCATGTCACTTCGCCTGGGAGACACCGCTCCCGACTTCACGGCCGAGACCACCGAAGGCACCGTGAGCTTCTACGACTACCTCGGCGACAGCTGGGGGATGCTCTTCTCCCACCCCAAGGACTTCACGCCCGTGTGCACGACCGAGCTCGGAGCGTTCGCGAGGCGCAAGTCGGAGTTCGACCAGCGCAACGTGAAGCTGATCGGCGTCAGCGTCGACCCCCTCGAGTCGCACAAGGGTTGGTCGAAGGACATCGAGGAAACACAGGGAACGGCGCTCAACTACCCCCTGATCGCCGATCCGGACCGCAAGGTCGCCGACCTCTACGACATGATCCACCCGAACGCCAGCGACACGGTGACCGTGCGCTCGGTGTTCATCGTCGGTCCCGACAAGAAGATCAAGCTGATCATCACCTACCCGCAGAGTGCCGGCCGCAACGTCGACGAGCTGTTGCGCGTGATCGACTCCTTGCAGCTGACCTCCGGCTACAGCGTCTCCACGCCGGTCGACTGGAAGGACGGCGAGGACGTGATCATCGTCCCCGCGGTCTCGGACGAGGACGCGAAGCAGAAGTTCCCCAAGGGCTTCAAGACCATCAAGCCCTATCTGCGGGTGACGCCCCAGCCCAACAAGTAACGCTGCGCAGTCGCGCTGAACGCGGTTAGACCCAGCCCATCGGGTTGACGGGGTTGCCGTTGACGCGCACTTCCCAGTGGAGGTGCGGGCCGGTGGAGGCGCCGGTGGAACCGACGTAGCCGATGACCTCGCCGGTGCTCACGTGCTGGCCCACCGACACGGCGATGCGGGACTGGTGGCCGTACCCGGTCGCGAGCCCGTCACCGTGGTCGATGAGGGTCCAGTTCCCGTAGCCGCCGTTCACGCCCGCCATCCGGACCACCCCGTCGCCGGCCGCCTTGATCGGCGTTCCTTGCGAGGCGGAGATGTCGACGCCGGTGTGGACCCGCGATCCCCCGTAGATCGGGTGGGTCCGGGGGCCGAAGCCGCTGGCGATGGAACCGTTCACGGGCCAGATGAACCGGTGATTCCCGGGCGTCGGGTTGCCACGGCTGACGCTGGCCGCGATCTGCGCCTGGACCGCGTTGTACTGCGCCTCGAAGTCGGCCTTGCGGGCCCGGATGGCCTCGATGGCCTGTTGCTCCTGCTGCTCGGCCGCCGCCACCTGGTCCCGCTCGCCGTCGGCCTGGGTCCGGAGCTGGCTGACCTGATCCCGCTCCTCGGCGGCGACGCGTTGGGCTTCCTGCGCCTTCGCCTGCTCCTTGCGGAGATCGTTCTGGGCGTCGTCGAGCTGGTCCTTGAGACTGCCCTGGCGCTGGAGCTCCCGCTCGAAGCGGCGCGAGTTCTCCCCGAGGTACTTGCTCCCGGCGATCAGCTCGTGGGCGCCGCCGCTCGTCGAGAGCAGCGTGAAGTTGCTCGTGCCGTTGCCGCCGCCCTTGTACAACGCGAGCGCCGAGGCGTTGAACTTGGCCTTGGAAGCCTCGATCTCGGCGAGGATCCGGTCGATGTCGCGCTGCACGGTCTCGACCTGGGCCTGGATGCGGGCGATCTCGGCTTCTGCGGCCTCGATCCGCTGCGTGGCCTCGGCGATCTGCCGATCGAGCGCCGCCACCTTCGCCTCGAGCTCCTGGCGGTGCGCGGTGATCCCCTGGAGCTCGTTGACGGCGGCGACCTCCTCGGCCGACACGTCCTCGATCGCGTTCGAGAGCTCGTCGCGCCGCGTCTTGGGATCAGGTTCCGTCTGACCACTGGCCACGCCGGGCGCGACGAGGCCCAGCAGGAGCGCGCCCGCGAAGAGGCAGAGGAGGAAACGACGGGACTTCAGGGGTCTGAGCGTACGCAACACGAGTCACACTAGCAACAGCCGTTGCGCGAAAGGCGCACTTCGCCCGTCTGGTGGGTAATGGCGCTGTGCGGCCTCCTGCACTCCCCCGGGCGAGCCCGGGCGCGGCGCCGGCCGTCAGACGTTCAGGAAGCGGCGGAGGCCGACCCCGGCCCCGATCGCACCGATGACGGCGCCGCCCAACAGGAGCCCGATGCTGATCGTGCCCGCGTTGCCCGTGGTCACGAAGAACCCCTGGAAGAAGCCCTTGGTCGTGTCGAGCTGACTCAGCAGATACTGGAGCGCGAAGACGCCGCTGACGGCCAGCCCCGCGCCCACCGCTCCCTGCACCAGGCCCTCGGCCATGAACGGGATGCGTACGAACCAGTTCGACGCGCCGACCAGCTTCATGACTTCGATCTCGCGGCGGCGGGCGAACGTCGCGAGACGGATCGTGTTCACGATCAGGAACAACGACGACGCGATCAGGATCAGCGAGATCGCGATGAACATGTAGCGAAGGAAGTTCGTGATGTCGATGAGCTGCTTGATCGCCTTGTCGGCTGTGATCGCCTCGTCGACGCCGGGTCTGGTGTTGTACTTGTCGCGCAGCGCGGTCGTCTCCTTCACCTGGGTTGGCGCCACCCGGAACGACGCCGGCAGCGCGCTCGGATCGACCGAGCTGACCAGGTCCGGCTTGTCCTTGAAGATCCGCTTGAAGTCGTTGTACGCCTGCTCCTTCGAGATGTAGCTGGCGCTCTTGACCTGCCGGTCGTCGTTGAGCTGGCCCCGCAGCGCGGCGATCTGCTGCTGCGTGGCGTCCGTCTTCATGTAGACCTCGAACTCGACGCCGTGCTTCCACTTGTCGGTGCCGTGGTCGACCCACTGCTGGAACAACAGGATTCCGCCCAGGAGCAGCAACGACACGGTGACGGTCAGGATCCCGGCCAGCGTCATGAGCAGGTTGCGACGCAGGGAGATCAGCGTCTCGCGCGCGAAGTAACCCAGTCGCCGCACCATTCGATCAGCTCCCGACGCCGTAGACGCCGCGGGCCTGGTCTCGCACCATGGTTCCGTGATCCAGCTCGATGACCCGCCGCCGCATCGCGTCGACGATGCGCTGGTCGTGCGTGGCCATCACGATGGTGGTTCCGGTGCGATTGATGCGGTCGAGCAGGCGCATGATCCCGACGGTCGTCGCCGGGTCGACGTTGCCCGTGGGCTCGTCGGCGAGCAGGATCAGCGGCCGGTTCACGAACGCTCTCGCGATCGAGACGCGCTGCTGCTCGCCACCCGAGAGCTCGGTCGGGAACCGGGTGGTCTTCCGGCTCAGGCCGACGAGGTCGAGGATCTGCGGGACTTGGGCGTCGATCACGTGCCGGGGCCGCCCGATGACCTCCTGCGCGAACGCGACGTTCTCGTAGACCGTCTTGTTGGGCAGGAGCTTGTAGTCCTGGAAGACGCACCCGACGTTGCGCCGCAATTGCGGGATCTTCCAGGAGCTGAGGCGGGAGATGTCGCGGCCGGCGACGATGATGCGGCCGTTGGTCGAGTTCTCTTCACGCAGCAGCAGGCGAAGCGCCGTCGACTTCCCTGAGCCCGACGGCCCGACGACGAAGACGAACTCACCTTTGCTGATGTCGAACGAGACGTCGCGCAACGCGACGACGTCGCCCTTGTAGGTCTTGGTAACACCTTCGAATCGAATCATCGACCGCCCAAGCAGCGAATCGGAACGGGAGAAGTTTGAGCAGCGTGCGGCAGAACGCTCCGGCGCAGGGTAGCAGCCCCGCCTGCGCAGCAGGGGTACCGGCACTCCCGGATCACAGCTAGCTGTGCGCCGCTATCGTCGTCCCCCTGGTCCGACGGCGACGGTGCGCCGCCGTCGCGCTGCCGGCGCCACTGGAGGTACGCCTCGACGAACGGGTCGAGCTCACCGTCGAGGACCGACTGGACGTTGCCGGTCTCGTAGCGCGTGCGCTCGTCCTTCACGAGCTGGTACGGCGCCAGCGTGTAGGTGCGGATCTGACTACCGAACGCGACGTCCTTCTTCTCGCCCGACAGCGACTCGAGCTCCTGCTGTCGTTCGACTCGCTGCCGCTCGGCGAGGCGCGCGCGCGAGGATCTGCATCGCCTTGGCCCGGTTCTGGATCTGGGATCGCTCGTTCTGACACCGACACGACGATGCCTGTCGGCACGTGCGTGATGCGTACGGCAGAGTCCGTGACGTTGACGTGCTGGCCGCCCGCACCCGACGAGCGGTACGTGTCGATCCGCAGATCGCTGGGATCGATCTCGGGCTCTTCGGTGTGCTCGAGTGCCGGCACCGCGTCGAACGACGCGAACGCCGTCTGGCGTCGCGCGTTGGCGTCGAACGGTGAGATGCGAATGAGGCGGTGCACGCCCTTCTCGCCCTGCAGCAACCCGAACGCGTACCGACCCTTGACGATGAAGGTCGCCGACGTGATGCCCGCTTCCGTGCCCTCTTGGACCTCGTCGAGCTCGACGTCGAAGCCACGCCGCTCCGCCCAGCGCATGAACATGCGCAACAGCATCTCGGTCCAGTCCTGCGCGTCGGTGCCGCCCGCACCCGAGTGGACCTCGCAGATGGCGTCGCGCTCGTCGTGCTCGCCGGTGAACAGCGCGCGCAGCTCCAGCGTGTCGAGATCGGTGGACAACGCCGTGGCGCCGGCATCGACCTCCGGCTCGACCGAATCGTCGCCCTCTTCACGGCCGAGCTCGAACAGCGTCTCGATCTCGGAGAGCCGCTCCTCGAGGCCGTCGAAGACCTCGAGGTCGTCGCGCACCCGAGCGAGCTCGGTATTGACCTTGCGCGCCTGGTCCTGGTCCTCCCACAGGTCGGGCCGGCTCGCCTCCTGCTCGAGCTCGGCCAACCGGTTCCGCGCCGCGTCGATCTGCAGATAGGCGCGGGCGTCGTCGACGCGGCGGCGGAGGTCGGCCAGCAGTTCTGTGAAGTCGCGCATCGCGAAGGCTGCGGGTGTCGCTGCCGCGGTTCAGCGACCGTGGCAGAGCTTGAACTTCTTGCCGCTCCCGCAGTAGCACGGCTCGTTGCGGCCCGGCGTCTTCTCGACGTGCACCGGCTGCTGCACGACGTCCTCGGGTCGCTCGGCGACCGCGGTGGCCGTCGGCGCGCCCGCGAGCCCGTCGCCCTCCATGCCGTCGCCCACCGGCTCCTCGAGCGGCTGCCCGGCCGCGGCGGCCTGCGAGCGCCTCCGACCCCTGCACCGGGTCCTCGGCCGACGAATACCGCACGTTGCTCGCCTCGCGGCGCGGGGCGTCGTCGGCGACGACCTGGAGGTGCGAGACGTACCGGACGAAGTTGTCCTGCGATCGCCCCCATCATCGCCTCGAACATGTCGAAGCCCTCGCGCTGCCACTCGGCCAGCGGGTCCTTCTGGCCCATCGCGCGGAGGTTGATGCCCTCGCGGAGGTAGTCCATCTCGTAGAGGTGCTCGCGCCAGTGCTGGTCGATCACCGAGAGCATCACGCGGCGCTCGATCTCGCGGAGCGTGTCGCTCGCCGATCGTCTGCTCCTTCTGCTCGTAGAGCTCGACCGCGTCGTCGGTCAGCACCTCGCACGACCTGCTCCCGATGCCGGCAGCGTCGAGCTGCTCGAGCGTGATCCTCGTCGGGAACGTGCTGCTCGATCTGCGTGTGCAGCTCGTCGAGATCCCACTCCTCGGGGTACTCGGTCGGGCACCACGTCTCGACGGCGTGGCGGACGGCGCCTTCGATCGCCTCGAACGCCTCGTCGCGCAGGTCGCCGCCGTCGAGGATCTGCTGGCGGCGCTGGTAGATCACCTTGCGCTGCTCGTTCATCACCTCGTCGTACTTGAGGACGTCCTTGCGGATCTCGAAGTTGCGGTCCTCGACCGTGCGCTGCGCGCGCTCGATCGCCTTGGTGACCATCTTCGCCTCGAGCGGCACGTCGTCGGGGAAGGCCTTCCCCATCACCCAGTTCATGGCCCCGGTCGCGAACAGCCGCATGAGCTCGTCTTCGAGCGAGAGGTAGAAGCGGCTCTCGCCCGGGTCGCCCTGCCGGCCGGAGCGGCCCCGGAGCTGGTTGTCGATCCGGCGGCTCTCGTGGCGCTCGGTGCCGAGCACGTAGAGCCCGCCGAGCTCGCGGACGTCGTCGCCCGTCGGGACGCGCACTCGTCCCGGAACTTCGACGACCAGCTCCTCGTAGCGCTCGGGCGCCTCCTCGGGCGTGGAGCCCTCGGCGGAGAGCTCCTGGCGGGCGAGGCCCTCGGGGTTGCCGCCGAGCAGGATGTCGACGCCGCGACCGGCCATGTTCGTGGCGACCGTCACCGTGTGCGGCCGGCCGGCCTGGGTGACGATCATGCGCCTCCTGCTCGTGCTGCTTCGCGTTCAGCACCGAGTGCGGGATGCCGCGCTTCTCGAGCAGTCGCGAGAGCTGCTCGGACTTCTCGACCGAGATCGTGCCGACGAGCACGGGCTGCCCGCTCTCGCTTCGCTCTTCGATGTCGTCGGCGACGGCGTCGAACTTCGCGTCCTCGGTCTTGTAGATGAGGTCGGGCTTGTCGTCGCGGACCATCGGCTCGTTGGTCGGGATCGCCGACGACCTCGAGGGCGTACGTGTGCGCGAACTCGCCCGCCTCCGTCAACGCGGTGCCGGTCATGCCGGAGAGCTTCTCGTACATGCGGAAGTAGTTCTGGAGCGTGACGGTCGCGAGGGTCTGGTTCTCCTCCTTGATCTTGACACCTTCCTTGGCCTCGACGGCCTGATGGAGGCCTTCGCTCCAGCGGCGACCCTCGAGGATGCGGCCGGTGAACTCGTCGACGATCTTCGCCTCGCCGTCCTGGACGACGTAGTCGACGTCCCTCTTGAACAGCTCCTTGCGCGCGGAGCGCGGCTTGGAGCTGGTGGACGAAGTTCTGGTTGACGTGCTCGTAGAGGTTTTCGACGCCGAGCGCCTGCTCGACGCGGCCGATGCCGTCCTCGGTCGGCACGACCGTGCGCTTCGCCTCGTCGACCTCGTAGTCGCGGTCGCGCTGGAGGCCCTTCACGACGCGGGCGAACTGGTAGTAGAGCTCCTGCGCGTCGTCGGCCCGGCCCGAGATGATCAGCGGCGTGCGGGCCTCGTCGACGAGGATCGAGTCGACCTCGTCGACGATGGCGAAGAAGTGGCCCCGCTGGACCTGTTCCTCGTTCGAGCACGGCCATGTTGTCGCGGAGGTAGTCGAATCCGAACTCGTTGTTGGTGCCGTAGGTGATGTCGGCGTGCGTACGCAGCCCGCTTCGACTCCGGGTCGTCGACCTGCGGGGACGACGACGCCGACCTCGAGCCCGAGGAACCGGTAGATCTGCCCCATCCACTCGGCGTCGCGCCGGGCGAGGTAGTCGTTGACGGTCACGAGGTGGCAGCCGTAGCCGGCGAGCGCGTTCAGGTAGAGCGGGCAGGGTGGCGACGAGGGTCTTGCCCTCACCGGTCTTCATCTCGGCGACCCAGCCGAAGTGGAGCGCGGCGCCGCCCATGATCTGGACGTCGAAGTGGCGCTGCCCGAGCGTGCGCTTGGCCGCCTCCCGCACCGCCGCGAACGCCTCGGGGAGCATGTCGTCGAGCATCTCGACGCGCTCCTCCTTCGTCTCGCAGTGCGCGAGCCGGCCCCGGAACTCGTCGGTCATGGCCCGGAGCGCCTCGTCGGAGCGCGCCTCCATCTCGGGCTCGAAGGCGGCGACTTCGGGCACGATCGACTCGACGAGCTTGAGCTTCCGGCCTTCGCCCGCGTGCAGGAGCTTGTTGAAGAGGCCCATGTGGTCTCCGAGTGTACCGACGGCCGTCGTCACGGCCGCTCGCGGCGGACTGCACTGCCCCGGAGGAGGCGCACGACCTGGCACCGCCACGTTCGCATGCCAGCATTCCGGCCGTGGCGACGGCCGTCGGGCAGGACCCGGAGCTCCAGATCCGTCCGGAACCGCGGAAGCAAGAGCGCTGGTGGGAGCGGATCTCGCCGACGGTCGTGGGCAGGCATCGTCGTCGCCGTCGTGCTTGCCCTCTGGTCGACGGCCGGCGCCTGGGGAGGCCTGCCCCCGCACGGCGAGGACGTCATGTCGTATCTCGTGCGGGCGGACTTCGGGCTTCCTCAGCTCGTGGCGCACGGGCGCCTCGACGGGTGGTTCCCGCGCTACTACCTCGGATACCAGGAGTTCCTGTTCAACGGGCCCGGCGTGGTCTGGGCGATGGGCGCGGCACGGGCGGTGACTCTCGGCGCGCTGTCGAACACCGGCGCGCTGAAGGTCGTCGGTGTGCTGGCGTTCGCGGCGCTGCCGGCGGCGATGGCGTTCCTCGCCCGGTCGCTCGGGCTCGGGCGGCTGGCGGCAGGGATCGCCGCGATCCTCTCGCTCCTGGTCTCGAGCCAGTTCGGACCAGGCCTCCAGGGCCTGTACGCCGTCGGCCTCGTCTCACATCAGCTCGGCGCGCCGCTCTTCTGTCTCGCGCTCGGGGCGCTGCTGCGCGTCCCGCGCGACACCCGATGGCGGTGGGTGCTGCTCGCGGCGGTGTCGCTGGCCGGGCTCGCGATCACGCACCTCATCTCGGTGATGATCCTGGCCGTCGTGTTCCCGCTGCTGGCGTTCGGGCTCCGGCGCGAGCACCTCGGACGCGCCGCGCTCACCAGGCTCGCCCTGACCGGTGTGTTGGCGGCGGCGCTGGCGGCATGGTGGCTGATCCCCGCGCTCGTGCACCGCGACCTACGAGGCGAGGTCGCGACGTGGGCGACGCCCCCGTTCGGGGACCGCATCGACGCGATCGTGAACGGGCAGATCCTGTTCCGTCCGTACACGGTGTGGATCGTCCTCGCCGGCTGGGTCTACGGGCTGGTGCGGGTGCGCCGCCGCCCGTTCGCGGTGGTGGTCGTCGCGACGCCGCTCGTGTTTCTCGTCCTCGCGCACTGGGCCGCGTCACGCTGGCCCGACAACGAGTTCGCCATGCAGCTCGCCAACCGCGGGCTCGGCTACGCCGGCCTGCTCGCGATCCTGCCGCTGTCCGCGGGGATCGCCGCCGGCGCGCGGTTCGCGACGCGGCGGCTGTCGAGATGGCGCTGGGCCGGCCCGGCGGCGGTGGCAGCCGCGATGCTGGTCGCGGTCGCTCGTGGTCGTGTCGCCGCTCGGGCCCGACCGGAGATCGGCGAGTGAGCTCGATCCGCCCGTCCCGCAACTGCAGCACGCGGCGGCCGAGCTTCGTCGTGACGTTCCCGACGGCGCCCGGTTCGTCACGCAGCGCGACTATCCGGGGGAGGTACTCCGCACCGGTGTGCTCCTCCCGCCGACGTGGCTCGCGCGGGCGTCGGGCCGCGACTCGCTGAACGGCTGGAACCTCGAGTCCTCGAGCACGCCCCAGCCCGACCTCGAGCCCGACCTGTACCTCGGGCACCGCCCTCGCCGACATGGAGGCCGACGTGCTGAGCCGGCTGGGCGTCTCGCACGTCGTCACGACCGTGTCCGACCCGTTCGCCGACGCGCTCGCGGTGTCGGACCGGTTCGAGCTCGTCTGGCGGGAGCCGCCGATCGCGATCTTCGCGCTCCGCGCCCGCCCCGGGCAGCCCGACCCTGCCGCGCTCGTCGCCACCGGCGCCCCGGCGGCGGCCCGACTCACGCGCGCCGATCCGGAACGGCTGCATTTCCGAGTCGACGCGTCGGCCGCCACGTCGGCCACCGTGGCCGTCGCCTGGTCGCCGAAATGGCACGGCCGCGTCGACGGGCGATCGGTCGAGCTCGAGCACACGGCCGACGGGCTGATCGCGGTCCGGCTCCCCGCGGGGCGGAGCACGCTGGAGCTCGACTACGGCCCCGACGGGTGGGACCGGCTCGGCGTCGGGATCAGCGCGCTGACGCTCGTGGTTCTCGCCGCGTTCGGCGTGTACCGGCTCCGGCGCCGGCGCCGGCGTCAATCCACGTCCAGCAGCTTCTCGCGCATGGCGTAGACGACGGCTTCCATGCGCGAGTGCAGATGCAGCTTCTCGAGGATGTTGCGGACGTGGTTCTTCACCGTGTTCTCCGAGATGTACAGCTCCTCGGAGATCTCGCGGTTGCTCAGGCCTTTCGCGACGAGCTTCAGCACGTCGAGCTCGCGATCGGTGAGGCTCGGCAGGAGCGAGCGGTGGCGCTCTTCGGCCTGTTGCACGAGCGCGTTGAACTCGGTCAAGAGCTTCGACGCCATCGAGGGCGAGATCAGGCTGTGCCCGCGGGCGACGGCGCGCACCGCGTCGGCGAGCTCCTCGATCGAGATCTCCTTCAGGAGGTATCCGCTCGCGCCCGCCTTCACCGCCGCGTAGAGGTCCTCTTCGCTGTCGGAGACGGTGAGCATGATCACCTTGGTGTCGGGGAGGCGCTCGCGGATGCGGCGGGCGGCCTCGATGCCCGTCGACCGGGGCATGCGGACATCCATGACGACGACGTCCGGAGCCATCTCCTCGGCCCGGTGGACCGCCTCGATCCCGTCGGCGGCCTCGCCCACGACCTTGATGTCGGGCTCCTCGGAGAGCACGAGGTCCAGGCCGCGCCGGAACAGCGCATGGTCGTCGACGATGACGACGCGGATTGTCTCGCCCTCGTTCACCCCGTGGTCTCGATCAAGCCGAGGTTGCCGTCGCGCCGGCGGTAGAGGACGGCCGCGTGACCGTTCTCGGCGTTGGTGAACAAGAAGAAGTCGTGACCGAGCAGATCCATCTGGAGCGCCGCCTCCTCCGGACCCATCGGCTTCATCGTCAACCGCTTCGTCTTCACGATGCGGTTGACGATGCCGGCGTCGTCGTCGTCATCGTCGTCGGCGACTTCGAGGTTCCCGTCGGGAGCGGAGAGGACGTCGGCGCCACCCGATGCCGCTCGGTTCCGACGGGGGGCGTGGGTGCGCGTGACGCGCTTCTCCTTGATCCGGGCAACCTGATGCTCGACCTTGTCGACGACCAGATCGAGCGCGGCGGCGGGCTCGGACGCGGCGGCGTGCGCCTTCACGAAGTTTCGTTTCAGGTGGACGATCACTTCGCAGACCTGGTTGTCGGAGACGCGGCGGTTCCGAAGCTCGGAGAATTCGACCTCGACCCGGCCGGCGTCGTGGGTGAACCGCGCGATCTTGCGGACCTTCTCGCGGGCGTGCTTGCGCAGCCGAGGCGGTACGTCGACGTTCTTCCCTCGCACCACGATGTCCATGAGTGGACGTTCATCATACGCGACGGGCGGCCTGCTGACCTGGGGAGACGCGGCCGGGGCGGGGCGTACGCGCGGCGGTGACGGCGACCACGGACGTCGCGCCGGCACGTCGGAGCGCATCGGCGGCAGCGGCGATCGTGGCGCCGGTGGTGGCGACGTCGTCGACGAGGAGCACGCGAGCCGGGACAACGCCGTGGCGGGCGTCGAAGTGCGGGCCGGCGCGACGGGCCGCCGCCGGTCGTCCGGTCTGCGGGGGTCCCGGCCGCCGTCGCAGGATCGGACGGGCGCGGAATCCGAGCTCTCTCGCCACCGCACGCGCCAGGACCTCGGCGTGGTCGAACCCCCGAGCATGACGCCGCGGGGCCGTCGTCGGCGTCCACGTCGCGACGTCCACGTGCGCGTCGGCGCCGGCTACGACGACGACCCGGGCCATGTGCGCCGCGAGCCAGGGGACCGTCGCGCGCGTGCGCCAGTACTTGACGCGGGCGACGAGCTCACGCGCCACGCCTTCGTACGCGAACGGCGCCAGCCACCGGTCGACGCCGGCAGGCGGCGGCAACGCCGGCGGTGCGCGCAGCGTTCGCGTGCAGGCGTCGCACACCGGCTCCGCGGCGCGGCCGCATCCCGGGCACGACGCCGGAAACGCCGCCTCGACGAGCGCACGCCACGGGTTCACGCGGCGGACGCTACCGACGGGGTACGACACCTACGCCGAGGCGGCGCGCAACGCGTCCTCGTACGGAGGGCGGAGGACGCCTCGCTCGGTGACGATGGCGGTGACGAGCCGGGCGGGCGTGACGTCGAAGGCGCGGTTCGCGGCCGCGACACCTTCCGGTGTGATGCGCTCGGCGCCGATGCGGACGACCTCGTCCGCGGGGCGTTCCTCGACCGTGATCGCCGCTCCCGTCGGCGTGTTCAGGTCGACCGTCGACGTCGGGGCGGCGACGACGAAGGGCACGTCGTGCTCGCGCGCGAGCACGGCCAGTGGATACGTGCCGATCTTGTTGGCGACGTCACCGTTGGCGGCGATGCGGTCGGCGCCGACGATGACGAGATCTACGTCGCCCGTCGCCATGAGCGAGCCCGCCATGACGTCGACGATCACGGTGACCGGGATGCCGAGGCGGTCGAGCTCCCACGCGGTCAAGCGCGCGCCCTGGAGCACCGGCCGGGTCTCCCCCGCCCAGACCTGTGGCCGCTTGCCCGCGTCGTGCGCGGCGCGGACCACGCCGAGCGCCGTGCCGTAGCCGACGGTCGCCAGCGATCCCGCGTTGCAGTGCGTGAGGACGTGCGCGCCGTCCGGCACGAGCTCGGCGCCGAACCCGCCGAGGGCGCGATTGGCGGCGACGTCGTCGGCCGCGACGCGTTCCGCTTCCGAGAGCGCAGCGGCAGCACCGCCCGCCTCCCACGCGGCCAGCGCCCGGTCCACACCCCACGCCAGATTGACCGCGGTCGGGCGGGCGGCCGCGAGCTGGCGCGCCGACGCCCGGACTCCGGACTCGTCGGCAATCGTGTGCGCGGCCAGCGCCACGCCGAACGCGCCGGCAGCGCCGAGGGCGGGCGCACCCCGGACCGCCAGCGATCTGATCGCGTCGCAGAGCTCGTCGACCGACGCGCACTCGACGAACCGCAGTTCGCCCGGCAGCGCGCGCTGGTCGATCAGCCGCACCCTCCCCCGCCGCCACTCGATCGTCGGCGGGATCGGGTCCACGGGATCTCCCAGATCAGTACCGGTAGTGGTCGGGCTTGAACGGCCCTTCGACCGGGACGCCGAGGTACGCGGACTGCTCCTCGGTGAGCTGCGTGAGCTTCGCCCCGACCTTGTCGAGGTGCAGCCGCGCCACCTCCTCGTCGAGGTGCTTGGGCAGCGTGTACACGCGTCGCTCGTAGAAGTCCGTGTGACCGTAGAGCTCCATCTGGGCGATCACCTGGTTCGTGAAGCTGTTGGACATCACGAAGCTCGGATGGCCGGTGGCGTTCCCCAGGTTCAGCAGTCGCCCCTCCGACAGCACGATGATCGAGTGCCCGTCGGGGAACACCCACTCGTCGACCTGCGGCTTGATGTTCACTCGCTTGACGCCCGGCAGGGCGGCGAGGCCCGCCATGTCGATCTCGTCGTCGAAGTGGCCGATGTTGCCGACGATCGCGTCGTGCTTCATCCGCCCCATGTCCTCGACGGTGATGATGTTCGTGTTCCCGGTGGCCGTGACGAAAATGTCGGCCGTGTCGACGACGTCCTCGAGCGTCACGACCTCGTGACCCTCCATGGCCGCTTGCAGCGCGCAGATGGGATCGATCTCGGTCACCACGACACGCGCGCCCTGGCCGCGCAGCGCCTGGGAGCAACCCTTGCCGACGTCGCCGTAGCCGCACACCACTGCGAGCTTGCCCGCGAGCATGACGTCGGTCGCACGGCAGATCCCGTCGACGAGCGAGTGGCGAACCCCGTAGAGGTTGTCGAACTTCGACTTCGTCACGGAGTCGTTCACGTTGATGGCCGGGAACAGCAACGTTCCCCCCTCCATCATCTGGTAGAGACGGTGGACGCCGGTGGTCGTCTCCTCGGTGACGCCCTTGACCGAGTCCGCGGTGCGGTGCCAGCGCCGCCCGTCTTCCTCTTGAATGCGCGCCAGCAGCCCGAGGACGACCTTCCACTCCTCAGAGTCGCCGTCGCCCGGCGCGGGCACGGCGCTCTCGCGCTCGTACTCGACGCCCTTGTGCACGAGCAGCGTGGCGTCCCCGCCGTCGTCGAGGATCATGTTCGGAGCGTCGCCGTCCGGGCCAGCGGAGCGCCTGGTCGGTGCACCACCAGTACTCCTCGAGCGTCTCACCCTTCCACGCGAACACCGGCACCCCGCGGGCGGCGATGGCGGCGGCGGCGTGGTCCTGGGTCGAGAAGATGTTGCACGACGCCCAGCGCACCGTCGCGCCCAGCTCGAGCAGCGTCTCGATGAGCACCGCGGTCTGGATCGTCATGTGCAACGAGCCGGTGATCTTGGCGCCGCGCAGCGGCTGCTCGGCGCCGTAGCGCCGGCGCAGCGCCATGAGGCCGGGCATCTCGTGCTCGGCGAGCTCGATCTCCTTGCGGCCGAAGTCGGCCAGCGAGAGATCGGCGACCTTGAAGTCCGGGGCGCCGGCGCCGGCCGGCGTCGCGGAATCGGTGGTCGTGGTCATCGGGACTCCTTGTGTCGTCGGGCGCGCTCGGGCGCGCACGGGATTTCAGGGAGTCGGCCCAGATCACTGGATGACAGCCGCAGACGGCCCGACCG
>CAVYIP010000016.1:0-45330 GCA_963768605.1 uncultured Actinomycetes bacterium | reverse complement strand
TCGATCGAGCGGACGAGCTCTACGACGGCTTGCCGCACCGCGTCTTTCACATCGATCCGTGGACGCCGCCGGCGTTCGAGGCGCAACTCCTGCTCGACGGCTTCGAGTTCGAGGACGAGCTCCAGCTCCTGCTGGAGGGTCCCCTCTCGCCCTCGGGCGAGCTCCCGCGGATCGACATCCGGCTCGTGGAGTCGGACGAGGACTGGTCGACCCTCCGGCGGCTGACTCGCCTCGACCACGAGGAGCAGGCGCGCCGGGAGGTGCATCCCCTCTGGGACGAGGAGGTGACCTCGGAGATGGTCGCGACCAAGCGCGTCAAGGCGCCGGCATTGCGTTTCTGGCTCGCGCCGCGCCGACCACTCCGACTGCGCGTTCCTGTCCTCATGGCCGGGCGCGAACGGCATCGGCAAGGTGGAGGACCTGTTCACGCACCCCGACTTCCGCCACCGGGGCGTTGCCAGTGCGTTGATCGTCCACTGCGTCCGCGACGCTCGCGAGCGGGGCGCCGGTCCGGTGCTGATCGGCGCGCTTCCGAACGACACGCCGATGCGAATGTACGCGTCGATGGGCTTCCGACCCTTCTGCGTGACCCATCGCGGCCGGAAGGTGTCCGCTTCGTAGGCCACGGCGGCTCGCTACAGTGCGGCGGGATGCGAGCTGGTCGACGGGCAGCGGCCTGTGCCGCGATCTTCACCGTGGTCGCGCTCTTCGGCGGCGCGGCTGCCGCCGCGCCGCAGGCTCGCCTGACGAGCGAAGTCGCAGCTCGATCCCGTCTACAACCAGGGCATCGCACGGGCGAAGGACGGCTGGGTGCTGTCCGGAACCCGCGTGCTGGCACGGGTAGACGATCGACTGCAGGACACGAACCGTGTGACCGATGCGATCCCGGCCGATTGGGCCGCCCGCGGGTTCAACCACATCGGCGACGTCGATGTCGCCGGTCAAGCTACGTCTACGCGCCGTACGAGCAGCCGGACTACGAGCGCGGCGAGCAGGCGATCGCGCGCTACGACGCCAAGACGCTCGCGTTCGTCGACGCCGTGACGGTGCCGCAGCACGAGGCGTCGTTCGTCACCGTCGACCCGAAGACGATGATCGCCTACTCCATGGACCGGTTCGGCGGCGACGCACTGCTCCGCTACGACGTCCGCAAGGGCTGGAAGCAACTGAGCCCGGTGCGCATGTCACAGTTCGTCGACCGCGTCCAGGGCGGCGACGTCGTCGACGGCGCCGTGTGGCTGTCGACCGACGACGACGCCAACATGCTCTACCGGGTGGCGCTGCCGGGCGGTCGCGTCGACGCCCTCGGGAACGCCGGGCACGTCGACGGAGAGGGCGAGGGGATCGACGCCACGAAGCTCCGCAGCGGCCGCCTCCACGTGCTCACGGTCGACGTGATGTTCACGCCCGTCTGGCTGGGCAACCTGGCCGTCACCGGATGACGACGAGCGCAGACAGCGCAAGCCCGGCATCGTCGCCCGGCTGCGGTACCGCTTCGACACGGCAATGTCGCGCGGGACCGGCATCATCATTCTGTGGCTGGCCGCGTTCACCGTCGGTCTCGTCTTCGTCGCCGCGCTCGTCCTGACGATCTTCGGCATCGGCATCAACGACGACAAGACACCCGTCGTTGCTCGAGCGCTTCTGGCAGAGCCTGCTCCGCATCCTCGACCCGGGCACGTTCTCGGGCGACGCCGGCTGGCCCCTGCGGATCACGATGCTCCTGGTGACGCTGCTCGGCATCTGCATCGGCGGCTCGCTGATCGGGCTCATCGTCGCCGCCGTCGACAGCAAGTCGAGAAGCTGCGCCGGGGCCGCAGCGTCGTCGTCGAGCGAGGGCACACGCTCATCCTCGGTTGGTCACCGCGGCGTGTTCACCCTCATCTCGGAGATCGTCGAGGCCAACGCGAACCAGCGGCGGCGCTGCATCGTGGTGCTCGCGCCCGAGGAGAAGCCGGAGATGGAGGACGGCATCCGGGAGCGGGTCGGCGACACCGAAGACCACGCGGATCGTGTGCCGGACGGGCGACCCGTCGAGCCCCCACGATCTCGCATCGTCAACGCCGACGAGGCGCGGTCGATCGTCGTGCTCGGCGGCGGCGAGGACGGGGTCGGCGACGCCGAGGCGGTGAAGGCGGTGCTGGCGGTGATGACGCAGCGGCTCGCGACCCGACGCAGGCGGCCGTCGTCGCCGAGCTCAACGACGTCGAGACCGCGCGACGCGCTGCACGAGGCGACCGGAGGACGGGTCATCACCGTCCGCGCCGTCGACGTGATCGCCCGGATCACCGCGCAGGCGTGCCGGCAGCCGGGGCTGAGCTTCGTGTGGCAGGACCTCCTCGACTTCGCCGGCGACGAGATCTACTTCCAGCCGGCGCCCGAGCTCGAAGGGCACACGTACGGCGAGGCGCTCCTCGCGTTCGAGGCCTCGAGCGTGATCGGTCGTCGCGAGCGCCGACGGGACGATCGCGGTGAACCCGCCGATGGACACCGTCTTCGCACCAGACGACTCCGTCATCGCGATCTCGGCCGACGACGACACCGTCGTGTTCTCCGGGTTCGCCGACGAGAGCCCCGACGTCACCGCGGTCACCACCGCCGCCCGAGCGGCCTCGAGCGTCTGCTCGTCGTGGGATGGAGCCACCTCGGCCCGTTCGTCCTGCGGGAGCTCGACCAGTTCGCGCCGCCCGGCTCGACGGTCGACGTGCTCGTCGACCCCGACCTCGTCGATCCCGGCGAGCGTCGATCGACCTCCAGCTCGAGCAAGCTCCGACGCGACGTTCCACGCCGACCGGCGGCAACCTCGACGACTCAGCGCATCGGTCCGGCGCCGCGCGTTCGACAACGTGATCATCCTCGGATACCGCGCGGCATCTCACCCGCCGAAGCGGACGCCCGGGCGCTGCTCACCCTTCTGCTCCTGCAGCGCGCGCTCGCCAACGACGGCTCGCGGGCGGCGGCCGCGGATCGTCACCGAGCTGCTCGACTCGAGGGACGTCGAGCTCGCCCGCGGCACCGGCGCCGACGACTTCGTCGTGAGCGACGAGCTGTCGAGCCTGATGCTCGCCCAGCTCGCCGAGCGGTCCGAGCTCGAGCCGGTCTTCGCCGACCTGTTCGACGTCGAGGGCTCGGTCGATCGCCCTGCACCCCGCCACCCGCTACGTCTCCGGCAGCAGCGGTTCCGTGGCGGCGCATTGTCGCCGCCGCGCGCGGCGAGGCGAGACGGCGATCGGCTATCGGACTGCGCTGGGATCCGACGGCCGGTCGGCGGTCGAGCTCGAACCCGCCGAAGACCTCCGACGGTGACGCTGGGAACCGACGACCAGGTCGTCGTGATCGCGCCGGTGTAGGTACCCTCCTACGCGTGCCCTCAGTGTCGCTTCCCCGCGGTCCCTACGACCTCGTTCGCCGTCTGCTCGGCGATGTCGTGCAGGCGGGCTGGTCGTGGGCGGTCGACGTCGGCACGATCCGGCCCGGTCACCGGCGCGCGCAGCGGTTCGCGCGGTTCGGCCAACGCAGCGCGATCTGCTTTCCCGTCGGGGCGTTGTTCGGCGAGTCGTCGATCGAGCTCGGAGACGGGCTGCATCATCGGTCCGAACGCGACGCTCTCGGCCGGCGTGTCGCCGGAGCAGGTGCTCGAACGGGCCCGTCATCACCATCGGCGACCGCTGCGTGATCGGGAAGGGGAGCGGGGTCGTCGGCCACCAGCGCATCGAGATCGGCGACGACGTGTGGACCGGCCACTACGTGTACGTCACCGACGCCAACCACGGCTACACCGACCCCGTCGAGCCCGTCGGGCGGCAGTTCGCCGCGCCGAGGCCGGTACGCATCGGCTCGGGATCGTGGCTGGGCCACGGCGCGCTCGTCCTCGGCGGCGCGACGATCGGCGAGCACGTCGTGGTCGGCGCGGGCGCGGTCGTGACCGGCGACCTCCCCGACTACTCGGTCGCGGTCGGCAACCCGGCGCGCGTCATCCGCCGCTATCTGGCACGGCGAAGGCTGGGTGCGCGTCGACGACACGACGGCGCGACGCGCACCCAGCTGCTCGTCCTTATCCCGCCCGCGGCCGGCGGCGGGTAGTCGGGACGCGGCGCCGTCGCCGGGAGCTGCTGGAAGACCGTCACCGCCGACGCGGTGTCGAAGAGCCCACCTTGGCCCTTGGCCGGGAACTTGCCCGGCGTGTACCGCTTTGCCCCGTCCGCGTACTGGTAGAGGCCGTTCCCTACCTGGCGCACCTCGTCCTCGCCCACTGCGGTCGGATCCCACCAGAGCATGCCGGCGTCCTCGCTGCCGTTGAAGTCGGTGGACGGCCAGACGCCGTGCTTCCCCCAGGACAGCTGCGGGTTGATCGCGTCCCCGCCCGAAGGGGGAAGCCGGAACAGCCCGTCACGGAAGGACTGCGGCGTGAGCTTGGGCCCCGCGCTCATCACCCCGCTCGCAAACTCCAGCACACTCGGGTTGATCACGCCGTACGTATTGTTGGGCGGCGGCGTGCCGTGGAACCACTGGTAGAGGTAGTACGTGCCGTTGATGTCCTGGATCGTCCGTCCCGGTACCAGCGCAACCCCGAACGCGTGCGCCCACTGGGTCTGGTCATAAGTGCGGCCGAAGATCGACGTGTCTGCCAGCACCGTCGGGCCGATGATCCACTCGGGGTGGTAGTCCTGCGCCGTCGCCTCCTTGGTGATCGAAGCCGGGCATGAGCGGGTCGCCCGTGTAGATGATCGTGGTGACGCCGGCGTCCTTCATCTTCGTGATGACCGTGCGGGCCTGCTCCTGCGCCCGTGACAGGTCGAGGAAGAAGGACTGATCCGCCTTCGGGGTGATCTTGTACTTCTTCAGTTGCGCCTTCAGCGTGTCGAACAGGCCCTTGTACTGCCCGTCGGGCGTCTCGTAGTGGACGATGCCGTACACGCGGTTCTTGGCCTTCGTCGCGTCGTCACCGGCGAACTCCGCCTTGCCCTTGCCGACCTGCTTCCCGATGAATTCGGCGGTGAGTGTCGCCGCCTGCTCCGGCGACGGTGCGAAGGGGAAGATGTACCCCTTGTTCGAATCGACCAGCTTCTGAGGCACCGCGGTTGCACAGGTCCCGATGCACAGCACGCCTCGATGGGCGAGCTCGTCGGAGAAGACCGACGTCGACTGCTGGGGGCCGCCCAGGACGGCGAAGGGCTTCTTGTCGGCAATTGCTATTGCGTCGGCTTTTGCCGCCGCGGAGTCGGATGACGCCGCGGTTCCAGTGAAATACTCGACCGAGATCTTGCGGCCGTAGAGCTCGAACAGCCGGTTGTAGATGTCGACGTAGCCCTGCCACGTGTCCTGGATCGAGTTGAGGTTGATCTCAGCCCCCGCGGCACGGAGCTGGCCGGCGACCAGCGGGTCCTTCGCCGGGTCGGTGTTGTAGACGACGATCTTGATCTCGTTGTCCGTCACGCCCGGCGACGTCGCCCCGCCGTTCTTCCCCGTGAACGGCTGCACGCACGGCGGCGCGTAGACGGACGGGATCTTGACCCGCCCCGTCGTCGTGTCGCAGTTGGGCCCGAAGTCGATGTTGGTCTTGCCCTGGAGTTTGGCCTTCAGCGTCGTCATCGGCCCCGACTCGACGAGCGCCTTGTTCTTCTGCGCGTCCGCCTCGTCGCTCGCAGGAGAAGCGGCCGCGGCCGCGGCGAGCAAGCCCGCGACGATCACCACCGAGACGACGACTGCGAAGAACGACGTCAAGCGTCGTACTCCTCTCGATCGACGAACGGAGTGCTTGGCCATCTGTGTCTTCCTTTCCGGCAATGGTCAGTCAGCTTGCGGGTCCGCGAGCAACGCGGTTTGTGCGCCCGAACGCGCGACGGTCGATTCGGTCGTTCCCAGGTACGAGGCGATCACGGCGGGGTGGCGCACGACGTCCGCCGGCGTGCCCTCGGCGATGACCTCACCGAGGTCGAGGGCGATCATCCGGTCCGCGATCGAGGTCAGCAGCGGGAGGTCGTGCTCGATGACGAGCAGCGTCGCGCCGAGCGTGTCGCGGACGCGCGTCAGCAACGGAGCGAGCGCCTCCGCCTCGCGTTGCGCGATCCCGCTCGACGGCTCGTCGAGCAGCAGCACGGTGGGCTCGTGGGCGAGCACGCAGGCGAGGTCGACGATCCGGCGGCTCCCGGTCGACAGCTCGTGGACGAACTTGTCGCGGAACGCGCCGAGGCCGACCATGTCGATGAGCTCGTCGACGCGGTTGCGGACCCGGCGCTCCGACAGCATCACGTTGGGCAGGTGCAACGCCGCCGACAGTGGACTGCGCGACTTGACGTGTGTCTCGAGCGCGACCGCGATGGTCTCCTGCACGGTCAGAGCCGGGAACAGCCGCCCGTCCTGGAACGAGCGGCCCAGTCCGAGCTGGGCGCGGGCCTGCGGGGACTTGCGCGTCAGGTCGTAGCTGCCGCGGTCGGTCTCGAGGCGCACCGTGCCGCCGTCAGCGGGCAGGAAGCCGCAGATGACGTCGAACAGGGTCGTCTTGCCGGCGCCGTTCGGTCCGATGAAGCCGAGGATCTCCGCCCGCGCGCACGGCGAACGACACGTCGTTCAGAGCGGTGACGCCGCCGAAGCGCTTCGACACGTCGCTGACCTCGAGGCTCGTCTGCCGTGCCCGTCGCCCGAGACGCGCGCCGGGGTCGCGCCGCCGCCGTTGGGTGCGGGCCTCGGCGGTGCGGTGTCGCGCGCCCTCGAGGAACACCGACCGCAGCACGTCGGGCCGGTCGAGCAGCTCGGCGGTCGGGCCGTGGAACCGGACCTCGCCCTTCTCCATGAAGTAGGCCTCGTCGGCGAGGGTGAGGGCGAGGTTCACCGACTGCTCGACGAGGATGATCGTCGTGCCCCGGTCGCGGAGGGCCTTCACGATGTCGAGCAGCTGGGCGATGACCGTCGGCGCGAGCCCGAGCGACAGCTCGTCGATCATCAGCAGCCGGGGCCGGCCGATGAACGCCATGCCGAGCGTGAGCATCTGCTGCTCGCCGCCCGACAGGTTGCCGGCCGGCTCGTCGAGCCGCTCGCGGAGGACGGGGAAGTACCCCATGACCCGTTCGGTGGCGGCGTTGACCTCGTCGTGCTCGCGGCGCTGGAGCCAGCCGGCGAGCCGAAGGTTCTCGGCCACGGTCAGCGACGGGAACACGCCCTGCCCGCCGGGCACCTGCGTCACGCCGCGCCCCGCGATCTCGTCGGGCGGGGTGTGGGTCATGTCGCGGCCGTCGAAGATGATCGCCCCGCCGCTCGCCTCGACGAGCCCGGAGATGGCCTGGAGCAGCGTCGACTTCCCGGCGCCGTTGGTGCCGAGCAGCGCGACGATCTCGCCCTCGTCGACCTCGAAGTCGACGCCGAACAGCACCTGGACGCTGTCGTAGTGCACGTCGACGCCGCGGACGAGCAGGAGCTTGACCCGCCCCTGGCGGCGCTCGTACGCGACTTCGGATTGCGCCGCTTGCGCCGTCCATACCCGGCGGATGTCGGCGGCGACCTGAGTGCCGGCGGAGGCGAGGATGAGGCCGCCGATCACGAACACCGGCGCCGCGAGGAGCAACCCGGTGCGGATGCCGTAGCTGTCGGCGAACCCGCCGATGAGGGGGAGCAGCAGCAGGCCCGGCATGACCCACAGCGCCGCCACCGCGAACCCGAACGCCCGCACCTTCGCCGGCACCGCCAGCGACAACACGCTGAAGATGCCGGGCGCGAGCAGCCCGAGCGCCGCCGAGATCACGAGGTTCATGCCGATCGCCACAGGGAGGTTCGGCGCCTGCGACAGCGCAACCCATGCGACCGCGATCACGCCAGTCACGACGGCGAGGAACTTCAGCACCAATCCGGGGTCGCGCTGCATCAACCGGGTCGCGATCGGGATGCCGATGAAGAATCCGACGATCTGCATGGGCTCTGCCACCGCGGCGACGATGCCCCGCTGCACCTCGTTGAGTCCGAAGACCTCGTCGTAGAAGAGCGAGACGAGCGTCAGCAACCCGACAATCCCCAGGGCGAGGAACGGCAGCGCGGCGAAGATGCGGCGAAGCGTGCGGACCTGCCAGACAATGCGCCACGACTCCGCCCACGACGGCGCCGCCTCTTCGGTTTGGGCGACCTCCTCCGTCGCGCCCATGTGCCGGCGCTCGTAGTGGCCGCGGATCGGCTCACGGAGCCGGAAGCGCCAGGATCACGAAGATCGCGGTCGGGATCGCGAAGAAGAGGAAGGGCGCCCGCCAGCCGAGGAAGTAGGCGATGATGCCGCCGAGCAGTGGCCCGAGGGCCTGGCCGACGGAGTTCGCCGACCGGTGCACCGCGTAGACCCGCGGTCGGACGCCGACGTCGTAGTAGTCGGGGATGAGCGAGTTGTGGACGGGGTCGTTGACGCCGCGGCCGAGCTCAGCGCCCGCGCGGGCGATCGCGAGCATCACGATGGTGACCGCGAACGCGGTCAGGACCGTGAACGTACCCAGCACGATGCCGGCGATGATGATGATGTGGATGCGGTTGAAGCGGTCGGCGAAGAAGCCGATCGGCAGCGCGAGGATGAGCCCGCCGACGAGGCCGAACGCGACGACGGTCAGAATCCCCTGCGTGCTGACACCGAAGTCGTCGCGGATGTTGGGCAACAGGACGCCGAACGCGTAGCGGCCGAGCTCGTCGACGGCGTTGAGCCCGAACAGAACCACGAGCGGGAAGAGGGCCGCGCCGCCCGTCGTGCGGTCGCACCACCGGGCGAACCAGTTGCCCGGCATCGGCTGCGGGGTCGTGTCCGGCGTTGTCGTGTCGGCGGCGGTCATGGCACCTCCGCCGGGGCCCGCTCGGCTGCTTCCTCGGCCTCCTCGAGGAGGGGCTCGGGCAGCGGTTCCTCGACGCGCACGTCGGCGACGAGGCTCGGGACGACGAGCTTGCGGCGCTTGGCGACCTGACGGAGCAACCAGTCGCGCACGTCGTACAGCACGGCGCCGAGACCACCGGGCAGGATCATCAGGATCAGCAACAGTCCCGCGCCCGTGGCGAGGAAGTTCCACTGCCCGGGCAGGAAGTACTGCGTGCCCCACACGTACGCCGCGCCGAGGAGCACGCCCGGCAGCGAGCCCAGGCCGCCGATGACGACCATCGAGAAGACGCGCAGGCTCTCCTGCGGGAGATAGAGGTTGCCCGCGCCGACCTGGAGCCCGGTCTGCTGGTGCACGAGCAGGACGCCCGCCACTGCGGCGATGAAGCCGGAGAGCGCGAAGCAGGCGAGGTTGGTGCGAGTCGTGTTGATGCCGTAGGAGCGGGCCGCTGAGTCGTTCTCACGGATCGCGATGAGCACCCGGCCCGTGCGGCTCCGGCGCACACCTCGCACCACGATCAGCAGGAGCGCGAGGACGATGAGACAGAGGAAGTAGAAGCGGGTCTCGCTCTCGATGTCGAAGCGACCGAAGATCGGGTTCCGATCGATCCTGAAGCCGGGCAGCCATTGCCCGGGGAGGAAGCCCGGTGGCTCGCCGTTCTCGCCGAACAGCTCCTGGTTGAGCAGGAACGACGACACGAACAGCGCGAACGCAAGCGTGCTCACCGCCAGCGTGAGGCCGCGGCGTCGCAGCGCGGGGTAACCGACCACGATTGCGGCGAGCGCGCCGGCCGCGCCGCCGGCGAGGAGTGCGAGCGACAGGTCCGTCTCCGTGTAATACGTGACCCAGCCGCCCACGGCGGCGCCGACACCGGCGAAGCCCATCTGGCCCAAGCTGACCTGACCCGCCCAGCCGGTCAGCACCACCAGTGACACGCCGATGATGCCGAAGATCACGATGATCGCGGCGAGATTGATGCGGCTCTCGTCGAGCCACAGCGGGAGCGTGACGAGGAACGCTCCCACCCCGGCGAGCAACACCCACCGCGCCATCCGGACCTCGGGGAGGCCCTTCAGCTCGCGGGGATCGGCCGCACCTCGCGAGCTGCCTGCCACGTCGAGACCTGATCGGCGCCGACCCGTCCGCTGCTCGGACGGCGGGTGACGAGGAGCGCTCCCAGGATGACGAGGAACAGGACGGCGTCGTTGAACGCAGGGTTGTTGTCGGGCTGGAAGGTGATCGCCTTGTCGAGGATCCCGAGGGCGACGGCCGCGGCGGCGATGATGGCGAACCGCTCCATACGACCGATCACGACGGCGGCCAGCGCCAGCAGGAGGAACGTCGGCCCAAGCACGGTCCCGATGGGAAGCCCGACGGCGCCGGCGCGCAGCCACATCCCGAGGAAGGCGAGCACCGTCGCCACGGTCCACACGATCGTGTGCAGGCGGCGGACAGGAATGCCGAGCGTCGACGCCCGGTCGGCGCGTTCGGCGCTCGCCGCGCACCGCGACGCCGATGTTGCTGAGCCGGAGCCACGCCGCGAGCGCGATGAACGCGATCGGGATCATCACCATCGCGATCACGTCGTTGCCGTTGAAGATGGTGCTGCCCACCTGGAACTTGACCTCGAACGGCGGGTCGAGCCGGTTGGTCTGGAAGTCCTGGCCGAACGCCTGGGCGATGAACAGCCCGGCGGCGATGAGGACCTGCGAGAGGCCGATCGTGGCAACCGTGAGGATCAGCCGCGGGGCCTTGAAGAACCGGCGGATGATCAGAGTCTCCACGAGCACGCCGAGCACGATGGCGGCGACGAGCCCGGTGGTGAACGCCAGGAAGTAGTTGACGCCCAGGCTGATCACGAGCAGGGCGCCGAGCGTCGCCGGCACCTGCCCGAGGTCGCCCTGGGCGAAGTTGATCACCCGGTTCGCCCGGTAGATCAATGCGATGCCGAGGGCGATGAGCGCGATGCGGCCGCCGCCGAGCGCGCCGTCGAGGATGACGCCGTTGGGGGCCGGGAACGGCCAGACGCGCACCGCGAAGATCAAGGCGGCCACGGGGACGACGTACGCCAGGACGCGCCCGAGCCGATCGAAGTCCGCGAGGCGCGTTCGGACGCGGCAACGACGCGTCTGTCGTGTCGGGCATGCCGAGCACCACCCCCCTCTGTGCGCTGGCCTGCAAACGTTACGTTTTTGCGATCGGACGCGTGGCGCGCCCGACCGGTGTCACCCGCTGCCCGGTGTCGCTCCGATGAAGTCGACGACCACGCGAGCGAGCTGCTCGCCGCGGTCTTCTTGCAGGAAGTGCCCGGCGCCCTCGATGGTGGTGTGCGGGCGACCGGTCGTGCCCGGGATGTCGCTCTGGAGGACCCGGTCGCCGCCGGCGGTGATCGGGTCCGAGTCGCTGAAGGCGGTCAGGAACGGCTTGTCCCAACGGTGCAGGACCTCCCATGCCTGCCGGTTCGCCTCCGACGCAGGGTCGTCGGGGCGGGAGGGGACGAGCATCGGGAACTGCCGGGCGCCTTCCTTGTACGTCTCGTCGGGGAACGGCGCGTCGTACGCGGCGATCACGTCGGGGGTGAGGTCGGTGGTGCATCCGCCGTCGACGATCCTGCCGACCGGGAAGGTCTCGGTCTCCTGCGAGAACTTCTGCCACGCGAGGAAGGCGTCGCCGGGGTGACGGTCGCCGGTCGGGAGGAACGTGTTGGCGGCGACGATGCGCGCGAATCGTCCTTCCTGCTCGGCGGCCAGCCGGAGGCCGATGAGGCCGCCCCAGTCCTGGCCGAACAGCGTGACGCCGGAGAGGTCGAGCTGCTCCACGACGGACCGCATCCAGTCGACATGGCGCGCGTACGTGTAGTCGGTGCGCTTGGTCGGCTTGTCGGAGCGTCCGAACCCGACGAGGTCGGGAGCTACGACCCGAAGCCCGGCCGCCGCGATGACCGGGACCATCTTCCGGTACAAGAAGCTCCAGGACGGCTCGCCGTGCAGGAGCAGCACCGGGTCGGCATCGGGCGGGCCTTCGTCGACGTAGTGGACGCGCAACGTGCCGCCCTCGCCGTCGGCGACGTCGAGGTAATGGGCCGCGAACGGGAAGTCGGGGAGTGATGCGAAGCGCTCGTCGGCGGTGCGCAGCGCTTCCATCACGCGTCGCGCAGGAAGGCTCGCAGCATGCGGGCGACGGTGTCGCGGGCCGCTTCCGCCGACAGCTCGTGCTGGAGGCGGAGCACCTCCCAGGTCGACGCGTTCGAGACCACTTCGAGCTCCATCACCAGGCGCTCGCGACCCGCGTCGTCGCGCCGGCCGAGCTCCGGCGCGAACACGAGCTCGATCTCGGCGCGGGAGAGCTGGCGCGCCAGCGAGAGCACCTCGGCGAGGGCGGGCGAGAACGGCTCCTGCAGGACCGCCGCCCGGCGCACCTGCGCCGACGCCTCGTGGATGCGCTCTCGTTGCCGGACGAAGGCGTCGAGCCGGCTCTCGAGCGGGCCGTCGCCGGGGATCGCCTGCACGAGGTCGCGCACGCGCGCGAAGTGGTTGTGCGCGGCGGCGGTGAACAGGTCCTCGAGGTCGTCGAAATGGACGTACACCGACCGCAGCGAGACGCCTGCTCGCTCGGCGACCTGTCGTGCCGTGGGCCGGTAGTTGCCGTCGTCGAGCAGCGACAGCAGGGCTTCGACGACGGCGTCGCGGGTGCGCGCCGCGCGCGCCGAGCGTCCGTCGGTGAGACTGGTCGCCGCCACGGTCGTGCACGATATTGTTCTTTCACTAGGTGTGCAATACGTGCCAAACGGCACAGGGGGATGGCGCATGGCGCACGGGACGTGGGAGCCGGCGTTCGACGAGGTGGTCGCGATCCTCGACGCCCAGGTCGGGGAGTCATCCAGCGGCGGCGCGGTGTGCGTGTACCACCGCGGCCGGCCCGTGGTCGACGCATGGAGCGGCGTCGCCGATCGCGCCGGGAACCCGTGGCAGTCGGACAGCCTGGCGGTGTCGTACTCGACCACCAAGGGTGTGACGTCGACCGCCCTGCACATCTGCGTCGACCGGAACCTCGTCGACTACGACGATCGCGTGGCCGACCACTGGCCCGAGTTCGCGCAGCACGGGAAGGACCGCGATCACCGTCCGCCAGGTCCTCTGTCACGAAGCGGGCATGTACGACGTGGCGTCGTTCCTCGAGCGTCCCGAGCAGATCCTCGACTGGGACGCGATGGTGACCGGCCTCGAAGGGATGACGCCCGCATTCGAGCCGGGGACGCAGAACGGCTACCACGCGGTGACGTTCGGGTTCATCGTGGGCGAGATCGTCCGGCGCGTGTCCGGCCTCGGGATCACGGACTTCGTGCGCACGCAGATCGCCGAGCCGCTCGGGCTCGACGGGTGCTACGTGGGGCTGCCGCGTGCGGAGCACGGGCGACTCGTCGAGACGATCACGTCGCCTGACGCCGGCCAGCTGACGCGCGACCCGGCCGCGATGGTGCGCATCGCCGAGCAGCTCGGGCTCACGATCCGGCCGGAGCTGATCACGGCTGCGTTGCCCCCCGCGATCCTGACCGGGCGAGGGGGCGGCGAGTGGGTCGAGCAACCGATGCCGTCGGGCAACGGGTGCTTCACGGCCCGATCGCTCGCGCGCATGTACGCGTGCCTCGCCGGCGGCGGCGAGCTCGACGGTGTGCAGCTCGTGTCGGACAAGACCGTCGCGCGTGCCATCGAGCCGCAGAACGACCGGCCCGACCTCATCCTCGGGTTCCCGATGCAGTGGCGCCTCGGCTACCACGGCGTGCTGACGTCCGCCGCCGTCCTGCCGCGCGGGTTCGGCCACAACGGCTACGGCGGTTCGGGCGCGTGGGGGGATCCCGACCGCGAGCTCGCCGTCGCGTACACGCTGAACGCGCTCGGCAACGCCATCGCGGGCGATACGCGCTTCATGGACATCGGCGGCGCCGCCGTCCGCGCCGTCGAGGGCTGACGTTCGAAGGCGCGTGACCGGCGTCACCTCGCCGCCGTCTCCGAAGGGCGGCATGATGCGTGAATGGCGTCCAACCTGACGCTCCAAGCTCCTCCCGGTGCCGTGATCCGGGTGACGGCGCGTTCCGGCAGCGTGAAGGTGACGGGGGAGGACCGGGGCGACGTCGTGGTCACCGGCGCGAGGGATGCGAAGGTGAAGGACGACGGCGAGATCGAGGTGAAAGCCAAGTCCGGATCGGTCGAAGTCCGCTGCCCCGAGGGCAGCGACGTGATCGTCGGCGCCAACTCGGGCAGCGTCGAGCTGCGCGGCCGGCTCGGGTACGCACGCGTGACGGTCGGGAGCGGAAGCGTCCTCGTCGACCATGTGGAGCAGCTCGACGCGCGCACCGGGTCCGGCTCGTTCGAGGTCACGGAGTGCGCGAGGAGAGTGTCGCCTCAAGACGGGCAGCGGTGGCATCAAGGTCGTGCAATCGGGCGAAGCCGACCTCGCCAGCGGTTCCGGCGCGGTGGAAGCCGCGCTCGTCGAGGGCGCCAAGGTGAAGGCGGGCAGCGGCAACGTCGATGTCGGGCTCGTCGGTCCCGGGCACGTCGACATCAAGGCGCTGTCGGGTTCGGTCACGGTGAGCGTGCCCCGGGGGGCGCGGCCGGCGACGCGCCTGAAGGCGCTCAGCGGTGACGTGCAGTGTGAGTCCCCCGCCGGTGACGACGGCGAGATCAAGGTGAAGACACTCAGCGGGAACATCCAGGTCGTCGAGCGGTGAGCGACCCGCCCGAGGGCGCGGTGGTCTTCACCGACATCGTCGGGTTCACCGAGTTCACCGCCGAGCACGGCGACGGCGAAGCGCTCGCGTTGCTCAACCGTCAGGAGCACGTCGTGCGCGACGCGCTGCCGGACGACGCGCGCGTCGTCAAGGACCTCGGCGACGGGCTCATGCTGTGGTTCCCGGAGGCGGTCAGCGCGCTCGGCTCGTGCCTGGCGCTCGCCGAACGGTTCGAGGAGGAGGCCGCGACGGACGTCCCCCTGTGGGTGCGCGTCGGCATGCATTGGGGATGCCCGGCGCGTCGCGGCGCCGATCTCATCGGCCACGACGTGAACCTGGCCGCCCGCATCGTCGACGTCGCCGGGCCGGGCGAGGTGTTGTTGTCGGAGCCCGTCCGCGAGCTCGTGGACGGCCGTGTGCAGGGCCTGCGGCTCGACGAGCTCGGACCGGTCGTCATGAAGGGGATCCCCGACGCGGTCCCGCTCTATCGGGCTGCGCTCGACGCACCCCCGCGGTGACGGCGGCTTTACCGACCGTTGCCGCAGGAGCCGGAGCTTGCGACGGCGACCAGCGAGCGTATCCTCCCGCTGTGCTGGCCCGGTCCCGAGGCGTTGCGTGCCTGCTCGCGTGCGCGCTGGTGTTCTTCGCGGCGTGCAGTAGCGGCTCGAGCACGCTCGACAGCAAAGAGGTCGAGGCCACGATCCGCACGCAGCTCCGCAAGGACTTCGCCGGCGCGCCCGTCGGTGCGACGAAATGCCCCGACGGCGTGAAGAAGAAGACGGGAAAGCAGGTCACGTGCACGGCCACGGTCGGCAACGAGCCGGTTCCGATCACGGTCACCGTGACCGACCGGGACCCCGGCTTCCGGATCCTGCGCGAGGTCGCGGTGCTCGATGTCGCCAAGGTGCAGGACTTCGTGCAGATGCAATACGACCAGCAGGTCGGCGTTCAGGTGACGGCGGCGTGCGCGCCCGGCAAGACCGTGCTGGTCGCGAAACCGCAGTCGACGATTCCGTGCACCGTCACCGACACCCAGGGGACGACCGACACGGTTCAGGTGCTCGTCAGCGACACCAGTGGCAACATCAAGATCGCGACCATTTAGCGCCTAGCGAGTGACCAGCTTGGTGCCGCGGTCGCGGAGCTCGTACTTCAAGACCTTGCCCATCGCGTTCAGCGGCAGCTCGTCGACGACCTCGACGTGCCGCGGCGCCTTGTAGTTGGCCATCTCGGCGCGGCCCCACTCGACGAGCTCGTCGGCGCTCGCGTCGGCGTCGGGGCGCAGCACCACGAACGCCATCCCGACCTCGCCCATGCGCTCGTCCGGCACGCCGACCACCGCGACCTGCGCGACCTTCTCGTTCCGGAGGAACAGGTTCTCGATCTCCGCCGGATACGCGTTGAAGCCGCCGACGATGAACATGTCCTTCGTGCGGTCGGTGATCCGTAGGTAGCCGCGATCGTCCATCACGCCCACGTCACCCGTGTGCAACCAGCCGTCGGCGTCGACGGAGGCCGCCGTCTCCTCGGGCTCGTCGAGATATCCCCGCATGACGTTGTAGCCACGGACCAGCACTTCACCGGGCTCGCCGCGCGCCACTTCGCGACCGTCGTCGTCGACCACCCGCACGTCGACGCCGGGGATGGCGCGACCCGACGTGTTGGCGATCGTCTCGGGATCGTCGTCGTACCGGCACATCGTGGCGATGCCGCACGACTCGGTGAGGCCGTAGCCGGTGATGATGGTCTCGAACGTGAGCTCTTCGCGCATGCGCACGATGAGCTCGACCGGCGTCGGCGCTGCGCCCGTCACCGACAGTCGCAGGCTCGAGAGGTCGTGCTCCCCGCGGCCGGGATGGTTGAGGATCGTCTGGTAGAGCGTCGGTGGGCCGGGAAGGACCGTGATGCGGTCCCGCGGGATGCGTTCGAAGACCTGCTCCGGATCGAACACGGGCTGAGGGAGCACGGTCGCACCCATCATCAGCGACGCCAGCCATCCCGCCTTGTACCCGAACGCGTGGAAGAACGGGTTCACGATCAGGTACCGGTCGTGCTCCTGGAGCCCGACCACTTCGCTCCAATCGCGGTACGCGCGGAGCGTCTGGGCGTGCGTGAGCATGGCCCCCTTGGGGTTCCCGGTCGTGCCCGAAGTGAAGAGGATGTCGGACAAGTCTCCGGGTTCGACCGCCTGCGCTCGCGCTTCGACGAGCGCGGAGTCGACGGCCGAGCCGGCGGCCATGAACTCGGCCCACGACCTCGTGCCGTCGGGCGCGTCGCCGCGCAGGACGACGATCGCTTCGAGGTCGGGCAGCTCGGTGTCGACGTCGACCGCTTCGCGCAGCAGCGACACGTAGTCGGTGTCGAGGAAGCCGGTGATCGTCACGAGCGCCTTCGCCCGTGACTTCCCGAGGATGTACGCCGCCTCCCGACCCTTGAACCGGGTGTTGAGCGGGACGAGCACCGCCCCCGCCGAGTGCAGGCCGAGCGCGGCCACGACCCACTCCCACATGTTGGGGGCCCAGATCGCCACTCGGTCACCACGTTCGATCCCCATTGCCAGGAACGCGCGCGCCGCGTCGTGGACGGCCGTGGCCAGGCCCGCGAACGAGAGAATCCTCCCGTCGCTCACGTCTACGATCGCCTCTCGTGCCGAGAAGCGCTCCGCGGAGCTGTGGAGAAGCCGAGGCGTTGTTCCCCATTCGAGGTCGCCGCGAACGCTCGTTTCGCTCACGAACACCCACCTTCGCCCGATCTGACGGCTCGTCAGGCTACCGCCGCGTTCTGTCGCGGCGTCGGCGGCTTTGCCGACCGGCGCCGCAGAGCCGGAGCTTGCGACGGCGCCAGGAAGGGCGATGAGCGACCAGCTGGTGCTGCGATCGGCGCCGAAGGACGGCGTCGTCACGTTGACGCTCAACCGGGCCGACAAGAAGAACGCCTTGTCGATCGCGGTCCGCGACGAGATGTCGGACGCGCTCGACGACCTCGCCGGCGACGAGGCCGTGAAGACCGTCGTCGTCACCGGCGCCGGCGACGTCTTCAGCGCCGGCTTCGACCTGCGCGAGTTCCAGCAGCCCGAGCTGACGGACCAGCTGTGGGCGTCCAGCGACCGGTTCCACGCCGCCGTGCTGCGGTTCCCGTTGCCGGTCGTCGCCGCCGTCAACGGTCCTGCCATCGCGGGAGGGTTCGACCTCGCCGTGATGTCCGACGTGCGCGTGGCCGCCGAGACGGCGCGCTTCTCCCACCCCGAGATCGAGTTCGGCGACGTCGTCTACGGCCCGCTGCACGACATCGTGGGCGGCGGTGTAGCGCGCGAGCTGTGCTTCACGGGCCGCGTCGTCGATGCGCAGGAAGCGAAGACGCTCGGCCTCGTCTCCAGCGTGGTGCCGGCCGACGAGCTGGCGGACGAGGTAGACGCGGTTCACGGACATGATCGGCCGGGCGCCCCGGGACGTGCTCCTGCGCACGAAGGCCAAGGCGGTCCGGCGGGCTGCCGTCGTGCGCGACAAGACGCTCGACCTGTAAATCCCCGCGCCGCGTTCGGCGCGACGGGTGAGGATGACGCCGATGGGCGACTTGGCGGCCGACACCGCGATCGAAGGCTCGGACGGGCGGTACCGCGCCCATCTCTCGCGGGACTGGGAGATCTGGGGCCCCAACGGCGGCTACCTCGCCGTCATCGCCCTCCGGGCCGCCGGCGCGCACACGTCGCTGCGGCGGCCGGCGACGTTCTCGTGCCACTACCTGGGCGTCGCCGACTTCGACGCCGTCGACCTCGACGTGCGGACGATTCGAGGGTCACGGCGCGCGGCCTCGGTTGCCGTCTCGATGACCCAAGCCGGCAAGCCCATCCTCGAGGCGCAGGCGTGGATCGTCGGCGACGTCGACGGGCTCGAGCACGACGCCGCTCCCATGCCGGCGGTCGCACCTCCCGACGAGCTCCCCAACATCGACGAGCTCATGACGGGGGAAGAGCGTGGGCCCTATCTCGCGTTCTGGAGCAACTTCGAGCAGCGGCCGCTGGACTGGTTGCCGAGGGAGAGCTGGGAGACGCGTGAGCCCGGCGATCCCGCGCTTTCTCTCCTGGTACCGGTACCTGCCGCGCGACACGTTCGACGACCCCTTCGTCGACGCCGGCCGAGCGCTGCTGCTCGTCGACACGCTCGGATGGCCCGCCGCCGTGCGCGCCTACACGAACGACCTGCCCTTCTACGCGCCGAGCCTCGACGTCACCGCGCGATTCCACGCTCGCGCACCCGAGACGCCGTGGCTCCTCGCCGAATGCAGCTCGCCGGTTGCCCGCGACGGGCTGGTGGCGAGCGCGGTGTCGGTCTGGTCCGCCGACGGGCTGCTCCTGGCGAGCGGCGGTCAGCAGATGCTCTGCCGGCCCGCGGACTTGCAGCAAGGCTGACGGGCGACGCTCGCCGACGTCTTCTTCGCGTCGTCACGGGAGGTAGTGCGAGTGGATCACCCACCACGCGCAGATCGCCTGCCCGGCAACGGCCGCGCCGAACGCGACGACCAGAACCCACCTGCGGACGCGGTCGAGCAGCATGCCGGCGGCGACGAACGGGGGGAAGCACTCGTTCGCGTAGCGGCCGAGACCGACCATGCCGAGCCCGAGCGAGGGCAACAGGTAGAGCACGGTGAACACGGTCCATGCGAACGGCAACCGGCGGCGGACGAGGTACAGGGCGCCCAGCGCCGCCAGCGCGAGGAAGATGTGCGGGAACACGTAGTCGTACCGCCACGGCGCGAGCGCGAACGCCTTCACGGTGACCTCGGGCCAGCCCTCCTTCGACGACAGGAACACGAGCGGGTCACCCGTCCAGTGGTAACACGCGACGCACCACAGCGCGACCGCGATCACTGAAGGCGCGCACACCAGCAGCGCGCGGCGCCACGATCGCAGCACGAACAAGAGCGCGACCGCGAGGACGATGCCGTTCGGCCTGACCAGTGCCGCCCCGGTGACGAGAACGGCGGCCGCGAGGTCGTGCCGTTCGTCCACGAGAATGAACGCCCAGACCGAAACTGCCAGCCAGATCGCCGACGGGTACACCATCGAGAACACGAATGCGCCCGGGAACAGCGCCAGCGACCACACCGCGAGGCGAGCGGGGCGGGCGTTCGTGTAGCGGCGGGCGATGCGCCAGACGCCGGCCAGCGCGATCAGGAAGATCAGCTGGTTCAGCACGACCACCGTGCCGCGATCGGGAAGCCCGACCTCGCGGACGGCGCGGACAACGGCGGGGAAGCCGGGGAAGAACGGCCACCGGGTCTGCACTCCTTCGACGGGTTCGGGGCCGTAGCCGAACCGGGCGATCGCGAGGTACCACTGGCCGTCCCATTTCGCGAAGCCCGTCGCGCGGATGCCGTCGTGGCCGACGGACGCCGCGCCGACGATGAGCGCCACCGAGTAGATGCGGGACACGAGCCAGGGGAGCACGACCTCGCGCCAGGGGAGGAGCGGCAGGCGCTCCGGCGCGCGCGTCGCGGGCGCGGAGTTTCGGGTGGGAGCGTCCATCGGGGTGACGAGGGTAGGCGAGTGCTGCGGCTAGCTTCGGCGCATGCGAGGCCGGCTCGTCGTTTCGGGGGCAGTCATCGCACTCGTGGTCGCCGCGTGCGGCGGGAGCGACGGCAACGAGAAGTCGTCACCGCCGACGACGGCAGCACCGGGGCCGACGACCACCGCCGGCGCGTCGACGGGATTGCAGGTCGGCGATCGGGTGACGCCGAAGGGGACGCAGCTCCAGGCGCCGTCGAACCCCGACACGCGCCAGATCGACCCCGAGCAGGGATGCCGGACGTACGTCGAAACTCCGGCCGGCCAGTGCGAGATCGTGATGATGGCCGGAGGCAACGCGCTCTGGACCGTCGACGCGCTCCCCGGGAGCGGTACGGGGGAGCAGGTGTGGCACGTCCGCATCCGCGTGCGCTCGAAGTCGATGCCCGACGGCGGGTGGGATGTCGCGTTGGGCCTCCCCCAGAGTCCGGACCCCCTGTTCGCCAACGTCGCGGTGAAGGCCGCCGACGTGACGGGTGACGGCCGGCCCGAATTACTCGTCGGCTACCGGTCGGGCGGCACGGGCCAGTTCGAGGCGTACGACGTGGTCACGTACGAGCAGGGGAAGCAGCTCGACGTCGCCGCGCACCGCCAGGGCCTGCACAAGGGATCGGTCGCGCTCGACGGAACGACGATCGTCGACTACTCGGCCGACGAGGAGTCGCCGGAGTGCTGCCCGACGAAGGCACGGCGGACTGCGATCGCGTTCGGCGGCGGGGAGTTCCGGGTGACCGAAGTGAACGACGTCCCGATCGACCAGCAGCCGGCCGACCTCTTTGCTTAGCCGGTCGCCGTCGCAAGCTCCGGCTCCTGCGGCGACGGTCGGCGAAGCCGCCGCCGCCGCGGCCTGACGCTCAGTCGGGCGGCGGGTCGAGGCGGCGGCGGATCTCGTCCATCCGGTCGTCGACCTTCTTCACGCCCTCGGTGCGCTCGGCGAGCTTGACGGCGACGTCACGCACCTCGGGGTCGACGATCCCACGGAGCACAGCGACGCCGTCGCGTACGGCGACCTCGAGGCCCGGCGCGCGCCGGGTGCGGCGATCACCGTGGAGGGCCATTCGCAGCCGCGCCTCGGTCGCGACGTCGTCGGTGTTGCCGGTGACGAGGCCCTGCGCCGAGCGGACGCCGAACGCGGCCCAGTCGATGACGTCGTCGCGGTTCCGCCACGCCCACAGCGCGATCGCGGAGCCGCTCAGAGGCAGATAGCGCCGGAGGATGCTGGAAACGCCCACGAGGTAAGGGTACCGGGCGGTTCATCCTGGGTGCGCCGCGACTGCGACGAGCAACGCCACCGTGAGCGCGGCTGCGCTCCCGTGTCTCATCCCCCGATAGCCTCACCGGTCACCATGCCACTCGACCTGCACGAGCTGGTCGCGCCCGCTCACACCGCACTCGTGCTGCAAGAGGTTCAGAACGGTGTGGTCGGAGAGACGTCGGCCTTGCCGATGCTGGCGGCCGAGGCGAAGAAGGCCGGCGTCGTGGAGCACTGCGCCGAGCTGGCTCGCGCCGCGCGCGCGGCCGGCGTCCCCGTTGTGCACTGCACGGCCGAGACACGCGCCGACCGCAAGGGCGCCAACCGGAACGCCCGGCTGTTCATGGGCGCGCAGAAGTCGCCCGTCGACCTCACCCCGGGGTCGGCTGCAGTGCAACCGCCCGCCGAGATCGGCGTCGACCCCGGCGACCTCGTCCTGCCCCGGCACCACGGCCTCGGCCCGATGACCGGCACCGAGCTCGATCCGATTCTCCGCAACCTCGGCATCACGACGATCGTCGGCGTCGGCGTGTCGGTGAACGTCGGCATGACGAACTTCGCGTTCGACGCCGTGAACCGCGGATACCAGTTCGTCATGCCGCGCGATGCGGTGGCCGGCATTCCCGCCGAGTACGCGGCTGCGGTGTTGGAGAACACGCTGAGCCTCGTCGCGACACTCACGACGACGGCCGAGGTCACGGCGTCGTGGCGCGCGTAGCATCCGCCTCATGACTGACACGCCGTGGCTCGGTGACGCATGCTCGCTCGTCGAAGCGTTCCGTTCCGGGGAGCGCACGCCACTCGACGAGCTCGACGCCACCCTCGATGCGATCGAGCGCTCCGACCTCAATGCGTTCTCGTACCTGAACCCCGAAGAGGCGGGCGCCGTCGCCGCGAGCGCGGACGTCGACGCGCCGTTCGGCGGCGTACCCATGGGCGTGAAGGAGCTCGACTCCGTCGTGGGCTGGCCGTATACGCAGGCGAGCGTGCCGCTGAAGGACTGCGTGGCCACACACGATTCGACGCTCGTCAGCCGGCTGCGGTCCGCCGGCTCCGTGCTCGTCGGCCTCACGACGTCGAGCGAGTTCGGCGGGGTGAACCTCACGCGGACGAACCTCAACGGCGCGACGCGCAACCCGTGGGACCTCACTCGCACGCCGGGCGGTTCAACCGGTGGGGGGTCGGCCGCGGTCGCCGGCGGGCTGGTCACGGTCGGGACCGGCGGCGACGGTGGGGGCTCGCTGCGCATTCCGGCCGGGTTCACCGGCCTGTTCGGGCTCAAGTGCACGTACGGCCGGATCCCGAAGAGCCCCGAGATGTGCGTGGGTTCGCTGACCGCGGTCCTCGGTTGTGTCAGCCGGTCGGTCCGCGACACCGCCCGCTTCGTCGACGTGACGAACGGCTTCGATCACCGCGACCCGTACAGCCTGGGCCGCGTCGATGGTTGGGAAGCCGGTCTCGGCACGCACGAGCTGCGCGGCAAGCGCGTCGCGATCGTGCCCGATCTCGGCATCGCGGTCGTGCATCCCGAGGTCGCCGAGATGGTCGTGACGCACGGCGAAGAGCTGGCTCGCGACGCCGGCCTCGAGCTCGTCGACGTGCCGGTGAAGCTCCCCGAGCTCGGCTACGAGTGGGCGCTGTCAGGGTTGTCGGAGGTGCTGGCGATCCTCGGCGACCGCTACCCGGACTGCGAGCCCGATCTCACGCTGGAGATCGGCTTCGGGCTGAAGGTCGCGACCGAGGTGTACAACCTCGAGGCCCGGGCCCGCATCGAGAACCGCCGCACCGCGATGAACGAGGCCATGGCGGACGTCTTCGACCAGGTCGACTTCGTCATCGCAGCCGCCAACCCCGACGTCGCCTTCGCAGCCGAAGGCCCGCTGCCGACGCAAGTGGGCGACCAGCAGGCGGAGCTGGGCAACAACGGCGCCTTGACGATCCCGGCGAACGTGTTCGGCAGCCCGGCGTGCTCGATCCCGATCGGGAGGAACCGCGGGATGCCCGTCGGCCTCCAGGTCCTCGGGCGTCACTTCGAGGAGCCGCTCCTCCTCGACCTGGCGCTGACGGCCGAGCGCGAGCGCCCCTGGCCCCTCGTCGCGGCCGGCTCACCCGTCTAGCCGCCGCATCGCGACCGTCAGCGGATGTACTCGCCGGCGTTCACGAGGAGCGACTGACCCGTGACCATGCGGGCGCGGTCGGACGCGAAGAACACGACGACTTCTGCGACGTCGCCGTCGCTCGGGATCTCGCCCAGCGGCATCTGCTCGGTGATGCCGTTCACGATCGACGTCCGGGCTCGACGTTCTGCGCCTTCGAGGTCATGTCGACGTACATCTCGACCGGCGGTCCCCACATCCACGACGGCACGACGGTGTTGACGCGGATCCGGTAGGGGCCGAGCTCGCGCGCGAGGTGCGTGACGGCGCCGAGAATGGCGGCCTTCGACGCCCCGTAGGCGGCCTGGGGAAGCTGCGACCAGAACATCGCCTGGCTCCCGATGAACACGACGGAGCCGCCCTGCTCCTTCATCGCCGGGATCACCGCCTGGGTCATCTGCATGGTGCCGAAGAGGTTGATCTCGATGGCCTGCCGCCAGCTGTCCCAGTCGGCTTCCTCGAGCCCGCCGAACACGGCGTCGAGCGCGGCGCAGTTCACGAGCGCGTCGATCCGTCCCGAACCGTTCGGTCGCGGTGGCGGCGAGCCGGGCGCACTGGGCGGGGTCGGTGATGTCGGTGACCTCGAACGCAACCTTCGCTCCGGAGGGGTCGATCTCGGCAGCCGCCTTCTCGAGGTTCGCCTGCGTGCGAGCGCCGATCACGACGTTGGCCCCCTCACGCGCCGCCGCGGCTGCGATCTCCCGCCCGAGCCCGGGGCCGACCCCGGACACCACCACCGTCTTGCCGTCGAGCATCATCGGGCGGTCCTTCCTGTTGTTCGGCCGGACCGTACCTCGGCGTTCGGGTGTGAACGGCGCTAAGTTCCGAACGCGCGTCCGCGACCGCAGGGAGTCACGATGAGCACCACGCCGCCGCCCGAGCCCGCCGTCGAAGTCGTCACCGTCGACACGCGCCGGAGCTGGCCGTGGGTGCTCGCGCTCGGGATCGCGGCCTTGATCGCCGGCGTGATCACCATCGTGTGGCCCGGCGTCACGGTGCTCGCGCTCGTCTTCGTGCTGGGCGTGTTCCTTCTCATCGCCGCGCGGCGCCGAGATCGGCTGGTCCATCGCCGAACGCCACACCCAGGGATGGGGCTTCATCCTCTTTCGCGGGATCGTCGACCTGATCACCGGCATCGTCGTCCTGGCGTGGCCGGACGTGACCGCCTACGTGCTGGCCCTGCTGCTGGGATCTGGCTGTTCGTCTACGCCGCCATGACGCTCTGGTACGCGTACCGGCATCGCGGCGAGCGCCCGCACACCGGCCATTTCGTCGCCAAGGGCATCGCCGCGTTGGTCGCCGCCGTGATCTCGGTCGTGTGGCCGGGGATCACGATCCTCGTGGTCGCGCTCGTGATCGGCTTCATGCTGGTCTTCTGGGGCGCGGTCCTGACTCGCTTCGCGTTCGTCTTGCGCCGACAACCGGCGGCGTGAGCCGACGGGCTCTCGTCTCGCTGCTCCTCGTGGCAGCGGGCTTCCTGCTCCCGTTCGCGCTCGTCGGGCCTCTGGACCCAGCAGGTGCTGTTGGATCGGGAGCGCTTCACCAATCTGTCGGACGACCTCCTCGATCGCGAGGCGGTGCGGCAAGGCATCGCCGACGCCGTGCTCACCGACATCGAGCGCACCCAACCCGTGCCGGCTGGCGACCGAGCCCGCGATCAGGGCCGGCATCAACGCCGCGCTCACCACGCCGGCGTACCGGGCCGCGTTCAAGGAGTCCCTCGGCGGAGTGCACGACCAACTGACCTCGGGTGACGACACCGTCACGCTCGACGTCGCGCCGGGCGTGAACCTCGCCCGTTCTCAGAACGCCCAGGTCGCCGCCGCGCTCCGGAACGTCCAGGTGGCACCCATCGTGATCGCCCGGCGCAGCGAGGTCCCGATCCTGTGGGGAGCCGTCGACGGCGCGCAGCGCATCGCGCTGCTCACGCCGCTCGTCGTGCTCGCCCTCCTCGCCCTGGCCGTCGCCGTGTCCGAGCGACGGTGGCGTGCCCTCGGGATCGCCGGCGTCGTCGTGGCCGGCGTGTCGCTCATCTTCCTCGGGCTCATGGCGCTGGCGAAGCAGGTCGTGGGCCGCACCCTCGACCAGTTCGCCAGCAGGGACGCGTTCGACGCCGCGTGGGACGTCATCGCGCGGAGCCTCGCCAACAGCACGCTCATCATCGTCATCGGCGCGCTCGTCGTCGCCGTCGGCGGCTTCGTGATCGACCAGATCCTGACGCGTCGCCCTGCGACCTGACGCCCCGTCAGGTCTAAGCTCCGACCTATGACCGAGATCCCGAAGATCATCTCCGTCGACGACCACGTCGTGGAGCCGGCCGACGTCTGGCAGAAGCGGCTGCCGAAGAAGTACCTGGACGTCGGACCGCGCGTCGTGCGGGCGCCGCTGGGGGAGATGACGTTCGTCGGCGGCAACTTCTCGTACGAGAAGGGCGAGGGCAACCCCTGCGACTGGTGGCACTACGAGGACAAGAAGATCCCGCAGACGCGCCTGAGCGCGGCGGTCGGCTTCGACCGCGACGAGGTCAAGATCACCGCGATCACCTACGAGGAGATGCGCCCGGGCTGCTACGACCCGAAGGCGCGCCTCGAGGACATGGACGTGAACTGGGTCGAGGCGTCGCTCTCGTTCCCGACGTTCCCGCGCTTCTGCGGCCAGACGTTCATGGAAGCCAAGGACATGGAGCTCGCCGACCTGTGCGTCAAGGCGTACAACGACTGGATGTTCGACGAGTGGTGCGGGGGCTCCGACGGTCGCCTGATCCCGCTGCCGATCATCCAGCTCTGGGACGCGCGAGCTCGCCGGCGAGGAGATCCGGCGCAACGCGGCGCGCGGTGGCCGTGCGGTCGCGTTCACGGAGATCCCGCCGTTCCTCGGCCTGCCGTCGGTCCACGACGCCGATGGGTACTGGGACCCGTTCTTCCAGGCGTGCGCCGAGACCGGCACGGTCGTCTGCATGCACATCGGCTCGTCGTCGAAGATGCCGTCGACGTCGAAGGACGCGCCGCCGGCGGTCGGCTCGACGCTCACGTACATGAACGCGGCGATGTCGCTCACCGACTACCTGATGTCAGGCGTGTTCGAGAAGTTCCCCGACCTGACGATCGCCTACTCCGAGGGGCAGATCGGCTGGATCCCGTACGTGCTCGAGCGCGCCGACGCGGTGTGGGACCACAACCGGGCGTGGGGCGGCGTCGCCGACAAGGTGAAGAAGCCGCCGAGCCAGTACTACCGCGAGCACGTGTACGGCTGCTTCTTCGACGACCCGCACGGCCTGCGGTCGCTGGAGGACATGGGCGTCGACACGATCACCTTCGAGACCGACTACCCGCACAGCGACTCGACCTGGCCGAACAGCAAGGAAGTCGCCGAGCGCCAGATGAAGGACCTCGACGAGGAGCAGATCCAGAAGATCGTGCGCGGCAACGCGATCCGCATGCTCCAGCTCGACTTCGCCGAGTAGCGCTCAGGATAGCTGAGCCGGGCCACCCTTTTCCGTCTTCTACGGCCAACCCGTCGGCCGGGGCCGGCGCCTGCGTCATGAGCACTTGGCCCGTTCGCGGCCCCTCGAACATGCCGTCGGGGCCGTTCCATTCCTGCGCCATCATGAAGAGCGTTCGCTTCTCCGGCCCGCCGAGCGCGCAGGCGAAGCACCCGCGGTCGAGCTCGATCGTCTGCAGTACCTCGCCGCCCTCGCGAACGCGCACGCATCGCTTGTTGGGGACGTCCCCGTACCAGACGGCGTTCTCGGCGTCGAGGCAGATGCCGTCGGGAAAGCCGTCGTGGAGATCTGCCCACACCCGCCTGTTCGACAGGGCGCCGTCGGCCGCGATGTCGAAGGCGGTCAGCCTGTTCGCGTAGGTCTCCGCGACGATCAAGGTCGAGTCGGGGGTCACGAGCATCCCGTTCGGGAAGGCGAGGTCATCGGCCACCCGGCGAGCCGAGCCGTCGGGGGTGGCCAGCGCGACGATGCCGGGAGCGAACTCCTCGCCGGCCATCAAGTCGAAGCCGCCGCCGTTGACGTAGGCATTGCCCCGACCGTCCACGACGAGCTCGTTCCCTGCCGGCGGATCGGAGAGGCCGGTCAGGTCGGCGTGGGTCACGAGCGAGCCGTCGGGCTCCCTGCGCAAGAGAAGCCCTTCGCGGGCGGAGACGACGAGAAGGCGACCGTCGGGCAACCAGTCGACGCACAGCGGAAATGACCGCCCCTGAAGGATGACTTCGTGGTTGCCCTCGAGATCGACGGCCATGACCTGTGGCACGCCCCAATCCGAGAACCAAAGACGGTCCTCGTGCCAACGCGGCTGCTCGCCGAACACAAGACCGGTCATCAGGGTTTGCAACGCGGCCATGCCGCCGCTCCCTTCTGTCCTTCTGCGCTGCGCTCAAGCCTTCGGTGGCATCACCAGGACGGTGCCCTGGGCGAGGCACACCTGCCGTCCGTCGTTGTCGACCTCGATGCGCACGACCGCGGTGCGCTTCGTCAGGGAGACGATCTGCGCCGCCGCCGACAGCGATCCGGCGGTGACCGGCGCCAGGTAGTTGAGCTTGAACTCGGTCGTCGCCGCCCACGCGCCGGGCGGGATCACCGGGTAGCAGACGGTGCCGAGCACGTGGTCGCACAGCGAGGCCAGCACGCCTCCGTGCAGGTTGCCGAACGGGTTGAGCAGGTCGTCGCGCACGGGGATCTCGGCGCGCATCCCGCCGGGCCACGTCTCGGTCAGGCGGATCCCGAGATAGCCGGGCAGACCTTCGCCCTTCTCGTGCGCCCGCACGAGACCGTCGGCGACACGCTGGTCGTACGACTCGAACTCCGCCATCGTTGGACCCTAGAGCAGGACCGGAGCGAGCTCCCGCCATTCGTCGAGCGGAAGCGTGCCGCGATCGGGTGTCAGCACCTGCACGGCGACATGGTCCGCGCCGGCGTCGAGATGCGCTTGCACACGGGCGCGGATGGCGTCGACATCGCCCCACGCAACGAGCGTGTCGACGAGACGATCGCTCCCGCCGTCGGCGATGTCGTCGTCCGTGATCCCGAACCGGCGCAGGTTGTTCATGTAGTTCGGGAGGTCGAGATAGATCGCCAAGTGCCCGCGCCCGATGCGTCGCGCCTCGACCGGATCGGTCTCGAGCAGGACGGCTTGCTCCGGTGCCAGCAGCTTCGCCGGGCCGAGGATCTCGCGGGCACGCGCGGTGTGCTCCGGTGGCACGTTGTAGGGGTGCGCGCCGTCCGCGCGTTCCGCCGCCAGCGCCAGCATCTTCGGGCCCAAGGCGGCGAGCACGCGTCGGGGAGGCTCCGTCGGCTCGGCGGCGACGTACATCGCCGTGTCCATGCGCTCGAGGTACTCGCGCATCGCCGTCAGCGGGGGACGGTAGATCTGCCCGCGCAGGCCCTCGACCATCGGTCTGGTGGCTCACGCCCAGCCCGAGCACGAACCGGCCCGGGAACGCCTCGCTGATGGTCTTCCAGCCGCCGGTCATCGTCATCGGGTCGCGTCCGTAGATCTGCGCGATGCCGGTGCCGATCGAGATGCGGCTCGTCCCGCCCAGAAGGAGCGCCGCGTGCACGAGCGGGTCGCGGCCGACGGCGTCCGGCACCCAGACGGCGCCGTACCCGAGCTCCTCCAGCTCGGCCGCCACCTCGCGTGCCCGCGCCGACGGGCTGGAGGTCGAGGGCGAACGTCCAGATGCCGACCGGGCCGAGATCCATCGCTGATCACCCCGCTGGACACGAAATGAGAACACGTTCTACCTTGGGGATCGTAGCGGGGAGAGCGACGTGAGCGTGACGACGGACCGGCCGCACGAGCGGCTCCTCATCGGCGGCGAGTGGGTCGAGGGCGGCGACGGCGGCTACGAGATCGTGAACCCGGCGACCGAGGTCGCCGTCGGCGTCGCGCCCGAGGCGTCCGTGCAGCAGGCACACGACGCCGCCCGCGCGGCACGGGAAGCGTTCGAGTCCTGGTCGCAGACGACGCCCGAGCAGCGCGCCGAGCTCCTGTCGGCGGCCGCCGTCCGCGTGCGCGAGAAGCTCGAGGACCTCGTGCCGCTCGTGATCTCGGAGACGGGGTGCACGACCGCAGTCGGGCGCGCCATGCAGGTGCCGGTGGCAGCGAGCCGGTTCGACCGGTACGCGCGCGGTGCGCTCGAGCCGAACGTCATCCCGCTGGCGCCGCAGGAGATGCCGGCGACGCCGATGGCGCCGGCGGGCCTCATGGGCGCGCTCGCGCGCCGGGCTCCGGTCGGCGTGGTCGCGTGCATCACGCCGTACAACTTCCCGATCGTCAACATGGCCGGCAAGATCGGCCCCGCCCTCGCGATGGGCAACACGGTGATCGTGCGACCGGCGCCGCAGGACCCGCTGGCGGTGATCGAGCTCGTGCGCATCCTCGACGAGGTCGGCTTCCCGCCCGGCGTCGTGAACGTCGTGACCGGCTCGAGCCCGGCCACGGGGGAGGCGCTGGTCGAATCGCCCGACGTCGACATGATCAGCTTCACCGGCAGCACGGCCGTCGGCCTCCGCATCGCCGAAGCCGGTGGGCGCACGATGAAGCGGCTCCTGCTCGAGCTGGGCGGCAAGGGCGCGGGCATCGTGCTCGACGACGCCGACCTCGCCACTGCCGTCACCGCCGTCGGATCCGTGTGGACCTTCCACGCCGGGCAGATCTGCACCGCGCCGACGCGGGCCATCGTGCACCGGTCGCGCTACCAGGAATTCGTCGAGGGCCTCGCCAAGATGGCCACGCTGCTGCCGGTGGGCGACCCGACCGATCCCAAGACGGTCGTGGGCCCGCTGATCACGGGCGCGCATCGCGAGCGCGTCGAGGGATACATCCGGGCCGGCGCCGACGAGGGCGCGGAGGTCGTCACCGGCGGAGGGCGACCCAAACATCTCGATCGGGGCTTCTACGTGGAGCCGACCCTGCTCTCCGAGGTGCGCGGCGGCATGCGCGTCGCGCGTGAAGAGATCTTCGGGCCGGTGATCGTCGTCGAGACCTTCGACGACGACGAGGAAGCCATTCACCTCGCCAACGACAGCGACTTCGGGCTCTACGACTACGTGTTCACCGGCGACTCGGCGCGCGGGATGCGCGTCGCACGTCGCCTCCGAGCCGGCAACATCGGCATCAACACGATCCAGCGCAACCACGAGACGCCGTTCGGGGGCACGAAGCTCAGCGGGGTCGGCCGCGACGGCGGGTCGTTCGGCCTCCACGCGTACTCGGAGCTCCAGAGCGTCGTCTGGCCCGGGTGAGCGCAGCGGATGAGCAGGCGGTCGTGAGCGACGACGTCGTCACCGTCGTCCCGGCCGGGAAGCTCGTGTTCGGGATCCAACTGCCGACCGTCGCGCTCAGCACGATGGTGGCGGCGCCGTGGGAGCGGGAGAACGGCGCCGGCGTGCCCGAGCTGGTCCAAGCCGCGCAGGCCGCCGACCGGGCCGGGTTCTTCTACGTGGCCGTGTGCGACCACGTCGCGATCCCGCGCTCGCTCGCGCCGGCGATGTCGACGACGTGGTACGAGCCGATCTCCACGCTCGGCTTTCTCGCCGCGAACACCACGCAGACGCACCTCATGACGAACGTGTTCGTCGGCCCCTACCGGCATCCGCTCCTGACGGCCAAGGCGTTCGCGACGCTCGACGCGCTGTCGGGCGGTCGGGTGATCCTCGGGATGGGCGCGGGGCACGTGGCGGGGGAGTTCGACGCGATGGGCCTGCCGTTCGCGGACCGGGGGCGGATGCTCGACGACGCGGTCGACGGAGTGAAAGACGCCTGGCGCGACGAGTTCACCGGCGCGGGCGACGACCAGGTGGGCATGCGGCCGCGACCGGTCCAGCGGCCGCGCCCACCGATCTGGATCGGCGGGTCGAGCCGCCCGGCGCTGCGGCGGGTCGCGGCGCGCGGCGACGGCTGGATCCCGCAGGGGACGCCGCGCAAGAAGATGCCGGACTCGATCGCGTACCTCCGAGCCCACCGGGACGAGGTGCGCCCCGGCGCCGAGCCCGAGATCGGCGTGATCACCGAGGCGATGTACGTCGGCGAGCCCGGCTGGGAGGTGGCGCGCGGCACGATCACCGGTCCGCCCGAGAAGCTCGCCGAATCGATGAACGAGTACGGCGCGATGGGCGTGTCGCACCTCCAGGTGCGCTTCCAGTCGCGCTCGATCGACGAGCTGTGTGACCAGATCGAGCGCTTCGGCGCCGAAGTCGGGCCGCACCTCACCCGCTGACCCTGGAGTCGCGCCATGGCGATGATCGGCCTCCGATACGACCTTCGTGCCCCGACCTGGGGCTCGGCGACGCACGCCGAGATGTACGCCGCGTGCCTCGAACAGGCGAGGTGGGGCGACGAGCGCGGCATCGACTTCGTGGTGCTCTCCGAGCACCACGGCGCCGACGACGGCTACATCCCCGCGCCCGTGACGATGGCGGCCGCGATCGCCGGGCGCACCCGCCGCATCGGGATCAACATCGCCGCCGTCCTCGTGCCGCTGCACGATCCCGTGCGCCTGGCGGAGGAGCTCGCCGTGCTCGACCTCGCCAGCGGGGGGCGGATCAGCTTCGTCGCCGGCGTCGGCTACCGGTACGAGGAGTTCGAGATGGCGGGCGTCGACCGCAAGCAGCGCGGCAAGCTGCTCGAGGAGTACGTCGACGTCATGCGCAAGGCGTGGACGGGCGAGCCGTTCGAGTGGCGGGGGCGAACCGTGCACGTGACGCCGAGGCCGCTGACGCAGCCGCACCCGATGATGATGATCGGCGGCTCGACGGAGGTCGCGGCGCGACGCGCGGCGCGGCTGCGGCTCCCGATGTTCCCGGCCATCGGTGATCCGAAGCTGGCCGAGATCTACGACGACGAGTGCGCCAAGGTCGGGTTCGACCAGGGGTTCATCAGCCTCCCTGCCGGCCCGGGCTTCGTGCACGTGGCCGAGGACCCGGAGGCGGCGTGGGTGAAGATCGGTCCCCACGCGTTGCACGAGGCCAACGTGTACGAGAGCTGGCAGACGCCGGGGCAGCGCTCGGCCGTCGACGTGCACGCCAAGGACGTCGATGACGTCCGGAAGAGCGGCGTCTACCGCGTCGTGACGCCGGACGAGTGCGTCGTGCTCGCCGAGGAGCTCGGCGACTTCGGCACGCTGGTCCTGCACCCGCTCATGGGCGGCATCCCGCCCGAAGTCGCCTGGGAGAGCCTCGAGCTCTTCGAGCGCAAGGTGCTCCCGCGCCTTCGGGGCGCCGCTGTTTCGTGATCCGACCTAGCGCAGCTCGTCGGCGTAGCGGTCGGTGCCGGGGACGGTGGCGAGGAACGGCGAGACGAACAGGATGCGGCCGAGGCCGCTGGCGTCGAACTCCTTGCCGAGCCCCCCGAACCGATCGTCGAACACCTCGAGCGGGTCCTCGTCGAGGAAGTAGAGCTGGAGGAATCGGTCGGTCTCCTCGTTGCGGGGCACGTCGCTCGGCGCGTCCTGGAACAGCGGTACGGGCGTGAACGCGGTCATCACCTCGGCCGGGCACGGGCGGCCGCCGAACCACGCAACCACGTCGTCGTGCGTCTTCCCGTCGGCGACCTCGCCGATCACGGCGACGAGGCCGGGGAAGTGGTGGTCGAGCGCGAGCTCGGCGGGCACGCCGTCCGGATCGGCGTGCTGCTCGTCGAGGAACTTGTACATGAGCGTGTGGATGTGGTCGCGCTCGGAGAACATCCGGTTGTTGGCGTGGAGCCAGTTCACCTGCTCGGTGCCCCACTTCATCCACTCGCCGAACTTCCCGGCGAGGATCCAGTAGAGCGCGAGGTACGAGCCGACCATCGGGTCCGGGGTGATCGGTGAGTCGGACGGGTACCGCTTCTCCTTGCACGCGCGTGTCGCCACGTAGCGGGCGCCCGAGACCGTCCACGCTCCGATCATGCAGCCGGCGTAGAAGTGGTCACGCTCGTACCAGCGGTTGTACGCGACCTCGTGACCGGGATGGGGTTCCACCATCGTGAACAGGGCGCCACCGAGCTTGATCGGCTTCTCGCTCGTGTCGCCGCTGCCGACGGGCTGGATCGTCGCTTCGGTTGTCATCTCTCCTCCGTTGTCCGCGCGACCAGCGCGCGCTTGTCGACCTTGAGCATCGAGGTGAGCGGCAGCTCGTCGACCACCTCGACGCGATCGGGCGCCTTGTAATCCGCCAGGCGGTCGCGGCACCACGACCGCAACGCGTCGCGCGTCGGCGGCGGCGAGTCCGGCGCCGGCACGACGAAGGCGACACCCACCTCGCCGAGGACCGGGTCGGGCGCGCCGACCACTGCTGCACGCGCCACCGACGGATGCTCGGCGAGCACCGCCTCGACCTCGGCCGGGTACACGTTGTACCCGCCGCGGATGTACATCTCCTTCAGGCGTCCGACGATGCGAAGGTTGCCGTCGGCGCCCACGAAGCCGAGGTCGCCGGTGTGCAGCCAGCCGTCGGCGTCGATGGCTTCCGTCGTGCGCTCGGGATCGCGCCAGTAGCCGCGCATCATCGCGGCCGACCGGCACCGCACCTCGCCGACTTCGCCGGTGGGCTGCTCGCTCCCGTCGTCGGGATCGACGATGCGCAACTCCACTTCCGGAGCCGGCCGTCCGACGGTCGTGGCGACGACCTCGGCGTCGTCGTCCACGAGCGTGCTCGTGCACACGCCCGCCTCCGTGCTCGTGTAGCGGGTGATCACCGGGCAGCCGAGCACCTTGCGGATCTGGCGCACCAGGTCGGGCGCGATCGACGCACCTCCGAGTGCGCCCACCCGCAGCCCGGAGAAGTCGGTCCGTTCGACGTCCGGGTGTGCGAGCACGAGCGACCACTGCGTGGGGACGCCGGTGGCCATCGTGATGCCCTCGTCGCGGATGAGGCGGAGCGACTCCTCGGCCGACCACGGCTCGCCCACGAGCACCAACGTCGTGCCGTTCGCGAGCTCGTCCCACATGCGGGTCATGTATCCGACGTGCGGGAACGGCAGCGCGAGCAGCCGGCGGTCACCGGGGCGGGTGAGCTCGCCGATGTTGCGCGAGATCACCTCCATCGCAGCGTGGTCGTACACCGCGCCCTTCGGCTGCGCCGGTCGTCCCGCTCGTCCACACGATGCACGCGGCGTCGGTCGGCGACAGCTCCGGCAGCGACTGCGGCGGCGCGGCGCCGAACGCGTGACCGAGCTCGGAGACGTGGATCCGGTGGCCGGCGTCCACATCGTCGGCGAGCTCGACGCCGTCGCCGACGACCGTCACGACGGGGGTGGTGCGCTCGAGGATGCTCGCCTTCTCGCCCGGGCCGAGCCGCAGGTTGATCGCCGACGTGATCGCACCGGCGCGCAGCGCGCCCAGGTAGCAGGTCGCGAACTTGATCGACGACGGCAGCAGCAGGCACACGACGTCGCCCGGAGTCACGCCCCGGTCGAGGAGGGTGGCGGCGAACCCGTCGGCGGCGCGGTCCAGCCAGGCGTACGAGACCCGCTTCTCGCCGTGGACGTACGCCTCGCGATCGGGATGCGCGGCCGCCGCGGCGCGCAGCAAGTCCGCCGTCGTGCGCGGGCTGGTCCCCACGGATGCCACGGGCCGGACCGTACCCGACCTCCTGACGCCGGTCTGACGGGGCGTTCAGGCGAGGCCATGCGCTGTGCGACGCGTCGGTGACCTGCACTACTAGGGGTAGAGAACGTGCCGCTGTGCGGAGTGTTAGCTCCTATTCTGCGCAGGGGCCGGAATCGGCCCAGGAGGGGCACATGACGCGCTTCACGGACCACGTCGCGGTCGTCACCGGGGCCGGCTCCGGGCTCGGGCGCGCCACCGCCCATCGCTTCGGGGACGAGGGCGCGGCGGTCGCCGCCGTCGATCTCGACGTCGACGCCGCCGAGAAGACGGCGGCCGAGATCGGCGAGCGGGGCGGCAACGCCCGCGCCTACCGGGTCGACGTCACGGATCCCGCCGCGGTGAAGACCACGATGGACGGAGTCGCCGCCGACCTCGGCCGCCCCCGAGTGCTCGTGAACTCCGCCGGGATCGGGGGCTTCGCGCACACCGTCGACGAGACGTACGAGCGCTGGTCGGCGATCGTCGGCGTCAACCTCACCGGCACGTTCCTGATGTGCCAGGCCGCGCTGCCGCACATGCTCGAGGGCGGGGGCGCGATCGTGAACGTCGCGTCGAACGCCGGGCTGATGGGCCAGCCCTACTCGGCGGCGTACTGCGCGTCGAAGGGCGGCGTCGTGAACCTCACCCGCGCACTCGTCGGTCGAGTACGTCAAGCGCGGCGTGCGCGTGAACGCAGTCGCTCCCGGCGGCATGAACACGCCGATGATCGCCGGGTTCACGATGCCCGAAGGCGTGAACCTGAAGGAGTTCGCCCGGGTGACGTCGCCGCTCGGGTACGCCGAGCCCGAGGAAGTCGCGGGCGTCATTGCCTACATCGCCTCGAACGACGCCCGCTACATGACGGGCAGCATCGTGTCGTTCGACGGCGGGATCACGGCATGACGGCCGAAGGGTCGAGACGATGATCTCGGACGCCAGGAGCCTGTGGGAGCTCATCGAGCGGCGCGCCGACCAGACGCCCGACGCGCTCCTGGCGATCGACGAGGACCAGCGGACGTTGACGTTCGGCGACTACCGCGCCGCGTCGGAGCGCGCTGCGGCCGGGCTGGCCGGACTCGGCCTCGGTGCGGGCACTCCGTGTCGTGGCAGCTGCCGACGTGGTTGGAGTCGTTGGTGCTCGTCGGCGGGCTGTCGCGTCTGGGCGTCGTGCAGAACCCGATCCTGCCGATCTACCGCGAGCGTGAAGTTGGTTTCGTCACCAGGCAGACCGGCGCGCGGATGCTGATCGTGCCGTCGCAGTGGAAGGGCTTCGACTACGAGGCGATGGCACACGCGATCGCCGAGGGTCAGCCCGGCCTCGAGGTCCTGGTCGTCGACAAGAAGCTGCCCGAGGGCGACTCCAGCACGCTGCCTCCGGCGTCCACTCCGCCCGACGACGCGGCACAGCTCCCGGTCCGATGGGCGTTCTACACGTCCGGCACGACAGCGGACCCGAAAGGAGCCAAGCACACGGATCGGACGATCATGGCGTCCGCGTACGGCATGGCGGTCGCGCTCGAGCTCACGGCCGACGACGTCGGCGCGCTGGCATTCCCGTTCACGCACATCGGCGGGATCGGATTGCTGTGCGCGACGCTGATGAGTGGCTCGCGCGCGATTGTGATCGAGGCGTTCGACCCGCCGACCACGATCCCGCTGCTCCAACGGGAGGGCGTCACGCTCGCCGGCTCGGGAACGCCGTTCCACATGGCGTACCTCGCGGCCCAGCGCGAGCAGCCTGACACGCCGCTGTTCCCGAAGGTGCGCGCATTCCCGGGCGGCGCCGCACCAAAGCCGCCCCAGCTGCACTACGACATCGTCGCGGAGATGGGCGGCGTCGGGGTCGTGTCCGGATACGGGCTCACCGAGTGCCCGATCATCACGATGGGTGCAGTGCGCGACTCGGACCAGCATCTCGCCGACACGGAGGGGAGCGCGACGCCCGGGGTGGAGATCAAGGTCGTGACGCTCGACGGGAAGATCGCAGGACCGGACGAGGAAGGCGAGATCAGGGCGAAGGGCCCGCAGCTGTTCCGCGGCTATCTCGACTCGACGCTCGACGCCGACGCCTTCGACGAGGAGGGGTTCTTCCGCACCGGCGACCTCGGCAAGCTCGACGCCGAGGGCTACATCACGATCACGGGCCGGCTCAAGGACGTGATCATCCGCAAGGGGGAGAACATCAGCGCCAAGGAGGTCGAGGACCTCCTGTTCACGAGCCCCGCTATCGGCGACGTCGCCGTGATCGGCCTGCCCGACGACCGATCGGGTGAGCGTGCGTGCGCGATCGTCGTGCCGGCCGACCCGGAGGCGCCACCGACGCTGAAGGACGTGTTCGACTTCTGCTCGCAGGCCGGGCTCATGACCCAGAAGGTCCCCGAGCAGCTCGAGATCGTCGACGTGCTGCCGCGCAACGCGACCGGCAAGGTCCTCAAGCACGAGCTCCGCAAGCAGTACACCGCGAAATAGCGAGGCGATCGCATGCCGCTGCCCGACGAGCTGAAGCAGCTGGCGAAGCGGGTCTCGAACTGGGGCCGGTGGGGCGACGACGACCAGCGGGGGACGCTCAACTTCATCACCCCGGAGGCGGTGCGGCGCGGCGTCGCCGCCGTGCGGCGCGGTGTCAGCTTCTCGCTGTCGATCCCCTACGACGAGGAGGGGCCGCAGACCGGTGTGATCCCGGGTCGCATCAACCCGAAGCGCACGATGATCATGGCCAACGCGCCCTTCACCGGAGACCCGGCCGACTTCACGACCAGCGACGACCTCGTCGAGATGGGCGTGCAAGCGGCGACGCACTGGGACGGGCTCGCGCACGTCGGATACGAAGGACTGCTCTACAACGACACGGCCGACTCGGTGGTCACCCAGGACGCCGGCGCCGCCGAGCTCGGCATCGAGCACTACGGGCCGATCGTCACGCGCGGCGTCCTGCTCGACATCGCTCGCCTCAAGGGCGTCGAGTACTTCGACGACAGCTACGCCATCGGCGGCGACGACCTCTGCCGCCGCCGAGCGGCAGGCGGGGGTGACCGTCGAGTCGGGGGACGTGTTGCTCGTGCGCACCGGCCAGATGGAGTGGCTGCGGCGCGGCGACCGGCAACGGTTCGGCGATCCCAGCCCCGGGCTCGGTGATCGGCGCGATCGAGTATCTGCACGACAAGCAGGTCGCCGCCGTGGCCACCGACACCCTGGTGTTCGAGGTGTGGCCGTCCGAGGACCCGGCCGCGCTGCTGCCGGTGCACATGATCGACCTGCGCGACATGGGGCTCGTGCAAGGCCAGCTGTGGAACCTCGACGAGCTGGCGGCCGACTGCGCCGCGGACGGCGTCTACGAGTTCCTGCTCGCCGCGACCCCGCTTCCCCATCACGCACGCCGTCGGCGGACCGGTGGCGCCGACCGCGACGAAGTAGCAGAAATCCGCGCTTCCACCTCACGAACTGCGCCCGGCGGACGTTGACAAGAGTGTGAGCCCGCCGCCGTTCCAGACCTTCCTCGACCGGCATCGCGACGCCGTCTACCGGTTCCTCGTGTTCTCCGTGGGGCCCGACGACGCCGACGACTGCCTGCAGGAGACGTTCACCGCCGCGTTGCGGGCCTATCCGAGGCTCGAGGACGGCTCGAACCTGCGGGCCTGGGTGCTCACGATCGCGCACCGCAAGGCGATCGACGCCCACCGCGGCCGGGCACGACGTCCCGTGCCGGCCGCGGACCTGCCGGAGGAACCGGCGCCGGCGGTGACGCTGCCCGACCCCGGGTTGTGGGAAGCGGTCGGGAAGCTCTCCCCGAAGCAGCGCGCCGCCGTCGTGTTGCGGTTCGTGTCCGACCTTCCGTACCGACAGGTCGGGCGCATTCTCGACATCTCGGAAGCGGCGGCGCGATCAGAACGTGCACGAAGGGATCGCGCACCTACGCAAGGAGTATGCAGATGACGAACTTTGAGCTCGACGACATCGAGGCCGCGCTGCGTCGTGGCGCCGCCGTCGACGTCGACACGCAGGCCGAGGCGGCGACCATCTCCGCCATCGCCGCCGCCGACCGCGAGGGCCTGATCGACGTGGCCGTGGCGACGGTCGACTCGCCGGTCGGCGACCTCCTCGTGGCGGTCACGCCGCAGGGTCTGGTGCGCCTGGCGTTCGACCCCGAGCAGGTGCTCGACGACCTCGCCGAGCGCATCTCGCCTCGTGTGGTCGAAGCGCCCGTCCGTCTCGACCCGGTTCGCCGTGAGCTCGACGAGTACTTCGAGGGCCGGCGTCACGCGTTCGACCTCGTGATCGACTGGTCGCTCACGGGCGGGTTCCGGCGCAACGTGCTCGAGGCGACGGCGCGCATCCCGAGCGGACACGTCATCACGTACGGCGCGCTCGCGGCGCAGGTCGGCAAGCCGAGCGCGGCCCGCGCCGTCGGCAACGCGGTGGGGTCCAACCCGGTGGCGATCGTCGTCCCCTGCCACCGTGTGGTGCCCGCCTAGCGGCGGCGTGGGCAACTACGGAGGCGGCCCGGAGCGCAAGGCCTTCCTGCTCGAGCTGGAGCACGCCGAAACGATCGCGAAGGGACGCCGGTAGCCTCCGCGGTCGTGTCGACCAGATCGGCGCGCGCGTTGGTGCTCGAGAAGCCCCGCACGCTCGTTGCGCGCGAGCTCGCCGTCCCCGAGCACGGCGACGATGATGCAGTGCTCCGCGTCGAGGCGTGCGGGCTGTGCGGCACCGATCACGAGCAGTACACGGGCCACCTCGCCGGCGGCTTCGCGTTCGTACCGGGGCACGAGACGGTGGGCGTGATCGAGAGCATCGGCGATACCGCCGCGCAACGCTGGGGTGTCGCGGCCGGCGACCGGGTCGCGGTCGAGGTGTTCCAGTCGTGTCGCGCCTGCGACGCGTGCCGCGCCGGCGCGTATCAGCGCTGCGAACGTCACGGCCTGGCCGACATGTACGGGTACATCCCCGTCGACAAGCCTCCCGGCCTGTGGGGCGGCTACGCGGAGACCCAGTACCTCGGGCCCGACACCATCGTCCATCGCATACCGGACGTGCTCGATCCCGTCGTCGCCACACTGTTCAATCCGCTCGGGGCCGGCGTGCGCTGGGCCGTCACAGTGCCCGGTACCTCAGAAGGCGACGTCGTCGCGGTGCTCGGGCCGGGCGTGCGAGGTCTCTCGGCGGCCGCGGCGGCGAAGGATGCCGGTGCCGCCTTCGTGATGGTCACCGGGCGCGGGGCACACGATGCCGAACGGCTCGCCGTCGCCGCCGACTTCGGCGCCGACCTTGCCGTCGACGTCGCCGACACCGATCCGGTACGCGCGCTGCGGGATGCGACCGGAGGCCTGGCCGACGTGGTCGTCGACGTCACGGCCAAGGCGCCCGAAGCGTTCGCACAGGCCGTCGCGCTCGCCCGCGCCGGTGGCACCGTCGTCGTGGCCGGGACGCGAGGCGGTCCGGTGCGCGGAGTTCCAAGCCCGACCACATCGTGTTCAAGGAGCTCCGGATCATCGGCGCGCTCGGCGTCGACTCGACCGCGTACCGCGCCGCGCTCGCCCTACTCGCGACCGGCCGGTACCCGTTCGCCGATCTGCCGCGGCGGGTCGTCCGGCTCGACGACGCCGAGGACCTCGATCCGCTCGCTCGCCGGTGAGGCGGACGCGCCGCCGCCGGTTCACGGCGTGATCGCGCCGGCCTGACGAACGAACGTGTCGAACAGCCGCTGCTGCGCCGGGTCGTCGGCGGCGGTGTCCTCCGGGTGCCACTGCGCCCCGACGATCCATGCGTCGCCTTCGAGCTCGATGCCCTCGATCACGCCGTCGGGAGCGCGGGCGCTGACCCGCAGGCCGTCGCCGGTGTGCTCGACCGCCTGGTGGTGGTGCGACGAGCACGACGCGTGCGTGACGCCCATCGCGGACGCCAGCCGGGACCCGGGCTCGATCTCGATGTCGTGCACGGTCGACCCGCCCGGGACGCCGGGCTTGCCGTGGGGGAGGACCCCGTCGCGGTCGGTGATGTGCTGGTCGAGCGAGCCGCCCAACGCGACGTTCAGCACCTGGTGCCCGCGGCAGATCGCAAGCGTCGGGACACCGCGATCGACGGCGGCGCGTGCGAGCGCGAGCTCGAAACGGTCCCGGTGCGGGATGACCCCGTAGATCTCGTCGCGCCGCTCTTGGCCGTACTCCTCGGGGTGGAGGTCGCCGCCGCCCATCAGTAGCAGCCCGTCGAACCGTTCGAGCACGTCAGCGGCGTCGGCGTCGTCGATGGCGACGGGCATGAGGATCGCCTCCAACGCACCGGCGCGCTGCAGCGCCTCGACGTACGGCGTCGGCGCGGCCACGCCCGGCTTCTCCCAGCCCTGCACCCGCCCCGCCTTCACCGGGTAGGCGGGCACCGCGATCAACGGTCGGCTGTCACACTGACTCGCTCAGAACTGCTCGAAGTTGCGGCGGCGTTCCCAGTCGGTCACCACGCGGTTGAAGCCGGCCCACTCCTGGCGCGCGGTGTTGACGAGGTGCTCGTGCACGTCGGAACCGAACGCCTTGACCGCGACCTCGCTGCGCTCGAGCTCGCCGATCGCGTCCACCAACGTCTCGGGCACGCGCTCGAGGTCGTCGCCGGCATAGGCGTTCCCGTCGAAGGGCGTGCCCGGGTCGAGATCGTGCTCGATGCCGTGGAGGCCGGCGGCGATCGTGGCCGCGAACGCGAGGTAGGGGTTCACGTCGGCGCCCGGCAGGCGGGACTCCACCCGGAAGCCCCCGCCGTGGCCGACGACGCGGAACCCGCACGTGCGGTTGTCGCGGCCCCACGCCAGCGCGGTCGGCGCCCACGACTCGGGCTGATAGCGCTTGTACGAGTTGACGCTGGGCGCGAACAGCCACGCGAGCTCGCGGCCCGTCGCGATCAGCCCGCCGAGCCAGCCCCGGAACACGTCGGAGAGATTGTGCGGCGCGTCGTCGCTCCACATGAGCGAGGTCGCGCCGTCGCCGTCCCACACGCTCGAGTGCACGTGGCAGGACGAGCCGACCTCGTCCATCGAGTACTTCGCCATGAACGTGATCGAACGGCCCGTCGAGCGAGGCGATCTCCTTGGCGCCGTTCTTGTAGATCACGTGGCGATCGGCCATCTCGAGCGCGTCGGCGTACTCGAGGTTGATCTCGTGCTGTCCCCGCCCCGCTTCGCCCTTCGAGAACTCGACCGGGACGCGCCGACGCGTCCATCGCGTTGCGGATCGCGCGGATCAGGTACTCGTCCCGCGTGGTCTGGAGGATGTGGTAGTCCTCGATGACCGGCGAGTGCGGCTCGAGGCCGGCGTAGCCCTTGGCCGCGGCCTCCTCGTACGAGTCGCGGAACAGGAAGAACTCGAGCTCCGAGCCGCACTTGACCGTGTAGCCGGCAGCGGCGGCCCGCTCGACCTGGCGCTGGAGGATCCGGCGGGGCGACACCTCGACCGGCGTTCCCGTCTCCTCGTCGACGAGGTCGCACAGCACGATCGCGGTCTTCTCGAGCCAGGGGACCGGACGCAGCGTCGCGAGATCGGGGACCGCCTTCATGTCGCCGTAGCCCTGCTCCCAGTTGGCGAACGTGTAACCGGGGAGCGGCGTCATCTCGACGTCGACCGCGAGGAGGTAGTTGCAGGCCTCGATGCCGTCGCCGTCGACGACGTGGTCGAGGAAGTAGTGGCCGGTCACGCGCTTGCCCATGAGGCGACCCTGGAGATCGGGGAAGGCGACGAGCACGGTGTCGACGTCGCCCGCGCCGATGCGCTCCCGAAGGTCGTCGAGCCCCAAGCCGCTGCTCATCGCGCTCCCTGCCTACTCCGGTGTCACGTAGGCGGCGGTGATGCCGCCGTCGACGACGAGTGTCGTCCCGGTCATGAACGAAGAATCGTCGCAGGCCAGGAACAGGGCGGCACGCGCGATCTCCTGCGCCTGCCCGGGGCGCCCCATCGGGATGTGGACGAGCCGGCGCGCCGCCCACTGCGGATCGGCCATCAGCTCGGCCATGAGCGGCGTCTCGATCGGTCCCGGGCACAAGACGTTCGCCCGGATCCCACGACGGGCGTACTCGACCGCCAGCTCGCGGGTCATCGCCAGCACGCCGCCCTTGCTCGCGGTGTACGCGATCTGCGGTACCGCGGACCCCATGAGCGCGACGAGCGACGACACGTTCACGATCGAGCCGCCGCCCGACTCGAGCAGCGCCGGGATCCCGTACTTGCAGCCGAGCCAGACGCCCTTCAGGTTCACGGCCATCACGCGCTCCCACGTGGACTCGGGCGTGTCGAGCGTCCCGGCGTCGTCGGGCGGGAGGATGCCGGCGTTGTTGTAGAGGACGTGCAGGCCGCCGAACGTGTCGAGCGTGAACCGGACCATCGCCTCGGCCTCGGCGGCGTCGGACACGTCGGCCTCGACGAACGCGGCGTCTCCGCCGGCGTCGCGGATGGCGTCGACGGTCGATCTCCCGTCGCCTTCGACGACGTCGGCGACGACGACGCGAGCGCCCTCGCGGGCGAACAGCTCGGCGGCGACCCTGCCGATTCCGCCGGCGGCGCCCGTGATCAGCGCCACCTTTCCGTCGAGACGTCCCATCTGCGTCGTTGCCCTCGCAAGCTCGCGGTGGCGTCATCTTCTCGCATCGTGCCGGTGCCCATCACCATCGCCGGGCGCGGCCGTCAGGTGAGCAGCCGGCCGTAAGCTCCGACGTCGTGCACCCCCGCCGGGTTCTTTCTGCCGCGCTTTGCGTCGCGATCGCGTCACTCGGCGTCGTATCCACCGCACACCTCGCCGGCGCGACGGCGCACGCCTCGCCGGCGACGGCACCGGCGGCGAAGCTCGACTGGAAGAGCTGCGGCGACGGCAGCGACTGCGCCAAGCTCACGGTGCCGCTCGACTACGAGCACCCGGACAACGGCAAGACGATGAAGGTCGCGCTCTTGCGAGTGCGCGCCACCGACCGGAAGAACCGCATCGGCTCGCTGCTCATGAACCCGGGAGGTCCCGGCGCCCCCGGCACGGAGTTCGCTCGGGACTTCGCGAGCATCCTCCCCGACGAGATCACCAAGCGTTTCGACATCGTCGGTTTCGACCCGCGCGGGAGCGGCGAAACGAGCCCGGTGAAGTGTGAGGACAACCTCGACGGCGTGTTCTCCGCCGACTACTCGCCCGACACTCCGGCCGAGCGCGCCGACCTCGCCACCGAGCTCCAGCAGCTCGCTCAGTCGTGCGAGGCGCGCAGCGGCGACCTGCTGCCGTACGTCTCGAGCGAGAGCACGGTCCGCGACATGGACCGCATTCGCCAGGCCGTCGGCGACAAGAAGCTCACCTACGTCGGGTACTCGTACGGGACCTACCTCGGCACGCTCTACGCCAAGCTCTTCCCGAAGAAGGTGCGAGCGCTCGTCCTCGACGGCGCCATCGACCCGAACCTGAGCGCGCTCGAGATCGGCGCCGAACAGGCCGGCGGGTTCGAGCGTTCGCTCGACGCGTTCCTGGCGAACTGCTCGGCGAACCGGCGCTGCCCCTTCTACAACGCGGGCAACTCCGCCGGCGCGTTCGATCAGCTCGCGGCGCAGATCGACGCACAGCCGCTGGCTGCCGGCGACGGTCGGACGCTGGGCGGGGGCGAGTTCGACCTCGGCGTCGCGCAAGCCCTGTATTCGGGTCGGGCGGGTTACCCGCAGCTGGAGCAGGCGCTGGCCGCCGCGGCGCGCGGTGACGGAGGACGCCTGCTCGCGCTCTCGGACGAGTACACGGGCCGTCACGACGACGGCACCTACGACTCGTCGCAGCCTGCGTTCTGGGCCATCGGCTGTCGGGACGGGCCGCCGGTGGGCGGGCCCGACGCCTACGAGGCTGCCGAGCCCCAGTTCCGTGCCGCCGCGCCCCGTGTCGGTGTCTCGCTCCTCAACGCCGGGCTCGTCTGCGCGTACTGGCCGGTGCCCCCGGTGCAGAACCTGGCGCCGATCCGCGTCGACGGCACGCCCCCGATTCTCGTCATCGGCACCACCAACGACCCCGCCACCCCGCTGAAATGGGCGCAGGGGCTCGCCGGCGAGCTGTCGTCGGGCGTGCTCATCACGGCCGAGGGCACACAACACACGTCCTTCGCGACCGCCGGCAACACGTGCGTCGACGACAAGGTGACGAAGTACCTCGTCGATCTCCAGCCACCGCCGAACGACACGAAGTGCGACTGATCTCGGCGGAGCGAGGGCGGGCTAGGATCTGACGACCCG
>CAVYIP010000015.1:0-99620 GCA_963768605.1 uncultured Actinomycetes bacterium | reverse complement strand
AATCAGTGGTCGGCGGGCCAGTCGAGGCGCATGACCCGGACCACCCCGCCTTCGGGGACGCCGTCGCCGTCGGGCAGGAGGGCGAGGCCGTTGGCGGCGGCGGTGGCCGACAGCACGTTGCTCGCCTGATCGCCGGTGCGGGCGGCGAGAGTACGAGTCGCCCTCGGCGCGCACGCGCACCCGGTCGAGGTGCAGCTTCCCGTCCGGCTTGCGGGGCATGGCGCGCTCGGCCGTCGCCGTCACCTCGGGCCGGAACCGCGCCGCGTGCCCCATCATCTGGAGCAGCGCGGGCCGGGCGAAGAGCTCGAAGCTCACCAGCGACGACACCGGGTTGCCCGGGCAGTCCGAACACCGGGGTCCCGTCGATCACGCCGAACGCGAGCGGCTTGGCCGGCTTGATCGCGACCTGCCACGACTGCATCCGGCCCGAGGCGCCCGAGCGCCGCCTTCACGTAGTCGAAGTCGCCGACCGACACGCCCCCGCTCGTGAGGACGGCGTCGCAGCTGGCGAGCGCGTCCTCCAGCGTGCGCGTGATGATGCTCTCGTCGTCGCGGTGCGAGCCCGAGGTCGGCGGCGTCGGCGCCGGCGTCGGCGACCTGGGCGAGGAGCATCGGCCGGTTCGAGTCGCGGATCTGGCCCGGGCGCAGCGGCCCCGCTCGACGAGCTCGTCGCCGGTGGAGAGCACGCCGACGCGCGCCCGCGGCACGACTTCGACGTCGTCGAAGCTCGAGCTGGTCAGAGCACGCCGAGGTGCGCGGGCCCGAGCACGGTGCCGGCCGGGAAGACGAGCTCGCCGGCGGCGAGGTCGCCACCGGCGGCGCGCACGTGATCGCCGGGCGCGCGCCGCGTGCAACACCCGGACGGCGTCGCCGTCGCGTTCGGTGTACTCCACCATCACCACCGCGTCGGCGCCGTCGGGCATCGGCGCGCCGGTCATGATCCGGATGGCCTCGCCCTCCCCGACCGGCTGCGTCGGCGCGCGCCCGGCCGGGAGCTCGCCCGACGACCGCGAGCCGGACGGGCGCCTCGGGCGCCGGCGCCGGCGGTGTCGGCGGCGCGCACCGCGTAGCCGTCCATGGCGGTGTTGGCGAACGGGGGCACCGCCTCCCCGGCGACCATGTCGCGCGTAGTCACGAGGCCGAGCGCGTCGCGCACCGGAACCGTGACCGGCGCGAGCGGCGCCACCGCGCCGAGGATGTCGCGCTGGACGTCCGCGAGCGGGATCACGGATCGGTCATGCGAGGCCGCGCCGGCGCACGACCTCGACGATCATCGCCTCGACGTCCGCCGCCAGGTCGGGCCGGTCGAGCGCGAGCTCGAGGTTGGCCCGCAGGAAGTCGACCTTCATGCCGGCGTCGTAGCGGCCGTGCGTGAAGCGGCGCCCGACGACCGTCTCCTCCTGGAGCAGCACACCGATCGCGTCGGTGAGCTGGAGCTCGCCGCCGGCGCCCGGCTCGATGCGGTCGAGGGCGTCGAAGATGCCGGGGCGGAGCACGTAGCGGCCGATCACGGCGAGGTTCGACGGCGCGTCCTCCGGCTTGGGCTTCTCGACCACCGACCGCAGCCGGAACACGTCCCCGTCGAGCGGCTCGACCTCGGCGGACCCGTACGAGGAGATCTCGTCCGGCTCGACCTCGAGCAGCGCGAGCACCGACGCCTGTTCGCGGTCGTGGATCTCGATCATGCTGCGCAGCAAGGCGGCGTCGTCGACCATCACGTCGTCGCCGAGCAGCACGGCGAACGATTCGTTCCCGACGTGCTGACGGGCCACCGACACCGCGTGGCCGAGGCCGAGCGGCTCGTGCTGGCGGACGAAGTGGAGGTCGGCGAGGTCCGCCAGCGCCTGCACCTGCTTCAGCAGGTCGTGCTTGCCCTTCTGCTCGAGCGCCGCTTCGAGCTCGGGCTCGCGATCGAAGTGGTCCTCGATCGGTCCCTTCCCGCGACCGTTCACCACGAGGATGTCGCGGATGCCGGCGCGGACCGCCTCTTCGACGACGTACTCGATCGTCGGGCGGTCGACGATCGGCAGCATCTCCTTCGGGATGCTCTTGCTCGCCGGCAAGAAGCGCGTGCCCAACCCGGCGGCGGGGATCACGGCCTTGCGCACCGTGCTCATCACTCGGAGACGCTATCGCCCGGCGGTTCCCGGCCCAGCCCGTGCTCCTCGCCCCGCAGCAGGCGGCGCAGGTTGGGCACGTGCCGGGCGAGGATCACGAGCGCGAGACCGGACGTGATGAGGATGTCGCCCCACGAGTTGCCCGTCACGGCGACGAGCACAGGAAACGCGACCGTGATGACGATCGACGCCACCGACGCCTTCCTGAACCCTCGCGCGATCACGAACCACACGAGCGCGAGCCCGAGCGCGATCAGCGGGAAGATGACGGCGAGGACGCCGCCGGCGGTCGCCACGCCCCGCCCGCCGCGGAAGCGGAACGTGATCGGCAGCACGTGGCCGACGACGGCCGCCGCGCCGAGCAGGTAGGCACCGCGATGGCCGTCGATGACGAGCCCCACCGCGGAGGGGACCGCCCCCTTGGCGAAGTCGCCGACGAAGACGATCAGCGCCGCCTTCCAGCCCGCGAGCCGGTACACGTTGGAGGCGCCCGGGTTGCGAGACCCCTCGGTCAGTACGTCGTGCCCGGTGGCCCGGGCCACGAGCGCGGCCGTGGGGAACGAACCGAGCAGATAGGCGAGGGGGAGGAGGAGCAACACGCCCGGCACTCCGGTAGGATTAGCAGTCGAATACCGAGAGTGCCAACGGCTGTCGCCGGGGCACGGGAGCCGAGGACGGCGATGCCGACGTACCAGTACCGGTGCGCGAAGTGCGGTGAGCAGTTCGAGCTCTGGCAGTCCATCCACGACGACGCCCTGAAGAAGCATCCGGGCTGCGGCGGGTCGGTCACCAAGGTGATGGCCCCGGCCGGGATCGTGCTCAAGGGCTCGGGCTTCTACCGGACCGACAGCCGGGCCGGAGGCCGCAAGTCCGGGTCCCGCGAGAAGGAACCGGCCAAGGACGGCGCCGCCGGCGGCAACGGCTCGAGCTCGGACTCGGACTCCAAGAGCTCGAGCGGCGACAAGTCGAAGGACTCGAAGGAGTCGAAGGACGCGAAGTCGTCCACGGACACCAAGCCGTCGAAGAGCGGCGGCTCGAAGCGCGACTCCTCCTCCACGTAGCCTCGCTCCGCACCGCAACGCTCCCCCGCTCCCTCCCCGATCCACCTCCCCTTCCCGGCGCGCGCCGGCGCGCTTCCGCTCGAGAAGGGGTTCCGCCATGTCTCGCCGCTCACCGCGCGCCGTGCTCCTGTGGCTCGGCGCGGTCCTCGTCGCCGTCGTGACGGCGGCACTCGTCGCGACCGACCTCGCCGCCCTGCACCGGCGCGCCCACTCGCTCGGGTCGCCGCGACCCGTCGCCGTGGCCACGCGTGACCTTCCCACCGGGTCGACGATCGACCGGGGCGACATCAGGTCGCGCACCGTGCACCGTTCGCAGCTGCCTTCCGGAGCGCTGTCGCCCGGCGCCGCCGGCGGACGCGTGGTCGCGGTGCCCGTCGTCCGCGGTGCGTTCGTGGTCAACGGCAACGTCGCGCCACGCGGTCGCACCGGCCTGGACGGCGCGATCCCCCCGGGCATGCGCGCCTTGCGGATCGTCGCGCGCGACGCCCTGCGGCCACCGGTGGGCAGCTCGGTCGACGTGCTCGTGACGTTCGAATCGAGCGACGCCGCCGCCGGAGGCGCGCCCACCGTGGTGGCGGCGCGAGGCGTGCTCGTGCTCGGCACCGATGAGACCCCTGCCGCGGTCGAGACGCGAGCCGGCGACCGCAATGCGGCCGGCATCGGTGTCACCCTCCTCGTGACCGAAGACGACGCGCCCAGGCTCGCCTTCGCGGCCGCGGCGGGGGTCGTCACCCTGGCACTCGTCCCGCCCGAGGACGCCGCCCCGGTGGCCGGCTCGTTGACCGACGGCACCTAGGCTCCCGCGCCGTGCCGATCCTCCACGCCATCGTGCTGGGTCTCGTGCAGGGCCTCTCGGAGTTCCTGCCGATCTCGTCGAGCGGTCACCTCCTCCTCGTGCCCGAGCTGTTCAAGTGGACCGAGCTGACCGACCACCCGAGCCTCAACAAGACGTTCGACGTCGCGTTGCACGTCGGCACGTTCGTGGGCGCGGCGTGGTACTTCCGCAACGATCTCGTCCGCTACATCGCCGCCGGGTGGCGGTCGCTGTGGCGACGCTCGATCCGCTCGGTCGACGAGCGCATGGCGTGGCTGCTGCTGCTGTCGGCCGTGCCGGGCGCGATCCTCGGCGCCGCGTTGGAGAGCGTGATCGAGGACCACCTCGGCCAACCCGTTCTGATCGGGGTGATGTTCATCGTGTTCGCCGTCGTGCTGTACTTCGCCGACCGGCTCCCGAACCGTCGCCACCAGGACGAGTTCCGGCTGCGCGACGCGCTCTTGATGGGCGGCGCGCAAGCGGTGGCGTTGCAGCCCGGCGTCTCCCGCTCCGGCATCACGATCTCGATGGGTCGCTGGCTCCAGTTCGACCGCACGGCGGCGACGCGCTTGTCGTTCCTGATGAGCCTGCCGATCATCGCCGGCGCCGGGCTCTTCAAGGGTGCCGAGGTCGTACGGGACGGCGGAATCCCCGACAACTACGTCGCGCCCTTCCTGTGGGGGATGCTCGCGGCGGCGATCAGCGCGTTCATCGTGATCGCGTTGCTGCTCAAGTTCCTGCAGACGCACACGTTCACGCCGTTCGTCATCTACCGGATCGCCGCCGGCGCCGCCGTCATCCTCGTCTTCGCCACCGGCCTGCGGTAGCAACGCGCCGGTACCCTGCCCTTCGTGGACGCGCCGGTCGAAGCGGTCATCTGGGATTACGGGGGCGTCATCTCGAGCCCGCTGTTCCGCGGCATCGGCCGTTTCGAGACCGACATGGGCTACCCGCCCGGCTCCCTCCTCGAGCTCATCTTCGGCGAGACCGCGTACATCGGCGCCGAGGGGAACCCGGCGGGCGGCGATCCCATCGACGGCGCCGCGTCCGAGGCGGCCTCGGCCGTGACCCACGACTGGCACCGCCTCGAGGTCGGCGAGATCGCCTTCGACGAGTACATGGCCGGCGTCATCGAGCGGGCGCCGACCGTGCTCGGCCGCGAGATCGACCTCGACGCCTACCAGCGCTTCACGCGCGACATGCCGCTCGGCATCCACTGGCCGGTGGTGCACCGGATCCGGCGCCTCCGCAGCGACGGGCTCAAGGTCGGACTGCTCACGAACAACGTCAAGGAGTTCGGCTCGGCGTGGCGGGCGACGTTTCCCGTCGAGGAGCTGTTCGAGGTCGTCGTCGATTCGAGCGACGTCGGCATGCGCAAGCCCGACCCGCGCATCTACCGGTTGACGTGCGAGCGCCTCGTCGTGGCTCCGGCGGCGAGTGTCTTCGTCGACGACAACCGCGACAACGTCGAGGCCGCCCGCGCCGTCGGTATCGAGGCCGTCCACTTCGGCGACGAGCCGCTCTCTGCAATCAGCGAGCTGGACGCGATCCTCGAACGGCGGGGAACGCGCGCCGGCTGAGCCCTATTCGCCGCTCATCGTCATTTCGGTCACCAGCAATGTCATGCCGGCGCCGCCGCCGGGAAGCCAGGTGAGGTCGGACCCGATCTCGACCCACGTCGAGCAGGATCCGCTGCAGGGTCGAGGCGATCGTCACCTCGCGCACCGGCTCGGCGAGCTCGCCGTCGCGGACCATGAGCCCTTCGGCGCCGACCGAGAAGTCGCCGCTCACCGGGTTGGTGCCCGAGTGCAGCCCGCTCACCGACTGGACGTACAGCGCCCCCGGCACGGCGGCGAGGATCTCGTCGGGCCCGAGCGGCCCGGGCTCGAGGTGGAGGGCGCGGGCGCCGACGCCGGGCGTCGACTTGAACCCGCCCCGCACCGCCGACCCCGTCGTGGCCGCGCCCGACCGCCGGCCGGTGTAGGCGTTGTGCAGGTAGCCGAGCAGCACGCCGCCGCCGATGAGGTCGACCCGCCGCGTCGGGACGCCCTCGGCGTCGTGGGTGGCGGCGCCGAGCGCGTCGGGCAGCGTCGGGTCGTCGCGCAGTGTGACCGCGGGCGCGGCCACCTGCTCGCCGTCACGCCCGACGAACATCGACCGGTTCTTCAGCACGGACTCGCCGCCCAGCGCCGACCCGAGGATGGCGAGCAACGAGCGCGTCACCAGCGGATCGAGCACGACGGGCAGCCGCTGCGTGCGCGGCTTCGTCGCCCCCAGCAACCGCACGGCGCGCTCCGCCGAGGTGCTCGCGGCGTCGGCGGCGTCGAGGTCGTCGAACGCTCGGCCGGCGGAGAAGCCGTAGCCGGTCTGCGTCTCGTCCGCGTCGCCCGCGATCGCGAACGACGAGCACGAGCACATCGTGCGCCGGCTCGTCGCCGCCACGCCCAACGAGCTCGCCACCGCCGCCTCGACCGCGGTGTCGCCGTAGCCCGAGTACTCGACGCCGCGCACGCGAGGGTCGGCGGAGCGCGTCGCGCGCTCGAGCTCGAGCGCGAGCGTCACCTTGTCGTCCGGGGGCACGGCGAGGAGCGACTCGCGCCACACGTCGAGCTCTGCGGGCGCGACCGATTCGAAGTCGGACGGTGACGGTAGGCCGTTCCACTCGTCGGGCTCGCCGAACCCGGCGTTGTCGCGGGCTTCGTCGAGCGTCTCGTCGACGACCGCGGTCTCGAGCGACCCCGCCCACGCGAAGCCCTGCCGGTGGTCGCTGATGACGCGCACGCCGACTCCCTCGACGCCCGCCATCGACAGCGACTCCACGTCGCCGTCGAAGACGCGCACTTCGGTCTCGCGTGAGCGCACGACGTACGCCTCGACCTCTTCGCCGCCGCGAGCCGCGCCCGCCACCCGCCGCGCGAGGTCGAGCAGCTCGCCCGACGGTCGGTCACTCACCGGCGGTGCCGCCGATGGTCAGCTCCGAGACGCGCAGCGTCGGCTGCCCGGCGGAGACGGGCACGCCCTGCCCGAACTTCCCGCACGTTCCGGGCCAGGTCCCGAAGTCGTTGCCGAGCGCGTCGACGTGGCGGAGCGTCTCGGGGCCGTTGCCGATGAGGTTGGCGGCGCGCACCGGCTCGGTGATCTCGCCGTTCTCGATGAGGTACGCCTCGGTCATCCCGAACACGAAGTCGCCCGTCGCCGTGTTCACCTGCCCACCCCCGAGCTGGGCGCAGTAGATGCCGTAGGGCGTCTGGCGCACGATCTCGTCGGGATCGTCCTCCCCCGGGAGCAGGTACGTGTTCGTCATGCGCACCATCGGGAGGTGCTGGTACGTCTCTCGCCGTCCGTTCCCGCTCTGCTCGCGGCCTTCCTTCCGGGCGCGGATCAGGTCCCACATGTAGTCGGTGAGGACACCATCCTCGATGAGCACGTTGCGACGCGCCGGCGCGCCCTCGTCGTCGATCGCGTACGCGCCCCACTCGCGCGCCAGCGTTCCGTCGTCGACCAACGTGACGAGCGGCGACGCGACCTGCTCGCCGGCGCGGCCGCGGAACACCGACGCGTCCTTGGCGACGAGGTCGGCCTCGAGGCCGTGGCCGCAGGCCTCGTGGAACAGGACGCCGCCGGCGCCCTTCTTCAACACGACCGGCAACTTGCCCGTCGGCGCCGGCCTCGCTCGCAGCATCGTGAGCGCGCGGCGGGCGGACGTGCGCGCCACTTCCTCCGGGTCGACGTCGTCGAAGAGCTCGAAGCCGACGGTGAGGCCCGGCGCCTCCATCCCCGTCTGCATCCCCGTGTCGGCGACGGCCACCGTCTGCACGAAGAAGCGCGTCCGCACCTGGTCGTCCTCGGCCAGCAGCCCGTCGGAGTTGGCGACGAGGATGCGGCGACGCGAATCCGCGTACGACGCGCTGACCTGCCGGATGGCGTCGCCTTCGGCGCGAGCGGCGTCGTTCGCGCGGGCGAGGGTCTGCACCTTCGTCGCCTTTTCCACCGACTCCGGCAGCACGCGCACCTCGTGGGGCGGCGTGACGTCCCGGCGCTCGAGGCCGACGACATTGGTCGTGCCCTCCCCGCCGCGTGCTGCGGCCGCCGCCGCGCCCGCTGCTTCCTGCAGGCCGGCCTCCGACAGGTCGGCGGTGTGCGCGAACCCGGTCGTCTCGCCCCGCACCACCCTGATGCCGGCGCCCCGGTCCCGACCGGACGTGAGCTCCTCGACCTTGCCGTCGTCGAGGCGGGCCGACGACGCGCGGCGATCCTCGGCGAAGACCTCGGCGAAGTCACCACCCGCGCGCAGCGCGACGTGCAGCGTGCGATCGAGGACCTGTTCGTCGATCATCGCGGGCTCCCTGTTGGGTTCTGCCACTGTCGCCACAGCTACCCTACGCCGGTGCCTCTGCAGCCAGGACTCGTGGGAGTCGTCGAGATGGTCGTCACGAACGACGACACCGCGCCCGCGTTCCAGAGCGGCAGCGTGCCCGTCCTGGCGACCGGGCGCGTCGTGGGGCTGGCGGAGTCGGCCACCGTCCTCGCCGTCGGTGACCGCCTCGAGGAGGGCACCACGACCGTCGGCTACCGCGTGCAGCTCGACCACCTCGCGCCGACCGCGGTCGGGAGTCACGTCAAGGCGGAGGCGATGCTCGAGGCGGTGCAGGGGCGGCGGCTCACGTTTCGAGTGTCCGTCACCGACGCGCGTGGTCTCGTGGCGGCGGGGAAGATCACCCGGGTCGTCGTCGAGCGGGCGCGCTTCCTCGAGAAGGCCACCGGGAGCTGACGCCGGTGGCCGGGCCAGCTCCCCCGCCGTCGGCGCCGTGGACCCCGCCCCCGCCGCCGCTGCCTTCGGCCCCCCGGCCTCCGAGGCCGCGCCGCCGCCGCGTCTGGATCTACCTGCTCGTCGGCGCCGTCGTCGTGATCGTCGGCCTCGCCGTCGCGAGCGGGACGATCTGGATCCAGAAGGTCAAGCCACCGATCGACGCCGCCAACGACTACCTGCGCGACATCTCCCGCGGCAACTACGAGGCGGCCTTCGACCAGCTCTGCGCGCGGAGAGGGTGGACGGCTCGCCGCGGTCGCTCGCCCAGACCGTCGACCGGCTCGTCATCTTCGGCGTCTCCGACTACGAGGTCAGCCCGTTCGACGTCCACATCGACGGGGACCGGGCGACGGTCGAAAGCCGACCTCAACGCGAGCAACTCGGGCAGCACCGACGCCGACACGGTGCGCATCCGTCTGCAGAGGATCGACGGCGACTGGCGGCCGTGCGGCGGCCAGTTCGGGTTCGAGGACGAGCTGTTGCGAGCCGTCTGCGATCTAGATCTAAGCGAGGTTGCTCGAGCGCGGGTACGCGTCGGCCGGATCGGTGAGGACGTTCACGAGCGAGGGGCCCGGGGTGGCGAACGCCCGGTCGAGGGCAGGGCCGATCTCGCCGGGCTCGGCGACGAGCTCCCCGTGACCGCCGAGCGCGGTCATCACCTCGTCGTAGCGCGTCCCGGGGCGCAGCTCGGCAACGACGTCGTAGCCGTAGATGAGCTGCATCGGATGCTTCTCGAGACCCCAGATCCCGTTGTTGCCGACGATCCCGACGACGTCGGCGCCGAAGCGCACGAGGGTGTCGAGGTCGCCGAGCGAGAACCCGAGCGCGCCGTCGCCCCACATCACGACGACCTGCCGCCCCGGATGCGCGAGCGCGGCGGCGAGCGCGTACCCGCACCCCGTGCCGAGACAGCCGTACGGGCCCGGGTCGATGAACCCGCCGGGCCGGTACGTGTCGACGTACTTCCCCGCGTACGACACGAAGTCGCCGCCGTCGCCGATGACGATCGCGTCGCGGTCGAGGCGGCGGCGGAGCTCGCCGTAGACGCGGCTCGGCCGGATCGGCGACGCGTCGGCGTCCAGGTCGTCCACCTCGCGGGCACGGCGCGCGTCCTCCTCGTCGCGTAACCGCGTCACCCACCCGTCCCGTTCGCGGCTCGACGGCGAGACGCGCGTCGCGTCGGCGAGTGCCGCGAGCATCCGGGCGAGATCCCCGGCTGCGCCGGCCGCGAGGTCCACGCTTCGTGCGACGCCGGCGGTCGAGTCGGCCAGGTGCACGACGCGGGCGTCGCCGAACCGCCCGAACCCGAGGCGGAAGTCCAACGGCGCGCCCGCCACCACGACCAGGTCGGCCTCGGCGAAGGCCGCTCCCCGTACCCGCGAGAACGCGAGCTCGTGGTCGGCCGGCAACAGCCCGCGGCCCAGGCCGTTGGCGAAGACGGGCAGCCGGGCGGCCTCCGCGAAGGCGCGCAGGGCGTCCTCTCCTCGCGCCCAGAAGACGTCGGCGCCGACCATGAGGACGGGTCGGTCGGCTTCGTCGACGAGCTTGGCGACCGCCGCGATCGCGTCGCTGTCGGGCGCGGCGCCGGCCAGCTCGTCGGGCCGGGGAGGATCGGGAAGCGTCGCCGAGGCTCCGCCCCAGGCGTCGAGCGGGATGTCGACGAACGCGGGACCTCGGTGGGGCGTGCACGCGGCGCGCAGCGCGGCGTCGACGAGCTCGGGGATCTGTTCCGGCGCCGCTGCGGTGCGCGCCGTCTTCGTGATCGACGAGACGATCGGCACGTGGTCGAGCTCCTGCAGCGACCCGGCGCCCCATCGCGCCTGCGGTGCGCGCCCGCCGAGCACGAGCATCGGCGTCCCGTTGAGCGACGCCGACGTGATGGCGCTCACGCCGTTGGTGACGCCCGGCCCCGCGGTCAGCGCGGCGGCGCCGGGCCTGCGGGTCACCTTGGCCCAACCCTCGGCCGCGAACGTCGCCGTCTGCTCGTGGCGTGTGTCGACCAGCCGGATGCCGGTCTTGACGCAGCCGTCGTACAACGGGAAGAGGTGCCCGCCCGACAGCGTGAACAGCGTGTCGACGTCGTGGCGGCGCAGCGTCTCGGCCGCCAACCGGCCGCCGTCGGCCTCGAGCGGCTCCGTCACGCGGCCGGCGCGCGCTCGACCCCGAGCAGGAAGCCGTCCAGCGCCTCGAACCATGGGCCCGGGTTCTCGAACTGGGGCGAGTGACCGGCGTCGCGCACGACGACCAGCTCGGCGCCGGGAACGACGGCAGCCATGGCGCGCGACGCGTCGAGGAACGGCTCGTCCTGATCGCCCACGATGACCAGCGTCGGGCAGTGCACACCGGCGAGCAGCGCGAGCTGGTCGGGCTGGTAGACGATCTCCCGGAGCATCGTCGCCCACATCACCCCCGACAGCGCCTTCCAGTTCCGTTCCTCGTACTCGAGCATCTCGGGCCGTTCGGCGAGGAGGCGCAGGTGCGGGGGCGACTCGAGCGTCCCCGCTTCGTCGAGCATCGGCTTGAGGACGTCCTTGCCCTGGTCGAGCATGATCCCGGCGGCGAGCTCGGCCAGCTCGGGGTCGAGCCGCGGGATCGGCCCCGGTGACGTGTCCATGAGGACGAGCGCGTCGATCCGCGCCGGTTCCGCCAGCACGACCCGCCGAGACACCATCCCGCCCATCGAGTGGCCGAGCAGCCGGAAGGCGTCGATGCCGAGCCCGTCGGCGACGGCGAGCACGTCGGCCGCCATCCGGTCGAGCGAGTAGGCGGCCGCGTCGTCCGGCTTGTCGCTCGCACCGTGGCCGCGGTGGTCGAAGGTGACCACTCTGTGTCGCGTCGCCAGCGCGTCGACGTGGTCGGCGAAGTCCTCCTTGGCCCCGCCGAATCCGTGGACGAGCAGCAGCCCCGGCCCGCTCCCGGTGTCGGTGACCTCGAGAGCCACGCCGTCGTCCATGGTCATCCGCATGCCGGTTCCCCTCCCGAACTCTCGCCTCCATCGTCCGCCGACGTCGTCAGGGCAGGCCAGGAGCTTGTAGCGCTTGTAGGCTACGCCGATGGCCGTGACCGACAACGCGGCAACGTCGCGCCGCCAGTCCCTGGGCCGATGGCTGCGCGTCATCGTCAGCGCGGTGCTGCTCGCGGTGCTGGTCACGAAGATCCACCCCGCGGACCTGCTCCCCGAGCGGCGCCACTTCTCCACGCTCGCCTTCCTGGTCGCCGGCCTGGTCATCACGGGGCTCGGCATCGTCCTGTCAGCCTGGCGCTGGCAGCGTGTGCTCGAGGTGTTCGACGTCCGCGTCCCGTTGCGGACGCTCACGAAGCACTACTTCGCGGGGCAGTTCGTCGGGAACGTGCTCCCGTCGACGATCGGTGGCGACGTGGTGCGCGTGAGCCGGGGCGCCACCACGACCGGGTCGGGCAGCGTGGCGTTCGCCTCGGTCGTCCTGGAACGGCTGTCGGGGTTCATCGCGCTGCCGCTGCTCGTGTTCATCGGGTTCCTGCTCCGTCCGTCGCTGCTCGACAACAACCACGCGTGGATCGCCCTCGCGATCGCGTTCGGCACGCTGGTGCTCCTCGCGCTGATTCTCGTGGTCGCGGGACACCCGAAGATCGCCGGCCGCTTCGCCGAACGCGAGAACTGGATGCGGTTCATCGGCGCGGTGCATGTCGGCATCGACCGACTCCGGCACCAACCCCGCGACGCATTCGGCGTGCTCGCCGCGGCGGTCGTCTATCAGCTCTCGGTCGTCGCCTCCCTGTACTGCGCGGTGCAGGCGCTCGACATCTCGATCCCGACCGCGGCCGTGATCGCTTTCATACCGGCCGTGGCGATGGGACAGACAGTCCCGCTCTCGGTGAGCGGATTCGGAGTCCGCGAGGGTCTGCTCGTGCTGCTGCTCCATCCACTCGGCGTGTCGACGTCGAGCGCCGTCGCCCTCGGTCTCTTCTGGTACGGGATGCTGCTCATCGTGAGCCTGCTCGGCGCGCCGGCGTTTGCCATGGGCCAGCGCGCGGTGCGCTCGGCCACGGGGTCGGGCGGCGACACGACCAACCCGTGAGCATCCTGGAGCGGCCCGAGGGTCGCGTGCTCCCTCGACTGCCGGGCGGACGCCGTCTCCGCGACGGCCACTACATCTACTGGTGGCTCGAGATCCTCGCGATCGTCGTCTTCTACCTCGTGTACTCGGCGATCCGGAACGCCAACGAGGGCGGTACGGCCGAGGCGTACACGCACGCCAAGGAGCTCATCCGCATCCAGGAGTTCCTCGGCATCAACCACGAGCAGGTGCTCCAGCAGTGGGCGCTGCACTTCAAGCCGCTCATCATCGCCTGCAACTACTTCTATGGATCGCTGCACTTCGTCGTGACGGCCGGCGTGGGGATCTATTTGTTCCGCAAGTGGAGCGACGACTGGCCGTTGTGGCGAAACACGCTCGCCATCACGACCGCCCTCGCGCTGATCGGCTTCATCCTGTGGCCGCTGATGCCGCCGCGCTTGCTGCCCGAGAGCTACGGCTTCGTCGACACGCTGGCGAAGTACCCCACGTTCTGGTCCTTCAACTCGGGCGCGGTGAGCAAGATCTCGAACCAGTTCGCGGCGATGCCCAGCGTGCATTGCGCGTGGGCCCTCTGGTGCACGTGCGTGATGGTGCCCCGAGTCCGCCGCCGCTGGGTCAAGGCCGCGTTCGTGCTGTACCCCGTGGGCACCGTCACCGTGATCGTCCTCACCGGCAACCACTACATCCTCGACGCCGTCGGTGGCTTCGCCGTCCTCGGCATCGGGTACACGCTCGCCCGGCCGTTGACCCGCGCCGGCCAGGGCCCGCCTGCTCCCGTCACTCCGTAGTAGCAAGGACCCTCGCATGGACCTGGACCACGTAGCCCTCGCGACGCGCGACGTGCGAGACGCGCTCGACGTCCTCGTCGGCGAGCTCGGCGGGATCGTCTTGTTCGGCGGCAACAGCGTCGGGTTCCGGCCCATGCAGCTGCGGCTGGGCGACGCCACCGGGGGCATGAACATCGAGCTGCTCGAGCCGTGGGAAGTCGAGCGGAACGACTTCCTCGAGCGCTTCGTCGCCCGCCACGGCGGCGGCCCGCACCACCTCACCTTCAAGGTGGAAGACCTCTCCGCGGCGCTCGAGCGCGTCCGCACCGCCGGGTACCGCCCGGTCAACATCGACCTCTCCGACCCGAACTGGAAGGAGGCGTTCCTCCATCCCCGGGAGGCACACGGGACGGTCGTGCAGCTCGCCGAATCTCACGGGGACTGGGGCACGCTGGCGGAGCAGATCGAACGCGTGCAGCGGGTCGGCGCCAACGGCCACCCCCGCTGGTGGCCGGACCCGCCCCCGCCGGGCGATCGGGCCGGGTTCCTGCGGCGCGTCGTGATCGGCACGCCGTCGCTGCCGGCGACCCTCGGATTCTTCGCCGGGCTGTTGCAGGGCGACGAGGTGGCCGGGGGCGAGGGCTGGGTCGAGCTGGCATGGCCGGGCGCGGGACGCGTGAAGCTCGAGGACCGGCCGGGTCGCCCGCCGGGCGTGGACCGGCTCGAAGCGGACGTGATCGGCGACGGCCCCTTCGGTGAGCGGACCGTGGCCGGGACGCGCCTCCTGCTCGAGCCGCGCTAGCTCGGCCGCGGCTGTCAGTCGCGCCGCTCGTCTCTCCGGGTGCGACGGCGCCGCCGTCCGAGAAGGTAGGCGAGGAGCATCCCGAGGAGCGCCGACACGATGATCAGGTAGATCACCCGCGCGTCCCAGTGGAAGAAGAGGAACGAGACCCGAACGTCGTTCCTGTTCTGGACGGCGAAGATGATCGAGCACTGCCGCGATGACCAACGCGCCGATCAGACGCGTCTGGTTCTCGCGGGACTCGGCGGCCGCCTCTGCGGTCGTTGCGGTTCGTCGGCCATGGCTCGCTCCCTCCGGCCCGCTGACGCTATCTCGCCGCGCCGGCGGCGGCGGCCGCGGCAGCCTGCTCGTCCTGCTGTCGCGCGACGAGCCTGCGCACGCCGTCACGGACGGCGCGATCTGCCAACGACAGGTACGACTCGCGCGCGGTGATCAGCCCCAACCGACGCCGAGGAACGTCGCGGAGCGCGACGCGGCGCACACGCGTGAGCTCGGGCGGGATAGCCGTCTCGGGCAGCACCGACGCGCCACCGCCGGCCGCCACCATGTCGGCGATCAGCCTGATGCCCTCGACCTCGACCGGCACCGCGATGCTCAGCCCGGTCTCGGCGGCGGCGTCGTCCACCTCGCGTCGTAGCGGGTTCCCCACCGGCGGCAGGATCATCGGCAGCTCGGCGAGGCGCGCCAGCGACACCGGTTCGGGCCCGAACTCGGTCGCGTCGGCGGGCACCAGGCCGACCAGCGTCTCGTCGAGGAGGTGCTCGACGTCGAGGCGCGGCGACGTCATCGGCTCCGTGATGACGGCCAGGCTCAGCTCGCCTGCGAGGACCTCCGAGGCGAGCCGCTCCGAGGCGCCTTCGTTGATGCGGAGCTGCACGCCCGGGGCTTCGGCCCGGAGATCGGCGACCAGCGTCGGGATCATCCAGCGGCTGGCGGTTCCGACGATGCCGAGGCTGGCGTGCCCGGTGCGCAGCCCCTGCAGCATCGACAGGTCGGCTTGCATCGCCTCGAGCTCGCGGCGGATGCGGCGGGCCCGTTCGAGGACCACCTCGCCGCACTCGGTCGGCGTCGCCCCCCGCCGGCCTCGGACCAGCAGGTCGGCGCCCAGCTCGTCCTCGAGCTGGCGGACCTGCTCGGACACGTTCGACTGGACCGTCGAGAGCGCGTCGGCGGCGGCGGTGAAGGAACCTTGCTCGGCGATGGCCAGCAAGGTGTCGAGATGCCGAAGTTCCATCGCCATGCCCCTTTTGCCCCCAGTCCGGCCATCAGAATGTCTGATGGATGCCATCAATCCTAACTGTTGGACAGATTCGAGGCCAGCGGTCAGGATGGTGTGCAGGACGACTCGGGGGGTCGGTAGCCCCCCACCGGCTCCCCGGAGTCTCCTAATCGATGGCCACAGCGGAGGTCGGCCTTGGCGGCCGTGGAGACCATCTCCAACTTGATCTTCAGCGGACCCCTGGCGTGGACCGCGGACGCGTCCTGTCAGGGCCGGAGTGAGCTGTTCTTCGCGCCCGCCGGTGAGCGACCCGAGGCACGCGTCATGCGCGAGAGCCAGGCCCGTTCCGTGTGCACCTCGTGTCCCGTCGTGCGGCAGTGCCGCGACTGGGCGCGCGAGAACCGGGAGTACGGCTTCTGGGGCGGTGAGTCCGAGGAAGAGCGCGCCGCCGCCGGGTTCCGCGTCGACATGCCCGTCGGCCGGGTGGCGCGCTACCCGAAGGGCGCCGGCAGCCCCGTACGGCCCCGCGCTCCTCGCGTCGCCTGAGGCGTATCTGATGACGCCCAGCGTCCCTCAAATACGCACCGTTAGGCTGCCCGCGTGACCACGGGGGGTCCGGAAGGCGTCGATCTCGAGTCGTTGCGCGGGTTCTTCGCCGACCACGTCGCCGGTGCCGACGGCCGAGCCCTGTCGGCCGAGCTGATCGCCGGCGGGCGCTCGAACCTCACGTACGGCATCACCGACGGCGAGCACGAGTGGGTCCTGCGCCGCCCGCCGCTCGGTCACGTGCTCCCGACCGCGCACGACATGGTGCGCGAGTACCGCGTCATCACCGCGCTCGGTGAGACGGACGTCCCCGTCCCGCGGACGTACGCGCTCTGCGAGGACGACGACGTGAACGGCGCGCCGTTCTACGTGATGGAGCGTGTCCACGGGCGCATCCTCCGCTCCGGTGAAGAGCTTGCCGCCCTCACGCCCGAAGAGGCCGCGGCCTGCTCTCGCGAGCTCGTCGACGTGCTCGCCCGCATCCACGCCGTCGACTTCGACGCCGTCGGCCTCGGCGACTTCGGACATCCCGACGGGTTCATGGAACGGCAGCTACGGCGCTGGGGCCAGCAGTGGGAGCGGTCAAAGGCCGAGGACCTCCCCGAGATCGACGACCTGGCGGCGCGGTTGCGCCGCGCGCTGCCCGAGTCGGGACCGCCCACGATCGTGCACGGCGACTACCGCCTCGACAACACGATGCTCGCCGCCGACGACGCCGGACGGGTTGCGGCGGTCCTCGACTGGGAGATGTCGACGCTCGGCGACCCGCTCGCCGACGTGGGACTGTTCCTCCTCTACTGGGGCCAGTCCGAAGCGCAGATCATCGCCACCGGCCAGGCGATCGACGAGCAAGCGGGCTTCGCGAGCCGCGACGAGATCGTCGAGCTCTATGCCAAGGCGAGCGGGCGGCCCGTGGACCACCTCGACTTCTACGTCGTCTTCGCGTTCTACAAGCTCGCGATCATCGTGGAGGGGATCGCGGCTCGCTACCGCATGGGCAAGACGCTCGGCGAGGGCTTCGAGCACATGGGCGAGATGGTCAAGAGCCTCGTCGGCGAAGCGCTCGAGCAGGCCGACCGGTCGTCGATCGCGGCGCTGCACGGCTGACGCGCCGCGGCGTGACCGTCACACGTACCGGCTGATGTAGCCGCGGGCGCGGAACACCGCCAGCATCCGCACGACGAACCACACGGACGCCACCGCGAGCACGAGCGCGCCGACGGCGGCGATCCCGAGCTCGTCCCACGGCAGTCCATCACCGTCGAGCACGGCACGGGCGGCGGCGAAGATGTGGGTCAACGGCAGCACGCGGCCGATGGGCTGGAGGATCCCGGGGAGCGCGCTGACCGGGTAGAAGATGCCCGACAGCGGCATGAGCATCGCCAGCAGTCCCCAGGCGAGGATCTCGGCGCCCTGGCCGACGCGCAGGATCAGGCCGATCACGATCATGCCCACCGACCAGCCGACCACGAGCAGCAACGCGACGATCGGCACCAACGCGAGGCCGACGTCGGTGATGTTGAACGCGAACAGCCCGAGCGCCACGAGCCCGACGACCGTGACGCCGATCGCCAGCTTCGCCAGCCCGAACAGCACCACACCGGCGGCGTACTCGCCTTCACGCAGCGGCGTGACGAGCAGGTTCAGCAGGTTCCGCGACCAGGTCTCCTCCATGAAGCCGGTCGCCAGGCTGATCTCGGCCTGGAACACGACGTGGAAGAGCAGGATCCCGGCGAGCAGGAGCCCGGCGCCCTTCGCGCCCGCGCCCGACTGGTCCGCGAAGTAGACGCCGATCGCGCCGAACAGCAACGCGTCGACGACCGGCCACACGACCACGTCGAACCAACGCTGCGGCGACCGTTGCAGCACGTACGCGTGCCGGCGCGCCACCGCCCGGATCCGCAGCCAGCTCACGCTCCCCTCCTTCTCCGTTGCTCGGGCACGCGCTCCTCGCGCTCCTCGGCCAGATGCAGGAACACGCCCTCGAGGTCGGCGCGGCCGAAGCGGGCCGCGACTTCGCCGGGGCGGCCGTCGGCGACGATCTTCCCCTGGGAGATGAACACCACCCGGTCGCAGAGGCGCTCCACCTCGACCATGTTGTGGCTCGTCACGAGCAGGGCGGCGCCGTCCTCGGTGCACAGCCGGTTCAGCCCGGTGCGGACCTTCAGCGCGACGTCGGGGTCGAGCGAGGCCGTGGGCTCGTCGAGGATCAGCAGCGCCGGGCCGTGCAGCGCCGCCTTCACGATCCCGACCAGCGTCCGCTGGCCGGAAGAGAGCTCGTTGCCCATGGCGTCGCCGAGGTGGGTGATGCCGAACCGCTCGAGCCCCGCCTCGACCTGGGGCGTCGGGTCGTGGATCCCGTAGAGCTGCCCGAACAGGCGCAGGAACTCGCGGACGCGTAGCCGCTCGGGCAGCGGCAGGTACCCGGCTGCGAACCCGACGTGCGCGGCGGCGGCGCTGCGCTGACGGGGCAGCCGGTGGCCGGCGACCTCGACCCAACCGGAGTCCGGCGTGACGACGCCGAGGAGCATCATCAGGGTCGTGGTCTTGCCGGCGCCGTTGGGCCCGAGGAGCGCGACGCGCTCACCGGCGCCGACCGTGAGGTCGATGCCGTCGACGGCTCGGGTGCGCTTGTACTGCTTGACGAGCCCGCGAGCGCGCAGGACGTCCCCGTCGAAGATGGGCATGACGCGAGCATGGCAGACGGCCGAGCGCGTCGACCCTGGGATTTAGGATCCCGCGCATGAGGTGGATCCGGAACGAAGGTCAACGACAGGTCGTCGAGGCCGATGACGCCGAAGCGCTCGCGCACAACCTGAACCTCGACCCGCCCGTCGAGCACGTGCGCATGGTGTGGGCCATCGGGCTGAACTACCGCGACCACGCCGCCGAGACGGGGGCGCCGATCCCGACCGAGCCGGTGGTGTTCGTGAAGTCGACGGGCTCGGTCGTCGGCCACGGCGCCGACATCCTGATCCCGCCGCACGTCGCCCAACCCGACTACGAGGGCGAGCTGGCGGTCGTGATCGGACGCCGCGCCCGTGACGTCCCGGCCGAGGAGGCGCTCGACGTCGTGGAGGGCGTGACGTGCGCGCACGACGTCAGCTCCCGCGACCACCAGTTCACGACGGGACAGTGGGTGTGGTCGAAGTCGTTCGACACGTTCTGCCCGCTCGGTCCGGTGCTCGTGACGCCGGACGAGCTCGACCTCGACCACCTCGACGTCGAGACCCGCGTCAACGGCGAGGTCCTGCAGTCCTCGAACACGGACCAGCTCGTGTTCTCGGTCCCGGAGCTGATCGCCCACCTGTCGCGCGGGCTCACGCTGGAGCCGGGCGACGTGATCCTCACAGGGACGCCGGGCGGCGTGGGCATGGCCCGCAACCCGCAGCGATGGCTCGAGGACGGCGACGTCGTGGAGATCACGATCGGGGGGATCGGCACATTGCGGAACCGGGTCATCCGGCGGTAGGCAGAGTGGCGAACGACCGGAGACCGAGGGGGGATCGTGGGCTCTGACCTGCACGAGACGGCACGCCGGCTGCGCAACCTCGTCGAGCCGATCGCCGCGGGCGTGTACTTCGCGCCCGAGGCGCAGCAGCGCTACGAGGCGCAGGGCCTCAACTACTTCGAGGGGTACTTCTGCAGCCGCAGCGCGTGCTTGGGGAAGGCGCCCTGGAGCGTCGTCACCGCCGCCTTCGGCGCGTTCAAGCCCGCGGTGGTCGAACAGGCCGTCACCGGCGGCTGGTCGAAGACCGACCCCGAGACTCTGCTGGCGGCACGGCGGGACGGGGCCACCGACCAGCTGAACCGCCTGCTCGGTGAGCCCGGGCCCGAGGTGAAGCAGGCGACGGAGATCCTCTTCTCGCTCACGGACGGCGTCGATCCGTCGGGCCGCATGCTCTACTCCGGGCTGTCCGTGCAACCCGTGCCCGACACACCGATGGGTCAGCTCTGGCACGCCGCCGACCGCGTGCGCGAGCACCGCGGCGACGGTCACATCGCGGCGTGGATCTCGCGCACCGACTCGTGCGAGATCACGGTGCTCACCGAGCTGAGCTGGGGTCTGCAGCCCGGGGCGTATGTGTTCACCCGGGGTTGGAGCGCCGAGGAGGTCGACGCCGCCCGCGCCCGGCTCCAGGATCGGGGCCTGCTCGACGGCGACGGCCAGCTGACCGAGGCCGGTCGCACGTTCCGCTCCGAGATCGAGCACAGCACCGACCTCGCCGAGCGGGAGGTCATCGACCGCCTCGGCGACCGTGCCGGCGAGCTGTTCTCCCTGATCCAGCCGATCGCGAAGACGATCGTCGAGAACGGCGGCTATCCCGTCGACTTCAGCCAGCTGCGCGGCACACGCGGCTGAGCCGCCGCCGCCGCGGCAGCCGTAAGCTCACGCAATGGCCAGCCTTGCGTGGGAACAACGGCCCGAGTTGCGCCGTCCGGTCCTGGTGGCCGGCTTCGAGGGATGGAACGACGCCGCCAGCGCCGCGTCCGAAGCGGCGGGGTGGCTGACCCGCCAGTTCGGCGCCACGAAGGTGGCTTCGATGGACCCGGAGGAGCACTTCGACTTCCAGTCCGCCCGTCCCACCGTGGAGCTCGTCGACGGCGTCACCCGTGACCTGACCTGGCCGGCGAACGAGTTCTTCGCCGTGCCCGTCGACGCACGCGACCTCGTCGTGCTGCGCGGCGTCGAGCCCAACCTGCGCTGGCCGTCGTTCTGCCGGGAGGTGCTCGGCGTCGCCGGCGAGACCGGATGCGAGATGGTCGTGACGCTGGGAGCACTCCTCGCCGACGTCCCGCACACCCGGCCCGTGCGCGTGACGGGCGCGACCACCGACCCCGATCTCATGGCGAACCTTCACCTGCAGCGCTCGCGTTACGAAGGGCCGACGGGCATCGTCGGTGTCCTGCACGACACCGCCCGCGCCACCGGCATCGCCTCGGCGTCGTTGTGGGCCCCGGTCCCGCACTACGTGTCGACCCCGCCCAACCCGCTGGCGACGCGCGCGCTCCTCGACCGGTTGGGCCACCTGCTCGGCACCGCGTTCGAGCTCGGCGAGCTCGACGAGCTCTCGGAGGCGTGGCAGACGCGAGTGGACGAGGTCGTGTCACAGGACGACGACGTCCGCTCCTACGTCGGCCAGCTCGAGGAGCGGTACGACACCGAGGCCGAGACCGACATCCCCTCGGGCGAGGGGCTCGCCGACGAGGTCGAGCAGTTCCTCCGCGACCGGGGCGACGACTGACTCAGCCGAGCAGGTCCTTGGCGACTTCTTCCCACAGCGCGGTGCACAGACCGAGCGACTCCAGGTCGATGCGCTCGTCGTTGCCGTGGAACATCGTGGCGTAGTCCTCGAACGTCAGGCGCTGGCTGAACAAGCCGAAGCCGTAGCCGACCGAGCCCGCCCGGCGGAAGTACCGGTTGTCGGTGCCGCCGACCATCACGAACGGCACCAGCGCCGAGCCCTGCACGAGCCGGCCGCTCACCGACGAGAGCGTGTCCCACAACGGTGTGTCGACGGGCGACGCCGTCGACGGGTCGTCGTTGCCTTCGATCTCGACCGTCGGATAGAGATCGCCGAGCGCCTCCCGCAGATGGTGGTGGACGTCCTCCTCGGTCTCGCCGGGCAGCGTGCGGATGTCGACCTGGATGTCGACCTGGTCGGGGATCACGTTGGTCTTGGTGCCGCCGTGGATCACGGTCGGCGCGAACGTCGTGTGCGTGCACGAGTACACGACCCGTGACAGGCCGAGCGGCAGCGTCCCGGCGAAATCACGCAGCTCGTCGTCCTTGAGGAGGGCGTCGCGGAACTCGGGCGGGTACTGCATGCCCTCGACGAAGCCGCGCCACGTGTCGTGGATCCGGGTCGGGGGCCGGTACTCGTGCAGGCGCCGCACGACCTCGGCCGCCGTGACCACGGCGTTGTCGGTGCGGAACGGCTGCGACGCGTGCCCGGGCGTCCCGCGCACCGTGAGCTTCGACCAGTACGTGCCCTTCTCGTCGACCATGACGGGCAGACGGGCGCCCACCGACGTCGGGATCTGGAACCCGCCCGACTCGGTCAGCACGTAGTCGGCGTACACCGCGTCGCGCTCGTTCTCGACCAGCCACTTGGCGCCCCACGTGCCCAGCGCCTCCTCGTCGGCGACGGCGAGGTAGCTGAGCGTGCCGCGTGGCTTGAAGCCGGAGTCGGCGAGCCGTCGGAACGCGAGCGCCATGGTGGCGGTCTCGTTGAGCATGTCGACGGCGCCGCGCCCCCAGATGAACCCGTCGACGATCTCGGCGCCGAAGGGATCGCGGCTCCACCCGTCCGGGTTCACGGGCACGACGTCGGTGTGCCCCATCAGCGAGCAGCGACGGCGCGTTCGGATCGCTGCCCTCGATGCGGGCGACGAGGCTGCTGCGGCCGGGTTGGGGCTCGTAGCGCTCGATGTCGAGGCCGGCGCCCTCGAGGTAGTTGCCGAGCAGGTCGACGCTCTTGGTCTCCTGGCCCGACTCGACGCGGCCGTCGTTCACGCACTGGTTGCGGATGAGGTCGCGCAGGAGATCGGTCGCCTCGGCGGTGGGTCGTCGGCTCTGGTCGCCATGCCCCGACCCTAGGCGGGCCGGGGCGCGGCGGCGACCGTGCCGGGAGAGCGCTCGCGGCGTCAGCCGGTGAACGTCGGCGTCGCGGTCACCGGCACCGCGACGGGGACGGTCGCGCCCGTCCCCGCGCCCGACTCCGAGCCCGGCACCCGTCTCGACCGGCACCGGTCCCGTCGTCACCGAGACTCCGTCGAAGAGGAACCCCTTCCCCGCCGTGTCGAGCTGCGGGTTGCCGCCGGCGCGAATGAGCAACGAGTCGACGGTGCGGCTCACCCGGGGCGGGTTCGGGCTGCTCTCGGTGTCCAGCGTGTAATAGTCCTCCCACGAGCCGCCCGTGTGCACGAGGCTGCCGTCGACGAAGACCTTGACGATGTCATTGCCAGGCCCGTCGACGAACTGCATGGTGATCCGCACCGTGTGGGGCACGGTCGGGTCGAACGTGCCCAGCGGTGTGGACACGAAGTTCGCACATTGGAAGCACGGCGTGGGCGTGTTGGGCGGATCGACGCCCTGTACGTCGAAGAAGGACGAGTGCGAGGTCCGTCGCGGTGTGCTCCATTTTGACGTAGCTCATGCGCGAGCCGTCGCCGCGGTCCGGGTTGACCTGCACGTTGAGGCCGGGCTGCAGCCCGCCGGTGAACGACGCGAACGTGAACTCGGCCTCGTAGTAGGGCTGGCGCGTGCCGCCGGACTGCGCGCTGTCCTGCGCGGTCGACTCCCCGGCCTCGTTCGTCGCCTGCGGGGTGAAGGAGTCGTTGAAGCAGCCGGCGACGACGGCGTTCGACATGCGGAAGCTCCGGCGTCTCGAACGAAGACGGAGCGTTCGGGTTGGGCGCGTTGAGGACGACGGCGGAGTCGATGGGCGGACCGCACGCGCCACCCGTCCACTGGTGGGCTGTCCTGTCCGACCACGGAAGCCGGGGAGGTAGTCCTCGAAGTCGATGGGTCCGACGGTGTCGGCCCCGGCAGCGCTCGCAAAGCTGAGCACCGCGACGACTGCCCCGACTGCCGCGATTCGGGAAACGCGCATCTCCACCCCTCTCGGTGGACCGGGAGGCCCACACGACGGGCGGGAGATTATGGGGATTTGGGAGGGATTGTCCAAACTGCCTGGTCAGGCAGGGGGAGCGACCGTGTAGATCAGCCGGCCGTCCTCGCGGTGGCGCTCGGCGCGTCCCTCGAGGGCGAGGTGCTCGAGGTGGGCGAACGTCTCGCTCTCGGCCATCACGCCCCAGTGCTTCTTCGGGAACAGCTCGTGTGAGAGCTCCTGCACGCTGGCGGGGCCGAGCGCGGCCGACGCCGCGCCCAGCAGGTCCATGCGCTCCTGGTGGTGGCGTTTGATCGCTTCGACGCGTCCGGGCACGTCGTCGAACGGATGGCCGTGCGCGGGCAGGCCGAGCCGGACACCGGGGAGGTCGGCGACGAGGTCGAGGGTGGCGATGTAGCTGCGCAGCGCGTCGGCGCCGTTGCCGACGCCCGAGACGTGCGGCGTGATCGACGGAAGCACGTGGTCGCCGGCGAGCAGGATCCCGTGCTCCTCGTCGTAGAGGCACAGGTGGTCGAGGGTGTGTCCCGGCGTGTGCAACGAGATCCAGTCGCGCCCGGCGAGTCGCACGCGCTCGCCGTGACGGACGCGACGGGTCGGGTCGGGCGGCGTGAACAGCATGCCCAGCGCGCGGATCATCACCCGGCGCCGGAACGGCGGCATCGGGTGCTTGCTGCCGCCCCACGGGGTCTCGCCACCCCACGGCACGGACTGGCGCTGCCGCTCGACACTCGGGTCGTCGAGCAGCGGGTCGCCGGTGTCGCGGTCGCGGTCGTCGTCGCCGACCTCGTCGACGGTGGGGAGCTCGTCGGGAGACACGTCGACGCTCTCGGCGACGGCGGCGGCATCCCGCTCGAGCTGCTCGGCCTCGCGGCGGGACAGGCGCGCCTGTAGCTTGCGCGTCTTGCGGTCGAGCGACCAGGTCGTGAACGCACGGTGCGTGATCAGCTCGGCGCGCGCCTCGCGGGCGATGCGCCCGGCACCGCCGAAGTGGTCGGGATGCGAATGCGTGACGACGACGGTGTGGATGTCACGCAGCTTGAAGCCGGCGGACTTCAGCCGGGTCTTGAGCGCCTTCCACGACTGCGGGCCCGGGAGCCCGGGGTCGACGACGGCGAGGCCGCGCTCGTCGAGGAGGCCGTACGTGTTCACGTGGCCGAGGCCGGGCATCCAGATCGGCAGCTGCATGCGCAGGATGCCGGGGGCGACCTCGACGATCTCCTCGCTCGCCGGCTCCTGCTCCTGCTTCTTCGGCTTCGGCGGCCTGGATGCCCCGTCGGGGTCACCCGGCCGACGCGCCACGTCTGTCACACGGACCAGTTTACTTGACCGCTTGGTCAAGCCTCTCGGGCGGCGCTGCACCCTACTCGTACGCCAGAGGCGCGAACTTCGGCCACGGCCGCAGGCGCTCGAGGAGCGCGCCGGCGCCGAGGCAGAGGTCGTCGCCGTGGCGGGCGGCCACCACTTGGAGCGCGGCGGGAAGGCCGTCGACGAGCCCGACCGGGATGCTCGCCGCCGGCTGGCCCGTCATGTTGAACGGCGCCGTGAACGCCGCCGACAAGCCCATGAGGTTCACCTCGCGCCCCGCGACCGTGCCCGTGAGCGTGCCCTCGGCGCGGAATGCGGTCGTCGGCGTGGTTGGAGTGAGGAGCACGTCGACGTCCGACCAGATGCGCGCCGAGGCGAGCATCAGCTCGTGCCGACGGCGGATCGCCTTGTACAAGCCGCTCGGTCGCAGGTTCGCCATCAGCTCGACACCGGCGCGGTGCACCTCGTCGAGCTCGTCGAGGTGCTCGCTCTCGAAATCGAGATGGAACGCGGCCGTGTTCAGCGATGACAACAATGCCCACGCCACGCCGGGCTTGGGCATCTCGACCGGGACGTCGACGAGCTCGAGGCCCGCCTCGTCGACGAGCGACATCGCCGCGTCGTGCGCGACCTTCTCGACTTCGGGATCGGCGCCCGCGTAGCCGAGGGTCGACGTCCATGCGGCGCGCTTCCCGCGGAGGCGTTCGGTCGCCTGGCCCGAGGCGACGAGATCCTCGAACGGGATCGGCGGCGCCGGGAGCGACGTCGGGTCGGTGAGTGTCGGGCCGGCCGTCGCGTCCAGGTAGCGGGCGGCGTCGCGCACCGTGCGCACGATCGGACCGTGCACCGACGTCATCGAGTAGTTGAACGGCTCGGGCCCCGCGCCGAGCAACCCGAACGTGGTCTTCATGCCGAACAGGCCCGAGTACGACGACGGGATGCGGATCGACCCGCCGCCGTCGCTGCCGGTGCACGCGGGGAACAGCCCGGCCGCCACCGACGCCGCCGACCCGCCCGACGAGCCGCCGGGTGTGCGCTCGAGGTTCCACGGGTTTCGGGTCACGCCGTGCAACTTGCTGACGGTGTAGCTGACCACGCCGTGCTCCGGCGCGGTGGTGAGCCCCACGAGCACGGCGCCGGCGTCGCGCAGGCGCGCCACTTCGGCGCAGTCGAACTCGGCGACGGCGCCCGCTTCGGCGTACGGCACCGACGCATTCGTGTCGGGCCAGCCCTGCACCTCGCGCGAGCTCCTTGACACCCATGGGGATGCCGGCGAGCGGGCCCGGGTCGTCGCCGGCGGCGACGCGCTGGTCGACGCGTTCGGCGTCCGCCCACGCCCGATCCGGGTCGAGGAAGCACACGGCGTTGAGCCTCGGGTCGAGGCGTTCGATCCGCGCCAGCGAGAGCTCGAGCAGGTTCCGGGCGCTCAGCTCACCGGCACGGACGCGATCGGCGAGCTCCCACGCGTCGTGCTCCCACAGTTCCGTCATGCCGGGATCGTAGGCCTCGTCCCTCCGGCGTGCGCCTCAAGGAGTCCCACGCGTGCACGCGGTGAGCCCGAGCTGGACGGCGACCGGGTCGGTGGTGGCGTCGATCTGCGCCTGGCTGGCGGCGAACGCCGCCAGCGTCGCCGGGTCCGTCATCCGACCGACGGCTTGGGCGTACTGATCTTCGAGGTCGGCGCGCTTTCGCCACGCTTCGAGCACCTGGTCGACCTGGTCCTGCTCCGACTCGGGTGGCACGAGGGCGTCGACGCGCCGGATGAGCTCGCGGTCCGTTGTGGCGACGCTCTGGAGCTTTTGCGCGTCGGCGGCGCCCGACGGATCGGCCGGGAGCTGGCCGAGCTGCGCGTCGCGATCGGCCTTCGCCTTCGAGCACAGGTCGTTCGCCTTCGTGGCGAACGAGGACTTGCTCAGGGCGCCGGGCTCGTCGTCGCCCCGCCGCAGCCCGTTCCGGCGAGGGCAGCAAGCGCCACGACGGAGGCGGCGAAGATCGTCAGGAGTCGAGATCCTGCGCATGAGGGCAGATGTTAGGTTCGCCGTCGATGCGCACCGCGAGCGCGGTCTGGCGTTCGTCTCCGGAGCTCGTGCTCGCGCTCGACGAGCATTTCGGGCCGCCGGTCGACAGCTACGTGAACGGATCGCAGACGTGGCTCCTCGACAACGGGCCCGGCGGCGCCGCCCTGGAGTGGCGGTTGCACCCGGTCGCCTCGTACCGGCCGCCGGCGGAGCTCTCGCACTACGACCTGTGGGAGCGCGTGGTGGCGCAACTCCGTGCCGGCGGTGACCCGGGCGCGCTCGCGCTGGGCGAGGAGGTCCGCGCGGTGGAGTCGCTGTGGGAGGGCCTCGAGGCGTTCGCGGCCTACGGCGACGAGGTCGAGCCGGCCACGCTCGCCCAGGCTGCGACGGCCGCGATCGGCCGCCCGCCCGACGCCACCGGGCTCGTCGACCACGATCGGGTCGGCGAGACGTGGGAGCGGGCGCGCGGCGACGTGTCGATCGTCAGCCTCCTCCTCGAGGAGCTCCGCGTCTGACGGGCGGCGTGTCAAGCTCGCGCCGATGAACCGCGACGAGCTGGCTCGGACCATCTACCGGCGGACGCACCTCACCGGCGAGTTCCGCCTGCGCTCCGGCGCGATCAGCGACGAGTACTTCGACAAGTACCTCTTCGAGGCCGATCCGTGGCTCTTGCGCGCGATCGGCGAGGCGCTGGTGCCGTTGCTCCCGCCCGCGACCGACGCGCTCGCCGGCCTCGAGCTCGGCGGGGTGCCGCTCGCCACGATGCTCTCGCAGCTGACGGGGCTGCCGGCGATGTTCGTGCGCAAGGAGGCGAAGACCTACGGGACGTGCCGCCTCGCCGAGGGCGGCGAGCTCGACGGACGGCGTCTCACGGTGGTCGAGGACGTCGTGACGTCGGGCGGGCAGGTCGTGACGTCGTGTGGTGATCTGCGCGAGCGGGGCGCCCTCGTCGAGCACGCCGTGTGCGTCATCGACCGTGAAGCGGGCGGCGCGAAGAACCTGGCCGAGATCGACGTCGAGCTTCAGGCGCTGTACACGATGCGCGAGCTCGAGCGCGCCGCCGGCTAGGCGCCGCGCCAGGGAGGCGTGCGCGGCTGGTCGAAGTCGGCGGGGCGCGTCTCGCCCTCGATGGCGGCGAACGCGGTGTCGACCCACCGGGCGCCTCCGGCGAGCGGCTCGGGCAGCTGGTCCCGTGCGAAGAAGCCGACCTGCCGTGTCTCGAGCGGATGGCCCTGCAGCTCGCCGCCGAGCATCCGGCAGTGGAACACGAGCGAGTAGAGCGGCACGCGCGCGAAGCCGAGGCGCAGGCCGTCGAACACGGCGATCAGCGAGACGGGCTCGACCTCGATGCCGGTCTCCTCGTAGACCTCCTTCACCGCCACCTCCGACGGCGAGTACCCGACGTCGGCCCACCCGACCGGGTACAGCCACACACCCGAGTCGGCCCGCTGCGTGAGCAGGATCTCGCCGGCCTCGTTGGCGACGACGGCGGCGACCGCGACCTTCGGTGTCACGTAACCGGCGACCCCGTCGCCCACGGACGCCAGCCACTCCTCGAACAGGGCGTCGCTCTCGGCCTCCTCGAGCGCGGCCGCCCGAATGTCGGCCGCGACCTTCAGCACCTCCTGGAAGCGCTCCTTCTCGTAGAGGCTCTGCGTGAACCCGAGGCCGGTGCGCGCGATGCCGGCGAGCGACTCGGCCCAGCGCAACAGGTCGGCGGCGGAGATCGGCTGTCACGGTCTCAGTCGCGCGATCGGTCGCGCGAGCCGAGCCTAGGGCGGCGCTCAGGTCGGTTCGGGCAGCCAGTACTCGCTCGTCAACCGCGCGATCAGCGTCGCCTTGAGCTGATCGAGCGTGAGTTGCTTGGTGATCTTGTCGCCGGCGGCGTCGTGCACGTAGAAGACGTCGACCACGCGCTCCCCCAATGTCGAGACCTTCGCGGTGCGGACGTCGACGTCGAGGTCGGCGAACGTCGACGCCACCTGCGCGAGCAGGCCGACGTGATCGGGGGCATGCACCTCGACGACCGTCGCCGACGGCGACGCATCCTGGTCGACGACAACCGCGACGTCGCCCGGGTCGGGGATCCGGTAGCGACGGATGCGGGCGCGGAGCTGCTCCTGGAGCGGCAGCTCGCCGGTCAACGCGCCGCGCAAGGCGACCACGACTGCGTCGCGACGCTCCTGATCGCTGAGCCGCCCGAAGCGGTCGGCGCCGTCGAACACCTCGAGTGCCATGCCGTCGGCGATGTAGCCGGCGGCGTTACGGATGTCGAAGCCGAACAGCGCCAGCACGCCGGCCACCCGCGCGAGCAGCCCGGTGCGGTCGGGTGCGGCGACCGCGCATTCGAGCAGGCCGTCGTCGCGGTCGCTCCAGTCGATCGCCAGCTCCCGTCGGGCCAGCAGGGCTCGGTGGCGCTCGAGGGTCTCGCGGCGGTGCGCATCCAGTCCGGGACCGACGACGCCCAGCTCGAAGAGGCTGTCGGTCTTCGAGAACAGCTCGCGGACGAGCGCGGCCTTCGTGGGCCCCCAGGCGGCGGGCCCGGTCGCCCGCGAGTCGCCGACGGTGAGGGCGTAGAGCAGATCGAGCCGGTCGGAGGTGCCCACGAGGCGCCCGAAGCGCGTGATCGTCGCCTCTTCCGACAGGTCGCGCCGGGTGGCGGTCTCGGCGAGCGCGAGGTGGTGGCGCACGAGCCAGTCGAGCGTGGCGACGCCGGGCTCGTCGACGCCGATGCGACGAGCGAGCTCCACGGCGGCCTCGGCGCCGACCACCGAGTGGTCGCCCTCCATCCCCTTCCCGAGGTCGTGGAGAAGGGCGGCGAGGAGCAGCAGGTCGGCGCGGGTGCGGCGCGCGACGTCGCCGTCGAAGCCGTCGTCGTCGAGCAGCGCCGCGCACTCCGCGACCGCTTCGAGCAGGTGCCGGTCGACGGTGAAGCGGTGATAGGCGTTGCGCTGCGGGAGCGACCGAATGCGATCCCACTCGGGCAGCAGGATCGTCAACACGCCGGCCTGGTCGAGCGCCTCGAACACCGGCACCGCGCCGCGCCCGGCCCGCAGGAGGGACACGAAGGCATCGCGGGCGTCGGCGTCCCACTCGACGCCGTCGATCTCCTTCGAACGCTCGAGCGATGCGCGGTCGAACGACGCGTTCAGCTCGGCCGCGGCGGCAGCCGCCCGCAGGACGAGCGTGGCGTCGACGAGAGCGTCGGCGGAGAAGGCGACCCGCCCGTCGCGCACGACGACACCTCCGCCGAGATCACGGTCGCGCCGCGAGGCGCGCCCACCCGGGCCGCGCTCGGTGGCCTCGAGCCGGGCGAAGACGTCCGTCACGAGCCAGGCGATGGCGCGCGCCGCGCCGGCAAGGTCGCGCACGAGCGCGTCGGCGTCCTCGGCGCCCGTCTCGGCGGCGACCGCATCCTGCTCCTGGAGCGTCAGCACGTCGGACCGGCTGCCCGGTGACCCGGTGCAGAGCGACGCGAACGTCGAGCAGCCGCCCGATCGCGGCGGCCAGGCGGCCGGTATCGCCGCCGCGGAGGTAACCCTGTTCGACGAGCGCGTGCCACCCGCCGGGCTCGCCCAGCGTCCATCCGGCCCACGACAGCGATTGGGCGTCACGCAACCCCCCGCTCCCGTCCTTGAGGTTGGGCTCGAGCATCTCGGCGACGAGCCCGAACTTCTCGCGCCGGACCTCGGCGGCCGAGCGCAGGTCGTCGATCAGCCGGGCGCGGCGCCGCTGCGCGAGCCGGCGGATACGTGCGACACCGTCCGTGAACAGCTCGGGATCGCCGGCGACGTGGCGGGCGTCCAGCCACGCGGTGAGCGCGTGCAGATCACGCTCGGCCAGCGCGACCTCCTCCTTCACCGTGTTGATCGCATGGCCGAGCACGAACCCGGCGTCCCAGAGCGGGTACCAGAGCCGGTCGGCGACCTCGGCGACGTTCGTGTGGCCGTCGTGCAGCAGCACCACGTCGACATCCGAGCCCGGGCTCAGCTCGGCCCGGCCGTAGGAGCCGACCGCCGCCAGCGACAGCCGTCCTTCGACGGCCGTCAGCGGCGGCGGAAAGCGATCGTGTCAGTGCGCCGTCGAGCACCTCTGCGAGCGCGCGCCCGAACTCCGCTCCGCGGCGACCGTGATCGCCGATGAGACGATCACGCGCCGTCCGCAGCTCGGAAGCGACAACCGGGTCAGAGGGCGTCGGGCCCGGTCTCCCCGGTCCGGATCCGCCAGACGTTCTCGACGGGCACGACCCATACCTTGCCGTCGCCGATCTTGCCGGTGCGAGCCGTTTCGAGAAGCTTCTGGACCACCCGGTCGACATCGCCGTCGTCGACGAGGATCTCGACCCGGACCTTGGGCACGAAGTCGATCGTGTACTCGGCGCCCCGGTACACCTCGGTGTGCCCGCGCTGACGGCCGAACCCCTGGACGTCGGAGACCGTGAGGCCCTGCATCCCGAGGTCCTTGATGGCGTCCTTCACGTCGTCGACCTTGAACGGCTTGACGATGCCCACGATGAGCTTCATGAGTCCTCGATCCTTCCTAGTTCGCGGGCGCTCACACGCGCTCCAGGGCGTAGCCGGTCTCCGAGTGCTGGGTGAGGTCGAGCCCGGTTTCCTCGTCCTCCTCCGACACCCGGATGCCGCCGGGCAGGACCTTGCTGAGCACGAACACGATGCCGAACGTCACGACGAACGACCACACCATCGTGGCGACGACCGCGAGCACCTGCTCGCCGAACAAGCCGAACCCGCCACCCAGGAACACGCCGTCGGTGCCGGCGGGGTTGATCGCGGCGTCGGCGAAGAAGCCGAGCAGCAGCGAACCGACCAGGCCGCCGACGAGGTGCACACCCACGACGTCGAGCGAGTCGTCGTAGCCGAACTTGAACTTCAGGCTCACTGCGAAGCAGCACACGGCGCCGGCGATGAGACCCGATGTAGATCGGCGCCATGCCGCCGACGAAGCCGGCGCACGGCGTGATCGCCACCAACCCGGCGACCAGGCCGGACGCAGCCGCCGAGCGTGGTCGCGTGGCCGGTGCGCAGGCGCTCGACAGCGAGCCAGCCGAGCATCGCCGCCGCCGCCGCCATGTGCGTGTTCACCAGCGCCTGGGCGGCGATGCCGTCGCCCTTGAGCGCCGATCCGGCGTTGAAACCGAACCAGCCGAACCACAGGATGCCGGCGCCGATGCAGCGTGAACGGCAGCGCGTGCGGTGGCATCGGGTGGTTGGGCCAGCCCTTCCGCTTCCCGAGCAGGATGACCGCCGCCAGCGCCGCGATCCCGGCGTTGATGTGCACGACGGTCCCGCCGGCGAAGTCGAGCGCGCCCCGCTTGAACAGCCAGCCGGCGGGCGAGAACACCCAGTGCGCGATCGGGGCGTACACGAGGACCGCCCAGAGGCCGATGAACCACACCCACGCCGAGAACTTCATGCGGTCCGCGACCGCCCCGGTGATCAGCGCGGGCGTGATGATCGCGAACATGAGCTGGAAGGCCAGGAACGTGAGCGGCGGGATCGACAGCTCGAAGCCCGTCGGCGACGTCGCCGCGGCGTCGCGCAACCAGGCGAGGTCGAGGTTCCCGATCCATTTGTTGTCGCCGCTGAACGCGAGCGAGTACGTGAGCGCGGCCCAGATGACGCTGATCAGGCCCATGCAGAAGAAGTTCTGCATGAGCATCCCGAGCACGTTCTTGGCCCGGACCATCCCGCCGTAGAAGAGCGCAAGCCCCGGCGTCATGAACAACACGAGCGCCGCCGAGGCGAGCACCCAAGCGGTGTCGCCCGGGTTGATCCTCGGCACTCGCTGGGCCGCCGCCGCCACATCCCACACCGTCTCCACCCGTCACCTCCGGTTCGGCAAGCCGTCAGACGGCGGGAGACTAGATGAAAGCTTCCGCGCCGCGTCGGGCTCCGGGTGGCGCCGACGCCTCCGGCCGCCTGGGCGGCGGAAGCGCCGGTGCGCCTGTGTCTTCAGACACGTCGACGCGCGCGCATGACGGTCGCCTTGGCCATCCCCCAGGCGAGATGCAGGGGCGCCAGCTCCGGGTCGCCGAGATCACCGAGCGTGCGCGGGACGAGCCCGTAGACGTCGTCGGGCCATGCACGTTCGTCGAACTCGTCGCGCACGATCGGCGGCACGCCCGCGGCCGCCAGCACTGCGGTGGGCTCGCGAGATGCGGTGCGCACGATCTCGAGCGGTGTGGCCTGCTGCCGGGTCGGGTCGACGGCGAAGAGTGCGCGCAGCTCGTCGACGATGCGGCCCGCGGCGGCGGACCCCGCTTCGACCGACTGCGCCTCGGCGCGCACCCGGGTCGCGGCGGGAGCACGACCCCAGGCATCGAGCAGTCGTTCGACCTGGGTCTTCACCCATCCGGGAACCTGCCGCTCGACCCCGGCCACGATGGCGGCGCCCGTTTCGTCCAGCCGGGCGAGGGCGCGCGCCTCGTCCTCGGGCGACACGTCCGTCACCCGACGCGCTCCCAGACCGGGAAGACGAGGTACTCCACGCCGTCGCGCCTCTCGGTCCGGCCCGCCGAGCGAAACGCGGGCAGCCGGGCGTCGACGGTGTCGAAGCCCGCCATCCGCTTGTAGTCGGCGACGGGCAGGAGCAACGGCCCGTCGGCATCGCCGTCGCGCAGGATCGCGTCCACCTCGAGGCGCGGATGCGCGGGGTCGCGCTCGTCGATGCATGCGCAGTGGTAGACGACCTGCTCGAACACGGCCGTCACGAGGATTCGCATTTCTCGATCCGGCGGCGCCTCAGCTCTCGAGGACGTCGCCCTCCATCCGGTTCACGGTGCAGCCGAGCCCCTCGAGGTACGAGACCGCCCCGTCGAGCTGGGACTGCTCTCCGTTCACCTCGAGGATCAACCAGCCGGAGTGCCCCTCCACGTTGGCGCGCCGGATGTTCGGGACGACGTCGTACTCCTTGATGACCTCGTAGACGAGCGGGCGATCCACGAGCTCCTCGGGGAACGAGACGAACAGGCGGAGGCTGCTCACCGGTCGGGCATCCCGACCCGCGCGCAGCGCCTCGGCCGGCTCGAGCAGCAGGCCCGTGACGAACGGCCCGAACTCGGCGTAGCGCGCCGACACCTCGTCGAAGCGCATCTCGTAGACGATCTCCTTGAGCGCCGCCGGGTCGTCGGCGAGCAGCGTGACGCCCCACTCCCAGTCGTCGAGCCCGGTCGAGCCGGTGATGAGCTGGAGCACGCGCCCCGCGTACGTCCGACCGACGCGCGCGTGGCCGCCCATCAGCTGCTTGCGCTCGTCGAACGGCAGCTCGTACCAGTTGGCGCCGGGATCGCGTCGCTTCGACATCGGGTAGAAGCAGATGGCGCGCTTGCGCGGGAGCGACGGGTACAGGCGAGCGCGGGCGCGCTCCTCGTCGTCGGTGTACTCGGAGCGCTCGGTGAGCGACACGTACGACCACTCGAGGACGAGCGGAGCGGCCGCGAGCTCCTGCTGGAACGTCTGCAGGCGGGCGACGTCGGGCCCGAGCGCCATGATCCCGAGCTCGGCCTTGTGGCCGAGCACCGTGAACACGAGCACCTGGTGCTCGTCCGCCTCGAGCGACGCGATCGCGTCGAGGATGCGCTTCGTGCCGCCGGGCTCGGCGTCGGCGCGGTCGCGGTCGACCACGTAGAAGAGATGGAGGACGCCCCAGCCTTCGGACGGCGTCACGGGCTCCATGCAGGCGAGGCTACCGCCGCGCGAGTGGGGCGCCCCGGAGGGCGCCCCACTGCGTTCGGTCGTGGACCGGTGTTACGAGTGTCAGAAGTCGCCCATGCCGTCCATGCCGCCGGGCATGCCACCGGCGCCCGCCGGCATCGCGGGCTTCTCCTCGGGCTTGTCCGCCACCACCGCCTCGGTGGTGAGGAACAGCGCCGCGATCGATGCCGCGTTCTGCAGCGCGGAGCGCGTCACCTTGGCGGCGTCGATGACGCCCGCCTTGACGAGGTCCTCGTAGTCGCCGGTGGAAGCGTTCAGGCCCTCGGAGCCCTTGAGCGAACGCACCTTCTCGACGACGACGCCGCCCTCGTAGCCGGCGTTCACCGCGATCTGCTTGAGGGGCTCTTCGAGCGCACGGGACACCATCTTCGCCCCGGTGGCCTCGTCGCCCTCGAGCTTGTCCGCCGACGCGAGCACGCGCTGCCTGCGCCCGCAGGAGCGCCACGCCGCCGCCGGGGACGACGCCCTCCTCGACCGCAGCCTTCGTGGTCTGGACGGCGTCCTCGATGCGGTGCTTCTTCTCCTTGAGCTCCACCTCGGTCGCGGCGCCGACCTTGATGATCGCCACGCCGCCCGAGAGCTTCGCCAGGCGCTCCTGGAGCTTCTCGCGGTCGTAGTCCGAGTCGGTGTTGTCGATCTCGGCCCGGATCTGGTTGATCCGACCCTGGATGTCGGACTGGCTGCCGCCACCCTCGACGACCGTCGTCTCGTCCTTGGTGACGACGACCTTGCGGGCGGTGCCGAGCAGGTCGGGCCCGACGTTCTCGAGCTTGAGGCCGACCTCCTCGGAGATCACCGTGCCGCCGGTGAGGATCGCCATGTCCTCGAGCATCGCCTTGCGCCGCTCGCCGAAGCCGGGGGCCTTCACCGCCACCGACTTGAACGTGCCGCGGATCTTGTTGACGACCAGCGTCGCCAGGGCCTCACCCTCGACGTCCTCGGCGATGATGACGAGCGGCTTCCCGCCCTGCATCACCTTCTCGAGCACGGGCAGCAGGTCCTTCACGGCGGAGATCTTCGTGCTGACGAGCAGCATGTAGGCGTCGTCGAGCACCCCCTCCATCCGCTCGGGGTCGGTGACGAAGTACGGCGAGATGTAGCCCTTGTCGAAGCGCATGCCCTCGACGAGGTCGAGCTCCATCCCGAAGGTCTGGCTCTCCTCGACGGTGATGACGCCGTCGGTGCCGACCTTGTCGAGCGCCTCGGCGATCATCCCGCCGATGTCCGGGTCGGCGGCCGAGATCGCGGCCACGTTGGCGATCTGCTTCTGGTCCGCCTTGACCTCGATGGCGCCCTTCTGGATCTCGTCGACTGCCGTCTCGACGGCTGCCTCGATGCCCTTCTTCAGGCTCATCGGGTTGGCGCCGGCGGCGACGTTGCGCAGGCCCTCGCGCACCATCGCCCACGCCAGGACGGTGGCGGTCGTCGTGCCGTCACCGGCGACGTCGTCGGTCTTCTTGGCGACTTCCTTGACGAGCTCGGCGCCGACCTTCTCGTACGGGTCCTCGAGCTCGATCTCCTTGGCGATCGAGACGCCGTCGTTCGTGATCGTGGGGGCACCCCACTTCTTCTCGAGCACGACGTTGCGGCCCTTGGGGCCGATCGTGACCCGTACCGAGTCGGCGAGCTTGTTCATGCCCGCCTCGAGGGCCCGGCGGGCCTGCTCGCTGTAGGCGATCTGCTTCGGCATACGTCCATACCCCCTGGGGCGGCGCCCTCCAGGTGAGGGCGCGTCGGTTAGCACTCAACGGATTCGAGTGCTAACAGCATATGGCACTCACCCCTTGGGAGTGCAAGTCGGTGGCCGGCATTCCTGCGGAACCGCCCGCCCCGGATCACCGGGCCCGGCCCTATTCTTCGGTCGTGGCCGAGATGCACGACGCGACCGAGGAGTACCTCGAGACGATCCTGGAGATCGAGGAGGAGGGCATCCCGCCCATCCGGGCCCGGCTGGTCGAGCGGCTCGGCATCTCGGCCCCGGCCGTGTCCGAGACCGTGAACCGGCTCGTCGAGCAGGGCTACGCCCAGCTCCTCGACGACCGCAGCCTCCGGCTCACCGAGAAGGGCCGCAAGCTCGCGGTCTCGATCGTGCGCCGCCACCGCCTCGCCGAGCGGCTCCTGACGGACGTGATCGGCCTCGAGTGGGAGAAGGTGCATCGGGAGGCCGACCGGTGGGAGCACGCCATCTCCGCCGAGGTCGAGGAGAAGCTCGTGCAGCTGCTGGGCGACCCGGCGACGTGCCCGCACGGCAACCCGATCCCGGGCTCCGGACACAAGGTCGACGTCCGGGGGTCGACGGCCCTGAGCCGAATCGACCCCGGTCCTGTGAAGGTGACGCGCATCAGCGAGAAGGTCGAGCTCGACGACGACGCGCTCGTGCTGCTCGCGGGCGCGCAGCTCACCCCGGGCTCGGACGCGGTCGTCGTGGGGCCGGCGCCCGACGGCGTCGTCGTGAAGACGGCGTCCGGTGAGCAGACGATCCCGATGCGGCTCGCCGACCTGATGTTCGTCACCCCCGCGGCCTGACGCCGCGAGCCTCTCCTAGGCGAAACGGGCGGCGAGCCGCAGGGACGTGTCCCGGGCGCGCACGCGAAGAGCCCGCTCCCGGTGTGGCTGCTCGCGCCTACGCGCCCGCGGCCACGAGCACCAGGTCGGTGCCGAAGCCGAGCACGATGCCCGCGAACAGCCCCCACATGAGCATCTCCTTGTGCCCCAGCTTGAAGCCGACGTTCAGGAGCTGCACGACCACGTAGAGGATCGACCCCGCGGCGAGGGCGAGGAACGCCATGTTCAGCGTCTCGTTGACGACCGACTGCCCGACGAGCGTGCCGAGGAACGTCGGACCACCGGCGATCAGTCCCATTGCGCCGAGGAAGCCCCAGCTCGGGCGGTCGGCTTCGGCGCACAGCGGCCCGACGATGCCGAAGCCCTCGGTCGAGTTGTGCAACCCGAAGCCGATGACGAGGAGCAGCGCGAGCTTGATCTCGTCGTTCGCAGCCGACTGCCCGATTGCGAGCCCCTCGGAGAAGTTGTGCAGGCCGATGCCGACCGCGATCAGCAGCGCGAGGCGCTTCGGCTCCGACAGGTGACGAACACGCGACGACAACCGAATGGACTCGGCGGTCGCGGCACCGGGCCCGATCGGGCGCTCGGGCGCACGCGAGGAAAGGCGTCGGTCGTAGTAGACGAGCCCGACGAGGCCGAGCGCGAACAGCCCCGCGAAGAGGGCGCCCTTGCCGACCAGCGTCGCCCACTCCCCGTCTTCGACCGCGTGCTCGACCGGCTCGAAGCCGTGGTTGAACACCTCGATCAGCAGGAAGACGAGAATCCCCGCCGCGCCGGCGTTGAGAAACGCCCGCATCGGCATGGACAGGTTGCGGACCCGCCCGACGGGGAGGCCCAGAAAGATCGTGAAGCCGGCGATGGCTCCGAGCAGCAGGATCTGGCCTTCGGACAAACCGCCTCCCTCACATCTGACTGCCCGTCAGGTAGTTAGGGGAGGTTAACTAACCTCTTCCGGCCCGGTCAAGCGCTCGCCGCGGCCCCGCTCGCTCAGCCCCCCGCGACGGCGGGGACGATGCTGACCACCTGCCCCTCGGCGACCGGCGTGTCGAGCCCCTGGAGGAAGCGGATGTCCTCGTCGGCCACGAACACGTTGACGAAACGCCGCAGCTCGCCCTTGTCGTCGTAGAGCCGGGCCGCGAAGCCGGGGTGGTCCGCTTCGAGCTGCTTGAGCACCTCGGCGACGGTCGCCCCCTCGACGTCGACCTCGGCCGCGCCGCCCGAGAGCTCGCGCAGCTGCGTGGGGATCCGGACGTTGACCGCCATCGGGCTCTCCTATTCCTCGATCTCGCTCGGTCCGAACGCCTCGTGGAAGGCGTCGAGGGTCGGGGGGATGACCGCCGTCGGCCCGACGTGCGGCGAGACCGCGTCGAGCGTCTTCAGCCCGTGGCCGGTGATGTACACGACGACGCGCTCGTCGGGCCGGACGACGCCGTCGCGTGCGAGGCGCGCGAGCGACGCGACGGTTACCCCGCCGGCGGTCTCGGCGAAGATGCCCTCGGTGCGGGCGAGCAACCGGATGCCCTCGACGACCTCGTCGTCCGTCACCGCCGCCAGTCCCCCGCCGGTTTGCCGCACGGCGTCGAGCGCGAAGTACCCGTCCGCCGGGTTGCCGATCGCCAGCGACTTGGCGATCGTCGCCGGCTTCACGGGGCGGATCGTGTCGCTGCCGTCCACGAACGCGGTCGCCACCGGCGAGCAGCCCTCGGCCTGCGCGCCCGACACCCGCACCCGCGCCGGCGCATCGAGGAGGCCGACGTCGTAGAGCTCGTCGAAGCCCTTCCGGACCTTGGTGAGCAGCGAGCCGCTCGCGACCGGGACGACGACGTGGTCGGGCGTCTCCCAGCCGAGCTGCTCGGCCGTCTCGAACGCGAGCGTCTTCGAGCCCTCGGCGTAGTACGGCCGCACGTTCACGTTCACGAACGCCCATCGGTACGTTCCGGCGAGCTCGGCGCAGAGCCGGTTCACGTCGTCGTAGTTGCCGTCGATCGCGACCACGTTGCCGCCGTACACCGCGGTGGTGACGACCTTGGCCTGCTCGAGATCGGCGGGGATGAACACGAAGCTGCGCAACCCCGCGTGCGCGGCGTGGGCGGCGACGGAGTTGGCGAGGTTGCCGGTCGACGCGCACGCCGCGGTCTTGAACCCGAACTCGAGCGCCTTCGAGAGCGCGACCGACGCCACTCTGTCCTTGAACGAGTTCGTCGGGTTCAGCGTGTCGTTCTTGACCCACACCTCGCCGAGGCCGAGCTCACCCGCCAACCGATCGGCGCGCACCAGGGGCGTGAACCCGGCGCCGAGATCGACGGCCTGGCTGTAGTCGACGGGCAGCAGGTCGGCGTACCGCCAGATCGCCTGCGGCCCGGCGGCGATCTTCTCGCGGCTGATCGCCGAGCTGATGGCCTCGTAGTCGTAGCTGACCTCGAGCGGCCCGAAGCACCACTCGCAGGTGTAGACGGGTGCGACCTCGTACTCGCGGCCGCACTCCCGGCATCGAAGTCCCTGTACGTACGACACGCCGACGCTCCTTTCGCGGTCCTCCGTGGGGCGGACGGCCCGCCCCTCTCGACGCGCTCTCGAGCACCTCGAGCGGAGATCCGCTCATCGGCGACTCATCGTTCAGGCATTGGCACCTGGCGTTCACTTGCTCTTCACGCTGGTTGCCGCGGCTTCACTGGGCCTGTCCCTCAGCCGCTCTTGATGAGCGCGTACGGATGGGGACATTACTACGCCCCCGAACGTTTGCTAAAGCCGGTTCTGAGCGGTGCGTAGTCTGGCCAAATGAGGCGCTCCCGGGAGTCGCGAGTCCTCACCGCGTTGGTCGCGGCCAAGCTGCGTCACGGGCACACCGTGTCGGTATGCCTTCCGGCCCGCGACGAAGAGGCCACCGTCGGACGCGTTGTGGCGACCGTGCGCCGAAGCCTCGTCGAGGATCTCAACCTCGTCGACGAGATCGTCGTCATGGACGACAGCTCGACCGACGCGACGGGAGACGCCGCCCGCGCCGAAGGGGCCCGCGTCTTCCCGGTCGCCGAGCTGATGCCCGACCTTCCCCCCGGAAGCGGGAAGGGCAACGCGATGTGGAAGTCGTTGTACGTCTGCCAAGGCGACATCATGTGCTGGGTCGACGCCGACATCCGCAACTTCCGCGCCGACTTCGTGACCCGGTTGCTCGCACCGCTGCTCGAACGATCCCGGCATCGGGATGGTCAAGGGCTTCTACCGGCGCCCGTTGCACGACGACCCGACCGGTGGCGGGCGCGTCACCGAGCTCATGGCCCGGCCGGTGCTCTCCTATCTCTTTCCGATCCTCACCCGGTTCGTCCAGCCACTCGCGGGCGAGTACGCCGCGCGCCGGTCGATCATCGAGACGGTGCCGTTCGTCGAGGGATGGGGTGTCGAGATCGGCCTGCTCCTCGACGTGGTGCACCGGTTCGGCATCCAGTCGGTCACGCAGGTGGACCTGGGCGTTCGTGCGCACCGGAACCGGCCTCTCGACCAGCTCGGCCCGCAGGCCCTGGCGATCCTCGCCACCGCGCTCCGCCGCGCCGGCCTCGATGCGTGCGACCCGCCGTTCGCGGCCGAGCTCGTGCGCTACGACGACGACCTGGCGCCCGAGCGGATCCCCGTCGTGGTGCGCGAGCGCCCGCCGATGATCACCGTCCCCGAGTACCGCGCCAAGTTCGGCCGCGAGCAGACCGCCTAGGTCTCACCGCGGAGCCACGCCGAGCACCGCTCGGCGACCATGATCGTCGGCACGTTGGTGTTGGCGGCCGGGATCGACGGCATGATCGACGCGTCGATCACGAACAGGCCGCGGACGCCGTGCACCGCGCCGCGAGGGTCGACGACGGCACCGGGGTCATCCGCACGGTCCCATGCGGCACGTGCCGACGGGGTGCTGGTAGATCTCGCATCCGGCGCGCACGGCGGCCGCGAGCGCGTCGTCCGTGGAGGCGTCGGCGCCGGGCATGATCTGCGTCGCCGAGCAGGTCGCGGAGCGGCTCGGTGGCTGCCAGGCGCCGAGCGATGCGCACGGCGTCGAGCATGCGCGGCATGTCGGCGTCGTGCGTGAGCAAGCCGAGATCTATGCGCGGGGCGTCGTGCGGGTCCGCGGAGCGGAGGTGCACCGTGCCACGGGACTCCGGCGTCATGACCGACGTCAGGATCACGAACACCGGCGGGTCACCCTGGAGCTCGGGCGGATTGAACAACGGCAGCACGTGGAGGTCGTAGAGGCCGTCGGCCGTCGAGCTCGGCGGCGGTGAGCATGCGCCTGGAACACGCGGTCGCCGGACCGAGGCAGCGACCGCGCCTCGAACGACGTTCGGCATGAGCGGGTGCTCGATCAGGTTCGCTCCGACGCCGGGTCGGTCGAGCACCGGGTCGACGCCGACCGTGCCCAGGTGGCCGGCGGGGCCGATGCCTGTCCGCATCAAGATCGCCGGACTGCCGTACGACGCCCGAAGCGAGCAGCACTCGATCGGCCTCGATCAGCTCTCCCGATTCCGCCAGCCGGACGCCCACGGCGCGGGCGCCGTCGAGCTCGACGCGGTCGACGAGCGCGTCGCTGCGGAGCGTCAAGTTGGGGCGGTGGCGGGCGCCGGCGAGGTACGTGAGCGCGGTGCTCTGCCGGACACCGTCGATCAGGTTCATCGGCGGCAACCCGGCGCCGACCGCGTCAGGGGCGTTGTGGTCGTCGACGACGGGGAAGCCCGCGTTCGCGCACGCGTCGAGGAAGGCGCGCTGGATCGGCGCCAGCTCGTCAGGCGCGGGCCGTCGGATCGGGAACGGCCCGTCCTGCCCGTGCGCCTCGCCGTCGAAGTCGTAGTCGTGCTCGAGTCGACGGAAGAACGGGAGCACGTCGGCGAACGACCAGCCGTCGCACCCGAGCGCGGCCCACCGGTCGTAGTCCGCGGGGCGGCCGCGCACCGCCAGCGCGGCATTGGTCGCCGAGCAGCCGCCGACGATGCGGGCGCGGTTGGCGTCGAGGACGCGCCCGTCGAGGGCGGTGTCGGCCCGGTATCCCCAGTCGTGCGTGTACACCGGACGGAGCCCGCTGCGGATCTCGGGCGGCAGGTCGGCGACCGTGCGGTAGTCGGGCCCGGCTTCGAGGAGCACCACCTCACGGTCGGCGTCCTCGGTGAGCCGGGCGGCGAGCACGTTCCCCGCCGAGCCCGACGCCGACGATCACGACGTCGGCGGTCATCACCGCTCCTCGAGCGCGCGCCGTCCGGCTTCGATCGCCGCTTCCTCGACGAGCAGCGCGGCACGCGCGAACGCGTCTCCGGCTTGCCAGACGCGGTCGGTGAGCGTGAACAGCTGCACGTCGCCGAGCACTGACAGCTCGTCACGACCTTCGGACGTCGCCTGCCCCACGATGACCACGCGTCTCGCGACTCCTGCTTCGGCGGCCCATTCGATCACACCGCCCACGACCTTGCCCTCGAAGCTCGTGGCGTCGAGGCGGCCCTCGCCCGTCACGACGAGATCGGCGCCGTCGAGAGCGTCGTCGAAACCGGCGGCGCGGGCGACGACCTCGAAGCCGGGCTCGAGCTGCGCGCCGATCGCCGCCAGCCCGCCCGCGAGCCCGCCCGCCGCGCCCGCCCCTTCGAGCTCGGTGACGTCGACGTCGGTGCGATCTCGGTAGACCTCGGCGAGGCGCGCGAGCCGGCGGGTCAGCAACGACACCTGGGCGGACGTCGCGCCCTTCTGCGGTCCGTACACGGTGGCGGCGTCGAGGAACGGTGTCGCGACGTCGCAGGCGACGGTGACGTCGTGGCCGGCGAGAGACCAACCGAGGGCGTCGACGGCGCCCAGACCTCCGTCGGTCGTCGCGCTGCCACCCACGCCGACGATCACACGCCGCGCGCCGCCACGCAGCGCCGCGGTCACGAGCTCACCCGTCCCGCGACTCGACGCCCGCAACGGGTCGTTACGCATGTTCACGAGTGCGAGACCGCTCGCACGCGCCATCTCCACGACGCCGGTCCCGTCGGGGAGCAGCGCCCACTGTGCCTCGACCGGCGCGCCCAACGGCCCGGTCACCGTGGCCGTGCGCGTCGAACCGCCTCGCGCCGCGAGCAGGGCGTCGAGCGTCCCTTCGCCACCGTCCGCGAGCGGGATCCGCCGTGTGGTGAGGCCGGCGGCCTCGAGCCCGGTAGCCATGGCGGCGGCCGCATCGGCCGCGGTCAGCGATCCGCGGAACTTGTCCGGAGCCACGATGGCGAGGGCCACGGTAGATAGATTGCACCGCGTGCCGGAACGTGTCCCGCTCCTCGAGAAGGGCCTCGGTGATTACTCGCCGATCGTCGGCCCCGAGGTGCTCGAGCGCATCGAGGCGCTGGCCGCGCCGCTCCGCGGGTGTCGCGTCCTGCACATCAACGCGACCGCCTACGGCGGTGGTGTGGCCGAGCTCCTCGCCACTCACGTACCGCTCCTGCGCAGCGTCGGCATCGACGCCGATTGGCAGGTCCTCCGGGGCAGCGACGAGTTCTTCGGCATCACCAAAGAAGTGCACAACGGGCTGCAGGGCGCCGACGTCGACTGGTCGAGCCGCAAACAGCGCGTCTACCTCGAGCACGTGCTCGACAACGCACTCCGCCTCGAAGGCGAGTGGGACTTCGTCGTCGCGCACGATCCCCAGCCGGTCGCGTTCCGGAGCTTCCTGCGTGACTCGGAGCTGGGATCGGGCGGGACGAAGTGGATCTGGCGCTGCCACATCGACCTCACCGACGCGAACCCGACGGTATGGGAGTTCTTCCGACCGTACGTCGAGATGCACGACGCGTCGGTCTGGACGATGAAGGAGTTCGTCCCCGATTCGCTGTCGATGGACCGAGTGGTCGAAGCGCATCCGTCGATCGACCCGCTGTCGGTGAAGAACCTCGAGATGCCGCTCCCGTTCGCCGAGGAGCTGTGCCGCCAGTACGGGCTCGACGTGCGTCGTCCGATCGTGTGCCAGGTGAGCCGGTACGACCCCTGGAAGGATCCCGTCGGCGTCATCCGCGCGTTCCGCGCCGTGCGGGAGAAGGTGACGGACGCGCAGCTCCTCCTCGCGGGCTCCATGGCCACCGACGACCCCGAAGGCTTCCGCGTCTGGGAGGAGGTCCAGGAGGAGCGGGCCGGCGATCCCGACATCTACACGCTCTCGAACCTCCATCAGGTCGGCAACGTGCAGATCAACGCGTTCCAGCGCGTCGCCGACGTGGCCATCCAGAAGTCGGTTCGGGAGGGCTTCGGCCTGACCGTGAGCGAGGCGCTCTGGAAGGGCCGACCGGTCGTGGGCGGGCGCGCCGGCGGCATCGCGCTCCAGATCCGCGACGGCTTCGACGGCTACCTCGTCGATTCGGTCGAGACGTGCGCGGCTCGCACCATCGATGTGCTCGCCGACCCTGTGGGCGCCGACGCCATGGGCGCACAGGGCAAGGAGCACGTGCGCGCGAACTTCCTGGCGACGCGCGAGCTCGAGGACTGGCTCCGGCTGCTGACGGAACTCCGCGCGTGATCGTCGTCTCCAATCGGGGGCCGGCGACGTTCGTCCGCGCCGAGGACGGCTCGTTCCGCGCCCGGCGCGGCTCGGGAGGGCTGGCCGGAACCCTCGGCCGGCTCCTGAGCGGGGGCACCGACGGGCCGGTCGGCTGGGTGGCCGCCGCCATGACCGACGACGACCGGGCGGCGGCCGCCGCGGGCGCGACCACGCTCCCGGACATCTCGCTCGAGCTGCTCGCCCTCGATCCCCGGCAGCACCGCCTCCACTACGACGTCGTGTCGAACGCGACGTTGTGGTTCCTCCACCACGGACTGTTCGACCTGCCGCGCCGCCCCCGGTTCGACGAGCGTTTCCGGGAGGCGTGGGATGCGTACGTCGCCGTCAACCGTGCGTTCGCCGATCGTGTCGTCGACACCGCGCCGAGCGGCGACATCGTGCTCGTGCAGGACTACCACCTCGCGCTCGTGCCCGGTGATCTCAGCGCGCGCCGCCCGGACCTGCGCGTCGTGCATTTCACGCACACGCCGTTCTGCGGGCCGAACTCGATCCGTGTCCTGCCCGACGACGTCAGCCGCGCGATCTGCGAGTCGATGGCGACCGTCCCGTGCGGATTCCACAGCCGGCGTTGGGCCCGCGCGTATGAAGCGTGCGTGGAGATCGTGCTCGGCGACGACCATCCGCGGGCCGCCACGTTCGCGTCGCCCCTCGGTCCCGATCCCGCCGACCTCGGCGACGCGATCGACTCACCCGAGGGTCGCGCCGCGCTCGAGGCGCTCGAGACGCACCTCGGCGATCGCCTGCTCCTGCTGCGCAGCGACCGCGTCGAGCCGTCGAAGAACATCGTGCGCGGCTTCCTCGCGTTCGACCTTCTCCTCGACCGCGCGCCCGAATGGCGGGAGCGGGTCGTGTTCGTGGCGATGCTCAACGAGTCCCGCCAGGGGCTCCCCGAGTACCAGGCGTACCGGCAGGAGGTCGAGCAGGCAGCGGACCGGGTGAACGAGCGGTGGGGGCGCAGCGACTGGGAGCCGGTCGTGATGGACCTGCGCGACGACTTCCCGCGCAGCGTCGCCGGGTACGCGCGGTATGACGCCCTGCTCGTGAACCCGTTGAAGGACGGCCTCAACCTGGTGGCGAAGGAAGGGCCGATGGTGAACCGTCGGGACGGCGTCGTCTGCCTCTCTCCGGAGGCGGGGGCCTACGACGAGCTCGGTCCCGCGGTGCTCGAGGCGCACCCGTACGACCTCGATCAGACCGCGAGCGCGCTGCACACGGCGTTGTCGATGCCCGCCGACGTCCGGCGCGAGCAAGCCGCCCGCTTGCGCGATCTCGCGTCCGTGCACACGCCGGCGAGCTGGCTGCAGGCGCAGATCAGCGCGGCGTGCGCGTAGCGGCGTCCGGCCAGCTCCTCCAGCACCGACACCAAGCCGGCAGGGCCGTCGACGACGAGCTCGGCCTGCGCGACGAGCTCGGGCGGCGCCTCCGCCGAGCCGACGGCGATGCGGACGGCGTGCTCCAGGCGCCCCTCCGAGACGAGCCGGGCGAGGGCGGCGAAGGCGTCGAGGTCCCCGCGGTCGTCGCCCGCGAAGCAGGCGTTCGCAGCCCCGTCGACCAGCGCCTCCACGGCGGTGCCCTTGTCGGCGGGCACCGGCGGGCGTAGCTCGCGGGCCATCTTCGTCGGGTACACGGCCAGGCCGTGGTGCCGCGCGATCCGGTCGGCGGCTTCGACGGCTTCTTGCTCGCGTTCGGGGGCCGTGCGCCAGTGGACGGTGACGGCGATGCCCGCCTTGCGCTCGACGTGCAGGTCGGGAAGCTCGTGCTCGACCTCGTCGGCGGCGGACGCGACGGCGCCGAGATAGGGCTCGGCGCGGGGGTCGACGACCGCCCGCCCGTCGATCATGCGTTCGAGCCCGTACTGGCCGACGAGGACGAGCCCGGGGATGTCGATCGCCCGGGCGAGGAACTCGACCGGCCGCCCGCTGACGACGGCCACGGTCGAGACCACGCCGACGAGACGCCCGAGCGCGTCGCGCGCCGGCGGGAGGACGCGGGCGGCGCCGGGATCGTCGACGATCGCGGAGATCGAGCCGTCGAAATCCACCAGGACGGCCGACTCGTGCGGTCGCGCCGCCAGCGGGAGCAGCGGCGCCGGCAGCCCCACCCCGCGTCGTTACTGCCCGACGCAGGACGACGCAGTTCACGTTCTCCGTCTCCGGAAGCGGAGGATTCGCGAACGGTTCGACGGTCGTACCGGCGCCGACGTCGCCTTGGAGCTGCACGGCTTCCTTGTCGAAGTCCGGTTTGCACTGCACGGCCGTGCCCCGGCGCGCGTTCGTGTTGGCGGGGGGCGCCAGCTGATATCCGAGTGTTCGCAGCTTGTTGGTCATGTTGCCGGCGGCACCCGACGCAGAGCCGGCGTTGAACACGACGACGCGCACCTCGGCGCGGGGCTTGGCGTTGGCACCTTTGGCCGTGGTCGCGGGCTGGGACGTCCCCGGGGCAGCCGCCGACGTCGGTGTCGGTGTCGTCGTTGCCGGGCTCGTGCCTGCCGGCGCGGAGCCGCTGCCGGCCGGGCCCTTGTCGATCACCTGGAGGAGCACGATGCCGAGGATGACTGCGAGACCGACGAGGCCGGCACCGCGCACCGCCGAGTTGACGCCTGACCCTCGTCGCCCGCCGCTCGCGCTTCCTGAGGGCGTCGCCATGCTCACCGCGATTCCGGATCCGCGCGACGACCTTCCATGCGGATTCGCCGGCGTTGGTGGCGCACGCGCTGCGCGCGCTTGACCGTGAGCGGATCGTAGGAAAGCGCGTCGTCGTCCTCGAGCAACGCGCTCAGCCGCGCGTAGTAGCGCGAGGGCGACATGCGGAAGTGCTCGCGGATCGCGACTTCCTTGGGACCCGGCTGCTGCCGCCAGGTCCGCTCGAAGTCCAGGATCGCGCGGTCGCGCGCCGAAAGACTCATCACTGTCGATAGTGGCCGCTGGTGGCACCAAGAGCAAGCATTTCGAGAATGACGGGTAACTGCGGCGAGAGCGGGTCGAGCCGGAGGTCGGATTCGAACCGACGGCCTGCTGATTACAAATCAGCTGCTCTGCCAGCTGAGCTACTCCGGCGCCGCGTCAAAGGCTAGCCGTGCGAAGGCGCGCAACCGTCGCGCACGCGATCGCTGCCGCCGCGCCCACGTTCAGCGACGCGACGTGCCCGCGCATCGGAATCCGGGCGACGATGTCGCAACGCTCGCGCGCGAGGCGCGACAAGCCGCGTCCTTCGGCGCCGAAGACGAGCATCAGCGGGCGATCGGCCACCGCGAGCTCGTCGATGGTCACGTCGCCGTCCGCGTCGAGCCCGATCGTCCAGACGTCGGCGCGATCCGCCTGAATGATCACCGAGGGGATCCCGGCGGCAGTGGCGATCGGGAGGTACTCGATCGCGCCCGCCGCCGCCTTCGTGACGGCGGGAGTGATGCGCGCGGCGCGATGGCGCGGCAGCACGACGCCGGTTGCGCCCGCGGTCTCGGCGGCGCGCACGATCGCGCCCAGGTTCTGTGGGTCCGTGACACCGTCGAGCGCGACGAGGAACGCACCCGGCGCGGCGAGGAGCGTCTCGACGCCGGCGGGCTCGATCGGGTCGGCGTCGGCGACGACACCCTGCGGCACCTCGGTCGCGGCGAGGTCGTCGAGCTCCTCGCGGGTGACGTGCTGAACGGGGACGCCCCGGCGTGCCGCGTCGTCGGCGAGCTCGGCGAGATCGGTCGACTGCCCCGCCGCGACCCATACGGTGCGCACGCGACGGCGCCCCGCCGTGAGCAGCTCGGTCACCGCCCGCCGTCCCTCCACTCGTTCCCCGCCCACGCCGGGGGCGCCCACGGCGGCGCTGCGTCGTGGTGTCACCGGTGCCAGACGGTGCCGGTCGGTGTGTCCTCGAGTGTGATGCCGCGGTCGGCGAGCTCGGCGCGGATGCGGTCGGCCTCGGCGAAGTCGCGCGCCGAGCGGGCTTCGTTGCGGCGCTGCACCAGCGCATCGATCTCGGCATCCTCGGCGCCGCCACCGTCGTCGAGGTCGAGGCCCAGCGCGCCGGCCAGCTCGCGCACCGTCACCAAGCCGGACGCCGCTCGTTCCGCGTCGCCCTCGTCGATCGCGCTGTTGGTGTCACGGGCGAGGCGGAACACCACCGCCATCGCCTCCGGCGTGCCGAAGTCGTCGTCCATCGCCGCCCTGAACTCGGCGGCTGCGTCCTCGTCCAGCGGCGCGTCGGCGGGGATCCCCGCGACGCGCGCCCGGCGGGCGAGCGCGTCGAGCCGGGCGACGGCTTCGCCGGCGGCGTCGAGCTCGCGGTCGCCGATCTCGACCGGGCTGCGGTAGTGCGTCTGCAGCACCGCCATGCGCATGGCGCGCGGGCCGTGCGCGTCCAGTGCGTCTTTCAGCGTCGTGAAGTTGCCGAGCGACTTGGCCATCTTCTCCGCGCCGACCATCACCATGCCGTTGTGGACCCAGTACCGGGCGAACGGATGGCCGGCGCCCTGGGCCTGGGCCCGCTCGTTCTCGTGGTGGGGGAAGATCAGGTCGTCGCCGCCGCCGTGGATGTCGAAACCCTCGCCCAGCAAGTCGAGTGACATCGCCGAGCACTCGATGTGCCAGCCGGGGCGGCCCTTGCCCCACGGCGAATCCCACGCCGGCTCGCCCGGCTTGGCCGACTTCCAGAGCGCGAAGTCGACCGGGCTGCGCTTGCGCTCGTCGACGTCGACGCGGGCGCCGGCCGAGCCGAGGAGGTCCTCGAGCCGCCGGTGCGCCAGCTCGCCGTACTCGGGAAACGAGGCGACGTCGAAGTACACGCCTTGGCCTTCGACGACGTAGGCGCGGCCGGCATCGACGAGCTCGCCGATGAGCTTCACCATGCGGTCGACGTACGCGGTTGCGCGCGGCAGCGAGTCGGGCCGGCGCACGCCGAGGCGGTCCATCTCGGCCCAGTACGCAGCCTCGTAGCGCTGCGCGACCTCGGGCTCGGTGCTTCCCTCCTCGGCGGCGCGGGCGATGATCTTGTCCTCCACGTCGGTCACGTTGCTGACGAACACCACGTCGAGCCCGCGCCATTCGAGGTAACGCCGGATGACGTCGAACTCGAGCGCGGCGCGCCCGTGCCCCACGTGCGGCACCTCGTACACCGTCGGCCCGCACACGTAGATCGAGACCCGACCGGGGTCGCGAGGGACGAGCTCGACCTTCTCGCGCGAGAACGTGTCGTGCAGCCGGATCATCTCGCGTCGACACTCTCCAGCAGCGCGACCGCCCAGACCGCAACTCCCTCGCCGCGCCCGATGGCGCCGAGACCCTCGCCCCGCTTCGGCTTCACCGACACGAGGTTCTGCGCGCCGGGCTCCGGGAAGAGCGGGACGAGCGCGTGATACAGGTTGTCCGTCATGCTGCGGACGTGCGGGGCGAGCGACGGGCGCTCGGCCGCCACGACCACGTCGACGTTCCCGAGCCGCCATCCCGCCGCCGACACGCGTCCCGCGATCTCCCGGAGCAGCCGGATCGACGAGGCATCGCGGTAGCGATCGTCGGTGGCGGGGAACATCGACCCGAGGTCGGGCAACGCCGCCGCGCCCAGGAGCGCGTCGGCGACCGCGTGGGCGACGGCGTCGGCGTCGGAATGCCCGACCAGCCCCGGGCCCTCGAGCTCGACGCCGCCGAGGACGAGCACGCCCCCGTCGCCGAACGGGTGCACGTCGAAGCCCTGGCCGATCCGGGTCGCGCTCACCGCTGCTCCCCCGACGCAGCGACGAGGAGCGCGGCGGCGATCACGAGATCGTCGGGCGTGGTGATCTTGAGGTTGCGCGGGTCGCCGGGAACGACCACGACCCGTCCGCCCGCGGTCTCGACGAGCGCGGCGTCGTCGGTCGCCTCGCCATCCGAAGTGTGCGCGGCGCGGAGCGCGTCGGTCCGGAACGCTTGCGGCGTCTGCACCGCCACGAGCGCGTCACGGGCGATCGTCTCGACGACGTGGTCGCCGTCGACGCGCTTCACCGTGTCGGGGATCGGGAGCCCGGGCACGGCGGCGTCGGCTCCGGCTCGCACCGCGCCGATCACGGCCTCGAACAGCGCCGGCGGCGCCAGCGGGCGCGCCGCGTCGTGCACGACGACGACCGCGGCCGAGCCTCCGACCGCGTCCAGGCCCGCGCGCACCGACGCCGAGCGCGTCGATCCGCCGGGGACGGATGCAGCCACCGGACGGCCGTCCCACGCGACGCCGGCCGGGAGGACGAGCACGACGTCGTCGCACGCCTCGGCCACGGCGTCGACGGCGCGGTCGACGAGGCGGGCGCCGGCGACGGTCTCGAACTGCTTCGGCACGCCGAAGCGACTCCCGGAGCCGGCGGCGACGACGATGCCGCAGGTCCGGCTACCGCTGTCCACGCCGTCAGGATGGCACCGGGAACCCGCGGGAGGCTCTACTTTCCGAGCGCCTCGTCGAGACGCCCTTCGGCCGCCTCTTCGTTCACGTTGAGGGCGAAGGTCAGCTCGGAGACGAGGATCTGGCGGGCCTTGGCCAGCATGCGCTTCTCGCCCGCCGACAGGCCCTTGTCGTTCTCGCGGATCGAGAGGTTCCGCACGACCTCGGCGACCTGGTAGATGTCGCCGCTCTTCAGCTTCTCGACGTGGTTCTTGAACCGCCGCGACCAGTTCGTCGGCATCCGCGCCTCCTTCTTGCGAAGGACCGCGAACACCTCCTCGACCTCTTCGTCGTTGATGACGTCGCGCAGGCCGATCTCCTCGGCGTTGTCGGCCGGCACCATCAGCGTCAGGTCGCCGTACGCGAGCTTGAGGACCAGGTAGTCCTTCTTCTCGCCGAAGACGTCCTTCTTCTCCTTCTTCTCGATGGTCGCGGCCCCGTGGTGCGGGTAGACGACCTTGTCACCGACGCGGAAGGACATGCGGCTCCTCGGACAAGGATGGGAAGGACAACAAGGATACCAGACTGACGTTTTGACCCTTACGTGGGGCTAGCCTCGTGCAGCCGACAGAGGAGGTGCAGGCGCGTGCCCGAGCGACGGTTGCTCGAGACGACCGAGCTGTTCACCGCGCTGCCTGCCGACGTGCTCGACGACTTGCGCAAGCGGGCGGCGAACCGCACGTACGACCGCAACGAGTTGTTGTTCGCGCAGGGCGACATCGCGGGCGAGCTCTTCGTCATCGAGCAGGGACGTATCGCGATCGCGACGAAAGCTCCCGACGGTCGCGAGTCGGTGCTCGCGGTGCTCGAGAGCGGAGCGATGTTCGGCGAGCTCCCTCTCTTCGACGGCTCCCCCCGCTCCGCCGACGCACGCGCGTTGACCGAATCGCGGGTCATCGTGCTCGAGTACGAGCCCGTACGAGAAGTGCTCCAGGCCCGCCCCGAGCTCCTCTGGACCGTGACCCGCCTCCTGGCCCGCTGGCTGCGCGCCACCGACGAAGCCCTCGCCGACGCCGTCTTCCTCGACGTCCCCGGCCGCACCGCCAAGCGCCTGCTCGAGCTCGCCGGCGACGACGACGAGTTCAAGCTCCCCGTCACCCAGGAGGAGCTCGCCGGCATGGTCGGCGCCTCCCGAGAACGCGTGAACAAGGCGCTGGCGCTGTTCGCGCGCCTCGGCTGGCTCGAAGTGAAGGGCCGCGGCCGCTACAAGTTCTTCGACAGGCCCGCCTTGGAGGACCGCGCCACGGTCTGAGGCGTCGGAGGTCCGGGCGATGCGCCCGGGCAGTCCGCTCGCCGCGAGCCCGGGTCGAGCCGGCCGAGCGCAGCGAGGCGGCCGGGCTGGCGGATCGCGGTGCCGGCCCGCGATCGTCCGGTGCGCGCCGGTGCACGCGTCACGCGTGCGAAGAACGCGAGCGCCCGTCGCCACGCGTCGGCGGCGTCGTCGGGGCGGTGGGCGGGGCGCTCGATCCCGTGGACGAAGCCGTGGTCGGCGTCGGGGTACACGACGATCTCGCAGTCGTCGCGATCGCGCCACGCGGCGCGCAGCGCTTCGATGTCGGCGGGCGGGACCCACGGATCCTTGCCGCCGAAGATCGCGAGCGTCGGGCACACCTGGGCCGCGGTGTCGAGCGCGTCGCGCAGGCTCGGGCCCTTCCAGTCCTCCGGCACCCGGATCATCCCGTAGAACGCCACCGCGCGGGCGAACACGCCGGTCGCCGCGGCCTTGAGCGTGTACATGCCGCCCATGCAGAAGCCGACGATCATGACGCGCTCGACGCCGTCGGTCTCGCGAGGAACTCGGCGGCGGCGGCGAGGTCGCCGAGCTGGACGTCGTCGTCGAGCTCCTTCACGTGCGCCATGCGCACCGTCGGGTCGCCCGCCTCACGAACCTCCGGCGGGACGCGTGCGAACGGCTCGGCGCACGCGACCGCGAAGCCGTGCGTCGCCAGGCGGCGGCACAGGTCGTCGAACAGGTCGCGCACTCCCATCAGGTCGGGGTGCACGACGAGCCCCGCATCCGGCTGCGCTGCCGGGCCGGGCGTGGATCGCGTCGACGGGTGTCCCGTCCGGGGCCACGAGCACGAACCGTTCGGCGGTCGCTTCGTGCGGCCCTACCTCGAGTGCGCCCATCCGCTACACGTAGCGCTCGAGGATGGACGTCTCCGCCAGGCGCGAGAGGCCCTCCTTGATCGCCCGGGCGCGGGCCTCGCCGACGCCTTCGACCTCGACGAGGTCGGACACGCCGGCCCGCATGATCTTCTGGAGGTTCGAGAACCGCTCGACCACGTGGTCGGCGACGACCTCGGGGATCCGCGGGATCTTGTGCAGGAGCCGGAAGCCGCGGGGCTGGATCGGGGCGTCGAGACCGACGTCGGCCGGGAGGTGGAGCAGGGAGGCGACTTCACGGAGGTCGAGCAGTGACTCGGTGTCGAGGTCGGCGAGCTTGACCATCACGTCGACGAGGCCCCAGTCGGGCCCGTCGACGAAGTAGTCCTTGGCGACGAGCCGGCGGTCGTCCTCGACGCCGCCCATGGCCTCCTCGAGCTGGAGCAGGACGAGCCGGCCGTCGGCGCCGAGCTCGATCACGTATCCCTCGATCTCCTCGGCGATGCGGCGCACCATCTCGGCCCGCTGGAGCACGGTGGCGACGTCGCGCACGGTGACGAGGTCCTCGACCTCGAGTGCCGACAGCGAGTTGCTCACCGCGTCGAGCCGGACCCGGTAGCGCTCGAGGATCTGGACGGCCCGGTCGGCACGGCCGAGCACGCGCGGGATCGGCTCGAGGGTGCGCTTGAGGCCGCGACGGTGCACGGCCACCACCGACATGTCCTCGGACACGGTGATCACCGGGACGTCGATCTGGCGACCGACCCGCTCGGCGGTGCGGTGACGGGTGCCGGTCTCGGACGTCGGGATGTTGGGATCGGGCACGAGGTGGACGTTGGCCCGGGCGACGCGGGACGTGTCGGAGGCGAGGATGATGGCGCCGTCCATCTTCGCCAGCTCCGAGAGCCGCTGGGGCGTGAACTCGGCGTCGAGGAGGAACCCGCCCGAGCACACGTGCAGCACCTCGGGGCCGTCGCCGACGACGATCATCGCCCCCATGCCGGCCTGGAGGATGCGGTCCAGGCCCTCCCGCAGCGGGGTCCCCGGCGCCACGAGGCGCAGGGAATCGAGCATCGCTTCTGTACGTGGTTGAGCGGGCAACGCAGGATCCTCCAGGTCTCGAACGGTCACCGCCCGCCCGTTCGAGAGGCCAACGATACCAACAACCGGATCGGACGGCTCCGGGGCCGTCTATCCCGGTGGGCGCGCTCGCCGGCGTCGCCGGCGGCCGCGGAGCTCGCCCCGGACGAGGAGGACGACCCCGACCACGCCGAGCACGACCGCGCCGGCGAGCAACAACGCCCGGGTCGTGTCGAACTGCGACGTCGACGTCGCCAGGCTCACCTTCTTGCCCGGCTCGGGCTTCACCTCGGTCACGTCGCCGCCGGGGAACACGAACCGGATTCGCAGCCGGAAGGCGTCGTTGATCTGCTGGGCGAGGCGCTGGTCGATCTGCGCGAGGTCGACCCGCTGGCCCGTCAGCTGCGCCACGACCTCGGGGTCGTCGGCGATGCCGGCGGTGAGCCGCGAGAGGTCGGCTGCGCCCTTGACCTTGTACTCGGTGGACAGGAACCCCCGATTGCGTTCGAGGGCCACCCCCGGAAGGGGCCCGTCCTTGCCGCTGACCTCGGCGACCACGCCCGCGAGCTCACCCGCGTTCGCGAAGTCCTTGCGGAGGGACACGGTGGCGCTCCCGTCCGGCGCCCGCCGCCATGGAGTGACCGTCCAGCCGGCGGCTTGGAGATCACCCAGGCGTACCCGGTCCTCGAGCATGCCGCCGCCGGCCTGCGCGTTCTGCACCGCGTCGGCGTCGAGCGCGACCCGGACCCGAACGCTCCCGCCCCCGTCGTCGTGGACGTCGATCGTCAGCGTCGTGTCGACCTTGCAGCCCGCGAGCAGCACGCAGGCGACGACAACGACCAGGAGGCGACGCATGGGGCGCCGAGTCTGACATCAGCCCGCGCGGCGCAGGGCGCGCCGCCGGGCGTCGCTCAGCTCTCGGAGGGTCCGCTGCCGGCGAGCTCGACCGGCGGGGGCTCGACGCCCTCGACGGCGCGGAAGACGATCTCGGCCGAGTCGCCTTCACCCTCGACGTCGACGACGATCGTCTCCCCGGCGTGGAACTCCTTCCACAGGATCTTCTCCGACAGCGGGTCCTCGACCATGCGCTGGATCGCGCGACGCAGCGGCCGCGCTCCGAGCTGCGGGTCGTAGCCCTTCTTCGCGAGCAGCAGCTTCGCCTCGGGCGTGAGCTCCAGGCCGAGACCCTGGCCCTCGAGCTGCTCCGTCACCCGCTTGATCATGAGGTCGACGATCTCGGTGACCTCGGGCTGGCTGAGCTCGTTGAAGACGATCACCTCGTCGATGCGGTTCAGGAACTCGGGACGGAAGCTGCCGCTTGAGCTCCTCCATCACCTTTCCTTCATCTTCTCGTAGGTGACCGCCTCGTCGACGTGCCGAACCCGATCGTGGCCTTGCGCAGGTCGGCGGTGCCGAGGTTCGACGTCATGATGATCACGGTGTTCTTGAAGTCGACCGTGCGACCCTGCGCGTCGGTCAGCCGCCCGTCCTCCAGGATCTGGAGCAGGGTGTTGAACACGTCGGGGTGGGCCTTCTCGATCTCGTCGAACAGCACGACCGAGAACGGCTTGCGCCGCACGGCCTCGGTGAGCTGGCCGCCCTCGTCGTAGCCGACGTAGCCCGGGGGCGAGCCGACCAGCCGCGACACGGTGTGCTTCTCCATGTACTCGCTCATGTCGAGCTGGATCAGCGCGCTCTCGTCGCCGAAGAGGAACTCGGCGAGCGTCTTGGCCGTCTCGGTCTTCCCGACGCCCGGACGGGCCGAGGAAGATGAACGAGCCCGACGGGCGCTTCGGGTCCTTCAGGCCCGCACGCGTGCGGCGGATCGACTGCGACACGGCCTTGATGGCGTCGTTCTGGCCGACGACCCGCTTGTGCAGCTCGTCCTCCATGCGGAGCAGCTTGGCCGTCTCCTCCTCGGTGAGCTTGTAGACGGGGATGCCCGTCCACATCGCGAGCACCTCGGCGATCGACTCCTCGGTGACCTCGTTGAAGAGGTCGACGCCCTCGGCGCGCCACTCGGTCTCCTTGGTCGACCGCTGCTCGAGGAGCTCCTTCTCGCGGTCGCGCAGGCTCGCCGCCTGCTCGAACTGCTGGCCCTCGATGGCGGCTTCCTTGTCGCGGCGGACCTTGGCGATCTCCTCTTCGAGCTCGCGGTAGTCGGGCGGCGCCTGCATGCGGCGGATGCGCAGGCGCGAGCCCGGCCTCGTCGATGAGGTCGATCGCCTTGTCGGGCAGGTGACGGTCGGAGATGTAGCGGTCGGCGAGGTTCGCCGCCGCCACGACCGCCTGGTCGGTGATCGTCACGCGGTGGTGGCCCTCGTAGCGGTCGCGCAGGCCCTTCAGGATCTCGATGGTGTGGGCGACGGTGGGCTCGTCGACCTTGATGGGCTGGAACCGGCGCTCGAGCGCGGCGTCCTTCTCGAGGTGCTTGCGGTACTCGTCGAGCGTGGTCGCGCCGATGGTCTGGAGCTCGCCGCGGGCCAGCATCGGCTTGAGGATGCTGGCGGCGTCGATCGCGCCCTCGGCCGCGCCGGCACCGACGAGCGTGTGGAGCTCGTCGATGAACAGGATGATGTCGCCGCGGGTGCGGATCTCCTTGAGCACCTTCTTGAGGCGCTCCTCGAAGTCGCCGCGGTAGCGGGAGCCGGCGACGAGCGCGCCGAGGTCGAGCGTGTAGAGCTGCTTGCCCGTGAGCGTCTCGGGCACGTCGCCGTCGACGATGTCGGACGGCGAGGCCTTCGACGATGGCGGTCTTGCCGACGCCGGGCTCGCCGATCAGCACCGGGTTGTTCTTGGTGCGCCGCGACAGCACCTGCATCACCCGCTCGATCTCCTTCTCGCGACCGATCACCGGGTCGAGCTTCTTGTCGCGCGCGAGCTGGGTGAGGTTGCGACCGAACTGGTCGAGGACGAGCGAGCCGCTCGGCTGCGCCTCGCCGGAGCCGGCGCCCTGGGTCGCGCCCTCCTTGCCGCCGGCGTAGCCGGACAGCAGCTGGATGACCTGCTGGCGGACGCGCGACAGGTCGGCGCCCAGCTTCACGAGCACCTGGGCGGCGACGCCTTCGCCTTCGCGGATCAGCCCGAGGAGGATGTGCTCGGTGCCGATGTAGTTGTGGCCGAGCTGCAGCGCCTCGCGCAGGCTCAGCTCGAGGACCTTCTTGGCGCGGGGTGTGAACGGGATGTGCCCGGACGGCGCCGAGCCACCGTGACCGATGATCTCCTCCACCTGGGCGCGCACGGCTTCGAGCGAGATGCCGAGCGACTCGAGCGCCTTGGCCGCGACGCCCTCACCCTCGTGGATCAGACCGAGCAGGATGTGCTCGGTGCCGATGTAGTTGTGGTTGAGCAGCCGCGCCTCTTCCTGCGCCAGCACGACCACTCGTCGGGCTCGATCGGTGAAACGTTCGAACACCTGTCAACCACCTCTCGGGAGAGATTCAGCGTCCGCATCTCCCTGTACCCCATTCGGCACCGGGAACGACTTCGGACGCTGACTCCTGTGTTCAGTGTATCGGGCACGTCCCGGAATTCCGGCTGTATCAGATGGCCCCGCCGCCGGAATCCCTGCATTTGCCTAGGTGTTCTTAGACAACCCCAGCTTGGAGTTTGTTCCCGCCGGACCGTAACGTCGCTCATATGGACCCGGTCCAGACGCTGGCGCTCCCGTCGCTGGCCGGCGACCTGGCCCGGGTCGAGGACTCGCTCCACGAGGCCGTCACGACTCCCGACCGCTTCCTCGCCGATGTCGCCTCGCACCTCATCGGGGCGGGCGGGAAGCGCATCCGCCCCACGCTCACCCTGTGCGCGGCGTACGCCGCCGCCGGCGACGACGGCCCGGTCGCAGCCGACGCCGTCACGGGCGCGGTGGCGATCGAGCTCGTGCACCAGGGATCCCTGTATCACGACGACGTCATCGACGAGGCCGAGACCCGCCGGGGCGTGCCGAGCGTCAACGCCCGGTGGAGCAACATCGTGGCGATCCTCGCCGGCGACTTCCTGCTGGCGCGGGCGTCGGCGCTGGCGGCCCGGCTGGGCGGGGACGTCGCCGAGATCCTGGCGACCACGATCGCCGAGCTGTGCCGGGGCCAGGTGCTCGAGCTCCAGCACCTCTTCGACGTCGACCGCAGCGAGGAGGGCTACTCCTCGGCGATCGAGGGCAAGACGGCGTCGTTGTTCGGGACGTCGTGCCGGGTCGGGGGCATGGTGAGCGGCGTCGCCGAGCCGACGCTCGACGCGCTCACGCGGTACGGGTTCCACCTCGGCATGTGCTTCCAGATCGTCGACGACGTGCTCGACATCACCGCGACCGACGCGGCGCTCGGCAAGCCCGCCGGGCAGGACCTCGTCGAGGGCGTGTACACGTTGCCGGTCATCCACGCGATCGCGTCGAGCCCGGCGTTGCGCGAGCGGCTCGGTCACCCGCTCGACGCCGAGCAGCTCGCCGAAGTGCGGCGGCTCGCGAGCGGTGACGGCGCGATCGACGCCGCGCTCGGCAAGGCGCGCGACCACGCCGCCAAGGCCGGTGACGCGCTCGACGGCGCCGAGGGGCTCGCACCCGACGTGTGCGTGGCGCTGACGCGTCTGGTGCAGGGCCTGGTGACCCGCGACTCGTAGACGATCTAGGCGCTGGCAGCCTGATCGACGGCGCGGGCGTCGAGGCCGCTGACGCGGTCGAGGAAGTCGAGCACCGTGTCGTTGAAGCCGTTCGGCGACTCGACCATGAGGCCGTGAGCGGCGCCGCGTAGCTCGACCAGCTGTGCGTACGGGATCATCTCGGCGAGCTCCTCGGCGTCGCCGATGGGAGTGAGCGCATCCTGCGAGCCGGTGATCACGAGCGCGGGAACGCGCACGTTGCAGAGCTCGAAGCGCAGATCGTCCGGGGCGTCGAGGATTGCGTGCACCTGGCCGGCGAACCCGTCGGGATCGGCGTGCACGAGGATGCGGGCGAGAATGTTCAACCACACGCCGAAGCGCCGGCGCAGCCGGGGACCGACGAGCCAGCGCAGTGCTTCCTCGTTGAGGCCGGCCGAGCCGCGCTCCTGCACCGCGTCGGCCCACTCCTGGAGCACCTCACGGCGCCACGGGTGGTGGCGGCACGACGTGCATGCAAGCACGAGCGATCGTGTGCGCTCGGGGTGCATGACGCCGATGATCTGCGCGATCACGCCGCCCATCGACGCGCCGATGATGTGCGCCGACGTGACGCCCTCGGCGTCGAGCACGGCCAATGCGTCGTCGGCCATCTGCTCGAGGGAGTAGGGCTGGGCCGTCGGGCCGGTGTGGCCGACGCCGCGGTTGTCGGGTGCGAAGCAGCGGTAGTGCCGGCCGAACGCCATGCGCTGGAGCGCCCAGCCGCGGGAGTCCGTCCCGAGGCCCTGGATCAGGAGGACGGGCGGGCCGTCACGGCGGCCCCACACGTCGTAGGCGATCTCGACGCCGTCGCCGGAGGTGACCTGCTTCACGCTGCCTCCGCTTGCTGGTCGCGAACGAACGTTCGCGTCTGTACACCTCGAATCTACCCCGGCGTAACCCCGGCGAATGCGTATCCCCTCCGACAGGACGGAGTCAGGGACGATCGGCGCCCCGTGCCGCCTTGACCAGGGCGTTGACGGCCGTGCGGGTCCGCTCGGCGAGCTCGGCGCCGGCGAGGGTGTCGCCGGGGACGGCGTCGGTGGCGGTCTCGACGACGGGACCGACGACCACCTTCCAGGGCCGGATGGGGAGCGGGCCCGGACCGCCGGGCAGCACCGCCGCCGGCACCACCGGGTAACCGAGGATGGCGGCGAGGAGCTCGCGCGGCGGCGCCCCCGCCCCGGAGCGGAGCCACGTCGACGCCAGCGGCGCCGCCGCCAGGTGGCCGGCCCGCAAGAGCGCGGCGACGTCGTCGGCGCGGTATCCGACCGCGCCGATCTTGCGCAGCACGTCGCCGAGGACGGGCGTGTCCGGCGCGCCGATGATCCGCAGCCGGCGACCGACCGCGAGCCGGACGGCGAGGGCGAGGGCGGCGGGCTCGAGGATCGCGAGCCCGCGGTTGGCGACGATGAGCGCACCGCCGATACGCGGGATGCGCTCGGCGTGCTCGACCTCGACGCGCAGACCGAACTCGAGCACGAGTCCGCCGAGGTCCATGAGCTGCGCGTCGCCGCCGAAGGCGTCGATCTGGAACCGGCCGTCGAGCCGGCGCCGAGCGAACGCGAGCGGCGACTCGAGGGGCTGGACGCGGTCGCCGTCGTCGACGCCGGGCGCGGTCTCGGGCGATGCGCTCATGCGACAGCCTCCGCCGGGCGGAGCTGGCTCACCGTGCCCCACTCGTACAGCTCGGCGCAGATCTCGACCGTCGACCGCACACCGGGGAGCGACAGCACGTCACGCGCCCGTGCGCCGTCGCCGGCCCGTCCTTGGCGCATCAGCTCGATGACGTGCGGCGGCACCGGGGCGCCGGCGATCTCGGCGATGCGCCGCGCCGCGTCCCATCCCGGACCCACCACCGGGATCGGGATGCGCCCGCCGAGGCGCGCGGCCTGCCACGGGCTCGCCGCGCCGCGCCCGACCACGTTGACGGGCCCGTCGACGCTGCGCATCACCGCCTCGACCATCGCCCGGGCCGCATCCTCCTGGGAGAGGAGGACGAACGGCGGGGTCGGCCAGCGCCGGGACCGGCACCAGGGGCAGGCGCAGGAGCCGCCCCAGCGGGCTCGGCACGTGGGAGCCGACGACGGGTGCGAGCCGGAGGGCCGCGACCGGGATGCCGAGGCGCCGCACCAGCGCGGCCGCCAGCGTCTCGACCTCGAGGCACGTCCGTCCGTAGGGCGACGTCGGCGCGAGCGGCGCGTCCTCCGCCGGCACCACGGGGCGTCCCCGACCCCGGCCGTAGACCTCGAGGCCGCTGCGCACCGCCACCCGCTCGAGGCGGCCCGGTCTCCGCCGCCGCCGTCAGCGTGTGCACGGTGCACGCCTCGCTCGCCTCCGCCGCCTCCCGGCCGCCGAGACGCGAGTCGGGCTCGTAGACGCCGTAGTGGATGACGACCTCGGGCGCGAAGTCGTGCACGAACTCGGTGATCCGCTCCTGGTCGTGCGGCTCGATGCGATGGAACTCGCTGCGCCGCAGGCGCCGCCGCGGCGGCCAGATGTCGAAGCCGGCGATCTCGCTCACCTCGTCGCGCTCCTCGAGCAACTGGGCGACGCGGGTGCCCAGCTCGCCGCCCATCCCGGTCACCAGGACGCGCATCAGCTCTCCCCCGCCTCGGGACGCAGGTGCGGGAAGAGGATCACCTCACGGATCGAGGTGACCCCGGCAAGCAGCATCACGAGCCGGTCGACGCCGATCCCGAGACCACCGCACGGCGGCAGCCCGTACTCGAGCGCACGCACGTAATCCTCGTCGACGTCGTTGGCTTCGACGTCGCCGGCTTCCTTCAGGCTCGCCTGCTGCTCGAAGCGCTCGCGCTGGTCGACCGGGTCGGTGAGCTCGCTGAAGGCGTTGCCCAGCTCACGGCCGAGGACGACGGGCTCGAACCGCTCGACGAGCGCGGGATCGTCGCGGTGCGTGCGGGCGAGCGGCGACACCTCGCGCGGGTAGTCCATGACGAACACGGGCCCGACGAGATTCGCCTCGGTCGTCTTCTCGTAGATCTCGAGCACCAGCTTCCCGGGGCCCCAGCCCTTCTCGTGCGGCACGTCGAGGTCGTCGCAGATCCGCTCGAGCTTCTCGACGGGCATGGCCGGGTGCACCTCGACACCGGCGTGCTCGCGGATGAGCTCGATCATCGTGCGGCGCTCCCACGGCGGGGAGAGGTCGATCGACCGGCCGTCGATCTCGACCGTGGTGGTACCGATCGCCTCCCGCGCCACGTGGCTGACCATCTCCTCGGTGAGGGTCATCATCTCGTGGTAATCGACGAACGCCTGGTAGGCCTCGAGCATCGTGAACTCGGGCTGGTTCTTCGTCGACAGGCCCTCGTTCCGGAAGACGCGGCCGATCTCGAAGACCTTCTCGAACCCGGCGACGAGCAGCCGCTTCAGCGGCAGCTCGAGCGCGATGCGGAGGTAGAGATCGATGTCGAGCGCGTTGTGGTGCGTGATGAACGGCCGCGCCGCCGCGCCGCCCGCCACCGCGTGCATCATCGGCGTCTCGACCTCGACGAAGCCCCGGTCGATGAGGAAGCGGCGGAGCGCGGCGATCGTCGCGAAGCGGATCTCGAAGACGCGACGGGCGTCGTCGTTGGCGATGAGGTCGACGTAGCGCTGGCGGAACCGGGTGTCGACGTCGGCGAGGCCGTGCCACTTGTCGGGGAGGGGCCGCAGCGCCTTGGCGAGGAGCTCGAACTCGCGTGACCTTGACCGACAGCTCGCCCTTCTTCGTCTTCATGACCGTGCCCTCGGCGCCGACCCAGTCGCCGAGGTCGAGGTCGTCGAAGGCGGCGTGGCTCTCGTCGCCGATCACGGCGCGCGACACGAACAGCTGGACCGAGCCCGTTCCGTCGCGCACGGTCGCGAACGTGAGCTTGCCCTGACGTCGGATGAGCAGCAGCCGGCCCGCGACGCTCACCGTGTCGTCGACCTCGGCGCCGGCGTCGATACCTCCGTACGCCGCGTGCAGCTCGGCCGCGGTGTGGGTCCGGTCGAAGCGCACCGGGTAGGGATCGCGACCTTGCGCGCGCTGCGCTTCGACCTTGGCGAGGCGCCGCGCCCGCTCGTCCTGGAGTTCGCTCAACGGTTCCTCTCGAACACGATCCGGAGCCCGTGGAGGGTGAGCCAGGGCTCATTGTGCTGGATCGTGCGGGAGAACGGCAGGATGAGCTCGGCGAGCCCGCCGGTGGCCACGACCGTGCACTCGCCCAGCTCGCCCTGGAACCGTTCGACGAGCGCGTCGACCTGCCCGGTGAACCCGTAGACCGCACCCGACTGCACCGACTCCATCGTCGACTTGCCGATCACGTTCTTCGGCGGCACGAGCTCGACGCGGCGGAGCGCGGCGGCGCGCGCGAACAGCGCGTCCATCGAGATCTCGATGCCGGGGAAGATCGCGCCGCCGAGGTACTCGCCCTTCTCGCTGATCGCCTCGATGGTGTTCGCGGTGCCGAAGTCGACGACGATCGACGGGCCGCCGTACAGGTCGTACGCCGCCACCGCGTTGGCGATGCGGTCGGGCCCGACCTCCTTGGGGTTGTCGTACAGGATCGGCATGCCGCGTGCGGACCCCCGGCTCGAGCACGAGCGCGTCGAACCCGAAGTACCGCTCGGGTCATGCTCGCGCAGCGCCGCCGTCACCCGCGGAACGCCGGACGCGATCGCCACCCCCGTCACCTGGGCGTCGAACGAGAAGCCGTGGAAGCCGAGGAACTGCTGGATCATCAGCGCCAGCTCGTCCGCGGTGCGGTCGGCGACGGTCGCGATGCGCCAGTGGTCGGCCAGCTCGGCGTCGTCGAACAGGCCGATCACGGTCTGGGTGTTGCCGGCGTCGATCGCGAGCAGCACGGCTCAGCCCTCGCCTTCCACGTCGAGGCCGAGGTCGAGCGCCGGCGCCGACTGCGTGATGGCGCTGGTCGAGATCAGGTCCGGCGCCGGCCGCCGCGTACTCGGCGACCGTCTCGAGCGTGACGCCGCCGGAGACCTCGACGAGCACGCCGGGCCGGCTGCTCTTGCGCACGAGCGCCACGCACTTCTTCACCTGCGCCGGGGTCATGTTGTCGAGCATCACGATGCCGGCCCCGGCCTCGACCGCCTCGGCCACCTGCTCGGGCCGTTCGCACTCGACCTCGACCGTGCGGCCGGGCCAGCGGTCGCTGGCCGCCCGCACCGACTTCTCGATGCCCAGCCCGACGAGGTGGTTGTCCTTGATCAGGACGCGCGTCCGACAGGGACGCCCGGTGGTTGTGCCCGCCGCCGGCGCGCACCGCGGCCTTCTCGAGCGCCCGCAGCCCGGGCAGCGTCTTGCGGGTGTCGAGAACCCGCACCCCGGCCCCGGCGGCCTGGACGAACGCGCCGGGTGAGCGTGGCGACGCCCGACAGGTGACAGAGGAAGTTGAGCGCGGTGCGCTCGCCGCTCAGGATCGAGCGCATCCGCCCGAACGACGCGGCCGAGCTCGTGGCCGGCGGCGACGGAGTCGCCGTCCTGCAGCCGCCACGTCACGGTGACGCCGGGATCGAGCTGCCGCGAACACCTCGTCCACGGCCTGCACGCCCGCCAGCACACCCTGCTCACGGGCGACGAACTTGCCCGTCCCGAGGGCGACCTCGGGGATGACGGCCTGCGACGTGAGATCGCCGAGCACGCCCAGGTCCTCGTCGAGGGCGACGGCGACGGCCTCGCGCAGCGGGCCGACGGCGGCGTCGGCGTCGCTCACCGCGCTGCCGGTTCTTGTGCGGGGAGGGGCACGAAGCGCCGTTGCGTCGCCCCGCCGAACACGAACCGGCCGAGGAACTCGGACGAGCGCTCCGGGAAGTCGAGGCGGGTGTGCGTGCCACGCGACTCGCGTCGCGCGCGCGGGCCGCGTCGACGAGCGCGCGGCTCACCGTGACGAGGTTGCGCGACTTCGGGGTCGGCCGCGCCGGCCATGGCGGTGAGCTGCGTGGCCGCGCGCTCGAGGCTGGCGGCGTCGCGGAGCACGCCCGCGTCGCGGGTCATGAGCCGCTGCAGCTCCTCTCGTGCGACGGGCGTGTCAGCCCGCGTGCGCCGGAACGGCGCCGGGCGCGTACGGCTCGACGCCTCGCAGCACGCCGTTCTCGTCGGGCCCGTCCTTGCCCGCGTGCGATGGCGTCGATCGTGCGACGCGCCGAACACGAGCCCGTCGAGGAGCGAGTTCGACGCGAGCCGGTTCGCGCCGTGCACGCCCGAGCACGCGGCTTCGCCGCACGCCCACAGCCCGGGCAGGATCGTCGCGCCGTCGAGGTCGGTGCAGACGCCGCCGCAGAGGTAGTGGGCGGCGGGCGCGACCGGGAGCCAGTCGCGGTGGGGATCGAGGCCGACCGCGCGGGCAGGCGCGCCAGATCGTCGGGAAGCGCGCCGCGAAGCCGTCGATCGCGGTGGCGTCGAGCCACAGGTGGTCGAGTGCCCTGCTCGCTGGAGCCGCCGCGTGATCGCCCGGGCGACGACGTCGCGCGGCGCGAGATCGCCGAGCGGGTGCTCGTCGGCCATGAACGCCACGCCCGTCCTCGTCGCGCAGCACCGCACCCTCGCCCCGCAGGGCCTCGGACAGCAGCGGTCGGGGCATCGACGGGTGATGGAGCGCGGTCGGGTGGAACTGCATGAACTCGACGTCGGCGACCGCGACGCCGGCGCGCAGGGCCATGGCGATGCCGTCGCCGGTCGACAGCGGCCGGGTTGGTGGTGACCGCGAAGCACTGCCCGGCGCCGCCGGTGGCGACCATCGTGTGGCGGGCGCGGACCTCGGTCGTGCTGCCGTCGGGTGTCGAGCGCGCGCACGCCGACCGCCCGGCCTGTCCTCGACGAGGAGGTCGAGCGCGAGCCAGCCCTCGCGGACTTCCGCCGTCGTAGCCTCGACCGCCGCGACGAGCGCGCGCTCGATCTCGGCGCCGGTGGCGTCGCCGCCGGCGTGCACGACGCGGGCGGCGGAGTGGCCGCCTTCGCGCGCCAGGGCGAGCCCGGCCGCCTCGCCGTCTCCGGTCTGGTCGAAGTCCGCGCCCATGGCGATGAGCTCGCGCACGCGGTCGGGGCCTTCGGTGACGAGCACCCGCACCGCGTCGGGGTCGCAGAGACCGGCGCCGGCGGCGATGGTGTCGGAGAGGTGCAGCTCGGGCGAGTCGTCGAGTCGGCCGTCGAGCGCGGCGGCGACGCCACCCTGCGCGTACGCGCGTCGCCGAGCGTGCCGAGCTCGCCCTTCGTGAGGACGATCACCGACCAGCCGGCGCGCGCGGCGTGGACTGCCGCCGACAGGCCGGCGACCCCACTGCCGAGCACCAGGAGGTCGAACATCGGCCCAGCCTACTGATCGCGGTCGCGGAGCTCGCTCGTCGGCGGTCGAGCGCCGTGCGAGTCGGCGCGATCGAGCTCGTGGAACTCCCGGTCGGTGGGACGGTTGTGCGTCGTCGACGTGCACGATCTTCGGCGCGTACGACTCGAGCTCGGCTTCGTCGTACTGCGCGTAGGTGATCACGATGACGCGGTCACCCGTGTGCACGAGACGGGCGGCGGCGCCGTTGAGGATGACGTCGCCGGGACCGCCGCGGATCGCGTACGTCTCGAAGCGGGCGCCGTTGTCGATGTCGAGCACGTGCACCTGCTCGTGCTCGAGCGATGTCGGCGAGCTCCATGAGCTTCGGGTCGAGCGTGATCGAGCCCGACGTAGTCGAGGTCGGCGCCGGTGACCGTGGCCCGGTGGATCTTCGACTTCATCATCGTTCGGCGCATCAGCTGGTGCTCTCCTGTTCGGCGAGTGTGATGACGCCGAGGTCGGTCGAGACCTCGGCGCCGGCGATCTGCATCGTGACGTTGTCGATCAGGCGCGCCTTGCCGACGGAAGCCGCCACCGCGACGACGACTTCGCCGTCGACGCTGGTGAGCGGGGCCAGGTCGGCCGCCGTCGGACCTCGGCGTATTCGAGCTCCAGGCCGTGGCGCGCCGCTTCGGCTTCCACGGTGGCCCGGACGCGCCCCGGGTCGCGCTCGCCGTCCTCGACGGCCGCGCTCGGCGGCGCGCAGCGAGGCGAAGATGCCCGTCGCACGCCGGCGCTCGTCGGCGGACGAGGTAGGCGTTGCGGCTCGACATCGCCACCCCGTCGGGCTCGCGGACGAGCGGGCAGCCGACGACCTCGACGGGCAGGTCGAGGTCGGCGGCCATGCGCCGCACGACGGCGAGCTGCTGGGCGTCCTTGCGCCCGAAGTAGGCGCGGCACGGGCCGACGATCGAGAACAGCTTGGCGACGACCGTGGTCACGCCGTCGAAGTGCGTCGGACGGGCGGCGCCGCACAGCCCCTCGGTGAGCCCGTCGACGTGGACGGTGGTGACCGTCGGCTCGCGGATACATCTCGGCGCACGCTGGGGACGAACAGCACGTCGACGCCTTCCGCCTCGGCGGCGGCGGTGTCGGCGACGAGGTCGCGTGGGTAGGCGGCGAGGTCCTCGTTCGCACCGAACTGCAGCGGGTTCACGAAGATCGTCGTGACCACGAGGTCGTGGTCGGCGCGCGCCGCGCGCATCAGCGACCGGTGGCCTTCGTGGAAGAACCCCATGGTCGGGACGAGCCCGACGGTCTGCCCCGCCCGACGCGCGGCGTCGCACAGGTCGCGCACCTCGGCGATGCGGTCGACGACGATCATGCGAGCGTCTCCTCGCGGCGCGTCGGCGACGTCGGCGTCGCGCTGACCGGCGAGCCGCCGCGCCTCGCGCACCAGCGCCTCGTACGTGTCGCGCTCGTCGTCGGGGAGCGCGTCGACGTGCCGGGCGACGGTCTCGTCGTCGCCGCGCGCGACGGGGCCGGTGAGCGCGCCGGCGGGACCGAGCTCGTCGACGTTCTCGACCGTCCCCGTGACCAGCGGCAGGAACGCCTCGAACGGCACGCCGGCGTGCGCGGCGAGCCGCTCGACCTGGCCGAGCAGCGCGACGAGATGGTTCGACGCCACGCACGCGGCCGCGTGGTACGCGGACGCGATCGGCGGCGTCGACGCGGAACGGCCGCATGCCGAGCGTGAGCGCGATCCTCTCGACCCGCGGCGACCCGTCGACCGCGCACCACGAGCCCGGGAGCCGGCGCCGCCCGACGTCGGCCGACGGCAGCGACTGGAGCGGGTGCAGGGAGCCGACCTCGACGTCCGGGCGCGCGAGCAGCACGCCGTCGAGCTCGTGCAGCGTCGCACGCGCCCGAGAGGTGGACGACGAGCGCGCCGGGTCGAAGCGCCGGCGCAAGGGCGGCGGCGGTGTCGGCGATGGCGGCGTCGGGAGTGGCGACGATCACGACGTCGGCCTCCCGCCCCGCGTCGGCGACCTCGACGGCCGGCGCGGCGAGACGCGCAGCCACCGCGCGCGTCGAGGGTGCGTCCGGCGTCCGCCCGGCCACGGCGACCGGCCGCCAACCACGCGCGGCGAGCGCGAGTGCGACAGCCGTGCCGGCTCGGCCGGGTCCCACGAGGGCGAATGCCCGGGACGGACTGGTTGCGTCCACGTTGCGCAGCCTTTCGTTCCGGCCCCGTCGCCGGGTGCCGGACTACTGGGTCTGTGGCAGGGCCAACTCTACTTCGCTGCGGCGGACCCCGGCCTCGCCGGGCGGCACCCACGGGGCGAGCATCGGATCGAGGTCGGCGAGGGGCACCATGCACGAACGCCCGCTCGTACAGCCGGGGGTGGGGCACGACGAGGTCGGGCTCGTCGACCTCGGCGTCGTCGACGAGGAGGACGTCGACGTCGAGCGGGCGGGGGCCCCACCGCTCGCCGGGCACCCGCCCCGCCTCCTCCTCCAGACGCTTGGCGATCTCGAGCAGCTCGCGAGGGGTGCGATCCGTGTCGACGGCGACGACGGCGTTCAGGTAGTCGGGCTGCTCGGGCCCGCCGACCGGTGCCGTCTCGTAGACGGGCGACACGGCCACGACCCTGACCCCGTCGGCGGCGGCGAGCCCGTCGACGGCGGCCTGCAGGGCGCCGGCCCGGTCGCCGACGTTGGAACCGAGGCCGAGGTACGCCCGCCGCGCAGGTGGACGGCCGCCGGCGCCGATCGCGTACGTGCGGAGGAACGTGTCGGCGTCGAAGCGGGCGAGGTCGTCGTGGATGCGAAGGCGCAGGTCCTCGGCGGCTTCGACGTCGGTCCCGACCGGGATGGCGCGCACGACCGCTCCCTGCTCGCGGTCACGGACCCGCACGACCACCGAGCCGCCGTCGTTGTTCCCGCTCGCGCCGCGGCCCTCCTCGAGCGGCTCGATCGCGACGACGAACCGGTCGGCAGCCCGCACGGTTACCGCTCGATGCGGACGGCGACGTGATCGACCATCGCCCGCACCGGCGGGTGCAGCTTCCGGACGGTCACCGTCGCCGCCTTCACGCGCGGGTCGGCGCCGCACACCTCGGCGATGCGCGTCGCGAGGCGCTCGAGCAGGTGGTAGCGCTCGGACTTCACGACCCGGCTGACGGCTTCGGAGACGGCCGAATAGTCGACGGTGTCGTCGATGTGGTCGGTGTCGCCCGCGGCGGCGAGATCGACGTCGAGCTCCACGTCGACCTCGAACGGCTGCGGACGGCCCTGCTCCTCGGGGAGCACGCCGTGGACACCGAGCTCACGAAGACCGGCGATGAGGATCTTGTCCATCGCAGTTAGTTACCCGATCGACACGACCGCTGTGCGGTCAAGCCTTCGCCTTCTTGCCCCGAACCGACGCCGCCTTCTTCGCCTTGCCGGGTGTCTCCGGCTTCGCGGTCGCCTCGGCCGGCGGCGGGAGCGGCTCGGCCGCCGGACGCGGAGAGCGGAAGAGCCCCTCGTTCACCGTGACGGCGACGATCTCCCGGCCGATCGAACCGAGCTGGCGGCCCGTCAGCTTCTCCAGGACGACGATGGCGTGCGGTCCTTCGTACACGAGCCCGGAATAGAGGAGAAAGCCGGCGACGACGCCGAGCAGCCGGTCGCCGAACTCCTCGTGGTGCATCAGGACCCGCTCCGACGGGTTGTCGAGCCACGCCGAGAGTGTCGTGTACACGTCGCGGAGCCGTTCGGCGAGCTCGTCGTGCCGGCCCAACGGGACGTGCTCGTAGGCGAGCCCGGCCTCCTCGTAGGCGTGCAGGTTGTGGGGCGAGTCGAGGAGCGACAGCACGTGCGTGAACCCGTGGCCGGCGAGCCAGATCAGCTCCTCCTGACGACGCACCTTGCGGTGGTTCCGGGCGAAGCCGCCGGGACGCTCGGACGCCGCCAGCCGGCCGTTGATGACCCACGTGAAGTAGCGCGGCTCGAGGCCCTGCGCCCACCGTCCCTTCACGCCGCACCCGCCTCGGCGGCGCGCAGGGCGTACAGCAGGCGAACAGCGTCGCACTGCAGGCAACACGTCGTGCACGCGCACGATCGACGCGCCCCGCTCGACCGCCCAGACCACGGTCGCCAGCGTCCCGTCTTCGCGCTGGTCGACGGGCAAGTCGCCCGACGCGGCGCCTGCTCGTGCGAGCACCTTCCCGACGAACGTCTTGCGCGACGCGCCGACCATCACCGGGACCCCGACCCGATCGACGAGCGCGGGGAGCCCGGCGAGCAGCTGGAGGTTGTGCTCGACCGTCTTGCCGAACCCGATGCCCGGGTCGGCGGCGATCGCGCCTTCCGCGACGCCGGCACCGCGTGCGGCGTGCGACGCGATCGGCGAGGAAGTCGCCGACCTCGGCGACGACGTCGTCGTAGCGCGGGTCGGCCTGCATCGTGCGCGGCTCGCCCTGCATGTGCATGACGACGTAGCCGGCGCCGGCGTCGGCGACGACTCCGAGGATGTCGGGGTCGAGCCGGCCGGCGGAGACGTCGTTGACGACGGTCGCGCCGGCATCGAGCGCGGCGCGGGCGACCGCGGCCTTCGTGGTGTCGACGCTGATCGGGACGGTCGTCGTCGTCGCGAGGCGCGCGACGACCGGAACCACCCGGCGGAGCTCCTCGTCGGCGGGGACGGGCGCGGCGCCGGGGCGGGTCGACTCCCCGCCGACGTCGAGGACGTCGGCTCCCTGCTCGGCGAGCTCGATCCCGTGCGCTACGGCGGCGTCGGGGTCGAGGAAGCGGCCGCCGTCCGAGAACGAGTCGGGCGTGACGTTGACGATCCCCATGACCGCCGGCCGCGCGCCGCACACTCGATCCCACTCGAACATTCAGTCGCAGCGTACCGGCGGTATCGACGCATGCGCTGGGGGCCTATATGTCCCCTATGCACGCATCGTGAAGCGTCAGCCGCGCCGGCCGGTCTGGCCGATGAAGCTCATCGCCTCGGCCCGGGTGGCCGGGTTGTCCTTGAACATGCCGCGCACGGCCGACGTGACGGTCAGCGATCCCGGCTTCTTCACCCCGCGCATCGTCATGCACAAGTGCTCGGCCTCGATGACCACGAACACGTGCGGCGTCAGGATGTCGACGAGCGCGTCGGCGATCTGGGTCGTGAGCCGCTCCTGCACCTGGGGCCGCTTGGCGAACCCGTCGACCATGCGCGCCAGCTTCGACAGGCCGGTGATCCGCCCGTCTTCGCCCGGGATGTACGCGACGTGCGCGCGCCCGTTGAACGGGACGAGGTGGTGCTCGCAGTAGCTGGTGATCGTGATGTCGCGCACCATCACCATCTCGTCGTGATCGGCCTCGAACGTGGTGGTGAGGTGACAACGCGGGTCTTCGCGCAGCCCGCTGAAGATCTCCTCGTACATGTCGGCGATCCGCCGCGGCGTGAGCACGAGCCCGTCCCGCTCCGGGTCCTCGCCGATGGCCTCGAGGATCTCGCGCACGGCGCGCTCGATGCGCGGCTTGTCGAACTCCCGCGGCTCCTCGTCGGAGGGGACGGCGCGGATTCCGTCGCTCACTCTTGCGCCTTCGGGGTTCGTCGGTGCCGGCTGGTGGTCGGTGGCGGCGGCCGACGCGGCGCGCCCGGCGCCTTCGGATCGGGTGCCGTCCCACGGCCGCACGTCGGCGAAGACCTGCTGCACACGGTCGGTCTCGAGGGTCTCGTGCTCGATCAGGTCCGACGCCAGGCGGTCGAGCACGGCCCGGTTCGTCTCGAGGATGTGGCGGGCGGCGTTGTGGGCGGACTCGATCAGGCGCCGCACCTCGGCGTCGATGCTCGCCGCCACCTCTTCCGAGTAGTCGGGTGCGTGCCCGAGGTCGCGGCCGAGGAAGACCTCGCCCTGGGGCTGCCCGAAGCGCATCGGACCGAGCGACTCGCTCATCCCGTACTCGGTGACCATCTGGCGGGCGACGGTGGTCGCACGCTCGATGTCGTTGGCGGCGCCGGTCGTCGGATCGGCGAAGATCATCTCCTCGGCGGTGCGGCCACCGAGCAGCATCGTCAGCTGGTCGGTCAGCTCGCTGCGGGCGACGAGGAACTTGTCCTCCATCGGCAGCGTGAGCGTGTACCCGAGCGCACGCCCGCGGGGGATGATCGACACCTTGTGCACGGGGTCCGTCTTCGGCAGCGCGTGCGCGACCAACGCGTGCCCGCCTTCGTGGTACGCGATGACGCGCTTCTCGCGCGTCGGAGATGAGGCGGCTGCGCCGCTCGGGGCCCGCCATCACCCTGTCGATCGCCTCCTCCAGCTGCGGCATGCCGACGAGACGAGGCTCGTGGCGGGCCGACGAGCAGCGCGGCCTCGTTCATGAGGTTGGCGAGGTCGGCGCCGGTGAAGCCGGGCGTGCGGCGCGCGATGACGTCGAGGTCGACGCCCGTCCGCCAGCGGCTTGCCGCGTGCGTGCACCCGCGAGGATGGCCTTGCGGCCTTCGAGGTCGGGGCGGTCGACGACGATCTGACGGTCGAAGCGCCCGGGACGCAGCAGGGCGGGGTCGAGGATGTCGGGTCGGTTCGTCGCCGCGATGAGGATGACGCCGACCTTCTGGTCGAAGCCGTCCATCTCCACGAGCAGTTGGTTCAGGGTCTGCTCGCGCTCGTCGTGCCCGCCGCCGAGCCCGGCGCCGCGATGACGGCCGACGGCGTCGATCTCGTCGACGAACACGATCGCCGGCGCCGCCGACTTCGCCTGCTCGAACAGGTCGCGCACACGCGACGCGCCGACCCCGACGAACATCTCGACGAAGTCGGAGCCGCTGATCGAGAAGAACGGCACGCCCGCCTCGCCGGCCACCGCCTTGGCCAGCAGCGTCTTGCCGGTCCCGGGGGGCCCGAACAGCAGCACGCCCTTCGGGGATCTTCGCCCCGATCTCCTGGAACTTCGCCGGCGCCTCGAGGAACTCCTTGATCTCCTGGAGCTCCTCGACCGCCTCGTCGAGCCCGGCGACGTCGGCGAACGTGGTCTGAGGCTGGTCCTTGTTCAACGCCTTGGCCCGCGACTTCCCGAACCCCATGAGCCGGCCGCCGCCCTGCACGCGACTCAGCACGAACAGCACGATGCCGATCAGCAGGATGAAGGGCAGCCAGCCGAGCAGGAGACCCAGCCACGGGCTGTCCTCCTGGTTGTCGACGTCGAACTTCGACCTCGGAGGCGACGATGTTGTTGGTGATCTGCTCCGTGTAGCCCTCGGGGAACTTCACCTCGTAGTCGGTCCCGTTGGCGAGCTTGCCGTGGACGGCGTGGTCCTTGTCGAGCAGCGTCGCCGTCGCGACCTTCCCGCCCGTCAGGTCGGCTTCGTACCGGTCGAGACTGAGGTTCTCGCGCGCCGGGCTCGTGTCGATGACCTGCCACGCCACGAAGGCGAGCACGAGACCGACGGCGAGATAGATGAGGAAGCTGCGGCGGAGCTTGGTCACAGGCACTCCCGGCGGGGACGCGCGGTCAGGGTATCGCCCGCTGAGGCCTTGCCGTCACCCGGTCAGCGCGTCGGTGAACTCGTAGACCGCGGGCAGGTTGCGGTAGCGCTCGCCGACGTCGAGCCCGTAGCCGACCACGAAGTCGGGCGGGATCCGAAACCCGACGTAGCGCAGGTCGAGCTCGTCGTGCTGCAGGCCTTCCTTCACGAGCAGCGCGCACACCTCGAGCGACGCCGGGCCGCGCGCGGCCAGGTTCTTCCGCAGGTACGAGAGCGTGAGGCCGGAGTCGACGATGTCCTCGACGATCAGCACGTGGCGGCCGCTGAGGTCGATCTCGAGGTCCTTCACGATGCGGACGACGCCGCTCGTGCGCGTGGCCGACCCGTAGGACGACACGGCCATGAAGTCGAACTCGACGGGCAGGTCGATGGAGCGGGACAGGTCGCTCATGAACACGAACGCGCCCTTGAGCACCCCGACGAGCAGCGGGGGATGGCTCGCGTAGTCGGACGTGATCTCCTTGCCGAGCTCGGCGACGCGCTGCTGCAGCTCCTCGGCGCCGACCACCACCCGCCCGAGATGCGCGTCCTCCACCGGCTCCCCTGTCCTGCCGCCCGTGAGCTCGCCGGTCACGCTAGCCAAGTCTGATTAGCGCCGTCGCCGTCGCTAGCCGTGTCGCACCGCCGACAACACGCCGGCGCTGCGCTCCACCCGGCGCCCGCCGGCGAGGTCGACCGCCCGCCGTTCACCGCGCGCGACGGCGAGGACGGCGTCGACCTCGTCGAGCGCGGGCGGCGGCGGCCCCAGCCAGCACCGGACCGCACGCCGCGCCAGCGGGTCGGGGAGCCCGGCGAGATCGCGTGCCCGCGCCCCGCCCTCGCCCGGCCACGCCGCCCGCGCGAGCGCGTCGAGGAAGTCGGACTCGGCCCGGAGCACGTCCGCCTGGCGGGTGAGCAGCGGCGTGAGGTCGCGGCCCGCCCCTCGCTCCAGCAGCGGCAGCACCTCGTGGCGGATCCAGTTGCGCCGGAACGCGAGGTCGTCGTTCGACGGGTCTTCCCAGGGTGTCAGCTGCCGGCGGGTGCATTCGGCGCGCACGTCTGCCCGCCGCGCGCCGAGGAGCGGTCGCACCACGTGCTCGCGGCGGGCCGGCATGCCCGCCAGCCCGGCCGAGCCGCTCCCCCGCAGCAGGTTGAGCACGACGGTCTCGGCCTGGTCGTCGGCGGTGTGCGCCACGAGCACGGCCGTCGCGCCGTGCTCGACGCGGGCCGCCTCGAGGGCCTCGTACCGCGCCGCCCGCGCCCGAGCCTCGAGGTTGGGGCCGGCCGCCACGGTCACCTGACGCGCGTCGAACCCCGCGCCCAACCGCGCCGCGGCGTCCGCCACGATGCCCGATTCGCGATCGCTGCCCGGACGCAGGCCGTGGTCGACGTGCACTGCGATCGGCGCGAGCCCGCTGTCGACCGCGAGGGCGAGGAGCGCGAGCGAATCTGCGCCGCCCGAGCATCCGACCACGACCGGTGCGGTCACGTCGGGCGGCACCTCGAGCTGCAGCGCCGCCACCCGAGTGGTCCTCAGGGCGTGGCGGGCGGGCTCGTCGGCCCGGCGCGGGCGTCGAGGAGCACACCCTGGCGGAGCAACGCGAGGAGCTCGTTGGTGCCCTTGAGCCCGAGCTTCCGTCCGATGCGGCGCAGGCTCGCGTACACGTTGCTGCGACTGATGCCGAGCTGCTGTGCGACCGCGGTGACCGGGGTGCGGGTGGCGAGCGCCTCGAGAAGCTTCCGCTGCTTCGGGGTGAGCTCGCCGACCCGCTCGCGGGCGGCACGGATGCGGGGCGCAGGGCTGGGCGAGGTGGGCGAGTGCTCGAGGCGGGTGATGCGCACCCGCGGCTCGGCCGGCGCGCCGTCGGGGAGCGAGCCCGTCTTCTCGAAGCGGGCGAGGGCCTCGAGCGACTCGGCTTGCACCTTGCGGCGCTGCTCGCGTTCTGTCGGCGCCGCCGGCGACAACGTCTGGTCGAGGAGCTCGACGAGCGCGCGCGGGTCGAACGGCTTGGTGATGTACTGCAGCGCGCCCTGGATCCCGCCGCGGAGCCTCGCTTCGGGCTCGTCGGCGGCGGTGATCATGAACACCGGGATCTCCGACAGGTCGCGCCGGCTCCCCGCCTTGAGCTCCTCGAGGACCGCCCAGCCGTCGGTCCCGGGCATGCGCACGTCGAGGAACAGCGCGTCGGGCGGCTCACGGCGAACGCTGGCGAGTGCTTCGTCGCCGTCGGCAGCCGTGACGACGCGGTGCCCTGCCTGTTCGAGATTGATGCGAACGAGCTCGCGAATGTCAGGTTCGTCGTCGACGACGAGGACGAGGGCCATCGCCGGCAACGTTAGTTCTGAGACGTTCACGCCACGCGGGTGAGCCACTCCGTCGGGCGCGCGAGCTCGTCCATCGTCGGGAGGTACTCGGGGCCGCGCCAGGCGGCGTCGATCGCGTGCGGACCGCCGACGCGCACGACCTCGGCGACGAACGCCTCCCCGATCTCGTACTGGCGGAGCTTCGATTCGAATCCGAGCAGCTTGTACAGGACGCCGGAAACGCCCCGGCTGCGACGACGCGCCTGGAGCACGCGCGCCATGCGTTCCTGACCCGCGATGTGCACCCGACCGAGCTCGTTCATGACGCTGTTGCCGTGACCCTCGAGCAGTGACATGAGTGCCTGCACCTTGGCGAGCACGCCGCGCTGCTCGCTTGACGCGAAGCAGCGCCACGAGCCCCCCGTCGTCGAGCGGGTTGTGGCCCTTTCGGAGCTCGTCGGCGGCGCGCATCATCGCCTGCACGAGCCGCCCGGGATCCGGGTCCACGATCGCCAGTGCCTGCTCGACCAGCGACAGGAAGTACTGCTTCAGCCACGGGATAGCCGTGAACTGGGCGCGGTGGGTCACCTCGTGGATCGCGATCCACAGACGGAAATCGTGGGGCCGGAACGCGTAGCGCTTCTCGAGAGCGAGGATGTTGGCGCCGACGTAGTACACGGCACCCGTGTCGTCGGGCGCGCCGGGATCGTCCGGGACGAGCAGGTCGTACTGGCCGAGCACACGCTGGGCCATGAACCCGAGGAGCACGCCCATCTCGGTGCCCGCCACGCGCCGTCCGATAGGAGCGACGGGACTGCGGGCCATCCGGTCGGCCGACGCGCGCAGTGAGGGGATGGAGCATGCGACGCATCGACGCGACATTGGCGTGCACCCACTGCGGGCGATCGAGCACGCAGGCCGAAGCGGTGCCGGGCGCGTGCAGACCGGTGAAGTCTCCGACCAGCTGCTCGGCACGCGTGGTGACCGCCGAGAAGTCCGCGTGCAACGATCCACCGAGGTACGACGCCGCGATCGGCTCTCGCCCTGCGAACCGACGGGCGACGCGCTCGGCGAGGTCCCAGTCGACGGGCTCGGGCGGCGCAGCCGTGTCGGTCTGGGTCACTTGTTGACCGGGCGTCCGCGGTACTTGGGTCGCAGCACCCTGATGTAGTACCCGACACCGAGGGCGATCAAGAACAGGATCGCACCGACCATGAGAAGCGGGCCGACCCAGTAGAACCACTTGTAGCGGTCGTTGGCGAGCACGGGTCCCGCGCCCGCCGGCACGGCGCTGAGACCGATCACGGCGAGCATCGTGAGGGGAATCGCGGCGAGGCGGATGGTCTTCACAGGCGGCGGCTCCTGGCGTACCCGGGCTTCACCGTCATCGTAGAGCGGGGAGCATCACCCGCTCGGGTCGGTCGCTCGCGCGGCGGCGGCTTTGCCGACCGTCGCCGCACAGCCGGAGCTTGCGACGGCGACAGAGGGCGGATCAGACGACTTCGGGGCCGCCGGGGCGCTCTTCCTCGATGGTGATGCCGATCGCCTGTGCGATCCGGAGCTTCAGCTCGGGGGGTACCTCGTCGCGGCACTTCGAGGCGACGACCTGACGCAGCTCGATCTCGAAGTCGAAGCCGTGGGCACACGGCGGGCACTCGTCCAGATGGCGGGCGATCGTCGCGCCGCCGCCACACCGTCAGCTCACCGTCGAGGTACTGGTAGATGCGAACGATCGCTTCGTCGCAGTCCATCTCTTCCAACTATGCCCCCGCTGGGTCCGCTGCCGGGTGGAGGCCTCGCTCCCCCGCAAATTCCCACAACGCCTTCTGGAGCTGCCTTCTTCCACGATGCAGCCGGCTCATGACCGTCCCGATCGGGACGTCCATGATCTCGGCGATCTCCTTGTACGAGAAGCCCTCGACGTCGGCGAGGAGCACCGCCATGCGGAACTGCTCGGGGAGCGCCTCCAGCGCGTCCTTCACGATCTCGTCCGGGATGGCGTCGAGCACCTCGGCCTCGGGTGTGCGGTCGGCGTTGGCCGCCTCGAGCCCGCCGAGCCGGCGGTAGAGGTAGAAGTCCTCGGTGTCGTCGAGGTCGACCTCGTCCGGACGGCGCTTCTTGGCCCGGTACGTGTTGATGAACGTGTTCGTGAGGATCTTGTAGAGCCACGCCTTGAGGTTCGTGCCCTCGCTGGAACCCGCCGAAGCCGCGGTACGCGCGGAGGTACGTCTCCTGGACGAGGTCTTCGGCGTCGGCGGGATTGCGGGTCATGCGCAGCGCGGCCGAATACAACGCCGACATGTACGGCATCGCGAGATCGGCGAACTCCGCCTGATCGGCCATGCGGCCAGGGTACCGCCGGGCGTCAAATCGACCCGGGTGCGGGCCTCGCGGCTAGCTCGGCGTCACCTTCCAGATGGCGCCGTTGCCCCCGCCGCCGTCGAGATGTCAGTCACGATGCCGTCACCGACTGCGACGCCACTTGCGCAAGCAAGTGCGCCCTGCCCACGGAGCGGCATACGTCATTCTCCGCCGCGCCGATCCGAATGTCCGGTCGCGCGCCCGGGGAGGTACCGGACCCTCCCCGGGCGGCGTCCGGTCGCCGCCTACCGGAGACCGAGCTTGCGCGAGCACTCCGGCCACGCGTTCCAGCCCTGCTTGGCGAGGACGCGCTCGGCCACGATGATCTGCTGCACGCGCGTGGCGAGGTCGGCGCGTGGCGCGAACGCCGCACCTCCGAAGCCCTCCCACGTCGCCGGCAGGAATTGGAGCCCTCCGAAATAGCCGTTCCCGGAATTGATCGCCCAGTTCCCGCTGCTCTCGCACTGCGCGAGCCGGTCCCACACGCCGGGCCCGAACCGGCCGTACCGACAGCCGCCGAGGACGCCGACCACCGCGACGAGCACCGCCGCGGCCGCGCCGCGACGGACCCAGGTCTTGATCTGCATGACGCTCTCCCTCGTCATGCGCTCACTGGATCCCTCCGTCGCCGCCGCCGTCGACGTAGTGATCCTGGCAGGGTGTGCCCGAGCGGTCGGCGGTAGCGCAATTCTCGACGATCTCCGTGAAGCCGATGTCGTTGCCGCCGACGCCGATCGTGACAACCTGGGTCCCCGCGTCCAAGCGATCAAGTTGCGGCGGGTTGTCGGGGCCGGGGTTCACGCTTTGGGCCGACTTCATGTCCTCGGTCCCAGCTCCGGCACAACTCGCGTCGCGAAACTCGGCCACGCCCAGCGCTGCCGCCACGAGGTGCGGGTAGTTGTGATCGGACCGGAAGCATCCGACAGGATCGTCGAGCTGGTTCGGGATCATCGGACCGGCGGTGAACGAGTCACCGAGTGCCACGTAGCTGCTCACCTGCTCCTGCGCCGCCACCCCCGTCGGGATGGCGACGCCGATCACGGCGATCGCGACGGCTATGAGGAGGTGAGAAGGAGCCGGCACGCGCAACGTTCTACCGCGATGACGTCGGTCGCACGCCCGGGGAGGGACCGGATCCTCCCCGGGCCGCGACCCGCCGCCTACCGGAGACCCAGCTTGCGCGAGCACTCCGGCCACGCGTTCCAGCCCTGCTTGGCGAGGACGCGCTCGGCCACGATGATCTGCTGCACTCGCGTGGCGAGGTCGGCGCGCGGCGCGAACGCCGCACCTCCGAAGCCCTCCCACGTCGCCGGCAGGAATTGGAGCCCTCCGAAGTAGCCGTTCCCGGAATTGATCGCCCAGTTCCCGCTGCTCTCGCACTGCGCGAGCCGGTCCCACACGCCGGGCCCGAAACGGCCGTACCGACAGCCGCCGAGGACGCCGACCACCGCGACGAGCACCGCCGCGGCCGCGCCGCGACGGACCCAGGACTTGATCTGCATGACGCTCTCCCTCGTCGTGGGCTCACAGGGAGCCCTCCGTCGGGGAAGGCGACGCGCTCGTAGCGCGAAAGACGCCGGCGCGAGGCCGGCGGGGATGTCAGCGAGAGACTATTCGCCGCCCGCGAGGAAGGGAAGCGTCGACGACTTCGAGTCGCGGCTGATCGAGCCGCCAAGCGGGATGTCACAACCAAGGCGCTCCGGGGGTGGCGCAATTGCGACACCTCCTCGTAAACTGCGCCGGTTCCGCTTCGTCGGCGGCGTCCCGGGCGGTCGGGTCGTCCCAGCGCCGAGTCTCGGAGTAACCGACCAAGCGCCGTTTGTATATGCGGCCTGCGGGATGTTCTGCGTGTCGTTCGACTGATCGTCGCTCGGAGAGATCCGCTACGGGAGGTTCGGATGATGGACTCGTTCTGGGATCGGAGAACGAACTTCTGGAGCGACAGGGAGCTCCTGGGATCCAGTGTCGCGAAATCGAAGCTCGGGTCGGCCGCGAGCCGACGGTCGCGACGTCTCCGGCAGTCGCACAGGCGGACGCTCGCTTCGCTGTGCGCGCTCGCGTCGTTGGCGTTGCTGGTCGTGTTCGTTCACGGACTCGTCGCGAGCGACGCCGGTCGCGGTCCCGGGCGTGAACAAGAGGCTCGCGCCGCTGACGGCGCGCCTGACGGCGGACGGGATCAACCGAGCGGCGCGCCGCAGGAACCCGTAGTGAACGCGGTACCCGTCGCATCGGTGACCGACACGCCCGCCGATCCGGCGGCCACGCCCGCCGCCGCGCCGTGCCGGCGGGATCGCTCCCTCGCCAGCGCCTGTCGGGAGCAGCGGTGGCGGGAAGAGCGGTCGTCTGCGTCGTCGGCGTCAACTGCCTCGGCTCCCGCGCCGGCGTCGCTGGCCGGCTCGGCTGCCGGCCGCGGCGCCCGCAGCTCCAGCCCGCACCCGCACCCGCACCGACGACCTCGCCGCCCCCGCGCTACGACGCAACCGCCCTGCACGATCGGGTTGCTCGGGACGTGCATCATCGGCGGCGGTGGCCTGCTCCCGTGACCACACGCCGGCACGTGACCGCGTGCAAGCCGAAGCGGCACGAAACCGCTGATCCACCTGGAGCCGGGAAGGGGACTCGAACCCCTGGCCTGCTCATTACGAGTGAGCTGCTCTGCCAGCTGAGCTATCCCGGCGCGGCTCGGCAGTGTACGGCGGGGTGGAAATCCTTCGGACGTCCCGGGTAGCGTCACCGCCGTAAAGCGGACAAACGGCGCGGAGTCCTGCCGCGCCCGCCCGGCGGAGGGGCGAACCGTGACTCGACGCGAGCGACGTCAGCAACGCCGTCGACGCCAGTCCGCCCGTGCTGTCGCGGCCGGCGCCGTGGCCGCCGCGCTCGGCACCATCGGGGTCCTCGGAGGCATGGCCGCCGCGTCGGACAAGCCCCCACGGCAGCACGCGCTCCGCGGGCGCACGTCGTGATCGAGCCCTCGCTCGTGTCGGCCAGCGCCGCGGTGCAGGATCGGGCCGAACAGCGCTTCTCGGTCGCGGCCCTCGAGCACACCGCGGCGCAGCAAGCGGCGGAGGCGGAGAAGGCATCCCGCGATTCGGTCTGGGACCGGATCGCCGCCTGCGAGACGCAAGGCAACTGGTCGATGCAGGGACCGTCGTTCTCGGGCGGCGTCGGCTTCGCGAACAGCACCTGGTCCAGCTTCGGGGGCAACGAGTTCGCCCCCAATGCCGGTCAGGCGACGCGTGAGCAGCAGATCATCGTCGCCGAGCGTGTGCGCGCCCGCGTGGGGATGGGCGCGTGGGGGTGCGCCAAGCGCTTCGGGCTCAGCTAGCTTTCGCCGCCGGCAGGTACAGCAACAGGCGCTCGAGCAGGAGGCTCTCGTTCGGGTTGAACTCGAACGCCTCGCGGGCCTTCCGGCACGCGTCGATGGCCTCCATGCACGACCGCGGCGTGAGCTCGAGCACGGGCTGATCCGTGTTCAGGCGCGGCGCCCCCGGGCCGGCGAGCACGTCGCGGTACACGGACTCGAGCGCGGTGATGCCCTCGAGCAGCAGGTCCGTCCGGGCGCGCCGGTGCTGGCGCCGGTGGCGCTCGGCCTGCCGTTTGAGCAGCGCGGTTCGTGACCGCTCGGGATACCCGGCGCGCTCGAGCTCGGCACTCAGCTCGTCGACCTCGGTCGCGTGTTGCGCGTCGAGGTGGGCGACGGCGACCTGCAGCGCCTCGGTCACCTGGTCGACCCCTCGCATCGCCGACCCGCCGGTCCCGTCGAGCTCCGCCGCGACGGTCACGAACGCGCGCCGCACGTCGCCGAGGACGCCGAGCATCGCCCGACCGCGGTCGAGTCGGCCGCCGGCCAGCCGGGCCGCGAGGTCGGCCGACTCGGGATCGGCGCGCTCGTGGACGAGTGCATCGCGCAGAGCCGCCTCGGGGAGAGGCGCGAGGTCGATGCGCTGGCAACGCGAGCGCACGGTCTCGAGGAGCTCGTCCGGCGACGAGGTGACGAGCATGATCGTGCTGCGAGCCGGGGGCTCCTCGATGGTCTTGAGGAGCTTGTTGGACGCCTGCTCGTTCAGGCGGTCGGCTTCGAACAGGGCGACGACCTTGTGCTCGGCCTCGATCGGGGCCCGGTGCGCCTCGCGGATCACCGCCTCGGCCTGGGCGACGAGGATCTGGTTGCCCTCGGGCTCGAACTCGACCACGTCGGGATGCATGCCCCGCATCACGAGGTCCTGCACTCGCTGGTCGTGGTCGGGTGCGACGACCTCGGCCGCGAAGCAGCGGGCGGCGTCCTCCAGCCCCGAACCCCGCGGGCCCACCAGCAGGTAGGCGTGCACGGGCCGTTCGGCGGCGCGCTGGAGCAACCCGACGGCGCGCTCTTGACCGACGACCCGTTCCCACATGGCCGTCAATCTACGGCTCAGCCGGTGACATGGACGGCGGCGAGCGCGCCGGACGCGACTCCAGAGCTCTCGTCGTCGTGCCGATACACCCATGGTCAGCCCGGGTCACACGCGAGGCCGGGGAGGGCGGCGGCTAGAGACCGAGGCGCTCCCGCACGACCGCCCAGACGCGTTCCGACACGATCTCCGCGTCGTCGTTCCCGTCGAGCACGACCCAGCCCCGATCCTCACCCAGTGTGCGGTACGCGTCGCGCACCGCGGCGTGGAACTCGGCGCCGGCCCGCTCCAGCCGGTCGCCGGGTCCGGCGCGCCGTGACGCCGCGACCGCCTCGTCGACGTCGAGCACGACGATGACGTCCGGCTCCAGGCCGCCGGTCGCCCAGCGGTTCAGCTCCTCCACCTTCTCGACGCCGAGGCCGCGCCCCACTCCCTGGTACGCCAGCGAGGACGGCACGAACCGATCGCTCACGACGTCGGCGCCGCGCGCAAGCGCGGGACGGATGACATCGGCGACCTCCTGCGCCCGGTCGGCGGCGAGGAGGAGCGCCTCGGTCATCGGATCGATGGGCCCGTCACTCTCCAGCAACAGCGCGCGGATGGCCGCGCCCGCCTGCGTCGCACCGGGCTCGAACGTCTCGACGACATCACGCCCCTCGGGACCGGAGCCGATCGGCGAGCTGCCGGGCCTGGGTGCTCTTGCCGCTGGCGTCGCCTCCCTCGAGGACGATGAACGCCGCCATCTACGAGCCCGGCTCGGGCGCGGCGCCCGAGGCGACGCGCTGGCGTTCGCGCTTGCGCGTGCGCTGCACGGCCCGCCACGACACGAAGCCGGCGAAGAAGGCGATGAGCCCGCCACCCCACAACGCGAACCGGACGCCGGGAAGCGCGTACGTCGCGCCGCCGATCTCGATGGCTTGGTCGGTGAAGAGCGCACTGGACACTGCGTCCCACATGTCGGCCCACAGCGGCGAGATCGTCAGCGAGATCAGCAGGCACAACCGGATCACCGTGTAGAGCGCGGCGAACGTTCGGCCGCGCAGCTCGTCGGTGACGTTCTCCTGGAGGACGGTGAAGCCCGTCACGTACGAGGTCCCGGCGCACGCGCCGACGACGGCCGTCAGTAGCACGGCTAACGCAGTGCTCGATGTCGCCGCCGTCGCGATGAGGGCGATGCCGGTCGCCATGACCGCGAACTGGAACACCGTCTCGCGCGACAACCGTCGTTGCACGACGAGCAACGAGACGACGCCGATGGCCGCGCCGAACCCGAGCGCGGTCATCAGCAAACCGAAAGCTGCGCTCCCGCCGCCCAACACCTGATCGGCGAAGACGGGCCCAAGTGGGATCATCGCGCCACCTCCGATGATCCCGACGCCGATGCCGATGATCACGGCACGGACGAGGCGGTCGTGACGGATGAAGCCGATGCCCTCGGAGATGTCGCGGAGGGTCGCGGTCCAGTCGACGCGCTCGCCCTCCCGGTGAGTCGTGCGCGGTATCGGCAACCGGAAGATGATCAACGCCGACACGAGGAACGTCAGGCCGTCGACCCAGAGCGCGAGGAACTCCCGGTCGACGTTGAGCGAGGCGAATGCGCTGAAGCCGCTGAGCCACACCGCGGCGTACGCGAGCAGCGCGAAGGCGAGGGAGGCCAGCGGGAACGTCCCGAACGCGGCGAAGAGCCCGAGCGAGTTCGCCGACGTGAGCTGCTTCGTGTCGACGAGGTTGGGAATCGACGCGTCCTTCGCCGGGCCCCACAACAACGAGAGGATCTCGAGCAAGAACGACACGATGACCAGCCCGACCAAGCTGTCGACGAACGGCAGCAACGCGAGGAGCCCGGCCCGTCCGAAGTCGCACGCGACCATGACGCGGCGGCGGTCGAAGCGGTCGACGATGACACCGCCGACGGTGGCGAGGAAGAACCCGGGCACGACCCGGGCCACCATCACGAGGCTGACGGCCGCGCCCGACCCACCCGACACTCGGGCCGCGATCGCGAGGATCGCGATGATGCCGATCCAGTCGCCCAGGCTGGACACCACCTGGGCCACCCACAACTTGAAGAACGAGCGGGTGCCGAAGACGCGCCAGAAGGCCGGCGGCAGGCCGGTCTCCTCGGGTGAGGCGGGGATGAACGGTGCCGGCTTCTCCGCCATCGCGGGGGTCAGGTTACGTGGAGCGCCGCCGACCCCGACAGGCGCGGCCTATGCCCGTTCAGGTGCGACGGGCGCGTCCTTGCGGCCGTTTCCGTCGTCCGGCGCGACGGCGGGCGCCTCCATCGTGGCCACCACCTCGCCCGCGGTGGCCGGTGGCTTCTTGGCGCGCTTGCCGTCGCGGCCACCGCGCTTGCGGGCCCCGGCGGCCTTCTTCTTGGTGCCGCCCGCCTTCTTCTTGGTGCCGCCCGCCTTCTTCTTGGTTCCGCCCGCCTTCTTCTTGGTCGTCTTCCGGGCGCGCTTGGCCGGGCCGCGGGACTCACGCTCCCGCAGGAGCTCGACCGCCTCTTCGAGGTTCACGGACTTCGGGTCGGTGCCCCGCGGGATCGTCGCGTTCAGGGACCCGTCGGTGACGTAGGGGCCGTACCGGCCCTCGAGCACACGCACGGGCGCGCCGGTGTCGGGATGCTCGCCCAGCTCGGCGATCGGCGGCCGGGTCCGCCGCCGGTGCTGCTTGGGCTGGGCGAACAACGCCTCCGCCTGCTCCACCGTGACCGTGAAGATCTCGTCCTCGGTCTCGAGACTGCGGCTCTCCTTGCCCTTCTTGAGGTAGGGGCCGTAACGACCGTTGTGGGCGGTGATCTTGTGACCGTCGGGGTCGGCGCCCACCTCCCGTGGGAGGCGCAGGAGCTTGAGCGCATCCTCGAACGTGATCGTGTCGAGGCTCATCGAAGACAGCAGCGACGCAGTCTTCGGCTTCTCCTCGCCGTCGATGAGCTCGCCCAGCTGCACGTACGGCCCGTAGCGGCCGTCGCGGGCGATCACCTCGAGGCCCGTGTCCGGGTCCTTGCCCAGCACTTGCGGCCCCTCGGCGGCGCGCGCGAGCAGCTCGGCGGCGAGGTCGACGGTGAGCTCGTCGGGTGGGATGTCGTCGGCGAGCGAGGCGCGCTCGTCGTCGCGTTCGAGATACGGGCCGAACTTCCCGACCCGCACGTTGATCGTCCGGCCGTCATCGTCCTTGCCGATCTCGATCGTGTTGACCTCGCGCGGATCGATCTCGGCGAGGTGCTCCTCGCCGACGAGGTCCTTCAGGCCGCGCTGACCGTTGCCGAAGTAGAAGTCGCGCAGCCAGTTCGTCGACTCCGTCTCGCCGCGGGCGATGCAGTCGAGCGACTCCTCCATCGTGGCGGTGAAGTCGTAGTCGACGAGGTGCGGGAAGTGGCGCTCCATGAGCTGGATCTTGGCGAACGCGGTCCACGACGGGACGAGGGCGCTGCCCTTCTTCCAGACGTAACCGCGTTCGTGCGTGATCGTCTGGATCACCGACGCGTACGTCGACGGACGGCCGATGCCGCGCTCCTCGAGCTCCTTCACGAGACTGGCCTCGGTGTACCGCGCCGGAGGCTGCGTGCTGTGACCGGCGGCGGCGAGCGTCTCGCAGCCGACTGCGTCACCTTCGGCGAGCGGCGGCATCGGTGACTCTGCGTCCTCGCGCTCGGTCGCGGGATCGTCCGCGCCCTCGACGTACGCGCGCCGGAAGCCGAGGAACTCGTAGGTCTTGCCCGATGCGGCGAACACCGCGGTCTCGCCCGCGGTCGAGGTTGCGGTCAAGCGAACGGACACGCGCCGGGCACGCGCGTCCGTCATCTGGGACGCGAGCGTCCGCATCCACACCAGCTGGTACAGACGACGTTCGTCGGTGCCGAGCTCGCCGTGCACTTCGTCGGGGCTACGCATGTGCTCGCCGGCGGGGCGGATCGCCTCGTGCGCCTCCTGCGCGTTCTTGACCTTGCCCTGGTACGTGCGCGGCGCGTCGGGCAGGTACTCGTCGCCGTACAGGTTGCGGATCTGCTCGCGGGCGCCGTTGATCGCCTGGTCGGACAGGTTCGTCGAGTCGGTGCGCACGTACGTGACGTATCCGCGCTCGTAGAGTCCCTGGGCGACGCGCATGGTGCGCCCGGCCGAGAAGCGCAGCTTCCGGCCCGCTTCCTGCTGCAGCGTCGACGTCGTGAACGGCGGCTTCGGCCGCTCGGTGAACGCCTTGGACTCGACCGACGCGACCTCGTAGCCGACGTCGCGGAGCCGCTCGACGAGCGCTTCGGCATCGGCCTGATGGAGATGGACGACGGGGTCGCCCCCGCGGGCGTCGGCGGCGACCTGGCCGGTGGCGGCGTCGAAATCACGGCCGCTGGCCACCTTGCTCCCGTCGAGCTCGACCAGCGTGGCCGGGAAGGTGGCCGTGTCCTTGTCGGCGGAGCCGTTGCCGGCGGGCCGGAACGTGCCTTCGAGGTCCCAGTACTCGGCGGCCCGGAAGGCCATGCGGGCACCGCTCCCGCTCGACGACGAGGCGGGTGGCCACGCTCTGGACCCGGCCCGCCGACAGCCGCGGCATCATCTTCTTCCAGAGGACGGGCGACATCTCGTAGCCGACGAGGCGGTCGAGCACCCGCCGGCCCTCCTGCGCCTCGACGAGCTTCATGTCGAGCTCGCGCCAGTTCTGGATCGCCTCCTCGATGGCGCTCCGCGTGATCTCGTGGAAGACCATGCGCCGGACCGGCACGTCGGGTCCGAGCACCTCGAGCACGTGCCACGAGATCGCCTCGCCCTCGCGGTCCTCGTCGGTCGCGAGATAGAGCTCGCTGGCGTCCTTGACCGCGTCCTTGAGCTCCTTGACGACGTCCTTCTTCTTCTTCGGGACGACGTAGATCGGCTGGAAGTGGTTCTCGACGTCGATCCCGAGGCGACCGGCGTCGGTGCCCTTGAACTTCTTCGGGACTTCACTCGCGTTGCTCGGCAGATCGCGGATGTGGCCGACGCTCGACTCGACGACGTAGTCCGCGCCGAGATAACCCGCGATGGTGCGGGCCTTCGCCGGAGACTCGACGATCACAAGCGGCTTGGGCACGTGCGAAATCCTCGTTGTGTTGGGTACGACGGGGCCAACCGGGGGAAGTCGGCCTCACCGTGGTGCCACGAACGGGGTGTCCGTGTCAAACATTCCCGACGGCGTGCGTACGGCATTCCCTGTTGCCTACCCCGGATCACCTCCAGGTGCCTTCTTGTCTATCGTGTCGACCCATGCACTTGGTGGCACTGAGCCTGAACCCCAGGGATCTCCTGGAATCGTTCGGCCCGTGGGCGACGATCGGGCTCTTTCTCATCATCTTCGCCGAGACGGGCTTGCTGATCGGGTTCTTCCTCCCCGGTGACTCGTTGCTCTTCACCGCCGGCATCCTGGCGTCGCAGGGAAACCTCAACATCGCGGTCATCGCGCTCGGCTGCTTCCTCGCCGCGGTCATCGGCGACCAAGTCGGCTACACGATCGGTCATCGCGCGGGCCCGACGCTGTTCCGCCGACCCGACTCGCGGATCTTCAAACAGAGATACGTCGACCGCACCAAGGAGTTCTTCGAGAAGCACGGGCCGAAGACGATCCTTCTCGCGCGCTTCGTGCCGATCGTGCGGACGTTCGCGCCCGTGCTCGCGGGCGTCGGCGAGATGAACCGCCGCACCTTCACGACCTACAACGTCATCGGCGGGTTCGTCTGGGGCGTCGGCGTGACGGTGGCGGGCTACCTCCTCGGCGAGGCCATCGGCAGCGACATCGACAAGTACCTGCTGCCGATCATCGCCGTCATCATCGTGCTCTCGATCCTGCCTCCGGCGATCGAGGTGCTCAGGGAGCGCCGGCGCAACCGCGCCGCCGCGACCGGGCCCGCCGCCGATCCCGAAGCCGAGGCCGCCGAGCTCCACCGGGCCGTCAGCGAGGATTGAGGGCTCAGACGCCGGTCCCCCGTCCGTCAAGCAGGCGTCAGGGTCGGAAGAGGCGGGGTTAGGAAGGCGTCAGGCTCGTTTGCCGGGCCGGCCCTGCGGGCGTATCACAGGAGCATGCGAAGGGAGCGACTCCCCGACGGGCCCGACGATCGGCTGGTCGTCGCCGGTATCGGCGTCGCGGCGCTCGGGCCAATCGTCGTCGCCAGCCTGCTCGTCCTCGTCCGTGACCACATGGCGAGGTCCAACGCCGCCCTCGTGTTCGTCATCGTGGTCGTGCTCGCCGCCGCGCTCGGCGGCCGATGGGCCGGCGTCACGGCCGCCGTCGTCTCCGCCATGTCGTACGACTTCTTCCTCACCCGTCCGTACGGATCCCTGAAGATCGATGACGGCGAGGACATCGTCGCCACCGTGCTGCTCCTCGCGGTGGGCCTGATCGTGGGCGAGGTCGTGGTATGGGCGCATCGTGGCCACCGACAGAAGAAGCGCGGGCAAGACGAGATCACTCGCTTGCACCGTGTCGCCGAACAGGTCGCGGCCGGCGCCCGCGCCGAAGAAGTGCTGGAGTCCGTGCGCGTCCGAGTTGACCGACCTTCTGTCGCTCCGCGCCTGCACGTTCGAGCAGCCGCCGTTCGGACGCTCCGCTGCCGCGGCTCGGGCGCAACGGCTCGATCGACATCCCGCGCCGGCGGATCGTACGCGGCGAGTTCACGCTGCCCGCCGAGGGCGTCGAGATCCCGGTGCTCGGCCGGGGCCGGCAAGTGGGCCGGCTCGTGCTCGAGCCCGACGCCCGATGTCGGAGTGTCGATCGAGGAACGCGTGGTCGCAATCGCGATCTCCGACCAGCTCGGCGCGGCGGTGTCGGCCGAGTCGGACGCCTCCCAGACGAACGGGGAACGCGAGAACGACCGATTCCCGAGCTGACTCGCCAAGAGCCCTCCGTGTCGCGTCACTCCTCGAAGCGGTACCCCATGCCCGGCTCGGTGATGAAGTAGCGGGGGTGGGCCGGCTCGGGCTCGAGCTTGCGGCGCACCTGGGCCATGAACACCCGCAGGTAGTTCGTCTCGTCGTGGTACTGCGGGCCCCAGACCTCCTGCAGCAGCTGACGCTGCGCGACGAGACGCCCGCGGTTGCGGACGAGCACCTCGACGAGGTGCCATTCAGTGGGCGTGAGACGCACCTCTTCGCCGTCGCGCTGGACCTTCTTGGCGGCGAGGTCGATCGTGAAGTCGGCGGTGTCGATCACCGCCTCCTCTTCGGCCGGTGCCGTGCGGCGCAGCGCGGCGCGCAGCCGGGCGAGGAGCTCGTCCATCCCGAACGGCTTCGTGACGTAGTCGTCGGCGCCGGCGTCGAGCGCCGCGACCTTGTCGCCCTCGGCGTCGCGGACGGACAGCACGACGATCGGCACCTGGGTCCAGCCCCGCAGACCTCGAATGACCTCCACCCCGTCGATCCCGGGCAAGCCGAGGTCGAGCACGACCACGTCGGGGTGCTTGCGCGCCGCGAGCATCGAGGGCGCGCTCGCCGTCGGGCGCGAGGTCGACGTCGTAGCCGCGGGCGCGCAGGTTGATGCCGAGCGCTCGCCGGATCTGCGGCTCGTCATCGACGACGAGCACCCGGCTCATGCCGAGGCTTCGAGGCTGACGACCACGGTGAGGCCGCCGCCCGGCGTGTCCTCGACGGTGATCTCACCACCCATGGCGTCGACGAAGCCGCGCGCCGACCGCGAGGCCGAGACCGGTGCCGCCGTCGTTCGACTGGTCGCCGAGCCGCTGAAATGGCTGGAACATGCGGTCACGTTGATCGGGCGGAATGCCCGGGCCGCGGTCGACGACGCGCAGGTCGACCCGTTCGCCGACTGCGCACGCATCGACCCGGACGGGGTGATCGGGCGGGGACCAAGAAAGCGCGTTGCCGACGAGGTTGGCGACGGCACGCTCGAGGAGCGCGGCGTCGGCGTGGACGCGCGGCATCGTCTCCTCGACGCTCACTTCGACCGCCTGTGCGCGTTCGCCGAGTCCCTTGATGGCCGCCGGCACGACCTCCTCGAGACCGACGTCGCGCATGGCCAGCTGGAGGGCACCACTCTGGAGGCGGCTCATGTCGAGCAGGTTGCCGACGAGCGTGTTGAGCCGATCGGTCTCCTCGTCGATCGTGGCGAGCAGCTCGTGCGTCGCCTGGGGCGTCCAGTCGACGTCCTGCTGAAGAAGGCTGGTGGCCGCGGCCTTGATCGACGACAACGGCGTCCGCAGATCGTGCGACACGGCTGCGAGGAGGGCGGCCCGCAGGTCGTTCGCCTCCGCCAGCCCCGCGGCCACCGCCGCCTCGGCGCGCAGCTGGCGGCGCTCGAGGGCGAGGGCGAGCTGGCCGGTGAACGCCTGGAGGAGCGCGAGGTCCTCGGCCGCGAGCCCCGGCCCGACCACGACCAACTCCATCTCAGCATCGATGGGGATGCTGAGGTCGCCCTCGTCGGGGCTCTGGGGAACGGGTGCCCCCGTCGACGTCTCGACAACCCAGCCCTCGCCGCTGCGCTGCAAGACGGCGATCGCACCGAGGCCGAACGCGGTGCGCAGCGTGGCTGATGAGGAGCGGCAGCGGGTCCTCCTCGACCATCAGTTGGCCGCCGAGGCGCGCGAGCGTCTCGGCTTCGGCACGCGCCCGGGACGCTTCGGCCGAACGCCGCGCCGCGAATTGCACGAAACCGCTGACAACCCCGGCGACCAGCAGGAACACGACCAGCGCGATGAGGTCCTTCCCCTCGTGGATCGTGAACTCGTGGAGGGGCGCGATGAAGTAGAAGTTGGCGAGAAGGAATGCGGCGACGCTGGCGCCCAGCGCCGGCCACACACCTCCGACCGCGGAGATCGTGACGACGAGCGAGCAGGTAGAGCAGCAGCGTGGCGGGCAGGTCGATGCCGTCCCGCACGTTGGCCATGACGACGGTCAGCAACGGGAGGAGGAGCGCCCCCAGCACCGCCCCGGCGACCTGACGTCGCACCGGGAGGGTTCGGCGACCCCGAGGCCGGCGAAACGGGGCTTCTCGCTCCGGCTCCTCACTCGAGATCACGTGCACGTCGATGGAGCCGGACTCGCGGATCACACGGTTGATCACCGAGCCCCGCGTGAGCTCGACCCAGCGCGACCGGCGGCTGGCACCGAGGACGAGCTGCGTGGCGTTCTCGGCGCGCGCGAACTCGATCAAGGCCTTGCCGATGTCGTCGCCGACGATCTCGTGGTACGTGCCTCCCAGCTCGGTCAGCAGTGCCCGGTGCTCGTCCAGGAGCTGTTTCGGCGGGCCGGTGAGCCCGTCATTGGAGCGCACGTGCACGCCGAAGAGCTCGGCGTGCGCGCGCATCGCCATCCGCGCCGCACGCCGGATGAGCGCTTCCCCGCCGGGTGCGCCGGTGATCGCGACGACGGTGCGCTCGCGGGTCTCCCATGGGCCCCGGATCCCGTGGTCGTCCATGTAGTCCTGCAACGACTCGTCGACCTTGTCGGCCACCCAGAGCAGGGCGAGCTCCCGGAGCGCGGCGAGGTTGCCGGGTCGGAAGTAGTTGGCGAGCGAGGCGTCGATCCGCTCCGACGGGTAGATGTTGCCGTGGGCCATGCGGCGGCGGAGCGCCTCCGGCGTCATGTCGACCAGCTCGACCTGCTCCGCGGCTCGGACGACGGCGTCCGGAATGGTCTCGTGCTGCTTGACGCCGGTGATCCGCTCGACGACGTCGTTGACCGACTCGAGGTGCTGCATGTTCAGCGTCGTGACAACGGAGATACCGGCCTCGAGCAGCTCGTCGACGTCCTGCCACCGCTTCTCGTTCCGCGAGCCGGGGACGTTCGTGTGGGCGATCTCGTCGACCAGCACGAGCTGCGGCTTCCGGGCGAGGATGGCGTCGACGTCCATCTCCTCGAATTCCGTGCCGCGGTACTCGATCTTCCTCCGGGGCACGACCTCGAGGTCCCGGATCTGCGCCTCGGTATTGGCGCGACCGTGGGTCTCGACGTAGCCCGGCGACGACGTCCTTCCCGCGCTGCTTGCCGCGCCAGCCTTCGTTGAGCATGGCGAAGGTCTTGCCGACGCCGGGCGCAGCGCCGAGATATACGCGAAGCCTTCCGCGGGCCATGGTGAAAGCCTACGACGCCCGTTACTCGGCGGAGTCGAAGCGATAACCGAGGCCGGCCTCGGTCGTGAAGTATCGAGGCCGCGAGTGTTCTGGCTCGAGCTTCCGCCGGAGCCGGGCGATGTACTCGCGCAGGTTGCCCGTTTCGTCGCTGCTACTCGGGACCCCAGACCTCGTGGAGGAGTTGATGCTGGGGAACGAGCTTGCCGCGGTTGCGCACCAAGACCTCGACGAGTTGCCATTCCGTCGGCGTCAACCGGACCTCTTCGCCGTTTCGGGTGACGCGCTTGGCGGCAAGGTCGATCGTGAAGTCTTCGGTTTCGATCGCGGGCTCCTCGTCGACAGGGATGACACGCCGGAGCGCCGCCCGGAGACGCGCCAGGAGCTCGTCCATCCCGAACGGCTTGGTGACGTAGTCGTCGGCGCCGGCGTCGAGAGCGGCGACCTTGTCGGCCTCGGTGTCGCGCACGGACAGGACGATGATCGGGACCCGGCTCCAGCCCCGGATGCCTTCGATGACCTCGATGCCGCCGATGCCCGGGAAGGCCGAGATCGACGATCGACGACGTCGGGACGGCTGCGAGCCGCCAGGTCGAGAGCTTCTTCGCCCGTCTCGGCGAGGTCGACGTCGAAGCCGCGGGCCCGGAGGTTGATGCCAACGGTGCGCCGGATCTGGGTTTCGTCGTCGACGACGAGGACACGGCTGGTCATGGCCTCTGACCTCGTGCCATAGGGCGTCCTAAGAATTCACGACTTCTGCTGGTCGAGGGCGAGATTGAGGTCGAGAACATTGACGGTCTTCTCGCCGAAGATCCCGAGGTCCCGCCCGGAGGTGTGGTCGTCGATCAGCCGGCGCACACGCGCCACGGGGAGGTTGCGCTCGGTCGCGACGCGCCTTGGCCTGGAGCCGGGCGTTGGCCACCGAGATGTCCGGGTCGAGGCCGGACGCCGACGCGGTCACGGCGTCGACCGGGACCTTCGTGGCACGCCCGATGCCGTTCAGCTCCCGGTACGCGAGGGTGCGCTGCGGCACGGTGTTCGTGTCGCACACGTACGCGCCGTTGCGGGTCTTCTTGTACTCCTGTCCTTCTGTCGGGCTCGAGACCGGGTCGCCGGCCTTGTCGACAGGTACGCAGTACGGATCGGCGCGCGTCGCGAACGGGTTGTCCTTGGACGAGTTCCCCTTGAGGTCAACCGAGTTGAACCCCGGGATGAACCCGACGAGCAGCGGGTTCGAGGGGCCGAGGTTCGAGCCGCTACTGAGCGTCGGGTCGTAGCCGGCTTCGGTGCTGGCATCGACGCCGGCGGCCGCGGAGGGCCGCGACTGGAAGTACTTGGGGATCGCGTTGCCCTTCTTGTCGACGAACGCCTGCCCGATGAGGCTCGAGCCGACGTCCTTGCCACCGCGTTCGACGATGGAGCCGTCGGCCTTGTCCTTCAGGCCCGGGATCTGTGCCACCCCGGTGACGAGCAGCCCGTAGCCGACGCCGAGGAACAGCGTGAAGACGATCATCGACAGGACGGCCGGGACGAATTGGCGTCGCATCTACTTCACTCCTAGCGCGGTGATGAGGATGTCGATGAGCTTGATGCCGATGAACGGCGCAATCACGCCGCCTGCTCCGTAGATGAGCAAGTTCCGGCGCAGCAGATGTGAAGCCGATGTCGGAATGAACTTCACGCCCCGCAACGCCAGTGGGATCAGCATCACGATGATGAGGGCGTTGAAGATGACCGCCGACAGGATGGCGGAGCGCGGTGTCTGGAGATCCATGATGTTCAGGCGGTCGAGCACGCTCAGACTCGCGAACCCGGCGAACATCGCCGGGATGATTGCGAAGTACTTGGCGACGTCGTTCGCGATCGAGAACGTCGTCAGAGAACCGCGGGTGATCAGCAGTTGCTTGCCGATCTCGACGATGTCGATGAGCTTCGTCGGGTCCGACTCGAGGTCGACCATGTTGCCGGCTTCCTTCGCGGCCTGCGTGCCGGTGTTCATCGCGACCGCGACGTCGGCCTGGGCGAGTGCCGGAGCGTCGTTCGTGCCGTCGCCGGTCATCGCGACGAGTCGCCCGCCGCGCTGCTCGCTCTTGATCAGCTCCATCTTGTCTTCGGGCGTCGCCTCGGCGAGGAAGTCGTCGACGCCGGCTTCCTTGGCGATGAACGCGGCGGTGCGGGGGTTGTCGCCGGTGATCATCACGGTGCGGATGCCCATCCGCCGGAGGTCGGCGAATCGCTCGGCGATGCCCGGCTTGACGATGTCCTTGAGGTACACGACGCCCAGCGCGCGCGGAGGGCGGGGGGTGCCCTCCGCCGCCGCCGGCCTCGGCGACCACCGAGCGGCGTTCCGCCCTGCGCCGCGATCGAGTCGACCGTGTCGCCGAGATCGGGTGGGACGACTCCGCCCTGGTCTTCGACCCACCGTCGGACCGCGTCGGCTGCGCCCTTGCGCACCGATCGCCCCTCCATGTCGAGCCCGCTCATGCGGGTCTGCGCCGTGAACGGAACGAGGTCCGCCCCGATCAGCTCGCGTTCGCGGATCCCGTAGCGCTCCTTCGCGTACACGACGATCGAGCGCCCTTCGGGCGTCTCGTCGGCGAGGCTCGAGAGCTGCGCGGCGTCGGCGAACTCCTGCTCGCTCACGCCGTTGGCGGGGATGAAGGCGTCGGCCTCTCGGTTGCCGAACGTGATCGTGCCCGTCTTGTCGAGGAGGAGCGTCGCGCAGTCTCCGGCGGCCTCGACGGCGCGCCCGCTCATCGCGAGCACGTTGCGGCGCACGAGCCGGTCCATGCCGGCGATGCCGATCGCCGAGAGCAATGCGCCGATCGTGGTCGGGATGAGACAGACGAGCAGCGCGACGAGGATCACGACTGTCTGCTCGGCGTCGGAGAACATCGCGAACGGCTGGAGGGTCACTGTCGCCAGCAGGAAGATGATCGTGAGGCCGGCGAGGAGGATGTTCAGCGCGATCTCGTTCGGTGTCTTCTTGCGCTCGGACCCCTCGACCAACGCGATCATCCGGTCGAGGAACGTCTCGCCGGCACGAGCCGTGATGCGCACCACGATCTCGTCGGAGAGCACCCGAGTGCCGCCCGTCACGGCCGAGCGGTCCCCGCCGGACTCGCGGATCACCGGCGCCGACTCCCCCGTGATCGCCGACTCGTCGACGCTCGCGATGCCTTCGATCACCTCGCCGTCGCTGGGAATGACCTCACCCGCGCTCACGACGCACTCGTCACCGACGTCGAGCGCGGTGCTCGCGACCTCTTCGATGGTGCCGTCGGGTCGCCGGCGATTCGCCGATGGTCTCGGACCGGGTCTTGCGCAGCGTGTCGGCCTGCGCCTTGCCCCGGCCTTCGGCGACGGCCTCGGCGAAGTTCGCGAACAGCACCGTGAACCACAGGAACAGGGCCACGAGCCCGACGAAGACGTTCTCGTTCGTGGACGACGAGCCGAAGTCCTTGAAGAACAGGATCGTCGTGAGCACGGAGCCCACGCCGACGACGAACATCACCGGGTTGCGCATCAGCGTCCGCGGGTTGAGCTTGACGAAGCTGTCGCCGATCGCGCGCCGGAGGATCTGGGGTTCCACGAGCCGTGATTCGCGGGCCATTGACAGACGCTCCTCGATCAGATGCCCAGCTGCTCGACGATCGGGCCGAGCGCGAGGACGGGTAGGAAGGTCAGAGCGGCGACGATCAGCACCACGCCGATCACGAGCACGACGAACAGCGGTGTATGCGTCGGGAACGTGCCGGCCGATGGCGGGACGCGGCGCTTACGCACGAGCACGCCGGCGAGCGCAAGAGTCGGGATGATCAGGAAGAAGCGCCCGAACAACATGGCTATGGCCAGTGCGGTGTTCATCCAGGCCGTGTTCGCCGTGATGCCCGCGAACGCGGATCCGTTGTTGTTCCCGGCCGAGGTGAACGCGTAGATGAGCTCGGTGAAGCCGTGGGCTCCGGGATTGAGGAGCGACACGTCGCTCACCGATCTGACGAACGTCGAGATGGCGATGAGGACCAGCACGACGGCCGGCATCACCAGGATGTAGATCGCGACGAGCTTCACCTCGGCGGCCTGGATCTTCTTGCCCAGGTACTCGGGCGTTCGCCCGACCATCAGGCCGGCGATGAACACCGCGAGGATGGCGAGTATCAGCAGGCCGTTGAGGCCGACGCCGACGCCGCCGGGGCTCACCTCTCCGAGCTTCATGTGCACGAGCGGGACCATGCCGCCCGCCGGCGTGTAGCTGTCGTGCATCGAGTTGACCGAGCCGTTGGACGTGCCCGTGGTGGACGCGGCCCAGAGGCCGGAGGCCGTCGGGCCGTTCCGCACCTCCTTGCCTTCGGCGTTGCCGCCCGGTGAGCTGGCGCTGACCGACTGCGTGACGCCTACACCACGTGCGTCGAGCTTCGGGTTGCCGCCGACCTCGAGGAAGATCGTGAACAGGCTCGCCGTGAGCCAGATCACGAACATGATCGAGAACACGGCGTAGCCCTGGCGCTTGTCCTTGACCATCCGTCCGAACGTGAACGCGAGGGCGAACGGGATGATGAGGATGGCGTAGAGCTCGAGGAAGTCGCTGAACTTGGTCGGGTTCGAGAACGGGTGGGCGGAGTTCACGTTGAAGAAGTCGCCGCCGTTGGTGCCGAGCTGCTTGATCGACTCCATGCTGGCGTTGGGGCCGCCGGGGATCTTCTGAGTGGCGCCGGCGACGGTGTGCACCTCTGTGAAGCCGTGGGTGTTCTGGATCACGCCGGTGGCGACGAGCACGATCGCGAACACGAACGCGATCGGCACCAGGATGCGAACAGTCGTGCGCACGAGATCCACCCAGAAGTTGCCGATCGTGCGCTGACCAGCACGTGACAGGCCCCGGATCAGCGCCGCCATGACCGCCATGCCCGCAGCCGCCGACACGAACTGCTGGACGGTGAGACCCGTCATCTGGGTGAGATGGCTCAGGGTCGCTCTCGCCGCGCGTAGCTCTGCCAGTTCGTGTTGGTCATGAAGCTGACGGCGGTGTTCAGCGACAGCGCGGGCGCCACGTTCGCCATGTCGGTGGGGTTGAACGGCAGGCTGCTCTGGATGCGCTGCATCAGGTACAGCAAGAGGAACCCGACGACGCTGAACGCCAGCACCGACAGGGTGTAGATGTTCCAGCGCTGCTCACGATCCGGATCGATGCGGCACGCGCGGTAGATGAGCCGCTCGACCGGACCGAAGACGCGGTCGAGACGAGACGGCCCACCCTGGTACACGTTGGCCATGTAGCGCCCGAGGAGCGGCGCCGTGATGCCGATGACGACGATGAGCGCGATCAGCTGCGCCCAGCCGGCAGCGGTCATCAGAACCTCTCCGGGAACAGCAGGGCCGCCACGAGGTACAGGCCGAGGAGGATCGCCAGGACGAGGCCGGCGATGTTCTCGCCGCTCACTGGGCTACGCCCACGGGCTCGCGGTCCGCGTCGGCCTCGGGCGGCGGAGCGAGCTCCTCGGCGTCGTCGGGCCCGATGATGCTCTCGCAGCCGCGCACGAACGCGACGCACAGCCCGAAGAACGCAACGATCAGGAGCAGTACCCACACGTCAGCCATGGCTCTCCTCGGGTTCTTTCATGCAGTCTCGATGTATATGCGGCGCTCGATGCGATGAGAAGAGCCCTTAACGCCTCGTTGACGCCTCGATCGACAGACCTGACGGATCACGACTGAGGGCGACGCTGAGCTCACAGGCCGAGTTGGTCAGCAGCCGGCCCGAGCGCCAGGGCGCGGAGGTCGCCCGGGATCGCTCGTCTCAACAGGGCGTCAAGATCTGCGAACGGCCTGTCAACGCTTTGTCAACTGCGCTTTCGTGGAGCGCTGCGCGCGCTACTGATGTAGGTCGCAACTCTTCATTGCTCGGGGGCGCCAACCACTAGGAGCGCGGAGGCGAGCCGATGTCGAAGACGATGCAGGTCCCGTGGCGGGTGCTGCGACCCGGCGCAACCGTCGTCGGTGACCACGAGGGGAATCCGCACAAGGTCGTCACGGTCGAGCATCAAGGCACAACGGTGAGCGTTCTCTATTGGGACGGAACACGAGAGGTCCACAACGAACGTTCCTACGCACGCGTCGTTCTGAACGAGCCGATGCGCCGGTCACGAAGGCAGTAACCGTGGCTCCTGCGGACCGACGCGACGAAGTCGAGCTCGAGATCGTCCGCCTGCTGACCAGCAGGAAACCGGAGGAGATCGAAGCGCTGGCCGATGACCTGGGACGGTTGGGCGACGTCCGGGCCGTGGGGCCGCTCGCAGCCCGACTCGCCGACAGCCGAGTCCACGACGATCCCGATCTCGAAGACGCCGTTTGCTCGTCTCTCGTTCGGCTCGGAGCGATGGATCAGCGCGGCAACCTCACCTACGCGTTTGCGGATCGCTCGCGACTCAGCCCCGAGAGCGCAGCCGCGCTCGGGCGCTTGGATTCCGTCCTTCCGAGGCGGTACTTCCAGGCGAGCTGACCGTCAGCCCGGGGTCGCGGTTCCGGCCGGTTC
>CAVYIP010000014.1:0-24080 GCA_963768605.1 uncultured Actinomycetes bacterium | reverse complement strand
CCCCACAGAGTCGGGCGAGCCGCCGCACAAGGGAGACCCCACGATGTCGACCTATCCCCCCATCGCGGATCACGGACTGATCGGCGATCTCCAGACCGCGGCGCTCGTCGCCACCAACGGCACCGTCGACTGGTTCTGCTGCCCGCGCTTCGATTCCCCGAGCGTCTTCGCGTCGCTGCTCGACCACGAGAAGGGCGGTCGCTTCACGCTGCACCCACTCGACACCGAGTGTGTCAGCAAGCAGATGTACCTGCCCGACACCGCCGTCCTCGTGACCCGCTTCTTGTCGGAGAAGGGCGTCGTCGAGGTGATCGACTTCATGCCGATCGAGAATCCGGGCGTCGCGACCGACCACCACCGCCTGGCCCGCGCCGTTCGCGGCGTCCGGGGAGAGCTCGACTTCGAGGCTCGCATCGAGCCGAGATTCGACTACGGGCGCGAGTCCCACAAGACGCAGGTCAACGGCACGCACGCGGTGTTCGAAGCGCCGTCGATGACGCTCCACCTCACCGGCACGATCCCGCTGGAGCAAGACGGGCAAGACGTACGCGCGCGCTTCACCGTGCGGGCCGGCGACTTCACGGGCGTGATCCTCGAGTCGGCCGAGAAGAGCGAGATCGGCCACGGCGAGATGGTCAAGGTGTTCGGCGACACGGTCGAGTTCTGGAAGAGCTGGTTGCACAAGTCGACGTACCGGGGTCGGTGGCGGGAGGCGGTGGGCAGGTCCGCGATGACGCTCAAGCTCATGACCTACGCGCCGACCGGGGCCCTGGTCGCCGCGCCCACCGCCGGGCTCCCGGAGCAGGTCGGAGGCGAGCGCAACTGGGACTACAGGTACACCTGGGTTCGTGACGCGTCGTTCTCCGTCTACGCGCTCCTCGGGCTCGGGTACACCGAGGAGGCCATGGGCTTCGCCGTCTGGCTCCGGAACACGTTGGAGCAGACTGCCTCGGCCGGCGGCTTTCCGCTCAAGCTGATGTACCGCGTCGACGGCAGCAGCGACCTCGCCGAGGAGACCCTCGACCACTTCGAGGGCTATCGGGGCTCGAGCCCGGTGCGGATCGGGAACGGCGCGGCGGATCAGCTCCAGCTCGATATCTACGGCGAGGCCATGGACTCGATCCTCTTTACCGACCGCGCGGGGCTGGGCGTCGGCGACCGCGGCTGGAACGACATCGTCCGGATGGTCGAATGGTTGTGCGATCACTGGGACCAACCCGACGAGGGAATCTGGGAGACCCGAGGCGGTCGCAAGTCATTCACCTACAGCCGCGTGCAGGAGTGGGTCGCGTTGGACCGTGCCATCCGGATCGCGGTCAACCATGGTCGGCCGGCGGACCTCGAGCGTTGGAGGAAGGCGCGGGACGACGTCTACCGCTGGGTCCAGACGAAGGGCTGGAACGACTCCATGAAGGCCTTCGTGCAGTACGAGGGCAGCGACGTGCTCGATGCCTCGCTGTTGCTCATGCCGCTCGTCGGTTTCGTGTCGCCGTTCGACGAGAAGTGGCAGTCGACGTTGACGGCGATGGGCAAGGTGCTCGTCTCGGACAGCCTCGTCTACCGCTACGACCCGAAGGCGTCACCCGACGGGTTGCAGGGATCCGAAGGCACGTTCTCGCTGTGCACCTTTCTCTACGTCGACGCCCTTGCGAGGTCGGGCCGCCTCGACGAGGCGCGGTTGGTGTTCGAGAAGATGCTCACGTACGCCAACCACGTGGGCCTGTTCGCGGAGGAGATCGGCCTCACGGGTGAGCAGCTCGGGAACTTCCCCCAGGCGTTCACGCACCTGGCGCTCATCAACGCGGCCCTCAACCTCAACTACCAGCTCGACCACGGCGCCGGCCGCGTGAACGTCGTCGACGCCTAGGGCCTCGCCGGCATGACCGAAGCGGTCAGCCGCCCGCCCGCGGCGCTGCGGAGAGTGCTCGTCCCGCTCGCGCTCGCGCAGTTCATCTGCAGCTTCGCCGGCTCGAACATGAACGTGATGATCACCGACATCAGCACCGACCTGGACACCTCGGTCCAGGGCGTCCAGGTCGCCATCACGCTCTTCCTGCTGGTCATGGCGGCGCTCATGATCCCCGGCGGGAAGCTGACCGACCGTTGGGGCCGCAAGCGGTGCTTCCAGCTTGGCCTGCTCATCTACGGGATCGGCGCGCTGATGAGCGCCGTTTCTCCCGGCCTCGGCGTGCTGATCCTCGGGAACTCGATCTTCGAAGGTGTCGGCACCGCCCTGCTGATCCCGCCCGTGTACATCCTCACGACGATGCTCTTCACGGACATGACCTCGCGTGCGCGGCGCCTTCGGCGTTGATCAGCGGGATGGGAGGCGTCGGCGCCGCCGCCGGGCCGCTGATCGGCGGCCTCATCACCACGGCGATCAGCTGGCGGGCGGCGTTCGTGTTCCAGGCGCTGGTCATCGTCGTGATTTTCGTGCTCGGCCGCCGCATCGAAGATCCGGTGGCGCCGGATCCGACCCATCCCTTCGACACCGTCGGCGCCGATCCTGTCCGCCGTCGGCCTCGTCATCCTGGTGATGGGCATCCTCGCGGCGGACAACAACCTCCTGCTCACGCTGATCCTGCTCGCCGTTGCAGCCCTGGTCCTCGCCGGGTTCTTCGTCCATGTCCGCGCCATGGAGCGCGACCACAAGGAACCCCTGCTGTCGACCGGGCTGTTCCGAAACCGGACGTCGAACCTCGCCCTCGTCACGCAGAACGTTCAGTGGCTCGTGCTGCTCGGCACCTCGTTCACCGTGTCCGCCTATCTGCAAGTGGTTCGCGGATACAACGCGATCCAGACCGGTGCGATCTTCACGGCTGCCACCGCCGGCATCCTGGTCTCGTCGCTCGCGGCCGAACGGCTTGCCAAGAAGTACGAGCAGCGCACGCTGATCATGGCGGGTTTCGTCGTCACGATCGCCGGGATCGCCGTGCTGCTCGCGCTGGTGGCCGGGTCGCCCAGCGTGTGGGCCTTCGCCCCGGGTCTGCTGCTCATCGGGCTCGGCGTCGGCGTGATGCTGACCCCATCGGTCAACGTCGTGCAGTCGGCGTTCCCCGAGAACCTCCAGGGCGAGATCAGCGGACTGTCACGGAGCGTGTCGAACCTCGGCTCGTCGCTCGGCACCGCCATCGCGGGCACGATTCTCGTGGCGGGCCTGACCACCCACGCGTACGGCGCCGCGATGATCGTCCTCGGGGCGATCGGCCTCGTCGGCCTCGCCGCCGCGGTCTTCCTCCCGGCGGCCCGGTCTCGGACCGTCGCCGCCTGACCGTCTACGAGATGCGGGCGCGCACCCTCCGCCAGCGCCAGGCGAGCTCCATGACTCCCCAGAGCACCAGGATGACCAACCAGAACGGAGGCCCACGAGCAGCTTCTGGCCGAGGTTTCGCTGAATTCGGTGTCATCCAGATTGAGTGATTGTCCGGGTGCGGTGACGAGCAGTTCGGCGAGTGCTCAATCGGTCATGTAGGCGAAGGCCGCAGGTTCGAGCACTGCGGCGCCCACCCCGCGTAAGTTTCGGTCGGTGATCAACGCCGAGCTCGCCCTCACGACTCTCGCGGCGATGCTGTCGCCGACGACGCTGTCGTTCTCGGTGCTGGCGCTCCTGCTCGGCGAAAAGCCCCGTCGCACCGGCATCTACTTCTACCTGGGCGCGATGGGCGCCACCCTCGCCGTCGGCGTCGCCGCCGCCTTCCTTCTCGGGAACAAGGCCGCTTCCCACAACACATCCACCCCGAAGACGTGGGTCGCGATCTTCGACATCGTCGCCGGAGCGCTCTTGCTGATCTGGGCGTTGCGACTCATCCGGCGGCCGCGCAACCCGAAGCGGGAGGAGTCGATGCTCGCGCAGATGGACAAGGTCGCATCTTCGCCTGCGATCGCGATCGTCGGCGCCGGTGCCGTGCTCGCGAACCCGGGTGGCTTCATTCCCATCGCCTTGAAGGAGATTTCGCAGACGAACCCAAGTACCGCCCAGTACATCGTCGACTGGACCTTCTTCTCGATCGTGTCGCTGCTGCCGCTCCTCGCCGCGATCGTGTTGTTCTTCGTCGCCCCCGCCTGGACTCAGCGCACGTTGCAAGGAGTCCGTGACTGGCTCCTCCGCAATGCCCGGACGGTCGCGGCCGTCATCGTCGTCCTGCTCGCGGCGACGCTCCTGTACAACGGCATCACTGGCGTCTAACGGGAAGGTCAGCGGGCTTTCGCGCCCGCGGTGCTCCCAAGCGCATGCGCTCAGGAGAACCGGGCGCGCGCCCTCCGCCAGCGCCAGGCGAGCTCCAAGACTCCCCAGAGCACCAGGATGACCAACCAGAACGGCGCGCCCACGAGCGGCTTCTGGCCAAGGTTCGCGATCTTGCCTGCCTCGGGCATGTGCTGGCCCCTTTTCTCGATCGTTTTCGACGTTAGCCGCCGGGCGAGGTGACGCCGGACTCGGTGTCCTGGTCGGCGTACGTCGGCGAGCAGCTCCTGCTCCTTGTCCTTCTTCGGGAAGAAGAAGTACACGAGCGCGAAGCCGAACAGGATGGCGACGATGCCGGCGACGTAGGCCCAGTCGGCGCCGTCGACGAACGACGACTGGGCGCCGGCGATGATCTGCTTGGCGTACTGCGGCTCCAGCTTGGCGATGGTCTCGGCGCCGGCGAAGGACTGTTCCAGTTGGGCTTCCGTCTTGTCGCTGATCTGGTTGCTGTTCGGCGAGGCCGCGATGGCGCTCGCGACCGCCGCCGCGTAGCCGGCGGTCAGGAGCGCGCCGAGGATCGATTGCATGATGGCGCCGCCGAGGTCGCGTTGGAGGTCGGCGGTGCCCGAGGCCATGCCGGCGCGCTTCACCGGCACCGACCCGGTGAGCGAGTGCGAAGCCGGCGTCCCGGCGAAGCCCACGCCGATGCCGACGAACCCGTACGCGAGACCGACCTCCCAGTACGACGTGCCCTCGTCCCAGAGGGCATACATCGTGAGGAAGCCGAGCAGCACGAAGACATATCCCAACAACAGCGTGAACCGGGCACCCCGCGCCTCGATGAGCTTCGCCGACCTGGGCGCGACGAGAACCATGAGGAAAACGGCGGGGAGGATGGCGGCGCCGGCCTCCAGCGTCGAGTAGCCGAGGACGTTCTGCAGGAACTGCTGACCGATGAACATGGCGGCCATGAGCGAGCCGAACACGATGATGCCGGCCGCACGCCGCGACCCAGAAGATGCGGCGTGCCGCGACGTGCAGGTCGTACAGCGGATTCCGGGCGCGGCGCTGCCGGATGAAGAACGCGATCCCGGCGGCGAGAGCGACCGCTCCGAGCCCGATCGCAATCGTTCCCTCGTTCGGGACCGAGGCGAAGTTGATCGAGACGATGAGGGCGCCGACGAAAACCGCCGACACGATGCCGCCGAGGTTGTCGACCGAGTCGCTCGTCTCGTTGACGTGACTCGGGACGAGCACGACCGCCAGCACGAGGGCGAGTGCGGCGAGTGGCAGAGTCACGAGGAACACGGAGCCCCACCAGAACTTCTCCAAGAGACCGCCGGCGACGAGGGGACCGAGCGCCGACAGTCCGCCGCCGATCGCGGACCACAAGGCGATCGCCTTCGTGCGCGCCGGCCCCGCCCACAGCGCCGTGATGAGCGCCAGCGTCGTCGGGTACGCCATGCCGGCCGAGACGCCGCCGACGATGCGAGCGAAGATGAGGAAGCCGTCGGACGGCGCATACGCAGCCGCGATGGACGCCGGGATCGACAGCGAGACCCCGAGGACGAGCATCATCTTGCGCCCGTAGCGGTCGCCCAGCGCGCCCAGGTACAGCACCGAGGCGGCGAGGCCGAGCGAGTAGCCGACGGCGACGAGGTCCAGCGTGGTCTGCGACGAGTCGAAGGCGATGCCGATGTCGGGCAGCGCCACGTTGGCGACCGCCAGGTTCAGGTTGGCGACTGCCGCGACCAGGATGAGCGCGAGCAGGACGAGCGGGCCGCGTTCCGGCGCAGTGGAAGTCTCAACGGCACTCGTCGCCCTGCCGGGCGCTGTCGGTCCGAGCCATCTACTCGTCCAGCAGGCCGAGCCCGCGCGCATGTTCGACGGCCTCGGCGCGCGAGGTCACGCCCAGCTTTCGGTACGCGGCGATCGCCTGGGTCTTCACCGTGTTGCGTGAAACGATCAGCTCGTCGGCGATCGCCTCGAAGCTCAAGTGGGTCGGGAGGTAGCGGAGCACTCGCATCTCGGCGGGCGTCAGCGGCGTGGCGGCCAATCCGATCGGGACGGTGGATGCGTCGGTCATCCGTTCGACCTCGCGGAGCCGCTCGGGGAGCACGCCCGAGTCCGGATACCTCGCAACGATGCGATGGGCTTCGCGAACGAGCATCCGTGACGTGCTCACGTCGCCGAGCAGCAGCGTGGCGCGCGCCAGCGACAGTCCCGCGTCGGCGATCAACCCCGCGCCGATGCCGGTCAGCTTCTCGAGCAGCCAGAGACCGTGCTTCGCCGCCGACCGAGCCTCGGCGGTTTCGCCTCGGCGGGCATGCGACAGCGCCGCGACCACATACGCGAGCGCCATGGCCGGTCGTTCGCCGAGGACGTACCGGTCGATCTCCCGCATCGCCTGGTCGATCTGCGGCGCCCCTCCCGACAGGTCGCCGTCCTCCATCGCGAGGAGCGCGAGGTGCGCCAGGCAGTGGACGTGGACAGAGGGATGCAGGACCCCGGACAGACGGGCGCCGTCTTCCAAGCGGTCACGGGCGAGCTGCGGTTCCCCGAGGAGCCGCAGCGCGCTGCCCTCGACGAACCGCGCGATCGGTCGGAATGGACTGTCTGGTCGGTCCAGCTCGAACGCGAGTGCGGCATCGTCTCGCGCCCGGGCGAGGCCGTCGTGGCCGCCGAGGGCGTGCAGCAGCAGGACGGCCGAACGCAAAGACGTGCCGTCGGGCAGGACCTCGTCGTCGCCGTGCTCGGCGAGAGACGTCCAGTGGCTGATGCTCGCGGTGTCGCCCGCAGTCAGTGACCACCAGGCAGCCGCGAGCGCGAGCGGAGGATGTGTCGCGACTTCGTCGGGAGTGAACGGCTCCAGCCATCGCGTCACCGTGGCCGTGCGGCCTCGACTCAGGTATCCGGGGGCATTGCACCAGATCAGGGCAGACATACGGTCGAGGTCGCCCTCCGCTCGCGCGTGGTGGAGCGCGGCGTCGATGTCGCCGTGGTGTTCCCACCACGTGCTGGCTCGCGCGTGCAATGCCGACTTGATCGACGGGTCGAGCCGGTCGAGCTCGCCACCGAGCATGTCCCGGAAAAGGTGGTGGTAGCGGTACCACTCGCCGCGTCGGTCGAGCGGGACGAGGAACAGGTTCGAAGCGTCGATCTCCTCGAGCATTCGAGCCGAGTCGGTGCGCTCGAGAACATCGTCACACACTCGTGCCGACAGGCGATCGAGCACCGAAGTCCGAACCAGGAACTCCCGGAGCTCGTCGGGAAACGTTCGAAGAGCCTCGTCGTGCAAGTAGTCGGCGACCAGGCGGTCGTGCCCGGCGAAACGCTCGGCGGCGGCGGCGGGGTTCTCGGATTCACGCAGCGCGATCGCCGCGAGATAGAGGCCCGCGGGCCACCCTTCGATCTGGACGACGAGGGACTCGAGCGTCCGGCCGTCGAGCTCCACGCCCGCGTGCTCGAGGAGCATCTGGGCTTCCGGCTCGCTCATCGCGAGGCTGTCTGGCCCGATCCGGAGGAGCTCACCGTTCGGCGCGCATGCGCGGGAGCGAGAGGGGAGGGTCGCTCCGACCGGCGAGCACGAGCTGCGAACCGAGCGGCATCTGGTCCGCCAGCCGCTCGAGCACGGCGACCGATCCGGACGAGTGCAACAGGTGGACGTCGTCGAGCACGAGCACGAACGGCAACGACCGGTTGGCGAGCACGTTGCCGAGGCGCGGCAGGCGAATGCTCACGAGGTCCGCCTCCGACATCGCCAAGGCGGCGAACGTCTGCGGGTCGAGGGCCTCGATCGTGTCGAGCGCGAGCGCGAGGTACGCGAGGAATGCCGAAGGGTCGTTGTCCTCCTCGGTCACCGTCAGCCAGGCGAAGGGCTGCTCGGCCCCGGCGGTGAGTTGGCTCACGAGGGTCGTCTTGCCGTAGCCGGGAGGTGCGACGACCAGCGCAACGGTGGCGTCGCTGGCGTCGAGGCGCGTCGTCAGGTCCGGGCGCGGGACGACGCCGGGCCGAAGCTCGGGCCTCCGCAGCTTGATCTCGCTCGGGACGAAACGGAGGACTCCTTCGAGCAAGCCCTCCATCGATACGCCGGATCCCGGCGCGCCTCGCATGTCTGAAGCGCGTCCTGCCATCCGAAACAGCGTGCCGTTCTGCGCGCGCGGAGTAAAGGGCAGAGAGGCCCTGAATCGTGAACTCTTGGTGCTTCTACTCCGACGGAAGCAGCTGGAGTTGCTCGAGCAGTGCGACTTCGTCCCAGTATTGGCGGAAAGCCCGAATGCGGTCGCCTTCGAAGTCGGCGACCGTGACGCCGCGCAGCGTGAACCGCCCACCGGTGGGTTCGATCACGACCTCTTCGTCGACGACCAGCGGCCCGGAGTGAGTCGCCGGTCGCGATCCACTCGACGCACGCTTGGTCGTCACCGACGTCGAGTGGCGTGACCTCCAGGTCGATCTCGGAGAACGCCTCCTGACGGTCTTCGAGCTCGACGGCCAGCTCGGCGGCCGACGACACCGTCATCACGGGCGACCAACCTTGTACGTCGTCCGCGTAGAGGTCACGGACGACGCGGCTGTCACCCGCAACGGTCGCTTCGATTGCCTGCACCAGCACGGCAGCCCGATCAGCACTGGATCCCATCACGCCTTCCTCTGCCCGCGGCACGAACGACTCACAGCCCGAGCAGCTTCGCCTTCGCCGCCGCGAACTCCTCGTCGTTCAGCGCGCCCGACTCGTGCAGCTTGGCCAACCGCTCCAGCTCGGCCGTCGAGTCCGCCGGTGCCGGTGCTGCGGGCGCCGGCGCTGCCTGCGGGGGAGGGGCCTGCGTCTGTGCGTCGGCGGCCTGGGCCTGGTCGTTGTACTGGTTCTGCTGCGTGCGACGCTGACCGGCCTTGTAGGCAACGGTCGCCGTCGCCGCTCCCGCCGCCACTCGCATCAACGGACGCCGCGGCCGGAACATCATTCCCATTGCTACCTCCTCCTTGCGGCCTTCTGGTGAGCTCCTCTCCGGACCATACGGAGGGTCCCCACGTGGGTCATCATCCGCAACGGATGAAGGAGAGCGGCTCGCGCCTCATCCATTCTCGGCCGCGAGCAGGCGGGACCCGTCAGTACCCTCTCGTCGAGCACACCTTCGGCAATCCGGGACGCGGAGCCGAGAGGAGCACGATCATGGGGGAGCAAAAGGTCGGAACGGTGACGCACTATTTCGGCAAGCCCAAGTCGCCATCGTGGACATCACCGCCGGAGAGCTGCGTATGGGCGACACGATACGGGTCGCCGGCGCGCACTCGGATTTCACACAGGAAGTCGGGTCGATGGAGCTCGAGCACGTGCCCGTCGACGCCGCGAAGGTCGGGGACAGCGTGGGCATCCAGGTGTCCGAGCGGGCGCGGGAGCACGACGACGTCTACCGCGTGACCGGCGACTGACGGGCGTTCACTCCCGCCGATGGCCGAACCGGAGATCGACATCGACGTCGATCGTCGAGGAGACGATCGAGTTCGTGACGGTACGGCCCGAAGGCGACGGCTGGGTCGGCGACGCACCGGACTGGTTCGGCGAGCGCCTGTTCGGCGGGTTCGTGCTCTCCCAGTCCGTGCACGCGGTGACGCGCACCGCTCCGGACCGCGCGCGCCTCCACTCGCTCCACGGCTACTTCTTGCGACCGGTGTTCGCCGGGAAGCAGCTCTCGTACCGCGTTGCGCCGCTCCGGGAAGGGCGCACGTTCGTGATGCGACAACTCGAGGCGGTGCAGGACGGCGAACCGGTCTTCACGATGATGTGCTCGTTCACAGCCGACACCGACGGTTACGAGTACGAGCTCCCGATCGACCGTGATGTTCCCCCTCCCGACGACCTGCCCGTGTCCATCGGTCCGGGACCGTGGTCGGCTGCGCACCTCGGCCCGACGCCGCCCGCGCCCGACGGGACGCGAAAGTCGACGCATCGCGCGTGGTCCCGCATCCCGGTCGCGTTGCCGGACGACCCTCACCTCCACGCCGCGCTCATCGCGTTCGTCACCGACATCACCGGGACCGGAGGTCGGCCGCTCCACCTCGAGGGCGACGTCACGGGCATGGTGAGCATCGACCACGCGGCCTGGTTCCATCGTCCCTTGCGAGCCGACGAGTGGCTGTTCTACGACGTCCACTCCCTCGTCAACACGGGCGGCCGGGGCGTGCTGCGCGGAACGATGTACGGCCCCGATCGCCACGTCGCCGTCTCCGTCGCCCAGGAGATGCTGCTGCGACCGGTCCCGGGGTCCTCCTGATGGCCAACGCCAAGGACGTGATCATGCGGGTGGTGACCGGCTTCCACAAGGCCGTCTTCCGGGCGAGCAACGGCCGGTTCGCGAACCGTGGGTACGGCATGCCGGTGCTGCAGTTGACGACGACGGGACGCAAGAGCGGCAAGCGCCGGACGACGATGCTCACCTCTCCGGTGCAGGACGGCGATCGCCTGGTGGTGGTGGCCTCGAACGGCGGCGACGACCGCCAACCGAAGTGGTTGCTCAACCTGCGGGACGACCCGAAGGTCGAGGTCACGATGGACGGCAAGACGACAACGCCTGCGCGCTCGCGTCGCATCACGCGAGGAGAAGGCCGAGCTCTGGCCGCGCGTCGTCGCTGCGCACCGCGGCTACGAGCAGTACCAGACGCGCACCGACCGCGACATCCCGCTCGTCATCCTCGAGCCGTAGGCGCATGCCCGAGGGCGAGCTTGCCGGACACGCCCGGGTGGGCGAGGGCCGGGAGGCGGAAGTCTTCGCGTGGGACGAGGGAACGGTTCTGCGCCTGTTGCGTCGATCGAGTGATCCGAAGCGGGTCGAGCGCGAGGCGGCCGCGATGCGTGCCGCCGCCGACGGTGGGGTCGATGTCCCGAACGTGTACGGCACGACGATGGTCGAAGGGCGCGCCGGGTTGATCATGGAGCGCGTCGACGGGCCCGACCTCATCGCGCTGATGGGGCAACGTCCGTGGGCGGTGCCACGGGTCGCTCGTATCGTCGGGCGCGCCCAGGCCCGCATGCACGATGTCGTCGCACCCGGACGACCTGCCGAGCCTCCGCGACCTGGTGCGGAGGAAGATCGACACCGCCGCCGAGCTTCCCGTCGAGCTCGCCGACTTCGCGCTCGAGAAGCTGGATGGCCTCCCGGACGGTGATCGCCTCTGCCACGGCGACCTTCATCCCGGCAACCTCCTGCTGGGCCGAGACGGGCCGGCGGTCATCGACTGGACCGACGCCGACCCGCGGTGACCCCGCCGCCGACCTCGCTCGAACCCGTCTCCTGCTTCGCCAGGCCGCGGTGCCCGAGCACATGCCCGCACTTGATCCGAGGCATGCACGCGTTCGGTCGCGGCGCGTTCTTCCGGCTCTATCTGCGTGCGTACGCGCGAGAGCGTCCCATCGACGACGACCTCGTCGATCGCTGGGAGGTCGTTCGGGTCGCCGACCGGGTCATGGAGGGCATCGACGCCGAGCAACCTGTCCTGCTGGACCAGCTCGAACGTTTCGCCAACGAGTCGGCGTAGCCCTCAGCGTTCCCGGAGCCAGCCTCGGAGAGCTGTGAGAAACGGCTCGCGTCCGTGCCGTTCCCGCCACGGCTCGTGCCCGCAGCGTGGGATACCGATGTACTCGAGCTGCGGGATGTGGGGGAGGAGGGTGTCCCGAATCATGGTCCCGGGATGCGGGTCGTCGTCGCCGTGGAGCATCAACACCGGCGATTCGATCGCATCGAACGACTGCGGCTCGAGGCCCGTCGCCTGACGTCGCAGGACATCCCGCCACGTCTCGTCGTGGCCGGCGGCGTCGGCACGGAGACGACGTGCTCCGTCTCGGGCAGCAGGTCGACGGCCTGCACTTCGGTGTTCGAACGCCCCTCTGACGCGCGAGGACCTCGTCCCGCTCCGCCCGGAATCGTGCGCCCGTTCGATCGCGATCGCGGAGCTCCTGCTCTCGCATGCTCGCCCGCGATCGCCGAGGTTCGCCTTGAAGCGTCGTTCGTACTCGGCTCGACTCGCCGTGTCGTAGGTGCCGCAGCCGACGAGCGCCAACGCTCGCACCGCCGCCGGGTACCTCGCCGCGTACGACAGTCCGAGCATCGCTCCCCAGGAGTGGCCGACGATCGTCGCCGGATCGGGCGCGATGTCGTGCAGGTCGGCGACGTGGCGATCCACGGTCAGCGGCACTTCACCGCTGCGACGCTGCAGCGGTTCCCACACCTCGAAGTCGGGCGCCAGGTCCGCCGCGAGCCCGGCGAGCGAGCCGGGGGCGCCCGGACCTCCGTGCAGCACGACGACCGGACCGTCCGACCCGGCGTACTTGCGGACCTGAATCGGCTCCACGCCCTGCAGTTTCGTCCGCGGATGCGCCCTACGCTCGGAACCGTGGAAGGGGAGACCCGCTACGCGCGCGCAGCGGTGATGCGCACATCGCGTACCAGGTGCTCGGTGACAGCGGTCCCGACCTGCTCTACCTGTCGTCGGGGACGATCTCGATCGGCTCGATCGACGACGAGCCGGGGTTCTCACGCTTCCACCACGACATGGCGTCGTTCGCCCGCCTGATCCGCATGGACCTGCGCGGGGTGGGGCTGTCGGACCCCATCGACCCGTCGACCCCGCCGTCACTCGAGCAATGGGTCGGCGACGCGCTCGCCGTGCTCGACGCCGCCGGCTCGGAGCGGGCCGCGTTCTGCGGCGCCGACGACGGGGCGCTGGTGGCGATGCTCACGGCGGCGACGCATCCGGACAGAACCGCCGCTCTGATCCTGCTGAATGCCTATGCGCGTCTCCGCCGGGACGTCGACTATCCGCACGGGCTCCCGGATCACCTGGTCGAGCGCTTCGCCGACACGGTCTACGACGACGAGAACGCCGGATCGTTCGTCGACCTCGAGCTGTTCATCCCGCAGTTCGCGTCCGACGCCCGGTTCCGGCAGTGGTGGCAGCGCGCGGGCAACCGCGGTGCGAGCCCGGCGACCGCCCAGGCGATAGCGCGCACACGGTTCCAGAGCGATCTACGCCCGGTGCTGCCTGCCATCCAGGCGCCGACGCTGGTCATCCACCGCAAGGGCAACCGCGCCATCCTCGTCGGCCACGGCCGGTACCTCGCCGAGCACATCGCGGGGCGCGGTACGTGGAGCTTCCCGGCGACGAGCACCTCCCGTACGTCGGCGACAGCGACGCGATCGTCGCCGAGATCGAGGAGTTCCTCACCGGGATGCGTCACGTCGACGTCGACCGTGTGCTGGCGACGATCTTGTTCTGCGACATCGTCCGCTCGACCGACCTCGTGAGCGAGCTCGGGGACCGCCGCTGGCGAGACCTGCTCGACGCCTACTACGCCGTGATCCGCCGGCAGCTCGCGCGCTTCGCCGGACGCGAGGTCAAGACGATGGGCGACGGGATCCTCGCGACGTTCGACGGGCCGGCGCGGGCGATCCGCTGCGGCCTCGCCATCCGGGACGGCGCCCGCCAGTTGGGCCTGGACGTCCGCGTCGGGCTGCACACGGGCGAGGTCGAGGCAATGGGTGACGACATCGGCGGGCTGGCCGTCCACATCGGCGAGCGGGTGTGCGCGAGCGCCGGCGCCGGGGGAGGTGCTGGCGTCGCGCACGGTGGTGGACCTCGTCGCCGGATCGGGTATCACGTTCGAGGACCGCGGCGAGCACGAGCTCAAGGGCGTTCCCGACCGCTGGCAGCTCTTCGCGGTCACGCCGTGAGGAGAGAGGAGGCGACTGCGCATGGCGACTGACTCGCACGAGCAGGCCGTGATCGACGCGGTGCCGAAGGAATTGTTCATCGGGGGCGAATGGCGGCCGGCGGCGTCGGGCAAGACGTTCCCGGTGGAGGACCCGGCCACGGGCGCGTCGCTGTGCGACGTGGCCGACGGTGACGCCACCGACGCGATCGCGGCGCTCGACGCCGCGGCGTCCGCCCAGGAGGCCTGGGCGGCGCATCCGCCTCGGGAACGCGGCGAGATCCTCCGCCGCACCTACGAGCTGCTCACCGAGCGCACCGACGACCTCGCGCTCCTGATGACCCTCGAGATGGGCAAGCCCGTCGACGACTCGCGTGGCGAGATCAAGTACGCCGCCGAGTTCTTCCGCTGGTTCTCGGAGGAGGCGGTGCGCATCGACGGGCGCTACACGGTCGAGCCCGGCGGTAGCGGACGGCTGCTCATTTTCCGCCAGGCCGTCGGGCCTTGCCTGTTCATCACACCCTGGAACTTCCCGACCGCGATGGGCACACGCAAGATCGGGCCGGCGGTCGCGGCCGGCTGCACGATGATCGTCAAACCGGCCGCGCTCACTCCGCTGTCGATGCTCGCGCTCGCGCAGATCCTCACCGAGGCCGGGCTGCCGCCCGGCGTCCTGAACATCGTGACGTCCAAGAATGCGGGCGCGACGACCGGTCCCGTGCTCGAGGACCCGAGGCTCCGCAAGCTGTCGTTCACCGGCTCGACCGAGGTCGGTCAACGGTTGATCGCGGCGGCGGCTCCCCAGGTGCTGCGAGTCTCCATGGAGCTCGGTGGCAACGCGCCCTTCCTCGTCTTCGAGGACGCCGACCTGGACGCCGCCATCGACGGTGCGGTCCTGGCCAAGATGCGCAACATCGGCGAGGCGTGCACCGCTGCCAACCGGTTCCACGTGCACGAGTCGGTCGCCGACGAGTTCGCGACGCGACTCGCCGAGCGTCTGGGCAGCATGCGCGTCGGGCGCGGCACCGAGGACGGCGTCCAAGTGGGCCCGCTCGTCGAGGCCAAGGCGCGCGAGAAGGTCGTCGAGCTGGTCGACGACGCCCGTGACCGCGGGGCGAAGCCGCTGGTCGGCGGCGAGGCGCTCGAGGGGCCCGGCTACTTCTATGCACCTACCGTGCTGCGCGACGTGCCGTCGGATGCGAGGGTCCTGCGCGAGGAGATCTTCGGGCCGGTGGCGCCGATCGCGACGTTCATGTCGGACGACGAGGCGCTGCGGGCCGCCAACGACACCGACTTCGGCCTCGTCTCGTACGCGTACACGCGCGATCTCGATCGGGCGTTCCGCGTCATCGAAGGGCTGGAGACCGGGATGGTGGGGTTGAACCGCGGGCTGGTCTCGAACCCCGCCGGCCCGTTCGGAGGTGTGAAGCACTCGGGATTCGGGCGCGAAGGCGGCCACGAGGGCATCGACGAGTACCTCGAGGTCAAGTACGTGGCAGCGCAGGTCGGCGGGTAGGTTGCCCGGCGGGACGCGAAAGACTGCTCAATCACCGTGATCGGAGGAACGTCGCATGGCCGGGTCGAGCGCAACCTTGCACGAGTCGTCGGAGGTACTGGGGCCCGAGGCGATCGACCGCCATCGGGCGATCGTCTCGATCATGGAGGAGCTGGAGGCGATCGACTGGTACGACCAGCGGGCCGATCGCCAGCGACGACGACGAGCTCCGCGCCGTGCTCGAGCACAACCGGGACGACGAGAAGGAACACGCGGCGATGGCGCTCGAATGGTTGCGCCGCCGCGACCCTTCGCTCGACGAGCAGCTGCGCAAGTATCTGTTCACCGAGGGCTCGATCACCGCGAAGGAAGACGAAGCCGCAGACGACGACGCCGGATCCGGCTCGCTCGGCATCGGCGATCTGCGCACGGAGGTGACCCCGTGAACCATCTGCTGCGCGAGCTCGCTCCGGTGTCGGGCGAGGCATGGGGCGCGATCGACGAGGAGGCGGCGCGTACGCTGCGTCACTTCCTCGCCGCCCGGAAGGTGGTCGACTTCTCCGGGCCGCACGGCTGGGCGCACTCGGCCGAGACGCTCGGCCGCGTCGAGGCGGTCGGCGCGGCGCCGGCGGGAGTCGACGCCGCGATCCGGCGCATGCAGCCGCTGGCCGAGCTCCGTACGCCGTTCGAGCTCTCGCGCCGGGAGCTCGAGGCCATCGACCGCGGGTCCCGCGACTACGACCTCCAGGTCGTGATCGACGCCGCCCGGCAGGCGGCGTCGGCCGAGGACGCGGCCGTGTTCCACGGGTACGACGCCGCGGGCATCTCCGGCATCAGCGAGAGCACACCGCACGCGCCCGTCGCCATCAGCGACGACTACAACGAGTATCCGGGGACGGTTGCGCGCGCCGTCGCCACGCTCCAGAACGCCGGCATCGGGGGACCGTTCGCGATCGCGCTCGGGCCTCGCTGCTACACGGGCGTCATCGAGACGACCGAGCACGGCGGGTACCCGGTGCTCGAGCACATCCGCCTGATCCTGGGTGGACCGATCGTGTGGGCGCCGGCGGTGGACGGCGCGATCGTCGTGAGCCTGCGCGGCGGTGACTACCAGCTCACGTGCGGGCAGGACTTCTCGATCGGCTACACCGACCACGACGCCGAGAACGTGCGCCTGTACCTGGAAGAGAGCATGACGTTCCGCGCCCTCAGCGCCGACGCGGGCGTGGCGCTCGTCTACGCCGACTGAGCTCCCGTGTGGCAACGAGCGGTCCGCATCGGCGGATATGTCCTGATCGGGTTCGTCATCGGGTCGCTGATCCTCGGCACGATCAAGGGAAACTCGTTCCTGACGAACGTCGTGTACGGGCTGTGGACCGGCGCGATCGCGGGTGCGATCGTCGGGATCCTGGTGTTCGGTGTGCTCGCCGTGCGCGGGCGCCAGTAACCATCACTGGACCGGCCGGGGGTCGCTCTCCTGGATGGCGTGGAAGACGTCGGGGCCGATCGGCAGCGGAGCGCAGCCGTGGTTCTCTTCGCAGACGCCGTCGAAGCGTGCTTGCGCTCCCTGATGACAGCTGGCGCAGTTGCCGCCGAAACGGTTGACGACGTCGGCCGTCCCTCGCTTCTCGATGGTGGTGCCCGCGGGGGAAACCGAGAGGAAGAAGAACTCCCAGTCCCGGGTCGCGGGGCTGAAGCCCTTCTCGCGCTTCACCATCGCTTCCTGCGGGACGAGTTGGATGATCGTGCCCACGGGGTACGTGCCCCCGCGGGGGGAGTTGGCGACGGCCAGCGCCTCGTCGAGGTGGCCGAGCCGGTTGTCGACGTAGAAGTTCCGCACCTTCGTCATCGTGTGGAGGTTGCGGAAGTCGGCCGCTTGCGCCACGTAGTCCTGGCGCGGCTTCGGCCCGGCGGCGCGGTGCGCAGACTCGCCGCCGCTGCACGCGCCGAGCCCGACGGTGACGGCGACGGCGATCACGGCCGCGGGCGTCCACGTCGTCAGCGCGCGCCGGATCGCGTGAGGCAACGCTTCCCCCTGGTCGTCGGGCTCCGATGCTAGGTACGGGGGTGGGGCGCAAGGGGATTGCGCCCGATCTCAGCGTCCGAAGTCCTCGGTGGCGTAGAGGTCGCCCCCGTTGCAGGCCACACCGATGCCGACGGCGCTGTAGTTGCCGAGGATGTTGTCACGGTGGAGGGGAGAGTTCATCCACGCCTGATGCATCTGCGCCGCGGAGATCCCACAGCCGCCGTGGATGATGTTCTCGCCCAGGCCGCTGTACCCGCCCCACGCGGGGTCCTGGAGGATCGCGTCGAGGTTCTGGTGCGAGTAGTTGCCGCTGCCGGCCATGTAGTTGCTCCAGTTCTGGGCGAGGCCGCCGAGCTGGTCATGCCATCCGACCCCACCGAGCCCGTTGGCCGCCCGTTCGTTGTTCACGAGGTAGTAGAGCTCCTGGGCCTGCGGATGCGCGCTGCCGAACGGCAGCTGGGGAGCGGGCGCCCCGCCCTTGATCGGTGCGCACGCGGCGAGGACGACGATCGCAGCGGTCGCGGCCAGGAGTGCGGTACGGCGAATCCAGCGCATACCTGGCTATCGGCGCGTTGCCGGTGTGACTGAAGTGGAATCAGGAAGGCCTTGTGGAGAAAGGGGATTGGCCCGAGATCAGCGCCCGAAGTCCACGGTCACGAACACCTGGGTGCCGTTGCACTTCACGCCGATGCCCACAACGGTGAAGTCCCCGCACGAGCTCCTGAGCGATCGGGTCGGCGCTTTCGAACGGCAGCGAGGGCGAGGCGGGGGCCGGCGGCGGGGCCTTCGTCGGCGCGCAGGCCGCGAGCGCGAAGACGACCGCGACCGCGGCGAGAGGAAGTGCTCGCAGTGCCGTCCGCATGCAATGTCTTCGGCACGCGCTTCGCCGAACTGAAGCGGTTTCCGACCGGAACACGCTAGTCCGGGCTGAGAAACGGGCGAAATCGGTCCAGCAGGCCGTCGACGCCCGCGCCGTGGAGGGTCATCCCGCCGTCGACGACGATGTTCTGCCCGGTCACGAAACGGGCGAGATCGGAGCTGAGGAACACGACGACGTCGGCGATGTCCTCGGGGGTGCCGACTCGGGCCAACGGTGTCTTCGCCGCCATGTGCTCGCCCATGCCGTCCATCGTGAGCAGGACGTCGGTGAGCCCGGTGTGGATCATCCCCGGCGACACCGCGTTCGCCCTCATGCTCGGCGCGTACTCGTGCGCGGCATTGGCGGTGAGCGCCACGACGCCCGCCTTGGCCGCCGAGTAGGGCGCTTCGCCGCCCGACGGGCGGGTCCCGCTGATCGACGCGGTGCTCACGATGCTCCCACCACCGCCCGCCAGCAGGTGGGGCGCGGTCGCCTTGATGCCGTGAAAGACGCCGCCCAGATTGAGGCGGACGATGCGATCCCATTCCTCGACCGGCCAGTCGTGCACCTGCGAGAGGTTGCTCGCCCCCGCGTTGTTGAACACGGTGGTGAGCCCGTCGAGCTTGGTCGGCGGCGTCGTCGACCGCAGCACTGCAGCGCGTCGTAGTCGGTGACGTCGACTTCGTACGCGAGCCCGTCGATCTCCTTCGCGACTTGCTCGGCGGCGTCGCCGTTGATGTCGACGACCGCGACGCGAGCGCCTTCCTCGGTCATGCGCCGGCACGTCGCCCGCCCGATGCCCGATCCGCCGCCGGTGACGACCGCTCGCCGGCTGTCGAGGAGCCCCATTTGCGCCTCCTGGGTGAGTCCGCATCGTACCGACGCGCTGCAACGCGCCGCGATGGTGGCTCCGCGGTCGACCAAGATGGAACGGCATGTGGAGGGCGACGATCAAGGGCATCTTTGCCCGCAAGCTGCGGCTTGCGTTGACGACACTCGCCGTCCTCCTCGGCGTCGCGTTCGTGAGCGGCACGTACGTGCTGACCGACACCATGGAACGGTCGTTCGATCAGATCTTCCGACGAACCGTGACCGACGTCGATCTCGTCGTGCGGGCGCGTGACCCGTACACGGGCGGCGGCTCACAACGGACCAGGATCCCGGATTCGACGCTGGCGCGGATTCGCGGGGTCGACGGCGTCGCGACGGCCGACGGGACGACGTTCGGGTACGCGCAGCTCATCGGCCGCAACGGGGACTCGATCCAGAACGGGCTTGCGCCCACCATCGGCCTCTCGTGGCCCGAGTCCGGTGCGGGTCCCCTCGAGCTCGCGCACGACGGGAAGAGTCGGGCTCCACGCGGCGACCGCGAAGTGCTCGTCGACGAGGGCACGGCAAAGGCGAACGGCTTGAAGGTCGGTGATCGCGTCCGCGTGCTGCTGCAAGGGCCGGCTGAGCGGTTCACGATCGTGGGCCTCTTCGGCCTCAAGGGCCAGGCCGACCTCGGCGGCGTCACCGTCACGGCCTTCGATCTCCCGACGTCCGAGCGCGTGCTGGCGTCGCCGGGCGTGATCGACGCCGTCTACGTCACGACGGATCCCGGGGTGACGTCGGGTGCGGTCTCGAGCAATCTGGCCAGACGACGCTCGGCCCGAGCTTCGAGGTCGTGTCCGGCGGCGAAGCTGGCCGAGGAGCGCGCCGATCCCGTCCGCCAGGGCGTCGGCAACCTCCGCTTGGCGTTGGTCGGGTTCGCGGCCGTCGGGCTCGTCGTCGGTTCGTTCATCATCTTCAACACGTTCGCGATCCTCATCGCGCAACGTACGCGCGAGCTCGGCTTGCTGCGTGCCCTGGGCGCGAGCCGATCGGCAGGTGCTGTGGTCGGTCGTGCTCGAGGCCGCGATCGTCGGGGTCGTGGCGGCCGGGCTGGGCCTCGCGGCGGGTGTCGGGCTCGCGCGCGTCCTGCTGCGCGCGGTCGGGTTCGCCCGGATCGGCCTCGGCGCGCCCGAGGCGAACCCCGTGGTGTTGCCCCGGACGGTCATCGCGGCGGTGCTCGTCGGCGTCGTCGTCACCGTCGGCGCGTCGCTCGATTCCCGCCTTCCGCGCCGCGAGGACCTCCCCGGTCGAGGCGATCAACGAGCTGCCGCGTGGGGGTCCGCCCCATTGCGGCGCCGTGCCGCGATCGGATTGCTCATCACGATCGCCGGTGTCGGCGCGCTCTGGCTCGGCTTCCAGATCGACGCCACACAACTTGCGCGCCGCGTCCAGGTCGTAGCCGTCGGCGCCCTCCTCGCTTTCTTCGGCGTGGTGATGCTGGTCGCCGCGCTCGCCCGTCCGATGGCGCGCGTCATCGGGTGGTTCCTGTCGCGGCGCGGCGTCACCGGCCGCCTGGCGCAAGGCAACGCGATGCGGAACCCGCGCCGAACCGCGGCGACGTCGGCGGCGCTCGTCGTCGGGCTGAGCCTCGTGTGCCTCGTCGCGATCGTGTCGGCATCGGTGAAGTCCTCGATCCGCACCGGGGTGCAGCGCGGCGTCCGCGCCGACTACATCCTCAGCGCCCAGGGCCTCACCGGGTTCTCGCCCGAGGTGAGCGAGCGGGTCGCCTCGCTCCCGGCCGTCCAGGCGACCACGGGCCTGCGGCTGGGTCGGGTGCGGGTCGGCGAGCGCCAGCAGCTGATGGTCGCCGTCGATCCGGCCGTGCTCGATCGCGTCCTCGACCTCGACATCCGTGCCGGGAGCGCGCAGGGACTGGCGACGGGCGGCATGCTGCTGTCCCAGGACGAGGCCGAGCACTACGGCGTCGGGCCCGGTGACCGGCTCCAGCTCATCTACCCGCTCTCGGGTCCGGTGGAGGTGCCGATCGCCGGCGTGTACGCGCGCAAGCAGTTCACGGGCGCGTACCCGGTGCCCCTCGGTGTCGTGTCGACCGCGAGCGAAGAGCAGAACTTCGGCGGTGTCCAGCAGGACTCGCTCGTCTACGTCAAGGCGAAGCCGGGCGAGAGCGCGGCGGCGCGCCGCCAGATCGAAGGCGCCATCGGCGGCGACTTCCCGAACGTCCAGATCGACTCGCGCTCGGAGTTCCAGGACATGCAGGAGGGCACCGTCGACCAGTTCGTCGCCGGTCTCGTCGCCTTGCTCGTCCTGTCGGAGATCATCGCCGTGCTCGGCATCATCAACACGCTGCTCTTGTCGGTCTACGAGCGGACGCGGGAGCTGGGTCTGCTGCGCGTGGTCGGCATGTCACGGGTCCAGGTGCGGCGGATGGTGCGCGGCGAGTCGATCATCATCGCGGTCATCGGCTGCATGGTCGGCCTCGGGCTCGGGATCTTCTGGGGCTGGGCGTTCACGACGGCGTTGCGCGAGCAAGGCCTCGACCAGTTCGACGTGCCACCGCTGCAGATCGCCGTGTTCCTCGTGTTCTCTGTGATCGCCGGCGCGGTCGCCGCGTGGCTGCCCGCATGGCGGGCGTCGCGCCTCGACGTGCTCGAGGCGATCGCCGAGGGCGTGAGCGACGTCAGGAAGACCCGGGGGTGGGTGTCTCGTCCGCGGCCGCGGCCGTCCGCCCGACGAACTCGATCGCGGCGAGGTAGACGAGCAAGAGCAGCGCGAGCACCAACAGCGTGAGCGGGCGCGGGCTCGTCAAGACGAACACCACCAGGAACGCGACGGCGACGCCCGCGATGCGGAGCCCGACTTTGTGCGCTGCCACCCAGGTGCCGACCGGCCCGGGGGTCCAGCCGGCCTCGTCGGCCTTGCGTCCGGCGCCGCCGATGAGGCTCTGTGCACCCTCGCGAATCCGCACTGCGAGCCGTGAGGGCCCGGACAGGAACGCGGCGAGAGCAATGATGATGCCGAGCGCGGCGATGACCCGGATGCCGTTGCGCAGGAAGCGGACCAGGGTGTCGAAGACGGCCGCGGCGGCGTCGCGATTCTCCGCTTGGTCGAGGAACGCCGACCTGCCGAGGGCGAGCAACGCCGCGGTCACGGCCATCGCGATGACGAGCCCGATGCCCCAACGGATCAGCGTGCGTCGGCGGTTGCCTGACAGGATCAGCGCGACCCCGAGAAAGACGAAGACGAGCACGACCAGCACGATCCGCACACGGTCGAGGAGATGCACGGCCGAGCGCGCTTTCTCGAGCTGGCTGGCGTCGAACAGCTCGACCTGCAGGTTCTTCTGTTTCTTGCGCCAGACTGTCGAACACGGTGACGCCACGTTCGTCGAGCCGTTTGACGACCTCGTCGATGACCGCCGAGAGGTCGAGGACGACCTTGCCGTTCTTGATCGAGACGTTCTTGCCCTCACCGGTCAGCGCCTTGTCGACGAGCGTATGGGCGCGCCGGTTGGCGTTCTTCCAGATGGTCGCGAATTGTTCGGTCGCGAGCGCGCGCGTTGCGGCTTCGCGCACAAAGGTCTCGACCCCGGTCGAGAGCGGGCCGGCGAGGAATTGTGCCCGTTCCGGGAGGGCGTCCTTTGCTTCCGCTTCGACGTTGACGTCTTGGAACAGGCGCGTCGTCAGGCGATTGGCGATCTGATCCGTAACGGCCTTGTTCGTCGCGAGCGGCGCCACCGTATCGACGTACTTGTCGGTGTCGAGGACGAGGTTGCGGACCCAGACCGACAGTCCCGCCAGCGGCACCAGCACCACGCTGAGGATCACGAGCGATCGCGACCAGGGCCCGTCGCCAGCAGCGGCAGCCGTCGAGGAGTCTCGGAGGGCTCGGTCCCGTTGGTCATTCCGCGGCCATCACTTTCCGTATCTCACAGCTGCGAGGGCTGATACTGCAGGATTTCCCTCTGCAGCTCACGTTGCATCACCCCGATTGGGTGATTGGCGCTCGGTCGCCTCGTCGTCATGTGCGTTCTGTCGCTCCCACAACGTGGCGTTGAGTATCACACCGGCGACGAAAAGGCGACCGATGAGGAAGAGCGAGAGCAGGATCGCCGCCGCAACACCGAGGGCACCGTACGTCTCCGAGGAGCTCGAAATCCGGTATGAGATGAAATACACGTTGACGAGATGGATCGCCTGCAGGCCGAGGCCGATGGCGATTGCACCTGGGAGAAGGGCGGTCCAATGCACGGACGGCCGGGGGAGGACCCAGAGCACCAGGAACGCGAGCCATACGTATGCGATGCCGATCAGGACGGTGGCGATCACGCCGGGCCCCGGAGACTCGTGCCGGATGGCGGTGGCGATGAAGGTGACCGTGAAGAACGCCACGATGACACCGAGGGAACCCAGGACGGCCAGCGGCTTGCGTCCGAGCGGTCCGACGGGGACGCCCCACGCGAGCGCGCTCACGGCCCGGAACGCCTTGAGCGCGCCGAGGCTCGCCAGGTACAGGGCCGGGATCCCGATGAGGAGCACGATGAACCGGGCGTGCTCCGCATCGGCGGCGGCTTCCGAGACGGACTTCGAGGCCAGCCCGACGACCCCGAGGTTGTCGGCGAGGTCCGACGGGCTGTCGTGATCCGATGCCTCGAGGAATCCCAGCGCTCCGACGATCAAGAGCGTGAAGGGGAGCAACCAGAGGAAGAGCCGGTACGCGAGAGCGCCTGCGAGCAGGAAGCCGGCACGGTCTCGATCGCGCTCGTACGCGCTGAGCGTCGCGTCGACGCTGCGCACGCGCGGCCGCCGCTCCTCGACGGCCGCCCACGCCGCATCGGCTCTGCTCCGCGTCGACGAGACGAACCTCTTGAGGCGGCCGTCGCTGCTCACGCTTCATGTTCGCGGACATGTCCGTCCGGGAAGCGGAGGGTCACCCGCTACCATCGTCGCCTCATCGGGCGGTTAGCTCAGGGGGAGAGCACTT
>CAVYIP010000013.1:0-181477 GCA_963768605.1 uncultured Actinomycetes bacterium | reverse complement strand
GGGCTCGGGTGCGGTGCCCTCGACGACGTCGGCCTCCTCGGCGAAGCCGCCGACCTTGCGCTTCGAGAACCCGATCGCGACGAGCACGACGACGAGCGCGACGCCCGCGATCGTCCAGCGGGCCGGGTTGTTGTCGCGCAGGCTGATCACCGCCGGGAGGATCAGCAGCGACACGAGGTTCATGACCTTGATCAGCGGGTTCAGCGCGGGGCCGGCGGTGTCCTTGAACGGGTCGCCGACGGTGTCGCCGATGACGGCGGCCTTGTGCGTCTCGGAGCCCTTGCCGCCGTAGTGGCCGTCCTCGATGTACTTCTTGGCGTTGTCCCACGCGCCGCCGGACACGGTGAGGAACACGGCCATGAGCTGGCCGGTGAGGATCACGGCGGCGAGGAACGCGCCGAGCGCGAGGTAGTTCATCCCGAAGCCGATGATCACCGGAGTCAGCACGGCGAGCAGCGCCGGGGTGGCGAGCTCACGCAGCGACGCGGCGGTGCAGATGTCGATGATCCGGCCGCTGTCGGGCTTCTTGGTCCCGGCCATGATCTTGCCGTCGGCGAACTGGCTCGCGGACGTCCTGCACCACGGTGCCGGCGGTGCGGCCGACGGCTCGGATCGCGAGCGCGCTGAACAGGAACGCGATCGACCCGCCGACGAGCAGGCCGATGAAGGTCTCCGGGTCGGCCACGTTGATCTGCGTCTGCGCGGCGCCGAAGAGCGCCGAGCCCGTCTCCCTCAGGTTCAGCTCGCTGCCGATCGTCTCGATGAACGACGCGAACAGCGCGACGGAGGCGATGACGGCGGACCCGATGGCGAAGCCCTTGGTGACGGCCTTGGTGGTGTTCCCGACCGCGTCGAGGCTCACCATGATGCGCTCGGGCTCGCCGCTCGAACTCGCCCGACATCTCGGCGATGCCGGCCGCGTTGTCGGCGACCGGGCCGAAGGTGTCCTCCGAGACGACGACGCCGGTGGTCGCCAGCATGCCCATGCCCGTGAGCGCCACGAGATAGAAGGCGAACTCGATGTTGCCGCCCCCGAGGACGATCGCGACGCCGATGGCGACGGAGATCGCCACGATCGCCCAGACCGTCGACTCGAGCCCCGTGCTCGTCCCCGACAGGATGGTGGTGGCCGGTCCGGTGCGAGCCGAGTCGGCGATCTCCTGGACGGGCTCCTTGTCGGTCGAGGTGAAGTACTCGGTCAGCCGGCTGACCACCTGGGCGAGCACGAGCCCGGCGACGACGGCGCCGAAGACCTTCCAGCCCTCGTTGTCGTGGTCGTTGCCGATGTAGAAGAGCGAAACGGCGAGCGTGCCGATCACGGTCAGGATGCTGGCGGTGAAGAAGCCGCGGTTGATCGGCGCCATCGCGCTGCGTGTCGCGGTCGGTGGCCCGGACCGAGAACACGCCGATGATCGAGGCGAGCACGCCGATCGCACGCGCGGCGACAGGGAAGATGAGGCCGAGCGCGGGGTTGGCGCCGATCGAGTTGAAGGCGGCGACGCCGAGGATGATCGAGGCGACCAGGGTCACCTCGTAGCTCTCGAACAGGTCGGCCGCCATGCCGGCGCAGTCGCCGACGTTGTCACCGACGTTGTCGGCGATCGTCGCCGGGTTGCGCGGGTCGTCCTCGGGGATGCCCTGCTCCACCTTGCCGACGAGGTCGGCGCCGACGTCGGCGGCCTTCGTGAAGATGCCGCCGCCGACGCGCATGAACAGCGCCAGCAGCGACCCGCCGAACCCGAAGCCGATGAGGATGGCGGTCGCGGAGTTCTGGAAGATCATGATGATCACGGTCGCCCCGAGCAGGCCCAGGCCGACCGTGTACATCCCGGCGACGCCGCCGCTCCGGAAGGCGACCTTGAGCGCGGCCGGGAGCGAGCCGGCCTTGGCGGCAGCGGCGGTGCGGACGTTGCCGCGCACGGCGAGGCTCATCCCGATGAAGCCCGTGAGGCCGGACAAGAAGCATCCGCCGATGAACGCCAGCGTGCGGAACAGCCCGGACTGCGCGTACGACAGCGCTTCGGTGCCGTTCGGCTCCACGACCTTGGTGGAAGTCACGAAGACGATGGCGGCCACGGGAATGACGATGATGGCGATCGTCTTGAACTGCCGCCGGAGATACGCCATCGCGCCGACCTGGATCGACTTGGCGATCTCGATCATCGTCGGCGTGCCCTCGTCGGCCGCGAGGACCCCCTGGCGGAGCACGAAGCCGATCACGATGGCGAGGATGGCGGTGGCGGCGGAGACGATCAGCCAGGCCCACTCGCCACCGGCCAGGTTGAAGACCTGGTAGCCGCCTTCGGCTGCGAGCGTGACGATCTGAGACATGTGGTCTACGGGCTCCTTCCCCCTGGGGCGCTGCCGGCTGCTCGGCGCTCGCCGGCGGGCAGGTTACTTCGCGTCCCCGTCCCGGGACTCCTCGTGGAGGTGGTACGGCAGCGACGTCACCACCGTGCCCTTCCGGAACAGCAGCCTGCCCTTGAGCAGCAGAGCGGTCTGGTTGTGGAGCAGGTGGCCCCACCAGTGATCGACGACGAACTCGGGGATCAGGACGGTCACGATGTCGTTGTCCCAGCGCGCGTCGAGCTCGTCGACGTAGCGGAGGATCGGCCTGGTGACCTCCCGGTACGGGTCGTAGACGATCTCGAGCGGGACGTCGATGTTGCGCTCGTCCCAGACCCTCTCGATGCGTTCCTGCTCCTCCTCGTCCGACACGACGGTGACGGCGACGACCCGGGTCGGGTTGAGCGACTTGGCGTACGCGAGCGCGTCGAGCACGCCGCGATGCATGCCGCCGACCAGCACGACGACCGTGTGGTTCATCGCCGGGGGCTTGTAGTCGGGAGGAATGGTCAGCTGCTTCCGGACTCGTTGGTAGTGCCGGTGGATGCCCTTGAAGAGCAGCACGATCGCCGGGATCACGACGATCGGCACCCACGCGCCGCTCGTGAACTTCGTGACCGCGACGATCAGGGTGACGATGCCGGTTGCCACGGCACCGACGGCGTTGATCACCGTGTTGCGCTTCCAGGCCGGCTCGCGCAGCCGGAGGTGATGGATCACCATGCCCGTCTGCGACAGCGTGAACGACGTGAACACGCCGACGGCGTAGAGAGGGATCAGCGCGTTGGTGATGCCGCCGAACGCGATGATCAGGAGGGCCGCCATCCCCGAGAGCACGAGGATGCCGTTCGAGAAGACCAGCCGATCTCCACGGTTGGCGAGCTGCCGGGGGAGATAGCCGTCCCGGGCGATGATCGACGACAGCCGGGGGAAGTCGGCGTAGGCGGTGTTCGCGGCCAGCGTCAGGATGGCGGCCGTCGCGAACTGCAGCACGACGTAGACGGGCCCGTCACCGAACACGGCCCGGCCGAGCTGTGAGATCACCGTCTCGTCATGGCTCGGGTACGGGTGCAGCCGGCTGCGCGAGGAGCGCGGTGCCGAAGAACAGCGTGCCGAGGATCGTGCCCATCGCCACCAGCGTCTTGGCGGCGTTCTTCGACTCGGGCCGGCGGAAGGCGGGCACGCCGTTGCTGATGGCTTCGACGCCGGTCAGCGCGACGGCGCCCGACGAGAAGCCCTTCAGGATCAGGAACAGCCCGAGGGTCCCGCCCGCCTCACGAGTGCCTTCGAACGCCGCCTTGTCGAAGGGCACGTGGCCGATGTCGCCGAAGTAGCTGCGGATGAGGCCGAACGCGATGAGCGCCCCGAGCGTGACGATGTAGATGTACGTCGGCGCCGCGAACAGGCGGCCCGACTCCTTGATGCCGCGCAGGTTCGCGAGGGCGATGAACGCGATGAGCGCGAGACCGAGCTCGACGCGATGCGTCGCGAGGCCCTGGAACGCGGGAATCGAGATGATCGCCGCGACGCCGGCAGAGATCGACACCGCGACCGTGAGGATGTAGTCGACGAGCAGTGACCCGCCGGCGATGAGCGACGGCATCTCACCGAGGTTCTCGCGGCTGACGATGTAGCTCCCGCCGCCACTCGGGTAGGCGAAGATCGTCTGCCGGTACGACGTGCACGACGATCGCGAGGAGGATCGCGACCGCGATCCCGATCGGCACGAGCGTGTCGAGGCCGAGCGCGAGGCTCGACGCGCCGACCGCGGTGACGAACAGGATCTCCTCGGTCGCGTACGCCGTCGACGAGATCGCGTCGGACGAGAAGACTGCGAGCCCGATGGTCTTCGGGATGCGCTGGTGTTCCTGCTCGATGGTCGCCAGGGGCCGTCCCACCAGCAGTCGCTTGAGGATCGCCACCCCGTCCCCCGGGGATCGATTGCCATCGGACCTGAACGAAGGCTGACCTTGCGGTCAGCCGTCGGCGCCAGCATGCCATGCCGGTTGCCGGTCGCTTACCGCTCGGGCGCGCTCGGGCGTCCTACGATCGACGCCTCCGACGCCGTGGAGGGACAGCGTGCACGTCGTGGTCGTGGGGTGTGGCCGAGTCGGGCAGCGAGCTCGCCGGCACCCTCGAGAAGTCCGGCCACACGGTCGCCGTGATCGACAAGAACCCGAACGCGTTCCGGCGGCTCCCCGCGGGCTACGCCGGGCAGCGGGTCGTCGGCTTCGGCTTCGACCGCGACAACCTCGAGGAGGCCGGCATCGAGCGGGCCGGCGCGCTCGCGGCGGTGACGAACGGCGACAACTCCAACATCCTCGTCGCCCGCATCGCCCGGGAGTCGTTCGGGATCGAGCGGGTCGTCGCCCGCATCTACGACCCACGACGGGCGGTCATCTACCAGCGCCTCGGCATCCCGACGGTCGCCACGGTGTCGTGGACGACCGATCAGGTGCTGCGGCGACTCCTCCCGGCCGAGCAGCCGCACGACTGGATCGACCCGAGCGCCCGGGTGTCCCTCGTCGAGCGGGTGCTGCCGTCCCGCGCTGTGGGCGGCAAGAAGCTCGCCCCGCTGAACGAGCCCGGCCGCTTCGTGCTGGCGGCGGTGACGAGGCTGGGCACGGCTCAGATCGCGGGCGCCAAGCTCGTCGGTCAGGAGGGCGACGTGCTGCACTTCGTCGTCGACGTCACCGCCATCGACGCCCTGCGCGAGCGTCTCGAGCACGGGCCGGAGCGCGTAGCGATGCGGGTCGCGATCGCCGGCGCCGGCAACGTCGGTCTCTTCATCGCCAACGACCTGGAGGCGACCGGGCACGAGGTGCAGCTCATCGAGCAGAACCCGGCCGTGGTCGAACGCGCCGTCGCCGCCGAAGGCGTCGAATGGTTCATCGCCGACGCGTGCGAGGTGTCGTCCCTGAAAGAAGCCGGGCTCGAACGCTGCGACGTCGTGGTCGCCGCCACCGGCGACGACGAGGACAACCTCGTGATCTCGCTGCTCGCCAAGCAGGAGTTCGCGGTGCCCCGCGTGATCGCCCGGGTCAATCACCCCAAGAACGAATGGATGTTCAACGAGAACTGGGGCGTCGACCTCTCGGTCTCGACCCCGCACCTCATCACCGCGCTCGTCGAGGAAGCGGTCAGCGTGGGCCGTCTCGTGCGCATCCTCCAGTTCGAGCGGCGGACAAGCCCGTCTCGTCGAGGTCACGCTGGCCGAGAACGCGCCGGTGGTCGACCGCGCCCTCAAGGACGTCGACATGCCGCGCGACGCGACCGTCGTCGCGGTCGTTCGCGGCGAGCACGTCGTGATGCCCCGCGGCGACACGACGTTCGAGGTGGGCGACGAGGTGCTGGCGATGGTGACGCCGGACTCCGAGGAGAACGTCCGCGGCATCCTGACCGGCGAGGAGTGACGAGCGCTCGCCGGTTGGTTCAGCCGAGCAGCTCGTATTCGGGGTTGTAGACGAGGTACCGGTTGCCGTCCTGGCCGGCGACCCCGGAGAAGAGGACGCGATGCCCGGGTGACATGCCGGGGATCTTGCGCCGACCGAGGAACACGCCGGTCACGGAGCCGCGCCCGTCGCTGACGGTCACCTCGACCGCGGGCGCACCGGCCCGGGGCACGATGCGCACCGCCCGGATCTCCCCCGCCACCCGCGTCGGCGTCCGGGCCGTGATGTGGTCCATCGGCGTCACGCCGAGGCGGTCGCAGTACTTCCAGAGGGCCTCGCGATCGAGCTCGTCGACGGGCTTCGTGAGCCGCTTCATCGCCTTCCCGAGGGCCACGCCGACCTCCTCTGCCTCCTGGCTTGCATCGTAGAGCGTCGGGCGTGGCATCCTGTCGCCCCATGTCGACCCCGACCCGGACGCCGCGCGCGCCGGCAGGCGCCGCGTCCGGGCCGCAGCCCCCCGGCCCGCAGCGCTCCCGGAGGATGCAGCTCGTGGTGATCGCGGTGGCCGCCGGGCTGCTCGTGATCGCCGCCGTCATCTTCTTCTTGGCGCGGGGCGACGACGGTGGCTCCGCGCCGAGCAAGAAGTCCGTCTCCGCCAACGTCCAGCTGACCCTGGCCGGGATCCAGAACGCGAACGCCGGAGCTCCCGCCACGTTCGGGGACGACGCCGCCAACCAGATCATGACGGTCGTCGGCCAGTACGTGGACCGGGGGCTGGTCGTGCCGGTCAAGACCGGGAAGCCGGCGGCGGACGTCTCGGGCCTGTTCGACGCCGGCACCCAGGCCGCGATCCAGGGGCCCGACAAGGACGTGCTGTTCGAGAGCGGCAAGCCCGCGCTGACGGGGGACTTCAAGCCGGCGGCGGAGCCGGTGGTGATCACCGCCCTCTCCGACGGCAACGGACAGTTCGTGCTGGCGACGGCGGCGTTCGCGTACCGAGCCGACGTGGGCGTGGAGGGCGGGACGCTCACCACCGCCCGCACGATCGCGCTGACCTTCGCGCCCGAGAACGGTGCGTGGAAGATCACCGGCTACGACGTGTCACTCACGAGGCAGGGCGCCCAGGTCGAGGGCTCGACCACGTCGACGGCGAAGAAATGACCACACGACGGCGCACCGTCCTGCTGACGCTCATCGGACCGCCACTGTGCGGTGTGCTGTTGGCGTGCATGGTGATGGCGGCTTGGGTCGGCGTGGGGTTGCCGCTGGCGAAGGGTGAGACCTGGTTCACGATCCAGCAGGTGCCGCCGGTGGCCGGCGCGAGCTTCACGAGCGGCCAACCCGACCAGCTGCAGTTCTTCCTCGTCGTCGGCAACGACTCACGCGACCCGAACGGCGTGGGGCTCGGCGACGCCATCCACGTCATCGCGGTGAACCCCGGGGCGAAGGCGGCGTCGATCATCGACATCCCGCGCGACACCGACGTCGGCGGCGGCAAGATCAACTCGATCCTGGCCAACGGCGGGCTCAGCCAGTTCACGCAGACGATCAGCAACTTCGTCGGCGTACCGATCAAGTTCTCGATCACGACGAACTTCGCCGGCTTCACCGACATGGTCGACGAGTTCGGCGGCATCGACGTCAACGTGCAGGAGCCCATGCACGACGTCGACTCGGGGGCGGACTTCGACCCGGGCCTGCAGAAGCTCAACGGTCCGGGCGCGCTGGCGTTCTCGCGCGACCGTCACAGCTTCTCCGCCGGCGACATCAGCCGCACCGCGAACCAGGGATACCTGATCATCAGCGCGCTGCAGAACGTCCAGCAGCGCGCCGTCGGAGCGGGCGGAGTCCTCAACCTGCTCGGCAACCTCGGTCGTCACGTGCAGATGGAGAACGTGAGCTTCCAGGAGCTCTACCGCCTGAGCCGGCTCGTGCTCACGATCGACCCCGCCAACATCAAGAACGCGGTCATCCCGACCGGCGGCGGCAGCGGCACGAACCTGACACCGGGCGCCGGGATCGACGGGTTGTTCGCCGACTTCCGCGACGACGGCGTCCTCCAGTCGCACTAGCTCCGACCGGTCACGGGTCGGCGCAGCCGAGCAGACACTCCGGGCGCACCTCGGCGCGGGCCGTGCCGCGGGCCGGCCCACCCAGGCGCCCGATCCCGGCCACCGAGATCTCCACCTCGACGGTGGCGACCCGGCCCGCGCACCGGCAGTGAACCAGGCGGGCGCCGTTGGCGGCGGCGGTCTCGGCGGCGGCGGTGCCGGCGGCGCCCTCGCCCCGTCCGAGCGCCAGCATGTCGGCGGCGGCGAGCGCGGCCGCGTCTGCAGCCGCGTCCGCCCGGGCCCGGGCGACGAGCGCCCCTCCGAGCCGCGCTGCGCCGAGCGCCAGGACAGCCCCGAGCACGACGACGGCCATGAGCACGACGGCCATGGAGCCTCGCTCGCTCCCTTTGCCGCCGTCGTCGCGTCTCACTTCTCGACGCGCATCGAGACGCGCGAGTGGAGCGTCGGGTCCGGGAACAACGGTCCCACGAGCGGCAGGTCGGTCACCGACCGGTACGAGACCTCGACGGTGATCGGCTCGCCGACCGCGGGCCGGTCGCCGACGTGCACCTCGGCGCCGCGCAACGTGCGCCGCGCCGCCCGTACCGCGCGCCCGGAATCGGGGTCGACGCTGGCGGCGCGGGCGGCCTCGCGGGCGGCGTGCACCACGGCGACCTGATCGCGTACGACGAACGCGACCTGGAGCACGATCAGCGCCGCCAGCACGACCAACGGCATCAGCACCGCGAACTCCACCGTCGCCTGGCCGGCTTGGCGCTTCAGGGAAGCACCTTCCCGACGACCTCGTCGAAGAGCTTGCCGATGGCGTGGCTCTTCGTCGCCCACGCGATGAGCAGGGCGCCGATCGCGGCCGCGCCCAGGATGACAAGCGCGTACTCGGCCGTGGTCTGCCCGACCTCGGCCCGCAGCTTGCGCACGAATCGACGAAGCATGATTCCTCCTCAGGAATTGGGTTGATCGGGGAAGCGCTAGATGCGCGAGAACCCGGCCAGCAGCGTCGGGATCACGGTGAGCAACCCGAACGCGGGCAGGACCACGAAGACGAGGGGGAACAGCAGGCGCACGGGGACGCGGCGCGCGTTCGCTTCCGCATGGCGGCGCAGCTCGGCGCGCTGCTCGGCCGCGAGGCGGGCGAGGGCGGGGCCGACGGGGGCTCCGAGCCGGTCGGAGGCGAGGAGCGCGTCCGCGAGCGGCCGCAACGGCGGGGACCGCGCTGCGAGGTCGTCGAGCGCGTCGGCGAACGTGGCGCCGAGCGCGCACGCGTCTTGCACGCCCGCCAGTCGCGCCGCCATCCCCGGCGGCGCCCACCGTGCCGCCATGTCGACGGCCAGGTAGGGCGTGCAGCCGGCACCGACGGCCACGCCGAGCAGGTCGAGGGTGACGGGCAGCTCGGCGCCGAGAGCGGCGGCGTCGCGGCCGGCGCGGTGCCGTGCTCGCGCGCCGGCGAGCACCCGCCCGACGACGCCCGCCGACAACGGGGCGAGCACCCGTCCGAGCAGTCGGGGTGGCGTGCGTGCCGGCGCGTCGCACGCGGGCTGCAACGGACGCAGCCGCACGTCGACGCGTTGGCGGCGGGCGCGCACCGCCAGCGGCGCCGCCGCCAGCGCACCCCATGCCAAGCCGACCAGCCAGAGCACGACCGTCGTGGGGAAGGCGCTCACCGTGCCTCCGCCGACGCGAGGATGCGCCGCATCCAGAGCGCGGCGACCGCCTCGAGCAGCAGGCCGACCACGAGGCACACGCGGCCGGTGCCCGTGCCGACCAGCAGGCCGACCGAGCCCGGATCGACCAGCGCCGAGAACACGAGATACGCAAGCGGCGACGCCCCGACCACGACCGCCGAGAGTCGTGCCTGCGCGGACAGCGAGCGCGCTTCGGCGGCGGCGCCGATCCGATCGCGCAGTGACGCGGCGAGGCCGTCGATCGCGTGCGCGCTCCTGCCGCCGAGCGTCTCGGCCACCGCGAGCGCACCGGCAACGGCGCGCACGTCGCCGACGCCGCGCTCGATCGGCCACGCCGCCAGCGCGTCCGCCAGGCCGACACCGAGGTCGGCACGTGCCTGCACGCGGCGCAGGTCCCCCGCCAGCGGACCGTCGCCTCCGGCGAGCGCGGCGACGCCGTGCCCGACCGTTCCGCCGCCGCGCAGGTGGGCGGCAATCTGCTCGAGGGCGAGCGGAAGGGCGGCCGCATACCGCCGGTGGGCGCGCGTGCGCAGCACCCACAACGACGCCGGTGCGCCGGCGATCGTAAACACCACCGCGGGCACGACGAGCCCGGGTGACATCGCTGCCGCGATCAGCCCGGCGGCCGCGGTGGCGCCGACCCACAGCTCGACCGCCGACTCGGGCTCGAGCGTGAGGTCGGCATCGGCGAGGGCGCGCGCGACGACGGCCTGCACACGCGCCGGAAGCCGCCACCGCCGGCCCTGCCCGAGCGCGCGTGCCCGCTCGGTGGCGGCCGCACGTCGCGCGCCGGAGACGAGCGCCGCAACCGCGATCGGACCGGCCACCGCCAGCGCCACGCTCAGCATGCGAACCACCGCCTCTCGGGTGAGCGGCGCGTCGGGCCGGCGTGGCGCCCGGGCGGGCGCGCCCGCGGGTACGAGGTCACCAGCTCGGCGTTCGAACAGTGGGCGAACGTCGAGGACGTCGCCCCTGTTCGCGAGCTCCCCGATCGCCTCGACGCGCCGCGCCCCGGCCGCGGCGCGGGTGACATGCACGACGGCGTCGATCGCAGCGCCGATCTGCGACCGCACCGCGGCCAGCGGAAGGCCCGCGCCGGCCATCAGCACGAGCGTCTCGAGGCGCGGAAGCACGTCGGCGGGCCCGTTGGCGTGGACGGTGGAGAGCGACCCGTCGTGCCCGGTGTTCAGCGCCTGGAGCATGTCGAGCGCCTCGCCGCCGCGCACCTCGCCGACGACGATGCGGTCCGGCCGCATCCGCAGCGCGGCGCGCACGAGGGCGCGCACGCTCACCGCGCCCGCCCCTTCGGCGTTGGGAGGTCGCGCCTCGAGGCGCACGACGTGCGGCTGAGCGAGCCGCAGCTCGGCGGTCTCCTCGATGGTGACGACGCGCTCACCGGCGGGGATCGCAGCCGACAGCGAGTTGAGCAGGGTGGTCTTGCCCGCGCTCGTGCCTCCGGAGACCAGAAGGTTCCATCCGGCGGCGACCGTCCAGCGCAGGAACGCGCCCGGCGCGCCGGTGGCGCCGAAGGCGTCGAGATCGACCGGCCGGGCGCGGAAGCGGCGAATGGTGACGCACGGACCGTCGAGCGCGAGCGGAGGGATCAGCGCGTGCAGGCGCGACCCGTCGGCGAGGCGGGCGTCGACCATCGGCGACGCGCGGTCGAGCCGGAGACCGAGCGGCGCGACGACGCGTTCGACGAGTCGCACGATGCCGCCGGCGTCGAGATCGAGCTCGACCGCTTCGAGCCGGCCGGCGCGCTCGACGTACGCCCGCCCGGGCCCGTTCAGCATCACCTCGCTGACCTCGGGATCGGCGAGCAGCGGCTCGAGCGGTCCGAGCCCGGAGACCTCGTCGGTGAGCTCGCTGAGCAGATGCTCGAACCTTGCCGGCGTGAGAAGGGGCGCCTCGTCGTGCAGCAGCTCGGCGAGCCGGGTGCGGACGGCGAGGGCACGCCCGGGCCGGTCGTGCTCGTCGAGGTGATCGAGGGGGTCGAGGCCGCCGGCGGCGACGAGGCGACGATGGACGCGCTGTTTGAGGCCGGCGTCGCCACCCGAGGGACGAGGTGTGGGAATCGGGGAGCCCGACGACGCAGGGGACGCCGCGGTCATGCCGCCCGACCCCGGCGATCCCCGAGCAGGCCGAGGCGACCGAGCGCCTCGTGGACGGGCCGGGCCAGCACCTCGGGCAGGCGGGTCGGGAGCAGCCCGGCATCGACGGCACGCGCGATCGCGGCTCGCACCGGCACCTCGGCGAGCACGGGCCGGTCGAGCACGCCGCCGACGTCGCGGCGCCCGATCGCGCGTCCCGGCTCGGCGACGTGCACGACACCCGACGCGTGCGCCAGGGGCGCGGCGCGCACCGCGCGCCGGAGCGTCAGGTAGCAGCCGCGCACCACGACGAGTGACGCGTCGGCGACCTCGAGCACCGCCCGCGCCGCCGGGCTCTGCGCCAGGCCGAGGTCGACGACGGTGGGGACGAGGCCGTCGCGCAACGCGACCGCGAGGGCGGCGCCGGCCTCGGCCGCCGGGACGGGGGCCAGCGGCCGGGCCGGCGTGCCGCGGGGAATGAGGGCGACGCCCGCGGCGGCTTCGACAGTCAGGCGCTCGAGCGCGTCCGTCGGCGCCTCGGGACCGGCGCCGAGCCAGTCCACGAGCCCGGTCGGCGGGTCGGACGCCAGCCCGAACAGGGCGGGCTGGTCGCCGTCGAGGTCCGCGAGCCGGGCGCCGCCGCGCCGGCCGAGCACGAGCGCGCACGCGGCCGCGAACGACCGATGTGCCGGATCCGCCTTTGGGCGACCACAACGCGAGGAGCACCGCTCCCCTCCTCTCCTTACCTTCTCGACCTGCTTGCGGTTCAGGCGCGCGTGTTCTGGCGCGCGGCGAGGCAAGGGGAAGGGCGGGGGACGCAAAAGCTCCCCGACACGGGGAGCGTGCGACGAACGTAGGGATCCATGGGCCGGCTGTCAAGAGGCGCGTAGGCTCCGCGGGGCGGCGGCGACCAGGGAGCAACTTTGAGCGAGGCCGTGAACACCGCAGCTTTCTTCGACCTCGACAAGACGATCATCGCCAAGAGCTCGGTGCTCGCGTTCGGCCGGTCGTTCTACCGCGAGGGCCTGCTGTCGCGGCGGTCGATCGCGAAGAGCCTGTACGCGCAGGTCGTGTTCATGCTCGTGGGCGCGGACGCGCAGAAGATGGAGAAGCTCCGGGTAGCGATGTCGGCGATGACGCGGGGTTGGAATCGCGACCAGGTCGCGTCGATCGTGCGCGACGACGCTCACCGACGTGATCGAGCCGATCATCTACGCCGAGGCGCTCGAGCTGTTCGACGAGCACCACGCGGCCGGACGCAAGGTCGTGATCGTGTCGTCGGCACCCATGGAAGTGGTGCGTGCCGCTGTCCGAGTTCCTCGGCGCCGACGAGGCCATCGGCACCCGTGCCGCGATCGACAACGACGGGCAACTACACCGGGCGAGCTCGAGTTCTACGCCTACGGCGAGCACAAGGCCCAGGCGGTGCGGGAGCTCGCCGCCCGCGCGCACATCAATCTCCCGCAGTCGTATGCGTACAGCGACTCGATCACCGACCTGCCGATGCTCGAGCTCGTCGGCCATCCGGTCGCGGTGAACGCGGACAAGGAGCTGGCCCGGGAGGCGCGCGAGCGGGAGTGGGAGGTACGCGACTTCGAGCATCCGGTGCGGCTGCGCGACCGCATGCCGGTGCCGCCCGCCGGCCCGACGATCGCGGTCGGTGGCGCGCTCGCCGCCGCCGGCGCCGGCGTCGCGGTCTGGTGGTGGCTGCGCCGCCGCAACGATGCCGCCTGACGACATCCGTCCGGCGGACGTCCCGCGCGTCCGGCTCGCGCAGCTCCCCACGCCGTTGGAGCCGATGGACCGGTTCTCCGAGTGGCTCGGCGGCCCGCGCGTGCTCGTCAAGCGGGACGACCTCACCGGGCTGGCGCTCGGCGGCAACAAGGCGCGCAAGCTCGAGTTCCTGTGTGGCGAGGCGCAGGCGCAGGGCTGCGACGTGCTCGTCACCGGCGGCGGCGCGCAGAGCAACCACGCCCGCATGACGGCCGCGGCCGCCAACCGGCTCGGCTTCGACTGCCATCTCGCGGTCGGCGGGAAGGAGCCGAGCATCTCCAGCGGCAACCTGCTGCTCGACCGCGTCCTCGGCGCGACCTTGCATTTCACCGGAGCGGACTCGTACTACGACGTCGAGTCGGCCATCGAAGCGGTCGCGGCTCGGTTGGTCGCCGACGGCCGGCGCCCGTTCGCGATGCCGATCGGCGGCGCGTCGGTCACCGGCGCGGCGGCGTTCGCGTGGGCGGCCGACGAGCTGCTCGCGCAGGTCGACGAGGACGGGCACGCGAACGTCGACTGGATCGTCGTCGCGGACGGGTCGGGCGGGACGCACGCCGGGCTCCTCGCCGGGCTGGGCGGGCGTGCCCGCGTGCTGGGCGTGGACGTGGGGACGCGCCCGGACCTCGACGACGTGATCCCCCGACTCGCGGTCGAGGCGGCTGCACGCGCCGGGCGCGCCTGCGCCCGGCGACGAGCTCGTCCTCGACCACTCGCGGTTCGGTGACGGCTACGGCGCCGTGACGGAGAGCGCGCTCGAGGCGATCGACCGCGTCGCCGGTCTCGAAGGCGTCATCCTCGACCCCGTGTACACCGGCAAGGCCATGGCGGGGCTCATCGGTGCGGCGCGCGACGGCCGCTTCGGCGCCGGCGACACGGTCGTGTTCTGGCACACGGGCGGCGCGGTCGCGCTGTTCGCCCACCGCTACGCCGAGCTGTTCTCCGGCGCTAGGCGTTGCGTCGGGACGCGAACGTGCCCGGGCGGAGCCCGGGCACGATACGGAGGCCCCGGCCGCCGGCACTCGAGCCGACGGAGGGCCGGCGGTCAGACTTCGCGGACCTTGCGGGCCACCGCGATTCCGATCGCCACGAGAATCAGCAAGACGAGCAGCTTCTTCACAGCAGATCTCCTGGTCGACGGGCGGTCCCCCGATGCTAGCGAGACTGATAGACCGACGCCGGAGGTGAACGGGGTCTGGTGGCCCCCCTCGTCTTCAAAACGAGTGGGACGGGCGATCCCCGTCCGGTGGGTTCGATTCCTGCCACCTCCGCCGATCGATGGCCGTTCGAGAGGAGTTGGGACATGGGCAGTGCGATCAGCGAGGTTCTCCCGTTCGCGATAGGCGTGGCGATCAGCCCGTTGTCCATCATCGCCGTGATCCTCGTCCTGTTCTCGGCCAGGGCCCGGGTGAACGGCCTGGTCTTCACAGCGGGGTGGCTCGTAGGCGTGGCCCTGGTGAGCACGGTCATCTACCTCCTCGCCGACGCCGGCGATGTCGGCAGCGGCGGCAGTGCGTCCGACACGTCGTACTGGCTCAAGCTCGTGGGAGGGATCCTGCTGGTGCTCCTCGCGTTTCGGGACTGGCGGAAGAGGTCGGCGGACGGATGAAGCGGTCGACCAGCCGAAGTGGATGTCGGCGATCGACACGCTGACGCCGGTCAAGACGGGCGGTCTCGCCGTCCTGCTGGCGGTGGCGAACCCGAAGAACCTCGCGCTCTCGCTCGCCGCCGGTGCGAGCCTCGCCCAGGCCGGCGCGTCGGGCGGTGAAGCAGCGGTCGGGTTGATCGTGTTCGTCCTGATCGCGAGCGTCGCCATCATCGTGCCCGTCGTCGCCTACCTCGTCGGCGGCGAGCGTGCCGCCGGCGAGCTCGAGGGGTGGAAGACGTGGCTCTCGACGAACAACACGGCGATGATGGCAGTGCTGTTCCTCGTCTTCGGCGTGGTGCTGTTCAGTCAGGGGCTGCGCGGCCTGACGTGACCGCCGACGGGCTCGGGCTTCCGCATCGCCAGCCGGCTGGCGAGCATCACCTCGACGAGCGCGACGACCGATCCGACCACGGCGCCGGCGAGCGCGTTCACGACGAACACGAGGAACGGGCTCGCGTCGTGGACCAGCGCGACGACCCCGTGGACGACATCCTCCTCGAAGAGGATCGGGAGTGTGACCAGGACGAAGGTGAGCCAGAAGTGCCCGCGCACCAGGCGCACCGAGCGGCGGAACCCGTCGAAGACCCCACGGTCCTCCATGACCACTGCCGGACCCACGAGCGAGAAGAACGTGTAGAAGATCAGCCCCGGGACGACCAACAGGAGCAGGGTCACGACCGCGCCCAACGACAGCAGCACGTCGGCGCCGATGAGGCGCCAGTACGGGAGCGTGCGCAGCACCTCGCGGAGCGACCGGCGCGGATGGCCGCGCTCCTCCTCGCCGACGATCCGGTCGAGCAGGCCTGCGAAGAACGTGGTGCCGAACGTGGCGACCCCCGCGATGACCAGGAGGGGCGCCAGGAGGCCGGGGGAGTCGCCCACCGCGTCGCCGACCACGTCGAAGAGCACGTCGATCCCGGCGCTGATCCCGAACACGACGAGCGCGCTCCCGGCGACGAGCCCGAACCGGTGCCGGTAGACACGGAAGGCAGCTCCGAGCACCGCGCGCACGCCAAGGCCGGGAAGCTCGTTCACGTCGGTGCCCGCCACCGCCGCAGCCTAGATTCGGCCTTCGACGCGATGGAGGAGGCCAGTCGTGGAGTACCGGCAGTTCGGCAGCACGGGGATCCGGGTCTCGGAGCTGTGTCTCGGCACGATGACGTTCGGGAACGAGGCCGACGAATCCACGAGCCGCGAGCTCGTCGACCGATTCGTCGACGCCGGCGGCAACTTCGTCGACACGGCCGACGTGTACAACGAGGGTGCGTCCGAGGAGATCACGGGGCGTGCGCTGCGGGGCCGGCGGGACGACATCGTGCTGGCGACGAAGGTCCGGTTCCCCACCGGCGACGGCGTCAACGACTCCGGCGCGTCACGCCGTCACATCCGCATGGGGATCGAGGCGTCGTTGCGACGCCTCGGGACGGAGTGGGTCGACCTGTACCAGATCCACTGCTGGGACCCGCGCACGCCGCTCGAGGAGACGCTGTCGACGCTCGACGACCTCGTGCACGAGGGCAAGATCCGGTACACGGGCGCGAGCAACTACACGGCATGGCAGCTGGCGAAGTCGTCGGGTCTCGCGAGCCGTCACGGGTGGGACGGGTTCGTCTCGCTCCAGCCCGAGTACTCGCTGATCACCCGCGACATCGAGCGCGAGCTGCTCCCCCTCTGCCGCGACGAAGGACTGGCCGTGCTCCCGTGGAGCCCGCTCGCGGGGGGCGTGCTCACCGGCAAGTACCGCGAAGGCGAGGACTTCCCGAAGGGCACGCGCGGCGGCGACACCGAGGAGCCGATCACCTTCACGTACCGCCTGCACGAGAAGGCGTGGGGCACGGTCGAAGCGGTGTGCAAGGTCGCGGCCGAGGCGGGCAAGACACCGTCGCAGGTGGCGCTGAACTGGGTCGTGCACCGGCCCGGCGTGACCGCGCCGATCATCGGCGCCCGCAACATGACCCAGCTCGAGGACAACCTGGGCGCGGTGGGGTGGCAGCTCGAGGAGGAGCACTGGCGGGCGCTGTCGTGGGCGAGCGCGTTCCCGCGCGGCTACCCGTACGACTTCATCGACTACTCCGACGCAGGTCACTGACGCGCGCCACGTCATTCCTCGGCGTCGAGGAGGCGCGCGATCCCCTCGACGTCGGCGACGACGTGTCGAGCAGTGCGAGTCTCTCTGAGTCGACCGACCGGGCGCGGCACGCCCTCCAGGTGCGCGAATCGGGTGCGACGTTCGTCGAGGGAGTGCGCCGCCGAGCCGACGACGTACGCGTGCCCGGCGCCTGCATCAGCATGAAGCCTCGCTCGATCTCGACCCGGAACGGGACGACGAGGCCATGCCGAGTGCGGGTCACGATGCGCAGACGGTTCTCATCGCGATGCGTCACGCGGACGCTGGCGACGTCACGGTCGAACCGCGGGACGTTGCGTTCGATGTCGGACATGAACGTCCACACCCGCTCGAATGGCAGGTCTACGTCACGCCATTCGAGGTGCACCCCGGGCAGGACGGCGGCGAGAACCTCCAGCCGCCGGACACCGTCGAGCGTCGCCGCCGGCCAAGCCTCGGACGTGATCGAGCTCATCTTCTCCACCTCTCCTCGAATGCCTGCTTGGCACGATGGGCGCGGGACTTGACGGTGCCCGGCTCGACGCCGAGGACCTCGGCCGTCTGCTCCTCGGAGAGGTCCTCGAGATAACGGAGCACGAGCACGGCGCGGTAGCGCGGTGAAAGGCGGCTCAGCGTCTCGCGGACGTCCATGCCGTCGTCGAGGTCGACAGCGGACGGCTCACTCTCGGAGACGTCACCGACGGGAACGTCGCGAGCACGGCTCGCGACCCGCACCGATTCGCGCACGGCAATGCGCCGGACCCATGCACGCAGCGCGGCGGGCTCTCGGAGCGTCGGCAGGTTTCGGAGCACGACGATGAGCGTCTCCTGGGCGGCGTCGTCGCCGGAGTCGAGGGCGATCGAGCCGCAGATGCGGCTGATCCACGGCATGAGGTCGCCTATGAGCGCGTTCATCGCCAGGGGGTCGCCCCGCTTCGCGGCCTGGACGCGGTCCTCCACGTGCAACAGGGAGTAGCCGGGAACCCCGAAAGGTTCCAACTTCCTCCTCTTCTCGGGCACCGCGCATCGAGGAGGAATTGAGATGGCGACGAAACTGACCATTGTCGGAGGAGGGATCGGCGGGCTCGTGTCGGCGATCGCGGCCCGGGAGGCCGGCCTCGACGTCCAGGTCGTCGAGTCCAAACGGGACCTGGGCGGTCGTGCCCGGTCCACGCCCCCTCCGTACGTCGCGAACTGGGGCCCGCACGCCCTCTATGCGGACGGGGCGATGTGGAAGTGGCTCGACGAACGGGGGCTTGCCCAGCCGTGCGCCAAGCCTCCGCTGCGGCACCCGCTGCTGTTCCGGTGGGACGGCAAGCTCCGCCGGTTGCCGGGGCGCGTGCTCACGATGGCAGTTGCACGACTCCACCGCACCGAAGCGCCAGCTGACCGCTCGTTCGTCGACTGGGCCGCCGAGCTTCTCGGTGACGAAATCACAACCCGTGTGGCCAACATGGCCGGCGTGTTCAGCTTCGACCACGATCCCGGCCGGCTGTCCGCCGCCTTCGTGCGCGAACGGCTCGTGCGCGTGACGACGATCCCGTCGTCGGCCCGCTTCGCGATCGGCGGCTGGAGCGCGCTCACGGCGCGGCTCGCCGATCGAGCGCGCGCCCTCGGCGCGCGCATCGAGACCGGCGCGCGTGTCGACACGGTGCCCGACGCGCCCGTCATCCTCGCCGTGCCCATCGCCACCGCCGCCGATCTTCTCGGCGACAAGACGCTCCGTTGGACGGGGACCACGACGGCCCTGCTCGACCTCGGCATCGTGGCTCGGCGCGGCGACCCGTACGTCGTGTGGGATCTCGACGACCCAGGCTGGGTGGAGACGTTCACCTATGCCGACCCGTCCTTGGCGCCCCGGGGTGAGCATCTCCTGCAGGCCCAAGCCGGGTTGCGGCCGGGCGAGTCGCTCGCCGACGGTGTCGCGCGCCTCGAGGCGATCCTCGACCAGGGCTATCCCGGTTGGCGTGAACGCGAGACGTGGCGGCGGCGGGCGCGCATCGAGAACGAGAGCGGCGCGCTCGACCTACCCGGCACGACGTGGCGCGACCGGCCCGCGGTGGACCGCGGCGACGGCGTCTACGTCGTGGGTGACATGGTGGCGGCGCCCGGTCTGCTCAGCGAGGTCGCGCATGCGTCGGCGGTCACCGCCGTCAATGCGCTCGTCGGCACCCACCGGAGCGTCGCCCGATAGCCGGACGCGACGACGGCGGCTTCGCCGACCGTCGTCGCTCAGCCGGAGCTTGCGACGCCGACGACAACGCGACGAGGCCCGGCCGCTTGGGCCGGGCCTTCGGCCTTCCCGGGGACCTGCGGTGCCTTTAGACGGCCAGCAGGTCGCGGGCGCCGGTGTCGGCGGACGGGTGACGGAGCTTCGACATCGCCCGGGCCTCGATCTGGCGGATGCGCTCCCGGGTGAGGTTGAAGTACTCGCCGACCTCCTCGAGGGTGCGCGGCTCGCCACGATCGAGGCCGAACCGCAACGCCAGGATCTGGCGCTCGCGCTCGTCGAGCGGTGCGAGCAGCTTCTCGATCTCGGCCGGCAGCAGCGCGGTGGCCGCGACCTCGAACGGCGATTCGGCCGAGCGGTCCTCGACGATGTCGCCCAGCTCGGCGTCGCCGTCCTCGCGCAGTGGCTCCGACAGCGAGAGCGGCTCGGCCGCGAAGCGCAGCGCCTCGGTGACCTTGTCCTCGGGCATCTCGACCTCGAGGGACAACTCGGCGAGCGTCGCCGGACGCCCGAGCTTCAGCTCGAGGCGCGACCGCGCCTTCTGGAGGCGGGCGAGCGTGTCGCCGGCGTGCACCGGGAGGCGGATGGTGCGACCCGTGTTGGCGATGCCACGGGTGATCGCCTGACGGATCCACCACGTGGCGTACGTCGAGAACTTGAACCCCTTGCGCCAGTCGAACTTCTCGACCGCGTGCATGAGGCCGAGGTTTCCCTCCTGGATGAGGTCGAGGAGGGGCAAGCCCGAGGCCTGGTACTTCTTGGCGATCGAGACGACGAGGCGCAGGTTGGACTGCACGAACGTGCGTTGGGCGTCGTCTCCCTCACGGGCGGTGCGGCGCAGCTCACGCTTCTTGCCCGCGGTGAGGTCTTTGCCGGCGGTCAGGAGGTCGCCGCGAGCGGCGTTGCCGCCTTCGATCTGCTGCGCCAGCCGAACCTCGTCGTCCTTGGTGAGCAGCGGGTACTGCCCGATGTCGGTCAGATAGAGCCGGACGAGATCTTCCTCGTCCCGCTCGACTCGCTCCTTCGCCACAAATGCCTTTCTTGCTGTGGGGACGATCCGCTCAGCTAGTGGAAAACGGGGTGCACAAACCAGGAGTTCCCAGGTTGGGTGGGAGGAAGTACCGGGTCGGTGCCTTGTCCCCAAGTACGATACCGACTCCGTCAAGGCAAGAATTCCACACGCCGGGGCGGCTGCTCGCACCGGGCGGCAAGGGGGCGAGAGGGGCCGTGGCCGATCTGGAGCTCGCCGTGGTCATCGGGAGCTTCGAGGCCCGCACCGGCAGGCAAGGTGATCTCGCCGCCGTCCTGGCGAAGTACGTCGTGCTCACCCGCCGCCGGCCGCACTGTCGCAACGTCGACCTGGTGGCGTCCGGCTCCCGCCCGGGTCGGCTGGTGGTGATCGAGAAATGGGAGAGCGCCGACGACGCCCGCGCCCACCTCGACGCCGCCGAGACGGTGGAGATGGCCACGGCGGCGCGTGACGTGCTCGCGGGCCCGCCCGACCTCGACCTGTTCGAGTCGATCAGCGCGCAAGACCTGGAGTGATGTTCTAGCCCGGCGCGCGCAGGCTTTCTTTGCGGATCGCCGACTTCTGCTTGGGCTCGGGCCGAGTGTCGGCGGCCTTGCACTCGGCGCACAGCGCCTGCAGCTCCGCCCCACGTGAAGTTGTCGCCGGCCCACAGGCGCTCGAACGCGTTGTCGGCGACGTCGGTGAAGCCGTTGTACAAGCGGAACACGTACTGCCGTCGCACCTTGCGCGCGCCCTCGCCGAGCCGCGCCGCCCGCCCTTCGCCCGAGGCCTCCCAGGCCGCACGCTGTGCGTCGGTGAGCTCTTCGTCGACGGGCGCGTCGGCAAAGCCCTCGAGTCGGTCGCGCGCCCGGAACAACTCCATGGCCAGATCCGTGCGCGCCAGCTGCTCGTTGAACGTGGCGCGGTGACGACCGTCCTCGAAGTTCGCGCCCGAGAACCACAACTCGGCGCGGCCGTCGATGACGTCGGCCGTGCTCCCCGTGAGCGGCAGCGGCAGCTCTTCGTCGATCTCGATGTGGATCGGCACGTCGTCGGGCAGGCCGACTTTGGTCGCGAGCTCCTCGGCGATCCCCGCGATCACGCCTGCGTCGTACTTGACGAGCGTGAACTGCTCGGGCGTGATCTCGACGCGCGCCACCGCTAGGAAGCGGGCTGCTCGGCGGTGGCCGCGGCTTCTGCCTCCGCCATGGCCTCGACCGTCACCTCGGAGAGCTCGTCGATCTCGTCGTTGCTGAAGCCGGCCATCTCGCGGAACTTGCGCGCCAGCTGGATCGGGTTCTCGTCGGTCTCGCCGCGGAACCCGCCCAGGCTGAACAGCTTGTCGACCGTGCGCTGGAACTCGAGCGCCTTCTCGCGCCGCTCGGGGTCGTTCTCGGTGAGCCGGCGCAGCCAGTCCGAGCCCATCTTCACGTGCGTGACCTCGTCGGCGAGCATCCAGTCCTCGCACGCCGCCAGCACCGGGTCGCCGGAGTGGTCACCGAAGAGCTTCATCGTGTTGAACACGTCGATGGCGAGGCCTTCGAGCGCGCGGTTGACGCCGGTGAGCCGCAGCAGTGCGTCCTCGGCGCAGGCCGCCTCGTAGAGGAACGTCGCCTCGCTGAACTCGCCGATCTCGGTGCCCATGTGCTCGGCCAGCTTCACGGAGATCTCACAGTGGCGCGACTCGTCCCACGACTGCCGGGCCATGTCGAGCTTGAGCTGGAACGGCACGTCCTCGTCGTCGAAGTCGAACGTGGTGCGGCCGGCTCCTTCGAGGGCCTGCAGCTCGCCCATGAAGATGCCGTGCATCAGCTGGCGGGCCCGGTCGGGCGCCGCCGGGCGCTCGGGCTCGAGCTTCGCCGAGCCGGTGTTGCGCTCGGCCACCTTCATCTGGCGCGGATCCATCATGGCTTCCTGGATCTGCACCCGTACGAAGCGAGAGTCGCGAGCAAGCTCCTCGACGGGGAGGATCTTCTTCATCCGACTGCTACCCCCTCCGACGCATCCGCGCCGGCTTCTTCGCTTGTTCCAATGCTACCGGGGCCCGCGATGCCCCCGGCCGCGAGCATGAGCTGCTCGAGCTCACGCTGCCGGTTCGAGGCGCGTTCGACCTCTTCGGGTGTCGAGATCAGCGACTGCAGCAGCATCTCGCCCTCGCGCCAGTCCTCGAACTCGTCCTGGAGGATGAACGTCAACGAGCGCATCGTCGGCGCGTCGGTGATGCGGCTCGTCGCGTTGAGATGGAACGTGTACGCGGCGATCTTGCGCGGGATCAGCACGCGGTACACACCGACGAGCTTCTCGATGGTCAGCTCCGGTGCTTCGGGGTCGCGCACGGCGTCGGTGAACGCGACCATGGCGTCGTTCGGCGGCTCGGTGAGCCGCTCGGTGTTCATCTCCCGCAGCTCGGGGAGGCGCTTGTTCCACAGCTCGGCGTGCCAGGCGTGGTGGTAGCAGTGGCGGCCGAGGACGAGCTTCACGTCGAGCTCGGGCACCGTGGCGACCCAGCCGCCCAGCACCTCGAAGAGGCGCATCTCGATCCACTTGTAGTTGCCGACCCGGCGGGCGGACTCGACGACGCCGAAGAGCCCGGGCAGCTCGCGGCGGTCCCACGGCGCAAAGGCGGAACGGGGCTGGCCCGGCTCGGTCACGCGTTGATCCCCCGGTCGATCGCGGACTGACGCAGTCATTCTCACTGCGCCTTGACCGACCGGTCAAGTGACGCTCGGCACACCCGGCCGGGCTTCCCGGCGGCGCGCGCCGAGCTCCGCCACGACGATGCCGGCCAGGATGATCACGGCCCCGAGATACCCGCCCCACCCCAGTCGCTCACCCACGGCGTACCCGATGAAGCCGGCGACGACGGGCTCGAGCAGGTTGATGATGCTGGCGCGCGCGGGCTCGATCCTCCGCTGCGCCCACACCTGGATGGTGAACGCGAACGCCGAACAGCCGAGTCCCGTGAACACGACCGCGAACACCGCCTCTCCCGTGAGGTGTCCCAACCCGTCGAACGCGACGAGCGGCACCGCCAGCGCGGCCAGCGTGAGCAGCTCGACGCACGTGAGCGTCACGACGTCGAAACGGTTCGCCCACGCACCCGTCTGCACGAACCAGATCCCGAAGAAGAACGCGGTGACGAGCGTGATCGCGTCCCCGAAACCGAGCGTGGGCTGCGCGCCGGTGAGCAGGAACAAGCCGATGACGGCCAGCACGACCGAGGCGAACACCGACCGATCGGGAAGCCGGCGGTAGAGCACCGCTGCGATGAGCGGCGTGAACACGGCGAACAACCCGGTGATGAACGCCGAGTTCGAGGTGGTCGTGTGCTGGAGGCCGACGTTCTGGCACACGTACGCCACGAACGCGGTAAAGCCGAGCGCGACGCCACAACCGGCCAGGACGCGCGCCGAGTCGCTGGACCGCGCCGCCGGTCCCCGCCACCCGCGGCGGAGCGCGAGAGGCAGGAGCGCGGCGCCGCCGATGGCGAAGCGCACCAGCACGAAGCCGGTGGCCGTGAGGTCGTCGAGCGCGTCCTGGACGATCGTGAAGGTCGCGCCGTACAGGAAGCTGGCGACGACGAGCGCCAGCTCCGGATAGAACGCGCGGACCCGCGCGTTCAACCAGGCCAGCGGTTCGTGATCGGCAGGCGCCGGTCCTTGCCGAAGGCCTTGGGTGAGACGCGCACCCCCGGCGGCGACTGGCGGCGCTTGTACTCGTTGCGGTCGACGAGCCGGGCGATCCTGCGCACCGTGTCGGGATCGAACCCGGCCGCCTCCAGCTCGGCCACCGAGAGGTCACCCTCCACGTAGCCCTCGAGGATCGGGTCGAGCAGCGAGTAGTCGGGCAGCGAGTCGCTGTCGCGCTGGTCGGGCCGGAGCTCGGCGCTGGGGGGCTTGTCGAGCACCGACTCGGGCACGAGGGCGCGTCCGGCGCGCTCGTTGCGATCCCGGGCGAGCGCGTACACGAGCATCTTCGGCACGTCCTTGATCACCGAGAACCCGCCGGCCATGTCGCCGTACAACGTCGAGTAGCCGGTGGCGAGCTCGCTCTTGTTGCCGGTGGTCAGCACGAGCCCACCGAACTTGTTCGACAGGCTCATGAGGACGGTGCCGCGGATCCGTGCTTGGAGGTTCTCCTCTGCCAGACCCGGCTCGGTGCCGCGGAACGGCTCGGCCAGCATGTCGAGGAACGCGCCGTGCGCGGCTTCGATCGGCACCGTGATCGTCCGGATGTCGAGGTTCCGGGCGACGGCCTCGGCGTCGCTCACGCTGCCTTCGCTCGAGAAGCGTGACGGCATCAGCACGCCGAGCACCCGGCCCGGGCCCGAGGGCGTCGGCGGCGATGGCGGCGACGAGCGACGAGTCGATGCCGCCGGACAAGCCGATGATGACGTCGGTGAACCCGTTCTTCACCACGTAGTCACGGGTGCCGAGCGCGAGCGCTTCGTAGACCTCACGAACGGGGGGAAGCTCGGGCTCGATCCGCGGCCGCTCGCCCCGCTCGCCGAGGTGCGCGTCGCTGACCTTGACCTCGGCCAGCCCCGGCGCTGACCACCGTCCGCGGGGATCGAGCAGGCGCTTGCGGAAGGTCGGCCGCACGTCGATGTCGACGACGAGCAGGTCTTCGGTGAACTGTCGTGCCCGTGCCACCAGCCGGCCCTGCTCGTCGAACACGATGGACCCGCCGTCGAAGACGAGCTCGTCCTGACCGCCGACGAGGTTGACGTACGCGATCGGGACGGACGCGTCGGCGGCCCGGGTGGAGAGCATCGTCTCGCGCTCGCGCTGGCGGCCCGCGTAGTACGGCGAGCCGTTGATGTTCACGACGAGCTCGGCCCCGCCGGCGGCTTGCGTGATGATCGGCCCGCTCGGGCTCCAGGCGTCCTCGCAGATCGTGACGGCCACCCGGGTGCCGGCGACGTTGAACAGCGGACCGTCGGTGCTCGAGGCGGTGAAGTAGCGCTGCTCGTCGAACACCGTGTAGTTCGGGAGGTTGTGCTTGCGGTACACGCCGTGGACCTTGCCGCTCGCACACACCGCGGCCGCGTTGTAGAGGTCGCGTTCGAGGAGCGGGAACCCGAGCACCGCCACCGCCCGCCCCGTGCGGGCCGCGACCTTCTCCATGCTCTCCTGCGCCTGGGTCACGAAGGCGGGTCGCAGCAGGAGGTCTTCGGGCGGATAGCCCGGTGATCGCCAGCTCCGGAAACGCCACGAGGTCGCAGCCGTCGGCTTCGGCTCGCTCGTACGTCTCGAGGATGCGCGCCGCGTTGCCCTCGAGGTCACCGACGACGAGGTTCAGCTGCGCGAGCGCGACACGAAGCCGGGGCACGCCTCAAGGATACGGCCGGGCTGCAGCCGGAGAAATGGAGACCTAGCCCAGAGGCCACGAACTCGGACCTCGCGACAGGCTCCGTGGGCGACACTGGACGTGTGGCCCGGACGCTCCTCGACTCGCCTCGAGGTCAACGAAGCCGTCGAGCGCGCCGCCGACCCGGCGGCGGCCCGGGCCTTCCTGACCCGGCTCCTCGGCGATCACCCGGCGCTGGGCGACGAGCTCGCCACGAACCCGCTCGCGCGCGACGCGCTCGTGGCGTTGAGCGCAGCGTCGCGCTCATTGTCGGGCGCGGTCTTGCGCGATCCGTCGCTGCTCGAGCCCTTGCGTGACGACGAGGGGTTCGGCCGGGAGCGCGCGCTCTCCGAGTACCGCGACTCGGCTGCCTCGTTCTTCGCCACCGCTGATGACGGCCCGGGCACGTTGCGGCGGTGGAAGCGGCGCGAGCTGCTGCGCATCGCGGCGCGCGATCTGCTCGGCGTGGCCGAGCTTCCCGTGGTCGCCCGGGAGCTCGCCGCCCTGGCCGAGGTGTGCCTCGGCCGCGCGCTCGAGCTCGTCGCGCCGGACGTCCGGCTCGAGATCATCGCGATGGGCAAGCTCGGCGGCCGCGAGCTCAACTACGCCAGCGACGTCGACGTGCTGTTCGTCCACGAGGGCGACGGCACGGTCGCAGAACGTGCCGCACGCGCGGTGCTCACGACGATGAGCGAGCCCTCCGCCGACGGCATCGTCTTCCGCACCGACGCCGACCTGCGTCCCGAGGGACGGTCGGGACCGTTGTCGCGCACGCTGGAGGCGTACGCCGCGTACTACGAGCGTTGGGCCCAGCCGTGGGAGTTCCAGGCGCTCTTGAAGGCCCGACCCGTCGCCGGCGACGACGACCTCGGCCGTCGCTTCGTCGAGCTGGTGCAGCCGGTGGTCTGGCCGGAGGTCCTCGACCCGGACGCGGTTCGCTCCGTGCGGGCGATGAAGGCCCGCGCCGAGGGAGAGATGCACCGCCGCGGCCTCACGGACCGCGAGGTGAAGCGGGGACGCGGCGGCATCCGGGACATCGAGTTCGCGGTCCAGCTGCTTCAGCTCGTGCACGGCCGGCACGACCCGTCGGTCCGCTCCCCCACCACGCTCGACGCGCTCGCGCAGCTCGCCGCCGGTGGGTACATCGAGCCGGAAGAGGCCGCGCAGCTCGACGATGCCTACCGCTTCCTGCGGACGGTCGAGCACCGCCTGCAGCTGCAAGACGAGCAGCAGACCCATACGTTGCCGGCCGACCTCGCGGCGCGCACCCGACTCGCCCGGGTGCTCGGCTACCGCGACCGCGGCGACGAGACCGCGCTCGATCTCTTCGAGACGGACTACCGCGGCTACCAGAACCGGGTGCGGCCCATCCACGAGCGGCTGTTCTTCGCGCCGCTGCTCGACACGCTCGCCGGGGCGGGACCGCTGACTGCCGAGGCAGTCGAGGAGCGCCTGGCCGCGTTCGGCTTCCTCGACGTCGCGCGCACTCGCGCCGCGCTGCGAGAGCTGACGCAAGGCTTCACCCGCCGCTCCCGCATCATGCAGCAGCTCCTGCCGGTGATCCTGAGCTGGCTCTCGTCGACACCCGACCCCGACCTCGGCCTGCTCCAGCTCCGGCGACTGGCCGAGGGTGAAGTGCGATCGGCCTCGCTCGCCCAGACCTTCCGGGAGTCCCCGCAGGCGGCCGAGCGCACGTGCCGGCTGCTCGGGTCGAGCCGGCTGCTCGGCGACGCGTTGCGCCGGCAACCCGACTTCGTCGAAGCGCTCGGCGACGACGAGGCGCTCTCCCACGAGAAGTCCCGGGACGAGCTCGTCGAGGAGGCGCTCGGCAACCTCACATGGCGGCCGAGCGCCGACGAGCGCCGCGTCGGACTCCGCCGGTTCAAGCGGCGCGAGATGTTGCGCATCGCCGCCCGCGACGTGCTCGGGTTCGCCTCGATCGAGGAGACCGAGGGTGAGCTCGCCGGGCTCGCCGACGCGTGCGTCGAGGCGGCGCTGCGGTCCCTCGGACCGTCGTTGCCCTTCGCGGTGATCGGCTTGGGGCGTCTCGGCGGCGGCGAGCTCAGCTACGCGTCCGACCTCGACCTGCTGTTCGTCTACGACGGCAAGGACGCCGCCGACTTTCGCGCCGCCGAGACGGTCGCCGAGCAGCTGATGAGCGAGCTCGGCGGCATCACACCGGAAGGTCAGACCTTCCGGGTGGACGTGAACCTCCGGCCCGAGGGAAAGAAGGGCGCGCTCGCCCGCAGCCTGTCGGGTTACGAGGCGTACTACGAGCGGTGGGCCCAGACATGGGAGTTCCAAGCCCTCCTCAAGGCGCGACCCGTCGCGGGAGACGCGGCGGTGTCAGAGCGGTTCGCGGCGCTCATCGAGCCGTTCGTGTACCGGGACCCGTTTCCCGACGACGACGTGCGCGAGGTGCGCCGCATGAAGGCGCGCATCGAGCGGGAGCGCATCCCGCCCAATGAGGATCCGCGCTTCCATCTCAAGCTGGGCCGCGGGTCGTTGTCCGACGTCGAGTTCACGGTGCAGCTGCTCCAGCTCCAGCACGGCGCGCGCCATCCGGAGGTCCGCGTCACGTCGACGATCGGCGCGCTGCACGAGCTGCGCGCGGCCGACCTGCTCGACGCCGGCGACGCCGACGCGCTCGAGGAGGCATACCGGTTCTGCGAGCTGGCCCGAAACGCGCGGTACCTGCTCACCGGGCGACCCGGCGATGCGCTCCCGACGGACGGCCGGGAGGCGACGCGCCTCGGGCGGCTGCTCGGCTACGGGCCGCAGCCCCAGGCCGGGCTGCGGGACGACTACCGCCGCGTGACCCGCCGGGCGCGCAAGGTCGTCGAGCGCGTGTTCTACGGACGCGCGTGACCTGGGCTCAGCAGGTTGCGCCGGCCGACGAGCGGGTTGACGATCCCGGCGCCGAACGTGCTGTCAGCCCCCGGCGTCCCGAGGTCCCCCGCCGTCGTCTTCAGCCGGCTCTTCACCTGCGCGGCGGTGCAGGTGCCGTTCGCAGCGCGGAGCAGCGCGGCGGCGGCAGACACGTGCGGCGTCGCCATCGACGTCCCCGCGATCGTGCAGTAGCTGCCGTCGTTCCACGTCGACAGGATCTCGACGGCCGGGTTGCTGGCGCAACCGGACACCGAGACGCCGCCCGGTGCGGAGACGTCGAGGTAGCTCGCCCGTGGTGCCGTAGGCGGGATGGCCGTTGGCGTTGTCGGTGGCCGCCACCGCGATGACGTTCGCGTAGCCGGTCGAGTATGCAGCGGGGTACGAGGCGGGACCGCCGGTGCCGTCGTTGCCGCCCGCCGCGGCGACGACGACGTTGTGGTCGCGTGCGTACTCGATCGCAGCCTGCTCGCCTGTGTCCGCGGCGCCGCCGAGGCTCAGGTTGATGACGTCGGCCCCGGCGTCGACGGCCCATGTGATCCCTTCGGCGACGTCGCTGGTGAAACCGCCGCCGTCGGCGCAGAGGACCTTCACGGGCAGGATGTGCGTGCCCGGCGCGGCGCCGGCGATCCCGGTGGCGTTGTTGCTCTTGGCGGCGATGGTCCCGGCAGACGTGGGTGCCGTGTCCGCTTCGAGTCCTCGGTGCCGCCGATCCCCGGATCGACCGGGCTCGCCGTCGTCGCTGTGGAGGAAGTGCGCGCCCGTGAGCACCTGGCCCGACAGGTCAGGGTGATCCGCCATCACGCCGGTGTCGACGACGGCAACCGTGACGCCTCGCACCTTGCGTGTTGTCAGCTGTCCATGCGGCCTCGAACGGAACCTTGGTGAACGACCACTGCTCGCCGAAGCGCGGGTCGTTCGTCGCCGACGCGTGCACCGGCTTGTCGACGTCGACGCCGATCAGATCACCGTCGGCTGCCTTCGCCTCCGCCACCGACGCTGCGTGGTCCGGCGAGACCACCGGCGTGGACGTGATCTCCGGCCTCCCGTCCCGCTCCTCCACGGTCAGGAGCGGGATCTCGCCGCGCTTGGTGCGCACTTCGGTGGTCGAGGCCACCTCGCGCGCCTGCGCGCCCGCTTCCTCACGCGAGATGGGCCGATCCGACGGCGGACGCGCCGGCTCGTTCGCGCCGTCCGGCGTGTTCGCCGGCCCGGCGCTCTGACATGCGACCGGCGCAGGAGGCGGAGGCGGAGGCGGCGGACCTCCGACGCACGCGGTGGCGGTGAACGCCGCAATCGCCGCCCCGAGGACGAGCGCCACTCGCGGCCGACCTGCCCATTTCATGGGCGCTGAGGCTAGCCGTACGACGTTCAGTGTCGAACGCGCATCTGGAGGGGAGATTCCATCAAGCTGATTTGATGGATCCGCTCACGGGTCGGTATTTTCGAGGGCGTGGAGCCTGCTCTTGCTGCTGATCCCCCGCAGTTCGTCCGGCTGATCGCGCACCCATTGCGGTGGCAGCTGTTGCGGGAGCTGGCCCAGAGCGATCGAGCGGTGCGGGAGTTGACCGAACTCACCGACGAACCGCAGAACTTGGTCTCCTACCACCTCCGCCAGCTCCGAGACGGCGGAGTTGTGTTCGCCGCGCCGCAGCTCGGCGGATGGGCGCGACAGCTATTACGCCATCGACCTCAGCGCCTGCCAGGAGGCGCTACAGGCGGCGGGCGGATCGCTGCATCCGGCGCTGTGGCTCGCGCCGGTGCCCCCGACGCGTCCGCGTAGCCGGCAGTCGCGGCGCCGTCGACGGGTGTTGTTCCTGTGCACCGGGAACAGCACGCGCTCCCAGATCGCGGAGGCGCTTCTCGAACGCATGTCGGACGAGACCGTCGAGGCTGCGAGCGCGGGGAGCCATCCCAAGCCGCTGCATCCCAACGCGGTGCGCGTCCTGAAGAAGCGCGGGATCGACATCAGCGCGAACCGCACCAAGCACCTCGACGAGTTCCTCACCCAGCGGTTCGACACGGTGATCACGCTGTGCGACCGCGTCCGCGAGGTGTGTCCCGAGTTTCCGTCCCACCCCCAGCTCGTGCACTGGAGCGTGCCCGACCCGGCTCTCGAAGGCCCGACCGATCGTGCCTCCTACCCGGCCTTCGAACGCACCGCGACCGAGCTCGAGACGCGCATCAGCTTCTTGCTCCACCTGCTGGACCGCCCACAGACGACAAGGAGGTCATCCCATGCCGACCAATGAGATCGTCAACGTCCGCTACATGGTGAACGACGTCGACGAGTCGATCGCCTTCTACACCAAGCTGCTCGGTTTCGAGCTCCTCACGAACGCTGCACCGGCCTTCGCCGATGTCAAACGAGGAAACCTCCGGTTGCTCCTCGCCGGCCCGACCAGCTCCGCGGGACGGCCGATGCCCGACGGCACCAAGCCCGAACCCGGTGGCTGGAACCGCATTCACTTCCTCGTCGACGACATCGACGCCGAAGTCGCCCAGCTCCGCAATGACGGGGCCAAATTCCGCAACGACATCGTCGAAGGACCCGGCGGCAAGCAGATTCTCCTGCAGGACCCCTCCGGGAACGTCGTCGAGCTCTTCCAGCCGGCCGCCCGCTGACTCGTCGCCGCGGCTAGATGTCGTAGTACATGTAGAACTCCCACGGGTGCGGGCGGAGACGAAGCTCGTCGATCTCGTTCTCCCGCTTGTAGGAGATCCACGTGTCGATCACGTCCTGGGTGAACACGCCTCCGGCGAGCAGGAAATCGTGGTCGGCTTCGAGCGCGGCCAGTGACTCGTCGAGCGAGCCCGGCACCTGCGGGACCTTCGCCAGGTCCTCGGGAGGCAGGTCGTAGAGGTCCTTGTCGAGCGGGTCGGGCGGCTCGATGCGGTTCTGCACCCCGTCGAGCCCGGCCATGAGCAGCGCCGAGAAGGCGAGGTACGGATTGGCCGACGGGTCCGGCGGCCGGAACTCGAGGCGCTTGGCCTTCGGGCTCTTCGAGTACACGGGGATCCGCACGCACGCCGAGCGGTTCCGCTGCGAGTACACGAGGTTCACCGGCGCCTCGTAGCCCGGCACGAGCCGCTTGTACGAGTTCGTGGTCGGCGCCGCGAACGCGAGGACCGCCGCCGCGTGCTTGAGCAGCCCGCCGATGTACCAGCGCGCGAGGTCCGAGATCTGGCCGTAGCCCTTCTCGTCGAACATCAGCGGCTCGCCGCCCTTCCACAGCGACTGGTGCACGTGCATGCCCGAGCCGTTGTCCTGGAAGATCGGCTTCGGCATGAACGTCACCGTGAAGCCGGCGGAGCCGCGCCACGTTCTTCACGACGTACTTGTAGAGCATGAGCTTGTCGGCCATCGTCAGCAGCGTGTCGAATCGCATGTCGATCTCGGCCTGGCCGGCGGTGCCCACCTCGTGGTGCTGCACCTCGACCTCGATGCCCAGCTTCTCGAGCGTGAGGATCATCTCCGAGCGGAGGTCCTGGAAGCTGTCCATCGGCGGGACGGGGAAGTACCCCTCCTTGTAGCGGGGCTTGTACCCGAGGTTCGGGCCACCGTCGAGCTCGAACTCGCGGCCCGAGTTCCACACGCCCTCGACCGAGTCGACGTAGTAGTAGCCCGAGTACTGGTTCTGATCGAAGCGGGCCGAGTCGAAGATGTAGAACTCGGCTTCGGGCCCGATGTAGATGGTGTCGGCGATGCCGGTGCCCTTGACGTACTCCTCCGCCTTCTTCGCGACGTAGCGCGGGTCGCGGGTGTACGGCTCGCCCGTCACCGGGTCCTGGACGTAACAGTTGATGGAGAGCGTCGTGTGCTCGCGGAACGGGTCGATGACCGCCGTGTTCGGGTCGGGCACGAGGAGCATGTCCGACTCCTGGATCTCCTGGAACCCGCGGATCGACGAGCCGTCGAACCCGTAGCCGTCGTCGAAGCCGTCCGCCGTCAGCTCGTGGATCGGCATCGAGAAGTGCTGCATGAGGCCGGGGAGGTCGCAGAACCGGAGGTCCACGATCTCGGCGCCCGAGTCCTGGGCCAGCTTCAACACGTCGCCCGGGGTGCGCTGCTCCGCCACTTCTACTCCTTCGTCGTTGCCGGACGCATCCCGTCGTCCGGCGTGCCGGCGCCTGCAAATCGGCGGGAGCCTATGCCCCCTTCCGCGCGCCCGGCGAAGGCGCGGGTCGGTCACCGCCGAGCGCACGCTCCCAGCCTGCGATTTCGCATCCGTTGCCCCCCAATGAACGCTCTGTTAACCGACCCTGATCTGCGGTTTCGGGCTGCCGTCGCCGTCGGCCGGCCTGCAACACTTGTCGGATGGAACGGCCACTCGACTACGTGCTGCGCACCGTCGAAGAACGCGGGGTGCGCTTCGTGCGCCTCTGGTTCACCGACGTGCTCGGCAAGCTCAAGAGCTTCGCGATCACTCCGGCCGAGCTCGAAGGCGCCCTCGAAGAGGGCATGACCTTCGACGGCTCCGCGATCGAGGGCTACACGCCGGGTGCAGGAAGCGGACATGCTCGCCAAGCCCGACCCGGGCACGTTCGAGATCGTGCCGTGGCGCGGCGACGACGCGCCGGTCGCGCGCATGTTCTGCGACGTCCATCGCCTCGACGGGGAACCCTTCGAAGGCGACCCGCGCCACGTGCTCAAGCGCAACCTCGAGCGCGCGCGGGAGAAGGGGTTCACGTTCTACGTCGGGCCGGAGATGGAGTTCTTCTACTTCAAGTCGCAGCGGAACCCGGAGCCCCTCGACGAGGCTTCGTACTTCGACCTCACCCAGATGGACATGGTGAGCGAGCTGCGCAAGCAGACGATCCTCACGCTCGAGGCCATGGGCATCCCCGTCGAGTACAGCTTCCACGAGCTCGGCCCGAGCCAGCACGAGATCGATCTGCGTTACACGGACGCGCTCACGATGGCCGACAACGTGATGACGTTCCGTCTCGTCGTGAAGGAGGTGGCGCAGGATCTGGGCGTCTACGCCACGTTCATGCCCAAGCCGCTGGCGCACGCGTTCGGCTCCGGGATGCACACGCACCTCTCGCTGTTCGAAGGCGACGTCAACGCGTTCCACGACCCGGGCGACAACGCCGGGCTGTCGAAGGTCGGCAAGAACTTCATCGCCGGCCTCCTGCGTCACGCGCCGGAGATCACCGCCGTGACGAACCAGTGGGTGAACTCGTACAAGCGTCTGGCGATCAACAGCGAGGCGCCGATCGTCGGCTACGAGGCGCCGACGTACGTGTGCTGGGCGCGGAACAACCGCTCGGCGCTCGTGCGCGTGCCGCTGGCGAAGAAGGGGAAGGAGGACTCGACCCGGATCGAGTTCCGCTCCCCCGACCCTGCGTGCAACCCCTACCTCGCGTTCAGCCTGATGCTGGCGGCAGGGCTGAAGGGCGTCGACGAGGGCTACGAGCTCGCGGCCGAGGCCACGAACAACATCTTCGAGATGACGCCCGAGGAGCGGGCGGCCGAGGGCATCGACTCGCTGCCGCGGTCACTCGCCGAGGCCGTCGACGTGATGGAGGACTCGGAGCTGGTGGCCGAGGCGCTCGGCGAGCACGTCTTCGAGCACTTCATCCGCAACAAGCGCAGCGAGTGGGCCGACTACCGGGGGCAGGTCACGCCGTGGGAGCTCGACCGCTACCTCGGCGCGCTGTGATGATGTCGCCCATCACCGAGCCGTTCCTGGTCTTCCCGGACCCGCCACCGGCGCTGCTCGCGCAGACGCTCGACCTCGCCGGCTATCCGTGGAAAGCGGTCTCGAACGCTTCGATCGCGACGCAGCACGAGCCTCCCGACGGGTGGGCGGGCGCGGTCGTCTGCGCCGACGAGGATCCCGAGGGCGCGTTCGGGATCTGCCGTTCGCTGCGCAAGCGGGACGCGCCGCTGGAGCCGATCCTCCTGCTCGTGTCGGGCGCGCAGCTCGCCGAGCTCGAGATGCGCGAGGACGTGTTCGACGACTTCTGCCTCGCGCCGTTCCACCCGCGCGAGCTCGAAGCGCGCCTGCGACACCTGCACTGGCGGACCGGCCGGACGACGCGACCCGAGGTCGTCGAGTACGGCGACCTCGTCCTCAACCTCGAGACGTACCAGGCGGCGATGGGCGGCCGTCCGCTCGACCTCACCTACATGGAGTACGAGCTGCTGCGCTTCTTCGCCACCCACCCCGGCAAGGTGTTCACGCGCGAGCAGCTGCTGTCGCGCGTGTGGGGATACGAGTACTACGGCGGCGCCCGGACCGTCGACGTCCACGTCCGCCGCCTGCGGGCCAAGCTCGGCGAGGAGCGGGGCGGGCTGATCCAGACCGTGCGCTCGGTCGGCTACCGGTTCGGCCAGTCCCGCTCGCTGCCAGGTGTGGACACCGCCCCGACCCAGTAGGGCGACGCTTGTGGGCCCGTACGAACGGGTAAAACTGCGTCTTCAGGCGTCTGGTCCACACGGCAGGTCCCAGGGCGTTCGATGATCGCCACCCACACGATCCTTCAGTCCCGATACCGCATCGACGAGTTGATCGATCGCGGAGGCATGGCCGACGTGTACCGCGGCCGGGACGTGCGCCTGGAGCGCGACGTCGCCGTGAAGGTGCTGCGGGAGGTCGAGCACGAGCGTCGGTTCGCCGCCGAAGCCCGGACCCTGGCGCGGCTCCAGCACCCGAATCTCGTCCGTCTCCTCGACGCCGGCACCGACAACGGCGACGCGTTCCTCGTCCTCGAGCTGCTCGGTGGGGCGACGGTGCGCCAGCTGTTGGACGGCGGCGCGCTCCCTTCCGACCGGGTGGCGCGCATCGGTACCGAGACCACCGCCGCGCTCGACTACATCCACCGCCAGGGGATCGTGCATCGCGACGTGAAGCCGTCGAACCTGATGCTGGACGACTACGGCTCCGTCCGGCTGGCGGACTTCGGGATCGCCCGCCTCCTCGGTGCCACGAGGATCACCGGCACCCACCAGGCCATCGGCACGATGGCGTACATCGCTCCCGAACAGCTCGAGGGCGGCGAGGTCGGACCGCCGACGGACGTCTACTCCCTCGGGCTGGTGCTCATCGAGTGCCTGACGGGCCGGCGCGTGTTCGACGGCCCGCCCGCGGAGGCGGCGGCCGCGCGCCTCTCGCGCGACCCGCACGTCCCTGCCGAGCTTCCGGGCGGCTGGCCGGGGATCTTGGCCGCGATGACCGCGCGCGATCCGCACACCCGTCCGACCGCCGCTGCCGTCCGTGACCACCTCGCCGGCCCGGCCTCCGACGCGACGTCGGGGCCGGCGACTGCCCCGATCGCGGCGGCGCCGGTGGCGGCGGCAGCCGCGCTGCACGACGCCGACGGCACCGCAACGACGCCGGGCACGCAGACCCGCACGGCGGCGCAACCCGCGGCCGTCGCACCGGTACGCCGGCGGCGCGGTCGCAGGCCGTGGGCCGCCGTGCTGCTCGTCGGGGGCCTGATCGCGGGGGCGGCGGTCGCCGGCCTCTTCGCCTACAACGCCAGCTCCGAGGGCGGTTCGCCTCCGGCCCCCACGACCACCGCCGTCCCGGTGACGACAGTGCCGCCGACGCTCCCGCCCACGACGGTTCCGCCCCCGACGGCTCCGCCGACGACGCTGCCGCCGGCCCAGCCGGACAACCGTGGGCAGAAGGGCAACGGCGGAGACGCGGGGAAGCAGATCGAGAAGTGGCTCGAGGAGCTGCGCAAGCGGTTCGAAGACGCGCAGACGGGCGACTGACGCGCCGCGGTCAGCTCGGCGCCGCGAGGTTCGCGGCCAAGAACGCGGCGGTGCGTTCCCATGCCCGGGCCGCGACTTCGGGCTCGTGCCATTCGGCGTACGGGTTGTCGAACGCGTGCCCGGCGTCGTACACCTCGACCTCGATGTTCGGCTTCCCTCCGGCCGCGACCTGGAGCCGATCGAGTGACTCGGGAGTGATGAAGACGTCCGTGCTGCCGAATTGCAGGAGCATCGGGCACGTCACCTCGTCGATGCGATCGGCGAGGAGCTCGACGCCGACGCCGTAGTACGCCACCGCGCAGGCGGGGTCGAGCTCGCACGCGACGCCATAGGTCAGGCCACCGCCGAAGCAGAACCCGACGACACCGACGGGACCGTCGACCTCGGGGCGGGCGCGCATCCACGAGAGCGCGGCATCGACGTCCCGCACGCCGGCGTGCGGATCGAACTGCCCGATGAGCTCGAGCGCCCGCGTCATGTCCTTGTCGTTCTGCAGGTCGACGTTGCGCTCGATGCGCCAGAACAAGTCCGGCACCAGGGTCACGTAGCCGAGCCGGGCGAGGCGGTCCGCCACGCCGCGCACGTAACCGGTGACGCCACCGGCTTCGTGGAGCAGCACGACGCCCGGGCCGGCGCCACGCTCGGGGATCACGAGGTGGGCGTCGAGCTCGCCGCCGTCGTGCGACGCGGACCCGGACCGAATCCGTCGCCACGAGACGCTGCGTTACGCGGCGTCGCCCTGATGGCGTCGGTCGGCGTCGTCGGAGGAGAGCCAGCCGAACAGCGCGCTCCAGATTGCGCCGCCGAACATGATCGCGACCGGCACGACCAGGACCATCACCACGACCATGAGCACGGCGCCGAGCACGGTGCGAACGTTACCGGACCGACGCTTGACGTCAGCGAGTCGTCAGCCGAGCATGGCCCGGGCGGCGCGGGTGGCGTGCCCCCGAAGGAGGCACGACATGGACGATGCGAAGTGGGAACGGTACGGCGCGGCCGCGGGCGTGATCTTTGTGGTTCTGATCGTGGTCGGAGCCCTGATCGGGGGATCACCGCCGAGCCCGGATGACTCCGTCCGGAAGATCGCGTCGTATTACGAGGACCACACCGCCGCGATCAAGACCGGCGCCTTCCTCACCGGGCTGGGGTCGCTGGCCTTCCTCTGGTTCCTCGGCAGCCTCTGGAGCACCCTCCGCCGCTCGGACGACACGCGGCGGCTGGCCACGATCGCGGTGGCAGGCGGGATCATCGGCCTGATCACCGCGGTCACGGCGTTCGCGCTGAACGCCACGGTCGCCATCGCCATCGACTCCACCGGGGCCACCGCTTCGGTGAACCCGAAGTTCATCTACCTGCTCTCGGGAGTGATCGCCGGGATGGGCAACTTCGGCATCGCCGGCTTCGTGATCGCGGTCGGCGTCGCGTCGCTGCGCACAAAGGTGTTCCCGGAGGCGCTCGGTTGGGCGAGCTTCGTGATCGCTCTCGGGTGGATCGTCGGCGGTCTCGTCGTCGTGACCGACAGCGGATTCCCGTTCATCGTCGGTTTCATCACGTTCCTCGTCTGGCTGATCTGGGTGCTCGTGATCAGCTTCTTCCTGTTCCGGCCGCACGAGGAGGCCGCGCCGGCGCGCCGGCGGCGCCGGCGGCTCCGTCAACGCCGTAGACGACGGGCGGCGCGCGTCCCGCGGGCGGGGAACGCCTCGGGGCGCGCGCCTTCCGCGCGCGTGACCGCGTTCCACGCCGCGGCGGCGACCGCCGCGAACACGGCGTCCGACGAGCGGGGCCGCGGCGCGCCCGTCGTCGGCGACGACGGTGACGTCGATCGGCGGAGTGTCCTTGGCGCGGATCACGCCGAACGATCTGATCGTCAGGTCGTGGACCTCGCCGGTGTCGGGATCGACCGCGATGCCCTCGCTGAGCACCCACCCCAAGGCCATGTGGGCGGCGCCGACGGCGTAGGAGCGGAGGACGACTTCGTCCAGCGGGTCACCGGCGGCAACGCGGATCTCGACCCGCTCGAGCGCGCCCGAGTCGTCGAGGTGGACGCGGGCGCCGGCTCGTGCGCCGCCCGGCGCGGCGGTGCACGAGTCGAGGAGCACACGGGCGGCGCGATCGTCCGCCACGAGGGCACTGCGATCGACCCCGGCTTCGTCGAGCGCACCCTCCACGAGCACCGCCACCTCGGCCAGTCCCGCCGCCCGCAGGTGCGCCGACACCGGCGGGCCGGCGACGGGGACTGCCTCCCACTGCTGGCGGACCTCGAGCGCGGTAGCGGCGTGATCGCTGCGGTCGGCGATCGCGCCGGCGCCCTCGACGACGCGCCCGCGCACGTCGACGGCGTCGCCGTCGTACACGGCTGCGGCCCCGATCGGCGGGCGCTTGGGACCGAGCCGCACGACGTCCTCGCGGGAGAGCACGACGCGTACGGCGCGGCCGACGCGATCGGCCAGCGCCCTGGCCGCCGCGGTGACGGGCGACGACTCCTTCCCCCCGAACGCGCCGCCGTTGGCGAGCGGAGTCGACGGCTCGCCGCCCGGCTCGCACCACGACGCGTCCGGCTCGAGATACGCGGGCTCGACCCAGCCGGTAGCGAGGCGAACGCCTCCGCGTGGCAGGTCGGGAGGCGGCAACGGTGGACGCTCCTCGATCGTGGTGCGCCGGCCCTGGACCTTCCCCGCCTCGGCGCGCGCCTCGGCCAGCGTGTCGGCCACCACCCACTGCATGCCGGCGGCATCGACCCCGCCGGCGGTCGATCCGGGCGGGCACGGCACGGCGACGAGGGCGTCGCGGGGTGCGACGTCGTCGGCGAAGCCGCCGCCGCCGAGGGGCACGTCGATGCCGACGCGCTGCCGGCCGCCCCCTTCGAGCTCGGCGCGCCGGGCGGCGGCGTCGAGATCGGGCCGTGGCGCCGGCCGACGACCCGATGCCGCCGCGTCGATCACCTCGGACGCCGCCGCGTCAATCGCCTCGTACACGGTCTGCCAGCCCGTGCACCGGCACAGGTGCGCCGCCAGCCCCCGGTCGAGGTCGGCGCGCCGTGTGCGACCCTTTGCGAGCAGCGACGCGGCGCGCATCACGATGCCCGGCGTGCAGAACCCGCACTGCGAACCACCGGTGGCGACGAACGCGCCGGCGATGGAGTCACGCGTCGCCGGGTCGAGCCCCTCGACGGTTGTCACGGCTCGGCCGTCCACTCGGGACGCCGGCGTCACGCAGGCGACGCGCGCATCACCGTCGACGAGCACCGTGCAGCAGCCGCATTGCCCCTGGGGCGCACACCCGTCCTTGGCCGACACGAGCCCGAGCCGCTCGCGCAACACGGACAGCAACGACTCGCCGGGATCGACGCCGACCTCTACCGGCGCGCCGTTGCATACGAAGCCGACCCGATCGGACATCACGATCTCCGAACGGCAGGATAGGGGCATGCCTCCCGTCCCCCTGAGCCGACGCGCATTCCTCGCCGCCGGCGGCGGCATGGTGCTGGCGGCGGCGGCCGGCGGCACCGCGGCTGCCCTGCCGATGGCCGAGAGCAAGAAGCTCTCAGCGCTCCTGCTCGCCAGCGACCTGTACGCGTCACCCGACCCGCAGCGCATCGTGTTCGCGCTCGCCGAGGGACCGAAGTACGCGTCGGGGCCGCCGGCGAGGCTCGCCTACGGTCAGAGCCGGAAACTCGGTGCACCCGTCGAGACGGTGCTGCACTCGCGTGGGCTCCCCAAGCGCCGTGGCATCTACACCGCCGAAGTCGCGCTGCCGCAGGCCGGGCCCTGGCTCGGCGTGGTCCAGGTGAAGAAGGACGGGAAGCGGCAGAACGCCTCGCTTGCGTTCCAGGTGCAGGACCAGCCGAAGGCTCCGGTGCGCCGGCACGCCCGCGCCGCGGGCGGCATCGCCGACCGTCGCCAACCCGCTGGGTGTCGACCCGATCTGCACCCGGAACCCACCGTGCCCGTTGCACGACGTGTCGCTCGACACCGCGATCGGCGCGGGGAAGCCCGTCGCCGTGATGCTCGCGACGCCGGCGCTGTGCCAGTCGCGGTACTGCGGCCCGGTGCTCGACGATCTGCTCACGCTCACCGATCAGTACAAGGACCGCATCACGTTCGTGCACGTCGAGATCTACACGAACCTGAGCGGGAACGAGACGACCCCCACGGTGCAGGCCTGGGGCATCCAGACCGAGCCGTGGCTGTTCGGCGTCGACGCGACCGGCAACGTCGTGTCACGCCTCGACGGTGCGTTCGGTCACGACGAGCAGCAACAGCTGCTCCAGCGCCTCGTCAGCTAGCGGAGAGAGAGCGGCGGCAGAACCCGCCGCTCGCACTACCGCCGCTTCTTCGTGGTCCGCCGCTTCGCGGGCTTGCGCGTCGACCGCTTCTTCGTGGCCTTGCGCTTCGCCGGCTTCCGGGTGGCCTTCTTCGTCGACCGCTTCTTGGTAGCCCGCTTCTTCGTCGCGCGCGCTTCTTCGTGGTCGCGCTTCTTCGTGGTCCGCTTGGCGGCCTTGCGCGTCGTGCGCTTCTTGGTCGTGCGCTTTGCGGCCTTGCGCTTCGCCGGCTTGCGCGCGGCCTTCTTCTTACGGGCGGGCGCCTTCTTCCTCGCCGGCTTGCGAGCGGTCTTCTTCTTGGCGGTCGCCTTCTTCTTCCTGGCGGGCGCCTTCTTCTTCGCCGGCTTGGCCGGCGTCTCGGCCGGCGCGCTCGGCGCGGCAGGAGACGGGGTCGGCTCCCACGGCCGAGGCTCCGGACGCGGGGGCGGCGGAGGCCATGTGCTCCCAGAGCCACCGCCCTGGTCGCCGCTGTCCCCACCGCCGCTCGGTGGCCACGTAGGTGTCATGGTTGTCGAGCCCTCCCTCAGCCAAACGCAGATCGTGCAGTCGCGAAAGTGTTCCCGCGAACACTACGAGGATCACGTCGCAAGTTCCAGTGTCCGCGCACGTCGGGAAACGCGAAGGCGGCGGCTTCGCCGACCTCGCCGACGACGGGCAGCGGGACGCGAAACGACCCCGCCGGAGCGGGGTCGTCGAGCACCGAGCGCGGCTCGGTCGAAGATCGATCAGGAGAACGACTGGCCGCACCCGCAGGTACGGGTGGTGTTCGGGTTGTTGATCGTGAACCCGGCGCCTTGCAGCCCGTCCTTGTAGTCGAGCGACGCGCCCGTGAGGTACTGCGAGCTCGCGGGGTCGACGACGACCTTCACTTCACCGAACTCACTGGAAACGTCGTCGGCGGCGACATCGGTGTCGAAGAACATCTCGTAGCTCAGGCCGGAGCACCCTCCGGGCCGCACGGCGACGCGCAGCACCAGCTCGGGGTTCTCCTCGGCTTGGATGAGCTCCTTCACCTTGGTCGACGCGGTGTCGGTCAGGGTGAGCATGGGTCCTCCAGGTGCTGGCTCAAGTGCGGTCTTCAGGGTATCCGACCGAAACGGTCACGTGGCACGGCTCGGGGTCGTACAACGTGGCGAACTCCTCGACTCTTCCCCCGCCCACCTGGTCGACGACGCCCTCGCACAGCCCGCGGTGCAGATTGCAGACCAGCTCGGGGTACGCCTCGGCGAGCTCCCGGAACGGGCAGTGGAGGAACTCGATGCGGGTCGCGCCTTCGTACTCGCCGTCGGCGGCGTCGGGGGCGGGCTCGAAACCGAGCTGGGCGAGCTCGTCGTCGAGCGCCCGCACGCAGCTGCGTGTGCGGGTGCGCTTGCCGGCCTCGGTGCCCCAGGCGTGCCCGGTGTCGGCGGCGTCGTCGGGATCGGCGCCGACCCGCTCGGCGAGGCTCGCGAGCAGACCGGCGAGCAGCGCGTGCGCGGGCGGGTCGAAGCCGAGGCCGGGAGCGCCGTCGGCGAGGAAGTAGAGGTGCTGGGGGCGGCCGACGGTGCCGCGGTGGACGGCCTCGGCGTCGATCAACCCGGCGTCGCGCAGGCGGTCGAGGTGCAGGCGCACGGTGTTGGCGTGGAGCCCGAGCCGCTCGGCGAGCTCCGGCGCCGACAAGGGCGCCGTCGACGTGGCCAGCTCCCGGTACATCGCGTAGCGGGTCTCGTCCCCCAACGCCTTGAGGACGGTGAGCTCGTCGGGCCGATTCACCATGGCGCTTGACCGTACCCCCGAGCGGGCATATTTTCAAGATGACCGCTGGTTTTATTACCTGATGGCACTCCACACGCCCGACCCCGACGACCCCGGCGCGCCGGTCCACCGACCTGCCGAGGGTCCCCCGCCCAGCCCGGCTGACGTACGCCGCATGCTCGAGGGCGTCATCGACCCCGAGCTGCACGCCAGCATCGTCGAGCTCGGCATGGTGCGCGACGTCCGCGTGACCGACGACGGCGAGGTCACCGTGAAGGTGGCCCTCACGACGGCCGGCTGTCCGCTGCGGGCACAGATCCAGGACGACGTCGAGTCGAAGGTCCGCGGGCTGCGCGGGGTCACGGGCGTGCGGGTCGAGTACGGCGAGATGACCCAGGACGAGAAGTCGGCAGTGATGCAACGCGCCCGCTGGCAGGCGCGCGAGAACGCACCCGGGACCGAAGTGCTCGCCGACCACGCGTGTCCTCGCGGTCGCGAGCGGCAAGGGAGGCGTGGGCAAGTCGTCGGTGACGGTGAACCTCGCCGCCGCCCTCGCCGCGCAGGGTCGGACCGTCGGCGTCCTCGACGCCGACATCTGGGGCTTCAGCGTGCCGCGCATGCTCGGCGTCGAGGGCCGGCTCGGCGGCTCCGACGGCAAGATCGACCCGAACGAGGTCGAGGTCCCGAACCTCGATGACCCGTCCGGCGCGCCGGGACGCATCAAGGTCGTGTCGATGGGGTTCCTCGTCGACGACGCGGAGACCGCGCTGATGTGGCGGGGTCTCATCCTCGCCAGCGCCCTCGAGCAGTTCCTCACCGACGTCCGGTGGGGCGAGATGGACTACCTCCTCATCGACATGCCGCCCGGCACCGGCGACATCCAGATGGCGCTGGCGCGTCTGCTGCCGAGCACCGAGCTGCTCGTCGTGACCACGCCCGCGCTCGCCGCCCAGCAGGTCGCGACGCGAGTCGCCGACATGGCGCGCCGCAGCTATCTGAAGGTGGTCGGGGTAGTCGAGAACATGAGCGAGTTCGCCGCGCCCGACGGATCGCGCCACGCGATCTTCGGCGAGGGTGGCGGCACCGCGCTGGCCGACGAGATCGGCGTGCCGCTCATCGGCGCCGTGCCCATCGAGCCGGCAGTGTCGGCGGGGGGTGACGCCGGGAAACCCGTCGTGATCACCGCGCCCGAGAGCGCCGCCGGCGCCGAGTTCCGCCGTATCGCGGGACGGATCGTCGACGACCTGCTCCCGCCCCTCGACCTCAGCTCGTGCACGGCGCGGATCTTCGATCTCGCCCAGGCGAACCTCGCTTCGAAGGACGCCGCCACGCGGTAGAAACCCAACCGTGACCGACACGGCTGACGTCATCGTGCTCGGCATGGGCGTGGGGGGCGAGCTGGTCGCCGAGCGCGTCGCGGACGCCGGCCTCGACGTCGTCGGCATCGAGGCGAACCTCGTCGGCGGCGAGTGCCCGTACTGGGGCTGCATCCCCACGAAGATGATGACCCGGGCCGCGAACGCGCTCGCCGAGGCACGACGCGTCCCCCAGCTCGCCGGGACGAGCGCCGTCGATCCCGACTGGTCGCCCGTCGCGACGCGCATCCGCGCCGAGGCGACCGACACGTGGGACGACCGCGTCGCCGTCGAGCGCTTCGAGGGAAAGGGCGGGCGGTTCGTCCGTGGCCGCGGCCGCCTCGACGGTCCGGGCCGCGTGCAGGTCGGCGACCGCACGTTCGAGGCCCGCCGAGGAGTCGTTCTCGCGACGGGGACGCGACCGGCGATCCCGCCGCTTCCCGGGCTCGACACCGTCGAGTACTGGACCAACCGCGACGCCGTGGAGACCGAGGAGGTGCCGAGGTCGCTCGTCGTCCTCGGGGGCGGCGCCGTCGGCGTCGAGCTCGCCCAGGTGTTCGCCCGGTTCGGGTCGACGGTGACGGTCGTCGAGCAGTCGGAGCGGCTGCTGCCGCCCGAAGAGCCCGAGGCGGGCGCGCTGATCGCCGACGTGTTCGGGCGCGAAGGCATCGACGTGCGCACCGGGGTGGGCGCGCGGTCGGTACGCCGGGCGGCCGGCGGCGTGGAGGTCGAGCTCGACGACGGTCCACCGCTGCGAGCCGAGCGGTTGCTCGTCGCCACGGGCCGCCGGACGGATCTGGCGCCGTTGGGGGTCGCCAGCGTCGGCATCGACGAACGCGGGCACTCGGTCCCCGTCGACGATCGTCTCCGGGCCGCCGATCGGCTGTGGGCGATCGGCGACGTCACGGGGCTCGGCCCCTTCACGCACATCGCCGTGTACCAGGCGCGGATCGCGGCCGCCGACATCCTCGGCAAGGACGCGCCGCCTGCTGACTACCGCGCCCTGCCCCGGGTCACGTTCACCGATCCGGAGGTCGGTGCGGTCGGCCTCACCGAGCGGCACGCTCGCGACGAGGGCATCGAGGTGCGCGTCGGGATGGCGGATCTCCGGACGTCCGCGCGGATGGATCCACAAGGTCGGCAACGACGGCTTCTACAAGCTCGTCGAGGACCGGCGACGCGGCGTCCTCGTGGGCGCGAGCTCGGTCGGTCCGCACGGAGGGGAGACGCTCGGGCTGCTCACCTTGGCGGTGCACGCCGAGGTGCCCGTCGACCGGCTGCGCTGGATGATCTACGCCTACCCGACGTTCCATCGCGGCATCGAAGACGCGCTCCGCGACCTGCGCGAGGGCTGACGCGTCTACGCGAGCTTCCAGGCCGACTTCACGCTGCCGCCCTCGACCTTGCCCTCGGCCTTGAGCTTGAGCAGGTGGGCATGCACCTGCCGGCCGGCCCACTCCTGGAGCTCGTCGGGCGTGTCGGTGTAGATGCGGGCGACGATGTCGGTGACACGGAGCGGCCCGTCCTTCAGCACCTTGAGGATCTGCCGCTCCCGCGCCCGCCGGTGCTTCAGGTACTCGTCGATCTTCGGCTTCGGCTCGTCGATGACGTCGCCGTGGCCGGGCGCGATGCGCGCCACGCGCCGCTTCTTGAGCTTCTCGAGCGACGCGATGTACTGCGCCATGTCGCCGCCGCGGGCCGGATTCACGACCGAGAACGTGCCGTTGAGGATCACGTCCCCGGTGAACAGCACGCGCTCCTCCTCGAGCAGGAAGCAGATGTGGTTCGGCGCGTGGCCGGGTGTGTGGATGACTTCGAGCCCGAACTCGGTGCCTTCGATGCTGTCGCCGTCGTCGACGGTGCGATCGGGCGTGACGACCGGATCACGCTTCGAGAACGCGACCACCTCGGCGCCGGTCGCCTTCACGAGACGCTCGGTGCCGGGCGCGTGATCGGGATGCGTGTGCGTCAGCAGCACCCAGCGGACGCGCTCGCGCATCGAGGCACCGACGATGGCGTCGATGTGCTTCTTCGTGTCGGGACCGGGGTCGATGACGGCGACCTCGTCGATGCCGACGAGGTACGTGTTCGTGCCGGGCCCCGTCATCGGGCCCGGGTTGGGGGCGACGATGCGGCGCACGAGCGGCGACAGCGCGCTCGGGGACGCCCGGCGTCATGTCGGGCATCAGGCCGCCCCCTCGTGACCGGGATCGCCGGGCAGCAGGATGCGGGCCCCGCCCGCGTCGGCGACGACGCGCGGCTCGGACGCGCTGACGGCGTCGAGCAGCTCGCCGGCGGTCTGGAAGCGCGCCAGCTGCTCGAGGTTGCGCATGGTCGGGAAGATGATCTCCAGCTCGCCGCGCTCGGCGGCGTCGAGCGCGTCCATCGGGCGGGTCCACACGGACGCCACGGTCTCGCTGTCGTCGTGCAGGTATGCGTGGCCCTCGGGCGCGGCGGCCACGAAGAACCACGTGTCGTATCGGCGGGGGCCGCCCGGTGGCGTGATCCAGTGCGAGAAGAGATGGAGAGCGCCGGCGTCGAGCCACAGGTCCTCGTCCTCGACGACCTCGAGGAACGGCCGCTCGCCGGCCCCGACCGCGCGCCGGGCACGCTCGAGCCGGTCGGCGACGGACGGATCGTCGAGGTCGACGGGCCGGCCCGTGACGGCCGAACGGGCGAGAAGGACCCCGGCCTCCTCGAACGCCTCGCGGATGGCGGCGACCCAGAAGCCCATCCCGCCGGCGTGCAGGCCGAGCTGGGTGCTGGCGGACGAGTCGTCGCGCCCGTGGCAGCGGTCGAGGAGCTCGGGGGCCCGGTCGTCGAGGTCGACCGCGCCGCCCGGGAACACGTAGGCGCCGCCCATGAACTCGACGGCGAGGTTCCGCCGCAGCATGAACACCTCCAGCTGCGGGGCATCACGGACGAGCATCACGGTGGCGGCCTCGCGAGGGGTCACCACCGCAACGCCTCGGAATCGGAGCCGGCCGAAGGGTCACAAGCGTCGCGCACTACGACACCAGTCTACGTGGCGAGTCGCGAGTTACCCGCGAGCCGTCGACGGGCACCGAATTAGCCTGACGGCGTGGACCCACGGCGCGCGTTGCCCGGCGTCGACCAGGTGCTCGCCGCGCTTTCGGGCCTCCCGCACGAGCTGCTCGTCGCGTGCGCCCGCGATGCGATCGCGGCAGCGCGGGAGCGGGTGTCGCGCGGGGAGCAGCCGAAGGACGCGGTCTCGGTCGACGAGGTGGTCGCCGACGCGCGCCGTCGCGTCGAGCAGCTCCGGGGCCGCCTCTTGCGTCCCGTCATCAACGCCACCGGCGTCATCGTGCACACGAACCTCGGTCGGGCGCCGATCGGAGACGACGCGCTCGCCGCCGCTCGGGCGATCGGCCGCGGCTACTCCAACCTCGAGTACCGCATGGACGACGGCGAGCGGGGGTCGCGCCACGAACACGCCGGCTCGCTGCTGGCCCGGGCGTGCGGCGCCGAAGCCGGCCTCGTCGTGAACAACAACGCGGCGGCGGTGCTGCTCTCGCTGGCGGCGCTGGCCCGCGGCCGTGAGGTCGTCGTGTCCCGGGGCGAGCTGGTCGAGATCGGTGGCGGCTTCCGGGTGCCCGAGATCATGGCCGAGTCCGGCTGCCGGCTCGTCGAAGTGGGCACCACCAACCGCACCCGCCCCTCCGACTACGCAGCCGCAGTCGGGTCCGACACCGCCCTCGTCCTCAAGGTGCACGCGTCGAACTACCGCATGGTGGGCTTCGTCGAGTCGGCGCCCGTCGCCGAGCTCACGTCGCTGGGCCCACCGGTGATGGTCGACGCCGGCTCGGGGCTGCTCGACGAGACGACGCCGTGGCTCCCGCACCGGCCGGCGTGGCTGCGGGACGAGCCCGGCATCCGCCAGGCCGTCGAGGCCGGCGCGGCGCTGGTCACGTTCTCGGGCGACAAGCTGCTCGGCGGCCCCCAGGCGGGGGTGGTCGTGGGCCGGTCCGACCTCGTCGCCGCGCTCGCGGCCCATCCACTGGCCCGGGCGATGCGGGCCGACAAGCTCACCCTGGCCGGCCTCCAGTCGGTCGCCTTCTCCTATCTCTCTGGTGACGCGAGCACGATCCCGCTCTGGCGCATGGCCACCGCGCCCCTCGACGGGCTGCGGACGCGGGCCGAGTCGATCGCAGCTGCCATCCCGGCGGGGAAGGTGGTCGACACCGAGGCCGTGGCCGGCGGCGGCTCTCTCCCGGGCCTGACGATCCCGTCGGTCGGAGTGGGAATCGAGGTGGCGGCGGCGGCCCGGGCGCTGGCCCGCCTGCGCGAGCACGACGTCGTCGCCCGGATCGAGGACGACGCCGTCGTCTGTGACCTGCGCACGGTCGACCCGGCGGACGACGAGCGCGTCGCCCGCGCCCTCGCCGCTGCCGCCGGCTGACCCGTCGGCGCCGTGCGCACCGTCGCCACCGCCGGCCACGTCGACCACGGCAAGTCGACGCTCGTGCTCGCGCTCACCGGCACCGATCCCGACCGGTTCCCGGAGGAGAAGGAGCGCGGGCTCACCATCGACCTGGGATTCGCGTTCACGACGCTGCCGTCCGGCGAGGAGGTCGGCTTCGTCGACGTGCCCGGCCACGTGCGGTTCATCAAGAACATGCTCGCCGGGGTGGGCGCGGTCGACGTCGTGATGCTGGTGGTCGCCGCCAACGAGGGCTGGATGCCCCAGAGCGAGGAGCACCTGCGCATCATCGAGCTGCTCGGCGTGCGGCACGGGCTCGTGTGCCTCACGAAGGCCGACCTCGTCGACGACGACACCCTCGAGCTGGCGCGCCTCGAGCTCGACGACCACCTCGCCGGGTCGGTGCTCGCCGGGGCGCCGGTCGTGGTGTGCGACGCGCTGTCGGGGCGGGGGCTCGACGACGTGCGCGCCGGTCTCGACGCCGTGCTCTCGGCCGCCCCCGAGCCCGTCGACCGTGACCGGCCGCGGCTCTGGGTCGACCGCGTCTTCGCGGCCAAAGGGGCGGGGACGGTCGTGACCGGCACCCTGGCCGGCGGGTCGCTACGCGTGGACGACGAGGTCGAGGTCGGGCCGCGGGCCCGGCGGGCACGGATCCGAGCCATCGAGACATCGCACCGCCAGCTGGACGTGGCCTCGCCGGGCACGCGGGTGGCGCTCAACCTCGCCGGGTCCGGGATCGAGCGCAGGGCGGTGCGCCGGGGCGACGGCGTCGTCAGAGCCGGGCAGTGGCAGCTGACCGACGTCGTCGACGTCGAGCTCGAGCCGCTCCGGGACCGCACGTTCCGGGCCCGCTCGTCGCTGCAGTGCTACGTGGGATCGGGTGAGCACACGGCGGTGCTGCGCGTGCTCGACGCCGACGGCCGGTACGGCCGCATCCGGCTCGACGAGCGTGTGCCGCTGGCTCCGGGCGACCGGCTGGTGCTGCGCGATCCGGGCGAACGAGACACGGTCGGCGGCGCCGAGGTGCTGGACGCCGCCCCCCGCGGGCGCGCCCGCGACGCGCTCGCCTCCCTCCCGCTCCCGTTGGAGCAGCGGCTGCTCACCGGGCACCGGTGGCTGGCCGTGGACGCGCTCGGACCCCGCGCCGGGCTCGGAACGACCGAGGCGGCCGCGCTCTCCGACGATCTCGTCCGGTCGGGCGCCGCGGTGCGCGTCGGTCGGTGGCTCGTCGAAGCGGACACGCTGGCGGCGCTGCGCACCGCCGCCGCCGACCAGGTGCGGGCGCACCACGAGCGCGCCCCGCTCGAGCCGGGCATGGAGCTGGCGGCCTTGGCCTCCGACCTGCGGATCGACGCCGACCGGCTCCGCGCCGCCCTCGCCGACGACGGCGAGCTCGTCGTCGAGCGCGGCTACGTGCGCGACGTCACCCGCCGTTCCCGCGCCACCGATTCGGCCGAAGCCCGCGCCCTCCTCGACGCGCTCGAGGCGGCGCCGTTCTCGCCCCCCGAGCCGGCGTCGGTCGGCGCCGGGCCGGCGTTGGTGCGTTCGCTCACCCGCGAGGGCGCCGTCGTCGACCTCGACGGGATCGTGTTCGCGTCCGGCGCCGTCGACGAGGCGCGCCGGCGGGTTCGTGCCGCCCTCCGCGACAAGGGGAAGGTGACCGTCGCCGACGTTCGGGACCTCCTCGGATCGACCCGGAAGTACGTGCTGCCGATCCTCAACCAGCTCGACGCCGAAGGAGTCACCCGCCGCCGCGGCGACGACCGCATCCCCGGCCCGGCGGCGCTCAGAGACGCGTGAGGGCTGAGGTCGCTACGTCAGCTCGACCAGTTAGGCGTCGATGAGAGGCGGCGCTCGGCCTCGGTGAGGCCGCCCCAGATGCCGTGCGGCTCGCGGATGCCCAGCGCGTAGTCCAGGCACTCGGGCTGCACCGGGCACTCGCGGCAGATCGCCTTGGCCCTCGCTTCGCGCAGGTCGCGCTCGTCCTTGCGCTCCGGAGTCGTCGGCGGAAAGAAGAGCGCCGACTCCGGGCCCCGGCACGCCGCGCGCAGCTGCCAGGTCCGTTCTGTCATCTGGACCGTCACCGGCCCCCTCCCCCGGTCGTGCAGTGCCGGCGACCGTATCCCCCTCCCCTGCACTCGACAAGGCCCGAAACGCGCAGAATCTCCGCTCCGCTACGGCCCGTCCCCACCCTCGGGGCCGGCGCGGTCACGAGCACGGCCCCGGCGGCCGCTCCGGTCGCGGTAGTCGCGTGCACCGCCCTCGGGGGGCTCGACCTCGAGCACGAGCCCCTCGACGGCCACGACCCGCACGGGATCGCCGGCGTCGATCGGGGTCGCCCGGTTCGTCCGGGCCCGCCACCGGGCTCCCTGGACGACCACGACGCCGTCGGGGGCGACGTCGACCTCGGCTCGACCCTCCTCGCCGACGATCCCTTCGCGCCCGATCGTCGGCGTGGAGAAGCGCGACCGGATCACGGCGGTCATCGCCCCGAGCATGAAGAGCGCGGTGCCGACGACGACGATGGCGAGCACCCACCACGGCGGATTCAGGCGCGCGTCGCCGCCGTACAGCGTGAGCGAGCCGGCCACGAGCGCGCCGCCCCCGATGAACGTCCACACCCCGAGACCGCCCGCCTGCACGTCGACCGCGAAGCCGAACACGGCGAGCATGAGCAACCCCGCGCGCCCACCATGCGACCGGGAGATGCGAGAAGCCGACCAACGCCCCGACCAACGCCGCCGCGCCGGCGAGGCCGGCCAGGCCGATGCCGCACGTGTAGAACTCGAACACGATCAACGCCAGGCCGGCGACGAACAGCAAGTACGCGATCGACGGGCTGATCAGCGTGTGCAGCAGCTGGTTGGCGATGTCGAGGCGGTCGAAGCGGACCTCCTGGTTCGGCTGCCGGCGGCGACCGAGCCCCTCGCCGACGACCGTCGCCGTCGACAGGAGCTTCGGCCCGGACGCGGTCGGCACCGCCCGGCCGTCGAGCGAGACGATCAGCTCGCCGACGGTGGGCTCGACCGTGTTGATCGCGCCGGCGCGGTGGGCGGCGTCGGCGGGGAGGTTCTCGGCCGCGAGCCGCCGCGCGCCGGCGCCGTCCCGGTCCCACTGCACTGCGAGCGCCTCGAGCCGGTCGGCCACCGCACCCCGGTTCGTGGCGCCGGGCTGGTCGAGGCGCAGCGGATCGGCCGGACCGATGCTCGAGCCCGACGACACCGACACCACCGGCGCCGACTCGGCCAGCAGCGTCGCGGCGCCCTTCGCCTTCGCACCCGACGGCCCGACCCACACCACGACCGGCACTCGCGAGCGCCGGACGTCGCGCAGCATCGGCTCGACGTCGACGTCGATCGATCCGCCCGAGTCGAGCTGGAGCACGATCATCGTCGAGCGGCGCTCGTTGCCCCGGCGGATCGCGTCGCGCACGAGCGACGCCGTCGGCGGGTCGAGCAACCCGTCGACCTTCACCACGTCGATGCCGTTGCGCCGGGGCGTCGACTGTCCCGGCCGGGCCGACGCGACGTCGGTGAGCAGGATCGCCGCCGCGGTGACGAGGCACGCGACGGCGGCGAAGCGGCGGGCGAATGTCCGGATGTGAGCGGTTCTAGGCTGGATGCGCATGGACCTGGCGCGTTTCTGCTCCTCCGCCCGCGTCATGATCGTGGCGGGCAAGGGTGGCGTCGGAAAGACGACGGTGACCGCGACCCTCGCCACTGCCGCCGCCGACGCCGGACTGAGCGTGCTGATCGTCGAGGTCGAGGGCAAATCGGGGCTGGCGGCCTGCTTCGGCCGGCCGCCCCTCGGGTACGAGGAGGCCGAGCTGCGCGCCGCACGTGCGCGGCCGGACGCTCACTCCTGACGAGGCGCTCCTCGAGTACCTCGAGAACCACGGGTTGCGCCGGATCTCGAAGCGGCTCGTCCGGTCGGGCGCGCTCGAGGTCGTGTCCACGGCGGTCCCGGGCATGAAGGACATCCTCGTCCTCGGCAAGGTCAAGGCGCTCGAGCACGAACGAGCCGCCGACCTGATCCTCATCGACGCGCCCGCGGCCGGGCACGCGGTCTCGTTCCTCATGTCGCCGCGCGGGCTCGGCGACGCGGTGCGCGTCGGGCCCGTCAGCAAGCAGGCGACCGATGTGATCGAGATGCTCTCGGACCCGGCGCGGTGCCAGGTGATGCTGGTGACCGTCCCGGAGGAGACGCCGGTCAACGAGCTCGTCGACACCGCGTTCCAGCTCGAGGACCGCATCGGCGTGCAGCTCGGGCCGGTCGTCGTGAACGCGTGCTACCCCGACCCCGGCCTGCCCGCCTCCGTGGACGAGGTCCAGCGCCTCGCCGACGAGCTCGGGGTCTTCGTGTCGCCGCGCGAGACCACCGACCTCGTCGCCGCGGCCGAGTTCCGTCGTGAGCGCTACGTGCTCCAGCAGGAGCAGGCCGACCGCCTGGCGGCGCGACTCCCGTTGCCGCAGGTGCGCCTGCCGTTCCTCTTCACGGCCGAGCTCGGACCGCCCGAGATCGGCACCTTGGCCGGCACGTTCGCCGAGCAGGTCGAGGAGTTGCCCGAGTCGTCGTGGGGTCGCGTGACGGTTTCATGAGCGAAGGCGTCTCGTTCGACGACATCGTGGAGGACCGCCACATCGTCGTGTGCTGTGGCACCGGCGGCGTCGGCAAGACGACGGTTGCGGCGGTCTTCGCGGTCGAAGGGGCACGCCGGGGCCGCAACGCGGTCGTGGTCACGATCGACCCGGCGAAACGCCTCGCCAACACGCTCGGGCTCGATTCGTTGTCGAACACCGCGCACGAGATCGATCGCTCACGTTGGGACCCGGCGGGCGACGCGCCGCCGAGCGGACGGTTGTCCGCGCTGATGCTCGACACGAAGTCGACGTTCGACGACCTCGTGGCCACGCACGCGGCCGACGACGACCAGACGCAACGCATCCTCGCCAACCGCTTCTACCGCAACGTGTCGACCGCGCTGTCGGGCACCCAGGAGTACATGGCGATGGAGAAGCTGTACGAGCTGCACGAAGAGGGCGGCTACGACCTCATCGTCGTCGACACGCCGCCGACCCGCCACGCGCTGGACTTCCTCGACGCACCGCGGCGCCTCACGCGCCTGCTCGACAACCGGATCTTCCGGATGCTCATGATGCCGACCCGCGCGTACCTGCGCGTCGCGAGCGCGGCGGTGCAGCGGTTCCTGCGCACCGTCTCGAGGGTGGTCGGCACCGAGGTGATCGACGACGTCGTCGCGTTCTTCCGCGCCTTCGAGGGGATGGAGGAGGGGTTCCGCGACCGCGCCGCCAGCGTGCTGGCGCTACTCGCCGAGCCGTCGAGCAGCTTCGTGGTCGTCAGCTCCCCGCGGCGCGACGCGGTCGAGGAGGCGGCGTTCTTCGCCGAGCGCCTCGCCGAGAGCGACATCCCCGTCGAGGGCTTGATCGTGAACCGGGTGCACCCCTCGTTCGGAAACGAGGGGGTCCAGGGCCTCCGGGCCCGGGCCGAGACTCTGGCCGCCAAGAAAGCGGAAGCGGCGCGCGCCGCCGGCGACGGCGCCGCCTCGGCGGACCGGTTGGGCGCGCTGTACGCCAACCTGGCCGACTTCCGGCAGGTTGCCGAGCGCGAGCGTCATCATCTCGCCGGCGTGAAGGCCCGCGCCGGGCGGGCCGCGGTGGCGTACGTCCCGTTCCTCGCCCACGACGTGTACGACTTCGACGCGCTCGCGGAGGTGGGCCGGTACCTCTTCGCCGCCGCTCCCGCTCGGGTGGGCTGAGCCGGATAGGTTGCGGCCCGATGAAGGTCCTCGTCGCCGCCGACGCGCTCTGGGTGCGGGAGCAGGTGCGTGCCTCGCTCGTCGGCCCCGGCCAGGAGGTCATCGAGGTGACCCGAGGTCAGGACGTGCGGGACGCGGTCGCCGAGCAGGAACCCGATCTCGTGGTGCTCGACCTCCAGATCGGCAACATGGGCGGGATCGCGGTGGCGATCGACCTGCACCTCGAGGAGTCGGGCGGCCGGCTCCCACACGTGCCGATCCTGTTGCTCCTCGACCGCGAGGCCGACCGTTTCCTCGCCAAGCGCGCGGCGGCCGAGGCCGTGCTCGTGAAGCCCTTCGACCCGGGCACCCTGCGTCGCACCGTGAAGCGTCTGGTCGGCGACGGGGACGGCAGCGCGCAGCCGTCGCGTCCGATGAGCTCGGAAGGCGCCGACCTACAATGAGCGCCCTTCGGGATGTGGCGCAGTTTGGTTAGCGCGCAGCGTTCGGGACGCTGAGGCCGCGGGTTCAAATCCCGCCATCCCGACCATCCGTCGTTTCGTCGGGGGGTCGAACAGCACCGATGCCGTTGGTAGGTCCGTTCGTCGGCTTCGCCAACGGGACCTTTCTCTTTCTGACGTTCGCGGCCGTCGCCGTCACCTTCAACCTCGCGCTCGACGCGCTGATGCGTCGGATCGTGACCCCCGAGGTTCGACACCGAGCCGGCCCGACCGCGGCCGTGACCGTCCCGGTGCTGGCAACGATCTACGCCGTGCTCGTCGCGTTCGTCATCGTGAGCGAGTACAGCCAGCTGCGATCCGCCAACGAGCAGGTGGCGGCGAAGGCCGCCGACCTCAGCGCCATGTCCGAGAACAGTCGCATCTTCCCGACCGCGGAGGGCGACGAGCTGCGTCGTTCGATCAGGTCGTACACGCAGACCGTCGTCGACCGCAGCTTCCCGAAGCTCGAGGACTCAGCGAAGCCGGACCGGCTCGGCGACGAGCGGCTCGAGCAGATCTTCTCCACGCTCCGCAACATCCATCCCGCCACGCCCGACGAGAGCGCCGCCTACTCGAAGACACTCGACCAGCTCGACGGCGTGGTCGAGACGCGGGCCCGTCTCGTGAACGCGTCGGGCGAGACGGTGCCGTGGCCGCTCGTGTTCATGCTGGCCATCATGGGCCTGGCAGTGCTCGTCGTCGGTACGCTGCTCGATACTCAGCACCGGAAGGCCCACGTCGCCATCCTGACGGCCCTCGCGTTGCTCGTGTCGCTGACGCTCGCGCTCGTCGTGAGTCTCAACTTCCCGTTCGACGGGATACTGCCGATCAGCGACGAGCCGCTCCGCAACTTCCTGGCGTTCCGGGCGGCGCGCTGACGCGCCGGGCAGCCGCTACTGCCGGCGCAGCGCCTGGATGAGCTGGGCCTTGTTCATCTGCGACCGCCCGGGGATGCCGCGGTACCGCGCTTCGGCGTAGAGCTCGTCGACCGTTCGCTCCTCGTACGGCATGGTCTCGCGGAGGGGACCCTCTGCAGCGCCGTTGGCGCCCCGATCGCGGGGCGGCAACTGCGATCTGCTCGGCGCGGCAGGCCCGCGATCACGCCGGGACGTCAGGTGGTACGAGAGGAGGTTCGCGACCCCGGCGACGGCGGTGACGGCGGCGACGAGGATCGCGACGGCCACAGCGCCGACGACGAAGACGAGCACCCAGTCGCCGATGCTGTCGACCGTGAACTTCGCGAAGCCGACCTGGCGCATCAGGCTCTCGACCGCCGCCGTCAGCGCACCGGACAGGAGCCACGGGAGGAAGGCGAGCAGGAACAGGATCACGAAGACGCCGGTCAGGACGGCGGCGACGAGGAACGCGAGCGCCTGGAGATCGAACGCGCTCCGATCGTCGACGATCGACGGACGGACCAGCTCCCTCGGAGTGATCCTGTCCATCGGAGGCCGGGCGCGTGGTTGCTGCCTCAACACCACCGTGCACCTGCTTGTCGGTTGACAACGAGCGTAGGCGACCCCGGTTCGCGAGCCGCGCTTCCCTGTCCCCTAAACGAGCAGCTCCGCGATCTGCACCGCGTTGAGGGCGGCGCCCTTGCGGAGATTGTCGCCCGTGACCCAGAGGTTGAGGCTGCCCGGTTCCGACGGGTCTTCGCGCACGCGGCCGACGAGCACGGGATCGACGCCCGCGGACTCGAGAGGCGTGGGATGCCCGTCACCGCCGTCGACGAGTTGCACCCCGGGCGCGTCCGACAGCAACTCGACCGCCTCGGCCTTTGTCATCGGGCGCGCGAAGCGGAGGTTGGCGGACACGGCGTGACCGACGTACACCGGCACCCGCACGCAGGTGACGGTCACGAGCAGCTCGTCGGCGTGGAGGATCTTCCGGCTCTCGTGGAGCATCTTCCACTCCTCCGACGTGTACCCCAGCTCGCCGAGCGAGCCCGCCTGCGGGATCACGTTGCCGGCGATGGGCCGGTCCCAGACCTCGCCGGGCGTGATCGCGCCGTCGATCGCGCCGGCGCGCCGCAGGACGTCGGAACGGCCGTCACCCTTCGTCCACTGCTCGTCCAGCTCACGCAGCCCCGACTGCCCCGCGCCCGAGACGGACTGGTACGTCGAGACCACCATGCGCTCGAGCCCGGCGGCCCGGTGCAGTGGCGCGATCGCGGTGACCGGCACCGCCGTGGTGCAGTTCGGGCAGGACGCGATGCCCTTCGGCATGTGGCGCAGGTCGTCGGGATTGATCTCGGTCACGACCAGCGGGACGTCCGGGTCCATGCGGAACGCGGCGGAGTTGTCGACGACTTTGGCGCCGGCGGCGGCGGCGACGGGCGCCCATTCGGCGGCGATGGGATCGTCGACGTCGACGATCACGAGATCCAGTCCGTCGAAGCCGTCGGCGCGCAGCGTCTCGCACGTGACCTCGCGACCCGCGTACGGGAGCTTGCGGCCTTCCGATCGCGGTGACGCGTACACACGGAGCTCGTCCACGGGGAAGGCGCGCTCCTCGAGCACGCGCAGCATCTCGCGGCCGACGACACCGGTCGCGCCGACGACGCCGACTCTCACGCCGTCTCCTCACCGAGCTCGAACGCCGCGTGCAACGCACGGACCGCCCGCTCGACGTCACGCTCCTGCACGACGCACGAGACCCGGATCGACGACGTGGAGATCATCTCGATGTTCACTTCCTCCCGGGCGAGGGTCTCGAACATCTTCGCCGCCACGCCCGGGTTCGACCGCATCCCCGCGCCGACGAGCGAGACCCGCCCGATGCCGGGGTCGTGGCTGACCCCGTTGGCGTCCGTCTCCTTCACGACCTTCTCCATCACGGAGAGCGCGCGCGTCAGCTCGTCGTCCGGGACGGTGAACGAGATGTCGGTGTGGCCGGCGGTCGACACGTTCTGCACGATCATGTCGACGTTGACGTCCTCGTCGGCGAGCGCACGGAACACGGAGGCCGCGATCCCGGGACGGTCGGGCACCTGCTCGATCGTCACCTTGGCTTCCCACGTGTCGTGCGTGACACCGGAGATGATCGCTTGTTCCATCGTCGGATCTTCCTCTCGCACCCACGTTCCCGGCTCCCAGCTGAAGCTGGAGCGGACGTGGATGGGCACCCCATAGTTGCGCGCGAACTCGACCGAGCGCAGCGCGAGCACCCCGCTGCCGGTGGCGGCCATCTCGAGCGCCTCCTCGAACGACAGCCTCGGGAGGCGGCGGGCGTCGGGGACCACCCGCGGGTCGGCGGAGTACACGCCGGCGACGTCCGTGTAGATCTCGCACGCCTCGGCGCCGAGCACCGCCGCCAGCGCGACCGCGGAGGTGTCCGACCCGCCCCGGCCGAGGGTCGTCACGTCGCGGGCGGTCGACACGCCCTGGAAGCCGGCCACGATCGCGACCACACCGCCGGCGATCGCCTCGCGGATGCGGTCGGCACGGACTTCGACGATCTTCGCCTTCCGGTGCGTGGTGTCGGTGACGATGCCGGCCTGCGAGCCGGTGAACGACACCGCCGGCTGACCGTGGTCGAGGATCGCCATGCACAGCAGCGACATGGAGATCCGCTCCCCCGCGGTGAGCAGCATGTCCATCTCGCGGGCGGCGGGAACGTTCGAGACGCCGTGCGCGAGCTGCTCGAGGTCGTCGGTCGTCTTGCCCATCGCCGAGACCACGACGACGACGTCGTCACCCTGCCGCCGGGTGCGGACGATGTGCTCGGCGACGGCCTTGATGCGGTCGGCGTCGGCGACCGACGTGCCGCCGTACTTCTGGACGAGCAGGTTCCCCACGCCGCGCACGGTACAGGGGCGATAGTGCCCCCCGGGTGCCAATTGGCGCGGTTGCGCTCCTAGACTCCCCGGCCGTGGCGAAGCAGGCCAAGCGCGAGCGGCAACGGCTGAACCGCGAGGCGCGTCGTCAAGCCGAGCTCGCCGCCGCCCGCCGGCGCAAGCAGTGGCGCACCGGCCGCACGATCGCCATCTTCGCCGTCCCGCTCGTGATCGTGCTGGTCGTGTTCCAGCTGCGGAGCAGCGGCGGGAGCGAGCCGACGCGGAAGTTCTCCAAGCCGCCCGCGCAGACCCTCAAACCCGACACGCAGTACACGGCGACGATGGACACGAGCGAGGGGAAGATGGTGTTCAACCTCGACGCGGCCGCCGCGCCCACCAGCGTCAACAACTTCGTGTTCCTGGCCCGCAAGCACTTCTACGACGGGCTCGACTTCCACCGTGTCGCCAAGGACTTCGTGGTCCAGGGGGGCGACCCGAAGGGGGACGGCAGCGGCGGCCCCGGCTACAAGATCCAGGCCGAGACGCCCGCGAACGGCTACCAGGTCGGATCGGTGGCGTGGGCCAAGGGGCAACAGGAGCCGCCGGGAACGGCCGGCTCGCAGTTCTTCGTCGTGTTCAGCCCCGCGCCCACCCCGGGCCAGGGGCTCGACGCCCTCAACCAGCAGCCCTACCAGTACGGCATCATCGGCGACGTCACGCCGGACTCCCTCGCGGTCGCGCAGAAGATCGGCGCGCTCGCGCCGAACACGCAGAGCGGCGACGGCAAACCCACGAAGAAGGTGACGATCAAGAAGGTCACGATCGCCGAGTCGCCGAGCTCGACGGCCGGGAGCGCGCCGCCCAGCTCGTAAGGGTCAGACGCGCGAGCCGGTCGACCTTCGACCCGTGGTCGACCACGGTCGTCTGCCGCCCGTCGTAGACGGTCACGACGCCGGCGCCCGCGACCCGCCACGTGACGTCGGGCTCGCGGATCAGCGCCGTTTGCTCGTCGATGCCGACGAGCGTCGCCGTGCGGGGCAGCAGGTCGATCGAGCGCTCACGCAGGTGGTTGGCCGCGGTGCCGTGGTACGGGAACACGGCGAGGTCGCGGACGACGCCCAGCCCGACCGTGTACGCGCCGCCACGGGGGTCGACCATCGGGTCGCACAGCACGGTGGCGCCCGCGCCCGACGCCGCCAGCACCGACCCCTTCCGGTACGCGGTGACGATCGCCTCGAACAGGGCGGAGTCCTTGAGTGCCGAGCGCAGGTGCAGCGGTGACCCGTCGGCGATGTACACGAAGCCGGCGTCACTCACACCGCTGACGTTGGCGCGGTCCTCGGCGTCGGCCCGGCGCAGGACCGACAGGCCGCGCACCGACGCGCCGAGCCCCGAGAAGTAGTCGGTCGCCCGGGCGACGACGCGCTCCGGGTGCTCGAACGCGGCCGCCGTCGGCACCACGACGACCTCGTCGCCGGCGCGTGCCAGCAGCTCGGCGTCGAACTCGCGACAACCGTCGTGCCATTCGCCCCCGCCGATCAGCGCGAGCGTTCCCGACGGTTGCTTGGGGCTCATGGCTTCGGGAGCCTACCGGGGGGTAACGTGCCCTTTCTGCACGAAGTGTGCGGGCTTCTACTCGCCGAGGGGGACACATCGTGACGGTCAAGCGTGTCGGAATCGTCGGCTCCGGGATCATGGGCTCCGGCATCGCCGAGGTCGCGGCCAAGGCCGGGTTCGAGGTCAGCCTGCGCAGTCGCCAGCAGAGCTCCGCCGACAAGATGATGGCCGGGCTCGAGAAGTCGCTCGGCAAGCAGGTCGACAAGGGCAAGCTCGACGCCGCCGAGCGCGACGCCGTCGTCGGCCGGGTGCGCGCCGTCACCGATCTCGGCGAGCTCGCCGAGTGCGACCTCGTGATCGAGTCGATCGTCGAGGACCTCGGCGTCAAGAAGCACCTGTTCAACGAGCTGGACCGGGTCTGCCACGACGCCGCCGTCCTCGCCACGAACACGTCGACGCTGCCGGTGGTCGAGATGGCGATGGAGAGCCGGCCCGACCGGGTCTGCGGGATCCACTTCTTCAACCCGGCGCCGATGATGCCGCTCGTCGAGGTGGTGCGCTGCATCACGACGTCCGACGAGACCGTCGAGACGGCGCGGACCTTTGCCGAGTCGTGCGGGAAGAACCCGGTCCTCGTCCGGGACCAGGCCGGGTTCATCGTGAACGCGCTCCTCTTCCCCTATCTGAACAACGCGGTGAAGCTGCTCGACGCGGGTGTGGCGTCCCGGGACGACATCGATGCCGCCATGAAGGGCGGCTGCAACTTCCCGATGGGCCCGCTCGAGCTGCTCGACCTGGTCGGGCTCGACACGAGCCTCGCGATCATCGAGGCGCTCTACGCCGAGTTCCGCGACCCGAACTACGCGCCGGCCCCGCTGCTGCGGCGCATGGTGAGCGCCGAGCGTCTGGGCCGTAAGTCTCGCCACGGCTTCTACGACTACGGCTGAGCGTCGAGGAGGGGCGGCGACGTGAGCTACGTCGACGTCGACGGCGTCGATACGTATTACGAGGCCCACGGGTCGGGCGATCCGCTGCTCCTGCTGCACGGCGGGTTGGTCGACGGGGACTCCTTCGCCCAGCAGACGCCCGTCTTCGCCGAGCATTACCGCGTGATCGTCCCCGACCGGCGGGGTCACGGCCGGACCCCCGACGTCGAGGGACCGATCTCCTACGACCTGATGGCCGACGACACGATCGCGTTCATGGAGGCGCTCGGCACGGGCCCCGCCCACCTCGTCGGCTGGAGCGACGGCGGGAATGTCGGCCTGCTCGTCGCGATCAAGCGGCCCGACCTGGTGCGCCGCCTCGTCACGATCGGCTCGAACTTCAGCGCCGACGGGCTGACGAACGAGGCGGCGGCCACGTTCAAGCCCGACACGCCGACCTCGGCGGTCCCGGTCATGCACGAGATGTGGAAGGTGAACGCCGTCGACCCGGACCGCTTCGACGCGGTGCTGGAGAAGATGCAGGGCTGCTGGTTCGACTACGCCATCCCGCCCGCCGACCTCGCCCGGATCGCGAGCCCGACGCTCGTCATGGTCGGGCGACGACGACATCGCGCGGTTCGAGCACACGATCGAGCTGTACGACACGATCCCCGATGCGCAGCTCGCCGTCATCCCCGGCGCATCGCACCTGGTGCCGATCGAGAAGGCCGATCTCGTGAACCAGCTCGTCCTGGACTTCCTCGCCGCCGAGGGACCGACCATGACCATGATGCCGATCCGGCGCGGCTGAGCGGTCCGCCCGCGGCGGATGGGACACTAGGGACATGGCGACGCGCGACCGCCCCTGGCTGATGCGCACGTACTCGGGCCACTCGTCGGCCCGGGCGTCGAACGAGCTGTACCGCACCAACCTCTCGCGGGGCCAGACCGGCCTGTCGGTCGCGTTCGACCTGCCCGACCCAGACCGGCTACGACCCCGACCATCCGCTCGCCCGGGGCGAGGTCGGCAAGGTCGGCGTGCCGGTGCCCCACCTCGGCGAGATGCGGACCCTGTTCGACGGCATCCCGCTCGACGAGATGAACACGTCGATGACGATCAACGCCACGGCCATGTGGCTCCTGTCGATGTACGTCGCGCTGGCCGAGCAGCAGGGCGCCGATCCCGCCCGCCTCGCCGGCACCGTCGCAGAACGACATCGTGAAGGAGTACCTGAGCCGCGGCACGTACATCTTCCCGCCCGAGGCGTCGAAGCGGCTCACCGTCGACCTCGTCGTGCACGCGGCGCGGCACATCCCGCGCTGGAACCCGATCAACGTCTGCCCGTACCACCTGCAGGAGGCGGGCGCGACACCGGTGCAGGAGATCGCGTACGGCCTGGCGACGGCGGTCGCAGTGCTCGACGCGGTGCGCGAGTCGGGTCAGGTGAGCGAGGACGACTTCCCCGGCGTGGTCGGGCGGATCTCGTTCTTCATCGACGTGGGCATCCGGTTCGTCGAGGAGACGTGCAAGATGCGCGCGTTCACGCGAGCTGTGGGACCGCATCACGCGCGAGCGCTACGGCGTGCAGGACGAGAAGCTGCGCCGGTTCCGCTACGGCGTGCAGGTGAACTCGCTCGGCCTCACCGAGGCCCAGCCCGAGAACAACGTGCAGCGCATCGTGCTCGAGATGCTCGGCGTCACGCTGTCGAAGGACGCGCGCGCCCGCTCCATCCAGCTGCCGTGCTGGAACGAGGCGCTCGGTCTTCCGAGGCCGTGGGACCAGCAGTGGTCGCTGCGCATGCAGCAGGTCCTCGCCGACGAGACCGACCTGCTCGAGTACGACGACCTGTTCGCGGGGTCGAAGGTCATCGAGGCGAAGACCGGTGAGCTCGTCGACGCCGCCGAGGCCGAGCTCCAGTGGGTGCTCGACGGCGGCGGGTCGTTCGAGATGATCGACGCCATGAAGGGCCGGCTCGTGCAGAGCCACGCCGAGCGGGTGCGCAAGATCGAGTCGGGCGAGCTCCCCGTCGTCGGCGTGAACATGTTCACGGAGACGGCGCCGTCACCGCTCGTCTCGGGCTACGAGGGCGGCGAGGCGTACATCCTCGAGCTCGACCCCGCCGCCGAGGCCGAGCAGATCGAGCACCTGGAGCAGTGGCGCGCCCAGCGCGACGAACCGGCGTGGGAGCGCGCGCTGGAGCGCGTGCGTCAGGTCGCCGCCACCGACGAGAACCTGACGCCGGCCACCATCGAGCTCGCCACCGCGGGCGGCACCGTCGGCGAGTGGGCGGGCGTGCTGCGCGAGGTGTTCGGCGAGTACCGCGCCCCGACGGGCGTGGGCGCGGTGGCGGCGGCGCCGGTCGACGGAGATGGTGAAGGTGCGCGAGCGCGTGCAGGCGGCCGCCCGCGAGCTCGGCGGCCCGATCCGGATCCTCGTCGGCAAGCCCGGGCTCGACGGCCACTCGAACGGGGCCGAGCAGATCGCGGTGGCGGCGCGCGACGCCGGCATGGAGGTCGTGTACCAGGGGATCCGGTTGACGCCGGAGCAGATCGCGGCGGCGGCCGGCGACGAGGACGTCGACGTCGTCGGCCTGTCGATCCTGTCGGGATCGCATCTACTGCTCGTGCCGGAGACGGTGCGCCTGCTGCGCGAGCGCGGCGTCGACGCGCCCGTCGTGGTCGGCGGGATCATCCCCGACCCCGATCAACGCAAGCTGCTCGACGAGGGCGTCGCCCACGTCTTCACCCCGAAGGACTACAAGCTCGCCGAGATCATGTCCGACATCGCCGACCTCGCCATCGAACACCGGCGCAAGACACCGATGCGTACATAGGTCAGCGCTGGTAGAGCGCCTCGATCACGTCGGCGTACTTGGTGTGGATGCCGCGGCGCTTGAGCTTCATCGTCGGCGTCAGCTCCTCGGAGTCGGGGAGCCACTCCTCGCCGAGCAGCGCGAACTTCTTCACCTGCTCGACGCTGTTGAACCGCTTGTTCGCCTCCGCGACCGCCCGCTCGATCTCGGCGCGCACGTCGGGATTCTCGGCCAGCTCGGCCAGTGACGCACCGCCGACGCCGTGCTGCTTCGCCCACGCCGGCGCCATGTCGGTGTCGAGCACGACCAGGGCGGAGACGAAGGGACGGCCGTCGCCGATCACGGCCGCCTGGCCGATCAGCGGGAACGCCTTGAGGGCCGCCTCGAGGTTGGCCGGTGAGATGTTCTTGCCGCCGGCCGTGATGATCAGCTCCTTCTTGCGGTCGACGATCTTCAGGTAGCCGTCGTCGTCGAACTCGCCGATGTCGCCGGAGTGGAGCCAGCCGTCGGCGTCGAGCGCCTCGGCCGTCTTGGCGGGGTCGTTCAGGTAGCCGCGGAACACGTTGCCGCCCCGGCAGATCACCTCGCCGTCCTCGGCCAGCTTCACCTCGCAGCCCGGGATCGCTCGGCCCGACCGTTCCGAGGCGCACCTCGACGGCGTCGAACGTCATCGGCCCCGACGACTCCGACATGCCGTAGATCTCGGCCAGCGGCACGCCGAGGGCGCGGAAGAACTGCAGGATCTCGATCGGGATCGGCGCCGCGCCGGTGATCGCGGAGATCACCTGGTCGAGACCGAGGAGCTCGCGCACCGGGCCCAGCACGCTGTCGTCGCCCGTCTCCAACGCGTGCTCGAACGACTCCTTCTGCTGCGGGTCGGCGGCGATGATCGCCTGGATGCCGGCGTACACCTTCTCCCAGATGCGCGGCACCGCGAAGATGATCTCGGGCCGCACCTGGGGCAGGTACGACGCCACATCGCGCGCCTCGGGACACGAGGTCACCTCGTAGCCGAACATCGCCTGCTGGTAGTAGGACGTCATCCGCTCGGCGATGTGCGCCATCGGCAGGTACGACACCAGCCGCCGGCCTTCGGGCGAGACGTGCGCGAGCGTGAGGCGCAGGCTCTCGGCGGTCCAGCAGATGTTGGCGTGATCGAGCATCACGCCCTTCGGCGGCCCGGTGGTCCCCGAGGTGTAGATGACGGTCGCGAGGTCGGACGGCTGCACCACCTTGCTCGCGGCCTCGATGTCGACGGGATCCAACCCCAGCATCGGCTCCCAGGCGTGCACGTCGTCGGGCGCGACGCCGTCGGGGTCTTCCATGAGGACGATGTGCTCGAGGGCGGGGAGCTCGGAACGCACCTTGAGGAACCGTTCGAGGTAGCCGACGTCCTCGAGGATGGCGACCTTGGCGTCGGAGTGGCCGGCGAGGTACTGCGACCTGCTCGGGGGCGGACGAGTTGTAGATCGAGATCGGCGTCGCGCCGACCAGCAAGGCGGCCATGTCGGCGACGAAGAACTCGGGCCGGTTGCGCATCATGAGCACGACCCGATCGCCCCGTCCGACGCCGAGCTCCTGGAGCCCGGCCGCGACCCGGCACGCGTCCTCGGCGTACTCGGCGAACGTGCTCTCCTGCCAGCCGTCACCGTCCTTCGCCCGCAGCGCCACCGCGTCGGGCCGGGCCCGGACGGTTTGGAGGAATCGGCTGGGGATCGTCTGCCCCCGCGTCTGCTCGGCGAGCATCTCGTTCGTCACCTGCTCCACCGGGGCCCCCCTTTGGTCCTGTGTGTCGCTGGTCACCATATGTAGCGCACGGGTACGGAGCGTGCGCTGCGGAGTTCTCCACAGGGCAGGGTGGAAAACCTGTGGAGAATGGTGGATACTGACTGCCGTTCGTCCCGAGGAGACCGTTGGGGCGCCCGGCGCGCGGGTTCTCTACTCAACCTCCTCGGGGCGAGCTGTTTCCGAGAGCACTTCGTCGGTGTCGGCGCCGAGCGGTCGACCCGTGCCGGCGATGCGGCCGGGAGTGCGGCTGAGGCGGGCGACCGGGCCCGGCATCACCACCCCGTCGACCTCCGCCAGCACGCCCCGCGCTTGCACGTGGGGGTCGCGGGCGAGGTCGGCCATCGTGTACACGGGCGCCGCCGCCGCGTGCGCAGCCTCGAACGAGGCCAGCACGTCGGCCGACGGGCGGGCTGCGATCCAGCCGGCGAGCGCGGCCTCGAGCTCGTCCCGGTGCTCCATGCGGCCGACGAAGGTTCCAAACCGTTCGTCGCCGTCGACGCCGATGAGGGCGAGGACGCGCCGGGCGACGGAGTCGGTGGACGTCGACACGGCGACCCACACCCCGTCGGCGCAGCGGTACGTCCCCCGGGGGACGGTGTACGGGATCCCGGATCCGAGCCGGGGTTGGAGCTCACCGCGGTGCGCCCAGACGCTCGGGAGCGCGCCCATGCACTGGAGCATCGACTCGAGCAGGTTCACGTCGATCACCTGGCCTTCGCCCGTGCGGTCGCGGTGGCGCAGCGCGACCATCACGGCGAACGCCCCGACGACGGCGGCGATCTCGTCGGTGAGCGCGATCGGCGGCAGGAGCGGGCGCCCGTCGGGCTCGCCGTTGATGGCGGCGAACCCGCTCATCGCCTCGGCCAAGGTCGCGAACCCGGGACGGCCGGCGTAGGGGCCGTCCTGCCCGAAGCCGGTGACGCGCAGGACGACGAGCCCGGGGTTGCGGGCGATGAGATCGTCCGGCGCCAGTCCGAGGCGCTCGAGCGTCCCGGGACGGAAGTTCTCGACGAGCACGTCGGCGTCGTCGACGAGCCGGCGCATGTGCGCCGAGCCCGTCGTCGGTCTTGAGATCGAGCACGACGCTGCGCTTGCCCCGGCCGACGAACTTCCACCACAGCCCTTCCCCGTCGCTCGGGTCGCGCCAGCCGAGGTCGCGCAGGCCGTCACCGTCCGGTGACTCGACCTTGACGACGTCGGCGCCGAAATCGGCCAGGTAACGCGCCGCACCGGGCCCGGCGAGCACGGTCGCCATGTCGATGACGCGGAGACCCTCGAGAGCTTGCATGGGCGGAGATTACGGGTCCGCCGGCTCCGTGCCCGGCTCGCCCGGCGCTGACCGCCGGCGTTCCTCAGAAGCGCTCGGTGAAGCAGCGGTCGCCGAGCGGGCCGAGCGCGTAGTCGCGGTACAGGCCGGCGAACATCCGCCGGGTCTTCTCGGTCCACGCCATCGCCGCCGGCGCCGCCGCCCGCCGGACCACCTGCGTGTAGCCGCCTTCGTAGACGCGGTACTCGCCCCACGCGCCCGGGTAGTCCTTGGTGCACGCCACCTCGACGAACGGCACGTCGCGGGCGGCGGCGAAGCGCCGGACCCGGTTGCGGTGCGTGTGCCCGGCGAAATAGCCGACGATGTTCTCGCGCCGGTTGACGACACCGGCCAGGGCCTCGCTGTCGTCGGGGTTGATCCCGAAGTACGTGCCCGAACGGTGGTCGGCGTCGAGGTTCCAGAGGTGGTGGTGACCGAACACGAGCACCGGTTTCGTCACCGACCCGGCCAGCTCGTCGAGCCAGCCGACCTGGTCGGCGCTGAGCTGCCCTCGATCGCTGCCGGGCACGACCGTGTCGAGCACCGCCAGCGCCACCCCGTCGACGTGCACCGGGAAGGGCGCGTCGCCGTCGGCAAAATGCGTGTCGGTCATGACGTCGTGGTTCCCGCGCACCCACTTCATGCGCGCGCCCAACGAGCCGTACGCGTCGAGGAAGGCCTCGAACTCGCTTTCGCGGCCGGCGTCGGTGAGATCGCCCTTGACCACGACGGCGTCGGGATCGAGGGCGCTCATCTCGTCGATCACGGCGCGGTTCATGACCTCCGGGTACGGCGGCTCACCGGGCTCGGCGCGCAGGATCGGGCCGAGCTCCTCCTCGCCCAGGTCACCGATCCGTCCGCACTCGACCTCGCCGAAGTGCACGTCGTTGGCGGTCGCGATCGTCGCCAGCAGCCGGCCGGCGGGACGCTCGAGCGTCGTGAACGAGGGCGGCAGCCACTCGCTCGGCGCCGACGCCCTCGACGTCGAGCGCGTATTCGGTTCCCGGTTCGAGGTCGACCACGCGAGCGGAGTGGTACGGACCGCTCGTGACGACCTCGATGTCGCCGACGCGTGTGGTGACCGGCCCGTCATCGTCGGCGCGGAACGTGACCACCGCCTCGTCGGGGCCGACGGTCATCAGCTCGGCGTCGTGCACCACCGTCACCGGGAAGCGCGTCAGGCCCGGGCGCGGCGGTCGATGCGTCCCGAGAGGCGCCACGGCCCCCGCAGCAGACCGGCGCGGCGGGCCGTGAGCCGTGACGCCCGCACCCAGGCGTCGAGATGCTCGGCGTCGCCGCCGGTGGCCGACCCCGCCGCCCTTGCTGCGGCGTGCGCGCGCTCGTGGCGTACGACCTCGATGGCGGCGGTGATCGCCGCCAGCTCTTCGGGGGAGGCGTCGGGGGAGATGACGCGGAGAACGGGCGAGTCGGCCATGCGGCGGCTAGAGCGGCACGTTGCCGTGCTTGCGCTGCGGGAGCTGCTCCTTCTTCGTGCGGAGCATCTCGAGCGAGCGCACGAGAACCCGCCGCGTCTCACGGGGGTCGATCACGTCGTCGACGTACCCGCGCTCCGCAGCGATGTACGGATTGGCGAACCGCTCGGTGTATTCCTCGATGAGCTCGCCCCGGCGCGCCACGGGGTCCGACGCCGCCTCGATCTCCTTGCGGAAGATGATGCCGACGGCGCCCTGCGGCCCCATCACCGCGATCTCGGCCGACGGCCACGCGAACGCGAGGTCGGAGCCGATCGACTTCGAGTCCATGACGACGTACGCGCCGCCGTAACCCTTGCGCGTGATGATCTGCACGCGGGGCACCGTCGCCTCGCAGTACGCGTACAGCAGCTTGGCGCCGTGCCGGATGATCCCCCCGTACTCCTGGTCGGTCCCGGGGAGGAACCCGGGCACGTCGACGAAGGTGACGATCGGGATGTTGAACGCGTCGCACGTCCGCACGAACCGGGCCGCCTTCTCCGACGCCTCGATGTCGAGCGTTCCCGCCACCACCTGGGGCTGGTTCCCGACGATGCCGACCACGTGCCCGTCGATGCGGGCGAAGCCGCACACGATGTTCATCGCCCAGAGGGCGTGGATCTCGAAGAAGTCGCGGTCGTCGACGATCTCGGCGATGACCGCCTTCATGTCGTACGGCTTGTTGGCGGCGTCGGGGATCAGCTCGACGATGCCGTCGCAGCGCCGGTCGGCGTCGTCCTCGGGCTCGAAGTAGGGAGGGTCTTCGAGGTTGTTGGCGGGCAGGAACGACAGCAGGTAGCGCACCTGCTCGAGGCAACCGGCCTCGTCGTCGGCGACGAACGTGGCGACGCCGGACTTGGTCGCGTGCGTCATGGCGCCGCCGAGCTCCTCCTGGGTCACGTTCTCGCCCGTGACGGTCTTCACGACGTCGGGCCCGGTGATGAACATGTTCGAGATGCCCTTCACCATGAAGACGAAGTCCGTCATCGCCGGTGAGTACACCGCGCCGCCCGCGCACGGCCCGAGGACCACGCTGATCTGCGGGACGACTCCGGAAGCGTGGACGTTGCGGTAGAAGATGCCGCCGTAGCCGGCCAGCGACACCACGCCTTCCTGGATGCGGGCGCCGCCGCCGTCGTTGAGGCCGACCAGCGGCGCCCCGACGGACTCGGCGAGATCCATGACCTTGTGGATCTTCTCGGCGTACACCTCGCCGAGCGCGCCGCCGAAGAGGGTGAAGTCCTGCGCGAACACGAAGATCTTGCGGCCGCCGACCGTGCCCCACCCCGTCACGACCCCGTCGGTGAGCGCGCGGTTCTCCTCGATGCCGAACCCGTGGGCGCGGTGACGAGCGAGCATGTCGAGCTCGACGAACGAACCGGGGTCGAGCAGCAGCTCGAGCCGCTCGCGCGGGAGCAGCTTGCCCCGCTCGTGCTGACGCTCGACCGCCTTCGGGCTGCCGGCGTGCAACGCCTGCTCGCGCAGCTTGTCGAGCTGCTCGAGGCGCTCCTCGATCGGGTGCGCGACCGGCGGGACCGGCGCCGCCGCGCCGCCCTCGCCCTGCATGTCCGGGTCTTCGACTGCCATCGGGGCTCAGGCTAGTTGCGCGGCTGCTCCGGAGCCGTGCCCGCGCCCCCGGACTTCGCCGGCTCGTCCTCCGACTCTTCCTCGGAGGTCAGGCTGGACCAGAACCCGGGTGGGATGAGCGCGATCACCGCGCCGACGACGGCGAGCAGGCCGCCGATGATGACGAGGTACGGGCCGATCGAGATGAAGTCGCGGACGCTCTTCCCGAGGTTCGCGTCGTGGATGACCTTTCGCACCTGGTACACGTACAGGAAGCCGGTCACGATCACCGCCGCGCCGAGAACCAGCCCGGCGACCTTCCACCAGGGCGCGAACGCCGCCACGACGACGAGCAGCCCGAGCACCAGCACGACGATCCCGAGGCTGAGCCCCGGGCCGCCGGGACCGGCGCCCGAGTCGATGACGAACTTGGCCGGGATGGTGTACGCGGTCCGGGCCGCGCCGAGCTCCCGCGTCTTGGCACCCCAGTTCAGCCAGCTCGAGAGGGCGGCGAGCACGCCACCGATCAGGATGAGGGAGCGACCGACGGTCGCGCTGCGCGTCGTTCCTGCCGGTGTCGACGGCGTGGAGGACATTGGCAACCCCCTCTCGTGTGCGCCTCAGGGCGCGAGGCTGAACGGCGGGTACCGGTCGGTGACGAGCAGGAACGCGTACGCCGTGACGCGCAGGCTCCAGCGCATGACGCCGGTCACGAAGTCGAACATGCCGCGCGGGTAGCGGCCCGTGAACAGGATGGCGAACCAGGCGATGATCACGACCACGACCGCGGCGATGTCGAGGAAGAACAGCACGATGAAGTGCGGGATCGCGAGGAACCACTTCACCAGCGGGAGCCAGCGATTCAGGTCGCTCGGGGCGTCGGGGTACAAGACCTCGACGTGGACGGCCTGCTCGTCGTCGACCGCCGGGTACTCGTCCCGCAGCAGGAAGATGTACGCGGTGATGCGCGTCTCGAGCCGGAGCAGCATCACGTTGAAGTCGAACCACCACCGTGGGTACTTGTGGCGGAGCACCAACAGGGCGACGACGGGCAGGAACAACAGCAGCGCCACCCCACCGAGCGGGTGCCCGCCGAACCCCGCCCGCCCGAACCCGAACAGCGCCAGCAGCAGCAACAACGGGATCGCCAGGATCAGTCGGAACCCGGTGGTGACGCGGTTGAGCTCCCGATCCGGGTAGTCGACCGAGAACGTCAGTGGATACGGCGGTGCCGCTTGTGCGCTCATTGCTCCCCCTGCATGTCGTCGAACGCGACTGTCACGACCTCTTCTGCACCAACGTGAGGATGCCGCCGACGATCGAGGCGATGGCGCCGAGGAAGGCGACGTACGCCCCGAACCGCAGAACCGAGAACAAGCCGGTATCGAACGCCGGCCCCAGCGAGTCGATGATGTACCTCGTCTGGATGAAGAAGAGGACGACCACGAGGAACGCGGCGCCGCCCGCGACGATGCTCAGGAGACCGAGGCGGTGGTTCGTCGAGCTGAGGACGGCGGCGGCGAGACACGCGAATCCGAAGAACGCGATCACGATCCCGAGGCTCAGACCTCCCGAGTCGGACTGGCTGTCGAGCAGGAAGTGCGCCGGGATGTCGTAGGCGCTGAACGACTGGGTCACCGAGGTCGTCCCCCTGAACGCGAAGCGAAGCCACGACAGCCAGCTGGCGATGAAGTACAGCAACCCGCCGACGAGCGCGACGATCGGGCCGGCGCCGATCTGGAAGCCCGGGCTCGGCGGCCGCGGGACGCCTGGCGGCGCGGCGGTGGCGCCGGGCGTGCCCCACGCCGCCGACGGCGGCCCGGCCTGGGTCGGGGTCGGCGGAGGAGCCGTCGTGGGTGTCGGGGCAGTCTGCGGCGGAGGTGGCGGAGCTGCTGCGCCGGCGGCGGCGGTGTCGCAGCCGGCGGAGGCGGCGCGGGTACGGGGGCGGTCGTCGGCGCCGGCGCCGCCACGACCAGGCGGCGGCCGTCCACCCACGCTTCCCACCCGTTCGAGCACCGAACGTGCGCCCACTCACCTCGCTGCTCGAGCAGCATCACGTCGAGGCCGGGATCGAGGTTCGCGGCCGGTGCAGCAGAGCCGTCGGGCGCGGCCCAGGCGGGGAGACCTTCAGTCGGCGCGACGTGGGTCTGCCTGTACTCCGCCATGCGCGTCTCCCGTCTCGGCGCGGCGCGCAGCGTACCCATGCCGACGCGCCGGTGCACCGAAGCGCGATGCGCTCAGCGCCGCGAGAGCGACAGGAACCCGCCGACGATCGCGGTCACACCACCGATCAGCGCCACGACGGTCCCGACCCCCAGCAGGTCGCGGAGCGAGCCGGAGCCGTAGCTGCGCAGACGGATCGCGTACCAGATCGCGACGACGAGCACCCCGGCGCCGCCCGGCAACGCGAGGAAACGCACGGGGCCGACCAACGCGGCGACGAGGCATGCGGCCCCGAGCAGAAAGACGAGCACGCCGAGGCTCGGCCCGGTGCGCGAGAGGAAGAGGCCGCGGTTGCGCACGAGGAATTGCGCCGGCACGTCGTAGGCGCTCAAGCCCATCGCGGGCCCGAACGGGCGGCTGGGGCGGATCCAGTCGAGCCACACGCTCACGACGATCAGCACCCCGCCCGTCAGCGCGACGAGCTGTCCCGGCAGCAGCGTGATCGTCACGCCCGAGCTTCTCGGCGCCGCCGGCGGAGCGGGCGGCGAACCCCAGGGCGCCGACGGAGGCTGCTCGGGAGGCGTCGAGTCGGCCACGGCGCGCAGGCTAGCGACGCGACTGTGCCGCGGCGGCGAGGACCTCACGCCAGTGGCGCACGACGCCGAGGTGTCCGGCGTCGGGCCAGACCCGGGCCCGGCAGCCCGGCAGCGTCGCAGCCAGGTAGCGGAAGTCCGGCTCGCCGCGGGTGTCCTGGGCGCCGTGCCACAGGCGCACCCCGGCTCGCACCTCGGCGATGCGGAAGCCCCACGCCATCCAGAGGGCGACGAGGTCGTCGGCGATGCCGCCGGCGCCGGGACGCAACGCTTCGGTCACGTCGGCGGCCAGCATCGCCCCGGCGTCGGGCTCGGCGAGGAGGGCGCGGTCGTCGAGGGTGCCGCCGCCGAGGAAGGTGGTCGGGTCGTCGAGCCATCGCTCGCTGTAGCGGACGACGCCGGCGGCGGCGCGCTTCGGGTCTTGGCGGGCCACCTCGGCCGCCGGGCGCTGCCGGCGATCGAGCGCATCCCAACCGCCCGGGACCTCGTCGAGCGGGCCGGGCATGCTCGACACCGCGACGGCGGTGACGCGTTCGCCGAGCGCGACCGCGCAGCCGAGCGCGTGGGCGCCGCCGGCCGACACTCCCACCACCGCGAAGCGGTCGATGCCCAACCCGTCGGCCAGCGCCGCGACGTCGCCGGCGGTGTCGAGAACCGTCCGGCCTTCGCGTCGGTCGGAGCCCCCGAAGCCGGGCCGGTCGAAGGTGATCAGGCGCACCCCGAGCGAGGCCGGGACGTCGGCCGGGGGCGCGAACAGCCGTGAGCCGGGCGCGCCGTGGAACAGGACGACCGGAGTTCCGGACGGATCGCCGAGCTCCTCGTGCTCGAGGGCAACGGCCGTCGGGCAGGCGCAGGTCCTACTCCTGGACCAGCTCGATGAGGGTGCCGAACGCCGTCTTCGGGTGGACGAAGGCGACGGTCGTGCCCCGGCTCCCGGGCCGGGGGGCTTCGTCGATGACCTGGTGGCCCTGGCGCTTCACCCGGTCGAGGGCGGCGGCGCAGTCGTCGACCCGGTACGCGACGTGGTGGATCCCCTCGCCCTTCTTGTCGAGGTACTTCGCGACCGGCGAGTCGTCGCGCACCGGCGTGAGGAGCTGGATGTACGAGTCGGCGACGCGCAGCAGCACCTCCTCGACGCCGTCGTTCTCGACGACCTCGCGGTGCACCGGCTCGACCCCGTACGTGGCGCGGTAGTACTCGACGGCACCGTCGAGGTCGCGCACCGCGATGGCGACGTGGTCGATCTCGGTCAGGACCGGCTCGGACATGCGCTCCTCACGCCTTGTGGTGACGGCGGAACAGGGTGATCTGGTCGAGGTGCTTCTCGCGGAGCTCCGGGTTCGTGACGCCGAGCCCTTCCTCGGGCGCGAGGCACAGCACTCCGACCTTCCCCTCGACGAGGTTCCCGTGCACCTGCGCCGCCGCCTCACCCGTCTGGTCGAGCGGGTACACGACCGACAACGTCGGGTGGATCTTGCCCTCGCCCACGAGCCGGTTGGCGTCCCACGCCTCGCGGTAGTTCGCGAAGTGACTGCCCTTGAGGGTCTTCAGCATCATCCAGAGGTACCGGTTGTCGTATTCGATCGTGTAGCCGGACGTCGCCGCGCACGTGATGATCATCCCGCCCCGCTTGCAGACGAACACCGACGCGCCCATCGTCTGACGGCCCGGGTGCTCGAACACGATGTCGGGATCGGCGCCCGTCGAGCTCACGGATCTTCTTTCCGAGGCGACGCCACTCGCCGGGATCCTGGGTGTGCTCGTCCTTCCAGAACTGGTACCCCTCGGCCTTGCGGTCGATGACGTGCTCGACGCCCATCTCGTGGAGCAGCTCCGCCCGCTCCGGCGACGACACCACACCGACCGGCGTGCCGCCTCCGTTCATGCACGTACTGCGCCGCGTAGGCGCCGATGCCGCCGCTCGCGCCCCAGACGAGCACGCTCTGGCCCTGCGTCATCTGGGCGCCGTTGGGGCTGACGATCATCCGGTAGCTGGTCGAGTTGCACAGCGCGTTGCAGGCCGCCTCCTCCCACGTGAGGTGGGTCGGCTTCGGCATGAGCTGGTTGGCCTTGGCCAGTGCGATCTCCGCCAGGCCGCCGTAGTTCGACTCGAAGCCCCAGATGCGCTCGTTCACTGCGAGCATCGAGTCGTCGTGCGCGGACGGATCCTGGTCGTCGACGTAGTTGCAGTGGACGGTGACCTGGTCGCCGGGCTTCCAGTTCCGCACCGCCGACCCCACCCGCAGGACGACGCCGGCGGCGTCGCTCCCCATCACGTGAAAGGGCTGGTCGTGGCGCTTTCCCCACACGCTCTCCTTGCCGAGGCGCTGCAGGAACTGGAACGTCGGCAAGGGCTCGAAGATCGACGTCCACACCGTGTTGAAGTTGATGGCCGACGCCATGACGCCGATGTACGCCTCGTCGGGCGCGAGCTCCGGCAGCGGGACGTCCTCGACGTGCGTGGACTTGCGCGGGTCTTTTGCCTCCGAAGGCAGACCGGCGAACATCTCCTGCTCGTCGGCCCGCACGACCGCGCCTCGGAACGACTGCGGAAGAGGCAACGCACCGACCGTCTCACCGTCGGCGCCTTCCAGGATTGCGCCGCGAATGCTCTCGATCTCCGTCATAGAGCGAGACGCTAGCGTCCGTTGCCCGGCTGGTTTGGCCCGCGTCTCGCGCGGCTACTCTCGCAATGAATTCGTTTTGGGGGAGGGACGCAATGCCCGGCTCGGTCATCATCTCGTCTGCCCGTACGCCCATCGGCAAGCTGTCGGGCGCGCTGGCTTCGTTCTCGGCCATGGACCTCGGCGGCTTCGCCGTCGCGGCCGCCCTCGAGCGCGGCAGGCGTCGGCCCCGAGCAGGTCGACTACGTGATCCTCGGCCAGGTCCTCCAGGGCGGCCAGGGCCAGATCACGGCCCGGCAGGCGGCGGTCAAGGCCGGCGTGCCGATGACCGTGCCTGCGCTCACGGTCAACAAGGTGTGCCTGTCGGGGATGAACTCGATCTACCTCGCCGACCAGATGATCCAGTCCGGCGACGCCGAGGTCGTGGTGGCAGGCGGGATGGAGTCCATGACGGCGGCGCCCTACCTGCTGCCGGGCGCCCGGGCCGGATACCGGATGGGCGACGGCAAGCTCGTCGACTCGATGATCGCCGACGGCCTGTGGTGCGCGTTCGACGCCGTCCACATGGGCGCCGGCACCGAGAAGTACGCCGGGAACTTCGGCGGCCTCACCCGTGAGGCCCAGGACGAGTTCGCGGCCAAGAGCCACGAGCGGGCGGCCACCGCGATCAAGGAAGGCCGCTTCACGGCCGAGATCGCGCCCGTGAGCGTCCCCCAGCGCAAGGGCGAGCCGATCCTCGTCGACACCGACGAGGGCGTCCGCCCCGGCACCACGCAAGAGTCGCTGGGCAAGCTGAAGCCGGCGTTCGCGAAGGACGGCACCATCACGGCCGGCAACGCGTCCCAGATCTCCGACGGCGCCGCCGCCGTGATCGTCACCAGCCGCGACATCGCCGAGGAGCTGGGCGCCACGCCGATCGCCGAGCTGGTGAGCTTCGGCATGGTCGCCGGGCCCGACCCGTCACTGCTCACGCAGCCGTCGCGGGCGATCAAGCGGGCGCTCGAGCCGGTCGACAAGTCGGTCACCGACATCGACCTGTTCGAGATCAACGAGGCCTTCGCCGCCGTCGGCCTCGCCGCCATGCAGGACCTCAACATCAGCGACGACGTCGTGAACGTCAACGGCGGCGCGATCGCCCTCGGCCACCCGATCGGCATGTCGGGCGCCCGGCTCGTCATCACGCTCGTGAACGAGCTGCGCCGCCGCGGCGGCGGGCTCGGCGCGGCCGCGCTGTGCGGCGGCGGCGGCCAGGGCGACGCCACCCTGGTGCGCGCGCTGTAACACCGGAGCCACCGCGGAACAGGCACGCCGCGGTTGACGGCTGTCCCGGACACCGGGGCACAACCGTCAACTGCTGCGAATAACGTGCCGGCGTGAGCAGCACCCCGGCGCAGCTGCGACCGCTCGGCATCGGCGAGATCCTCGACGCCGGCATCAAGATCTACCGGAGCAAGTTCGCCACCATGCTCAAGGCGGTGGCGGTCGTGATCGTGCCGGTCCAGGTCCTGAACGTCCTCATCACGCTGTCGCTCCCCGACACCTCGACCACCGTCGGCGCCACCACGACGTCGTCCGACAGCGAGTGGGCCGGCGTCGCCGCCTTGCTCCTCATCTTCGTGATCAACGTCGTCTCCAGCGCGCTCGCGGAGGCGGCGTGCCTGAAAGCGGTGAGCGACACGTACCTCGGCACCGAGACCGACTGGCGTGAGTCGTTGCGGTTCGGGTTCCGCCGCCTCGGGGCGCTGCTGTGGCTGACGCTCATCCACGGCGTGATCGTGCTGCTCGGGTTCGCGGCCGTGCATCGCCCCCGGCGTGTGGCTGTACGTCGCGTGGTCGGTGGCGGTGCCGGTGCTGCTGATCGAAGGCACGCGTGGCTTCCGGGCCCTGGGCCGCTCGTTCAACCTCGTGCGCCGCCGGTGGTGGCCCACCGCCGGCATCCTGCTGCTCGCCAACCTCCTCGCCACCGCGGTCGCGGCCGGGATCGGACTGCTCGCGCTGCCGCTCCTCTTCGCCGGGCGCGACAACGAGTTCGTGTACGACCTCGCGAACGGGACCTTCGGCGCCGTCGCCAGCGTCCTCACGATCCCGTTCGTCGCCGCCGTCGTGGCCGTCATCTACTTCGACCTGCGCGTCCGCAAGGAAGGCTTCGACCTGCAGCTCATGGCGCAGCGCATCGGCGCGCCGGCCGGTTCCGTGACCCCCACGCTGATGCCGTGGACGCAGCCGGTGCCGGGGGCCGGAGGCGGGTGGGCGCCGCCGCCGCCCGGGTGGCAACCACAACGACCCTCGTCGCCTCCGGCGACAGGACCACCGACTGGGCCGCCGCCGGGGCCCCGGCGGTGAGCCCGCTCTGGGCGGCGCGGGCGGGGCAGGTCGACCCCGACCGGGCGCGCGACCAGGCGCGAGAGATCCTGGGCGGTCGCCGCTACAAGCCCGCCGACGTCCCCCGCCCGTTCGAAGGCGCGTTGGAATGGCTGGGCGACCGCCTCCGTCCGATCGGCGACTTCTTCTCCCGCATCACCGAGTCGCTTGCGGGCAGGGTCGCGCTCGCGGCCGTCCTGGCCGGTGTCGTCGCATTGGTCGCGGTGCTCGTGGCACGCCGCCGCGCCGCGACGAGCGCCGCCGGCGCCGGCGGGCGCGGGCGCCGATCAGCGGAAGAGCACGCCGACCCCGGCCGGCTCGAGCGCGAGGCGGACGCCGCCGAGCGCCGGGGCGATCTCGACGTCGCGCTGCGGCTTCGGTTCCGCGCCGGCCTCCTGCGCCTCGACCGCGCCGGCGCGATCCACTTCCGGCCGTCGATCACAACCGGCCAGGTCGCGCGGCGCCTCCGGCTGCCACGCCTTCGACGACCTCGCGATCACGTTCGATGCCGTCGCGTACGGCGGACGCCCGGCGTCCGTCACCGATCTTCAATCGGCGCGCGCGGAGTGGCCGCGCGTCCTCGAGCAGGCCGCGCACCGGTGAGCACGCGTACGGGGTCGTGGCGCCGGTTGCACCCGGCCGTGCGTGTCGTGATCGTGATCGTGGCGCTGGCGGTCGTCGTCAACATCGCGCTGTCGCTGCTCGACTCCTCGACCCGCGGCGCGGACGACACTGCGCCGCGGTCGTCGTCGCTCTCGACCGGGCGCGACGGTCTGGCCGCGTACGCCGAGCTGCTGCGCCGCAACGATCATGCGACGGAAGCGCAGCGCGGCGAGCTGACGGACGCCGCGCTCTCGCCGGCCGACACGCTCGTCGTGCTCGACCCGGTCGGCTTCGACCGTGACCAGGAGCGCGCCGTGCGGCGGTTCGTCGAGCGCGGCGGCCGCCTCGTCGCCGGTGGAGCCGGCGACACGACGCTGCTGCTCGCGGCGTTGCTCACCGACCCGCCGGTGTGGTCGTCGGTCGGCATCCGAGACGCCCAGCCGGTCGGCGGTGCGCCCGAGGTCGCAGGGTTGGATTCGGTGCGCACGGCGGGCGAGGGCTCGTGGTCGGAGCCCGGCTCCACCACACCGATTCTCGGTGACGGGTCGCGCCTGCTCGCGACCGTCGCCACCCTCGGTCGTGGCCGGGTCGTCGCGCTCGCCGATGCGTCGCCGCTCCAGAACCGGCTGCTCGCGACGGCCGACAACGCCGGCTTCGGTCTCGCGGCCGCCGGCGACGGTCGGGACGTCGTGTTCGCCGAGGGCGCGCACGGCTACGGCAAGGCGAGCGGGCTCGGGGCCGTCCCGGGCGCTGGCAGGCGGCGCTGGTCGGCCTGACGCTGGCGGCGCTGCTGGGGGTCGTCGCGGCCGGGCGGCGGCTCGGTCCCCCCGAGGACGCGGCCCGGCCGCTGCCGCCGGCCCGGCGCGAGTACGTCGACGCCGTGGCCGTCTCGCTCGCCCGCACCAATCAGCCGGCGGAGGCGCTCGGGCCGCTCCAGGCGGCGGCGCGAGCCCGCCTGGCGCGACGCGCCGGGTTGCCGCCCACCGCGTCCGAGCCGCAGCTCCGGGCGGCGGCCGCCAGGTTGGGATGGTCGGCGCCCGAGACCGATGCGCTGTTCGCGCCCGCGCGCACGGCGGTCGAAGTCGTCGCCGCGGGCAGCGCGTTCGCGCGCGCCAACGAGGGAGAGAGAAGGCAATGAGGGAACTCCGCGACCGCGTCTGGACCGAGGTGAGCAAGGTCGTCGTCGGGCAGGGCGACGTCGTCGACCTGCTGCTCGCGGCGGTGGCGGTGAACGGCCACGTGCTTCTCGAGGGCGTTCCCGGTGTCGCCAAGACGCTCGTGGCCAACGCCACGGCCCGGGCGCTGGGCGTGTCGTTCCGGCGGGTGCAGTTCACGCCCGACATGCTCCCGTCCGATCTCACCGGCACGATGACGCTGCGGCCGTCCGAGTCGGGGGGATCCACGCCGGAGCTCGGATTCCGTGCCGGGCCGGTGTTCACGCACGTGCTGCTCGCCGACGAGATCAACCGGACGCCGCCGAAGACCCAGGCTGCGCTGCTCGAGGCGATGCAGGAGCGCCAGGTGTCGGTCGACGGCGAGCCGCGCCCGCTCCCCGACCCGTTCCTCGTGATCGCGACGCAGAACCCGATCGAGTACGAGGGCACGTATCCGCTCCCCGAAGCCCAGCTCGACCGGTTCCTCGTCAAGGTGGATGTCGGCTATCCGGACGAGCACGACGAGGTCGGCATGCTCGGTCTCGCGCACCACGGCGTCATGCCGGCGACACTCGACGACGTCCGCCCGGTGACGACGGCGGACGAGCTGCGCGCCGTTCGCGACCAGGTCGACGCCACGACCGTCGCGGGCGAGATCGAGACGTACGTCGTGGCGCTCGTGCGGCGAACGCGCGAGCTGCCGAGCGTCGCGCTCGGCGCCAGCCCGCGCGCCGCCGTCCACCTGCTGGCGGCGTCGAAGGCTTCCGCCCGCATCAGCGGCCGTGACTTCGTCACCCCCGACGACGTCGCCTGGATGGCGCGCCCGGTGCTGCGCCACCGCCTGCTGCTTCGCCCCGAGGCCGAGCTCGAGCGCTACCGGCCCGACGACGCGGTGCAGGCGGCGCTCGCCGCCGTCCCCGTCCCGCGCTGACCGAGCCGGCCGATGGACGCCACGATCATCGCCGCGGTCGCGTTGATCGCCGTCGCCCTGATCGGCCTGGCCGTCGCGCCCGTGAGCGCCACGATCCGCGCCGCCCTGCTGTTCGGTGCGTGCGCGCTGGCGGCGCTCGCTTCCCCGGCGGTCGCGTTGTTCGCTGCCGTCGCCGTCGCGGCCGCATTCGTCGTCGACGCGATCCTGAGCCGGACGCGACCGGTCGTGCACCGGCATCTGCCGGGCGCTCTCGCACGAGGCGTGGCGGCGTCGCTCACGCTCGACGCCGAGCCGGTCGGAGCGGGATCGCTCCGGTTGCGCCAACCGCTCGTCCCCGACGTCGCCGTCGATCCGGCGGAGGCCGACGGCCACCTCGACGCCCGCGTCCGGGCCCGCCGCCGGGGGCGCCACACGCTCCCGAGCCCGGCGGCGCGTGTGCGGGGCCCGCTCGGGCTCGCGGCCTGGTACCGGCGCGGCGGCGAGCCGAACGAGGTGCTCGTGTATCCGGACCTGCCGGCGGCGTGGCGGCTGGTGCTCGCGGTCCGGCAGGGTCGCTTCCGCGACCCGGGGCGGCTCACGCGTGGACCGCTCGGTCTCGGCACCGACTTCGAGTCGATCCGCGACTACCTGCCCGACGACGACATCCGCCAGGTCAACTGGCGCGCCACGGCGCGCCTGGGACGGCCCATGAGCAACCAGTACCGGGTGGAGCAGGACCGCGACGTCGTGTGCATGCTCGACGTCGGCCGTCTGATGGCGGCGCCGCTCGGCGACCGCACCCGCCTCGACGCCACCGTCGACGCCGCCACCGCGGTCGCGCTCGTCGCCGACGAAGTGGGAGACCGGGCCGGCGTCATCGCATTCGACGATCGCGTCCGCCGTCGGCTGCCGCCGGCACGCGGCGGAGGGGACGCCGTCGTGCGCGCGATCTTCGACGTGGAGCCGACGACGGTGGACTCGGACTACGAGCTCGCGTTCCGCGCCGTCGGGAGCGGCAAGCGCGCGTTCGTCCTCGTGCTCACCGACCTGCTCGAGGAAGCCGCCGCCCAACCCCTCCTCGACGCGATGCCCGTGCTGGCACGCCGGCACGCCGTCGTCGTCGCCGGTGTCACCGACCCCGACCTGGAGCAGATGGTGCACGCGCCGCCGCGGGCGCCCGCCGACGTCTACACCGCCGCCGTCGCGCTCGACGTGCTCGACGCGCGCGCCCGCGTCGTTGCGCAGCTGCGGCGCGCGGGCGCCGACGTGGTGGAGGCCCGGCCCGACGTGCTGCCGACCGCGTGCGTCGGCGCGTACCTCAGGGCGAAGGCGCGGGCGCGCTTGTAAGAGCAACGTGCGTATCTGAAGGTCGTTCAGCGACCTCGTGGTACGCATCATCGGCGGGCTTTCGCCCGCGCCAGAGGACGAGCGCCCAGTAGACGGCGCCGAGGGTCACGCCGACGACGATGACGGGGCCGAGGCCCAGCCCGCGCGGCGTGATGAACCCTTCCACCAGCCCCGCAAGCACGAGCCACGGCGCGGTTCCCAGCACGATCTCGACGGCGACGCGCGCCTCGGCGGCGAGCGCGACCCCGCGGCGGCGGTGACCGGGGCTCACGAGCGCCCACCCCATACGCAGCCCCGCCGCGCTCGCGACCACGACGCACGACAGCTCGAGCACGCCGTGGGCGGTGACGAGCTCGAAGAACGATCGCCCGTTGCCGGCCCAGATCGACAGGCCCGTGATCGCGCCGAACAGCACACCCTGGTAGACGAGCAGCGCCGCGGTCCCGATCCCGGCGGCGATCCCGCCTGCGAACGCGACGATCGTCACCCGGATGTTGTTGGTGAAGATCTCGCTCGAGAACGCCGCCTGCTCGTCGGTGGTCAGGCCGAGGTCGGTGCCGCGCTCGCGCGGCTCGGTCACCGACCGGTACTCGGACGGCACGACGCCGCTCGCCGCGCCGGGGTCGCGCACCGCCCACACCGCCGCCAGCACCCACGGTACGAAGAGCAGCAGCGCGGCGACCAGCAACAGGCTCGGTCGCTCGCGCACCCGCCGCCAGTAGCCGGTTGTCGCGAACTCGGCCACGGATCCGCCCCGGCGGGCGCGGTCGTACACGAGCGGGCGGGCCCGGGTCACGAGCGCCTCGAGGCGCGCGACCGACCGGATCGCCGGCGAATCGCCGGCGGGCGAGCGCGAGGTCGGCGGTCGTCGCCCGGTACGAGCGCGCCCAACCTGCGCACCCCGTCGGGCCCCAACGACTCGGCCCGGCGCCCCGCGCGCGCCACCAGCGCGTCGAGCTCGCGCCACCGGTCCCGGCGTGTCTCCACGAACGACGTCGAGGTTCAGACCGGGACCCCCATTCGTGCTCCCACTGTTACCTTCGCCCGGTGGCCACTCTCGACGACCGGGTCACCATCGCGACCCCGGAGGGCGTCGAGCTCGAGCTCGTGCTCGCCGGGGTCGGGTCACGATTCGCGGCGTCACTCCTCGACATCGTCGTCCAGCTCGGCGCGATCTTCGCGCTCGCGATCGTCCTGGGCCCGCTCGGCAGCAGCGGATACATGCACCGCGGGGTACCTCGTCGCCGTCTTCCTCATCCTGTTCGCGTACGACATCGCGCTCGAGACGTGGAACCGCGGCCGGAGCATCGGGAAGCTCGCCGCCGGCCTGCGCGTCGTCCGCGCCGGCGGCGAGCCGGAGGGGTTCCTCACCGCCGCCGTGCGCAACTTCCTGCGCATCGTCGATTTCCTGCCCGCGTTCTACGTGGTCGGCGTGATCTCGATCCTGGCCACGAGCCGGAACCAGCGCCTCGGCGACCTCGCCGCCGGCACGCTCGTCGTGCGTGAGCGGCGACCGGCGGTGACTCCGGCGGCGACGTATCTGCCGCCGCCACCGGGAGGCGCGCCGTTCCTGGAGTGGGACGTGAGCGGCGTCAGCGTCGACGACGTCGCCACCCTCCGGCAGTTCCTCGAACGACGCATCTCGCTGAGCCCGGGGCGCGCGCTCATCTTGCGACCGACCTGGCGGCGCGCGGTCCGGCCGAAGGTCGTCGGCGCGCCCGACGGATGGCATCCCGAGAGCTTCCTCGAGGCCGTGGTCGCGGCCAAGACGGCCCGGGGATAGAGCGCCGCCACCGGCTACTACGCTCGCCGGTCGTGAGCACGGCGACGGCGCCGACACCCGCGACGCCCGCGATCCCCGACGCACCGGCCCCGGCCCCGCGGACGACCTCGCTCGGGATCGACCTCAAGCCCCTGCGCGTCGCCGGCGCCGGGATGTTCGCCGTGGCCGCCGTCCGGCCCTGGCTCCCGTCGACGCTCGGGTCCGCCCTGCCCGCTTCGCACGGTGACCGGCGTCCCGTGCCCGTTCTGCGGCATGACGCGCGGCGTCACCGCGCTCGTGCACGGGCAGTTGAGCGCGGCGTTCTCGTACAACCCGGGCGCGTTCCTCGTCGTGGCGATGGCCCTCGTGTTGCTCGTCGCGTGGCGCTGGCAGCGGGTGCGGATCCCGGTGTGGGCGGTGTTCGTGTTCTTCGCGGCCCTCTGGGCGTTCCAGCTGTTCAAGTACTCCACCGGAAGACCGCTGTAGTGACGCAACCCGTTCCTCCTCCCGGCGGGGCGCCGGCGGGGCCGTCGGGTCCGCGCGCCGACTTCTGGTACCGGCTCGGCGGTTTCCTCATCGACTTCGTCGTCCTCTACGTCATCGGCCTGGTGATCGGGCTCGTCTTCAGCGGCAACCTGGTCTCGCAGATCCTCATCAGCCTCGCGGCCGGCATCGCGTACAGCGTCTACTTCATCGGCAGCGGGAGCGGACAGACACCGGGCATGCGCCTGTTGAACATCCGCGCCGTCGACGCCGTGACCGGCGGTCGCGTCGACTACGGCCGGGCGTTCATCCGCTATCTCGTCGGGATCGTCTCGCAGCTCCCGTGCTACCTCGGGTACTTCTGGATGCTGTGGGACCCGGAGAAGCAGACGTGGCACGACAAGGCGTCGAAGACGTACGTCGTCCCGACGTCTGCGTACCCCGTGGAGCGGTGGCCGGGCTGACACACTCCGGCCCGGCAGTAGTGCCCGTAGACCAGCGCGACGCGCGTCGATACGCTACGCGCCGCTTCGGAGTTCCTAGCCAGGGGGCAGAGCAATGACGGCGACACCACCGCAACAGCCGGACCGCGGACCGGCGCCGCCACCGACCCCGCCGCCCCAACCGTCGACGCCGTACTCTGCCTCGCCGAAGACGGGAACGAACGGGTTGGCCATCGCGTCTCTCGTGTGCGGCATCGTCGGCTGCTTCACGATCACCGCGATCGTCGCGGTCGTTCTCGGCTTCGTCGCCAGGAACCAGATCGAGCAGTCCGGGGGCACTCAGCAGGGTAGCGGGATGGCGCTGGCCGGCATCATCCTCGGTTTCGTGTGGATCGGCTTGGGCTTCATCGAGCTCGGCCTCGCGCTTTCCTAAGCGAGCAAGGGGAAATCATGAGCACAGTTCCGCCGGACGACGGGGGCACGCGACCTCCGACGCCCCCTCCGCCCCCGCCGGCGGGGCCGCCGCCTGCATCGTCACCGCCGCCGGCGGCGCCGACGCCGCCGCCCGCGCCGCCCGCGTACGGGCAGCAGCCGGGTGGCTACGGCTACCAATCCACCCCGAAGACGAACGGGCTCGCGATCGTGTCGTTGGTGCTCGGGATCGCCCAGATCTTCCTGTGCATCATCGGCGGGATCCTCGCGTTGGTGTTCGGCTACATCTCCCGGCGGCAGATCGACGAGTCGGGCGGAACCCAAGGCGGGCGCGGCATGGCGATCGCCGGCATCATCCTCGGCTGGATCGGGATCGGACTCGGCATCGCGTACATCGTCGTGATCATCATCGCCGTGATCGTGTCGGACGACGACAACAGCCGAAGCCTGGTCATCCAGCACGCGCTGTCGTTCTAGCCCGACCGGTGACCACCGCCCCGCTCCCCGACGAGCGGCTGCCGATCTACACGTCGAACACGTTCGAGATCCCGGGGCTCGAGCTCGAGCAGCACCTCGGCCTGTGCTGGGGGTTGATCGTCATCAGTCTCGGCTTCGGGCGCAGCTTCACCGGCGGCTTCCGCTCCCTCGCCGCCGGCGAGGTCCCCGAGTTCACGGAGGCCGTCGACGAAGCCCGGCGCGGTGCACTGTTCCGGATGGTCGAGCACGCCAAGGCACTCGGCGGGAACGCCGTCGTCGGCGTCCGCTTCGATTCGAACAGCCTCGGCGAGAACGCCGTGCTGGCCGAGTTCGTCGCCTACGGCTCCGCCGTCCTCGTCAAGACCGGCTGACGCGAGAAGGGCGGCCCGCAGGCCGCCCTTCCACGTTCTCGTGCTCCGGGGTTACGGCCTGACCGCGCCGTGTCCCTCCCAGAACGCGCTCAACGCGTTCTGGGTCTTCGCCAGCCAGATGAACTGACCGACGATCGGCAGCAGGATCCACAGTCCGGTGACGCCGGTGACGGGCGGCGGCTCCTGCCCTTCGGCTCCGTACAGGTGCCCGACCTCGGCCGACATGATGAACGGGTTCACGAAGCCGATGAAGATGCCGAGGATCAGCCCGACGACGCCGCCGATGCCGTTCCCCGCTGTAGTCCTTCATCTCCTGGAAGGTCTTGTACGTCCACACCAGGAAATAGATGCCCAGCGTGACGAGTGACAGTAGGAAGACGACGACCCAACCGCGCGGCTTGCCGAGCGGACGCCCGCCACTGGGAGTAGGTGCTGGCTGTGCCATGGAACTGCCCTTTCGTTCGAGCGGTGACTACGCCGGGAGCGGCGCCGCGCCCTTCGACACCCAGTAGTCGTTCAGCGCGACCTGCACGCGGTTCATGTACAGGAACCAGCCCGCGATCGGGATGAGGAGCCAGAGGCCTTCGATCGGCTCGACCGGCGACTCCCTGCCGTCTGCCTGGTACATCTTCTGGATCTCGACGATCACGAGGAACCAGCCCGCCACGAGCCAGCTCAGCAGCGCGCCGAGGCCGCCGCCCAAGCCCTCGCCGTTGTGCTGCTTGAGCTCCTCGAAGGTCAGGTAGGCCCAGTACAGGCCGTAGATACCGCAGGTGACCAGGCTCAGCAGGGCCACCGTCGTCGGATTCCGGGGCTCCCCGATGGGGCCGCGGCCTCCGGCAGCGGGTGTGGGTTGGGGTTGCGTCATCGACTCTCTCCTGTCCGTTTCGTTTCGCGAACGAGGACTGCCTATCGGTCAGGGCGCCGAAAGTCAACGACCATCGCGCCGCGGCGGCGCCAACGGTCGGATCTACGCGTCGACTTCGCGGCGGCCTTCCAGCGCGCGCCCGAGCGTGACCTCGTCGGCGTACTCGAGGTCGCCGCCCACCGGGAGGCCACTGGCGATGCGGGTCACCCGAAGCCCGAGCGGCTTGAGCAGGCGGGCGAGGTACATCGCCGTCGCCTCCCCTTCGATGTTCGGGTTGGTGGCCAGGATCACCTCCTGGACTCCCTCGTCGTTCACCCGCGCCAGGAGCTCCTTGATCTTCAGCTGCTCCGGTCCGATGCCCTCGATCGGCGAGATCGCGCCCAGTAGCACGTGGTACCGGCCGCGGTACTCCTGGGTCCGCTCGACGGCGACGATGTCGCGTGGCTCCTCGACGACGCACAGCAGGGCGGAATCACGTCGGTCGTCGCGGCAGTACACGCACAGCTCACCCTCGGCGAAGTTGAAGCAGCGCCGGCACCAGCTCACGCGTTCCTTCGCCTCGACGATGGCGCGCGCGAGACGCTTGGCGTCGTCGGGCGCGCTCTTCAGCAGGAAGAACGCGATGCGCTGCGCCGATTTGGGGCCGATGCCGGGAAGGCGACCCAGCTCGTCGACCAGGCTCTGCACCGGCCCTTCGAAGGGGGATGCCACCTTGTGTCAGCCGAGCGCGCCGCCGAGCCCCGGGCCGAGACCGCCGAGATCGAGCCCGCCGGTGACATTGCCCATCCGCTCGGCTTGAAGCTCCTGCGCGCGTCGCATCGCCTCGCCGACCGCCGCGACCACGAGGTCCTCCAACATCTCGACGTCGTCGGGGTCGACCACGTCGCGCGAGATCCGCACCGTCTGCACGTCGCCGGCGCCCGTCACGACGGCCGTCACCTTCCCGCCACCCGCGGATCCTTCGACGAGCGCGGTGGCCAGCTCGTCCTGCGCCGCGGCCATGTCGGCCTGCATCTTCTGCACCTGGCGCATCATCTGGTTGAGCTGCTTCTGGTTCGCCACGTTCGCCTTACTCCTGCGTGGTCAGCTCGAGGTGCTCAGCAGCCGCCCTCGTCGGCTCCGCCCACAGGGTTCACTCGTGGTGGCGTTCCTCGACGACGGTGGCGCCCAACGACTCCGTGAGCATGTTCGTGGGGCTTGCCGACTCTACTCCCGGCGGGGCCGTGCTCTCGTCCGGCTCGATGGCGATGTCGTCGGGCTCCTCGGGCTCGGCGACGGGAGGCGCAGCCTGCGCGGATCGCCGCCCGCTCGCCGCTGAACCCCTCGTGCGCGACGAGGTTGAAGCGCAGGTTGGTTCCGACCTGCTGGGACAGCGCGTCACGGATCGTGTCGGCCTCGCGGCGGAAGCGCGGGACGCGCCGCCTCGATCAGCCGGGGAGACACGCCGAACGTCACCACGTCACCTTCCACCGACAGCGGCTGCGCCTCCTGGACGGCGCTGCGCGTCGCCACCGGCAGCTCGGGGAGCACCGTCGCCCACGCGACGATGACGTCGTCGACGTCGACGGTCGGCGCCGCCGCCTGCTTCTTCGGCGCCCTCGACTCTTCGGGCGCGGGCGGCGCGGGGTCGGGCACCTCCGCCGCCGCTTCGGGCGCCGCGTCGGGTTCCGGTGCGGGCTCGGGGCGGCGCTTGCGCAGCGCGCCGACCGTGACCCCCGGAGCGCGGGCTTCCGGCGGCGCGGCCGGTTCCTGGCGCCGGCCGGGACCCGCGTCGCGCTGGCCGGCCACCGTCTGCTCGAGCTTCTCGATGCGTTCCATCACGGTCTGGAGCGGCGGCCCGACCTCGCGGCGCGTGAGCCGGACGAGCGCGATCTCCAGCACGAGGCGCGGATCGGCGGCGTCGGTGCCGCGCATGTCGACGACGGCCTGGCCGAGCGTCTCCAGCACCCGCACGAGCGTGGTGTTGCCGAGCGTCTGGCCGAGCTCGTCGAGCCGGCGCTGCTCGTCCTCGGGTGCGTCGACGCGCACTTGACCGCCGCTGGCGTTCAGCAGGAACGCGTCGCGCACGGAACGGAGCACGTCCTCGGCGATGCGGCGCGGCTCGTGTCCCGCGTCGAGCAGCGCGCCGACCGCGACGAGGACACCGGCCGGGTCCTCGGCGGCGACGGCATCGAGCACCGCGGCCCGAAGCTCGAACGGGGTGCCCCCGAACAGGTCGGCGACGGCGCCGGCGTCGAGGCGGTCGGTGCCGTGGGCGAGCGCCTGGTCGAGCAGCGACAGCGCGTCGCGGGCCGAGCCGGCGCCGGCGCGGGCGATCACCGCCAGCGCCTCCGGGTCGGCCTCGATGCCCTCCTGACCCAGCACGTCCGCCAGCAGGGCCTCGAGCTCCTCCGCCGAGAACAACGTGAACTCGAGGTGCTGGGTCCGCGACCGGATGGTGGGCAGGACCTTCTCGGGGTTCGTCGTCGCCAGCACGAACACGACGTGCTCGGGCGGCTCCTCGAGGGTCTTCAGCAGCGCGTTCGAGGCCGCCGCGCTCAGCATCTGCACCTCGTCGACGAGGTACACCTTCCGCTTCGAGGTCGCGCCCAGCCCGAGGTGGACGCTGTCGGTGAGGTCGCGGATGTTGTCGACGCTGTTGTTCGACGCCGCGTCGAGCTCGAACAGGTCGAGGAACCGGCCCTCGGCGATCGCGACGCAGTTCTCGCAGACGCCGCACGGCTCGCCGTCGGCGCCGAGGTTCAGGCAGTTCAGCGCCTTGGCGAGGATGCGGGCCGTGGTCGTCTTGCCCGTGCCGCGCGGGCCCGGAGAACAGGTAGGCGTGGCCGACCCGGCCTTCGCGCACGGCGTTCCGCAGCGCCCCGGTCACGTGGTCCTGGCCGACGAGCCCACCGAAGGTCTGGGGACGGTGCTTGCGGTACAGCGACTGGTACGCCATCGCGTTGGACTCTACCGAGAGCGATACCCTGCGAAGTGAGAAGCCTTCCGACGAGGTGAGATGCCTTCCGACGTGGGAGGTTCGACGTGAGCGAGATCGAGTACCTCCCGGGCACGGCGCTCCTCGTCGTCGACGTGCAGAACGACTTCGCCGACCCGAAGGGCAGCCTCTACGTCCAGGGCGGCGAGGACGTCGTGCCGCTGATCAATCGGGAGATCGAGCGGGCGCAGGCGGCGAACGTCCCCGTCGTGTACACGAAGGACTGGCATCCGCCCGACACCCCGCACTTCGCCGACTTCGGCGGCAAATGGCCCGTCCATTGCGTCCATGACACCTGGGGCGCCGAGTTCCACCCCGACCTGAAGGTGGTCGGCGAGACCATCCACAAGGCGACCGGGCCGGAGGACGGCTATTCGGGGTTCAGCATGACGCACCTTCCGACGGGTGAGCGACGCGAGACGGGGCTCGAGCAGCTCTTGCGCGACCGCGGCGTCGGCCGCGTCGTCATCGCCGGCCTCGCCACCGACTACTGCGTGAAGGAGACCGGCCTCGACGCGGTGGAGATGGGGTTCGACACCGAGGTGATCACCGAGGCGACCCGCCCGGTCGAAGTGGAGCCGGGCGACGGTGACCGCGCCCTCCACGACATCGAGCACGCCGGCGTCACGCTCGTCTGAACGGCCGTCGTCCATGAGCTGGGTCGACGACACCAACGCCGCGCTGTTCGTCGACCTGTACGAGCTGACGATGTCGGCGAGCTACCACGCGCACGATCTCGACCAGCCCGCGACCTTCGATCTGTTCGCCCGCGATCTCCCGCCGGGCCGCGGCTATCTCGTCTCCTGCGGGCTGGATGCCGCGCTCGACTACCTGGAGCGCCTCCACTTCGACGACGCCGCGGTCGAGTATCTGGGCTCGCTCGGCTTGTTCGACGAGTCGTTCCTTTCGCTGCTCTCCACGTTGCGGTTCACCGGCGAGGTGCGGGCGATCCCCGAAGGTGAGCTGGTGTTCCCCGACGAGCCGATCGTGCAGGTGACCGCGCCGATGGTCGAGGCGCAGATCGTCGAGACGTTCCTGCTGAACTGCATCGGCTACCAGACGATGATCGCGACCAAAGCGGCGCGGCGTCGCGACCGCGTGCGGCGACCGGACGTTCGTCGACTTCTCGCCCCGTCGCGACCACGGCACCGATGCCGCACTGAAGACGGCGCGGGCCGCCTACGTCGGCGGCGCCGTCGCAACCTCGCTCGTGCTCGGCGGGCAGGCGTACGGCCTCGAGCTCAGCGGCACGATGGCGCACTCGTACGTCATGCGCTTCGACAACGAGGCGGATGCCTTCCTCACGTACGCGCGCGACTTCCCGGGTCGCGCGATCTTCCTCATCGACACGTACGACACCGAGCGCGGCGCCCGAACGGTGGTCGACCTGGCCGGGAAGCTCGAGCCCGAGGGTCTGTTGCCGCGCGCGGTCCGGCTCGACTCCGGCGACGTCGGCGAGCTCTCCCGGTCCGTGCGCGCCATCCTCGACGACGGCGGCCTGACCGAGGTCCAGATCTTCGCCTCCGGCGACCTCGACGAGTACCGCATCGAGCGGCTGGTCTCCTCCGGCGCGCCGATTGACGCGTTCGGCGTCGGGACCCAGCTGGGCACGAGCGGCGACGCCCCCCACGTGCCCGTCGTCTACAAGCTCGTCGAGGACGCGACCGGACCGAAGGTCAAGCTGTCGTCGGACAAGGTGACGCTGCCGGGCCGCAAGCAGGTGTTCCGCCGCACCGATGACGGCGTCTTGCACTCCGATGTGCTGGGGCTGCAGGACGAGGCGCTCCCGAACGCCCGGCCCGTGCTCCAGCCCGTCATGCGCGACGGCAAGCGCATCGGGGATCGCGAACCGCTGGATGCGCTCCGCGACCGCTGCCGGCAGTCCGTGGGTGCGCTCCCGGCCCGGTTGCGCGCGCTCGAGCCCGACCCGCCGCCGTACGAAGTCCGGACCTCACCCGGCCTCGACGCCCTCGTACGCCGGACGCACGAGCACCTCGGCGTCCCGTGACCACACGCGACGACTTCCGCGCCGAAGTGCGCGCCGCGCTCGAGACGCGCCTGACGCCCCGCCGCGCCGGAGACGCGTTCACCGTGCTGGGCGCCGGGAGCGACGACCTCGAGGCGGCCGCACGTACCTGCGCGCCCTCGCCGACGGAGGCTGGGCCGTGCCCACCTGGCCGGCGGAGTACGGAGGCCTCGGCGCGACTCCGGCGCAGGCGGCGGTGGTCGCCCAGGAGCTGGGGCGCTTCGACGTCCCGGACCTGTACCCGTACCTGATCGGGCTGGCGATCGCGGGGCCGACGCTGGTCGCGCACGCGACGGCCGAGCAGTGCTCGCGCTGGCTGCCGGCCATCCGCACCGGCGACGAGATCTGGTGCCAGCTGTTCTCCGAGCCCGACGCCGGATCCGACCTCGCGTCGCTCGCGACGCGCGCCGAACGCGACGGCGACCAGTGGCGCGTGACCGGCGCCAAGGTCTGGAGCAGCCGCGCGCACTACTCGCAACGCGGCCTGCTCCTCGCCCGCACCGACCCGAGCGTGCCGAAGCACGCCGGCATCACGGCGTTCGCGCTCGATATGCACGCGCCCGGCGTCACGGTCAGCCCGCTGCGGCAGATGAACGGCGACACCCACTTCAGCGAGGTGCACTTCGACGATGCTCCCGTCGCCGACGCCGATCGCATCGACGCGCCCGGTGAAGGCTGGCGCGTCGCCCGCACCGCGCTCGCCCACGAACGCGGCGCCGGCGCGGTCGGCGGCGGCGGATGGGGCGCCGACCTCAAGGACCGGCTCGTCGATCTCGCCCGGCGCCGGGGCGCGGTCGCCGACCCGGTGGTCCGCCAGCGGCTGGCGTCCGCGGTCATCGAGCTCGAGGTGGCGCGCCTGACCGCCCGCCGCGCCCGCGACGCCGCCAAGGCGGGCCGGTCGCCCGGCCCCGAGGGATCGGGATCGAAGCTGCGCGGGAGCGCCGGCCTCAAGGCCGCCGCGTCGCTCGCACTCGACCTCCTGGGCCCGGACGGGGTCGCCGGAATCGACGGCGACGGCGAATGGCAGACGCTGTTCCTCACCAGCCCGTCCATCTCCATCCGGGGCGGCACCGACGAGATCCAGCGGAACATCGTGGGCGAGCGCGTGCTCGGCCTGCCGCCCGAGCCCCGCGCCGACGTCGACGTCCCCTTCTCGGAGCTGCCGCGCACCGCCAGGCGGGCAGACCGGTGACCGCGCCCGACCCCGCCGCGACGCTGCACCAGCTCACGCAGCACGGCTCCCCGACGGACCGGTCGCTCCTCGTCGACTTCCAGCCCCTCGACCCGTCCAACCGCCCGGCGCCGTTCAAACGGTACGTCGGACTCGAGACGACGCCGCTCCCGGTGGAGCTCGGCGAGTCGAACGTGCGCGCCGCGGAGGCGCTGTCGGGCGCGACGCGGCCGGCGGCGGCCGGCACCCTCGACGCGGCGACGCTGGCGCGACTGCTGTTCTTCACCGCCGGCGTGACGCGGACGAGCTCGTCCCCGGCGTTCGAGGAGCGGACGTACTTCCGGACCGCGATGTCGGCCGGCAACCTGCACCCGGTCGAGGTGTACGCGGTGTGCGCCGGCGTCGAGGGCGTCCCCGACGGCGTCCACCACTTCGCCCCGCTCGAGCTCGGCCTCACGACTCTCCGGACGGGCGCGGTCGTCCCGGCCCAAGGCTGCACGCTCGTGCTCACCGGGATCCCGTGGCGGACGGCGTGGAAGTACGGCGAGCGCGGCTTCCGTCATCTCTACTGGGATGCGGGCACGATGCTGGCGAACCTGCTGGCGATGGCGGATGCCTCCGCGCTCGACGCCCGGGTGTGGACCGGTTTCGTGGACGACGACGTGGCGCGTCTCGTCGGCGTCGACGGCATGACCGAGTTCCCCCTCGCGCTGGTCTCGATCGGCTCAGAAGACGCGATCGACGTGCCGGCCGACCTCCCCCCGCTCGACGTCGACGTCGAGCGGATCTCGCCGCACCCGATCGCCTTTCCGTTGATCACCCAGGCGCAGCAGGCCGGCGTACTGGCGGACGAAACCGAAGTGAGGGAGTGGCGCACGCACGCGGTCGACGGCAGCCCGTCGCGTGCGCACGTCGACCCGCCGTCCGACGCCACCGACGAGTCGATCGAGGAGGTCATCCTGCGGCGCGGGTCGACCCGCATCATGCGGCCCGAGACGGCGCCCGCTTCCCTCCTGCACTGGGGCATGGCCGTCGCCGCCCGTCCGCCGGCGGCGGACTTCGCCGCGCCGGGCACGACGCTGCTCGAGCACAACCTCTCGGTGCACGGCATCGAGGGCGTCGAGCCCGGCGCGTACCGCTTCCGCTCCGGCGACCTGGAGCTGGTGCGACCGGGCCAGTTCCGCGAGATCACGCAACAGCTGTGCCTGAACCAGCCGCTGGGCGGCGACTCCGCGTACACCGCCTTCCACTCCGCCGACCTCGACGTCGTGTTCGCGGCCCTCGGCGCGCGCGGATACCGCGCCGCGCAGCTCGAGGCCGGCATCGCGTCCGGTCGTCTCTCGCTGGCCGCGTTCACGCTCGGGTGCGGCGCGACCGGGCTCACGTTCTTCGACGAGCCCGTCCGCCGGTTCTTCGCCACGAACGCGTCGTGCATGCTCGTGACGTCCGTCGGCATCCCCGAGTACCGCAACGCGCCCGGCGGCCGCCCCGGCGCCCTCACCGAGCTCACCCATTACGGCGACCTGATGCAGCGCCTCTCGCTGCAACTGCACCGCGGCCGACGCTGACCAGCGGGGTCGGTTGCTACCCTCGCGCCGCGGACCGTGCTAGGCGGGGAGCCCGTGGTGCCCTGTACCCCCAATCCACGTACGGGGGGCTGAATCCCCGCCCGAGGCCCGAGCCGCCGCACGGCAGCGGCCCACGGTGACGTTGAGGGTCGGGTCCTGCGCAACGGGATCTCGCGAACCGAGTCAGGTCCGGAAGGAAGCAGCTCTCAGCGAGCCCTCCCGTGTGCCGCAGGTACACCTGACCCGAGCCACCGTGAGCAAGTGCACCGAGCGGTGACGGGGTCGACGGCGGGTGCACGGTCCGCTTTGTCATCGGAGGGATGCGAGAGCGGCCGAATCGGCACGCTTGGAAAGCGTGTGTGGGGCAACTCACCGTGGGTTCGAATCCCACTCCCTCCGCAAGACGCGTGCGCGCGACCCCTCGGGCACACTGTGCGGGTGGACGAGGACGAGCGGCGGGCGAAGATCCGCCGGTACTGGGAGTACACGGGCAGCGATCAGGACATCAGCCACGAGATCTACCACGACGATGCCGTCCTCGAGTTCCCGCAATCCGGCGAGCGGTTCGAGGGCGTGGCCAACTTCAAAGAGTGGCGTAGCCAGTATCCGGCGGGCGTGGTCCTGGAGATGCGCAACCTGCGAGGCCGAGGGGACCTCTGGGTCGTCGAAGGAGCGATCAGCTACGACGGCGGTCCGTGGCAACCGGCGGTGAACATCCTCGAGTTCCGCGGCGACAAGGTGGCCCGGGAGACGATCTACGTCACCGAACCGTGGGATGCCCCCGAGTGGCGCGCCCGATGGCGCGCCGCGCCGTAGCCCTCGAAGCGCGCCGCGCGGAGCAACTCGTACGCTGCCATCCGTGGATCGCGTGCAGCTGGACGAGCTGATGGGCGTGGCGCTCGACGAAGCGCGCGCGGCCGCGGAACACGACGACGTCCCCATCGGCGCGGTCGTCGCACAAATCGACACGGGAGAAGTCGTCGCCCGCCGGCACAACCAGCGCGAGCAGGACGGCGACCCGACCGCGCACGCCGAGATCCTCGCCCTCCGGGACGCCGCCCGCGCCGCGGGCTCGTGGCGACTCGACGGGTATGCGCTCGTCGTCACGCTCGAACCGTGCCCGATGTGCGCGGGCGCAGTCGTCGCGGCGCGGCTCGGGCTCGTCGCGTTCGGCGCCGCCGACCCCAAGGCGGGCGCGCTCGGGAGCCTTTACAACCTGGCCACCGATCCTCGTCTGAATCACGAGGCGACGGTCGTCGACGGCGTGCGCGCCGCCGAGTGCGCCGCGCTCCTCACCGGCTTCTTCGCCGACCGTCGTTGACGGCCGCCACGCGAGCCGTCAGACGGGGTCGACGATCTCGTCTCCCACCAGCCGCGTCACGGGCGCCTCGAGCACCTGGCCGTGGCGTCGCAGCTCGTCGACCGCAGGGACGGGCTCGGGATCCGCGAAGACGCGCTCGTCCGCGTAGTCGGCCGGCCGCCCGGTGGCGTCGATCGCCCACCACGACGCTTCGAGCGCGATGCCGTTCGGATCCGTGAAGTACACCGACCGAACGAACCCGTGGTCGACGACCTCGGTGCACTCGCACCCGGCGTCGAGCAGCCGCTGGCGCAGGTCGAGCAGTCCACGCTCGTCCGGCAGGTTGAAGGACAGATGGTCGAACTGGATCGTCTGGGACGGCGGGGCGCCCGCCGGCTTGGCGAACGTCCCGATCCCGTCGATCTCGAAGAACGCCACCGTGTTCTGCGGGCCGATCTCGAAGAAGTAGTGGCGCATGGGCCCTGCCCTCGTCGTCGCCACCACCCGCATGCCGAGCACGCCGGCGTAGAACCGGACGGTGGCGTCCATGTCGGGGGTCACGAGAGCGAGATGGTTGACGCCCCGCCAGCGCGGGGTCTCGGATGCCGGCACCATGGCGTCTCCTTTCGGGGTGGCCGCAAGGGGCCTCTCGTTACAATCCCTCGCCGGAGGGATGCGAGAGCGGCCGAATCGGATGGTCTCGAAAACCATTGTGCCTCCGGGCACCGTGGGTTCAAATCCCACTCCCTCCGCCACCAACCGGGGCCTCGGGTTTCTCCTTTCGACCTGAGCCGAAAAACCAACAAAGATGTCCGCCGGCAGCGTCCAGAGGAGGGATGACCCATGGCTCTCGCGATCCTGCTGGGAGGGATTGTCGGGCTTCTCATCGCCGGCGGCGTCTTTGCTGTCGTGACGATCAGACAAGCGCGCCGGGATCAGAACGACATGAACGAGGCCTTTGCCGACGCGCGCGGTGAGGCGCACGATCCGGTGTTCGGACCGGCGCCTTGGTCGTCGTTCGACATGGAGGCCCTCGGCGAGGAAGAGGACGCGATCCCCGTCGACCGCTCCGACCCGTACGCGACGCTGACCGGTGTGGCCTCCGTGAGCTGGAGCCATTCCAAGGAAGCGAACGGCGCGGACGACATCCCGCCAATGGACGACGAGCCGACCACGCACTTCACCGCCGAGCCGGACCAGACCTTCGTCGCCGAGCCCGACGAGACCTTCGTCGCCGAGCCGGACGAGACGTTCGTCGCCGAGCCGGACGAGACGTTCGTCGTCCGAGCCCTACGAGACGTTCGTCGCCGAGCCGGACCAGACCTTCGTGTCCGAGCCGTACGAGAAGTTCGTCGCCGAGCCGGACCAGACCTTCGTGTCCGAGCCGTACGAGAAGTTCGTCGCCGAGCCGGAGGAGACCTTCGTCGCCAAGCCGGCTGCGATGCTCCCCGAGTCGGTCGACAACGCCGCCACACCGGCATCGATCGACGACGAGCGGGCGGTCTTGTGGCGCGCCCCGCGCAGTCGCAGGTCATCATCCTCGTGGTCGCGTTGCGTGCACTCGCCGACGGCCTCGCGGCGACGATCACGCCCGAGGGTGCGACGCAATTGGACGAGCTCGAGGAGGCCCTCGCCCACGCGCGCGGCGCATACGCAACGCGGGACTGGCAACGGCCGGCGTTCGTCCATCGACGTCGACGGGCGCGACCGGCCCGCGTCGGACGTGTCCGCCTCTCCGATCAGTCGGGAGGACGGCTCGCCGAAGCACGGCGCGACACCGCGGAGAAGCGGGTCCCCGACTTCGAGGCGCCACAACGGACCGAAGCCGATCACTTGGCGGGCGCGGGCGCACTGACCGTGCGTCAGTAGCGCGCTTCGCGTCGCGCTCCGCTCAGCCGACCCCTTCGCGCAGACCGAGTCTGGTGAAGATCTCGCGCGTCGCCGTCGACCGGTTCAGCGTGTAGAAGTGCAGGCCGGGCGCGCCGCCGTCGAGCAGCGCCTGGCACAGCCTCGTGGCCTCGGCGATGCCGACCTCCCGCACCGCCTCCTTGTCGTCGCCGACGGCGTAGAGCTTGTCGGCGAGCCACTGCGGGAATTGCGAGCCCTGGAGCTCGGACATGCGCGTGATCGAACGCAGGTTGGTCGCCGGCATGATTCCGGGAAGCACGGGCTTGTCGACGCCGTTGGCGCGCAGCCCCGCGACCAGGTCGAAGTAGTGCTCGGCCTCGAAGAAGAACTGCGTGATCGCGAAGTCGGCCTTCTCGAGCTTGCGAGCCGTCCAGTAGCGATCCGTCTCGCGCGTGGGCGACTTGGGATGCGGTTCGGGGTGGGCGGCGACGCCGACCGAGAAGTCGCCGATCTCGCGCACCAGCTCGACGAGCTCGACGGCGTAGTGCAGCTCCCCCGGCGGCAGGTCGAGGTCGGCGGGCGGGTCACCGCCGAGGCAGAGGACGTTCTCGATCCCGGCGTCGCGGTAGCGGGTGACGATCTCGACGAGCTCCGCCCGTGTGTGCGCGGCACACGTGAGGTGCGCCATGGCCGTCATCGTCGTGGTGCGGAGGATGTCGACCACGATGTCGTGAGTGCGCTCGCGCGTGGTTCCGCCGGCCCCGTAGGTGACCGACACGTACGAGGGGGCCAGGGTCTCGAGCTCGACGAGCGTGGTGCGGAGCGTCTCCTCCATCTCGGGCGTGCGAGGTGGGAAGAACTCGAACGAGAAGCTCAAGCCCCGCTGCAGGATGTCGCTGATCTTGGCCATTGGCGCCAGAGCGTAGGGGGCTGGTGTAGTGCAGGCGAACGAGATGGACCCGTCGTGAACTTCCGCATCGAGCAACGCATCCCGGCACCGCTGGCCGCGGTCGAGGCCGCGCTGTTGGACGGTGATTTCGTCGCCGCCACCGCCGACCTCCCGAAGCTGGGCGCACCCGACCTGCTCGAGAACACGCGGGACGGCGACCGCGCCCATCAGCGGATCCGGTACCACTTCACGGCCCCGCTGTCGGGTGCCGTGACCCGCGTGGTCGACCCCGCCAAGCTCACGTGGGTCGACGACGCCACCTACGACCTGACGTCGCACACGAGCCGCCACCGCATCCTTCCCGACAACTACGCCGACCGGCTGAAGGCGGCCTACGACGTGACCTTGGAGGCGTTGGGTGACAGCACGCGACGCCTCGTCACCGGTGATCTCACGGTGCACGTCCCGCTGGTCGGCGGTCGGGTCGAGCGGGCGATCGTCGACGGCCTGGAGGAGCACGCCAACGCCGAGGCCGAGCTGCTCGGCCGGTGGATCGCGGAGCGCCGCTAGCGCCGGAAGCCGCGGAAGGTGCGCAGACGCAGCGAGTTCGTCACGACGAACACGCTCGAGAAGCCCATCGCCGCCGCCGCGACCACGGGGTTGAGAAGGCCGGCCGCCGCCAGCGGGATGGCGGCGACGTTGTACGCGAACGCCCAGAACAAGTTGCCCTTGATCGTCGTCAGCGTCCGGCGGGACAAGGCGATGGCGTCGGCGGCGGCCCGGAGGTCCCCGGAGACCAGCGTGAGGTCACTGGCTTCGATGGCGACGTCGGTGCCGGTGCCGATGGCGATGCCGAGGTCGGCCTGCGCCAACGCCGGCGCGTCGTTGACGCCGTCGCCGACGACGGCGACACGCTGCCCGTGCTCCTGGAGGTCGCGCACCACGTCGACCTTCTGACCGGGAAGCACGCCCGCGACGACACGATCGATCCCGACCTCGCGCGCGACGGTCTCGGCCGGCCGCTCGCTGGTCGCCGGTCACCATCACCGTCTCGAGGCCGAGCTCGTGCAACTCGGCCACGGCCGTCCGCGACGTGTCCTTCAGCGTGTCCGCCACCACGAACGCGCCCCGTACGCCGCCGGCCCACGCCGCGAAGACGACCGTGCGACCCTCGGCTTCGGCGCCGGCAGCGGCGCGTTCCAGACCGTCGGGAACCGCCCCCACGAGCTCGCGCCGTCCGACGGTGATCTCGACGCCGTCGACCGAGCCGCGCACGCCCGAGCCTGCGAGGTTGTCGAACGACGCCGGAGGAACGAGCTCGACGCCCCGCGCCCGAGCGCCCCGGGCCACCGCCTGCGCGATCGGGTGCTCCGACGCGTCCTCGACGGCGCCCGCCCGGCGCAGCAACTCGCGTTCGTCGACTCCGGGCAACGCGAGCACGTCGACGAGGCGCATCTTCCCCTCGGTGATCGTGCCCGTCTTGTCGAGGACCGCCGTGTCGACGGTCCGGGTGGCCTCGAGCACCTCACCGCCCTTGATCACGATGCCGAGCTGGGCGCCCCGGCCCGTGCCGACCATGATCGCCGTGGGCGTGGCCAGCCCGAGCGCGCACGGGCAGGCGATGATCAGCACGGCCACCGCGGCCGTGAACGCCGCGTTCGCGCCCTGGCCCGCGAGGAGCCACGCCACGAGCGTGCCCAGCGCGATGACCATCACGACCGGCACGAAGACGGCAGAGACGCGGTCGGCCAGCCGCTGTACCGGCGCCCGCGAGCCCTGTGCCTCTTCGACGAGGCGCGCGATCTGCGCCAGCGCGGTCTCGCCGCCGACCTTGGTCGCCTCGATCACGAGCCGGCCCGACGTGTTCACGGTCGCGCCGAACACCGTGTCGCCCGTGCTCACCTCGACCGGTACCGGCTCGCCGGTCAGCATCGACACGTCGACGGCCGAGGAGCCGTCGACGACGCGGCCGTCGGTGGCGATCTTCTCGCCCGGCCGCACGACGAACCGGTCGCCGACCTGCAGGCTCTCGACCGTCACCTCCTCGCCGTTCTCGAGCCGGGCCGTCTTCGCGCCGAGCTCGAGGAGGGCGCGGAGCGCGTGGCTCGACCGCCGCCTGGCCCGCGCCTCGAAGAACCGGCCGAGCAGCAGCAGCGTGACGATCACCGACGCCGTCTCGAAGTACACGTGCGCGGCGTCTCCGCTCCCGAAGGCGCCACCCATCGCCACGCCGCCCTCGGCTGCGCCCAGGAACACGAGCGCGACCACCGACCACGCGTACGCGGCGAGTGTCCCGAGCGACACCAGGGTGTCCATCGTCGTGGCGCCGTGACGCAGGTTCAGGAGCGCCGCCCGATGGAACGGCCAACCCGCCCACAGGATCACCGGGGTGGACAGCCCGAACGCGACCCACTGCCAACCGTCGAACATGAGTGACGGCACCATCGAGATCAGGAGAACCGGGATGGTCAGCGCGATCGCGAGGTACAGCCGGGGGCGGATGTTCCGGAGCTCCTCGGCTTCGGGATCGCGTTCCTCCGGGCGCTCGTCGTGGGGAACCGAGTACCCGAGCCCGGTGATCGTGGCCTCGAAGTCGTCTGTACCGGTGGCGCGCGGGTCGTAGACGACGGTGGCGCGCTTGGTGCCGTAGTTGGCGTGGGCGTCGGCGACGCCGCCGAGACCGGCCAGCCCCTTCTCGATGCGGCTCGCGCACGAGGCGCACGACATCCCGTCGACCGGCAGGTCGACCCGCCGGAGGTCCGGGCCCGGGGTGGTCAGCTGCGCCTCGGCCATGGCCTGATACTATACCCCTGTACCCCATCCCACTGTTCCGGAGGGGAGCCGATGCGGGGCTATTCGATGCACAAGGACGACTACCGGACGCGGCTGCGCCGCATCGAGGGCCAGGTCCGAGGGCTGCAGCGCATGGTCGACGAGGACGAGTACTGCGTCGACATCCTCACGCAGATCGTCTCGGTCACGAAGGCGCTCCAGGGTGTCGGCCTGGGCCTGCTCGACGAGCACCTGCGCAGCTGCGTGCGGGACGCGGCCGAGTCGAGCCGCGCCGAGGGCGACGCCAAGCTCACGGAGGCCGTCCAGGCGGTCGAGCGCCTGCTGAAGACCTGATCGCCCGACCGGCCGAGGCGTTCTAGGGAAGCTCCGGCATGCCGCCCAGCTGGCGGAACCAGCCGAGGGTGTCCTCGACGCCCCACGATTCCGCCAACCGGCCGTCGACGACGCGGTACACGGTGGTACCCGGCTTCGCGTACGCCTGACCGTCGGCGTCGATGCCGAGGAACGGGCGGCCGGTGAGCGTGCCGCGCTCCGTGTAGCGCATGACGACCTTGTCGCCCTCGACGACGAGGTCCTCGATCGTGATGTTCACGTCGGGAAACGAGTGGCGCAGGAACGTGCACGCCCGTACGTACGCGTCGCGCCCGACGTTCGCCTTCCCTTCGGCGCCGTAGTAGGCGGTGTAGTCGTCGGCCAGTGTCGACTCGCACACGGTCCAGTCGTCACGATTGAACCCGTCGTCGATGTGGTGACGCACGAGGGCGCGCAGCTCGTCGGGACATCACCTCAGGATCCCCGCCGCCTCAGGTGGCCGGCGCGGTTGCTTGCTGTGCCTGCAAGCACTCCTCCTGCCGGGCCGCGATCCGGCGGGTCACGAGGATCGCGAACACTGCGGCGACGATCGCCCCGACGGCGCCGATGATCCGCAGGATGTCGTCGCGTCGCACCTTGTCGGGCTCGTCGGCGCGCACGTCGCCGGTGGAGCTGGCGATCGAGCTCGGGATGGTGAAGATCACCGCGGTGACCAGCCACGCCCAGATCGCGCCCAGGGTCGAGGAGCGGCGCCAGTTGGGATCTCCGCGCGCCGACGGACGGGTCCGCGCCGCGCCAGACGTCATCCATGATGATGAACGGGATCACGAAGTTCGCCAGCGGGATGAACCAGCCGCCGATCGCCCAGCCCGGCCCGAGCCGCGGGTTCTGCCGGCCGAGCGCCTCGTTGTTCTTCGCCGCCCGGTACAGCCAGATGATCAGCAGCACGAAGATGGCGAGGGCCACGAGGCCCGACAGCAGGATCATCGCCGCCGCCAGCGCGTTGGCATCGTTCACCGCCTTCGTGTCGAAGACGAGCCCGCGGGTTTCCTTGTCACCGAGGACCCGCAGGTGGTTGAACACGCCGATGATCAACACGACGGTGAGCACGATGTGGGCGGCGAACAGCCAGGTGAGCGCGGTCGTGAGGCCGCGCAGGCTGCGCCATCTCGCGGGCGGCGTGTACGCCGCCGACGGCGCGCCACCGGGTTGCGGCTGCGCCGCGCCCTCGGCGTAGTACCCCGGCGGCGGCGCCGGGGGCGGCGGCGACGGGATCTGCGGGTCCGAGCCCGACGGAGGGCGGCGGCGGAGGGGGCGGTGGTTGGCTCATGGTGTGCTGTCTCCTTGACTTTTCCTCTTGCCGCCGTCGCAAGCTCCGGCTCTGCGGCGCCGGTCGGCAAGCCGCCGTCGCCACGCGGGCAGGTTACGCGTCGGCGTTTCGCCCGCGTCGCCGTCGAATGACAGACTCGTTGTTCCCCAACGCAGGAGCGTTGATGCCGCCCGAGAAGCTCCAGTGGAAAGAGCTCTACCAGGAAGTGGTGACGAGCGGGCTGTGCACCGGTTGCGCGGGCTGCGTCATCGTGTGCCCGCACGATGTCCTCGGCTACAACGACGAGAACGGCGTCTACAAGCCCTTCCAGTTCGAGGAAGGTTTCGGCCCCGACAACTGCAGCCACGGCGAGAAGGGCTGCACGAGCTGCACACGGGCGTGCCCGCGCTTCCGGGCGTGGGAGCCGGAGATCGACGAGTTCATGTTCGGTCGGACCCGCGAGCCGATCGAGGTCGAAGGCGTCTCGAAGGACATCGTGCTCGCCCGGGCAACCGATCCCGTGCTCGCCGAAGTCGGCCAGGACGGCGGCCTCGTCTCGGCGATCCTGCTCTACGCGCTCGAGCACGACATCATCGACGCCGCCCTCGTCTCGTACCTGGAGGGTGACGGATCCACCTGGAAGGCGAAGCCCGGCGTCGCGCGCACCAAAGAGGACATCATCGCCTCGGCCGGGAGCCGCTACACGTACTCGGCCAACACGATGGCGTACGACGAAGCGATCGAGAGCGGAGCCGAGAAACTCGCGCTGGTCGGAATGAGCTGCCAGAGCTCGGTGCCGCCCGTGATGAACCAGCGGAAGGCAGGCAAGGTCGGCCGACGGATGGCGCTCAACATCGGGTTGCTGTGCTCGAAGACCTTCGACGACGCGATCTTCGAGGAGCTGCTCGAGGCCAAGTACGGCTTGAAGCGGGCCGAGATCAAGAAGATGAACATCAAGGGACGCCTGCAGATCTGGATGCACGACGGCCGCTACGTCGAAGTGCCGCTCAAGGAGTGCCACGCGTTCACGCGCGAGGGCTGCAAGCTGTGCCCGGACTTCGCCGCCGAGCACGCCGACATCTCGACCGGCGGCATCGGCGCGTTCAACGACTGGACGCTGACCCTCGTCCGCACCGACGCCGGTCGCGAGATCATGGAAGGTCTCGAGCGCGACGGCTGGATCGAGGTGCGCGGCGCCGACGAGGACCTCGGCGCGCTCGAGCTGCTGCACAAGCTGGCCAAGAAGCAGCGCTCCCGGTGGCCGGAGTTCGCGCACGTCGACGCGCCTCGATTGGTAGGCGCGTAGGGCGCGACGCCCTGGCGATGACGGGCCGCCGCACCCACATTCGCATTCCGGTCGCCGGCCGGTACATCACGCCCCTCGGCCAGGAATACGCGTCGGTCGAGGCGCTCAGCGGGATCGTGCTCCTGCTCGCGACGGTCGTGGCGCTCGCATGGGCGAACTCTCCGTGGTCGGACTCGTACACGTCGTTCTGGGGACTACGACGTCACGGCCACGCTGGGGCAGTTCTCGATCGCCGACGACCTCGGCCACTGGGTGAACGACGGGCTGATGGCGATCTTCTTCTTCGTCGTCGGGCTCGAGGTGAAGCGCGAGCTCACCGAGGGAGAGCTCACGCGACCGCCGCGCCGCGAGCCTGCCGCTCCTCGCGGCCGTCGGCGGCATGGTCGTGCCGGCGCTCGTGTTCTTCGCGTGGAACCCGGGCGGCCCCGGCAGCGGCGGGTGGGGCATCCCGATGGCGACCGATACCGCGTTCGCGCTCGGAGTGCTGGCGCTGCTCGGCGCCGCGCGTCTCGTCCGGGCTGAAGCTCTTCCTGCTCACCCTGGCGGTCGTCGACGACATCGGCGCGATCTGCGTCATCGCGGTCTTCTACTCCGGTGCCGTCCAGGTCGAATGGCTCGCCGGTGCGGCACTCACCATCGCCGTCGTCGTCCTCATGCAACGGCTCGGCGTGCGCTACGCGCTCGCGTACGTCGCGCCTGCTCTCGTGCTCTGGTTGTGCGTCTTCAAATCCGGCGTGCACGCAACGATCGCGGGCGTCGCGCTGGGCCTGCTCACGCCGGTCACCGACGCCCGACGGGCGGCGCGTGATCGATGCGCTCGAGCACCGTCTGCACCCGTGGACGAGCTTCGTGGTGGTGCCGGTGTTCGTCCTCGCCAACGCCGGGATCGTGTTGGGGAGCGACGCGGTCGCGAGCGGCGGCGTCGAGCTCGGTCACGTGGGGTGTCGCGACGGGCTTGGTCGTCGGCAAGACGGTCGGGATCGTCGCCGCGACCGCGGTCGTGCCTGGGACTGGGCCTGAGCCGCCTGCCGGAGGGGTCGTCGTTCCGCCAGCTCGTCGGGGTCGCCGACGCTCGCCGGCATCGGCTTCACGGTGTCGCTCTTCATCGCCGACCGCTCGTTCGTCGGAGCGCGTCTCGGCGAAGCCAAGATCGGAATCCTCGCCGGGTCGCTGCTCGCGGGCATCGCCGGCACGGGGGTGCTCACCCTCAGGGCACGACGTACGCTGCGCGGCGGAGGTGCGTAATGCAGGGAAATCCGAAGGTGCTGGAAGCGTTGGCGGATCTGCTCGCGGCGGAGCTGTCCGCGGCGAGCACGTACTTCGTCCACGCCAAGATGCGCGACAACTGGGGGTACCCGGACCTCGCGAAGCGCGCCTACGACGATTCGATCGAGGAGATGCGTCACGCCGAGAAGCTGATCGAGCGCATCATCTACTTCGAGAAGACTCCCAACCTCCAGCGGCTCAACCGGATCCGCGTCGGGGAGGGTGTGACCGACCAGTTCGAGAACGAGCTCACGCTCGAGAAGGGGACCGTCGACGGATTGGTCGCAGCCATCGCGCTGTGCCGCGAGGTGGGGGACGACGGGTCGCGTCTGCTCTTCGAGCCGATGCTCGCCGACGGCGAGGAGTCCATCGACTGGCTCGAGACCCAGCTCGATCTGATCGGCAAGCTCGGCGAGTCGAGCTACCTCGCGCAGCACATCCGCAACGAGTGATGCGCGTCGTCGCCTTCGTCGGTGACCTGATGGACCGCTCGAAGATCTCGGCTGCGGTCCCCGACGCCGGCTTCGCGTCGCGCGCCCGAGGATGCCGCCGGCGCCGACGTCGTGGTCATCGACGTGAAGGTCCACCCCGAGGCGGTCGCGGCTGCGCGCACGATCGTCCCCGACGCCCGCATCGTGGCCTACGGGCGCCACGACAACCCCGAGGCGCTCGAAGCCGCCCGGGCCGACGGCGCCGACGTCGCCCTCCCCCGCTCCCGTTTCTTCCAGGACCCGGCCGCCGCGGTGACGTTTTCCGGGTAACCCATCCCGGGTAGGAACGGTCCGATCCTGTTAGTGAGCCAATCTGCCTCGCTTCTTCCGCGGCTCGAGGCGACCGCCGACACGCAGCACGCGATCACGTTCGTCGCGTCGGCAGGCGCCGACGGCTGCGAGCGCGTCGAGTGGTCACGTCTCCACGACGACGCCCGCGGCATGGCCGCCGCCCTGCAGGCCCGAGGCGTCGGGCCCGGCAGCCACGTCGCCCTGCTCGGCGCCACGACCCGCCCGTTCGTCACCGCGATCCAGGCCACCTGGCTGGCGGGCGCCACGGTCGTCGTGCTTCCCCTCCCGATGCGGCTGGCGTCGATCGAGGACTTCGTCGCCCAGACCCGCCGGCTCATCGTCCACGCCGATGCGCAGGTCGTCGTGATCGACGCGCAGCTCAGCGAGTTCCTGGACCCGCAGCCGGGCGACCCGCCGATCGTGCAGCTCGACGAGCTGCGCGGCGCGCCCGGCCGCTACGAGCGCCCGCCCGACGACCCCGACGCGCCGGCGATCCTGCAGTTCACGAGCGGGTCGACCGCGGACCCGAAGGGCGTGATGGTGCCGCACCGTTGCATCAACGCGAACCTCGATGCCGCCCTCGAAGCCATCAACGCCGATACCGAGGCCGACAAGATCGTCTCCTGGCTTCCGCTGTACCACGACATGGGGCTCATCGGGCTCCTCGGCGCGCCCATGACCAACGGGTTCGACCTCGTGCTCGCCTCGCCGCAGGATTTCCTCGCCGCGCCGGCGCGATGGATGGAGTGGATGTCGGAGTTCGGCGCGACCGCCACTGCCGGGCCGAGCTTCGCGTACGCGCTCGCGGCTCGAGCCCTCCGACGCCTCGACCGTCTCGACCTCTCGCGCTGGCGGATCGCGCTGAACGGCGCCGAACCGATCGACCCGGACGCGGTCGAGGCGTTTCTCGCCGCCGGCGCCGGGCACGGGCTCGACCCGGGTGCCGCGTTCTGCGTGTTCGGCATGGCCGAAGCCACCCTCGCGGTCAGCTTCCCGACGCCGGGCGCCGGCATGCAGGTCGACACGATCGACCAGCGCGTGCTCGAAACGGACCGGTATGCCGCGCCGGTCGACGGCGGAGGTGCCGACGGGAACGTCCGCCGTATCCCGCGCCTCGGGCGGCCGCTGCGCGGCATCGAGCTGCGCGTCTGCGACCCGTCGAGCGGGCAGGCGATGCAGGACCGTGAGGTCGGCGAAGTCGAGTTGCGCGGCAGCTCGATCACGCCCGGGTACTACGGCAACCCGCAGGCGACGGCCGACTCGCGCCGTGACGACTGGTTCCGCACCGGCGACCTCGGTTACCTGGTCGACGGCGAGCTGGTCGTGTGCGGCCGGATCAAGGACGTCATCATCGTCGGCGGACGCAACGTGTTCCCCGAGGACGTCGAGCGCGCTGCCGAGTCGGTCGAGGGCGTCCGGGCCGGGAACGTCATCGCGTTCGGCACCGAGGGCCGCCGCGGTCGCGAAGCGGTGGTCGTGGTCGCCGAGACCAAGCAGGACGAGAGCGCGCCCATCCGCGCCGCAGTGGCGGCTCGCGTCACCGACGCCGTCGGCGTGCCACCCGAGGACGTCGTGCTCGTCCGACCCGGGACCCTCCCCAAGACGTCGTCGGGGAAGCCCCAGCGCTCGCTGTGTCGCCGGCGTTACCTGGGCGACGAGCTGGCTCCCGTCTGAGCGAGGCCGCGTCGGGCACAGGCCTCTGACCTGGCACAATGACTGCTCCGTCGGCAGGACAACCGGAGCACATCGCTGATGAAGACCGACGTCGCACCGGTATCTTCTCTGCCTCCGGCCGCGCCTGTGAGCGCGCCCGACGAGCGATCGGCGCGGCGCCGGTCCACGCTGCGCCTCTTCGCCGTCCTGCTTCTCCTCACGGTCGCTCTGCGGACCTCCGCCTTCGTCGTCGACGTGTTCAACTCGGACGAGACGTTCCTCGGCGCCCAAGCCGAAGTCATCGACCACGGGGGCAAGCTCTACGAGGAGGCCGCCGACCGCAAGCCGCCGCTCGTGCCCTACCTCTACGCGGCGACGTTCGCGGTCTTCGGCACGACGGCTCTGTGGTCGGTGCGGGTGCTGGCGATGCTGGCGGTCGCGCTCACCGCGTTGTTCCTCGCGCTCGAGGCTCGAAGACGCTACGGCAACCGGGCCGCCTGGATCGCGGGCGTGCTGATGGTGCTGGCGTCGGTCGCGTTCGCGCCCCAGGACGGTCAGGCGGCGAACTTCGAGATCTTCATGTTGCCGAGCATGACGGCGGCGGTGCTCCTCGCGCGTCGCGGCCGCGCGTTCTCGTCGGGCGCCGCCGTCGCGCTCGCCACGCTCACCAAGCAGACGGGTGCCGCGACGCTGCTGCCGGTCCTCTACCTCGTGTGGCGATTGCGAGGCCGGCGGGGGGTGGCCGAGACATTCGGCGGGTTCACGTTGCCCTTGGCACTCGTCGCGCTCCTGGTCGGCCCGGGCGAGTTGTTGTTCTGGACCACGATCGGCAACGGCAGCTACCTGGGCATCAGCGGGCAGTGGGGCTTGGTCCTGCTGACGCTGGTCTTGATGACGGCGGCGTTCGCAGTGGTGCAACCTGCCGATCGTGTGGACCCTCCCGCGCGCGTGGCGCGAGCGCCGCACCGCGGGCAGCGGCGACACCGACCTCTGGCTCTGGCTCCTGTCGGCCGCTGCTGTCGGTCGCGGTCGGACTCCGCTTCTTCGGCCACTACTACCTGCAGCTCCTCCCGCCGCTCGTCCTCATCACGACGGGCGTCCTGATGCGGTCGAGCGGACGCGCGGTGAAGCGCACGATCGCGCTGGCGGCGGGGATCGCGACCATCGCCGCCGCCCTCGGCTTCCTGGTGCGCCCGTTCAACGAGAAGGCGCAGTACAAGCCGGTCAGTGAATACCTGAAGGAGCGCGCCGGACCCGACGACCGCATCCTCGTGTGGGGGCACGTGCCCGAGATCTACTGGGCGTCCGGCAAGCGACCGGCGACGCGCTTCCTCACGTCCGGGTTCCTCTCCGGGTGGGAGCCCGGCCGGCCCGGGAACGACGCCAACGTCAAGGACGCCACGCCCGGCGCGTGGGAGCTGTTCTTCGAGGACTTCGCCGCCCACCCGCCCACGTACATCCTCGACACCGCGTACTCGGGCATTCGGGGTGCGCAGTACTACACGATCGCCCGGTACTCGTGCCTTGGCGCGCATCGTGTACCGGGACTACGACTACGTGGAATCGGTCGACGGCATCGGCATCTACAAGCGGCGCGCCGACGCGCCACCACCATTGCCGCGGGAAACCGTGGACCGGTCACTAGCCGGCCGCAGTCGCCTTCGGCTAGCGGCTCACACGAGCGGCCAGGGGAGCGAGTGGTAGCCGGGGTCGGGGTCGGGTAGGCGCCCGGCCCCGATGAGCTCGTTCGCCCGCTCCCGAACCGCGTCGAGCTCGAGCGTCGAGAGCAGCGGCGTGAGGCGCGCGCCGAGCGGCCCGTCTACGTCGACCGCGACCCGGCACACGTCGTCGGCGAGCTGCGGTGACACGGCCTCGCCGGCGAAGTCCCAGATGACCGTGCGCAGCTTCCACGCCGGATGGAACGTGAGGCCGTGGTCGATCCCGACGATCGCGTCGTTGGCGTCGGTCGTGCGAATGCAGTGACCGCCCTTGCGGTCGGTGTTGTTGACGAGCACGTCGAACACGGCGAACTGCCGGAACCGGTCGGCGTGCTCCTCGAGCAGCGTGAAGTAGTGCTCCTCGGGGTCGTGCTCGACGAACCGCTGCACCATGCCGACGCCGAGCGGGCCGTCGCGCAGCACGGTCGGGGGCACGAGGCCCCAGCCGAGCGCGTCGGACAGCTCGTACGCCGCGACTTCGCGCTGGCACAGCGTGCCGCTCGGGAAGTCCCACAGCGGACGCTCGCCGCGGCGCGGCTTGTAGATCGCCTGGACGCTCGACGCCGTCGGCACGTGCGATCGCAAGCAGGGTGGCGTTCGACGCCCACGGCATGCGGCCGAGCACCTCCAGCTCGCCGCGCGCCAGGACTTCGCCGGCGTCGGCGTCGCTCAGTTCCAGCGGGGGCACCGGTGCCCGGCGGGGTCCATCGGCATGTCGCACAGCGGGCACAGCGGCCGGCCGGCGGCAACCGCCTCCGCGCCCTTGGCCGCCATCGCCCGGACCTGCCCGCGGGTGGCGTAGATCCGCGCGACGTAGCCCTCTTCGTCCTCGTCGGTCGGATCGGCGACGGCCGTACCGGCGTCCGGGAGCTCGGGCACGGGATCCGCTTCGGCGGCGGACGTCGGCGCCTCGCCCTCCTCCTCGTCCTCGGACGAGCGCTCGCGCAGCTCGATGAGCACCAGCTCGCGCTCGGGGTCGAACCCGAGCCCGATCAGGCGAGCTCGGAAGAGCGGCACCGTGGGCTCCCGCAGGCCCGCTTGCGGGGCGACTGGCTCGGGAACTGCCGACGACCCTTCGGGATAGTCCTCGGCGATGCGGTCGAGGAAGGCCACGGCCTCGGTGGCGAGCAGCGCGACCTGCTCCTTCTCGACCAGGACCGTGAGCTGAGCGGACTCCGTGCGGGCCTGGAGGAAGAACGCGCGCTCGCCGGGGTCGCCGACGGCGCCGGCGCCGAGACTGTCGACGGTCTCGAGCTCGATCTCGTTCTCATCCATCCTGGGCCTCCTTCTTTTCCTCGGGGGGCGGGGGGCGGAGCTCGTCGAGGTTGCCGGTGTCGTTGCACTTCACCAGGGCGGCGCCGTGCGCCGAGAGCTGGAACGCGGTGACCGACGCGGGCGAGACGACGATGCGCTGGAACTGGTCGAGGTGCAATCCGGTGTAGTGCGCGATGGCGGCCTTGATGGGGTCGGCGTGCGACACGACGACGACGATCTCGCCCGGATGGTCGGCCACGACGGCTTCGAGGCAGCCGACCATGCGGGCCTGCATCTCGGTCATCGACTCGCCGCCGGGGAAGCGGGCACGTGACGGCGCGCGCTGCACGGTCTTCCACAGATCGGTCTTGGCCAGGTCGGCGAGCTTGCCGCCGGTCCACTCGCCGTAGTCGGCCTCGAGCACGCCCGCCAGCGAGCTGCACCGCGAGGCCGTGGTGCTCGGCGACGGCGGCCGCGGTCTGCGTGGTGCGCTCGATCGGGCTCGCGTACACCGCGGCCACGGGGAGGTCGGCGAGGCGCTCGGCCAGGGCCGCCGCCTGCTTGCGGCCGTCGTCCGACAGGTCGACGCCGGGAGCGCGACCGGTCAGGAGCGGGCCCGTCTGCTCGGTCACGGCGTGCCGCACCAGCACGAGCGTGGTCGGCTTGGGCGATTCCGTCGCCGCTTCCTGGCCGTCCGCCGCGACCGGCGCCGGCTCGGTGGAGCGCGTGTCGGCCGGCGGCGCGGCGGTCTCGGGCGGCGCGGCGGTGTCGGTCACGCTGCGATGGTACCGGCGACGTTCGGGCGCGCTTTCGTCGGGTTCGTGCCCACCGGCCCGTACAGTGCTGTGCATGTCCCAGCCTGTGGGCCTGAGCGGGGGCCCGCCCGAAACCGTTCTGTCACCCGAGCCGGCGGACGCGCTGGCCGCCCTCGACGCCGCGCTGGCCGTCGAGCCCGAGGACCGGCGAGCTGCGGTCTCGGACGTGGTGGCGCGCTGGCCACGGTTCCTCGATGCGTGGGCCCGACTCGGAGAGCACGCCCGCGACGACGTCGAGGCGTACGCGTACTTCCGGGTCGGCTACCACCGCGGCCTCGACCGGCTGCGCCAGTCGGGTTGGCGCGGGTCGGGCTACGTGCGGTGGCGCCACCCGACCAACCAGGGCTTCCTCCGCGCGCTCGACGGGCTGCGCGCCACCGCCGCCGCGATCGGCGAGCAAGACGAGGAGCAGCGCTGCGCCGAGTTCCTCCACCAACTCGACCCGGAATGGAGCGCGCAGCCGGGCTAACCTCGGTGCCTTCCCACGGAGGCCTCTGACATGAAACGCGCGCTGATCACCGGCATCACCGGGCAGGACGGCCGGTACATGGCCGAGCTCCTCGCCGGCAAGGGCTACCAGGTGTTCGGGCTCGTCCGCGGCCAGGCCAACCCGAAGGCCCAGATGATCCAGGACGAGAACCCCGCGCTCGAGCTCGTCGAGGGCGACCTGCAGGACCTGTCGTCGCTGATCGCCGCGGTCGAGCAGGTCCAGCCGGACGAGGTCTACAACCTCGGCGCGATCAGCTTCGTGCAGTTGTCGTTCAAGCAGCCCGAGCTCACCGCCGACATCACCGGCCTCGGGCGTGCTGCGCATGCTCGAGGCGATCCGGGTCGTCGGCGGTACCGAGAACAACCCGATCCGCTTCTACCAGGCGTCGTCGTCGGAGATGTTCGGCAAGGTGCGCGAGACGCCGCAGACCGAGCAGACGCCCGTTCCATCCGCGTTCGCCGTACGGCGCGGCCAAGGTGTTCGGCCACTACACGACGGTCAACTACCGCGAGGCGTACGGCCTCCACGCGTCGTCGGGCATCTGCTTCAACCACGAGTCGCCTCGCCGGGGGCTGGAGTTCGTCACCCGCAAGGTCACGAACTCGATGGCGCGCATCAAGCTCGGCCTCCAGGACAAGATCACGCTCGGCAACCTCGATTCGTCGCGCGACTGGGGCTACGCCGGCGACTACGTCGAGGCGATGTGGCGCATGCTCCAACAGCCCGAGCCGACTGACTTCGTGATCGCCATGGGCGAGACGCACACCAACCGCGAGCTGCTCGACGTGGCGGCCAGGGTGGCCGGCTTCGACGACTGGCAGCCCCTCGTGCAGCAGGACGAGCGATTCATGCGCCCGGCCGAGGTCGACATCCTCACGGGCGACGCCGGCAAGGCGCGGGAGCAGCTCGACTGGCAGCCCCGCGTCAGCTTCGAGGATCTCGTGCAGATGATGTACGAGAACGACCTCAAAGAGGAACAGGCTCGGGCCGCCGCCGCCCAGCGCTGACGGTCAGCCGCGGCGGCGGCTTTGCCGACCGGCGCCGCAGAGCCGGAGCTTGCGACGGCGCCCGTAGAGTCAGCTGAGCTCGTCGGCGGCCTTGCGGGCGGCGACGAGCACCGGGTCCCACACCGGCGAGAACGGCGGCGCGTACGAGAGGTCGAGGCTGGCCACGTCGTCGACCGTCATCCGGTTCCAGATGGCGGTAGCGAGCACGTCGATGCGCTTCGCCGCGCCTTCCGCGCCGACGATCTGGGCGCCGACGAGTCGTCCGTCGCGCCGATCGGCCACGACCTTCACCGTGATCGGCGCCGCGCCCGGGTAGTAGCCCGCCCTGCTGGTCGACTCGATCTTGGCCGCAACCACGTCGCGGTCCAGATCGGCTGCCTCGCGCTCCGTGAGACCGACGCGGGCGACTTCGTAGACGCAGATCTTCGAGACCGCAGTGCCGACCACGCCGGGGAATCGGACGTCGCCGCCGGTCGCGTTGATCCCGACGACGCGTCCCTGCTTGTTGGCATGGGTGCCGAGTGCGACGACCACGGGCAGGCCGGTGATGCGGTCCATGGACTCGACGCAGTCCCCCGCCGCCCACACGCCGCCGACGCTCGTCTCCATGCGAGCGTCGGTGACGATGCCGTCCTTGACGCCGATGGCGATGCCGGCCTCGCGGGCGAGCGCAACGTTCGGTCGTACGCCGAGGCCGAGGACGACGATGTCGGCGGGCAACGATCGGTTGGCGGTGTGCACGGCGCGCACCGATCCGTTCTCGGCTTCGAACCCGTCAACCGCCTCCCCGAGATGGAGCGACACGCCCACGGCGCGGACCGCGTCGGCGACCAGCGCTCCCATGTCGAGATCGAGCGTGGACGCCATCGGCTGCTCGGTACGGTCGACCAGCGCGACCTCGAGCCCGCGGCGCACGAGCGCCTCGGCCATCTCGAGCCCGACGTAGCCGCCCCCGACGACGACCGCCCGCCTCGGCTCGCCCTCGTCGACGGCCCGCCGCACGGTCACGCCGTCGGCCAGTGTCTGCACCCCGAAGATGCCGTCGGCGTCGACGCCCGGGACGTCCGGGCGCGACGGCACCGAGCCCGTCGCCACCACGAGCTGGTCGAAGGGCTCGTCGCGCTCGCTGCCGTCGGCGGCGAGGTCGCGCACGCGCACGCGCCGCTTGTTCACGTCGATGGCGACGACCTCGTGGCCGGTGCGCACGTCGATGCCGTTCTTGCGGTGTTCGTCGGGCGAACGGGCCACGAGCCCCTCGATGTCCGACAGGAGGTCCCCGACGAAGTACGGGATGCCGCACGCCGAGTACGACGTGTAGGGACCGCGCTCGAACGCGACGATCTCGAGGTCTTCGAGGTCTCGACGGCGCCGGGCGCGCGCCGCCGCGGTCATGCCGGCAGCGTCGCCGCCGATGACGACGAGCCGCTCGGTCACTCCAGTACGCGCGTCACGCCGGCGCCTGTGCCCGCAGGCCGCCGAGCGACTCGATCACGGCTTCGGCCTCGGTCACGAACTGCCGCACGAGCTCCCCCGCCGGGATGAGGGCGTCGATGGCGCCCGTCCCCTGGCCCGCCGGGTAGCACTCGCGGTCGGGGTCGACGCCGGCGGCCTCGTCGCCACCCGTGAGGTGCAACGTGCCCTCCTCCACCGCCCTCATGATCTGCTCGGGGAACCGCCGCACCTCCTCGGGGTGGTCGTCGTAGTACTGCGTCGTCTTGTTGCGGACGGCGCGCAGCGTCTTCCCGGTGAACGCACGGCTGACGACGGTGCCGTCCTCGGCCGTTCGGATCAGGGCGTCCTTGTAGCCGGGCGTCGAGCGCGCTTCGGGCGTGGCGATGAAGCGCGTCCCGATCCAGACGCCGTCGGCGCCGAGCGCGAGCGACGCCGCCAGGCCACGGCCGTCGAAGAGGCCGCCGGCCGCCACGACCGGCACCCGGTCGCCGACCGCGTCGACGATCTGCGGCACGAGCGGCATCGTGGCGACGGTGCCGGTATGGCCGCCGGCTTCGGTGCCCTGGGCGACGACGAGGTCGCACCCGGCTTCGACGGCGGCGACGGCGTGGCGCACCTTCCCGCACATGTTGACGACGAGCACGTTGTTGTCGTGACAGAGCTTGATCGCATCGCGCGGCACGCCGAGCCCGGCCACGAAGACCTGCGCGCCCTCCCGGATCACGAGCTCGATGTTCGACATCATCTGCTCGGGAAGCGCGGTCAGGAGGTCGACGCCGAACGGCTTGCTCGTCGCCGCCTTCACCGCGCGGATCTCGTCGACCATCTCGTCCTGGCTCATGGCCGACGCGCCCAGACAGCCGAACCCGCCCGCCTCGGACACCGCGGCGACGAGCGTGTGGTACGACACGCCACCCATACCGGCGAGCATCACCGGGTGCTCGATCTGCAGGGCATCAGTCAGTCGTGTGCGCATGCGGTCACGCTAGCTTGGGGCGCATGCCGAACGCGCTCGTCGGAGTGATCATGGGCAGCGACTCCGACCTCGCGGTCATGCGGCCCGCCGTCGACGTCCTCGCCGAGTTCGGGATCGCGTTCGAGGTGCGCGTGGTGTCGGCCCATCGCACGCCCGACGTGCTCTACGAGTACGCGAGCACCGCCGCCGATCGCGGCTTGCAGCGTCATCATCGCCGGCGCCGGTGGCGCCGCCCACCTCCCCGGTATGACCGCGTCGATGACGCCGCTGCCGGTCATCGGAGTCCCTGTCCCCCGCGAGAAGCTCGACGGGCTCGACTCGCTGCTGTCGATCGTGCAGATGCCGCCCGGGATCCCGGTGGCGACGGTCGGCATCGGCGAGGCGCGCAACGCCGGGCTGCTCGCGGTCCGGATCCTCGCCGCGACGAACCCCGAGCTCCGCCGCCAGATGCAGACGTTCCAGTCCGAGCTCGCCGAGGCCGTCCGCGAGAAGGACGACGGCGTCCGCAAGCAGTTCGAGTAGCGCGGCGCGCTACTCGTGCGTCACCGCTTTGAGGACGTCGAGCTTCGCGGCCCGGCGCGCGGGGAAGACGGCGGCGAGCACGCCGGCGAAGCCGCCGACGATCACCACGAGGATGAGCTGCCCGACCGGCGGGGCGAATCGTGTGAAGCCCTGGTCCTTGAGGGCCTCGATGACCGCCCACCCGAAGAAGACGCCGATGACGAGCCCGACGAGCGTTCCGAGCAGGGCGATGATCACCGACTCCCACCGGATGCTCGAGCGCAGCTGGCGCCGGCTCATGCCGACGGCACGCAACAGCCCGAGCTCGCGCGTGCGCTCGTAGATCGAGAGCGCCAGCGTGTTGGCGATGCCGATGAGGGCGATGACCACCGCCAAGAGGAGCATCACGTAGATCAGGCCCAGGAGCTGGTTGATCTGCGCCGCCTGCGAGTCCTTGAACTCGGTCCGGTCCTGGAGCTCGGCGTTCGGATACGCCTTCAGCGACGCCGTCGATCGCCTTGCGACCCTCGGCCGGGCTCACGCCGGACGCGAGCTTGACGAACACGTACTGATCGAGCTGGGACGTGTAGTGCTCGCTGACGGTCGCGATCGACAAGCGCGTAGTCGGCCAGGCCTTCCTTGTTGCCGTTGCGGTAGATCGTCTTGACCGTGAGCGGCGTCGTGCCGTTCGGGAACTTCGTCTGGACACCCGGCTCCCGATGCGCCAGTGCTTGTCGTCGGCGGCCGACGCGCGAGATGCCGATGCTGTTGGGCTGGGCGAGGTCGCCGATCCTTCCCGTCCTCGACCTTCAGGTTGAAGAGCTCGTTGGCCGAACGGGGGTCGACGCCGGCGAAGAAGCCGCTCGACCCGTCGAACTCGGCCTGGTTGAACCGCAACGGGCTCGACGCCCCGACCTGCGGCAGCTGCGAGATGTCCGTCGCCAGCTGCGGGCTGAACCCGCCGAAGGCGGCACCGAAGCCGGAGCCGGTGCTGATCACGTAGTCGGCCTTGAATCCCTCGTCGACCTGGGCGTTGATCGACTCCTTCGCCGACGCGGCGAAGATCGTGATGAACCCGACCAGCGCCACGCCGATCATCAGGGCGGCGGCGGTCGCCGACGTGCGCTTCGGGTTCCGCATCGCGTTGTCGCGCGCGAGCGCGCCCGTGATGCCGCGCAGCCGGGCCGCCGGCCAACCGATCCAGTCGCTGAGTGGACGCGCGACGGCCGGTCCGAGCACGAACACGCCGATGAACACGATGAACGCACCCAGCCCGACGAACTGGATGCCCTGATCGGCGAACAGCCCCGCGAACAGGGCGAGCACGCCGAGCACCGTGATCGCGATCCCGATGAGGACGCGGCGGCCCGAGTGCGGCCGCCCCTCGGTGGCGACGTCGCGCATCGCCGCGATCGGCGGGACGCGCGACGCCTTCCGGGCCGGCACGATCGCCGAGATGATCGTCACGCCTGTCCCGACGAGCAAGCGCCACGATCACCGTCTGGGCGCTGACGACGGTGCCGCCGGCCGGGATGTCGAACCCGAAGGCGTCGAGCACGGCCTTCAGCCCGCTCGACAGGAGCGATCCCGACGCCGAGGCCGATCACCGAGGCGAACAACCCGACGAGCACCGCCTCGGTCAGGACTGACGCCAGAACCTGACGCCCGCTGGCGCCGATCGCGCGGAGGAGCGCCATCTCGCGCAGCCGTTGCGCGACCACGATCGAGAACGTGTTGAAGATGATGAACGTGCCGACGAACAGCGCGATCAGGGCGAAGACCAGCAGCGCGACGTTGAAGAACTGCAGCGCGTTCTTGATGTCGCTCTGGTTCTCCTTCGTGATCTGCGCGCCGGTCAGAACCTGGTACGCCTTGTTGTCGAGCTTGTCCGCAATTCGGTTCTTCAGCGTCTGCTGCGACACGCCCGGATCGGCCACCACCGCGATCGAGTCGAACTGGTCGCTCGCGCCCGTGATCGCCTGCGCGGTGGGCGTGTCGAACAGCGCCGCCGTCGACCCGGCGGCGCTGTCGACGTCGCCGAACTTGGCGATCCCGGAGATCTCGTACTGCCCGGGCGGGCCCTGGGTGAGGATCGTGATCGGGTCGCCGACCTTGAAGCCGGCGTCCTTGGCCGACGCGGCGTCGATGACCACCTGGTTGCCCTGGGGCGCGTGGCCGCCCGGCTCGAGCCGGTAGGGGTTGAGCGCCTTGACCGTCCCCCAGTTGAACCCGAAGGTCGGCGCCCCTTGCTGCGGGTTGCCGATCGCGTCGCCCTTCTTGTCGACGAGCTGGGCGTAGAACTGGAGGTTCCCCGCGCGCTTCCTTCGCGCCCGGGACCGACTCGATCTCGGGGAGGAGCGACGCGGGAATGCGCCCGCGCTGCCGGCGGGCGGGCCCGCCGAAGCCGCTCGACAACGACTGCGCGCTCCGCACGTACGCGTCGGTGCCCTTGTTCACGTCCGCGAACAGGTTGTCGAACGTGCGCGAGATCGTGTCGGTCAGCACCATCGTGCCGGACATGAACGCGACGCCGAGAATCACCGCCAGCGCGGTGAGTGCGAAGCGGAGCTTGTGGGCGAGCAGCCCCTTGACCGTGACGCGACCCACCGACTACTCGCCCAGGCTCTTCGCGCGGTGTTCGATGATCGACTCGGCCGTCGGGTTCTCGAGCTCGTCGACGATCTTCCCGTCGGCGAGGAAGACGACGCGGTCGGAGAAGCCGGCGGCGACGGGGTCGTGCGTGACCATCACGATCGTCTGGCCCAGGTCGGTCACGGCCTGGCGCATGAACTGCAGGATCTCGGCGCTCGCCTTCGAGTCGAGGTTCCCGGTCGGCTCGTCGGCGAAGATCACCTGGGGCCGGCTGGCGAGCGCGCGCGCCACGGCGACCCGCTGTTGCTGACCGCCGGAGAGCTCCGACGGGCGGTGGCTCAGCCGGTCGGCGAGCCCGACGGTGCTGATCACCTGGTCGAGCCACTGCTTGTCGGGCTTCTTCCCGGCGAGCGCCAGCGGGCAGCGTGATGTTCTCGATCGCGTTCAGCGTCGGGATCAGGTTGTACGACTGGAAGACGAACCCGATCTTGTCGCGCCGCACGACGGTGAGCTCCTTCTCGGAGACGGCGGTGATGTCGATGTCGCCGAGCAGCACGCGACCGGCCGTCACCCGGTCGAGCCCGGCGAGGCAGTGCAGCAAGCGTCGACTTGCCCGGACCCGGACGGGCCCATGATCGCCGTGTAGTGACCGGCGGCGAACTCGACGGAGATGTTGTTGAGCGCCCGCACCGCCGCCTCGCCGACGCCGTAGATCTTGGTGACCTCTTCGGCGCGGACGGCGGTGGTGGCGGCCGCGGGCTGGGATGCGGCGACGGCAGACGTCACGGTGTTCCTCCTGCCATTGGGGGTACCCGTGACCCTACGCGCGGCGAGGAGGGCCTTTCGTCATTCAGGGGCGATTCCCATCTCGGCCATGAGCTTCTCGACACGGCCGCGAATCTCGTCGCGGATCGGACGGACCCCGGCGAGGTCGAGGCCCTCCGGGTCGTCGAGCACCCAGTCCTCGTAGCGCTTGCCCGGGTAGACCGGGCACGCGTCGCCGCACCCCATCGTGATGACGACGTCGGCGGCGCGGACGATCTCGTCGGTCCAGGGCTTGGGGAACTCGGTACGGATGTCGATGCCGACCTCTGCCATCGCCTCGATCGCGGCCGGATTGACCGTGCTGGCGGGCTCCGACCCGCCGGAGAAGACGTCGACGCGATCACCGGACAGGTGCCTGAGCCAGCCGGAGGCCATCTGCGACCGCCCGGCATTGTGGACGCACAGGAACATCACGCTGGGCTTGTCGCTGATCATCTTGCCTTCGACCTTCGCGAGGGCCTTGAGACGGTCCTTGGCGAAACGCTCGACGAAGATCGGGACGAAGCTCACGACCTCCGAGTTCGGGAGGAGCTGGTCGAGGCTGTCGTTGATGTAGCGCTCGATCGTCTCCGGCCCGAAGATGCCCCTGAACTTGTCTTGGAGACGGACTGCTGACGTGTGAATGAGATGGCGCTGGGCAGTGCTCAGGTCGTCGACGCTCGGCATGGTCGCCCCTTTCGTGGTCTCATCGTTCGGCGAGGACGCGATCCGGATAGAGCAGGCGGATCAGCCCGTACGCGATTGCGGCGCCGACGAGCTGCATGAGGATGAACATCGGCGCCGACGACGGCTCGATGCCCGTGAACGTGTCGGACAGCGTCCGGGCGATCGTGACGGCGGGATTGGCGAAGCTGGTCGACGACGTGAACCAGTAGGCGCCACCGATCCAGATCCCGACCGCGAACGCGACGACGTTGGCGCGACCGGTGCGCACACAGCCGTGAATGACCAGCAGCAAACCGACCGTGGCGATGATCTCGGACAGCCACAGCGCGGGCGACGATCGACCCTTGGTCGACAGCTCGATTGCCGGAAGCTCGAACATCAGGTTGGCGAGCATCGCGCCCACGCAACCTCCGACGACCTGGGCGGCGACGTACAGACCGGCGTCGCGGGTCGAGATGCTGCCGAACGCGCGATCGACGAGCGTCACGACCGGATTGAAATGCGCCCCCGAGATCGCACCGAAGATGAGGATGAGACCGATCAGCGCGGCTGCAGTGGCGGCCGCGTTCTCGAGCAATTGCAGACCCGTGTCGTTCGGCGAAAGGCGGCTGGCCATGATCCCCGAACCGATCACGGCGATGACGAGGAAACCCGTCCCGAGTCCCTCGGCGACGAGGCGACGTGTGAGGTCGAGTCCGACGCTCCCGGTACCGGTCTCGGGCAGGCGGGCGAGATCGGTCATGCGGGCGTTTCCGCAAGGTTCGTGATGCGATCTCGAAGCTCGCTCGACCGTGGCGTCGAATGCGGCCCTGGTGCCGGCCTCGACCGGATCGGGGAGGGACCAGTGCAGCCAGTCGGGCGGTGGATCAAGCTCCTCGTGGGCCCGATCGCACACGGTCACGACGAGCTCCGGAGTCGCGCCGACGTCGTCGAGATGTCGTGGACGCACGTTGCTGAGGTCGAGACCGCGCGGCGCCCGGCGGCGACCGCGCCGCGATCGACTCGATCCGCCGGATGGGTTCCGGCCGAAGCCGCCGGCTTCGCCGTGAGCTGGCGCCATAGCGCCGCCGCCAAGGGTGAACGCGCCGAGTTCTGCGTGCAGACGAACAGCGCCGGCTGCGGCCCGACCGCGGCCGGAGCAGGCGGTTCGGGTAGCGCGGACGGCACCAAGCAGACGTACCAGCGGCGTCCGTCGCCGCTCGACTGGCACCGCGTGATCAGTCCCGCCGACTCGAGCACCTCGAGGTGGTACGCCAACGAGTTGGACGCGAGGCCGGAACGCTCCTGAAGCTCGAGCGACGTGCGATCCGAGGAGACGAGGTCTTCGACGATTGCCAACCGAACGGGATCCCCGAGGGCAGCGTGGCGGCGTGCCCTCTCTCCCAACGACCGGTCCGTCATGCCGGTCGCAGTATTTAGCTCAAGAATTGTTGAGTCAAGATGCCTTGCACGACGTTCACCTGGTTGTCAGCAACAGCGCGCCGCTGATTCGGGCGCCGAGTCGCAGCACGTGGCGTCGCTCTCGGGCTCGACGGTCCGAAGCTCGTCGCCAGTCATCTCGACGTCGGAGAGCACCGTGTAGATCTCCCACGGCTCGCCGTCGGGAGCGTCCACCCACACCTTGTCCTGCACCGCGTAGCAGCACGACACCTCGTCCTCGGTGGCGGTCGGGAGACCCTCGTTCGTCAGTCGCTGCTGGGTCGCCGCGACCTCATCCGTCGACTCGACCTCGACGCCCAGGTGGTTGAGCGTTCCGGGATCGCCGTGCTCGGCGATCAGGATGAGCTTGAGCGGCGGCTCCGTGACGGCGAAGTTGGCGTAGCCCGGGCCGGACCTTCGCCGGGGTCGTACCGAACAGCTTCGAGTAGAAGGCGATCGCGTCATCGAGGTCGGCGACGTTGAGCGCCAGCTGGACTCGACTCATGGCTCCTCCGCGGTACATTGGCGACTGTCGATACATCGATCATCGCAGATACATCGATCCCTGTCAATGCGTCACCGGGAGCGTCTCTCATGGGCCGTAGTCGAACCGAACCGTGCTGCACCTCGGTGCTCGAGGCTCCACTGCAGGAGGCCGAGGCCGACGAGCTCGCCCAGGCCTTTGCGGCGCTTGCCGACCCGGTTCGGCTCCGCCTCCTCAGCTTCATCGCGGCCGCCGGCGAGGTCTGCTCCTGCGATCTGCTCGCACCCCTCGACCGCAGCCAACCGACGGTCAGCCACCACACCAAAGATGCTCGCCGACGCCGGGCTGATCACCGGCGAGAAGCGCGGGCGATGGGTGTGGTGGTCGATCGTGCCCGGGCGCGTCGCCGACGTTCGCCGCCGCCCTCGGTTCGGCAGAATCGGTGCGGGCCTAGATCGCTCCCCGGAGTTTCAACGCGTTCTGCATCTGGACGCCGTGGACGAGATCGATGCCGGCGCCGAGTGACGCAGCCGCGTGGACCGCTTCGTGCATCTGCGTCCGGGGTGATGTCGAGATCGGCGCACGTGTTCGTGAACGAGTCGATGCAGTACGGACACTGCTTCGAGTGCGCGACGGCCAGCCCGATGAGCGCCTTCTCGCGACGGGTCAGCGCGCCGTCTTCGCCGAAGACGCCGTTGTAGTACGCCCAGAACTTGTTCATGAGCGGCTTGGCGAAGTTGCCGACGTCGGTGAAGTGCCCGAGATCGCCACGCTCGTAGTAGCTCGACGTCACGCCGTTCCCCTCCGTCGGTCCGTGCGATGCGGCGCACGCCGCCAGCGCGGCCTGTGCCTCCGCCGCCCGGGGGTGAGCCGGGTCGATCGGCCGGAGGTCGCAGCCCATCTTGGAGTCGTGGATCTCGAGCGCTCCGAACGCGAACTCGATCGGCCGCGTCTGCCCGGCCTCGCCGGAAACCGGGTACACCCAGTGCTTGCCGCTCACCTCGGTGTGGCAGCAGTACACGGGCTGCCCGTCACCGCCCTGGGGTACGTGGCGCCAACCGACCTCGCCGGCGCGGTCCGCCACGGCGTCGAAGACGGAGCGCACCTCGCTGCGCTCGTCTCGCAGATCGATCCCCTTGTGGTCGAGCATCGGCGTTGCGACCGGCTCGTCGAGCATGTCGTCCTCGGCGATGTCGATCGACGAGAAGATCATGTTGATGCCGCCGGGGAACGGGTACTTGACGTAGCCGTCGGTGCAGCTGGTCGCGGTCACGCCGTGCGCCCGGATCTCGTCGTGCGGCAACGTGTCGACGTCGTCCACCTTGACGTGCACGTGGATCGATTCGGCCGCGGCGACCGCGTCCGCGTACGGGAAGTCCGGATCGAAGAGCGCGAGGACCTCGTCGCGTCTCGGCGGACGAGAGCAACCCGAGGTCACGGAACCGGTCGAGCGTCGAGACGAAGGCGTCCTGGTCGAGCTGGGAGGCGATGGTCATCGCTGCTCCTCCTTTGCTTGCGTGCTTACTTCCTTGCCACCAAGAGCGAGTAGCCGGCGATCCCGTCGCGGACGGCGCGGGCGGCCTGCGCAGTGCGTTCACGCGCCAGGTCGAAGTCGACGTCGGCGAGGGCCGGCACCTTCGCCATGCGGAACGCGACCAGCCGGGCGTCGATCTGCTCGACCATGCGCGCCAGCGCGTCGTCGTGCGATTCGGTGTGGGTGACCGTCAGCCCCGCGCCCGCCAGCATCTCGACGTACTGGTCGACGGGTCGGGCGTCGGCGAGGCAGGAGACCCAACCTGCGAGCGACTGGAGCTCGGCGTCGAGGCGGGTGGGCTCGAGCGCGACGTCGGTGATGCCGACGCGCCCGCCCGGCTTCAGCACTCGCGCCATCTCGGCGGCGGCGGTCTTCTTGTCGGGGAACGTGCAGAAGGCGCACTCGCACACGACGGCGTCAACCGACGCGTCGGGCAACGGAATGCGCTCGGCGTCGCCGAGGTGGAACCGCACTTGGTCGGCGACACCCTCCGAGGCGGCGGTTGCGTTCGCTTTCGCCACCGTGAGGTCACCGAGATCGACGCCGTCCACCTCGACGCCGAACTCGGACGCGAGCAGGAACGCGGTCGTGCCCGGCCCGCTGGCGACGTCGAGCACCTGCTGGCCGGGCCGCAGCTCGAGGGAACGGGCGAGCCGCCGCGTCAGGTCGAGTCCGCCCGGGTGGTAGCTGTCGCCGAGGATGAGCGCCACCGCGTCGCGCTGGTACGCGCTGGCGCAGCAGAGCTTGAGCTCCTCGGCCGAGGGCATCGCCTCGGCGGTGCTCATCGCAGGTTCTTCCCGACGTTGGTGGCGTTCGCCGGCACGTGGTCCGAGCCGTCGGCGGCGCCGTTGCCGTCGCCGTCATCGCCGTTGCCGTGCGTCTTCGAGCCGTACTTCGTCGTGAGGAGCACGGGCTGCAGCTCCTCGGCGTTCGGCACGATCGTCGGGACCGGCCACGCCGGACAGCTGCTCGCGGACCTCCTCGCGGTAGCCGACCGAGTTGTACGCGCAGAAGGGGATGAGGCGCCCGTCGGGCGTGATCTCCTCGACGCAGCACTTCATGAGCTGCTTGACGTTCAAGGTGTACGGGTCCTGGAAGTCCTGGATCACGATCATGAACGCCTTGTCGGTGATGCTCTTGAGCGCCTCGGGCAGGTCGATCCCGCACGTCGCGCACTCCAGCTGCTCGGCCGTCATCTCGGTGCCCGGCACCGCCGACGCGCTCCACAGCTTCTCGAGGGCGCCGCGGACCGACATGTCGGGCATGACGCGGTTGCTCACGTAGTCGAGGTAGTCCTCGATCTGGACGAGCCGCGGGATCGGGACGACGTCGTCGCCGTCGACCAGGCAGTACGTGATGCTCCGGCAGGTCGGGAAGCAGCACGGCACGGGGAAGAAGTCCGACTCCCGGAACCACTCGGGGCACTGGTCGGCGAGCCCGTGCACGATGTCGGCGTTGGTGAGCCGGTTCATCGGGTCGAACTCGACGTGCCGGCCGGAGTGGGTGACGGGCTGGTACGCCACCGAGCGCACGGCGGGGTGCTTGATCCCGAAGCGCACGATGTCGCCGAGCTCGTGGTCGTTCAGGTCGCGCTCGACGGCGGCGACCAGGGTGACGTTCAGGCCGAACTCGGCGCAGTTGTCGAGCGCCTTCTGCTTGGCGTTGCGGAGGTCGCGGCCCCGGATCTCGGTGTGCGTGCGCTCGGCGAACCCGTCGAACTGCATGTAGATGTTGGGCCGCTGCGGGAGCTCCGACAGGTCCTTCATGAACTTGCGGTCGTGCGCCAGACGCATGCCGTTGGTGTTGAGGTTGACGATCTTCACGCCCTTCTCGGTCGCCATCTTCATGAACCCGAGGATCTCCGGGTGGATGGTCGGCTCTCCCCCGGAGAACATGACGACCTCGGGCTCGCCTTCGGACGCCACGAACGCGTCGAGCCCCGACTCGACCTGATCCATCGTGAGCGAGAACCCGTCGGGCTGGTGGCCGGAGTCGGCGAAGCAGATCGGGCAGTCGAGGTTGCAGTTCGTGTTCACCTCGATGATCCCGAGGCAGGCGTGCTGCTTGTGCTCGGGGCACAGGCCGCAGTCGAGCGGGCAGCCGTCCTTGACTTCGGTCTGCGTCTCGAGCGGGATCGTCCCCGGCTTGTTGAACCGCAGCGAGTCGAAGTACATCTCGGCGTCGGAGTAGAGGAGCGCCTCGAACTGCCCGTGCTCCGCGCACCGCTTGCGCAGGAACACCTTGTTGTCCTTGGCGTTGACCTCGCCGTCGATGACCGTCTTGCAGACCGGACAGATGCTCTTCGTGTACTCGAGGAAGACCTCGTCGCGGTCGACCTTCTGCCGGTCAGGAGTCATCGTCATGGCAGAACCTTCCTGTGCCCGCCGTGCGGCAAATCGGCGCGAACGTACTTCGGACATACGTCGCTGGGAAGGCTTGCGGATGAACTGTGGCGGCTGCGTTGCCTATCCGACCGGGTCGGAGACCTCGTCGCGGGTCGCCCCGGCGCCGCGGTCAGCGGGGACGGTGCCGGGCGGGTACTCGGAGCCGCGCCGCCCCAGCCAGACGAACCAGGCGATGCTCAGGATGCAGACGATTGCGCTGACCCACGCGTTGAGGCGTACGCCGAAGATCTCGTTGGCGGGGTCGATGCGCATGTTCTCGAAGAAGAAGCGGCCGAAGGTGTAGGTGGCGAGGTAGAGGGCGAACATCTGACCCTTGCGCAGCCGGAACCGTCGCTCGACCCACAGGACGACGCCGAGCAGGAACAGGCAGTAGAGCGACTCGTACAGGAAGGTCGGGTGGAACGTCGTCACGTCGAGGTAGCCGGGCGGCCGCTTCCCGGGCGAGATCTCGAGGCCCCACGGCAGATCCGTCGGGCCGCCGAACAGCTCCTGGTTGAAGTAGTTGCCCCAACGCCCGATGGCCTGGGCGGCGAGCAGCCCGGGTGCGATGCAGTCCATCAGCGGGAGCGTCCCGACGTGCTTGATGCGGGTCAGCACGATCACGGCGATGACGCCGCCCGCCAGCACGCCCCAGATGCTGAGGCCGCCCTTCCAGATCTGGAACGCGCGCAACCAGTCGTCGGTGAACAGCTGGTAGTCGCTGATCACGTGGTACACGCGGGCGCCGACCACGCCGCCGACCACGATCCACACGGCCATGTCGCTGAAGGTCTTGCCGTCGAAGCCGCGGGCCACCCACCGCCGCTCTGCGATCCACGCCGCCACCAGCACACCGATCGCGAGGAGCAGGCCGTAGGCGTGAACGGGGATCGGCCCGATGTCGATGACGCCGCTATCGGGGCTCGGGATCGACGCGAGGACCGGCACGGCCGGTCATCGTAGAGGTCGGGATTGTGGAACGGGCTAGCGCGGCTTCGGCGCCGACCCGTTCGGCGACGCCGCGACCGCCGCGAGTTGGCGGCTCTCGATCACATGGTCGACGAGGCCGTATTCGACGGCGTCGTGGCCGCGGAGGATGAAATCGCGGTCGATGTCGCGTTCGATGCGCTCGACGGTCTGCCCGCTGTGGCGGGCGAGCGTCTCGATCATGTGACCCCGCTGCGCCATCACCTCGCGCGCCGCGATCTCGATGTCGACCGACTGTCCCTGCACGCCTCCCCACGGCTGGTGGATGAGCACCCGGGCGTGCGGCAGCGTGCTGCGCTTCCCCGCCGCACCCGCGGCGAGCAGCACCGCAGCCGACGACGCCGCCTGCCCCATGCACGTCGTCGCGACGTCGGCGCCGATGAACTGCATCGTGTCGTAGATCGCGAAGAGCGCGTTCATCTCGCCGCCGGGGCTGTTGATGTAGAGGTTGATGTCCTTCGCCGGCTCCTCGGACTCGAGGTGCAGCAGCTGCGCCACGATGAGGTTCGCCACCGTGTCGTCGATCTCGCCGGTGAGGAACACCACCCGCTCCTTGAGCAGGCGGGAGTAGAGATCGAAGGCGCGCTCGCCCCGGGCGCTCTGCTCGACGACGGTCGGGACCAGCACCTTGCTCATGACGATCTCCCATCTGGGTGCAACCGGTTGGTTGCACCATGTTGCCGGGCCCTCCAGGATTGTGCAACTCTGGGGTTGCATGAGTTCCGACGTCACCAAGGAAGTCGAGCTTCCCGCCTCGCCGGACGAGGTGTGGGAGCAGGTCGCCGACAGCGACCGGCTCGGCGAATGGCTCGAGGCCGACGTCGAGCTCGACCCCCGCCCCGGCGGCTCGGGCAGCTTCCGCTTCGCCGACGGCGAGGTGCGCCGGGCGCTGGTCCGCGACGCCGAGCCCGGCCGCCGGCTGGCCTTCACGTGGTGGCCGCTCACCGGTGTGGACGTCGGCCGGTCGACCTCGGTGACGATCACGATCGAGCCCACGGACGCGGGCTCGCGTCTGCGGCTGGTGGAGACAGCACGCGCCCGGGCGCGGGCGGTTGCCGGCGCGGTCGCATGAACGCCCACGATCGGCGCATCGGCGCGGTGTTCTCGGCCCTCGCCGACCCGACCCGGCGCCGCCTGCTCGGCCGGCTCGCCGAGCAGCAGTCCGCCACCGCCACCGAGCTCGCGGCGGCCGAGCCGGTCAGCCGGCAGGCGATCGTCAAGCACCTCCAGTCGCTGGACGAGGCGGGCCTGGTGGCGCCGTCCCGTGCCGGGCGTGAGGTGCGTTATGCCTTCACCCCCGCGCCCCTCGAGGACGCGGCGGGGTGGATGGAGACCGTGGGCGCCCAATGGGACCGGCGTCTGGCCCGACTGCGGGGAAACCTCGAAGCCGGCAAATAATCCCATCGGGGGCTGGTAAATTTCGGGGGATGGCCAAGACCGATGCGAACCCGCCGATGCCGGACTTCGTCACCGACTACGAGCTCCAAGAAGTCGACCCTGCGTTCCTGACCTCGGCGGTCAAGCCCAAGCAGTTCCTCCACATCGACCAGGCCGAATGCATCCTCTGCGAAGGCTGCGTCGACATCTGCCCCTGGAAATGCATCCACATGGTCTCCGTCGACGCCATCGCCGACGCCACCGACACCGAACAGCCCGGCGAAGACCCCAGCGACAACGTCGCCTTCATCGTCGACGAAGACGTCTGCACCCGCTGCGCCCTCTGCGTCGACCGCTGCCCCACCGGCGTCATCATCCTCGGCAAGATCTCCCAACAGATCGCCGAAGGCGACCCCCACACCCGCACCGACCGCCACGGCTACAGCTACGGCGTGAGGTTCTGATCGTCCGGTCCTGACGCCCGCGCCGAACTACCGGCGTGAGCCTGTTCTCCACCCGTCCCAAGCCGGACGCGCCGAGGCCGGGCCAGGAATCGGTATGGGACTACCCGCGGCCGCCGCGCCTCGAGCCCGTGACTGCCCGGCTCGCCGTGGTGCTGGGCGGTGAGACCATCGCCGCGACGTCCCGGGGCTACCGCGTCCTCGAGACCAGCCACCCGCCCAACTACTACTTCCCGCCCGACGACGTCGCGCCCGGCGTGCTCGAGCGCGCCGCCGGCGGATCGTTCTGCGAGTTCAAGGGACGCGCGCACTACTACACCGTGCGCGGCGGCGGACGGTGCGCGGCGGACGCGGCGTGGGGCTACGACGTGCCGAGCACCGGGATTCGAGCCTCTGGCCGGGCACGTGGCGTTCTACGCCGGACGAGTGGATGCGTGCTTCGTCGACGGAGAGCAGGTGACTCCGCAACCGGGTGGCTTCTACGGCGGCTGGATCACGTCCACCGTCGCCGGCCCCTTCAAGGGCGGCCCCGGCAGCCGCGGTTGGTAGCGCGACGTGTAGCTACTTCACGAGGCGCGACATGCGCCGGTCGGCGAGCGGCTTGCCGCCGGTCTGGCACGTCGGGCAGTACGTGACCTCGTACGACTCGTAGGAGACGCGCCGCAGCGTGTCGCCGCAGCGCGGGCAGGGCGTGCCGTACCGGGCGTGGACGACGAACTTGTCCCCGAGCTTCGGTTCGGACAAGCCGCCTTTGCGCTCACGCTCGCGCTGCAGCGCGTCCGTCAGGGTGGCGCGCACCTCATCGAGCAGGCGCTGGCGCTCCTCGGTCCCGAGCGACGAGAGCGTGGCGTAGGGCGACAGCTGCGCCCGCCACAGTGCGTCATCGGTATGGCCGCGGCCGATGCCGGCGACGGTGCGCTGATCGCGGAGCAGCGTGTGCACCCGGCGGCGGTCCTCCCCGTGCAGGACGAACTGGGCGAACTCGTCGGAGTCCGGCTCGGGCCCGAGCCCCTCGACGGGGCCGACCTCGCCCTCGCCGACGACCCACCACCCCGCTTTGCGCTCCGTGCCGTACTCGCGCACCAGCAGCGCGACGTCGTTGTCGAACCGAAGCCGCACGACGCCGCCCTTGCCGCCGCGCGTCGTCTTGGGCGGCTCTTCGACGTCGAGGCGGCCGGCCTGCGAGAGATGCACGAAGACGCGTGGGCCGCCGAAGTCGAGGATGAGGTACTTGCCCCGCCGGCCGGTGCCCTCGAGCGTCTTCCCGACGAGCGACTCGGGCGGCGGGTCGAACGTCTTCAGGCCCGAGAACCCGATCGGCTGGACTGCGGCGAGGGCCGCGCCGCCGACACGCTCCTCGAGCCGCTCGGCCAGCGCCTGCATCTGGGGAAGTTCAGGCACCGGTTCAAGGTACCGGGTACCGGTTACGCGCCCTTCTTCGCCCCCGCGCTCTCCGCGTACGTCGCCGCGCCCTTCGTCCAGTCGGGACCGCTGCCCCAGTTACGCCGGGTCCGCTTCTTCGGGCGCGTCGGGGTCGTGCTGCGCGCACGCCTCCTCGTACTCCTTCATCGTGCGCTGGCCTTCGACGAGCGACCAGAAGTCCTCCTCGAGGGAGAACTTCCCGTCACCGGCGTACTGGAGCACGGTCATGCCGGGGAAGTCGATGGGAGGGCCGCTCGGGTCGGGGTTGTCGCGGCGGTTCTGCATGTACACGACGATGCGGCCGCTCGGCTCGCACATGTGCCACTCGTACGCGGTGTACATCTCACCGAACTCGGCCATGATCGGCTTGATCCAGTTCCGCACTTCCTCCCGTCCGTGCTTGGACCCGAGGATGTGCTCGATGTACTCGACGTCCTCGGTGAACAGGTCCGACCAGGCGTCCCAGTCCTCGCCGGTCGCGCCCTTCTCCCAGTACGTCCGGAACGCGCGCTCGACCTCGTCGATGTCGTAGTTCAGGCATGGCGGGGAGCGTACAGGCGACCCGCTCAGGACGCGTCCGAGCCGCGGCGTCGGCGCGGACGCTCACGGTCCTGCATCCGGCGCAGGATCGTCTGCCGGCGCGCTTGCAGGTCGCGGAACGTGAGGCTGTCCACGTCGGCCGGCAGGCCGAAGCCGGCTTTGACCGCGTCGATGTCGACGCCGGTCTGCGTCGGGTCGATCCCGATGTCGCGCATGATCCGCTCGCCGTGCCGTTGCGCGAAGTACAGGTACACGTTGGTGATCTCGGCGAGGATGTCGAGGTCGGGCGCCAGCGTGGCGGTGGCGCCGTTCAGGAAGATGAGGTTCTTCACGAAGAGCATGAGCTCTTTGGGGATGCGGGCGCCGTAGCCGAGCAGCTTCTGGGTCATGTCGCTGAGCTCGGCGATCAGCTCCTCCGCCGACATCGTCGTGGGGTCCTTCACGGGCTGGTCGAGCTTCAGGTCCCGGAACACGGCGTCGAGGTCGGTGTCGGGCGGGAACGCACCGAGGTCGCGAAGCGCCGCGAGCTGGCCGCGCACGTCGCCGCCCGTGCCGGTCACGAGCAGGCGCAGGAACGCGAGTCGCTTCGGCTCGTCGAGGCGGCCCGTGATGCCGAAGTCGAGCAGCGCGGTGCGGCCGTCGCGCTGGACGAACAGGTTGCCGCCGTGCAGGTCGCCGTGGAAGACGCCGTAGAGCATGGCCCCTTCGTTGAAGGCGATGAGGCCGGCCCGCAGCAGCGCGTTGGTGTCGATGCCGGCCTCGTGCATCGACTCGACGTCGTCGAACGCGAAGCCGCGCAGGCGCTCCATCACCAGCACCCGCCGGGTCACGAGGGTGGGGTGGGGCCGGGGCACGACGATCGAGCGTTGGTCGGTGAGCGCGAGGACGTGCGCGATGTCGAGCATGTTCTCGGCTTCGAGCCGGAAGTCGAGCTCCTCGACGACGGTCTCGGTGAAGAGCTCGACGATCGCCGGCGGGTTGGCGAGCGCCGCGATCGGGATGCGGCCGACGAGCTTCGGCGCCAGCCACGCCATGGCGGCGATGTCGGCGTGGACGAGCGCCGCGACGCGCGGGCGCTGCACCTTGACCACGACCTCTTCGCCGGTCCGCAGGCACGCCGCGTGAACCTGGGCGATCGACGCCGCCGCCAACGGCTCCTCGGCGAACTTGGAGAAGAGCGTCTCGAGCGGGGCGCCGAGGTCGCTTTCGACGACCTTGCGGACGTCGGCGAACGTCTCGGGCGGCACGTGGTCCCGCAGCCTGCTGAACTCCTCCACCACCTCCGGGGGGAACAGGCCCTCGCCGCCGGAGAGGATCTGGCCGAGCTTCACGTAGCTCGAGCCGAGCTGCTCGAACGCCCGCCGCAGCCGGCGGGACAAGCCGGCGCGTGATTGCGGGCGACCTCGCTCGCGCAGGTACCACATGCCCACCGCCGGCCCGACCTTGCTCACGACCCGCAGGAGCCGGCCCATCGGCGGGAGCCGGCCGGGCCGCAGCAGCCGCGGGACCGAAGCGCGCGTGCGGGCCCGCTCGGTGTCGACGCCGCGCCGCCACGGCAGCTTGTCGAGCTCGACGACCCATGGCGCGCGTTCGCTGAAGGCGCCGAAGGCGAGATCGGGCGGCGGCGAAGCGACGGAGCGGTCGATGTGACGAAGGTAGACGCGAGGCGTCCCCGGCCCTGACCTGGACCGGGGACGCATCGCTGGTGCTGGTGCTGCAGGTGGTGCGCTAGCGGCTCAACCGCCAGTCGCGGACCACGAGCTGGACGGCAGACGCGACGCGCATTGCGCCTGGGCGTCCGTGCCCGCGCTCCCGTGCTGACCGAGGTCGCTGCACGAGCTCCGCCACGTGCCGGGCATGATCTGGTAGCAACCCCAGGCGCCACTCGAGTTCCTGGCGTTCGGGTTGCCCCCTGATTCTGCGCCGATGAAACGGTCAGCGCCGTTGGTTGCGCCCCCGCAGGCGCCACCGACGCTGCCGCCACCGCCGCCACCGCCACCCCCACGACCGGTCGGGGCAACGGCCTTCTTCTTGGCGTTGGCAGCTGCCGCCGCCTCCGCGGCCCGTTCGGCCTCGGCGGCTGCGACGGCCTGGTAGAAGAGCTCAGCCTGGTGGGCATTGAACGCTTCCACCCAGCGCGCCTCGTCTGCGGCCTGGCTGGCTGCGATGAGGGCGCCGTCCACGGGGAAGTGTGATGCGGCGGCCGGCCGCTCCTTACTCAGCTCGTCGAGCCGCCGACCCGACCCAGAGTCCTGGGCCCGGTAACCGGCAGCGCCCGCGATCGCCGCCACGAGGACGACGGGCACGAGTGCCGCCTTGATGTGCTTGAGCATTTGTTACCTCCGTTTCGGGATCGAGACATTGCGGGAAGTGCGACACGTCCCCGGCCCTGGCCCGGACCGGGAGACGCGTCGCGTATCGAGTGATGGCTCAGCAGCCCCAGTGCGAGGAACCGGCTCCGCCGGCCCACACTTCGTTGAACCGCTCGTCCTGGACGGACTCGGGGGCGTCCTGCGCCTGCGAGTAGCCGCCGTAGCCGGACCACGTGCTCGGGAGGAACTGGTACTTGCCGCCCGCGCCCGAGCTCGGGTTCACGGCATTCGGATCGCCCTTGGACTCGCGCTGGACGATCGACCCCGGGTCGCAGCTTCCGCCGCTCCCACCCCCACGACCGGTACGGGCGGGTGCTTTGCGGGACTGAGCCCTTTGTGCCTCGAGAGCCTCGTTCTCCGCTGCGCTTGGAGGAACAACTCCATCTGCCGGGCGTTCGAGCCCTCGATCCAGCGGGCCTCTGCCGCCGCCTGGGTGGCCGCGGCGAGGGCGCCGTCGATAGGGAAGTGCGTGGCGGCGGCCGGCCGCTCCTTACTGAGCTCGTCGAGCCGCCGACCCGGCCCGGAGCCCTGGGCCCGGTACCCGGCGGCGCCGGCGATCGCCGTCACCATGACGACGGGCACGGCGGCCGCTCTGATGCGGTTGCGCATTGACTACCTCCGTTCGGGGCAGCCCCGCCAAAGCTCCGCGCGCGGGACCACGATCGGGGTAATTGGAATGGAAGCCCTAAATCAACGCTTTCTCCGCTGTCAGCGCGATTCCGGAGCTTCCGGGCACAAATGATAGTTGCTCGCGGGGTGCAATTGGTGAACCCCCGCGGCCGAACCCCTTGGGATCCCTACGCTGTGACATCCGACACGATGGGGCGGGAAATCCCCAATTCGCCGTGAAGGGGACGACCCGCCCCGGTCGGCGGGGTCAGGAGGGGCGCAGGCGTCCCTCGGCCCAGGAGCCGGGGGCGACCCCGTCGGTGCGCACCCGGCGGCGGGCGAAGCGCCAGCCGTCGTCCACCCGCGCCAGATCGTCGCGGTACCGGCCCCAGTGGTCGGCGCCGCGGTCGGTCACAGCAAGGAAGTAGCAGCTGGCCCGAGCCTGGTCGGGCCCCTCGAGGTCGATCAGGACGTTGCTCACGTGGTGCCGGATCCGGGGCGCTCCGGTGCCGGCGGCGAGGTCGCGGCCGGTGCCGGTGACGAAGGCCCGGATCGCGTCCCGACCCCGGTGGGCCGGCTCGCCCTCGACCTCGAGGACGCCGTCGGGGGTGAACAGCGCGACGAGATCGTCGAAGCGGCCGCCGTCGACGGAGTGCGCGTAGCGGGCGATCGTGTCGCGGACCTGCTCGCGCGCCTCGAGCTCCCAGATCTCCACCAGCGGACCCCCTTGTCGCGTTCGATCAGTAGGTTGACGGCAATGCGGATCGGTGTGTCGCTCCGAACGGCGTTCCTCGTCGACGACGTGCGCGTCGGCGCCCGCTGGATCGTCGAGCGCGCCGCCGCCGCCCGCGACGCCGGCCTCGACTCCCTGCTGGTCGGCGACCACCACGCCACCCCCGTCCCCTACTACCAGAACTCCCCGTTGCTCGGCCGGCTCCTCGCCGAATGGGGTGACGGGCCCTTCGGCGCGCTGTTCCTGCTCCCCCTCTGGAACCCCGTCCTCGTCGCCGAGCAGGTCGGGACGCTGGCGTCGCTCGGGCGCGGGCGGTTCATCCTCCCGCTCGCGGTCGGCGGCAAGGACCAGTTCGCGCCCATGGGCGTCCACGTGCGCCACCGCGGCAAGCAGTTCGAGGCCGGCCTCGAGATCGTCCGGCGGCTGCTCGCGGGCGAGACCGTGACCACAGGCGAGCCGTATCACGTGCAGGACTGCCGCATCTCGCCCGTCCCGGCCGAGCCGGTCGAGGTGTGGATCGGCGGCACCGCCGAGCGCGCCGTCGACCGGGCCGCCCGGCTCGGGGACGGGTTCCTCGCCGACGCCCACCTCACGCCGGAGCAAGCCCGGGCGACGATCGAGCTGTACCGGGAGCGCTGCGACGCCCACGGGCGTACGCCCAGCGCGGTCGCCATCCGCCGAGACGTCCACGTGGGCGCCGACGCCGCCGACGCCGATCGCGTGGCCGGCCCTGTCGTCGCCGCCGGATACCGGGGCTTCGACCCGTCGGCGTGCACGTACGGGGACGCCGCGCAGGTCACCGAGCAGCTGGGCGCGTACGCGGCCATGGGATACACGGACGTCATCGTCCGCCATCTCGCCGAGGACCAGAGCGAGGTGTTGAAGTCGTTCGCCCGGCTGGCCGGAGTCCGCGAGGCGCTGCACGAGGCCTGATCGCCGCGGCGTGACAGCGCTCAGGAGGGCGGCTTGAGCGCGGCGTCCATCACCGCGAGCACGCCGGCCTGGCGCTCCGGCTCGACCGTGAGCCCGGTTTGGAGCTCGGCCATGAGGAGCGCGAGCACGATCGTCTCCAGGCCGACGGCGACTTCGGCCGGATCGACGTCGGCCCTGATCTCGTTCGCGCCCTGAGCTTCGGCGAGGTCGTCGGCGAGTCCGGCGGTGAGCGCGACGAGTGACGGGATGGTCAGCAGGCGGGCGGCGACCTCGGGCTCGAGCCCGGAGAGCACCCGCCGCGCCAGGGGATGGTCGTCGACCCGCTCGCGAAGCTCGGCCACGAAGAGGAAGAGCTGCTCGCGCGCCGATGGTCCCGTGGCGCCCGCCGAGCGGGCGGCCTCGATCAGGGCGCCGGCGTCGGCGTCGACGGCCGCCTGGAACAGCCCCTCCTTGCCGGCGAAATAGGCGTAGGCGGCCGCGGGGGTGAGGCCCGCCTCGCGGGAGATGTCGGAGACGCTCGTGCGCCGGAACCCGTCGGCGGCGAAGCGACGGACCGCGATCTCGAGGAGGCGCTGCCGGGTCCGTTCACCCTTCCCGGGCGCCACCGTCAGCGACGTGGTCATGGCGGCATCGTAGCTGGTCAGCACGCCTTTTCCAACGAACTAACAGTTTCGCTTGACTCGTCAATTCAGGCGGGCGAAGCTGGGCCCATGACGACGACAAATCCTCCCGCCGCCGACGAGCGCATCGCCCGTCTCTCGACCGCGTCCGTGCGCAAGGTGCTCGAGCCCGAGGAGCTCTTCGACTGGGACTCGCTCGGTGCGGGCCAGGTGATCGGCGACGAGCTGCTGACGACGTCGGGCCTCGACCTCGACCTCCCACCGGAGACCAAGGCGCGCCTCTCGCGCGAGGAGGTCGCGGCGATGCTCGAGATGGGGATCCGCTTCGAGGCCGTGCTCAACGCCGGCTTCGCGCTCCGGATCGCCGAGTCCCAGGACGTCTCCGACCCTCGCATCGGCTACATGCTCCACGAGATCGCCGAGGAGACCAGGCACCAGCGGGCGTTCATCCGGCTCATCGAGGAGCTCGAGCCCCGGGCCGTGAACCCGGTGTCGGGCGGTGTGGTGGAGCGGGTCATGCAGTTCAACATCCGGCGCTTCATCAAGATGCCGGCGTTCCTGCTCGTGCTCGTGCTCGCGGGCGAGGAGATCCCCGACCTGCTCCAGAAGCTGGCGGCCGAGCATCCCGACACCAACCCTCTCCTGGCGTCCGTCAACCGGTACCACCGCCAGGAGGAGGCGCGGCACCTGTCCTTCGCCCGGACGACGTTGCCCGAGCTGTACGCCGAGACCGGGCGGCTCGAGCGGCTCCGGATCCGGCACTTCGCGCCGGTGGTGATCCGCCTCCTCTTTCACATGTTCGTGCACCCGGGTGTGTACACGGCGGCCGGGCTCCCCGGATGGAAGACGTGGCGCGCGGTGAACCGCACGCCGGAGCGTCTCGCCGTCCGCTACCAGGCCACGCGCAACATCCTGCGCACGTTGCTCGACACCGGTGTCTTCAAGCGTGGCCGCGTCCCGCGCGGCTGGCGGAAGCTGTGCGGCGTCGACCGGTTCGGCGAGCCGGTCGGCCCGGAGTTGTCGCTGCCGTTGCCGGCCGCGGCCGCGAGCTAGGCGCGGGCCGCCTTGCGCAGCTTGTAGCGGGCGATCTTCTCGACGCGGGAGACGAATTCGGGCGAGCGACGGAACCGTTCGGCGATCTCGTCGGTCGACATGCCGCGGTCGCGCCAGGCCAGGATGCGCCGCTCGACCGGACGGAGCGAGCCCGGACGGCCGTGGCGCTTCTCGGCGTCCCGGCCATCCAGGTGGGCCAGCTCCTCGACCTGGTCCATGAATCGCCGGCCCCGGCGGAACCGGTGGGCGATCTCCTTGTCGGGGACGCCGGCCTCCTTGAGGGCGAGGACGCGGCGTTCGATCGGTCGCAGACGCTGGTCGGGCATGCGCCCCATCATGCCCCGTCAGCGCGATCGGCGAGCACGGCCCGGGCCGCGTTGCGGCCGTTGACGCCGATGACGGAGCCGCCGGGGTGGGTGGCGGCGCCGCACAGGTACAGGCCGGCGACGGAAGTGCGCGGCGCGAACCGCCGGTCCCACATCTGATCGGGGAGACATTCCCCTTGGAAGATGTGACCGCCCGTCAGGCCGACGCGGGACTCGACGTCGGGCGGTCCGAGGACCTCGCGTTCGAGCACGCAGTCGGCGACGTCCGGCGCGAACCGGGCGATGGCATCGAGGACCCGGTCGCCGATCTCGTCGCGGCGCGCCGACCACGTCCCGTCGGCCAGCGTGTACGGCGCGTACTGGGCGAACACGCTCATCGTGTCGGCGCCGGGCGGCGCGACGCTCGGGTCGTAGGCGGTCTGGAAGTAGATCTCGCACCATTCGGGCGCCGGCTCGCCGCGGCGGCACGTGTCGTACGCCGACTGGGTGTCGTCGATCCCCCGCGCGATCTCGACCTGGGCGCGGTACACGTGATCGGGTCGATCGGGCTCGGCGGTGAACGTCGGGAGCCGGGAGAGGGCGCAGTTCACTTTGACGACGGGGCTCTCGCAACGCCACGCGTCGACCCGTGCGCGGAACGCGTCCGGCACGTCGCCGTCGCACAGCGCGAGGGTGCGCACGGGATCCGCGTTCGAGACGACGGCGCCGGCCCGCACGATCTCGCCGCCTTCGAGGCGGACGCCCTCGCCCGGCTCGATCGCGGCCACCGGCACGCCGGTGGCGACCACGGCGCCGGCGTCCCGGGCGGCGTCGGCGAGGCACAGCGAGATCCGGCCCATGCCGCCTTCGACGTAGCTCCAGCCGCCGATCAGACCGAGGCTGTGCATGGCGTGGATCCAGGCCGTTCCCGGGTCGCGCGGCCCGGCGAACGTGCCGATGATCCCCTGGCCGTGCAGCGCGATCCGGAGGCGCTCGTCGCGCACGTGGCGCTCGACGACGTCGGCAATGGACGCTTCGAACAGCACCTCTCGTGCTTCGGGGTCGTCGCCGAAGAGGTCGTCGAGCGCGGCGCGATCGGGCGCGTCGCCGATCCAGGTGTCGCGGGCCGGATCACCGCCGGCTCGGAGTCGCGACCGGATGCGCCGGAACAGCTCTACGTACGCGACGTACCCGTCGACGTCGCCGGGAGCGAGCGCATGGATCTCCTTGGCGGTGCGGTCCTCGTCGAGCCACTGCGTGAGCGACGAGCCGTCCTCGAACGGGGTCCACTGGGTCGGGTCGCACACGAACGTGCGGTAGCCGTAGCGCGCCAGCGCGAGCTCCTCGATCACCAGCGGGTGCAGCAGGCCGACGAGGTACGCGCACGGGCTGATCACGAAGCGGGGATCGCTGAACGGCCGTTCGAGCGTGCACGCGCCGCCGACCTGATCGCGGCGCTCGAGCACGAGCACCGACCTCCCCGCCCGGCGAGGTACGCGGCGGCGGTGAGGCCGTTGTGACCCCCGCCGACGATGACGGCGTCCCACGCCTTCGTCGTCAGTTCCGCGACTTTCGGTCCGGCCATCGCGCCATCATGCCGGGATGCCCGCCCTGACCCCCGAGCAGGCTCGCCGGGTCTACGACCGCATCGCCCGCGCCCAGGACTGGCAGGGCTTCTACGAGGACGCCGCCACGACCGAGCTCGTGGCGCATGCCGGCTTCGACACCGCCCACGCCGTCGTCGAGCTGGGCTGCGGCACGGGCCGGTTCGCCGCCGCCCTGCTCGGGGAACACCTCCCGCCGGACGCGTCGTACGTCGGCGTCGACGTGAGCCCGCGGATGGTCGCGCTCGCCTCCGAGCGCCTGGCGCGATGGCGTGACCGCGCCACCGTCACGCTCGTCGACGGCGGTGCCGGCGTACCGGCAGCTGACGGCGCCGCCGACCGCTTCGTCGCCAACTACGTGTTCGACCTGCTGGGCCCGGAGGAGGCGCGCGCCGCGCTCGCGGAGGCGCGCCGGGTGCTCGCGCCGGGTGGGCTGCTGTGCGCCGCCGGTCTCACACCGGGCGAGAGCGGGCTCGCGCGGTTCGTGTCACGCGCGTGGACGGGCGTGTGGTCGCGCTGGCCCGCGCTCGTCGGCGGCTGCCGCCCGATCCGGCTCGTCGACGCGCTGGACCCGGCCCGCTGGGAGATCCGCCGTCACCGCACGGTCGTGGCATGGGGCATCGCGTCCGAGGTCGTGATCGCGACACGGCGCTGACCTCAGGCGTTCGCCCATCCCGCGCCCCTTGACTTCAAGCGTGCTTCAAGTGCAATCCTCGGAGACATGGACGACGCCGCAACCACTCAGCTGCAGCCTGGAAGGCCCCGAGTTCGTCGATCGGATCGAAGCCTGGCGGGAGGTCGTCCAGCGCGCGACGTTCCGTGGGATGGAAGGTGATCGTGTCGTCGCCGTCTACCCGAACGACGCGCAGATCCTCGGCCGCCTGCGCGAGCTCATCGCCGCCGAGGCGGAGTGCTGCTCGTTCCTGCTCTTCGACGTCGAGGAGTCGCCCGACGCGATCCTCACCGAGGTCCGGCTGCCCGAAGGGCTGCCGGACTCGACGAGGACCCAGGTCGTCGCGCTGTTCGGCTGATCAGTCGGGCAGCTCGACCGGCGTCACGTCGAGGTCGAGCGTCTGTCCGCCGCGCTGCACGCGCACGGTGATCCCGCGGCCGATGGCGTCGTCGTACATCAGACGCTGCAGGTCGGCAGCGGTCGTCACCGGCTTGCCGTGCACCTCGAGGATCACGTCGTCGGCGCGGATCCCGCCCTTGGCGGCGGGCCCGTCGGCGATGACCTCGGCCACGTGGACACCCGACTCACGCCCGGTCGCCACGCGGTCGCGCGGCGCGAGGACGCGGGGGCTCCCCGCGATGCCGAGGTAGGCGCGACGGACGCGGCCGTCGCGCATCAGCGCGGCGATGATGCGCCGGCTCGCCTCGTTGATCGGGACCGCGAGGCCCAGGCCCATGCCCGCCACCGCGGTGTTGATCCCGATCACGCGGCCCCGCCGGTCGGCGAGGGCGCCGCCCGAGTTGCCGGGGTTCAGCGCGGCGTCGGTCTGGATGACGTTCTCGACCACGCGGACCATCGACCCGGACCGCGCCGGCAGAGACCGGTCGAGGGCGCTGACGACGCCGGCGGTCACCGAGCCGGCCAGGCCCATCGGGCTGCCGACGGCGACCACGAGCTCGCCGATCCGCAGGTGCTCGGCGTCGCCGAGCTCGGCGGCGGTGAGACCGTCGCCGCGCACCCGGACGAGGCCGAGGTCGGAGAGGCCGTCGGTCCCGGCCACGTCGAAGGGCAGCTCACGACCGTCGCTGAGAGTCGCGACCCCGGACGTCGCCTTGCCGAGGACGTGGGCAGAGGTGAGGACGAAGCCGTCGGGCGTGATCACCACGCCGGAGCCGGCGCCGCCCGCCTCGCGGCCGCGGCCGCCGCGTCCCATGACGCGGAGCTGCACGACGGAGGGCAGCAACCGCTCGGCCACGGACGTGACCACGGTCGAGTAGGCGTCGAGCGCCTCTGCATCGGAAGGGGTGGGGGTGAGATCGAGCTGGTCGGTCGCCATGATGATTACAAGATTACCGAGACCCAGAAGATTCCCGGCCCGGTCGCCGGGGCTCTCGGCGCCGGGGCGTGGCTGGGGCTCACCCCTGCGTATGACTGGGATCGATGGGGCTGCGTACGCTACGGGCGCGATGAAGCGCGCCGGCGTCGGCTTCCGCGAGCACACAGGGTGGGCGACGATGGTCGCCCTGGGTGGCGGCGTGACCGCGCCCGTCGTCCTCGCCCGGAGCCGCTACGAGCTGTGCCAGGGCGATCTTCCGCGGGGCGTGTACCACGCCGCCCGGCGACTGGACCTCGAGAACGCCGACCGGCTCGTGCGCGAGGTCGCGCAGACGGCTCGCGACGGAGCCGAGTGGCAGCTTCGCCGGACGATCGCCGAGCTCGAAGCGACCGGCTACAAGGTCGTGGGCACCGCCGTCGCCGCACCACGGCAGGTGCCGGACGACCTCTCCGAGATCCTCGGTTCGCACGCGCTCGTCCACACCGCCGAAGGACAGCTCTTCCGCGAGGCCCTCGCCGAAGCCGCCGGGGAGCTCGGCCTCGCGGTGTCGCGTTTCGTGCAGCACGAGCTGTACGAGGAGGCCGCCGACCACGTCGGCACCAGTGACGCATCGCTGCGGGCACAGCTCACCGGGCTCGGGCGGGCCCTGGGCCCGCCCTGGCAGCGCGACCAGAAGGACGCGGCGGCCGCCGCCTGGCTCGCGCTGGCAAGCTCCGGTCGCCGCCGGCCCGCCGGTTCGGCCCAAAGCAAGAGCTGACCAACCGGGAACGCAGGCGGGACGCCGGTAGGCTTTCGGGCCATGCTCTGGCTCGAGCGGGAGGTCGTCGCGACCCTCGTCAGCCCGACTCTCGACGACCACCAGCGGGCGGAAATCGAGACGTATGTCGACGACTCGCTGCGCTCGATGCCCGAGCACCTCCGGGCAGGCATGGCCGCCGAGTCGCTCCTCTTCGGCGCGTGGCCGAGGGTCCAGGGCGCGCTCGGGCGCTATGACCGGGGATCGATGAACGCACGCGTCGAGCGCTGGAAGGCGAGCCGGTTCGACCCGGTCCGCCAGTACGTGCGACTGCTCCACTCGCTGGTCCTGTTCGCCGAGCACGAGCTCACGCCGGCGGCATCGTGATGAAGACACCGGAGGCGACCCTCGACGCCGACGTGCTGGTGATCGGATCGGGCGCGGGCGGCGCCGCCACCGCCGCCACCCTCGCGGCCGCCGGCCGCGACGTGACCGTGGTGGAAGAAGGCCCGTGGATCGACCCCGACGCGTTGGAGCCGTTCTCGCTCGAGGAGATGGCCGCCAAGTACCGGCACCGCGGACTCGCAGCCGCACTCGGCAACCCGGCGATCGCGTTCGCGGAGGGGCGCTGCGTCGGCGGGAGCACCGAGATCAACAGCGGCCTCTACCACCGGCTGCCCGGAGCTCTCGCCGAGTCGTGGCGGCGCGAATACGCCATCGACGAGTTCGGGTCCGACACGCTCGACTCGTACGCCGAGCGCATCGAGAACGAGCTCGCGGTGTCCCGTCTCCCGGGCGCCCCGCCGCCGTCGTCGGCGCTGCTCGAGCGGGGCGCAACGAAGCTCGGATGGCAGGCCGTCGAGTACGCACGCGTGTTCCGCTACGACGCTGCCGGCCGGGGCGTCAAACAGACCATGAGCCGAACGCTGTTGCCGCGGGCGGTGGAAGCCGGTGCGACCGTGATCCCGAACTGCCGGGTGCGCCGGCTGTTGCGGCGCGACGGACGAGTGATCGGTGTCCGCTGTGAGCGCACGGAGAACGGCGAGGCGGAGGACCTCACGATCCGCGCCGAGCACGTCTTCGTGTGCGCGGGCGCGATCCAGACGCCCGCGCTTCTCCACCGCAGCGGCATCCGCGCCGGCGTCGGGTCGGGGCTCAAGGTGCACCCGATGATCAAGATCGCGGCGCGCTTCCCGCACCCGGTCGACCACGGTGGCGTGCCGATGCAGGTCATCACCGAGTTCGGACCGAACCTGTCGATCGGCGGATCCGCCAGTCGCCGGGGTCAGGTCGCGATGGCGCTCGCGGACTCGTCCGCCGACTACCGCGAGGCGATGGAGAATTGGGAGAACGTCTCCGTCTACTACGCCGCGATTCGCAGTGAAGGCCGCGGTCGCGTGATAGCGCTGCCCGGGTTGCGGGCGCCGATCGTCACGTACCGGCTCACTGAAGGCGACATGAGCCGTCTGGCGCGCGGCCTCGTCCACCTGGGCGAGGTCCTGCTCGCGTCGGGCGCGACCGAGCTGTACCCGTCGGTGGCCGACGGGCCCGTCGTGCGCGGCCACGACGAGCTGGCGGCGTGGTGGGACGCGGTCACGCGGAACCGCACCAACCTCATGACCGTCCATCTCACGTCGAGCGTGCGGATGGGCGAGGACCGTTCGCGCACCGGCGCCGACAGCTTCGGGCGGGTGTGGGGCTTCGACAACCTCCGCGTCAGCGACGCGTCGCTCGTGCCCGACGCGCCGGGCGTGAACCCGCAAGGGACGATCATGGCCATCGCCGCCCGCAACAGCGATCAGTTCCTCGGCGAGGCCTGACCCGCCTCAGCTGCGTCCGGCGCGAATGGGCGCGACGAACAGGGCCACGGTCTGTTGATCCCATTGATGCTGGAGATCGGCGTACCGCTCGAAGCGTTTCGACCACAGGTCGTCGAGCACGAGGATGTGCTGCTGAATCATCACGTCCAGCTCGCGTGACGTAAACAGCACGCTCGGGTCGACTCCCGAACTCTGCACTTGAGCGAGGTTCGGAAGGTCGCCACGGTCGAGCTCCGATTGCCCCCGACGGTCGAGGTGCAACCGCCCCTGCACCAGGTACTCCATGATCTGCGTCTTGAGCCGCGAGAGCTGTCGCTGATCGGCGGGGCCGAGGCCCTCGCCGCGCGCCACCTCCCGGCTGCCGGGCGGCGGCGAGAGCGTCGCGTCGCCCGTGCGGAGCAGAAGCGCCGACTTCGCGTTGCGGCCGTTGAAACGGCGCGCCGGACCGAGATGCCGCTCGAGCCCCCGGTCCCCCGTCACGAACGGGATTCCCCGGTGCTGGAGCTCGGCCGCCGCTGCCCCTCCGTACGGGTCGGCGAAGGCCCCATGGAACAAGTCGTCGATGACCAACGGGCCCTGTCCTTCCAGTGATCCCATGTGCCTGGCGAGGTCCCGGGCGGCCGGGATCGCGTACTCGGACGCGTTCGGCCCGCCGCCCTGATTCGCGAACGGCAGGTTGAGCACGGCGACGGTCACGGTCGCGAGCGTGAACACTCCCACGAGCGCCACGGCGTACGTCGACGTCCCGACTCGACGCGACAGACGGCGGGCCAACGACACCGCGACTGCGAGGAAGACGAACGCCCCGAGTGGCCACAGCCAGCGGAACGAATGCGCCGTCACCTTGCCGAAGACCGTCACCGGCCCCCGGCCGGCGGTGACCAGCCCGAACGCCAGCGCCACCCCAGCAGTCGCGAGACCCCACGTCGAGACGCGGTCGTGGCGCCGGCGTGCCTCCCACCAGCATCCCGCGAGCACAGCGGCCAGGATCGCCAGTGAGACGACGGCGCTGACGAGCGACGGGGCATGCCAGTCGGAGATGAAAGCGTCGTTCATCGACGGCCGGAACCACCACGGCGGCAGCGAGGCGACGGTGGCGACAACGCGCGCGCCGAAACCGAAGCCGATCGTCTCGGTCGGGCTGCGGGCACTGTCGACCAGCCGGGTGATGTTGCCGCGATCGTCGGCGGTGAACTGCTCGATGAGCGGCTGGATCCAGCACACGACCAGCACTGCTGCTCCCACCGCGGTGTACCGCAGCGCTCGCCGCCGCCGGCCCGGCCACTGGTCTCGCGCTTGGCTGCGCTCGCGCCGGAGCACGACCGCGAGGCCGAGAATCCCCCACGCCCCGAGCAGAGGCACCAGGAGGACGTAGCTCAGGTGCGTCTGCACGACGAGGCTGCCGACGCCGAGCGCGAAGGGGAGCGCCGGCAGGTCACCACAAGTCATCGACCAGACGAGCACGAGGAAGAACAGGAACGGGAGTAACACCGCGTGCGGACCCCATGGGTCGAACAGCAGCTCGCTGCCCATGGCCCAACACAACGTGGCCGTGGCGGCCATTGCGATCGTCCCCAGCAGCGCGCCGCCCCGCCGGTAGGCGAAGACCGCGATGCCGACGATGCACAACGTGTTGATGAGCGCGACACCGAACGCGACCCCGGCGCCGGGCTGGAAGAGACGCGCCGGCAGTGCGAGCACGTCGAAGTACAGCGGGCCGGGGTGGTTGACCAGCGTCTTGACGCTGAGCGAGACGGACGACCACGATCCGAGCAGCGGCAGATGCGTGAGAGAGAACAAGTCACGGGACCGAATCGCCCACAAGGCGTTGTCCGCGGTCGGAAGCCAGCTGTTGTGAATCGCGCGTGCGGTCGCCACGGCGACCGGGACAATGGCCACGACGATCGACGCGAGGAACAAGCCGGTCGTGACGCGCGTCGCCGGGGCCGGGGACGGGCCCTCGACGGGCGCGCCGGGCGCAGCGTCGGCCTTTGCCTCCGTGCTCTCGGCGACGTCCTCGACGCTCGCGCCGGGCGTCGGTCCGGGGTTCACCTCAGCGCACGGCTTCGCGTGGACCGATGAACACGGCCGCCGGCAAGCCGAGGTTCGTCATGCGGATGAGCTTCTGGCGAATGTCGTCGGGCACGCGCGTGTTGAGGCTGAGGCCGAACAGGTTCTCGTCCACGGTGGGCAAGAGCTCGGTCCGCCCGGACGCCCGCAGCTCGTCGATCACCTGAGCGCGGAGGCGCCGGTACTCGGCTCGTTCGTTCGGAGTGCGGGGATCGGTGTGGGCGACCTCGCGCACGCCGGGCTTCTCCCGCCACACGTCGATGTCGTCACCGCCGATGGCGAGGTGAACGACTCCGGACGCGGCCGAGGGGTCGATCACCCGATGGCGCGTCGCGCCCGGGCCGAAGCCCTCGACGACGCCGAAGTGGAACCCGCGGCGGTCGAGCTCGTTCATGAGGCCGTAGCCCATGGCCGCGATGTCGACCGGGTCGCGCACCGTCACGAGGTACAGGCCGTCGCGCCCGCCGCCCGGCACGCCGGGGCGCTCGAGCGCCGCCGCCGTCGGCCGGACGAGGACGCCGAGCGTGTGCGAGAGGCGCGCCGCGGGCACGTCCGCCGATGTTGCGTCGTAAGTGAACAGAGCGCTGAAGAGAAGGAGGACGGCGACCAGCCCGGCGGTGCCGACGGTTGCCGCTCGCGCCGCGGTCGGACGATCCAACCGCCGCCCGACGAGCACGACCGCGGTCCACACGACGGCGAGGACCATCAGCGCGCAGATCCCCCACGCCCAGAGCACGAGGTAGTACCAGACGAGGCCGAAGATGCGGCTCATCGACACGAGCGCGAGCACGAGCGCGGCGCCGAGGACGAGGTCGAGCCGCAGCAAGGCGCGGTGACGGATCCGCCAGGCGGCCACCGCCGACGCCGCCCACACGGCGAGGAACAGCGCTCCCGGGATCAGCGATCCCGACTCGACCTTGGTCCGGTCGGCAGTCACGAGGTGCTCGAAGAGGTGCCACGGGTTGAGGTGCACGAAGAAGACGTCGATCGCGCGGCGCAGCCCGACGGGTGACTCGGGCGGGTTTCGGAAGTAGTCCGACAGGACCGAGAGGTTGCCCGGCGTGTGGATGATCTGGTCGATCACCGGCGGCGTCCACAGGATCGCGGCCAGAACCACCGCGATCCCGCCCCACACGAAGAAGCGGCGGAGCGCAGCCTTGTTCTTCCGCCGGCGGTAGGCCGTCCAGGACGCCCAGAGGATGACGAACCCGCCGAGACCGAGTGTCAACCCGAGGTAGGGGACGTGTGTCTGGGCGCAGAACGATCCGGCAACCACGGCCACCGGCAGCAGGGGCAGGTCGTCATCGGCGACCGACCACAACGCAAGGAGGAAGACGATGAACGAGAGGAGCGGGAGGTACGGGTTCCACGCCTGCGTCAGCGTTTCCGCGCCGTAGGCGCGCGTCAGCACCGCGAGCACCGCCGCCAACGCGACCATCAGCCGGACGCCGCCGCGCCGGAACGCGATCCACAGCGCAGTACCCATCGCGAGCAGGTGCAACGCGACCGACGACACCTGCATCGCCCAGGACGACGCGCCGAACGCCCGGTAGAAGGGCCACATCATCCAGAAGCTCATGCGGCCCTGGGTGGCTCCCCTGGCGGCCGAGCGGGCCGATGCGGCCGACGCAGGCCGATCAGCGGCGGGTGGCTGGTGCCGACGTCGCGCACGCGCAGCTCGGTCATCGCCAGGTCGAGGATCGGATACCAGCGCTTCTGCGCCAACACTGCGAGCGCGACGATCAGCGGCAGCGCGAGCAGGGCGAGGAGACCGGCGCCGATCAGCAGGGGTCGCGAGCGCGCGCCGGCCGGCAGCCGAAGGCGTCGCCGCCGTGTCGCAGCGGCGGGGGTGGTCTCGGCTTGGAAGGTGTTGTGGTCACCCTCGACGGGCTCGGCGGCGTCCCGCACCGCCGTGCCGGGTCTGCGGTCCGGGTTCACGAGGGACGAAGTATACGAAGCGGCCTCGTCTCGACCCCGGCGGCCGGACCCTGCGATCGGTCATCCGCCGTCGTCTCAGAGTCGTTTGAGCACGCGGAGGAGTCCGGGACGAACGGGGGATTGGTGGTGTGAGCGGTTCGCCGACTCGAGCTCGTGACGGTGGGCGAGGAACCACTCGTACGACTCGATGAGCATGGACGCGTTGGAATGCGCCGGCTCCCAGTCCAGCTCGGTCCGTGCCCGCGTCACGTCGAACCACAAAGACTCGCCGTAGAGCAGCCAGTGGTACGGAGCGAAGGGCGCCACGCCCAGCGTGGCGAGCACGCTCATCGCCGCCGCCGCCGGCGCCACGGGCAGGGATCGAACCTGCGAGCCGGTGCCGGCGTGGTCGACGAGCGCCTGCAGTGTCTCCCGCATCGTCCCGAACTCCGTCGCCCCGACGTTGTACACGGTCGGTCCCTCACGGGCGGCGGCCCGGAGGCACGCGTCGGCGAGGTCGGCGGCGTGGACGAACTGGTACCGGTTGTCTCCCGCGCCGAGGACGTACACGGGCGCCCCGTCGGCGACGAACTCGAACAGCACGCCGAAGATCCCGAGTCGCCCGTGACCGAGGATCGTGCGGGGCCGGATGATGGTCACGTCGAGACCGGACGCGACCGCCTCGCGACACAGCACCTCGGCCTCGAGCTTGGCTCGTCCGTACGACTCGAGGGGACGGCAGGGTGTCTCCTCGGTGACCGGGTTCTCGTCCGGGATCCCGAACACCGCGCTCGACGACGTGTGCACGACCTTGCCGACACCGGCGTCGCGCGCGGCGACAAGGAGGTTCGCGGTACCGACCACGTTGACCGACCGGAAGAGCTCGCGGTCGCGCGCCAGCGGCACCTGCGCGACGTTGTGCAGGACCACGTCGACGCCCGTCGCATGCGGCGCGGACGGCCTCCCGGTCGCGCACGTCGCCCTGGACGTACTCGACGGCGGCCGCGGTCGTGGCGGGCGGGTTGACGTCGAAGATGCGGACGCGGTCGCCCCCGGCCACGGCGCCGTTGGCGAGGATCTCGCCGAAGTAGCCGCTCCCCCCGGTGACCAGGATCGAACGCCCCACTAGATCCGCTCCCCACGCTCGACGCACCAGCGCACGCTGGCCCGCATGCCGTCGACGAGCCCGGTCTTCGGCTCGTACCCCAGGTCGGCGCGGGCCTTCGAGATGTCGCACGCGATCGTGTCCTTGATCTCGCCGAGGACGTGGAGCGCCTGCACGTACAGGCCTCGACCTTGCAGAAACGCGTCGAGGGCGGCGGCCGCGTTGCCGACGCTCGCGGGCAGGTGCGGCTGGCGCTGCGAGACCGTGAACCCCTCGGCTTCGAGCGCGTCGCGTACGCCCCGGATCACTTCGCGCAGCTCGTAGGGCTCGGCGTCGGCGACCCAGTACGCCCCGCCGGGCGCGGCGTCGGCGACCTCGGCGCGCAGGAGCCCGTGCACGAGGTTGCCGGTGTACGCGAGCGAGCGGCGATTCGTGCCCGGACCGGGAATCGGGAACATCCCGCGACGCACCGTGGAGAAGAAACGCGTTTGGCGCTCCGGTTGGAACGGCCCGTAGAACCACGGCGCGCGGATGATCACTGTTGCCAGGTCGCCGCGGTCGTAGCTGCGCCGCACGAGCTGCTCGGCCTCCATCTTGGACTGCCCGTAGGCGAGGTAGGGGTGGTACGGCGAGTCCTCGGTGAAACGGTCGTCGGGCGTGGGATTGGCGCCGAACGGCGAGTTGGACGACACATGGACGAAGCGCGTGACGCCCGCCCGCCGGGCGCGGTCGAGCACGAGCTGCGTCCCGCCGACGTTCACGTCGAACAGCTCGCGGGTCCGGCCCTCGGGATGGATCACGCCGGCCGAGTTGAAGACGGTCGCCGGGCCGACGGCGTCGAACAGCCGGTCGACGGTTGCCGGGTCCCGCACGTCGCCGACGACGGTCTCGACCGACGGGCCCACGATCTCGAGGAGCGGCGCCTGCTCGCCGTCGTGCACGAGGCAGCGGACGCGTTCGCGCTCGCCGGCGAGGGCCCGCACCAGGTTCTGGCCGAGCCAGCCCGCGGCTCCCGTGACGACGGCGACGCCGGGAGCTTCCGAGTCGGGAGTCATCGCAACTGCTTAGCCGACGTCATCCGCCGTCGTGATCCGGGCGGCCGTCGGGCTCGGTTCCGCCCCGCCCGGCCCGGCCCGCAGTCCCCCGTCCGTCCTCCCTGGCACCGCATCTCCGCCCGCCGAATGGGAGAATCGGGCCGGGAGCGGCGAACGATGGCGGCAGTGCAGACGATCGAGGCCGGGACGCTGCTCGTCGCGTCCGCCTTCCCGGACCCACCGTTCGAAGTGGTGAAGGAAGGCGTCGACACGGGCTTCGACGCCGAGCTCATGCGCGCGGTCTGCGGGCAGATCGGGCTCCGCTGGCAGCTCACGAAGTACGAGGACGACGACTTCAACGGGATCTTCGACGGTCTGCGCACGCATTCGTACGACGCCGTGGCGTCGGGAACGACGATCACGCCCGAGCGGGAGAAGGTCGCGCTCTTCTCCGAGCCGTACCTCGAGTCGGGCCAGAGCCTGGTCGTCAACACGGTGCTGACGCCGCACATCACCTCGACCGACGATCTGGTCGATCAGGTCGTGGGCATCCAGATCGGAAACACGTCAGACATCGTCGCCAAGGAGTTGAAGCAGGAAGGCAAGCTCGCCGGGATCAGGTACTACCCGTATCACGGCATCCTGGACGCGCTCGACGATCTGACGGCCGGTCGTATCGGGGCGGTCATGAAGCTCCTGCCCGTCGCCACCGCGCTCGTCCGGGACCGGGCCGACCTCGACGTCGTGCAGGAGATCCATACCCGCGAGTTCCTCGGGATCGCGTTCGCCCCCGACAACCGCGGACTGCGCGACGCCGTCAACGCGGCGCTGAGGACACTCCGCGAGGGTGGAGCGATCGACCGCCTCAAGCGACGCTGGTTCGAGTAGAGCGCGGCCGATGGGCATTCGGCCGTCACGCGCCGGCGAGCTGACCGGTGCGCGCCCCGGCTCGGAGGGGTCGGGCGAACGACCACCGAGCAACCAGCCGATGAACGCGACGAACACCGCGCTGTACGCCACGATGAGCAGGAACTGCGGAACGATCGACGTCCAGTCCGGGTGGAGCCAGTAGAACACCGGACCGTTCGCGCCCACGGACCACCGCCGAAGGGCCTGGTAGAACGCGAGCACGTGCGCCACGACGAGCATGCCGCCGATCGCGGGAACGAACCACCCGCGTAGCAGGACGCGCCGGCCGCTCTCGGACTGCAGCGCGAACACGGCGAGCAAGGGAACCCCGACCGCGATCGGCAGCGTATACCGGCCCTGCCAATACAGGCCGTACGTCCGGTACTGCCACGCCTCGAGCGCGAGGGGAGTCACGACGGTGACGGCGATCGCCGCAAGCATGGCGATCACGTACGGCCGAATGCCGACCGCGACGGCGAGGAGCACGAGCGCGCCCAGCGCGGCGGTGAGGAGCAGGTAGGTCAGACCGGGCAGGGTCGTGTCGAGCCAGCCCAGGACGCCGAGCATCTCCAGGTAGAAGCCCCCGACCCTGCCCACGGTCTCGCGGGCGAGGTCCGTGTTCGACAGCGTCGGCTCGAAGCCGATCGGGACGCTCAGGTCGAGCCCGTCGGCGAGGACGATCCACAAGAGTTGGGCGGCGACGCACCCGGCAACGACCGCGGCCCAGATCCGCGCGCTCGTCGACCGCCACAAGCGACGCAACGCTTCCTTGCCCAGGAGGGCGGCGAGGATCAGCGCGATTAACGCGAGCCAGAACATCGAGATCTGGCGCGCCAGCACGAGGGTCGACGCAGCGATGCCGAGTTGGACGACGAGGCCGCGATCGGGTTCCTTTCCCGCCCGCAGCTCCGAGACCAAGACGAGACCGCACGCCCACGCGGCTATCGCGGCGGCCGTCTCGGGCGCGGTCGGGTTCACGGCCGACCCGAACGAGAGCACCATCGGCGTGAGCGCGACTGCAAGACCTACCAGGGCGATCCGCGGCGAGGCCGTCCGTGACAACGCCCGAACGGCGAACGCCACGAACAAGGCGGTGATGAGCACCGTCACGAAGCGCATGAGGTAGACCGCCCCCGGCGCGTTCGGCCACAGGCGCGAGATCCCACCGACGACCGCGTAGTACGCGGGTGGGTGACGGCCTGCCTCGGTGATGACTTCTTTGGTCTTCGACTCCGAGCCGGTGAAGCTGTGGCAGGAGGCGTCACGATTCGGCTTGCGCGCGAAGCAGTTCAGGTGGTCGCCGGCGGCGTCGTAGATGGCCGGGAGCTTGACGAACGTGTAGCCCTTGAGAAGGTTCGAGCGCGGCGTCTTCCCGACGAGCTCACCGCGGGCCACCGAGGCGGCGCGCACGACATGCGCCTGCTCGTCGGCGTTGGCGAACAGCGGTGTCGCCAGGCCCCACAGCCCGGTCAACGCGGCGACGAGCACGAAGGTGACGAGGAACTGCCCGCGCGGTGTGGAGCGAAGGGACGAGACCACCGAGCCGATCGACATCGCGACCGTTCAGGCGTCGCCGAGCGTGCGGCTGAGGTCGACCTCGCGCATCGTGGTCAGCGCGAACACGGCGAGCTCGTCGTCCTGGAGGAAACGGGTGCTGACGAAGTGCGTACGTCCGCGCTGCTTCTCGCGCTTGCTCTCGATGAGAAAGTTGGGACCGGTGATGGGCTCGAAGTAGTCGACCCGCATGTTCGTCGTCGCCAGCCACCGCATCGGCCGAGGAGCGGAGCGATCTTCGCCGGCACGGACCGTGAAAAGCGCGACCATGTCGACGTAGGTGGGCGTGAAGCCGCCGAAGAGCTGACCACGCGGGTTCTTGACGTGGTCGGGGAGCGTCGCCTGGATGCGGAGGTAGCCCGGCGCCTCGTCGAGCACGTCCCACGCCCACGCCTCGAGGAAGTCGCCGGCCGGGTGGCCTCGACCGACGAGGCGGCCGGGCGGCGGTGCGGCCCACGGCCGCTTCATCGGTTCGCTCCCGGACGGCTCGGATTGGCTCATCGCGGCGCCACGCTAGTGATTCGCCCTGCGCGCCCGTCGGCATCGTCGGCGACGACCTGTGACCGCGACGCCGCCCCTGATGGCGGGTTAGGTTCGTTCAGCGACGTTCGCCCCGGTGGTTCCGCCCGCGTCGTCGATCGGGCGCGGGACAACCGTGATCGGCGCGTCTCGCAGCATTTCCAGCGCGCGGTTCTCCCGCACGTAGTCGCCCGCGTAGAAGATGAGCTTGTCGAACGGGTACCAGAGCCCCAGCCACGCCAGCACCCACCCGATGATGTCGACGACCGCGGTTTGGGGATCGTCGCTGTCGCCGATGTGGAACGCGATGGCGGTGATCGCGAGGCCGAGGAAGGTGACGGGCAGGCCGACACGCAGCGCGCGCACGCCGCTCCGCTGCGTCGAGCGCCGGTGACAGGTGTTCTTGTACGACCGCTCGTCGCAGTACCGGCGTATGGTCACCGCCAGGCGCTCTTCGAGATCGTCGCTGATCTCGGACTCCGGAAGCATGAGCTCGATCTGCACCAACCGGCCAGTGGGTCGGCCCTCGAGCTCGGCGACGCACAGGTCGATGCCCGGCTCGAACGTGCCGTGGCCCGACCCCAAATGGACCGTCGGGGTCTCGAACATGTCGACGGCCCGGTCGAGATCGAGCGCGATCACGTCCGCGGCGTCAGCGTCGCTCGCCGTTCCTCCCGATTGTCTGACGTCGGTCATGAGAAGGTGTCGCGGGCCTCAAAGGTGCGTCCCAACACTCCCTCACCGTATCCACGTCGCACCGTTGCAGCGCGTACACCTGTTCGCTCAGCCGCCGGTGACGGTGACGATCTGCGCGCAGGTCTTCTCCTTCTTCAGCGCCTGCAAGAGGTCCTGGTTCGACGACAGCTTGGAGAAGGGATCGCCGGTCGTGGCCTCGAGGGTCTGGAGCGCGGCCGAGAACTGCGCGATGTCAGCCGCGAAGGCCACGTTGTTCGGATCGGCGGCGGCGAGCTTCTCGCGCGCGGTCGTCACTCCGTCCACGCTGCTCTGGAAGTACGCGTCGAAGAGCTTCGTGACCTTCTTGCCGCCGTCGCTGGGAGACAGCTTCGCCGCCTTCGCCTTCGCTTCGTTCAACGAGGCGAGCAGCTGATCGGTCGACGTCAGGATCTGCGCCTGTGCGGTGGCGGGATCGCCGCTGTTCGCCGGCTGGATCTGGTCGATCGTGTTCGAGACACCGGTGATCGCCCCACAGATGGTCTTGGCGTACTTCTGGTCCGAAACGCTCTTCGCCCCGGCCACACCAGCGGTGCCGAGCACGAGCCCGGCCGTGAGCAACACCAGACCGGTGCCCTGCATGAACTTCCTCACGAAACGCCCCTCTCGACGGATGCTCCGATGATGAGGGACGGACACCGACGCAGCCTGAGTAGCGGCTACTCAATTCCGGCCGGGGTCGAGGGGGTCAGCGCGCTCGGAGGGACTCGTACCCCCAACCTTCTGATCCGTAGACCGCCCAACGAGTTGTTGGCAGTTCCCAGAGTTTCGCGTTGGTGCTGCTCAAATGTGATCTCGGCTTCGCCCGAGGGTGTGAAGCCGACTCGAGTTGAATGCTGTTTCTCGGAGTTGCACTGACATCGTGCTGACATCGTGCTGACATTCAACGTCGGCGCCACGGGGGGCTCCGTGACGGGCCGCCGCGGAATCGACCCGGGACCATCGGATCAAAATCTGCCACCGCCCGTATCACTGGGTGCGGGGTGGATGACACGCGGTCCGGTTGACCTGCGCTTTCGAGTATCGCCACTGGACCGTCATGACGCCCCGTCCGGGCTCATGCTGGCGCGTTCGTTTGCAACACGTTTGCAGGTGTCGTTAGGCGCCGGGTACTTCCTCAACCCTCGTACCGGTCCAGAAGAACTATCCGGGCGGTTGCCGGCAGCGCGGACCGACCACGCTTGAGTCCCCTGATGCACCGTCGGTCAGCCGCCTCTCTCGATGCTGATCCGCTCGGGAAGCTCTTCGAGCTGGTTGATGACAGTGGCGACTACTCGCTCGTACTGATCCCCGGGGTCGATCTTGATGATGCGGCCGTCGGTCGTGAACAGCACGGTTCCTCCGCCGCGTAGCGTTTCGCCGCCCGCCTCGATCTCGCCCGCGCCTGGGAGCCCTCCCCGTAAGGTACGCGGAAGGCGGGAGACCGGTGTCGGTCTCCCGCCCTCCTTCCCCCGAGGTCACAAGTGGACGATCACTACTCCCCCGAGAGGTGTCGACAGCCTGTGCCGAATCGGGCCAGGGCTAAACGCACCCAGTGGGAACTCGCGCACCGTTTACTGGGCCTTTAGCGGTGGCCGCGACACTCCCGCCTACGAGGGCATCGCTCCCAGCACGGTGGGCCCTCGAAGGGCAGGGATGTGGGAAGGCGGGAGGCCATCTGGACCGGAGGCCTCCCGCCTTCTCGCGTGCGGTCCCAGGACTAGCGGAAGATGCGCCCGAGCGCCGCTGCTCGGTCGCCTGTTCGGGGCTTCCCCGTGGGCTTCAACGGGCGTACCGTGAAGAACGTCACGACGAGTGGGCGCATCGCCACCTCTAGCAGGGTCCCCGGTCAAGCAGCGCGCCGGGTTGTGGGCCATTCGCTCACGCCACCTCACAACGGCATCCTGCAAACCTCACCGCCTGGCGGTGACCGCCGACCGCTAGCAGCCGCCCACGCTCGCGCACGCCCGGGTGTAAACAGGCCCAAACACGCTCGCGTCTCAAAACCGGACAGTGGGCGCTTGACCACTGGACGTGTTCTGCGCGGACAATTTGGATAACTCCCGGGGAGTCCCCTCCACCCCCCAAGCTGGGAACGGGACTCCACGACGGGAGACTGGGAGGCGGGAGACACTCAACACGACCGGATCTCTCGCCTCCCGCGTCGACCCGCGCTGACGCAGCCCGAAGCAAGTGGCCTTAGGTGTGGATTGGGTCCGCCGAGCGCGCCCGCCCGCGCCTTATCCGCGTCCGCCTCGCGGACAACCTCCGTGGTGCACCCGGCGGACCGGCCGGACCCTAATGGAGCGTCGGGGAGTCCGCGTCCGGCAAGCGGGCTGACCGCCGCCGAGCTGCTCGCCACGATCGACGAGACGTTGCGGCAGTAGCCTCCACGCGCGTGGAGATCGACGAGGATCTACTCATCGAAGCGGTCCACGACGTTCACCAGGCGCGGGAGAGTGCCGACGCTACGACCTTGACCGTTGCGTTAGGCCCGTCAGCAGACGACGGCGGCTTCTGGGACGTCACAACCGTCGCAAACAATCTCGCGGAGCTCGAGTCGGTCGGAAAGCTCGAACGGACTCGTCCCATCCCCGTCGCACTGCCGCAAGACGACAGCGGGCCGCAGCGACGAGACGACATCACCGAGGAATCGACCGAAGCTGCCGCCGATGAGGAAGAGGGCCGCCCCTTCTTTCACAGGATCGGCAACCGCGCTGTCTGGCTGCCGCTGGCATGTGTGGCCGCTCTGCTCATCGGCTTCGGGGCCATGACGGTCGGCGCTCAGGCTCGTCGACTGGCCGGCGGAGTCGGATACCAAGCCGGCGCCGACGACAGCGGCGCCCGTAGCGCCGCCGCCGTCCGCCGCTGCCCCTACCGTGACGGCACCACCTGCCTCGGCGCCAAGCCCCCCCGCGGTCGAGAACGAGCCTCCCGCCCGCTCCGCGGAGTCGGCGCCGCCCGCCTCGGATCCCGCTCCAGCGCTGCCGACCGGTATCACGCGCCGAATCTGAACCCGGCGGGCAAAGCGCCTCCCGGACAGAACAGGTAGTTACCTCAGGGCCATGCCCCTGGACCTCCCGGCGTGGGTGGGACGCGGTGCGGCTGCTCGCCGAGCTTGGCTAGGCGCGGAGTCTATGAGCCGAGCTTGCCGATTTACTCTCTGCCAATCGGGACGCTGGGACCGGTAGGTGCGTTAGGCGAAGCAGCTCCGGCGACCGTGGACAGCGAGCCGAAGGAGTAGCCCGCTGCTCGAAGCGTGTCGATGATCGTCGGCAGTGCCGCAACGGTCTGCGAGCGGTCGAAGTCGGTCTCTTGGGATCCGTCGTGCAAGAGGATGATGGCGCCATCGCTCACGTTGTCGACGACACGGCTGACGATCACGTCGGTGCCGGGCATGTCGAAGTCCGACGGGTTGACGTCCCACAGGCGCATCGACAGGCCGAGCGACGAGGCGATCTGCGTCACGGTGTCGTTGAAAGCGCCGAACGGCGGACGCCACAGCGTGGGGCGCGTGCCAGTCAGGCTCGCGATTTCCACGGCCGTGGATTCGAGCTCCTGGCGTATCTGGTCGGGCGGCAGTGTGGTGAGGTCCGGATGATCCCAGGTGTGGTCCCCGATCCCGTCACCGTCGGCGTGTTCTTGTTGCACCAAGCTCGGGAACTGCACGGCGCGCTCGCCCAGAACGAAGAACGTTGCGGGTACACCTTTGGCCTCCAGCACGGAGAGAATCTGGGGCGTATACACGCTGGGACCATCGTCGAAGGTCAGATAGACCTTGCAGCCGGAGCACGGCGGTGGCGGCGGTGGCGGCGGCTTCGTCGGGGCGCAGGCGGCGGCGACCAAGACGACCGCCAGCGCGGCCGCAACGATCCACGGTGAGCGGACACGCCGGAACCACGCAAACGAGGCTGGCCGCAGCTCATGGCCCATCAGGTCTCCCTGCCCATCACGCACTTACGGGGAGCCTACGGAAGTATCAGCGTCTTGCAGTGCCGAGCAAATTGGAGGACGTCTTCGACCGCTGGTCCAGATTTCCCCACGGTCGAGATCGAAGCGCCCTACCTGACCAGCCGTCCGAGCCCGCGCCCCCGTCGGCGTGCCGGCGGCCCGCCGTGCGAGCCGTTTGCCCATCCTGCCGAACCTCCGATGTCTCTACAACCCACTGCAAAAGTGGGGATATCGGCGGGACAGGGCCCGTAGGTCCGATACTCGCTCGATGGGTTCCTCGGCGACTAGATCGTGACCTTCCAGATGCCTTGTTCGTCGCCGCGCAGGTCGGACGCCGGCTTGAAGACGACGTAGAAGTCGCCCTTCTGGTCAGCGACCTCCCAGTAGAGGTCGCCAGTTTGTTCGCCACCTCAGACGAGGGTGCCCGACATGAGCGTCGGGGGCGCTGGTGATCCCCCGCATGATCTGGTTGCCGGTGGTCGTTCTGCAGGCTCCAATCGAGGGTCGAGTTGATGTCGTTGGTATCGGAGTTGCGGTTGCAGACCTTGACAGACACCTTTAGATACCTGTCGTTCTCGAAGCAGCTCAAGCTCTGCACGAACGACGCGGCCGTCACGGTGGCCGCGAAGCCGCCGAGGTTGGCGGTCTCTCCAATGTTGCGCCTGCTCACATCTCTCATGCGCCGGACGGTGGGCGCTTGACCACTGGGTGTGTTCTGCGCGGACAATGGGGACAACTCCCGAGCGAGGCCACCCCTCCGCTTAACCCCCCTCAGGGGTGAGGGACCCGCAACGGGAGGACGCCGGCGGGCGGCTTCAGACCGGAGGCCTCCCGCCTTCTCGCATGCGGCCTCAACCTGACCCACCAGCCGTCGCCAGCCTCTAAAGGGGTGCCGAGAACTCCCCGCAACCGGGGGTGGGACCTGACTCGAGAACAGTTGGGCGCTGACCGCGCCGCGGGTCGTGCCCGTACGGCCGTCATCAGACGAAAGCCGGGGCAGTCGCCCCGGCCTTCGCGTACCAAGACGGCGAGATTAAGAATTAGGGCAGCAGTGAGTTAGGGCACTTCCCGATCGCGTTCGAATTCAGCTGTCCCAATGCTCCAGTCGACACTCCAGGGTTGTTGCCGGACACAAACGGCCGCACATTCTTGTTGCCAGTGATGCCGGGGTTCCCGCCCACTGGATCGCCCACAGCTGACGAGTTGTCCGGCGAGCACTCGTTACCCGGCACCCGGGGGTCGTTGATCGCGTAGGCGGGGGCCGCCACTGCGACCAACGACACACTCCCGGCCAACAAGCCAGCGGCCATCAGCTTGCGCCAGATGCGCCGCCGTTTCGGCACCGTTCTCGGAACTGCACCGTACGACGAGCTTGTCTCTCGCAGGTCAGGTTGCATTTCCTTCCTCCTAACCTTGTGGTTCCCCCGGGCTGATGCCGAGAGAACGCGAGTCGCTGTTTGCAGGGACTCACTTCCCACAATCCTGGGCAAGCAGCGACCGACACACAAGGGTGCAAAACATCCCTTGTTCCAGACGGCCACCGGGTCGTGCTGACCACCGACCGCTCGGAGCATCCGCCCGCGCCCACGCACGCGTCGGTACGGTCACCGCTGATGGCCGCGGCAGCCACGCCGGAACCGCCCACAGGCGTGTCGCTGATCGAGCTCGCGCTCGGCGCCGGCTACCGATTCGGCGACCAGCGCTGGCGTCTGCACGCCGCGTGCGCCGGTGTCGACCCCGAGGTGTTCCTGCCCACGAGGGCGAGCCGCACGAAGAGCCGTTGTCCTACTGCCGCCGCTGTGAGGTCCGGTGCGAGTGTCTGGACGCTGCGCTCGATCTCGGCCCGCAGGCGCACGGCGTGTGGGGCGGCACGAGCGGTCAGCAGCGGCGCGTCGCGGCGCGCCGCGGTTGGGACGCGGCCCGGCTGCTCGCCGAGCTCGACGAGCAGGGAGCGCCTACCCCGCCCCCGAGCCGCTCGCAGGTTGACCCCGGCCAGCACGGCGAACGCGCAGCGACGAACAGCCAGAACAGGCTGTGCCCCCACCGTCCGTCCACCGCGTACATGATCACCAACACGACACCCCGGCCGCGGTGACGATCGCAAACACGCCGGCGATCCGGGGTCGGGGCTTCATCGCAACCCCACGGGAACGGGCCTGAGCACGCCGCACACGCTACGTCCCGCTAGTGCGCCGCACCACATCTGCACCACATCGGACGGCCAGACGCCGGTCTCGGAGGGTGCCGAGAACGCGGCGGCACCCGCCCCCCGGCGGGCGAGCGCAAGAGGCGGGCGCCACGGACCCCCGAGGGTCCAGTTCGGGCGTATCTCGCGAGAGCGTCTACCAGCAGGCGGCCGAGTCCCCGCCCGGTGAGCTTGCCCGCGGCGCTTCGGGCGAGCCGCTTCCCGATCCGGCCGTCAGAAGTCCTTCCCCACCTCTTGAACGCCAGAGTGCTCCACCAGCACACTTCAAGGAGCGTCAAATCGACGCGCCCATCTTGAAAAGGAACGATGCGTTCGCGCTTCGTCGCGATTGATGATGTGGTACGTGCGCTTCGTAACTGGCTCCCCGAACGTGCGCCCCGCATAGGCGAGGTCGTAGCCCAGCTCCTGGACCATGGCTCGAAGGTCGTTGAGCGCTCCCTTGGGGTCCGTCCTTTTCGAGTCTCTGCCGCCAGATGGCGTTCACCTTGTCGGCGGCTTCGTCCTCCGTTGCCGGGCGTGCCTCGCCGTTTCCTGCCACGTTGAACGCTCGTCCCTCTTCCTGGATCTCCTCCGTTTCCTCGTCGAGGCGATAGCGGAGTTCTTCGGTGAACTCGTGGTCGGCTAGCTCTTCGTCGTCCTCGCTCACGTCGTGCCCATTCGGAGTAGGGCCGTAATACTGGCCGCGCTCCATGAGTTCACGGATAGACACGTCGCGTGCCTCGTCCTTCTTCTTCGACTTCTTCTTGCGGAGCATGCGTACTCCTCTCGGCCGTTGCCTAGGTCGGCGAACAATCCTCCGTGTAGGTGCGACGGCCGTTCTCCGCTACCTCGAATCGCCCTGCGCTCTCGGCTTGGTCCCGTGGAGGGGTGACACGTTATCGGCGTCGTGCGTCCCGCTCGCGTGCCTGATCGACCTGATACTCGGTCAGGTGGAAAACGTTCGCGATGACTTTGCGTGTCATGCCTGCGCCGTACACGACGGCGATGATGCGGTCGAGGGCGCGCTTCTTACGGTACGCCTGCTGCCTCGTTGGGGCTTTCTCGGTCATACGTAGTCACCTCCTCTAGCGCCCTGGTCCGCCGGTTCGCTCGGTTCTCGTCGGCGTTTTGTCGACCGCGGCGCCGGTGCGGTGACCTTGCTTGCCGAACAGACACGCTCTGACCTGCGCGTATTCAGCGCGCTCGGAGGGACTCGAACCCCCAACCTTCTGATCCGTAGTCAGATGCTCTATCCATTGAGCTACGAGCGCCGGAGTCGGCCAGTGTACGCCCGGGGTGGCTCGGGTCGGCGGTGTCGCGCTGACCGCACGAGTGCCCGCGTAGCCTCACGGCGTGCCCGTCGCGGGAGCCGTCTGGCGCGACAACGCCGGCGCCGAAGTGCTCGCCGCCCTCGCGCCCGGCGTCCCGCCCGATCTCGACCGTCGCCCCGACGTGCTCGTGGTCGGCGGCGGCGTGATCGGTCTCGCAACCGCCGCGCTGTGTACCCGGGCGGGGCTCGGCCGGGTCGTCCTCATCGAACGCGACCACCTCGCGGCTGGGGCTTCCGGCCGTGCGGCGGCGCTGCTCACTCCCGAGGCCCACGTCTGGACCGACCCGAAACCGTTCGTCGAACTGGCTCGGACGAGCCTGCGTTTGCTGCGCGCGCTCGACGCAGAGTGGGACGGAACGATCGGGGTCGAGCCGCTGGACTGGCTCGTCGCGTTGCCGCAGGCCCTTCCGGCCGACGCCGAGCTCGGTGTGCTCGTCGACGTGCTCGATCCTGACGGCGCGCATGCGGTCGAGCCGGAGCTCGGCGAGGTCCTCTGCGCCTTGCGAATTCGCGAGCAGGCGCGCGTCCACCCCTTGCGACTCGCCACGGCCCTTGCGGCACGCGCCGGCACCGTCGCGACCGGTATGGAGATGGGCAGCGTCACCACAGCGGGCGGACGGGTCACAACCGTGCACACGTCGCACGGCGACATCCATCCCGGCGCGGTCGTGTTCGCAACGGGCTTGGCGCCGCAGTTGGCAGAGCTTCCGGCGCCGGATGTCCCGCAACGGTGGGTCAAGGGCCACCTGCTCGCCACCGTGCCGGCGCCGTTTCGGCTCCGCACTGCAGTGGCTGCACTCGAGGGCCTCGTGCTCCAGGTGGCGGGCGGCGAGATCGTTGCCGGCGGCACGCTCGACGAGGGCGACCACGACCCTGCGGTGCGCGACGACGTGATCACCGGGATCCGCAAGGCGCTCGCGGCGTTGCTGCCGCACACCGCCGGCCTCGAGGTCGGACACGCCTGGTGCTGCTTCCGCCCGACGACTGCCGACGAGCAGCCCGTCATCGACCGCGTCCCGGGTATCGAGAACGCGTGGATCACCTGTGGCCACTTTCGCACCGGCATCCTCATGGCGGCGGCGACCGGCGACGCGCTGGCGCGGTGGATCGAGTCGGGCCGCCGACCCGCCGGCGTCGCGCCCTTCACGCTCGAGCGCTTCGCCGGCTGACGACGCCGTGCCGGGTGTCACGTTGACCCCGGGCCGCCTCCCGTGTTCACATACCGGCAGCCTGTATGTGACCCGGAGGTATCGCTATGACCGTCCTCGACCGCACCGAGATCTCAGCCGGCTTCCTCGCCGAGCTCGACAACTTCGGCGAGCTGCTCAGGTCGCTGCGGCCCGCCGACCTGGACGCGCCGACCCGATGCGCCGGCTGGACCGTCGGCGATGTCGCGGGGCACATGGTCGGCCAGGTCACCGACGTCGTGAACGGCCGCCTCGACGGGCTCGGCACGCCCGAGGTCACCGAGCGCGAGGCGAAGGAGCGCGCCGGCCGCTCGGCCGACGAGCTCGCGAACGAGCTCGCAGAGGGGCGGGCCGGCGTCGCCGCCCTGGCCGAGCAGTTCGACGACACGGCGTGGAACTCGCCGGTGGGGAGCGACTTCGACGGAACACTCGGTGACGGCGTGCTCGCGCTCTGGTTCGACGGCTACCTCCACGCCGACGACATTCGCGCCGCGCTCGGGACGCCGGCGGTGCGAGGGGACGGCTTGCGGGGCTCGCTCCACTGGGTTGCGGCCGACCTCGACCGTCGGGGATGGGGACCGGCCACGCTCGCGCTCGACGGCCTCGACGTCATCGAGATCGGTGGTGGCGGCGAGAAGATCACCGGCGACCCGCAGGAGTTCCTGCTCGTGGCCACCGGCCGCGCCGACCCGTCCTCACACGGGCTCGACGAAAGGGTCAACATCTTCGGGTGACGCCCAGCAAAGCGGAGCAAACCGACGCCACGCGGACCGCGCTCAGCGCGGCCGCGCGGCAGCTCTTCACCGAGCGCGGCTACGCGGCGACGTCGACGACCGAGATCGTCGAGCGTGCGGGAGTCACCCGCGGCGCCCTGTACCACCACTTCGCCGCCAAGCAAGCGCTGTTCCGCGAGGTTTTCGAGCAACTCGAGGACGAGGTCACCAAGCACGTCGCCCGGGAAGCGCTCACGAGCACCGATCCGCTCGAGCAGCTCCGTCGTGGAACGCGGGCGTACCTGGACGTCTGCATCGATCCCGCGGTGCAGCGCGTCGTGCTCGTCGAGGGCCCGTCCGTGCTCGGCTGGGAGACGTGGCAGGAGATCGAGCAGCGCTACGGGTACGGCCTCGTACTCGCGGGCGTCGAGGCCGCGATCGGCGCCGGTCTCATCGCGGCACAGCCCGTCGAACCGCTCGCCCACGTTCTGTTCGGCGCGCTCACCGAAGCCGGCATGGTCGTCGCCCGCGCCGCCGACCCGGGCGCCGCCCGCGCCGAGATGGAAGCGGCGATGGACCGCCTGCTCGACGGGCTGCGATACGTGAAGAGCTAGCCCTTCGCGTACCGCTGGATGTCGGACGAGAAGTCGAATGCGATGCAGGGCTCGTTGCCGACGATCCACGCATCGTGACCCGGCGGAGCCACGAACACATCGCCAGGTCCAAAGTCGAACTCGGTGCCGTCATCCATCACCAGGTGCATCCGACCCGACTCGATGTAGCCGTTGTGGTGCACCTCGCAGCTGTCGGTGCCCGCGACGGGCTTGAGGCATTCCGACCACTTCCAACCCGGCTCGAACGTCGCCCTGCCGAACACCACGTCCCCGAGCGTCACGAGATCGACGTGGCCCTTGTCGAACTCTCTCGTTTTCGTCGGGCGATCCGATGCTCTTCTTCGCTGCTCTCGCCATCCCTACCCCTCTCGTCACGAACGCGTGCGAACAGTGACGCGCGTCCCGGCGACCTCGTCAAGTTCGACGAAGGCATTGTCGTCCTCGTAGCGGCGACCTTGGAGGTTCAACACGCGTAGGGGCTCCGGACCGACGGGGAACGGCCCGTAGTGCCACGTGCCGCGGTGCAGGACGATGCACGCCAGCGGATCGAGCAGGAACGCGCGCACACTCTCGACCTGTGCCGCGTACGAGAAGTCGGCGAACGTGGGCGCGACCGCGATCCATGACGGGCCGTTGAGGGGCATGAGCGCCTGTGTGTGCGTGTCGTGGTGGTACAGCCGGCTGAGAATGAACGCGTCGCCAATGCGCTCGAGCTCGTCCGGAGCGTGACTGATGTAGTTCAGGTGGGCGTCCTCCCAGCTGAACTCGAGCGAATGGATGCCGTCGGACGGATCGCTGTCCGGGACGGGTACCCATCCGAACTCGCGCCAAGCCTCGGGGGTGAAGGGCTCGGCGTCGATGGTGATCGTCTCGGCCATGCCGCGTTCCCTGCCGGTGATTACGCTCTGACGAGCGCGTCAGCATACGGCGAGGGAGGGACCGATGGACGTGCGGTCGATCGAAGAGGTGGCGCCGGTCGTCGAGCACAACGGCACCGTGCCCGTGTGGTGGCTGGTGAACCCGCGCGAGATGAAGGAGATCACCGACGGCGGCTACCTCGAGCTCGTCAGCGAGTTCGAGGTGTCGGGCGGCGGCCTCGTCGACCCGCACTCGCACCCGACCCACGAGTTCTATTACGTCACCTCGGGGCGGGGGATCATGACGATCGACGGCGAGGAGCGCGAGATCGAGCAGGGCGACCTCGTGCACATCCCGCCCGACCTGGTGCACAGCCTGCGTCCGGTGAGCGACCACGCGCCGATCCACTGCTTCTGCTTCGCCGTCGGCGTCAAGGACGCGCCCGCAGTCGACTACACCGACCACTGACACGGGTTTGGCGCGCGTCCTGGTCACGCGCCGGCTCCCGGACGGGTTGGACCCGCTGGTCGAAGCCGGCCACGAGCTCATCGAGCCCGAAGGCGACCGGCCGTTCTCGCACGACGAGATCGTCCATCAGGCATCGGGAGTCGACGCGATCGTCTGTCGGCTGACCGATCAGATCGACGACGCCGTGCTGACGGCGGGCAGCCCCCGGGTGAAGGTCGTCGCCACGGTCGCGGTCGGGTACGACCACATCGACCTCGACGCCGCCGCCGCCCACGGCATCGCGGTCACCAACACACCGGGCGTGCTCGACGAGACCACCGCCGATCTCGCGTTCCTGCTGATCCTTGCGGCGGCGCGGCAGATCTGGGAGGCGGAGTCCGACCTGCGCGCCGGGAGATGGCCGGGCTGGGACATCGACCAATACCTCGGGCGCGACGTGCACGGCGCCGTCGCTCGGCGTCGTCGGCTTCGGTCGCATCGGGCAGGCGGTCGGGCGGCGCGCGACCGGCTTCGGCATGGAGGTGTTGCACCACACGCGCCGCGACACCGGCATGGCCGGCTGGCGCGGCGATCTCGACCAGTTGCTGGCCGAGAGTGACATCGTCTCGCTGCACGTTCCCCTCACGGACGAGACCCGGCACCTGATCGACGCTCGCCGCTTGGCCCTCATGAAGCGCGACGCCGTGCTCGTGAACACGTCGCGCGGCCCCGTCGTCGACGAGGAAGCGCTCGCGGCCGCTCTGGAGGAGGGCGCGATCTTCGCGGCCGGGCTCGACGTGTACGAGCGGGAGCCCGAGGTGCACCCGCGACTGCTGGCCGCGCCCCGTACGGTGCTGTTCCCGCACATCGGGAGCGCCTCGTTGGCGACCCGCACGCGCATGGCGCAGGTCGCGGCCGAGAACGTGGTCGCCGTCCTCGCGGGCGAGCGCCCGAAGAATCCCGTCACAGGAGGTTGAGATGCGACGAGTCGTGACCGGCCAGACCGGCAGCGGCAAGTCCGTGTTCGTCAGCGACGATCAGATCGAGCCGATCAGGTTGTCGCTCATGCCCGGGCTCGAGTTCGCCGGGTGTGGGGCGGTGACGAGACGGCGTCGCTGCCCACCGACGGCACGCCCCCGGGTGCGCCCGCCTTCTTCCCGCCCGAGCGCGGCTTCCGCTTCGTCTTCGTCACGATCCCGCCCGAGGGGTCGGCGACGCTGCCCGAGGACCTCGACGTGGCGGGCGCCCTGGCCGAGGTGAACGAGAAGCTGCCCGGCATGCTCGAGCACAACGAGGATCGAGAACCCCATGATGGACACGACGGACACCGTCGACCTCGACCTCGTGCTGTCGGGGAAGATGGACCTCGAGCTCGACGACGGCGTCAGGCCGATGATCAACGCGCGCGGCACGCTGACCATCATCGGCGGCTCCATGGAACTGCCCGAGGTGCGCGCCGCCAAGGCGCGCGGCCAACCAGCAGTACGTCAACCTCGAGGAGCTGATGGAAGCGGCCGGCAAGCGGCTGGCCGAACTGACCGGCGCCGAGTGGGGCATGGTCAGCTCGGGCTGCGCCGCGGCGATGTCGCATGCGACGGCCGCCTGCGTGGCCGGTGGCAATCCCGGACCTGCACGTGCGCATCCCGGACCTGCGCGGCTTCGCCAAGTCCGAAGTCATCATCCCGGCCACTCGCGCAACGTCTACGATGCGGCCATCCGCGCCGTCGGCGTCACCATCGTCGAAGCCGACACGCCCGAGGAACTGGAACTCGCGATCGGTCCGAAGACGGCGATGATCTACGTCTTCGCCGAACCCGCGCAACGAGACCGGCCCGATGTCGCTCGAGGCGATCGCGCGATCGCCAAGCCGCACGGCGTGCCGATCATGGTGGATGCCGCCGCCGAGATCCTCACCGTCCCCAACATCCACCTGCAGCGCGGCGCGACGCTGGTCGGCTACAGCGGCGGCAAGATCCTCCGCGGACCGCAGAGCGCCGGGTGCTGCTCGGGCGCAAGGACCTGGTGCAGGCGGCCTGGATGCACAGCGCGCCGCATCATGGCTACGCCGGGCGATGAAGGTCGGCCGCGAGGAAGTGGTCGGCATGCTCGTGGCCATCGAGCGTTGGGTCAAGGGCGATCGCGCCGCCGAGTGGGCGGCGTGGGTGAGGCAGGCCGAGGTCATCGCCGCCGCGCCGAACGCGTGCCCGGCGTGACCGCGGTGCTCGCACGGGAACCCGGCGAAGACCGATCCAACCGCAGCCCGCGCGTGACGATCCGCTGGACGGCGGCGCAGATCGGGCTGACCGGGCAGCAGGCCACCGATCTTCTGTACAACGAGGAGCCTCGCATCGCGATCGGCGGTGCCTCCGGCGCGCGCGAAGGCATGCCTGGCGACACCGGCATCTCGCTGACGACGTCGATGCTCGCGCCGGGCGACGAGCAGGTCGTCGGCGAACGGCTGCGCGCGCTGCTGTCCGCGAAGCGCACGCTTGCGGTGCCGTCCCCGGCCGCCGCGCCTGCGGGCGACATCACGGGGCAGTGGCGCGTCGCGATCACGTTCGTCGCCTCGACGACGACGCACGTGCTCCAACTACGGCAGCAGGGCGCGAAGATCGAGGGCTCGCACCAGGGCGATTTCGACACGCGAGACGTCTCGGGGAGCATGGACGGCGCGCGTGTGACGCTGACCAGTCGCATCACCGAGCGCACCGGCAACGCGCTCAACTACCGCTTCACGGGCGAGCTGTCGGGCGACACGCTGTCGGGCACGCTCGACATGGGCGAGTATCGCAGCGCGACGTGGACGGCCAAACGGGTCAGCCCGGAGTGAGTCGCACATCCGGGAACCGGCAACGATCAACCGGGAACCGGGAAGGGCTGGGTTTCGGGAAATCGGTGCCGGTTGAGCAGCCAGGTAGGGCCGGCTCTCCGAGCCCGGCCCTCCTCGTTCGGTGGTCCAAAGAAGGGGTCGGGCGCTCAGCTCGAGCGCAGAAGTATTCCGGGGAGTCGGCGGTGCTCGGGCGACGGGCCAGAGCATCCTGCTGTTTCCACTCAATCTGCCGTATGCCAGCAGCAGCTCGTGCAGCGTGTTCTGGTTTGGTCGAGCCGTCGTTGACCGGGATCAGGCCAGCATCGTCGCTCGAGTTCTCCTGGGGCTCGTGATGTTCGTCACTGGGTGGTTCGTGGGGCCGCGCAAGCATTTGCCGCCTCCGCGGCTGAAACCCAGACACTAGGCAGACAATCGCCCTCGCGAAAGGTGATGGGTCGAACTATGCGGATCGATGTCGCAGGCAGAATCGGGCCTACGATCGCCCTGACCTTGTGCCGCTCGCTGCTTGTCATCGCGGTCCTGCTTGCATCCGAGCATCCACTGTCGGCGGCGTGTGGCAACACTGGCGTAGCGCTGCAGGTGCTGGGTTCGGGCGGCCCTCGTGGTCGCGATGACCGCGCTCAGGCTGGGTATTTGGTGTGGGTCGACGGCAAGGCTCGCGTGATGGTCGACGCGGGCGCTGGCACCTTCATTCGGCTTAAGGAGAGCGGAGCCGATCGACAACAAATCGAGCTGCTCGCCCTCAGTCATTTCCACCCGGACCACGCATCAGAAGTGCCGGGATTGTTGTGGAGTGGGGTGCGCCGCCAATTGTCGATCTCGGGGCCTTCAGGGAGCGAAGGATTTCCCTCACTGGACGCATTCCTGTCGGCGCTTGTCGGCCGGACTACCAGCGCCTTCCCGGTTCTCGGCCCCGTTGTTGAACTTCAACAAGTGACCGTTGATGTGCGAAAGAACGATCCGACCGAGGTCTACTCCCAGAACGGGCTACGCGTGACCGGGATCGGTGTCCCCCACCGAGATGTGCCAAGCGTCGGCTATCGGATCGACGTGGGTGGCGTGAGCATCGCATTTGGTGGCGACCAGACCGGAACGAACCCTGCCTTCGCCCAACTGGTGAAGGCGGTAGACGTTCTGGTCCTTCATCTGACAGTGTCCGAAGATGCAGTAGGCTTTCTGGCCGAGCTACACGCGAAACCAAGTGCGGTGGGAAGAGTAGCGGCCGAAGCGGCTCCTGGGTTGTTGGTACTGAGCCACCTGGGAAACGAAGACCGGGGCTCGCCAAATTATCGGAGCCTGCCTTGTCCTTGGTCTCCCACTGCCAGCGGTCGATCTGGGCCTGTCCGGCGGCGAACGCTCGAACCTGCGCGTAGTGCGCCAGCTGCGCCCAGCCCATCGAGTGCATCACCAGCGCCCCAGGCGATTCCCGAGCGACGGCGATCGGGCGAGCAGGTCCGAGCCGCGTGCCGCCCGGCACGCTCGCCATCGGGCCGGGGTTCTCAGCCGACCGCGCTCGCTTCGGCATAGGGCCATCGTCCACGGCAGCGGGCTGCGGAGCTCGACCACCTCCAGCCGCCGTTCGAGGAAGCGCGAGGAACGCCCGCCGCGACCAGTGGTTAAGGTGGCCCGGCGTGTTCCCGAGCTCCCGCACGTACTCAGCCGCGCCCAGATTCAGCGCCCGCCAGAGCGGCTCCCGCGGGACGCTGACGATCGCCCACGGCCGGGCCAGCCCGGCGACCGTTCTCGAGCGCCGCCTCGGGGTCGGCCAGGTGCTCCATCACCTCGCAGCAGACGATCAGCTCGGCGGCGTCCTCGGCTGGGATCGAGCGCCTCGATCGGCGCCGCCCTGAACTCGACACTCGAGCCGCGCGGCGCCGCGCCCGCCGGCGCGCCTCGTCGATCACCTCTCGCGAGACATCGCTTCCCCGAACGCGCAGTCCGCGGCGCGCGAGCCGGATCGCCAGCTCCCCCTCGCCGCAGCCGACCTCGTGCGCCTCCCGCGCGCCCGGTGCCGCTCGACGAGCGCTCGAGCTCGTCGCAGGAACCCGCCGCACCAGCCGGCGCTCGACCGGATTTCGCGCTCCCGTACTTGTCGTAGACGTTGCCGCCGGCGGCCGGCGGCGACGGTCGCCGTCGCCGTCAGACGCCGACCTCGCTTCGGTCCCGCTCGGCGGGCGGCTCGATCCGAGCCGGCGGCGCCGCCTCGGCGCGGCGCCGCCGGCCGGCTCGCGCGGCCTCGTAGTGCGATGGCTCGATGCCCGCCTCGAGCTCGAGCCGGCGAACTCGCTCGAAGGTCCGCTGGGCGATCACCCGCTGGCCGGCGATCGCGTCGCCGACCACCCCGAGCCCGAACATCTGGACGGCCGCCAGGGCCAGCACCGCGCCCAGGATCAGCGACTGGATGTGGCCGGTTCGGTCGCCGTGAGGATCCAGTCGAGCAGGAATGGCGTCCAGGCGGCGAGCGCCGCCACGCCGAGCACGCAGGCGACGATCGTGAACACGCGCAGCGGCTCGTACAGGACGTAGGCCCGGAAGACGGCGACGCGCGTTGCGACGCACGTAGCGGGCGGTCGAGTCGACCAGGCGCGAGTCGCGGGTCTCGGGGTTGGTGGCGATCGGGACGTGCTCGACCGCGACCAGCATCTTGCCCGCCTGGATCAGGCTCTCGAGCGTGTAGGTGTAGTTGGAGACGACCTGGAGCTGAAGCGCCGCCTCGCGGTTGTAGGCGCGAAAGCCCGAGGTGGTGTCGGGGACCGCGGTGCCCGAGGCGCGCCGAACCACCCAGCTCCCGAGCCGCTGGAGGAGCTTCTTGGAGGCCGAGAAGTGCTCGATGTCCTTGACCTGCCGGTCGCCGACCACCATGTCGGCGCGGCCGGCGAGGATCGGCCCGACGAGCTTCGGGATCTCGCCGGCGGGGTACTGGTGGTCGGCGTCGGTGTTGACGATCACGTCGGCGCCCAGCTTCAGGGACGGCGTCGATCCCGGCCTGGAAGGCGGCGGCCAGGCCCTTGTTGTTGGTCAGCCTGACGATGTGGTCGACCCCGTGGGCTCGGGCGACCTCGACGGTCCGATCGCGTCGGAGCCGTCGTCGACCACGAGCCACTCGACCTCGTCGAAGCCGTCCACGCTCGCGGGGGAGCTCGAGCAAGCACCCGGGGCAGGGTGGCCTCCTCGTTCAGGCACGGAATCTGGATCACGAGCTTCATCGCCGGGCCATGGTAGCCGCGCCGAAGGGCCGATGCGGCCCGTGGGCGGCTCAGTCGGAGAGCTCGATCCGCTCGATGACCTGGGGCTCGAGCGGGCGGTCGCCCGCTCCGGTGGGGGTTCGCCTCGATCGCGTCGACCTGGTCCATCCCGTCCGTCACCCGGCCGAAGACCGTGTGCTTGCCGTCGAGCCACGGCGCCGCCTCGGTCGTGACGATGAAGAACTGGGAGCCGTTCGTGTCCGGGCCCGGCGTTCGCCATCGCCAGCGCCCCGCGGACGACCTTGTGCTCGTTGAACTCGTCCTCGAACGTGTAGCCGGGCCCGCCGGTGCCCGGTTCCCTCCGGGCAGCCGCCCTGGATCATGAAGTCGCGGATCACGCGATGGAAGATCAGGCCGTCGTAGAAGCCGTCGCGCGGCGAGCTTTCGGAAGTTCTCGACCGTCTTCGGGGCGTCCTCGTCGAAGAGCTCGATCGCGATCGGCCCGGCGCTCGTGTGAAGGGTTGCCGTGGACATCGCGCTCGGCACTCTAGCGCCGGCGCGGTGAGGGCTCGCCGACGGCGTCGCCTGCGCCTAAGCTGTGGCCGTGACACCGTCGACGAGCTCGGGGCCTTCGCTGGTTCTTCGGCGTCTCGGCCGTGCTCGCGGTGATCGCGGGCATCGAGCTGTTCATCGGCGCCAGCGAACCGACCGCTTCTTCTCGTGGACCATCGACCCGCCCCTCACCGCCGCCTTCATGGGCGCCGCCTATTGGGCCGCCTGCGTGCTCCTCGGCCTGGGCGGCGCGCCAGCCCGACTGGCGCGCGCGCGAGGACCGCGCTGCCGCCCGTCTTCACGATCGCCGTCCTGCTCCTGGTCGGCGACGCTCGATTCACCTCGACCGCTTCCATCACGACCTCTACGGCCGCTTCTGGCTGGTCGTCTACGTGATCGTCGTGCCGCTGCTCGCCTATCTGATCTGGGCGCAGCCGAAGGGCGCCAGGGTGCACCGGCTCCGCCGGCTCCGGCGCTCGCCGCCTGGCTGCGCGTCGGCGCTCGCGGCGCAGGCGGCGCGTCCTGCTCGCCTTCGGGGTCCTGCTGTTCGCCGCGCCCAGTCGGCCTGCACTCGATCTGGCCCTGGCCGCTCAGCCCCTCACCGGACGGGCGATCGGCGGCTTCCTGTGCGGCTTCGGCGGTGGCGGCGGCGTTCGCGGTGCGCGAGAACGACCTCGATCGCCTGTACGGCTCGGCGCTCGCCTGGGCGGCGCTCGGGGCGCTCGAGCTGCTGGCGGTGGCGCTCCACGCCGGCGATCTCACCGCGAGTGGACGTGGCCACGGCGCTGTACGTCGCCTTCTTCGCCTCGGTGCTCGTGGCTGCGGCGCGCTACGGGCGGGGGATTCAGAGCCGTCGCGTCGCGGGACGCGGCCGCCGCGCGTTCCGACCGGATCCCCGTCCGGCCTGGGCCCGGCGCATGACGCCGGTCGCGAGAGCGGACCGTCAGCCGCGCGTCGGACGGTGGTGCGGGTCGGGTCGTCCTGCGCTCCGTAGAGGCGCTCGCGGATCTCGAGCTCGATCGCGGTCGTGTCCTGCTGGCCGGTCGAGCGGCTTGCCGCAGCTCGCCGCAGTGCGCGACGTAGGCGCGGCGCGCGAAGGTGAAGCTGGTCTTTCCGCAGCTTGGACAGGTGATCAACGGCAGATGTCTTCAGTCCCTTCCGATCTCGTTCGGCCGCCGGCCTGAGCGGCCGACCGTTCGCATGCGACTCTACCTGATTTCAGGTAGATGAGGCGCAGCCTCCGCCGCGGTCCAACTCGCCGAGCCCGGAGTTACGCTGCACATGCGGTGCAATTCGACGTTCGGCGAGCTCAGGCGGGCGCGCGCAGCTCGCGCAGGGCCTGGTCGGGATCGCGGTACGCGTCGACCCTGACCCCGCTCCCGTCGCGCATCGTCCACACGTGCGCGTAGCGGGTGTCGACCTCGATCCCGCTGGCGCGCCCGACCGCGCTCAGGTGGATCACCACCGCGACCCGATCGCCCGCGCGCGACGATGTCCTCGATCTCGCTGATGAAAGTCGCGCCACTCGGCGAGGAAGTCCTCGAGGAACCGGCCCACGCCTCGCGGCCGCGGAACTCGCCGCCGCCCGGGAGCTCGGGGCTGTCGCGCCACACGGCGTCGGGGTCGAGCGCCTCCGAGCGCCGCCTCGACGTCACCTTCGTTGAGCGCCTCGTAGGAGTGGCGCACCGTCTGGATGTCGGCGTCGCTCACTCCCGCCGCGCCCTTCAGCCCGCCAGCCAGCGCTTCGGGTTCTCGACCATCATCGTCTCGAGCTGGTCGTCGGTCATCCCCGCCTCGCGCAGGGCGGGAATCACCTGGTCGAAGACGAGCGTCATGCTCCAGTCCTTGGCCGCTCCGGCGGCGAGCAGCTGCTCCTCCACCTCGACCGGATACCAGTCGAGCGTGGCGCAGTAGTCCTGCGAGAGGAACATGCGGTCGGCGTAGCCGCGCTCGAGCAGGGCGGTCACGGTCGCGTTTCGCTTCTCGATCGGGAGGAAGAGCTCGAGCCCGTAGCGGTCCATGCCGATGTAGACGCCCTTCTCGAGCAGGCGCTCGATGTAGTCGAGGTCGTCGGTGTCGCCGGTGTGGGCGATCTGGACCCTGCGAGAGGTCGACGCCCTCCTCCTCGAAGATCTCGATCTGGCGCGGTCCCGGTCTGGCTTGCGGGCCGCGAGTGGGCCATGATCGGCGTCCCGGTGCGCACGCTCGCCCGCGCGACGGCGCGGTGCACCTTCTCGATGTTCTCGGTCACCCCGGGCTCGTCGGCGGCGCACTTCAGGAACGCGGCCTTGATCCCGGTGTCCTGGATGCCCTGCTCGATGTCGTGGACGAACAGGTCGGCCATCGCGTCGGCGTCGCGGGTGACGAAGAACATCGGCAGGTAGTCGTAGGTGTAGATGCCCGGTGCAGGGCACGACCTGGAGGCCGGTCTCCTCGGAGACCCGGCGCGAGAAGCTCGACGTCGCGGCCGCCGAACATCCCGGTCGGCTCGCAGATCGTCTTCACGCCCCGCTCGACGACGGCGCGCGCGCTCTCGCACCGCCACCTCGTGGAGCTCCTCCGGCCCGCACGCTCGCGGCGGGTCGACCGGGACCACGGATCCCACGTGCGGCCACCAGGTCGCCACCGCCTCGTCGCGGTAGATCAGGTGCTCGTGGATCGAGCGTCGTGCCGAGCTGGTCGGCGTCGATCGGGCCGGTGACGGTCTCGACGGTCGCCATGGCAGGCGCGGCCGTAGTCTATGAGCACCGTGCCGCGCAGCTGGATCATCACGATGACGATCCTCGTCGTCTGCCTGCTCGCCTCGATGGTGATCGCGCTGGTGAAGCTGCTCTGAGCGACGTCGCACGGATAGGATGCGCGCCACCTAGACGATCTCGCCTGACGGCGACGAGACGAAGGGAGACCGGTTGTTCAAGCGCATCGTGGTTGGCACAGACGGCTCCGAGACGGCGACCGAGGCGGTTCGCCAGGCGATCGAGCTCGCCAAGCTCGTCGGGCGCGAAGCTCGACCTCGTGGCCGCCTTCGAGCCGGTTCCCCAGAGCCGCCTGCGCGAGGAGAAGGGCGAGGTGCCGGGCGACGTCGCAGTACGCGGTCGGTCCGCGCGAGGACGTCAACGTGACGCTCGACGGCGCGGTCGGGATGGCCAAGCAGGAGGGCGTCGAGGCCGAGCCCTATCCGCGCGAGGGCGATCCCGCCGACGCGATCCTCGACGTCGCCGAGGAGATCGGCGCCGACCTGATCGTGGTCGGCAACAAGGGCATGACCGGCGCGAAGCGCTTCCTGCTCGGCAGCGTGCCGAACAAGGTCTCCCACCACGCGCCCTGCGGCGTCTGCATCGTCCGCACGACCTGAGCCGCCCTCCAGGGCGGCGCGTCAGCAGGCGTCGGCCGAGGTCGCCCTGGCGGCGTCCAGCAGGCCCGCGCCGTAGTACGTTGGGTCGCCCGGGAGCGTGGCGCAGCTCTCGAGCGCTGTCGCCGACCTCGGCGGGCGACAACGCCCGGGCTCTCGGCCAGCAGCAGCGCCGCGGCGCCGCTGACGTGGGCCGCGGCCATCGAGGTGCCCATGCAGTCCCGACGATCCCGAACTTGCGGAAGTTGCCCTGCGCCGCGGCCTGCGGCTTGAGGCTGAACTGGCGGATCGCATAGCCGCGGCCCGCAGGTGTTGCAGCCCGGGTTCCCGGTGTCGGCGCCGGTGTCGCCTCCGCCACCCGGCGCGAGCAGGTCGAGGCCCGTCCCGTAGTCGGAGTAGTCGCCGAGGCAGCCCCGATAGGTGCGTCGCGCCGACGCGCGATCACGCCGCCGGCGTCCGGCCGGGAACGCGACACTGGGCCGGCTCTGGTTGCCGGCCGCCGCCACCACCACGACGCCATGGCTGGCCGCGTATCTCACCGCGTTGCAGACGCCGGGGACCTGCGAGCACTGCTTGACCATGGGCTTGAACTCGAGGCTCAGGTTGATCACGTCGGCGCCGTGCTCGGCCGCGTAGCGGATCCCACGGGCGATGTTCGCGGCGGTTCCCTTCTCCTTGCGGTTCAGGACCCGCACCGGCATCACCTTGACGCCGTAGGCGACCCCGGTCAGGCCCCTGTAGTTGTTGGTCGCTCTGGACGATCGTGCTCGCGACGTGCGTCCCGTGGCCGTCCTGGTCGAGCGGCGAGCTGGTCGTGGTCGACGAAGTCCTTCGGGGCGACGAACCGCCGCGTGGGCGGCAGGTCGGGATCTCGTGCTGAAGCGTTGGTCCCCTTGCTCCGGTAGGCCACCCCCGTGTCGAGCACCGCCACCGTCACGCCCCTTGCCCGCCGGGCCTCGCCGTGCTGATCAGGTTCTGCCAGGCGCCCTGGACGCTCGACTCCGCCCGGGGCCGAGCGTCGGGGCGAGGAAGTTCCACTGGTCGTCCTCCCAGCCGTGCTGTCCGAGGCCCGGCGAGCCCGGGTCGTTCGGGATTCCACAGCGCGGCGGCCGCCCGCCAGGTAGTTGGGGTTCGCGTAGGCGACGCCGGGGTTCCTCTCAGCAGGTTGCGACCGCCCTCGGACACGCTGACCCCGGCGGGCAGCCTCACCGTGCGCTCCACCGGCTGGCCCCTGAACTTGGTCAGGACCTGGCCGGGCGCGTAGGCAAGGCTCGGCTCGCATGGGCGGACGGCGCCGCGAAGGCGATGCCCGCCAGGGCAAGGAGAAGCGCTTGGAGCCAGCCGTAGCCTCATCCCTGCCTTGTAACACGGTATCAGGGCCGGAAGTATTGATACTGCGGGCATGCAAGAGGGCCGTGCAGACACGATTCAGTCGGCTTTGCCGCGGCCGATCGGCTTCATGCGCCTCGGCGCTGGGCGAGGCCGAGCTCGCGGCGGAGCGCGGCGAGGCGCCGATCGGGGCGTCGCTGGTCCGCGACGGCGAGGTGATCGCGGCGGCCGGCAACCGGCGCGAGGAGCGCTCCGATCCCGACCGCCCACGCCGAGGTGCTGGCGATGCGCGCGGCGGCCCGGCGCTCGGTGGCTGGCGGCTTCCGGACTCCATTCTCTACGTCACGCTCGAGCCGTGCTCGATGTGCGCCGGGGCGATCGTCCTCGCGCGGGTTCCCGCGGGTCGTCTTCGGCGCCCGCGACCCGAAGGCGGGCGCGGCTGGAAGCGTCCTCGACGTGCTCGGCGAGCCCCGGCTGAACCACCGCCCACAGGTGGACGGCGGGCTGATGGCCGCCGAGTCGGCGGCGCTGCTGGAGGCGTTCTTCCCCGCCCGTCGCTAGCCGAGCCCCTCGGTTCCGGCTTGGCCCGCCTCTAGCCTGCGCGGGCATGGCCGATGCCGAGTCGGGGCTCCCCGGCCGCTATGAGCGCGGGAGCGATGAGTTCTCGCGGGTGCTGACGTTCAGCGACGGTTTGTTCGCGATCGCGATGACCCTCTTGGTGGTCGGGATCGGGGTGCCGGCGAGCGACCAGCAGCGTTCACGACCTCGCCCACGCCCTCAACGACCGCACAGAGACTTCACCAGCTTCTTCATCAGCTTCGCGGTGATCGGCCGCTACTGGGCCGCCCACCACAAATTCGTTGCGATGCTGGCAGGTCGATGCCAGGCTGATCGGGCTCAACCTCGTCTACCTCGCCTTCATCGCCTTTCTTCCCTTTCCGACCGCGGTCCTGGGCAGATCCTTCGACAACCCGCTCTCGATCGCCCTCTACGCCGTCACGGTGGCGGTCATCAGCGGGATGGAGGTGGTGCTGTTCCGGCACGCACAGCGACGCGGACTGCTCAGATGGACCCTGCCCGAGGACGTCTACCGGTTCGGCGTCATCGGGTCGCTCTCGCCGGTGCTGTTCTTCCTGCTCTCGGTGCCGGTCGCCTTCGCCAGCACCACGGTTGCCGTGATTCTCTGGTTCGGGGCGATCCCGTTCACGGCGCTCCTGAACCGCCGGAAGCCCCCTGACGCGGAGCGCTATCTGGGCATCGAGGCAGCCCGGCGTCCCGCCCGGCGGTTAGCCGAGGCGGGTCACGCAGCAGCAGGATCAGGGCCGAGATCGCTATCAGGACCCCGACCAGCTCGCCGGCGATCCAGCCGATCGTGCGGGTCGAGCGATCGAGGTCCTCCGGGTCGAGGACGTTTAGCAGGCGGTCCGTCATCGGTTACCTCTCTTTCTCGCGCCTGCGGGGTTAGCTGTCGGGCTCGCGCTGAAAGAGATGCGCTACGGAGCAGTGCTCCGATTCGCCCCTAGGTCCGAGGACCCGTTTGGTTCCCCCGCTCCCCTCGCACAAACGAGGGGACTAGGCAGGTTTGACGTCGCGGCCATCACGCTACTAAGTCGGGTGGATGCGTGCGTCGGTTGGGCACAATGGTCCTAGTCACGCTGCCGTCACCTGCCGGGCGCCGGCCGTCAGCAGCGTGGCGGTCACCTCGAGCTGCCCGGACCCGCGTGTCGCGGTGATCCGGACGTGGTCGCCGGGGTCGTGAGTCCCAATGGCATGGAGCAGATCGTCAACGCTCCTGACCGGATCCCTGTCGATCGCCGTAATCAGGTCGCCGTGGCGCAGGCCCGCGGCGGCGGCGGCGGCTGTGCGCCGCGACCCTTACCACCAGAGCCCCATTGGCCGCGCCGGTGGCGTCCCTCACGTCGGCGCCCAGGTAGGCGGTGGGTGATTGGACCTCGACCAGGGTGAAGCGATCCGACCCGCGCACACCTTGATCTTGAACTGCTCGCCCACCTTGGGCGTTCCGGCCGCGTGGACCAGCTCGTCGGGACTTGCCACCGGGGTGCCGTTGAACGCGACGATCACGTCACCGGGCTTGAGCTGCGACTTGCTGTCCGGTTGGACCGACTGCACGACGACCCCGGGCTCGCCGGCCGTGGCCCCCGTGAGCGAGGCACCGAAGAAATCGGTGGCTCCGGGCGGGCTCTGGGCTTGCGTCGTCGTCGAGGGCGTCGAAGGCGCCGCCGCGGTCGAGGGCGAGGTCGAGTCGCTGGTGTCGCCGCATCCGATCAGCCCGAGCGCCAAGAGGGATCCGGTCAGCAAGGAAGCGACGGACACGCTCAACCGCCCCTGGCGCTCGCAGGTCCTGGCGGGCTGATCCACAAGCGCATCCTACGTCCGGAACCCCGCCACGCAGGGGACTTTCAACGGAGAGGGTGGGATTCGAACCCACGAGGCGGTTTGACCCGCCCACGCGATTTCCAGTCGCGCACCTTAAGCCGCTCGGTCACCTCTCCGAGCGCCCGTGACGATAGCGCGCCGAACCCGCTCACGGCGAGCGCCGGGCGCCTCGGGCAGGCGCTCGAGCGCCGCCTCCATGTCGGCCTCGGAGAACTCCAGGTCCTCGAGCTCGCCCGCGTGGTAGGCGTCGTAGGCGGCCATGTCGAAGTGGCCGTGGCCGCAGAGGTTGACCAGGATCACCCGCTCCTCGCCGGCCTGCTTCGCCGCCTCGGCCTCGTCGAACGACCGCCCGCAGCGCGTGGGCCGGCTCGGGCGCGGGGATGATCCCCTCGGCCTGGGCGAAGCGCACCGCGGCCTCGAAGGCGGCGGTCTGGGGGATCGCCGGCGCCTCGACGATCCCCTCCTTGACCAGCGCGCAGAGGCTGGGCGCGTCGCCGTGGTAGCGCAGGCCGCCGGCGTGCACGGGCGGCGGCACGAAGTCGTGGCCCGAGCGTGTACATCGGCATCAGCGGCGTCAGCCCGACGGTGTCGCCGAAGTCGTAGCGGTAGGCGCCGCGGGTCAGGGTCGGGCAGGCGGCCGGCTCGGCGGCGACGAAGCGGGTCTCGAGGCCCTCGCGCAGGCTGCCGCGCGGATCAGCGGATAGGCGAGCCCGGCGAAGTTCGAGCCGCCGCCGACGCAGCCGACGACCACCTCGGGGTACTCGCCGGCCATCTCCATCTGCGCGATCGCCTCCTGGCCGATCACCGTCTGGTGCAGGCAGACGTGGTTGAGCACCGAGCCGAGCGAGTAGTTGGTGTCCTCGGCCTCGGCGCCGCGACCTCGACCGCCTCCGAGATCGCGATCCCGAGGCTGCCGGTCGAGTGCTCGGCCTGGGCGCGCCCGGCGTCGGTCAGCTCGGAGGGGCTGCGGTGGACGGTCGCGCCCCAGGTCTCCATCATCGCCCGGCGGTAGGGCTTCTGGTCGTAGCTGACGCCGACCATGAACACCTCGCACTCGAGGTCGAACAGCCGGCAGGCGAGCGCCAGCGCCGAGCCCCACTGGCCGGCGCCGGTCTCGGTCGCCAGCTTGCGGACGCCCTCGCGCTTGTTGTAGTAGGCCTGGGCGACGGCGGTGTTCGGCTTGTGCGAGCCGGCCGGCGAGACGCCCTCGTACTTGTAGTAGATGTGCGCCGGGGTATCGAGCGCGCGCTCCAGGCGGTGGGCGCGGTAGAGCGGCGTCGGGCGCCACAGCTTGTAGATCTCCCGCACCTCGTCGGGGATCTCGATCTCGGGCTCGGCCGAGACCTCCTGCTCGATCAGCCCCATCGGGAAGATCGGCGCGAGGTCCTCGGGCCCGAGCGGCTCCTTGGTGCCGGGATGAAGCGGCGGCGGCGGCGGTGCGCCGGAGGTCGGCCAGCAGGTTGACCCAGTGCGTCGGGATCTCGGACTCGGGCAGCAGGTACTTGGTCGGCTCGTCCATCGCCCGCGATTCTATGGCAGCGCCGGTTCCGTAGGATCAAGCCGATGGCCGCCGACGGCACCTGGAACGTCTACCTGTCCGGGGAGATCCACTCCGACTGGCGCGAGCGGATCGCGGACGGGGTGCGCGACGCCGGGCTTCCGGTCGAGCTGCTCGCGCCCGTGACCGACCACTCGGCCTCGGACGACGTCGGCGCCGAGCATCCTGGGCGAGGAGGACGACCAGTTCTGGCGCGACCACAAGGGCGCCGGCGTCAACGCCGTCCGGACACAGACCCTGCTGCGCCGGGCCGACGTCGTGGTGGTCCGGTTCGGCGACAAGTACCGGCAGTGGAACGCGGCCTTCGAGGCCGGCTACGCGGCCGCGCTCGGCAAGCCGATCGTCACGCTTCACGACCCCGAGCTCACGCACGCGCTGAAGGAGGTCGACCGCGCGGCGATGGCGACCGCCGAGACGCCGGAGCAGGTGGTCGAGATCCTCCGCTACGCGATCGCGGGCTAGCGATCGCGCGCGCTGCTGGCGGGCCCTAGCCCGCCGGGACCGCGGCGGGGACGCGATCGTCGAGCGACGCGACGGCGCCTCCGCCGGGCCTGACCGTGATGTTTCGCCGCGTGGGGGCCTCGGTTTCCTGGGAGGCGGCGCGGAGCTCGCGGCGGGTCAGCACGGTGCGGATCACGATCTGCATCTCGAGCATCGCGAAGCTCGCGCCGATGCAGCGCCGGCGCCCGCCGCCGAACGGGATCCATGTGTAGGTGCCGGGGGGCTCGTCGAGGAAGCGCTCAGGGCGAAACTCGTAGGGGTCCGGGTAGATCTCCGGGTCGTGGTGGACGAGATAGGCGTTCGGGACCAGGCAGACGCCCGGCGGGTAGGTCCAGCCACCGACCTCGAACGGCTCCTTGACCAGCCGGGGCTCGACGTTGGGGAGGACGGGGCGGCGGCGAAGCGTCTCCTGGATGGTCGCGAGCAGGTAGGAATCCCCGTTGGAGCGAGCTCGTCGACCAGGGTCGAGCGGACGCGGGGCAGGCGCGCCAGCCGCTCGAACGCCCATGAGAGGGATGAGGCGGTGGTCTCGTGTCCGGCGACCAGCAGGGTCATCAACTCGTCGCGAAGCTCCTGCGGCGACATCGGTGAGCCGTCCTCGTGGCGCGCTTCGAGCAACATCGCCAGCACGTCGTCGCGCTCGGCGTCCTCGGCACGCCGCTCGTCGATCAGTTCGAAGACCAGGCCGTCGATCTCCTCCTGGAGGCGGACGAACTCCTTGAACGGGCCGAAGTGCTGGAGGATTCGAACCACCCATCCATCGGGATCGGGCGGGGCGAGGCTGATCGGCCGATCGCCGAACGCGAGCAGATCGCTGAGCCGCACCCGAAGCGCTTCGAGGCGCGGGCCGGGGTCGAGGCCGAAGACCGCCCGCAGGATGATCTCGAGCGTCAGGCGCTGCATGCGCGGCTGCAGGGGGATGCTCCCGCCGCGCGGCCAGCCGTCCACCTCACGCTCTGCGACCTCCGCCATCAGGTCGCTGAGCTTCGCCATCTTCCCGCCGTGGAACGCAGGAAGCATCAGCTTTCGCTGCTCCATATGGGCCCCTCGTCGAGCAGGATCACCGAGTGCTTGCCGATCAGCGGCTCGAGCACTCGCGCCCCCTCGCCCGGATGGAGGATCTCGGGCGGGGCCATGAAGACGTCCTTGATCTCCTCCGGGTCAGACATGACGACGAACGGCGGCGCGCCGGGGAAGTGGACCGTGAAGCGCTTGCCGTAGCGTGCCCGGCAGCGCTCCGAGTAGGCGAACGGCCTGGTCCACATGCCGACCCCCTGAATCAGGCTTGGGTACGGCGGGCCTGGGGGAAGTGATTGGCGCATCGCCCTTTCGCCTTCCATCAAAGCATCTCTCAACGACCGCCGTCGAGGTGTGACGATGCCCACACGGCGGGGCTCATCACACCGCGGCCCTTCTCCTTCAGGCTGTCGAGGAACCCCACCCGCCGACCCTAGTACCGCCCGCTAGCCTTCTCCCGCCATCTCGGAGGGGTGGCAGAGTGGTTGAATGCGGCGGTCTCGAAAACCGTTATGGGCTGTTTCGGTCCATCGAGGGTTCGAA
>CAVYIP010000012.1:0-87707 GCA_963768605.1 uncultured Actinomycetes bacterium | reverse complement strand
GCTAGCGGCGCAGGATGACGACCGACGCGTTGGCGCCGCGGCCGACCGTGTGGCCGAGCGCGACGCGTGCACCGTCCACCTGCCGCGGCCCCGCCTCGCCGCGTAGCTGGGTCACGAGCTCGACGACCTGCCCGAGCGCCGACGCGCCCAGCGGCTCGCCCTTCGACAGGAGCCCACCGCTCGGGTTCGCCGGCACGCGGCCGCCGAGTCGGGTCACACCTTCCGTGATCCATTTCCCGGCGTCGCCCTGGGGCAGAGGCCGAGCTCCTCGTACGACGAGCAACTCGCGCGCGGCATCGGTGTCCTGGCACTCGACGACGTCGACGTCGTCGGGCGCGACGCCCGCTTCCTCGTAGGCGGCGCGGGCGGCCAGGGTCGTCGGCGGCTCGACATCGTCGTCGGCGAGCCCGCTCAGCGGCGTGCCCTCCGAGAGCACCGAGCCCGGCAGATGGGAGCGCAGGGCGGCGGCCTCGAGCGTGACGCCCGACCCGGCGCCACCGGCAGGAGCAGCCCGCAGCACGACGGCGGCCGCGCCTTCGTTGGGCGAGCACAGCATCCAGAGGTGCAGCGGCTCGCACACGACGCGCGATGCGAGCACCTGCTCCGCCGTCACCTCGCTGCGGAACATCGCGTTCGGGTTGTCGACACCGTGGGCCCGGTTCTTCACGACGACGTCTGCGAGCTGGTCCTTCGTGACGCCCGACTCGCGCATGAGACGCTGGGCGCGTAGTGCGAAGTAGGCGGGCGTCGCGGCGAGCCCGGCTTCCTCTCGCCAGGGCTCGAAGAACGAGGACCGGATGATCCCGCGGGGCATCTTCTCGATCCCGAACACGAGCGCGCAGTCGTACTGGCCGGCCCGGATGGCCCCTGCCGCGAGCATGAGCGCGGCGCCGCCGCTCGCGCATCCGGCCTCCACGTCGACGATGGGGACGCCCGTGCGCCCGAGCGCGCCGAGCACCTTGTGGCCGGCGGCGACACCGGCGTAGGCGGTGCCGCAGAACGCGGCCTGGAACTGCGGGTCACCGGCTTCGTGCAGCGCCTCCCGGACCGCGGTGACGCCGAGCTCGGTGACGGTCCGGTCCTCGAACCGGCCGAACGGATGGATGCCGATTCCCGCGATCTCGACGGCTCTCGTCACGGGCCGGCCGCCGGGGCGAACGTGTAGGTCACGACCTCGGTGCCGTCGTCGTCCGTGTGGAGACGCGCCAGCGCGAAGCGAACCGGCATGCCGAACGAGAGCCGCGCCGGGTCGGCCTCCTCGAGGCGGGTGATCACCCGCACTCCCTCGGGGAGCTCGACGACGCCGAACCCGAACGGCACCTCGCCGCCGTACCCGGGCGGCGCGGCCGTGACGGCGGTCCAACCCCAGAGCGTGCCGGTCGCGGACAGCTCGACGCGGGCGACGTCGCCGGCCCCGCAATAGGGACAGATCGAGGCGGCCGGGAAGTGATGTCGCCCGCAGACGGCACACCGCCCGCCGATGAGACGGCTGTCCGTGAACAGGCCCTCGTGCACCGGCCGCGCCGCCATCAGATCACCCCGTCGGCGGAGAGCGCGTCGAGCTCGCCGCCGGACAATCCGAGCACGTCGCCGAGGACCTCGCGCGTGTGCGCCCCGAGGCGCGGCGCCCCGACTCGGGGCGGTCGGCGGCTCCCCGCTGAAGCGCGGGAACGGCGCCTGCTGGCGCATCGTGCCCGCCACCGGATCGTCGACCTCGACGAGGTCGCCGCGCGCGCCGAAGTGGGCGTCGGCGAACATGTCGGCGGCGGTGTACGCGGTGGCGACCGGGACGTCGCAGTCGACACACGCCCGTTCGACGTCGGCGGCGGTGCGGGCGCCCGTCCATTCGGTGACGATCCCGTTGATCTCGTCTCCGTGGGCCGCCCGGTCGGCCAGCTTCGTGAAGCGGGCGTCGTCGAGGAGGTCGGGGCGGTCCATGGCCTTGCACAGGCGGGCGAAGTTGGCGTCGCTCCCGGCCACGATGCACACGTACTTCCCGTCGGCCGTGGGGTAGTTGTCGAGTGGCGCCGAGTTCGCCAGGCGGTTGCCCTCGCGACCGCGCACCACGCCGAGCTGGTCGTAGGCGGCGATCGTCCATTCGAGGATGCGCAGCGGCGCTCCGTACAGCGCGGCGTCGATCACCGCGCCCTCGACCCGAGCGGCGTGCGTCGCGCGCATACAGCGACGCCACCGCCGCGTGCGCGGAGAACACGCCCGGTCAGGTAGTCCGAGATCGTCACTCCGACGCGCACGGGCGGGCGATCCGGGTAACCGGTGAGCTGGAGCAGGCCGCCGTACCCGATGCCCATGCGGTCGAGGCCGGGCCGGGGCGCGTAGGGGCCGTCCTGCCCGAAGGCGCTGATGCGCACGACGACGAGCTTCGGGTCGAGGTCCGCGGGGCCGATGTGCCATTGCTCGAGCGTGCCGGGACGGAAGTTCTCGACGACGACGTCCGCAGTCGCGGCCAGGCGTCGGAACAGGTCCTGGCCCTCGTCGTGCCGGAGGTCGAGCGTGATGCTCTTGCGCCCGCGTCCCTCCACCGCCCAGAACAGCGAGTAGCTCTCGCCGTCGTCGGCCTCCATGAACGGGCCGATCTCGCGCATGAAGTCGCCGCTGCCGGGCTGCTCGATCTTGACGACCTCGGCGCCCATCTCGCCGAGGAGCCCGGCGCAGAACGGCGCCGCGATGCGAGTGCCGAGGTCGAGGACGCGCAGACCCGTCGAGCGGGCCGCTCGTCACGACTTGCTCGCCGCGCCTGCTCGGCGCGGACGGCGTCCATGCCGCCCTTCTGGCGCGCCTCGGCGGCGTCGAGCGCGGTCGCCGTGTTGCTGACGAACTGGTGGATCATGAAGTGGTAACGCCACGATTCCCGCTGCCCTTGCAGATCGAGCATCCGGTTGATCGAGTCCTTCACGGCCTGCGCCGTGACCGGCGGGACGAGGGCGACCTTGTCGGCCATGGCGCGCGCCGCCGTCGGCGAGCTCCGCCGCGCGGCACGACCTTGTTGACGAGCCCGAATCGCTCGGCGTCGTGCGGCCTCGATCGTCTCCGCGCAGAGCAGGAACTCCTTGGCCTTGCGCGGTCCGAGCTCCCACGGCTCGACCAGGAGCTCGACGGCGGCGCCCGTCATGCGCAGCACGGGGTTGGAGAACTTCGCATCGTCGGCGGCGACGATGAGATCGCACATGCACGCCAGCATCAGGCCGGCGGCGGAGCACGCGCCCTGCACGGCGGCGATCGTGGGCTTGCGGAAGTCGCGGATCCTCACGCAGCGGTCGAAGTACATGACCTGCTCGTGGCGGAGCTTGCCCTCGGGCGTGTCGCGCAGCTTCGCCCACTCGTCGCCCTTCGTGAGGAGCTCCTTGAGGTCGTGACCGGCGGAGAAGTGCTTGCCCTCGCCGGCCAGCACCACGACCCGGACCTCGTCGTCCGCGTCGGCGCGGTCGAAGGCGGCGTCGAGCTCGTCGATGAGCTGGCTGTTCTGTGCGTTGGCGGAGTCGGGGCGGTCGAGTGTGATCGTGCACACCGGCCCGTCGACCTCGTAGCGGACCGTCTCGAACGGCCCCGTCTTTCCTGACGTCATCGTCATGAATGTAGTGCCCGGAGTGTTCCGGACCGTGCCGTGATCAGGCCTTCGGCTCGCGGGGGAGCGCGAGCACGCGCTCGCCGATGATGTTGCGCTGGATCTCGTTGGTGCCCGCCCAGATCGACGACGCCTGGTAGTAGAGCCAGGATCGCTGCCAGCTTCCATCGCCGGGGTTGTCCTCGCGCGCCGCGCCACAGCGGTGCCGCCGGGCCGAGCACGGCCATGACCGTGTCGTGCATGCGCTTGCTCATCTCGCTCCAGTAGAGCTTGAGCGCGCTGCCTTCGGGCCCCGGCTCCTGCCCCTTCGCGAGGCGGGACAGCGTGCGCCAGTTGTGCAGCTGGAACAGCCGCACCTCGACGGCGGCCTGCGCGAGTCGCCGCCGCAGCCGGTGGTCGTCGAAGGCGCCCGCATCGAGCGCGAGACGGAGCAGCTCCTCGACCAGCTGGATGTGGATCACCAGCTGCCGGGGGTTGATGCCCCGCTCGTGCGAGAGCGTCGAGCTCGCGATCCGCCAGCCTTCGTTCTCGGGCCCGATGAGGTGCTCGTGCGGGACGAACACGTCGGAGAAGAACACCTCGTTGAACTCGGACTCGTCGGTGATCTGCCGCAGCGGCCGCACCTCGACGCCCGGGGCGCGCATGTCGACCACGAGGTACGAGATGCCGCGTTGCTTCGGCGCGTCGGGATCGGTGCGGGCGAGGCAGACGCCCCAGTCCGCGAACTGGGCGTAGCTCGTCCACACCTTCTGCCCGTTGAGCACCCAGCCGCCCTCGGCGGCCTCGGCGCGCGTGCTGACCGACGCCAGGTCGCTGCCGGCGCCGGGCTCGCTGAACAGCTGACACCACAGCTGGCGCGCCGACGAGGATGTTCGGCAGCCAGCGCGCCTTCTGCTCGGGCGTGCCGTGGGCGAGCAGCGTCGGCCCCACGAGGTTCACGCCGATCCGCCCGACCAGCTCGGGCGCGCGGGCACGGGCGAGCTCCTCGGTCACGATGAAGTGCTCGACGGCGCCGGCGCCGCGACCGCCGTACTCCTCGGGCCACGCCACGCCCACCCACCGGCCTTCGGCCAGCTTCGCCTGCCAGTCGCGGCCGAACGCGACCTCGGCGGCCAGATCGTCGAAGTGGGGCGGGAGCCCCTTGCCGTACTCCCACGGGAGGTGCTCGCGCAGCCACGCGCGCACCTCGGCGCGGAGTTGCGCTTCGGCTTCCGTCGGCTCGAGGTTCATTCGCGTGTTCCCATGGTCGCCGCCGCAGGGTACCGGTCTTCGCATTAGCGTTTCCGCGTCGAGGAGGACGTGATGGCCGTGGCGCAGGACGCAATTCGGGTCGGGATCTTTCCGACGACCGGATCGCTCGGGGACACCGGACGACGCGGCGGCGTATCTCGGTCGTGTCCACGACGCCGGCATCGACCACGTGTGCTGCGGCGACCACGTGAGCTTCTTCGTCGGCGCCGGCGTCGACGGTCTCGTACAGGCCACCGCGCTGGCGATGCTGCATCCGACGCTGCCGATCATGACCGGGGTGTACCTCCTGCCGTTACGCCATCCGGTCCTCGTCGCGCGCCAGCTCTCCGACCTCGACCAGCTCGCGCCCGGCCGCCTGATCTTCGGCGTGGGGATCGGCGGCGAGGACCGCCACGAGGTCGAGATCTGCGGCGTCGACCCCGCCACGCGCGGCAGGCGCATGGAGGAGTGCCTCGCCGTGCTGCGCCCGTTGCTCACCGGCGCGCCGACGACCTTCCACGGCGAGTTCTTCGACCTCGACGACGCCCTCGTGCTGCCCGCGCCGGCGACACCGACGCCGATCATCGTCGGTGGTCGCTCGGACGCGGCGGTGCGCCGCGCCGGACGGCTGGGCGACGGCTGGCTCGGCATCTGGAACTCGCCCCGCCGCTTCGCCGAGGTCGTCGACATCGCCGCCGCCGAGGCCGCGCGCGTCGGTCGTGACGATCCTCCGACCCGGTACGCCATGCAGGTGTGGTGCGGCATCGCCGACACCAAGGAACGTGCTCGCACCCACGTCGCGCCCGCGATGGAGGCCTTCTACCAGATCCCGTTCGAGCGGTTCGAGAAGTACTCGCCGTACGGGACGCCCGAAGACGTGGCCGAGTTCCTCGCTCCGTACGTCGACGCCGGCTGCACGATGTTCAATCTCATTCCGCAGGCGGACGATCGTGACGCCGCGCTGGCCGGCGCGGCCGCGGTCAAGAAGCTGCTGGCACGCGCGTGAGCGATACCGTCGTCATCGACCGCCGGTTCTGTGGTCCGCCCGACAGCGGCAACGGTGGGTACGCGTGCGGTCTCGTGGCCGCCCTCGTCGACGGCCCCGCCGAGGTGACGCTCCGCTCGCCGCCGCCGCTCGAGACGCCGTTGCGCGTCGAGCGCGGCCGACGACGGAGGAGTCCGCGTGCTCGACGGCGACCAGCTCGTCGCCGAAGGACGTGCGCGCCGCGGCCGATGACCTCGGACGATCGACGTCCCCGAGCCGGTGAGCGTCGCCGACGCCGAGCGTGCGGCCACGACGTCGCGGCTGCACGACGCATCCCGAAGAGCATCCGTTCCCGACGTGCTTCGTCTGCGGACCACAGCGCGCGCCCGGCGACGGCCTGCACATCCTCGTCGGTCCGGTCGCCGGACGAGCGGGTGGCGGCCGACACGTGGATACCGGCCACCGATCTCGCCGGCGCCGACGGCGTCGTCCGACCGGAGTTCGTCTGGGCCGCGCTGGACTGCTCGGGCGGAGTCGGGTCCTGGCTGGCCGACCCGATCGACGGCAACCCGTTCGTGCTGGGGCGGATGGCGGTGACGATCGACGGCCCGGTTCGTGCCGGCGCGCCGCACGCGGTCGTCGGGTGGCGCGCCGGCCACGAAGGGCGGAAGGTCGCCGCCGGCTCGGCGATCTTCACCGGCGACGGAGGGCTGGTCGCGGCCGCGACTCAGCGACCTGGATCCAGCTGGCTTAGCTCCGCTGGTCGATCGGGACGTACTTGTGCTCGGTCGGACCGATGTAGATCTGGCGCGGACGCCCGATCTTGGTCTTCTTGTCGAGCATCATCTCGTGCCAGTGCGCGATCCACCCCGGGAGCCGGCCGATCGCGAAGAGCACCGGGAACATGTCGGTCGGGAAGCCCATCGCCCGGTAGATGAGCCCCGAGTAGAAGTCGACGTTCGGGTACAGCTTGCGCTCGATGAAGAACTCGTCGTTGAGGGCCACCTCTTCGAGTTGCCGGGCGAGATCCAGGAGCTCGTCGCTGCTGTGCAGCGCGGCCAGGACGCGCTCGGCCGTCGCGCTCGAGCACCCGCGCGCGGGGGTCGTAGTTCTTGTAGACGCGGTGCCCGAAGCCGGACAGCCGGAAGGGATCGTCCGGGTCCTTGGCCTGGCGCACGTACTTGGCGACGTCACCGCCGTCGGCGCGGATGCGCTCCAGCATCTCGATCACCGCTTGATTGGCGCCGCCGTGGAGCGGCCCCCAGAGCGCGTTGATGCCGGCGGCCACCGAGGCCCAGAGGTTGGCCTCGCTCGAGCCGACGAGCCGGACCGTCGACGTGGAGCAGTTCTGCTCGTGGTCGGCGTGCAGGATGAGCAGCTGCTTCAAAGCGTGCACGACCGTCGGGCTCACCTCGTACCGCTCCGAGGGGACCGCGAACATCATCGTCAGGAAGTTCTCGATGAGATCGAGCTCGTTGTTGGGATACAGGAACGGCTGGCCGATCGACTTCTTGTACGCGTACGAGGCGATCGTCGGGAGCTTGGCGATGAGGCGCACGATCGACAGGTGCACCTGCTCCTCGTCGTGGATGTCGTCGCTGTCCTGGTAGAAGGTCGACAGCGCGCTCGACGACCGAGGACAGGATCGCCATCGGGTGCGCGTCCTTCGGGAACCCGTCGTAGAAGCGCTTCACGTCTTCCTTGATGAGCGTGTGGCGGCGCACCTCGTACCGGAAGTCGTCGAGCTGCTGCTGGGTCGGCAGCTCGCCCCAGATCAGGAGGTAGCTCGTCTCGAGGAACGACGGGTGGTCACGCTCGACGAGCTGCTCGATGGGGATCCCGCGGTAGCGGAGGATGCCGGCGTCGCCGTCGATGTACGTGATCGCGGACTCGCACGATCCGGTGTTGACGAAGCCGTAGTCGAGCGTGACGAAGCCGGTCTGGGCGCGCAGCTTCGAGATGTCGACGGCAGGTTCGTTCTCGGAGCCCCGGACGATCGGGAGCTCGATCTCGTTCTCGTCGTAGCGCAGGACAGCGGGGGGTTCGCTCATCTCCGACTCCTTCACCTCGTCGTCTTCGTCAGCTCCGCGGTACCTCGTTCCACGGGAGGCCCTTGTCGACGCGGGGCTCGCCGGGGAGGCCGAGCACCCGCTCACCCAGGACGTTGCGCAAGATCTCGGACGTGCCGCCTTCGATCGAGTACGCGCGTGAGCGCAGGAACATCTTGCGGGGGTCGCCGCCGCCCGTGAGGCTGGCTTCTTCGGGCCGCACCATCTCGTAGCTCGGGTACAGGAGCCCGTCGGCGCCGAGCACGTCCATGCACAGCTCGTAGATGCTTCGGTTCGTCTCGGCGAACGCCAGCTTCGCGACCGAGCCTTCGGGGCCCGCCGCGCCTGCCTTCCGGTTGGCCGCCGCCCGTGCGTTCGTGAGGCGCAGCACCTCGGCGTCGATCCAGAGCCGGGCGAGCCGGTCGCGCCGGACGGGGTCGTGGCTCTCGGGATGCTCGCGCCAGACCTCGAGCGCGTCACCGATCGGCCCGGAGTTCCGGCCGGCGACCGCGCCGCCGATCGTCACGCGCTCGTTCATGAGCGTTGTGAGCGACACCCGCCACCCGTCGCCGAGGCCGCCGATGCGGTCGGCGTCGGGTACCCGCACGCCCGTGAGGTACACCTCGTTGAACTCGGCTTCACCCGTGATCTGACGCAACGGCCGGACGTCGACGCCCGGCGCGTGCATGTCGAGCGCGAAGTACGTGAGGCCGCGATGCTTCGGCGCATCGGGATCGGTGCGGGCGACGAGCATCCCGCGATCCGCCCGGTGCGCGAGCGTGTTCCAGACCTTCTGCCCGTCCACCACCCACTCGTCGCCGTCGCGCACGGCACGCGTCGACAGGCCCGCCAGGTCGGACCCGGCGCCCGGCTCGCTGAAGAGTTGGCACCACAGCTCCTCGCCGGTGAACAGCGGCCGCAGGAGGCGCGCCTTGAGCTCGTCGTCCGCGTGAGCGGCGATCGTCGGCGCGGCGAGGAAGATCCCGAATCCGTTGCGCTCGAGTGCGTCGGCGCGCACTCCGGCGGCGCGGATGCGCTCTTCGACGCCTCGTTGGAGATCGGGCGCGAGCCCGAGGCCGCCGAACCCGACCGGGAACCAGACCCAGGCGAGCCCCAGGTCGTACTGCGCGCCGCGGAACGCGATCGCGTCGGCCGGATCGTTCTCCTCGAGGAGGCGGTCGACGAGCGCGTCGACCGTGCCGGTGCTCGTGTCCGATGCCGCGGCCGTCGTCGTCATCCCTTCGAGCGTATCGACCGGCGGGCGACGATGGGACCGCCCCGGTAGCCTCCGTCACGCATGGATTTCGAGCTGTCGGACGACCAGCTCGCGCTGCGTGACGGCGCGCGCGAGCTGCTCGACGGCTTGGCGCCCACGACGCGCGTCCGGACGGTCGTCGACGCCGGCGGCGGGATCGACGACGGGCTTTGGAAGGCCATGGTCGAGCAGGGGTGGACGGCGGTCGAGGTGCCGGAGGACCGCGGCGGGCTCGGGCTCGGCGCCGTCGAGGTGGCGGTGCTGGTGGAGGAGATCGGACGCCACGTCGCGCCCGCGCCGTACCTGTCGACGTTGCTCGCGCTCGGCGCGCTGGCGCGAGCCGGTCGAGACGACTGGGCCGAGCGGCTCGCCGGCGGCGACGCGATCGGCTGCGTCGCCTGGAGTCGAGCGGGTCGCGGCGACGTGCGCGCGGCGGGGGACCGGCTCACCGGTCGGAGCGATCCGGTGCCGTTCGCGCCGAGCGCCGACGTCGCCGTGGTCGTCGCCGAGAGCGACGACGGTCCCGCGCTGTACGCGGTCGAGCTGGGGGAGCGCGACCGGCCGCGGCGGGAGCCTGCGATGGATCTCACGCGCGAGCTCGGCTGGCTCCGCTTCGACGACGCGCCCGCCGAACGGCTGGGTGGCGCCGGAGACGTCGACGCGCTGCTCGACAGGGGTGCCGCGTTCACGTCGGCGGAGATGCTCGGCGGGGCGTCGCGGGCGATGGACATGGCGGTGGAGTACGCGAAGGACCGCGTGCAGTTCGGCCGTCCGATCGGCAGCTTCCAAGCGGTCAAGCACCGGTGCGCCGACATGCTCGTCGACGTCGAAGGCATGCGCTCGAGCGCGTACTGGGCGGCGTGGTGCATCGGCGCCGCTCATGAGGATGCTTCGGTCGCGGCCTCGACGGCCAAGATCTGGTGCTCCGACGCGTCGAAGCGCGTGATGGCGTCGGCCCTCCAGGTGCACGGCGGGATCGGCTTCACGTGGGAGCACGACCTGCACCTGTTCCTCAAGCGCGCCCAGCTCGACCAGGTGAGCTTCGGTGACGCCCCGTTCCACCGGCAACGGCTGGCCGACCTGCTCCGCCCGCGCGTCGAGGCGGGCCGGAGCGTCATCTGACAGGATTCCGGCCGGTGCGCAGGGGGAAGCGAGCGGCGTTCGTGTCGATCGCGGCGGCCGTCGTGATCGCGGCAGTCTCGGGTGGAGCGTCGAGTGCCGGCGCGAACCGCCTCGACGACACACTGCGGACGAACCAGGTGCAGGTCCTGGCGACGCACAACAGCTACCACATCCAACAGGACGTGCCGATCGCGTCGTCGCCGACGACGCAGTACACGCACGCGCCGCTCGACCAGCAGCTCGACCTGGGCGTACGCGGCTTCGAGCTCGACGTCGTGAACGCCGCCCGACGGATCAGTTCCCGGTGCTGCACACGCCCGTCGTCGACAACACGAGCAACTGCACGCCGATCGCGCAGTGCCTGCAGGTGACACGCGCACGTGGTCCAAGGCGCATCCCGGCCATGTCCCGATCTTCATCCTCATCGAGCCGAAGAACGACGACATCGACTTCGTCATCGATCCGACGCTGCGACGTTTCGACGCCGCCGGCGCTCGACCAGCTCGACAAGACGGTTCGTCCGCATCGCTCGGTCGCCAGCTCATCACTCCGGACAGCGTGCGCGGCAAGTCGAAGACACTGCGCGCCGCCGTCACCGGCCGCGGCTGGCCGACGCTGGGCAAGACCCGAGGCAAGATCATGGTGATCCTCAACACGGGCGGCGTCGATCCGCGACGCGTACCGCCAGGGCCATCCGTCGCTCGAGAAGCGGCCGATGTTCGTGACCGCCGACGAACGAGCGCCGTCCGCCGCCGTGATCAAGGTCGACGACCCCGACGAAGCCCGGATCCAGGCGCTGGTCAAGCAGGGCTTCATCGTGCGGACCCGCGCCGACGCCGACCTCGTCGAGGCGCGCGCCAACGACGTGACCCGGCGTGACATCGCGCTGCGCAGCGGCGCCCAGATCGTGAGTACCGACTTCGAGGTGGCCGTCCCGGCGATCGGGACCGACTACGTGGTGCAGATCCCCGGCGGTACCCCGGCCGGCTGCGACCCGGTCAATGCCCCCAAGAACTGCCGCCCCTCCGACGTCGAGAACCCCCGGCAGCTCACGCGCAAGCGCTAAGACGGCCGCCGCCCGCTGTTTCAGCGCGGCGCGGTCGGCCTTGCCGGCGGCGAGAACGGGGAGCTCGTCGAGCTGGACGACGCGCTCGGGCGTCTTGAACACCGCCACGCCCTGCTTCTCGAACCAGGCTCGGCACTCGGCGAGATCGAACGGCGCCGACGCGACGACGAACGCGCAGACGCGCTCTCCGAGGCGGGCATCGGGCTCGCCGACGACCGCGGCTTGGCGGACGTCGGGATGGGCCTCGAGGATCCCTTCGACCTCGGCGGCGGCGATGTTCTCGCCGGCGCGGATGATGACGTCCTTCATGCGGCCGACGATCGTGAGCCAGCCGTCGTCGTCGACGGTGGCGAGATCGCCGGTGCGGAACCAGCCCCGCCGGATCGCGGCGCGCGTCTGCTCGGCGGCGGCGTAGCCCACGAACAGCTCCGGGCCCCGCAGCCACAGCTCACCTGCCTCGCCCGCAGGCAGCGCGCGCCCCGTGTCCGGGTCGCTCACTCGCAGCTCTGCCGCGCCCGTCACCCGCCCGTCGGTGTCGCGCGCCTGCTCGACGGAGTCGCGGGGCGTGCTGGTCGTGACGGTAGGTGCCTCGGTCGAACCGTACGTGCGCTTCACACGGGCGCCGAACGCGTCGCTGGCTTGCTCGACGAAAGCGGCAGTGACGCCGGCGCCGCCGCTCGAGATCAGGCGGAGGCTCTCGACCCGCTGCCGGGAGAACCCGGGCGCGGACATGAGCCCGACGAAGAACGTGGGCGGCCCGATCATGAACGTGATGCGCTCCCGTTCGATGGTGGCGAGCGCCTCCTCCGGGCTCCACTTCGCCATCAGCGAGGCGCGCATCGGCAACGCGCCCGGGATCAGCACCGCGTTGAGCAACCCCGAGACGTGCGCGAGCGGTGCCGGCATGAGGATCGAATCATCCGGACCGAGCTCGTGGGCGCGGATCATGACCTGCGCCTTGTACGCGAGTCCCCGTTGGGTGTGCAGCGCCGCTTTCGGCGCGCCGCTCGAGCCCGACGTGAAGAGCGCGACGGCGAGATCGCTCGGCCGCGCCGCCGACCGGGTGACGGGCGCACCCGCTTCGAGCAGCTTCGGGAGCCGCGCACTCGGCCCGCGCAGATCGTCGGGCGCCAGCCACAGGCGAGCGTCGAGCAGTCGCCGAGCATGCGGTCGACGTCGGCGGGACCGGCCTGGTGGTGGACCGGCGCCGCGATGGCGCCCAGCCGCCAGCACGCCCGGTACAGCAGGACGGCCTCGAACCAGTTCGGCGACTGCCACGCGACCACGTCACGCCGACGGACGCCGGCGGCGCGCAGGCCTCCCGCGAGGGCGGCCACCCGAGCCTCGAGCGCGGGCCCGTCGAGGCGGACGCCGGCGGAGTCGTCGACGACGAGGTCGCCTCCCGCACGCGACGCGGCGTCGGTCACGATCGCGTCGAGCGACGGGATGTCCCAGGGTCCACCCGGCGCCAGGTAGTCGCGCGCTCGCGGGTGGCGGTACGTGGGCCGGAGCGTCACGCGCCGGCGAGCGGGTTCCGCCAGCCGGGACTCACGCTCGTTGCACCCTTCACGACCTGCGAGCCGATGTAGTTGCGCTGGATCTCGACCGTGCCGGCGCCGATGCAGAGGCCGCGGATGTCGCGGTACGCGCGCTCGACGGGGTACTCGCGGCTGTACCCGTAGCCGCCGAGCAGCTGGATCGCCTCGTCGCACACGAACTTGGCGGCGAGGTTGGCGGCCGCCTTCGCCATCGCGGTCTCGAGCGCGGGCGGTGTGCCGTGCGGACCGGCGAGGTGCAGCGCCCGGAGGAGCAGCAGCCGGGCGCCGTCGAGCTGTGTGGCCATGTCGGCGGCTTTCCACTGGAGCCCCTGGAGCTCCGCCAGCGGTCGACCGCCGACGACGCGCTCGTTGATGTAACCCACCGCGTACTCCAGCGCGCCCTGCGCGGCGCCGACGCACATGGCGGCGTTCCCGCACCGCTCGTGGTTGAGGTGCGAGATCAGCGTCTTGAAGGCATCGCTGTTCGACGGGTCTCCTTCGAGGAGCACGTCCTCGGGCCCCACGTACACGTCGTCGAAGGCGAGCTCGGCTTCGCTCGTGCCCCGCAGGCCCATCTTCACGTGCGTCCCGGCGCAGGTCACGCCGTCGGACTGCAGGTCGACGACCACCGCCCCGATGCCCTTCGACCCCTCGCTGCCCGGGAACCGGCACCACACGAGGCACGCGCCCGCCTTGTGCCCGCCCGTGACGTAGTTCTTGTACGCGTTGAGTCGGTAGCCGTCGCCGTCCGGAGTGAGCCGGGCGCGCATGTGGTTCACGGCGGAGCCGGCCTCGCTCTCGCTGATGCCGATGCAGAACAGCGCCTCGCCGCTGGCCGCCAGCGGGAGCCACCGCTCCTTGAGCGCGTCGCTGCCGAGGTGCTCGATCGCACGCGGCGGTCCGTTGTAGATGAGCTGGGCGAGGATCGCGCTCGAGACGTCGGCGCGGGCGAGCTCCTCGAGGGCGATGGCGGCCTCGATGTCGCCCATGCCCATGCCGCCGTACTGCTCGCCGACGGTGATGCCGAACAGGTCGGCCTTGCGCAACGCGTCCCACGACGCGTCCGGGAACTCCTCGGTCTCGTCCCAGTGCCGCGCGTTGGGCGCCAGATCGCGCTCGGCGACGTCGCGCGCGAGCTTCCGCAGCGCTTGCTGGTCCTCGTTCTCCGCGAACGGATCGGTGCCCGCGGCGCCCGTCGACATTCCTGACAGGGTAGTCAGGGTCCTCGTCGGATCACGTGAGCGCGCCCGGCGGCGCGAGCCCGAGCGGTCGAGGGTCTTGCGCCGCAGCGCGTCGATCTCAGCCTTGCTGAGTCGTGTACGCAGGCCGCGAGCCCACGCCGCAGGTCGTAGAACAGCAGCCGGCCGTCCGGGCTCACCCGCGGCTCCTGCCCGAGGGTGCGCGTGTACTCGGCCTCGATGCCGGCGCCGTGGTCGTCGTACCCGGCGCGGTCGATCATGAGCCCGGTGAAGCCGACGGCGGTGAGCGCGTCGAGCGCCTCGGGCGCCGGCAGCCGCACGACCGCGCCTTGCCAGTCGCCCTCGCGGCCGCGCACCGACCCCCAGCTCCAGCGGAGCGAGTCGGCGTGCAGCCACCCGCGCACCTGGTCGTAGGGGCCCGTCCCGACGATGAACCCCGCCTCGGGGAAGAAGACGTACATCCGGGCGGGATGTCCGCGGTCGCCGGGTCAGCCGCCCGGCGGTAGATTGACCATGCAGTCAAGTCGCGACGAGGGGGCCTTCATGCAGGACCGCGACAAGCTCTACATCGACGGCGCGTGGACGCCGTCCACCGGGTCCGGGACCATCGACGTGGTCAACGCCACTACCGAAGAGGTCATGGGCCGGGTCCCCGAGGGGACTGCAGAGGACGTCGACAAGGCGGCGAAGGCGGCGTGCCGGGCGTTCGAGGCGTGGAGCGCGACCACGGTCGAGGAGCGGGCGAAGTACATCCAGCAGCTGCACGAAGGGCTGACCGCCCGCATGCAGGAGATCGCGGAGACGGTGACCGGCGAGGTCGGCATGCCGATGGTGTTCTCCCAGATGATCCAAGCCGGCCTGCCGGCGATGGTCATGGGCTCCTACGTCGACATCGTCAACCAGTTCCCGTTCGAGGAGCAGATCGGCAACTCGCTCGTCGTGCGGGAGCCGTTGGGCGTCGTCGGGTGCATCACGCCGTGGAACTACCCGCTGCACCAGATCGTGGCCAAGGTCGCGCCTGCGCTCGCCGCCGGCTGCACGGTGGTGCTCAAGCCGAGCGAGGTGGCGCCGCTCAACGCGTTCATCCTCGCCGAGATCGTCGACGACGCCGGGCTCCCGCCGGGCGTGTTCAACCTCGTCACCGGCACCGGGTCCGGTCGTGGGCGAGGCGATCGCCATCGCATCCCGGCGTCGACATGGTCTCGTTCACCGGGTCGACCCGGGCCGGCAAGCGGGTCGCCGAGCTCGCCGCCGACACGGTGAAGAAGGTGACGCTCGAGCTCGGCGGCAAGTCGCCGTTCATCATCCTGCCCGACGCGCCCGGTCGAGGACGCGGTGAAGGCCGGCGTCGGCAGCTGCTTCATGAACTCGGGCCAGACCTGCATCGCCTGGACCCGCATGCTCGTCCCGCGCGCCAAGCAGGACGAGATCGCGTCAGCGGTCGAAGGAGGTCGCCGAGACGTACACGGTCGGCGACCCCAACGACCCGAGCAACCGGCTCGGGCCGCTGATCTCCGAGACGCAGCGCGAGCGCGTCCGCAACTACATCAACAAGGGGATCGAGGAGGGCGCCGAGCTCGTCACCGGCGGCGCCGAGGCCCCCGAGGGGCTCGACAAGGGCTACTTCGTCAAGCCGACGGTGTTCAAGAACGTCCGCAACGACATGACGATCGCGCAGGAGGAGATCTTCGGCCCGGTGCTGGCGATCATCCCCTACGACGACGAGGACGACGCCGTCCGGCATCGCCAACGACACGATCTACGGCCTGCACGCCGGCGTGTTCGGCGGCGACCAGGAGCACGCGACGCAGGTCGCGCGCCGCATCCAGGCCGGGCCAGGTCGACATCAACGGCCAGAACTTCAACCCGTTGGCACCGTTCGGTGGCTACAAGCAGTCCGGCCACGGGCGCGAGCTCGGCAAGTACGGCCTCGAGGAGTACCTCGAGACGAAGTCGATGCAGATGTCGTGACGACCGAACCCGTCACGGAGCCAGAGTTCGAGTACGAGGTCGACTTCGCGACCGGGCAGCCGTATCCGATCTGGGAGCGGGCCCGGCAGGAGTGCCCGGTCATCCACACCCAGACCGGGATGGTGGATCGGCCGGCGTACCACGTCACCCGGTACGACGACGTGGAGCGGGTGTTGCGCGACGGCAAGACGTTCTCGTCGTCGATCAACGCCGAGCACATCGGCCAGTTCATGGGCGAGCTCATCCTGGCCATGGGCGGTAGCCGAGCACCGCGCCTACCGGAACCTCGTCGCCCATGCGTTCCGGGCCTCCGCGCTCGAGCGGTGGGACGCGCAGCTGATCCGGCCCACCATCACCCGGCTCCTCGACGACATCGCGCCGATGGGCCGGGCCGACCTCGTCGCAGGCGATCACGTCGAAGTACCCGGTGCAGGTGATCTGCGGGATCGTCGGCGTGCCGCTCGAGGACAGCGCCCAGTTCCATCGCTGGGCCGAGCTGATCAACACGGGGCCGCTCGATCCCCCGACTGGGCTCGCCGCATCGCGGGCGATGCGCGACTACCTCGAGCCGATCGTCGAAGACCGGCGTCACAACCCTCGTGACGACCTCATCAGCGACCTCGTCCACGCCGAGGTCGACGGCCACCAGCTCACCGACGAGAAGATCTACGGGTTCCTCCGGCTGCTCCTGCCCGCCGGCGCCGAGACCACGTATCGGGTCATGGGCAACGCGCTCGTCGCCCTGTTGACGCATCCCGACACGATGGCGGAGGTCGTCGCCGACCGCAGCCTCATGCCGGCGGTCATCGAGGAGACCCTGCGCTGGGAGACGTCGGTGACCCAGGTGAGCCGGGTCGCGGCCACCGACGCCGAGATCGGCGGGTGCCCGGTGGAAGCGGGGGCGCCCATCAGCGTGGTCACCGGCTCCGCCAACCGCGACGAAGCGCGCTACGACGCCTCCGGGGACTGGCGCATCGACCGCCCGGCGCACAACCACCTCGCGTTCGGGACCGGGCAGCACCAGTGCCTGGGGATGCACCTCGCCCGCCTCGAGCTGCGGGTCGGGCTGGACGAGATCCTCACGCGGTTGCCGAACCTGCGGCTCGACCCGGATGCGCCGCCGCCGTTGATCCAGGGCTTCGCCTTCCGGGGGCCGGACTCGATCCCGGTCGTCTTCGACCCGAGCTGACCCGCTCCCGCCGTTACTGCGCCGGCAGCGGCTGGCCGCAGTCGATGAAGTACGTGAGCTGGCCGTTCACGCGCGCGAGGTGGATGTTGCGGTCGCCCTTCTTGCCCTTGATCGTTGCTCGCACCTGGACGGGCAGGGCGTCCGCAATGGTCGTCGACTGGGTGTCGGTGGCGTACTCGAACGTCTCCGGCTTGCCGACCTTCTTGACCCTGTCCTTGCGCGTCGCGTCCTGCTGACCGGCGAGGAAGTCGCGGCATTGCTGCTCGCCGTACCGGGCGATGACGGCCGGATTGAGGCGAGCCAGGCGCAGGTCGACGTTGCCGGCGCGTGCGGCGGCGTCGATCTCGTTCAGGAACTTCTTCACCTCGGCCTTGGCCTTCGACCCGCCGCCGCTGTCGGAGCCGCTGGCACTGCTGCACGCGCCGACGAGGAGCGTGGCAGCGAGGCAGGCTGCGGGAATCACGAGCGCCGTGCGGATCCTTGTCATGCTCATGCTCCGAACATCGACAGCCAGGCATCGCGCGTCGAGAACCGGAACACGTAGTTGCGGCGGCGCGTCTCGCCCATCGTGGCGGACGGCTCGGGGGAGTACAAGTGACCCGGGAACAGGACGGTGTCGTCGGGAACGGCGGCCAGTCGCTGGGTGATGCTCTCGTACATGGCTTCGGCGTCGCCCCCGGGGAGGTCGGTGCGCCCGCAGCCCTCGAGGAACAGCGTGTCGCCGGCGACGAGGCGGCCGTCGACGAGGAAGCACTGGCTGCCCGGCGTGTGCCCGGGCGTGTGCAGGAGCCGGATCGGCACGTCGCCGGCGCGGACCTCGTCGCCGCTGTCGTGCAAGACGAGGTCGGAGTCGGACGCGCCGGTCACGCGCTTGACCCCTGGCGCCTCGGCCCGCTGCACGTGGAGCGGCGCGGCGACATCGTCCATCGCAAGAAGCTCGCGTGCCCCCTCGATCGAGTAGCCCATGAGATCGCCGCCGACGTGATCGGGGTGGTAGTGGGTGACGAGCGCGCCGGTGATGCGCATGCCGTCGGCCGCTGCGGTCTCGACGAGCTCGCGCACGCTGTACGCGGGGTCGACGACCAGCGCGTCGCCCGGTTTCCCGGTCGCCGATGAGGTACGCGAAGTTGACCATCTGCCGGGCGACGGGATCGTCGCCTGCGAAGTCGCGCCCCGCGAGCAGCTGGCGGAAGTAGAGACGCTCGGCCACGGTCCGGACCCTATCCGGGGTGGCTAACCTCGACGCGCATGACGGCGAACGGTGACACCCGAACCGTCTACCGGACCTGCCCGTTGTGCGAAGCGACGTGCGGGCTCGAGCTGCGCCTCGAGGGACGCGACATCACGCTCGTGCGCGGCGACCGCGACGACGTCTTCAGCCACGGGTTCCTGTGCCCGAAGGGCACGGCGCTGAAGCAGCTCGAGTCCGACCCCGACCGGCTGCGCCGACCTCTGGTGCGCCAGGGCGACACGTGGCGGGAGGTGTCGTGGGACGACGCCTTCGCCGAGGTCGAGCGGGGCCTCACGCCGATCCTCGACCGGCACGGCCGCGACGCCGTCGCGATGTACATCGGCAACCCGAACGTCCACAACCTCGCCGGCCAGCTCTACAACCGGGTCCTGATCCAGGCGCTGGGGAGCGGGAACCTCTACTCGGCGAGCACCGTCGACCAGATGCCGAAGCAGGTGTCGGCCGGCCTCATGTTCGGCACCGGCTTGAGCATCCCGATCCCCGACATCGATCGCACCGACCACCTCCTCATGCTCGGCGCCAACCCGTTCGCGTCGAACGGCAGCCTCATGACCGCGCCCGACTATCCGGGACGCATTCGGGCGCTCCGGGCCCGGGGCGGCAAGCTCGTCGTCGTCGATCCCCGCCGATCGAAGACGGCCGAGGAAGCCGACGAGCACCTGTTCATCCGCCCCGGCACCGACGCGCATCTCCTCTTTGCGATCGTGCACACGCTGTTCGCCGAGCAGCTGGTGTCGACGGGCGATGTCGGCGATCACGTCGCCGGACTCGACCAGGTCGAGCGGCTCGCTCGTGACTTCAGCCCCGACGCCGTGGCGCCGGTCTGTGGCATCGACGCCGAGACCATCCGCCGCACCGCCCGCGAGCTCGCGGCCGCGCCCCGCGCCGCGGTGTACGCGCGGATCGGCACGTGCACCCAGGAGTTCGGCACGCTCGCGAGCTGGCTCGTCGACGTCGTGAACTGTCTCACCGGCAACCTCGACCGCGCCGGTGGCGTCATGTTCACGAAGCCGGCCACCGGCAGCGCGAACACCGGCGGCACGCCCGGCGTCGGGCGCGGCGTGCGCTTCGGGCGCCGCCACAGTCGCGTGCGCGGGCTGCCCGAGCTGTTCGGCGAGCTCCCCGTCGTCTGCCTGGCCGAGGAGATCGACACACCCGGAGACGGTCAGGTGCGGGGGATGATCACGGTCGCCGGGAATCCGGTGCTCTCGACGCCGGACTCGGGTCGACTCGACCGCGCGCTCGCATCACTCGAGTTCATGGTGAGCGTCGACATCTACAAGAACGAGACGACGCGCCACGCCAACGTGATCCTGCCGCCCGAGGGCGTGCTCGCCCGCGGCCACTACGACCTCGCGTTCTACCAACTCTCGATCCGCAACATCGCCAACTACTCGCCCCCGGTCGTCGACCTCGAGCCGGGCGAGATGGCGGAATCGGAGATCCTCCTGCGCCTCGCGAACATCGCCGCCGGCGAGGGCGCGGCGGCCGACCCCGCCGCACTCGACGACCTCGTGGTCTCCGGTCTGGTGCAGAAGGCGGTGCAGCGGCCCGGCTCCAACGTCGAAGGTCGAGACGCCGACGAGCTCGTCGCCGCGCTCTCGTCGCGGCGCGGACCCGAACGCATCCTCGACCTCATGCTCCGCACCGGTCCCTACGGCGACGGCTTCGGCGCCGACCCGTCCGGCTTGTCGCTCGAGGTCCTCGAAGCGGCCCCGCACGGCGTCGACCTCGGTCCGCTGCAGCCCCGCATCCCCGAGGTCCTCCGCACGCCGAGCGGCAAGGTCGAGCTCGCGCCCGAGCCGATCGCCGAGGACGTGACCCGACTGCGAGCCTCGCTCGCGCGGGGCAGGAACGGTGAGATGGTGCTGATCGGGCGGCGGGACCTGCGTTCGAACAACTCGTGGATGCACAACCTCGACATCCTCGTGAAAGGGAAGGAGCGCTGCACCCTGCACGTCCATCCCGAGGATGCCGCCCGCCTGGGCGTCGTCGACGGCGCCGGCGCGTGCGTCCGGTCCCGCCGCGGCGAAGTCGCAGTGACCGTCGAGGTGACCGACGCCATCATGCCGGGCGTCGTGAGCATTCCCCACGGTTGGGGTCACGGCGTGGACGGGGCCGACCTCTCGGTCGCCGCCGGGCGCCCCGGCGTCAACAGCAACCTCCTCGCCGACAGCGACCTCTTCGATCCTCTGTCGGGCAACGCGGTCCTGAACGGCATCCCCGTGACGGTCGAGGCGTCGGCGACTCCCGCACCGGCCTGATCGGGTTTTCCACCGTCCTCCCGAGGGAACCCTCGCCGTGACATCCGAGGGCGGAGGGGGATCTGGGGACCATGAGCAGTCGTGTCCAAACGGCCGACAGCGACGAGCGGCAGATGTGGGTCGAGGGGAGGCATGACCGTCTCGAGCTGGCGCGAGAAGCCGGCTGGGGCGGGGTGTCGTGGGGCAGCGTGATCGCCGGCGTCTTCGTGGCATACGGGGTGATCGTGGCGTGCATCGGGATCGTTGCGGCGGTCCTGCACCCGATGGGGTTCACCCTCGACAACCTCTCCGACGACGACTGGCAGCGGGTCGGATTCATCGCCGGGCTCGTCGCCGCCGCGGTGTTCCTCTGTGCATTCACGTTCGGCGGGTACACGGCCGGTCGCATGGCCCGTCGGGCCGGATTTCGAAACGGCGTGCTCGTGCTCGTGTTCGGGGTCGTGCTCCTGGCGGCGGTCGCCGCCGTCGCTCAGCTCGAGGGGGCGACCTCGGCGATCGTCGATCGGCTCGAGAGTCTCGGCGCGCCGACGGACGGCTCGACGTGGTACGGCTTGGGCGTCTTGAGCGGCGCCGTGGCGCTCGGCGGCATGATCCTCGGCGCGGTGCTGGGCGGCGTGCGCGGCGAACGGTGGCACCAGCGGCTCGTGGTGCGAGCCGCGAGCCCCGACATCGGCCCGGAGGCCGACCTGCGGGCCGAGGCCGAGCGACAGCGTCGGGCGGCCGAGAAGGCGCTGGAGCGTGCCCACAAGGCGGGGGTCATGGAGGTCCCCGACACCACCGACACACCCGAGCCGCCCGCACGGACGATCCCGGCGGCGGACGGCGACGACGAGGGACAGACGAGGACGAGGAGCAGGAAGAGGAGCCCGACCGCACCCGAAGCGAGCCGGCGACTACGGCCGCTGGACCGCGGATGACTCCTTCATCGCGATCATCAGGTCCGTGAACGCGTCGACGTCCTGGGTCTTGCCGACCACGAGGTCCTTCTGGGCGCCGAAGCCACCCTCGACCGACTCCGGCACGTAGAACTCGAACCCGTCGCGCTCGATCGCGGTGACGATGTCGGCGGCGCAGTCGGCGGCCGAGACGAACGGCCCGTCGTAGAGCCCGGGGAGCTCGCCGGGCTGCGGCTCCCAGATCTCGGTGGCGATCGGGCCGGGAAGGACGAGCTTCACCTCGACGCCGCTGCCGGCGAGGTCGATCCGCGCCGTCTCGCTCCATCCGCACATCGCGAACTTCGCCGCGCAGTACGCCGCTTCGTGCACGATGCCCAACCGTCCCCCCATGCTCGAGACGTTCACGACGAGCCCGGCGCCGCGCTCGTGCATGCGGGGGAGGAGAGCCATCGCCATGCGGATCGGCGAGAAGAAGTTGACGTCCATCGTGTGGTGCACGTCCTCGACGGTGAGGTCGAGCGTGTGCACGCGCTTGGCGATGGCGGCGTTGTTGACGAGACAGTCGAGATGGCCGAAGGCATCCCAAGCCTCGAGCGCCACCGCTTCGGCGCGCTCGAGGTCGCCGAGGTCGGCGCTCCACATGCGCGACTGCGGGCGTGTGCCGCCGGCACTGCTCGAGCACCTCCTCGAGGCGGTCAGCCCGACGGGCGACGATGCCGACGATCGCGCCCCGTTCCGCCAGCTGGGGCGCCAGCGCGGCCCCGATCCCCGACGACGCGCCGGTGACGAGAACGGTCGAGCCTTCGATCTTCACGCGGGAGCCTCCTTGGCATTGTCGACCGCCTTGTGGAGGGCGGTGAGCAGGTCGTCGGTGGTGACGCCCGTCGTCGCGTCGGCCTGGTGGACGTCGGGCCCCTCGAAGACCGAGACGATCCGTGCCCGCCGCTCGGCGTCGTCGGAACGCGTGCACCCCGGCGAGCGCCTCTGCGACCCGATCGAGTGTGTCGGGTGGCGAAACGTGCATGTCGCCCGCCATCATCGCCGCCGCGATCGTGCCGTCGCCGTCGAGCGCGACGCCGGCACGGCAGAGCTTGCGGCCCTTGTGGTTCCCGAACCCGACGCGGCGGCCGGCGGCCTCGTGCTCGGCCGGGAAGCGCTCGGAGGACACGCGCCGGACGGAATCGTCGACGTCGTCGAACCATCCGACGTTCAGGTGCGTGGCGCCCCACACGCTGGTCTGGAGGATGGGCTGGGCGGCGTCGGTGGCGGAGCGGGCGAGCACCGCCATCTGCGCGTTGTTCTCGAACGCGTCGACGGCCCCGCAGTCGACCGAGCGCCAGGTCTCTGACAAGGGCGTCAGCCTAATGGCCGGGTACTCAGCGGTCCTCGTCGATGTTCCGCGCGACTCGCGCCGCCGCGGCACCGAAGACGCCTTTGCTCATCGTCGACGCCTCGGCCGCCACACGGGCCTCGAACACTTCGGCACGGGCGCGCTGGGCGTCGGTGTCCTCGGGCGCAGCCGCTGCCGCCCACTCGGCCAGGTGTCCGGCGAGTCGGAGGTCACCCGCGGCGGCGAGCTCGCGCGCCCGAGCCGCCAGCTTGGCCGGCCCGCCGGCGAGCGCGGCGACCTCGGCTGCGACCGCCGCGTCCGGCGCCGGCTTGAGGTGCGCCGGGTTCCCGTCGTGCCAACCGCCGTAGTACCGCCAGACGTTGCGGACCACGAACTCGGGCTCGTCGTAGATCGGCCGCAGGTACGGCTTGTCGAGCAGCGACTGCGGTGCGCGGACGGTATGGATGATCTCGTCGAGCCGGGCGCCGGCGTTCATCATCCGCAGCGTGTCGTCGTGCAGGATCTCGAGGAGCTCGGCCGTGTTCTCGAGCGACTCGCGCACCCGGTCGATGCCCAGGATCGGGAGGCCGTGACCGGGGAGCAGCGTCTCGGCACCGAGTTCCGCCATCGTCCGCAGCGCCACGGCCCACTCCTTCGCGTACCGCTGCACCTTCTGCGGGTTCCCGCAGTTCGGCGAGGCCCAGATGAACAGATCGCCCGTACAGAGGATCCGCGCGTCGGGGAGCCACACCCATGTGTGGTCGTCGGTCTCGCCGCGCGCGTGCCGCAGCTCGAAGCGGACACCGCCGACGTCGAGCGTCAGGGCTTCGCGGTACGTCTCGTCGGGATACCGGTAGTCCGTCGGCCATTCGAGCCGGTCGATCCCGAACTGCCGGCGGTTGATGTCGGTGTTGTAGCCCGCGGTCGCGATGTAGCGGTCGAAGCGGGGCGGGACGGCTTCGTGCGCCACGACGCGCGGCGGGGGAGCGCCGCCGTCACGGGCGTCGGCCTCGTACCGCTCCACACCGAAGACGTGGTCGATGTGCCCGTGCGTGAACACGGCGGTGTGCAACGGATTCGCGCGCCACTCGCGCAGCACGTCGTGCACCCGCCCGGCCAGGAACGGGCTGCTCGTGTCGACGAGCACCATCCCTTCGGCAGTCGAGAAGGCGGCGACGTTCGAGAATGCGGCAACGAACGCGTTGTCGCCGCCGAGGTCGGCCAGCGCGCCACCCATGCCGAACAGGTGGCGCTGGTCCATGTCGGCTTCCCCACGCCACAGCCGGTCCGCGATGTCGAGCAGTTCGGTCGCCATGGCCCGCAGTCTCGCAAGGCGAAGGCTCGAATGCTTGCCCGGCGGAATCGGAACATGTTTCACTTTGGCGGTGACGACACCCGCCACCAGCGACACCCCTGCTCCCGATACTGCGCTGGCCCGGAGCCAGGCCGCCCGGCGCCGGCGCGTCCTCGACGCCGCCCTGCGCCTGGCCGAGCGGGGCGGTTTCGATGCCGTGCAGATGCGTGACGTCGCCACCGAGGCGAACGTCGCCCTCGGCACGGTGTACCGCTACTTCACCTCGAAGGAGCGTCTCCTGCTCGAGGCGATGGTCGAGGAGATCGAGGCCCTGGCCGCCCGGCTCGAGTCACGACCCCCGGTGGGTGCCACGCCGGCCGACCGGGTCGTCGACGTGTTGTCCCGGGGAACGGCGTCGCTGCAGCGCCATCCCGAGGTGACGGCGGCGATGGTCCGGGCGTTCGGCGCCGCCGACGAAGCCGACGTCGTGCGGCGCGTGGGCGACATCATGACCGGCATCATCACGGGCGTCATGCACGAAGGCCCGCCGAACGCGCGTGACCTTGCCGTCGCGCGCACGCTCCAGCAGGTCTGGTTGTCGTCGCTGATCGGCTGGGTCGGCGGCGTCGACGACCCGCCACGCGTGGTCGCCGACCTCGAGACCGCGACGCAGTTGCTCCTCGGCGACGGCGCGATCGACGGTGCGCGAAGCGCGCGCTGCAGCGCGTGTACGACGGCGACGTCGGCGCAGGTGCGCTGTTCCCGGAAGCGTTCGCCTTCACCGTCGCGTCCTGGTAGAAGCCGGTGAGTCGCACGTCGGGTTTCGCGTAGACCGAGAGCGCGCGCGGCCCGAGGCGCTTGGCATCGCGCAGCAGGCGGGTGAGGTCGAGGTTGTTCCACCGCACCTTGCGCGACGCCGCTTTCGTCAGGTCCACCTTCGTGATGGGTGGCGGCTCGGGCCGCGCGTCGGCGGCCGGAAGCGGTTCCTGGCAGAGGTCGAAGGAGGTCAAGCCGCCCCAGCGCTCGAACGCCGTGGGGATGAAGGCACGAAGCGTCTTCACGGTCCCGCGTGCGTAGTCCTCGGGCGTGTAGTCACCGGTCGGCTCGACGTAGACCGCCAGGTGGTTCCCGGTGGCGGACGGCTTGCCCGTCTTGAGATCGACGAGGGCGCCGCGGGTGAGCCGAACGCCGAGTCGCTTCAGTTCCGGCGCGAAGACGCGTTCGATCGCGGCCTTGTCGTTCGGCGGGAGCGCATTCGCCGAGTCGCCGTCGCCGGAACCGGACGAGCAGCCGACCGCGGCGGTGCATGCCAGCACGCCGGCGGCAGCAATCCCGAAGAGTCGACGTGAGCGGCGCGTGAGCGTCAACTCACGATCTCGACCGGTGTGCCGAGTGGCAGCACCTTCGAGAGCTTGATGATCTCGTCGTTGTCCATGCGGATGCAGCCGTGGGTCACGCTCTTGCCCAACACGGAGGAGTCGTTGTTGCCGTGGACGCCGACTTCGGCGTCACCGCCGCTGAACTCGGTGAGGACCTCCGAGTGCGCCGACAGACCGTACGCAAACGGTCCGTACACGGTGTTGGGGTCCGGCGCCTGGATGAGCACGCGTGTGTAGTACTTGCCGGGCGGTGTCGGAGTGTCCGACGCGCCGATCGCGACCTGGCCCGTCGTAGATCTGGTTGGTGCCCTGGAACACGGTGATCTTGTGGTCACCGAGGGTCACCTTCATGCGATACGGGTTCGGGGTGAGCTGCACGTCGCTGGCGCGTACCCAGCCGGTGCTCCCGTTCGGACGGTCGGCCAACAGCACGCGCACCCACCCGTCCGGTCGCTGCTCTTCGACGAGGAACACCTGGGGGATCTGCTTGTCGGGCTCTTCGTTCAGCAGCCACGGGTTGGGCAGCGTCTTCGCCGGCGAGGGCGCCGACGGGTTGTCGTAGATCCCGATCTCGGCGCCCTTGACCTGGGCGGCGAGGGTGTACCCGGCGGGAAGGCTCGTGGCCGTCGGCGTCTTCGACGGCCTTGCTGCCGCCACCGCCCCCGCCCCCGCAGCCGACGAAACCGACGACCACCGCCACGACGAGGATGACGGCCCTGCCCGCCCCGAACCGCGCCCGGGCGCGGGTGCGCTCGGGCCTGGCGTCGGATCGCGTGGCCGTTTCGGATACCTCGGGCACCGCTGCTCCTTTGTTGTTGCGCCGCCACCGCCGCTGCCCGCCGGGCAGGCTAGCGGGCGACCGCGTGTCGCTAGCGTGCGCCTCATGAGCCCCCGCCGTCCGCCGAAGCGCCTGGTGGAGGCGTCGGAACGGCTGGCCGAGCTCGACCCGGTGATGCGAACGATGCTCGAGCGGATCGGCCCGTGCGACCTGCGCCGCGGCCGGCCCCGTCGCGAACACTTCGCCGAGCTCGCCCGCGCCATCACCTACCAGCAGCTGGCGGGGCGAGCTGCCGCCGCGATCCACGGGCGCTTCGTCGCGTTGTTCGACGGGGACGGGCCGACACCCGAGGCCGTGCTCGCGCTGCCCGTCGACCGGCTGCGCGGCGCGGGCCTCTCGGGGAGCAAGACGGCGTCGATCCGCGACCTCGCCGAGAAGGTCGTCGACGGCTCGGTCCAGCTCGACCGCATCGCCCGGCTCCCCGACGACGAGATCAAGCGGGAGCTGACGCTCGTGCGCGGCATCGGGCCGTGGACGGCCGACATGTTCCTCATCTTCCAGCTCGGGCGCCTCGACGTGTGGCCGGTCGACGACTTCGGCGTCCGCAACGGCTACGCGCGGCTCTACGGGCTCGCCGACGTCCCGAAGGCCCGCGAGCTCGTGCCGTTGGGGGAGCGCTTCCGGCCCTACCGGAGTGTCGCCGCGTGGTACTGCTGGCGCGCTGCCGACACGGTCACGCCCGGCGACGAGTAGCTGCTCGCGCGGCTAGCGCGCCACCCGCCGGTGATACTGCTCGCGCATCTCCCGTGCCTGCTCGGCGAGCGGCGTCAGTCCGACGCGCTCGCGACGGGTGTCGACATGCTCGACGTCCTCGATGGGCCACGGCACGACCGAGTTGCCGTCCTCGCTCCGCACGAACTGCGAGCCGTACAGCTGATCCTTCCCGTCGGCCATGCGCACACGGTCGAGGAGGAGGGCGTAGTGCGCAGGCTGCGCGTCGCCGCACGCGACGGCGATCTCGAGCATCTCGAGGCAGCGGTGCTGCAGGCCGGGATCGAACAGCGCGCGTTGGGCGAGGATCCACGCCGCCGATTCGCCGTCGTCGTCGACGAGCCGGCGTCCCGGCCAGCACTCGTAGTCGTCGAGAATCTCCCACAGGCGCGCGCAGTGGCGTTCGTCGGTCGGGCCGCCGGCCTGGGTGTCGCGGTCGGCCATCGCTTTGAGCTCGGCTCGCAGCGCCGGGTCTCCCCCCACGACTGGGAGGATACGGGCAATGGGTTTCCTCACGGGCCGGCTGATGCGTACGTTGCGGCCCGGCGTCGCCGCCACGCTCGGCCTGGGGAGCGAGTACCGGCGGTACTGGGAGATTTCGAACGAGCGCGCCCGGCAGGCAGACGGACCGCTGTGGGTGGCGCTGGGCGACTCGACTGCGCAGGGCATCGGCGCGTCGGCGCCCGACCGCGGCTACGTCGGTCAACTCCTCGTGCGGCTGCACGACGAGCAGCGACGCCCGTGGCGCGTCGTCAACCTCTCGGTGACCGGGGCGCGTGTCGCCGACGTCGTGCGGGAGCAGGTGCCCCGCATCAACGAGGCGGGTGAGCCCGAGCTGGTCACGTGCGCGGCGGGCGCGAACGACGTGATCCGCTTCGGGTTTCGGCGCGTCGCCGAGGCGCTGCGGGAGCTGATCCACGTGTTGCCGCCGAACGCGGTGTTGGCGACCATCCCGCAGGGCTTGCTACCGAGCCGCACGCGCGAGCTGAACCAGATCATCCGTGCCGAAGCGCCGGCCGCCGGGCTCCGCATCGCCGACGCCTGGGCGCACACCGGACCACCGTGGCAAGGGAAGTATGCGGCCGACGACTTCCATCCCAACGACACCGGCTACGGCGAATGGTGCGCGGCGTTCGCCGAGGCGATCGGCCTCGACGGCTCGTAGCATCCCGACGCATGGGCGCGGCCGAGTACGAGGCGAAGGGGCTCTACGACCCGAAGGCGCCGAACGCCGCCGATCGACTGGCGCTGCTCGAGTGGCTCGCCGATCGCGGGTTCGGCATCGAGCAGATGGTCGAAGCCGCCGCCGCCGGTCGTCTCACGGCGATCGCCGGCGACCTCGCGCTCCGGCCGGGAGAACGGCTCACGATGCGCGAGGTGGCCGAGAGCACCGGGCTGACTGCCGAGCAGGTCCGACAGCTGAGTCTGACCATCGGGCTCCCGGTCGATGACGTCGACGAGCGCATCTATACGCCGGGCGACGTCAGCGTGTTCAAGCTGTTCAGCGAGACGACGGACCTCTTCCCCGAGCGGTCGCTCATGCAGTTCGTCCGTGTGCTCGGGTCATCGCTTGCGCGAATCGCCGATGCTGCGGTCTCGTTGTTCCTCGCCGACGTGGAGACTCCGATCACGGACGCGCAGGCGGGCGAGCTCGCGCTGGCGCGTGCGCAGCTGGACGCGATCGGCGCACTCAATCTGCTGGCCGATCACCTGGAGATCCTGTTCCGGGCGCACATGGAGCTCGCCGTCCGGCGAAACACGGCGGCACGTACCGAGGCGAGCTCGAAGATCACGGTGTACGTCGCGGTCGGGTTCGTCGACCTCGTCGGATTCACGCCGCTCTCTCAGCGCTTGCCCGTTCAGGAGCTCCATTCGATCGTCGACGAGTTCGAGGGGTCGGCGTACGACATCGTGACATCGCATCGTGGGCGCGTCGTGAAGTTGATCGGTGACGAGGTGATGTTCGTCGCGTTGGATCCGCAGGACGCGTCCGAGATCGCACTCGCGCTCGTCGATCACTTTGCGGAATCAGAATCGAATGTGACCCCGCGGGGTGGACTCGCGGTGGGTGAGATCTTGAGTCGAGGCGGCGACTTCTACGGGCCGGTGGTGAACCTGGCGTCGAGGATCGCCGACATGGCCGTCCCCAACGAGATTCTCGTGACCGCCGACCTGCGCGAGCGCGCCGAGACGCCCGAAGCGCCGTTCACGTTCGACCCCGCAGGACGGCGCCTGCCGAAGGGCTTCGACGAGCCCATCGAGCTCTTCGCGTTACGCCGGCCCTGACTACGACGCGCGGCGCTGGTCGGCTGCGTCCGCCGACGATGCCGGGTCGGTTCGGCTGATGCGCGACGCCGACGGGCGACGATTGCGACGGCGAGAGCGTGCTGCTTCGATGCGCATGTTCTCCGCCTGTTGCACCCTGAACCGCCGGAAGGTCGTCAACGCGAAGCCGATGACGGCGGCGACGAACACGATGGCCGCCAGCGTCAAGAGCGGCGAAGCCAGCGAGGGGCCCGCGACCGCGGCGAGAAGTACAAGGACGAACGGTCCGATCAACGCAGCGGCGGCGAAGATCACCGGACCTTGACGAAGGTCCTCTGGGACCTCGTGCAGTCGGTCTTCGAGTTGTTCGAGCATGTTCACTAGAGCATCCCTTCAGGCACAGATGTCTCACCTACCCAGGACTCGCAAGTCCCCAACATCGGCCTGACAGGGGCGTCAGATACATTGACTGCTCATGGGGGCGGAGCGGCCTGACTGGGGCCACAGTACCGACCTGGACGACGTTTCCGGTCGCGCGGCGATCGCCGGCGTGGGCGAGAGCGCGTACACGAAGGCGTCCGGGCGCACCGCCCGCGAGATCGGGGCCGAGGCGGCCGAGCGGGCCATCGCCGACGCCGGGCTCGAGCCGTCCGACATCGACGGCCTGACCTGGAACCGGGCCTTCGCCGACTTCGACGCCGCCGCGTTCCACGAGCACTTCGGCACCAGCCACGACCTGTGGACGTCGCAGTGGGGCGGCGGCATGACATGGGCGGGCACCGCCCCGCACCTGGCGGCGAAGGCCGTCGAGGCCGGGAAGGCGACGCACGTGCTCAACGTGTTCGCCGTCGCGTGGGCGACGCAGCGAGGTTCGATGACGGGCGGGCCCGGGAGAGACGCACGCGGCGCAGCCGCTGAAACAGAACCTCGAGGTGCCATTCGGCTTCTTCCCCCAGCCGGTGTACTTCGCCACGATCATGCGGCGTCACATGCTGGAGTTCGGCACGACCGAGGAGCAGTTCGGCGCCATCGCGGTCGCGAGTCGCCGGCACGCCAACCTGCATCCCGACGCGGTCATGCACGAGAAGAAGATGACCCTGGACGACTACCTGGCTTCCCCGGTGCTCGCGGACCCGCTGCGCATGTTCGACTCGTGCCTGATCTCGGACGGCGGGGCGGCGTTCGTGACCACGTCGATCGACCGAGCCCGCGACCTCCGCCAGCCGCCGGCGGTGGTGGCCGGAGTGGGGGAGGGCACCGCGACGTCGGGCGGCCACTGGAGCCAGCAGCCCGCCTTCACGTCGACCCCGCAGGTGTTCGCGGCGCCGCCGGCGTTCAAGATGGCCGGCCTCGACCCCGCCGATGTCGATGTGCTCACCGTGTACGACCCGTTCACGGTCGTGTCGATGATGCAGATCGAGGACATGGGGTTCTGCCCGAAGGGCGAAGCCGGAGTGCTCGCCGAGGAGGGCGGCCTGGCGCACGACTCGGGCCGGCTGGCGTTCAACACGCACGGAGGGTTGCTCAGCCACGCGTACGTGCTCGGCATCGCCCACGTCGTCGAGGTCGTCAAGCAGCTGCGGGGGACGGCCCCGGCCCAGGTGCCGGGATGCGAGGTCGGCGTCTACGGCGGGTACACGGGTGGCAACGCGTCGACGCTGATCCTGCGAACGGACCGGTGACCACGCGATGGCGCTGAAGCGAGCCGACTTCCCGCTGCCCGACCTGTCCGACGAGCGCACGGCCGAGTACTTCGCCGGCGCCGCCCGCGGCGAGCTGGTGCTCCCGCGCTGCGACTCGTGCAACCGGTTCGTGTGGTACCCGGAGGAGGAGTGCCCGCACTGCGGCGCCCGCTCGTTCACGTGGACCCGCGTGAGTGGCCGGGGTCGGGTGTTCACCTGGACGGTCGTGCAGCGGGCGTTCCTGCCCGCGTTCGAGGAGATGGTGCCGTTCGTGACCGCGCTCGTCTCGCTCGAGGAGGACCCGGCGGTGCGGATCGTCAGCTACATCGTCGACTGCGAGCCGGACGCGCTCGCGGCCGACCTCCCCGTCGAGGTCGTGTTCCGGCCGCTGCAGTTCCCGACCGTGCCCGACCGGAGCGTGCCCGTTCCGATGTTCGTGCCGGCCGCGCCCGGGCAGGGGGCGGCGTGATCTACGACGGCCTGCGGGTCGTCGACGCCTCCCGCGGGATCGCGGGCGGGTACTGCTCGAAGCTCCTGACCGATCTCGGGGCCGACGTCGTCAAGCTCGAGCCCCCCGACGGCGATCCGCTCCGCCGGTACTCGGCGACGGACTCGGTCGGCAAGGACGGCGACCCGGACGGGGTGCTCTTCCGATACCTGCACACCTCGCAGCGCAGCGTGATCGTCGAAGACGAGTCCCGCCTGCGGGCGTGGGTCGACTGCCGCCGACGTCGTGATCGAGAGCTTCGTTCCCGGTGAGGCCGAAGAGCTCGGCATCGTCGGGGTCGCGCCCGTCACGGTGTCGATCTCGTCGTTCGGGCGCGGCGGTCCCGACTCGGAGCTCTCCCTGCCCGAAGAGGTGCTCCAGGCCCGCTCCGGATCACTCTCGAACCACGGCCACATGCACCGCCCGCCACTCACGGTCGGCGGACAGCTCGGCCAGTACGTGACCGGCGCCTTCGCCGCCCTGGGCGCGGTCACCGCGTGGTGGCGCGCCAGCCGCACCGGGGAGCGCGAGCACGTCGACGTCTCGATGCTCGAGGCGATGCAGTACACGTTCGTGACGGTGCCGACCCTCATGGCCCGCTTCCCGGGCGGTCGCACCGGCAGCTTCCGGTGGGTGATGCTCCCGGGCAACGAGCCGACGGGCGACGGGAAGTACGTCGGGATCACGACCGTCACCACGCAGCAATGGCGCTCGCTCCTGCACGTGATGGGTCGCGACGACCTCGATGACGACGAAGACCTCAGGACGTTCCTGGGCCGGTTCCGCCGCGCCCAAGAGGTCAACGACGCGATCCGCGGCTGGACCATGCAGTACACGGCGGACGAGGTCGTCGAGCGCTGCGCGGAAGGCCGTGTGCCTGCGGCCGTCGTCGGCGACGGCCAGTTGCTTCCGACTTTCGCCCAGCTCGTCGAGCGCGATGCGTTCGTGCAGCAGCCCGGTGCGAGCTTCGTGCGGCCCCGCGCGCCGTTCCGGTTCTCCGCGGTGCGTGACCGCGCGATGACGCCCGCGCCGCGTCTCGGCGAGCACAGCAGCGACCCGGTCCCGGCGCCGCGTCCGAGCGGCGGCACGCCGGACGCGGTGGGGGAGCGTCCGTTCGCCGGCGTGACGGTGCTCGACTTCACCGCGTTCTGGTCCGGACCATTCGCCACGGCGTGGTGGACGGCGATGGGCGCCGACGTCATCAAGGTCGAGTCGGCGCAGCGCCCGGACGGGATCCGCTTCAGTGCCGCGGTCAGCCCGAAGGTCGAGTCGCGCTTCTACGAGATGTCAGGTCTGTTCCACGCCACCAACCTCGGTAAGCGCGGCATCACGCTCGATCTCGGCCAACCCGAGGGGATCGCGATCGCGAAGCAGCTCATCGAGCGATCCGACATCGTGTGCGAGAACTTCACACCCCGGGTCATGGACTCGTTCGGCCTCGACTACGACGCGATGCGCGCCATCCGCCCCGACGTGATCGTGCTGCGCCTGCCCGCGTTCGGGCTGTCCGGGCCGTGGCGAGACCGTCCCGGCTTCGCACAGACGATGGAGCAGATCACCGGCATGGCCGCGCGCACCGGGTACGAAGGCGGCCCCCCGATCATCCCGGGCGGGTTCGTCGATCCCGCCGTCGGTGTGCACGCGGCGACGGCGCTCGTCGCTGCGTTCGAGCACCGCGACCGCACGGGCGAGGGTCAGCTCGTCGAGATGCCCATGATCGAGGTGGCGGCGGCGATGACCGCCGAGCAGGTCGCCGAGTACTCGGCCTACGGGGAGCTCCTCGGTCGCCGGGGCGAGCACGGCGTCTACCGCTGCGAGGGCGAGGGCGAGCAGTGGGTCGCCTTGGATCTCGCGTCGGACCCGCTTCCGGCCGAGGAGCGGGCGGCGTGGTGCGCCGAGCGCCCGCCCGAGCAGGCGGCCAAGGAGCTGCTCGACGCGGGCATCCCGGCGGCGGCGATGGTGCCCGCGTTCATGACCCTGGACGACCCGCAGCTGCGGGCGCGTGGCTACTTCGAGCGGGTCGAGAACCTGCTCGTCGGGGAGCAGGAGTACCCGGGCTGGCCGATGCGCTTCTCGGCCGGTCCCGACCGGTACTGGCACGATCCCGCGCCCACGCTGGGCCAGCACAACGACGTCGTGCTGGGCGAGGAGCTCGGACTCGGTGAGGACGAGCTCGCGCGGCTACGCGAGCAGCACGTCATCGGCGACGCCCCGCTCATGGGCGGGTAGCGGCGGTCGTCACCGCACGTCGCGGATGTTGGGGCCCGGCCCGTCGAGGTTCCACGCGATGACGCGCCGTGGGTGGATCCGGATCACCTCGCGGGTGAAGCCCTGCATGAGCGGCTCCTCGACCACGAGAGTCTCGGCGCGGCCGCGGATCTCGAGACCGCGGCCGCGTTGACCGCCGGGCCCGAGGGATTCCTCGGCTGTGGCCAAGTCGTCGACGACGAAGGAGATGCGCGGGTCGGACTGGATGTTGCGGAACTTCTGGCTCTCGCGAAGCGCAGGGCCGCCGATGTCGATCGTGTCCGCGCCGTCGGTCGTCCAGTAGGCAACGGGATTGACCTGCGGCGCGCCGTTCGGCCCGATGGTCGCCAGACGCCCCAGACCTTGGGCGCCCAGGTAGGCGCGCTCGGCGTCGGTGAAGGCGGTGGCGTTCGGCTCCCGACCGTTCGTCACGAGCAGAGTCTTGCCGATGACCTCGCGGGCTTCGATGGCGGCGTGCGCGTCGGCCGCCTGCTCGAGCGGGAACGTCCGGCCGATCACGGGCTTGAGCCGGCCCGCCGCCGCCTCGGCCAGCGCCCGCTCCGTCATCCGATGCAGCTCCGCCGGCGAGAACTGCACCTGCTCGATCCCACGCACCGTGACCCGGCGGCGCTCGGCCTCGTACGGGTCGATCTCGGTGAAACCGCCGCTCGGTCCGCCGTGCGCGGAGAAGCGGCCGCCGGGTGCCGTGATCTCGAACGCGGCGCGGCCGAGCTCCCCGCCGGCGCCGTCGAACACGACGTCGGGTCCCGTCCCGCCCGTGGCCTCGCGCACTCTCTCGGGCCAGTCCGGCTCGGAGTAGTCGACGACCACGTCGGCCCCCAGCGTCCGGACGATGTCGAGCTTGCGCCGGCCGCGGGCAGCGGCGATGACTCGCCCGCCGGCTGCGTGCACGAGCTGGACGAGCAGGATGCCGAGACCTCCGCCCGCCGCCAGGACGAGGGCCCACTCGCGCGGCCGGATCCGGGCGTTGTCGACGAGACCGAGCGCGGTGGCGCCGTCGTGCAGGACCGCGGTCGCGTCTCGCAGGTCGAGGCCGTCGGGGACCGCGACGATCGCGTCGGCGGCGACGACCGCCCGCTCGACATACCCGCCGTGACCGCCGCGTTCGCCGGTGTGGGCGACCACGCGCCGCCCGATCCAGTCGGGATCCACGCCGTCGCCGACGGAGCGCACGACTCCGGCCACGCCGTTGCCCGGCACGTAGGGCGGTTGCACCGTGAAGTGCTCGCGCCCCCAACCGCGGCGAATCTGTGTGTCGACGAACAGGGTGTCGGCCACCGCGGCATCGACGACGACCTGTCCCGGTCCCGCGACCGGGTCGGGCGCCGTGCTCGTCGCCAGCACTTCGGGGCCGCCGAACTGCGTTGCGAGAACCTGGCGCATCTCTTGTCCTCCTCGTTCGATCAGCGAAAGTCGTCGGCGTGGTCGGATGCCCACTCGCGGAACGTGCGCGCCGGTGTTCCGGTGATCCGCTCCACCGTCGACGTGACCAGTTCCGGCTCCTGGACGAAGCTGGCCCACGTCTCGAGCGCGTGGTCGACGAAGGCTTCGTTACCGAACGCGGCGGCGAGGCCGTCTGCGCACGGCGTCGGGCGGGACCTCCTCCCAGCGCACAGGGCGCCCGATGGCCTCGCCGATCGTGCGCACCTGCTCGGCCTGGGTGATCAACTCGGGTCCGGTGAGGACGTGCTTCGCTCCGCCGTACCCGTCGGCGGTCAGTGCACGCGCTGCGACCGCCGCGATGTCCGACTCGTGGATCAGCGACCGCGCCGCCGCCCCGTACGGCCAGCGCACGACGCCGCTCTCACGGATCTGGCCGGCCCACAGCCGCGTGTTGGTCGCGAACCCGCTCGGTCGCAGGAACGTCCACTCCAGCCCCGACTGCTCGATCAGGCGCTCCATGTCGGCGTGGAACATGCCCACGGGCTCGGGCCGCTGCCCCCCGGCCGACGACAGGTAGACGAGCCGGCGCGTCTCGCGTTCGATCGCATCGAGGACCGCGGGCGCGCCCTCCGTCGTCGTGAACGGCCAGACGAGGAAGACAGCCTCTGACGCCCTCGAGCGCCCGGGCGAGCGTGTCCGGGTCGGAGAGGTCGCCGCCGACGACGTCGACGTCGTCGGGCAGTCGCGCGGCGTCGGGATGACGCGTCAACGCACGGACGCCGGCGCCGGCGCCGAGCAGCTGGAGGACCGTCTGCCGACCCACGGTGCCGGTCGCACCGGTGACGAGGATCATGGTGCGACCAGGTGCAGGTCGCCGAACTCGTGCCACCGGTAGCCGAGCTCGAGGGCCGCGTCGTAGCTCCGGTCGAGCAGCTCCCGCCCCGCCACCGCTTCGAGCAGCTGCAGGTGGGACGCCTCCGGCTCGTGCCAGCCCGTCAGCAGCCCGTCGACCAACCGCACCCCACGTTCGGGGGTGACGACGACGTCGGTCCAGCCCTCACCGGCGTGGGCGCGCCCGTCCGCGCCGGCGACGGTCTCGAGGGCGCGCGTCGGCGTGGTTCCGATCGCGATGACGGCGTGTCCGGCGTCGTGGGCGGCGTTGACGCGCTCAGCCGTCGCAGCCGGGACGCGGTACCACTCGGCGTACGGCGGCTCGCCCGCTTCCTGCGAGCTCACACCCGTGTGCAGCGTGATCGGCGCGATTCCGACGCCCTTGGTGACGAGGCGCGTCACCACCTCGGGCGTGAAGCCGCGTGCCGCGCTCGGCATCTCGGCGCTGCCGGGGTCGATCCCGAACGCGGTCTGGTAGGCGTCGATCGGCCAGCGCAACTCGGTGCAGCCGTACCGAATCGGATGCCCGTGGAGCGCCAGGTAGTCGAGCACCGGGACCGGAAGGTGCGGGGTCGGCAACCCAGAGTCGCGGCGGGCCGTCCTCCGGAAACCGGCTGACGAGGTCGAGCGTGCCGCCACCGTCGAGCGCGACGCGATCGCCGGGCTGTGCGGTCGCGTCCGGAAGGCTGCCCGCGCCGCAGGGCCGGCGCAGCTCGACGACCCACCGCGAGCCGTCGCCGTCGGGCAACTCCGTCGAGAAGTGCACGACGCGCCCGTCATCGGTCCCGACCGCTGCCGGCACCGTCGCCGACGTGTTGACGATCAGCAGGTCGCCCGGTGCCACGAACTCGGGCAGGTTCCGGAACGTGGTGTCGACGAGCTCGCCCGTGGCACGCGACGCCACCAGCATCCGGACCTCGTCGCGCGCGATCCCTCGCTCCTCGGGCGGAGACTCGGCGATCAGGTCGTCCGGGAGCTCGAAGCTTGGCGCCGTCAGCGTGCTCACGACGCCACCCCGGTGGTCAGGTCCGCCGGCGCCAGCGTGCGCGCCTCGTAGCGGCCGCTCGGGAGATCGCCCTCGATCACCGTCAGCAGCCCCGGGACGCTCGTCTCGGGGAGCGGACGGTCGGAGATGTCCTCGCCCGGGAACGCGTCCTGGTGCATCTGCGTGCGCATGTCGCCGGGATCGACGACGTACACGCGCAGCTCGGGCCGTTCTGCGGCCAGCACCCTCGTCCACTGCTCGAGCGCGGCCTTCGAGGAGCCGTAGCCGCCCCAGCCCTCGTACGCCTCGACGGCGGCGTCGGAGGTGATCGAGACGATCCGGGCGCCCGGGCCCATGCACGGCAGGAGCAGCTGCGTCAGGCGGAGCGGTCCGAAGACGTTGGCGGCGTAGACGCGCTCGAGCTCGCCGAGCGGGTACTCGGAGACCGGAGGCTGCGGGCTGGGGCCGAGCAGGCTCGCGTTGTGAACGAGCAGGTCGAGGCCACCGCCCAGGGCGTCGACGGCCGCCGAGAGATCGAGACGATGCGCCTCGTCGGCGACGTCGCCGGGGACAGGGTGGATTGCCGCGGTCCCGCCGAGATCGGCAGCGGCCTTGTGCAGCTCGCGTTCGCCCCGGGCGTCGATGATGAGCTCCCAGCCGTCGGCGGCGAGGGCGCGAGCGAGCGCCAGGCCGAGCCCCCGTGACGCTCCCGTGATCAGTGCTCGTTTCGGCATCGTCAGTGCTCCCATCCGTCTCGTGCTTCGACTTCGAAGGTACGGAGCGGGCGGCCAACGCCACATCGGGCCGCGGAAGGGACCTGCCTCGGTCGAAAGGCGTAGGACCGGCATCCGGCCGCGGCGTGGCCGCTACGGTGCTCGCCGATCCGGGAGGACCACGTGACCAGTCCCGACGTCGAGATCCCGCGCGCCGCCTACGGCGTCGCGTTCCCGCTGGCGGTGGTGGCCGGCTATGTCGACGCCGTCGGCTTCCTCACGCTCGCCGGCCTGTTCGTCGCCCACATGAGCGGGAACACCGTCCGGCTGGGCATCTTCCTCGGCGGCGGTGACTGGAGCCTCGCCGCGCAACGGCTGGTGCCGATCATCGTGTTCACCATCGGCGTCGCCGGCGGCATCGCGTTGGTCGAGGCGTTGAGGCGCCGGTCCGCTCCGGCACCGGCGGCGCGCGTCCTGGGCGTCGAGGCCGCGCTCCTGCTGGCGTTCATGCTCGTGGGTCGGGCCGTGCTCGACGGGCACGGGGCGGCGGGAGGATCGTGGGACTACTACCTCCTCGCCGTCCTCGCCGTGCTCGCGATGGGCTGGCAGAACGCCGCGCTGCGCCGCGTCGCCGGGGTTCCGGTCCACACGACCTTCGTGACCGGCATCCTCACCCACCTCGCCGAGGAGAGCGTGAACGGCTGGTACGCATGGCGCGACCTGCGCCGGGCCGGGACCGGGCGGACTCCCGACGACGTCGTTGCCGTCGCGTTCCGGCGCGCCCGCCTTCACGGTGGCGTCTGGGCCAGCTACCTCGCCGGGGGAGTGCTCGGCGCGTTCCTGGCGCTCCACTGGGACCTGTGGTCGCTCACCCTGCCGCTCGCCGTGCTTGCCGTGCTCATCGTCGTCGACGTCGCCCGGCGGGCGTGAGCGGGGAGCGCGATCATCCGCAGGACGCCCGGCGGCGAACCAATCAACGCGCCAAGGAGGATTCGATGAACGACGACTTCGCATGGATGGACGCCACGGCGCAAGCCGAGGCCGTCCGGGCCGGCGACGTCACGCCGGCGGAGCTGGTCGAGGGGGCTCATCGCGCGCATCGAGAAGCTCAACCCGCAGCTCAATGCGGTCATCCATCGTCTCGACGAGAAGGCGCTCGCCACCGCGGCCGATGCCGCGTTGCCGGACGGCCCGTTCCGCGGCGTGCCGTTCCTCGTGAAGGACGGCGTGTGCCACACAGCAGGTGATCCGTTCCACTGCGGCATGCAGGTGCTGAAGGACATCGACTGGCACGAGGACACCGACACGTGGTTGGCCGAGCGTTTCCGCGCCGCCGGCTTCGTGTTCGTCGGCAAGACCAACCTGCCCGAGCTCGCGAGCTCGGTGACGACGGAGCCTCTGGCGTACGGCGCGACCCACAACCCCTGGAACCTCGACTACTCACCGGGCGGATCGAGCGGAGGCGCCGCCGCCGCGGTCGCGGCCGGCGTCGTCGCCGTCGCGCACGGCAACGACATGGGTGGTTCGATCCGTGTCCCGGCCAGCGCCTGCGGCCTCGTCGGTCTCAAGCCCACTCGCGCCCGCACGACGCTCGGCCCGGATTTCGGCGAGTTCTGGGGCCCGCTGACGCACGAGCACGTCCTCACACGCAGCGTGCGCGACACCGCCGCGGTGCTGGACGCGACCGCCGGCCCCGGGCCCGGCGATCCGTACAGCGCGCCGGCGCCCGACCGGTCGTTCGCAAGCGACGTCGGCGTCGATCCCGGCCGGCTCCGGATCGGCATCCGCACGATGCGCATCGACGGAGCCGAGTCGCACCCCGAATGCGTCGCCGCCGTCGATGCGACGGCACGGCTACTCGAGGAGCTCGGCCACGACGTCTCGACCGGCGCGGATCGACGCCGTCGAGGCGCCGGACATCGGATTCCTCGGGATCTACGCGTCGGCGATCACCCGCGACCTCGAGCGCTGGAGCGCGCGCATCGGCCGCACGCTCGAGCCGTCGGATCTCGACCCGATCAACGCCGTCACCGCCGAGATGGGGCGGTCCGTCACGGGCCCGCAGTACCTGGCTTCTCTGGAGACCGCGCAGGGATGGTCGCGGCAGGTCGCGTCGTGGTGGGCGGAGGGGAACGACATCCTCGTGACGCCGACCATGCCCGAGCCGCCCGCTCGACTCGGCGAGCTCGCGCCCGACGTCGACGACCCGATCGCCGCCATGCCGCGCATGGGCAACTACGCGATGTTCACGTCGCTCTTCAACATCACGGGACAGCCGGCCATCTCGCTGCCGCTGCACTGGACGGCAGACGGGCTGCCGATCGGCGTACAGCTCGTCGCCGCGTACGGACGCGAGGACGTGCTCATCCGGCTCGCATCGCAGCTCGAGCAGGCCCGGCCGTGGGCCGACCGCCGCCCGCCGGTGGCGGCTCCCTGACCGGGCCTCAATCGGCGGCGAGCAGCCGGGCCAGCTCGGCACCGTTGCGCTGTGCGTAGTCCTCGTAGCAGTTGTTGAACAGCACGTGGGTCGACTCGGTGCGGCCGGCGAGCTCTTGGACGCGCGGAACCCATTCCTCGAGCTCTCGCTCCGAGTACAGGTAGCGGAATCGCTTCTGCACCGAGCCGCTCTCCCACTCGGCGTCGTTGTGACCGTGGAACCGCATGACCGCCAACTCCGACGACGTCGCCGCCACGACCGGCGGCACCGAGCTCTTGAACCCCTGCGGCATGTCGACGCACACGTACGGCAGCTGGTGGGACGAGAGAAGCTCGAGTGTCTCTTCGCGGTTCTCGTCGCTCAGCCACGACTTGTGGCGCAACTCCACGCAGATGCGCCGCGGCTTGGCGCGCTCGGCGCACTCGACGAGGTAGTCCTTGTTCGACCGCCGGAGCGTGAACCAGGGCGGGAACTGGAACAACACCGCCCCCAACTTCCCGCTCCGGTCGAGGGGCGCGAGGGCGTCGAAGAAGCTCGACCACAGATACTCGACCGCGTCCTCGTCCAGGTCCTTCGGGTAGACGCGCTCCTTGCCCTCGGGCCGCATCTCCTGCGGGAGCGACGTCGCCTTCGTCGGGTGCTGGGTGAGGATCGAGAAGGCCTTGATGTTGAACGTGAAATCGGGAGGCGTGCGCTGCGCCCACTGCTGCACGACCGGTTGCCGGGGCGGGTAGTAGTACGTCGAGTCCACCTCGACCAGCGGGAACTGCGACGCGTAGTACTTGAGACGCGCTTCGGCGCTCGTCGCGTCGCCCGGGTACCAGCCCGACTTGATCAACGACTTGTCGGTCCACGACGCGGTGCCGACGAGGATGCGGCCCACCGCCTACGGCCCCGTCTCGCCCGCGTCGACGAGCCCCTCACGCACCGCGAGCAACGCCGCTTGCGTGCGATCGTGGACGCCGAGCTTCATCAGGATGTTGCTCACGTGGGTCTTCACCGTCTTCTCCGACACGACGAGCGTGTCGGCGAGCTGGCGGTTCGACATCCCGCGCCCGAGAAGGACGAGCACCTCCCGCTCCCGCGGGGTCAGCGAGGCGACGTCGCCGGTCGGCGGCGGGTGCGCGACCTCCTCCATCACCCGTCCCGCGATCTGCGGATCGAGGAGCGCCTCGCCCTCGTGCACGAGCCGGACCGCCGCCTCGAGCCCGGACGGGTCGACGTCCTTCAGCAGGTACCCGGCCGCGCCGGCCTGGACGGCCGGGATCACCTGGTCGTCGGATGCGAAGCTCGTGAGCACGACCACGCGTGTGTCGGGGACGCGCTCGCGCAGACGACGGATCGCGGCGACACCGCCCCCGCCCGGCATCACGAGGTCCATGAGCACGACATCGGGGCGAAGCCGTTCGACGGCCGTCACGGTCGCTTCGCCGTCGCCGGCTTCACCGACGACCTCGATCCCGGGACGCGATTCGAGGAACGTGCGGAGTCCTTGCCGCACCACGGGATGGTCGTCGGCCAGGAACACCCGGATGGCGGCCGGCTCAGCCACCCGGGACCTCCACCCGCACCGTCGTGCCGGAACGGGGCGCGGTCTCGATCGTGAGCTTCCCGCCGAGGGACTCCGCTCGCTCCCGCATCGACGTGAGACCGAGACGACGCTCCCGGATCGCACGTGCGGACGGGTCGAAGCCAACGCCGTCATCCCGAACCGTGATCGTCACCATCCCGTCGGTGGCGTCGACGTCGACCGCGACGGACTCCGCCCGGGCGTGGCGGACGGCGTTGTTCAGCGCCTCCTGGACGATGCGGTACAGCTCGATCTCCACCGTCGAAGCGAGCTCGGGCGTGCCGTGCACCCGCAGATCCGCCTTCAGGCCATGGGCGCGCCCGAGCACCTCGAGGTCCTTGCCGACGGTGGCGACGAGCCCGTCCACTTCGAGGCGCGGCGGCCGGAGCTCGAAGACCAGCGAGCGCAGCTCGGCTTGCGTCTCGCGGGCGAGTTGCCGGACGTGGTCGATCTCGGCTTCGGCGCGCGCGGGGTCGGTGCGAACGAGGCCGCCGGCGGCTTCGGCGGTCAACGACAGGCTGAAGAGGTTCTGCGTCATCGCGTCGTGGAGCTCGCGCGCGAGCCGGTTGCGCTCCTCGATCACACTGAGCTCCCGGCTCGCCTCGAACAGGCGCGCGTTCTCGATCGCGATCGCGGCGTGCGCGGCGAGCACGGTGATGACCTTCTCGTCGGCATCGTCGAATACGTCCGCGCCCTCCTTCTCGGTGAGGTAGAAGGCGCCGATGATGTCGCCCTTGGCGACGATCGGCACGCCGAGGAACGAGCGCATGAGCGGATGCGCGTCCGGCCACCACCCACGGAACCGTGGGTCCTGGGTGATGTCGTCGGTGCGGAAGGGGCGAGGGTCGGCGAGCATCGCGCCGAGCATCCCGTGCGTGCGGGGGAGCGGCCCCAGCTCGGCCACGAGGTCGTCGCTCATCCCGGCGTGCAGGAACTGGTCGAACTCGGTGCCGTCCTCGTCGGGGATGCCGAGCGCGGCGTAGCGGGCGTCGACGAGCTCACGAGCGGCGTGGACGAGCCGGTCGAGCACGGCGTCGAGGCGCAGCTCGCCCGCAATCGCGAGCACCACGTCGCTCATCGCCGCGAACGCGTCGTCGCGCGGGACCGTTGCCACGTCGTCCACCCTACGTCCGTAGACTGACGCCACCGTCGGGACAGGGGGGAACATGGAACCCGCAGGAATTGCCGCGGTGACCGGCGCGAGCAGAGGCATCGGACGCGCGATCGCGCTCGAGTTGGCGCGTCGAGGCTTCGACGTGGTGGCGACGATGCGCGATCCCGCCGCCGGCGCGGGGATGTCCGACGAGGCACAAGAGGCGGGCGGCCGGCTGCGCGTCCAGGCGTTGGACGTCACGCAACCCGACACGGTCCGGCTTCCCGACGGGCTCCGCGTGCTCGTCAACAACGCCGGCGTAGAGCGCGAGCACCTGCCGGTCGAGGAGACACCGCTCGAGCTGTGGCGCGACATGTTCGAGACGAACGTGTTCGGGATGGTCGAGGTCACCCGGCGCGCGATCCCGCTCCTGCGCGCGGCGGGCGGGGGCGTGATCTGCAACATGGGGTCGTCGTCGATCCTCGCCCCGGTCCCGTTCTACGCCGCCTACCGCGCAAGCAAGGCCGCCGTCAGCGCGTTCAGCATGACGCTGCGAGCCGAGCTGGCGCCGCAGGGCATCCGGGTCGTCGAGATCATGCCCGGCCCGGTCGACTCCGACATGCTCCGCCACTCGCAGGAGACGATGGTCAGTCCCGCCGGTGAGCCGTATCAAGCCGTCGCCGATCACATGAACGGCACCAAGAGCATGGTGGCGTCGATGATCCAACCCGCGGGCGACGCCGCCCGACTCATCGTCGACGCCATCCTCGAAGACGACGGGCCGATGCGCTACGGATGCGATCCGATGAGCACCGGCATGATCGACGCGTGGCGGCGAGCCAGCGACGAGGAGATGATGCGCGGGATGCTCGAGCAGCTCGTGCCCGAGGGAGCGGTCAGGCCTCGCTGACCTGCGCCTGGGTGGCCGCGGCTTCGGCGAGGTACCAGTCCAGGTACGTGCGCATCCCGTCCTCGAAGGTGGTCGTGGGCACCCAGCCCAGCACCCGCTTCACCTTCTCGGCCGAGACCTCCTTGCCGGCGTAGTCACCGGGACGGGCCTCGCCGAACTCCACCTTCATCGGGATGTCCAGGCAATCGCGGATCGCCTCGGTGACGCGCCGGATGGTGATGGGCTCGGCGCCTTCGAGGTTGAAGACGTCGTTCTCGGCGTCGTCGGACAGCGCCAGCACGTGCGCGTCGGCGAGATCCTCGACGTACACGTAGTTCCGGAACTGCGACCCGTCGCCGTGCACGGTGATGGTGTCGCCGTCCAGCGCCATTTGCACGAAGCGAGGGATGACCAGCTGCTCGCGCATCCGGGGCCCGAACGGGATGCCGTACCGGAGGATCGTGAACGGTGTGTCGTACAGCTCGTTGTAGTTGTGGGCGATGAGCTCGCTGGCGATCTTCGACGACGTGTAGATGTGGCCCGCGCTGGGGAGATGGAACGGCGCATCCTCGTCGAGCGGCGCGTCGCCATGGGCGCCGGCGTAGACCCAGACCGTGCTCGCCAGCACCGTGCGGCCGACGCCGTTGCGGCGGCTCGCCTCGAACACGTTCACCGTGCCCGTCACGTTGATTCGGACCGTTCCGACGGGATGGTCGTAGGCGTCGTTCACGTTCGACACGGCCGCCAGGTGGAAGACGACGTCGATGTCACGGGTTGCTTGGACGAGGTCACCGAGGTCCGACAGGTCGACCTGGCGGTACGTGACGTCAGGGCGGTGCGGGGGGCGCGTGTCGAGCACGAACAGCGTGTGGCCGGCGTCGATCAACCGGTCGACGACGTGCGACCCGATGAATCCCGATCCGCCGGTGACTGCGATTCTCATGAGGTTCCATTCTTGGATCCGACCTCGGCGAGGGCGGTACGCATGCTTGCGATCACGTACTCGGCCTCGTCCCGGGTCATGTCGGAGTGGATAGGCAGGCAAACGTGCCGGCGGCACACGTCCTCGGCCACGGGCAGGCTGCCTTCGTGCAAGCCGGCGAACACCGGCTGCTCGTGCAACGGCGAGGCGTACACCTCGCCGGTGAGCGAGACGCCGTAGTTCTCCTTCAGAGCGCTCTTCAGCGCTTGACGGTCGATCCCAGGGTCGAGCATCGCGAGGTACTTGTAGTAGTTCGATTCTGAGGGGGTCGTGAGCGGCGTGATCCCGTCGATCCCGCCCAGGCCTTCGTCGTACAGGTCGGCGACCTCGCGGCGGATCTTGATGAACTCGTCCAGCCGGCGGAGCTGCACGACGCCGACGGCCGCCTGCAACTCGCTCATACGCCACGCGTACCCCATGCGGACATGGTCGCCGCCCAGGAAGCCGGCCTTGCCCTGGTCCCGGTAGATGTGGGCCTCGTCGCGGATGCGCTCGTCGGCGGTGACGATCATGCCGCCCTCGCCGGTCGTCATCACCTTGGTGGGGTAGAAGGAGAACGCCGAGGCGATCCCGAACGAGCCGGCAGCCCGCCCGTCGAGGCTCGAACCGTGGGCGTGGGCGGCGTCCTCGACGAAGAACAGGCCGCGGCGTTCGCACAGGCTCCGGATCGCGTCGACCTCGGGTGTGATGGCGCCGCCGATGTGCACGAGGATCACGCCGGCCGTGTTCTCGCGGTCAGCGCGTCTTCGACCGTGCTCGCCGACAGGGCGAGCGTGTCGGGCGCGACATCGGCGAACCGTGGCGTGCCCCCGGCATGCATCACCGCCGCCGCCGTCGCGAAGAACGTGTTCGCGGGGACGACGACCTCGCGGCCCTCGACGCCGATCGTTCGCAGGATGATCTCGATAGCGCTCGTCCCGCTGCTGACGGCAACCGCGAACGGCGCGTCGTGTCGGGCTCGGAACGCTTCCTCGAGCTCGCGCGTGTACGGGCCGAGGGTGAGCGACCCGGTTTGCAATGTCTGGTCGACCATCGAGAGGACCGCGGCGCGATCCTCGTCGGAGAAGACGATCCTTGCTGCCGGTACGTTCACGTCGGGAGGACCTCAGCAGTCACGGCGAACCGTATAGACGTCGTAGTGGTCAGCGTGCGCGAGCGGGGCCGCGCCTACGCGTTCCGCGGTGCACGCCGCGAGGCCGGTGACCGAGAGCTCGTCGAGGAGGGCGTGCTCGTTGGTCTTGTACGTCTTGTCGTAGCTGTCGTAGACGATGACGAAGTCGACGCGTCGCGTGCGAAGGAACTTCGAGTATTCCTCGGTAGTCGGCCAGCTCTTGCGGCCGATGCTCTCCGGGAAGAACTCGGAGTCGAGATGCCCGCCCTTGCGCACGATCTGGTACATGCCGATCTTGCCGTCGCCGGCTCGGATGATCCGGTACGTCTTGTTCGGCTCGAACTTCGGCGAGTTGACGAACTGGAGCAGGTCCGTGTTCGGCTTGCGGTTCAGCGCGCCCCATGCGTAGCGCGTGTCGAGGATACCGCCGAGGGCGGGGTTCAGTGCGAGCGTGAAGAGAAAGATCGCGATGGGAAACCACGGTTTCTGGATCCGTGTCTGTATGCGTTGGAAGAGGATGATCAGTATCGGTCCGGCGATGACGAACGACCGCACCAAGAGCGTGCCGATGAAGTTGCTGATGATCACCCACGCCGAGCTGTCGACGAACACCGGCGACACGAACACGATCCACGTGGCAGGCAACGCGATCACGAACGAGATGGCGTAGAAGCGAAGGAGCTGTCGCCGGTCGGCCTCCCAGAAGAGGCGGATGAAGACGAGGCCGGCCGCCATCGGGAGCACGACGGCTGGATGTGTGGCCTGGGCGAGGCCGGCGAGCACCGCGGCCTCGACGTATCGCTGGCGACGCCAACAGCCGATCGCCACCATCAGCAGCGCCGAGCCCCAGATGAAGGGCAGCTGTCCGATGATCGGAGCGATGACGAGCGCCGGGTTGACCAACGCGATCGCCGCCCACCAGCCCCGGCGCACCTCGGGGAACGCCCAGAACATCGCCGCCACCAACCCGATGAACCCGAGCACGAGCCACAGCGTGACGACCCAGTCGCCGAGCAGCGGATGGAGCAGTGCGGCGGAGAACCAGGGGAGGAACCCGTACGGGAACGCGAACGCCTTCCCGTGGCCGATCACGGGCATGTGGAACGGCACCCCGTGCCCGTCCCAGAAGCGGTCGCTCACCCACCAGACGTGCCCGTAGTTGCTGATCGAGTCGTGGGAGACGAACACCCGGTGACGCAGGATCAGGACCAGCACGACCGCCCAGAGCGCGACGACGACCGCCGCTACGATCTTGCCGGATTGCGGCGTTCTCCCGCGCTCGACGGCGCTCGATGGCGCCCCCGCCGTCCGAAGCCGGAGGCTCCTTGCGCCGAAAGGCCCTTGCAACTCTCTACTCCTCCCGACGCTCCTGCCCGATCCCGCTCAGCCCCCCAGCGGCTCAGACTGAGGAACGATAGCCGTGCCCGGCCTTGAATCCCCGCCTTCTGAGCCCCTCGCGTTCAGACTTGGCTCCCACCCTGGGGTTACGGGGCTTCGCCATCACCGCGCTGGCCCTTCCGGCGGTCCCGACGGTCGCGGCCGACCGGTCGCCGACGAGTCTCGTCCTCGCGGCCCTGGCCGTGGGACTGGGCGCCGCCGCCGCGTGGTGGGTTTCGCGCCCCCTCGGGCCGCCCCGGCCGCTGCTCGCCGCCCTCGGCGGCCTGTTCGTGGTCGTCGCGGGTTGGTTGCTGCCGCAGGCAGACGTCGCGTTCACGACCGTGCTCCTCGGGTTGGGGATCGGCGTGGGTGTCGGTCTCGGCGGAGGCGCGCTCGACGCGCTCCGGGGGCGCATGGCCGCGATCGGCGCCGTTGCCGGGATCGCGGTCCTCGCCGCGCTGGTCGCAGTCGACGGCGTGCACGGAACGGCCTGGGCCGGCCTGCTGGACGGCGCGGCGATCGCGACGGTCGGCGTGCTCGCCCGCCCCCGACCCAGGCGGCACGCGCCGGGCGCGGTGCGGGCGGCGGCGACGGTGGCGGCGGTGGCGACCGTCGGGGCCACGTTCTGGGTGGGCGCCAACTCGCCCACGGTGAACTGGTTCGGTTCGCAAGTCGCCCACGGTCCCCGGGACGGGCGCGACGTGGCGATCACGTTCGACGACGGTCCCGACGATCCGTACACGCTCGAGATCGCCCGGATCCTCGACGCGCGTGGGGCCAAGGGCACGTTCTTCATGGTGGGGAAGGCGTTGGACCGCCGGCCCGACATTGCCCGCGCGCTGCGCGAGGACGGCCACCTCCTCGGCAACCACTCGTACCACCACGACGCCTGGCGCTGGCTCGATCCGCGCTACCCGGAGCTCGAGCGGACCCAGCGCGCGTTCCGGCACAACCTCGGGGTCTGCCCGACGTTCTACCGGGCGCCCCACGGGCAGCACACGCCGTTCCTCGCCCACGTGGTCGGTGACCACGGCATGACCATGGTCGGATGGGAGGTGTCCGCCGGCGATTGGAAGACCGACGACGCGCGGCTGGTCGCCCGGCGCGTGCTCGACGACGTGAAGCCCGGCTCGATCATCGTGCTCCACGACGGTCTCGACGGGAGCGTGACGGCCGACCGGTCAGTGCTCGTGCGGGCGGTCCCGTTGATCCTCGACGGGCTGGCGCGCCGGGATCTGAAGCCCGTGCGCCTCGATGCCTTGCTCGGCGAGCGCGGCTACGGCGACCACTGCTGACGCACAGGAGCGTCAGCGGCGAGCGCGGCGGCGACGCCGGCGACGCGACGCCCGATACGCGGCGACGGGGATCATCGCGAGGTCGATGGCGGCGTCGACGAGGCTCGTACGCGAGCGGAAGATCGGCACCGGGACCATGACGTCGTTCCGAACTCGGTATCCGAGCCGGCACAGCACGACGGCCACCTCGACCGTCTCGCTGTACTTGTAGCCCTGGTAGTAGTCGAGCGCGTCGGCGAGCGCGGCGGCGCGGAAGATCCGGTACCCGGACTCGACGTCGCGGAGCCGGTGGCCGGCCCAGAGCGAGGCCCACGTGCTCATGACCCAGTTCCCGACGCGCTTGTAGATCGGGTACGTCGAGAGGTCGCGCTGGACGATCAGCGCGTCGAGCCCGTCGGCGACGGCGATGTCGCGCAGCTCGTCGAGCACGCTGAGCTCGTGCTGCCCGTCGGCGTCGACGGTGTAGATGAGGTCGTCCTCGCCGATCTCTCCGGTGGCGAGTCGCTGGCGCAGGTCCGTGAAGGCGAGGTAGTAGGCCGCCGACATGCCCTGGTTGTCGTCGAACGACAGCATCCAGGCGTTGTCCTGCTCGGGAAGCCACTTCTCGACGACCTCACGGGTCTTGTCGGTGGAGCCGTCGTCCACGACGACGAGCTCGTCGACCAACGGGTAGAGCCGCTCGAGGACGCCCTTGACCGTCGGCTCTTCGTTGTAGGCGGGAACGACGGCGATGCGCCGCGGTTTCGCCCGATTCGTCCCTGGTGCCGCGTCGTCGCGTGGCTGCTGGTTCACCTTGACCTGCCCTCGAGAGTGCCCGGTTTGGGGTGGACTCTACGCGACGCAGGGCGGTTACACAGGGTCTTCGGTCCCTAGCAGCGACCGCCCCAGGGGCTCTTGCCCTTCCACTCGAAGAGCGTCCAGGCCATGTCGTCCTGGTCGTACTCGGAAGCGTCGCGGGGGTCGACGCCGACGAGCTCGCCCCGGCCGGCGTGGTTGGCGGTCGAGTTCCACGTGCTCTGGGTGAACTGATAGGCGCCGAGGTACGGGCCCGATGCGTTGTACGCCTGGTAGTTGCCGTGGCTCTCGATCCCGCGTGTGCACACGAGGAACGGGTCGTTGTGGCGGGGGTGCTCTCCCGGGCGCGCCACGTAGTCGGTCACCGGCGCCACACGATCGACCGGTGCGGCGGCCGACGCCGGCCCGGCGCTGATTCTGCGCCGCGACCAGCTCGGTATTGAGTCGGTCTTCCTCACCCTTGAGCTGACCGAGGACATCGTTCTGCTGCTGTTGCGCGGCCTCGAGGTCGCGCTGCCGAGCTTGGAACGCCTCGCGCGCCTTCCGGAGTTGCGCGGCCGTGTCGTCGTCGCGTGCGTTCAGATAGTCGAGCAGACACGGTGCGGCGAGCGGATTCCATGGCCGGCGCGTCCGCTCCGAGCACCGCCACCACCGGAGTACCCGACCGCTTGTACGCCGCGAGAGCGTGAACTTGTGCGGTGCCGCGCAGCGCAGTCACGCGCTCCTCGAGGCGCGCCATGCTCTCCTGGATCTGGGCGACCTCGGCGTCGAGCTGTTGCGACTTGGACAGCGCCTCGATGTAGGCGCTGCCGGCCTGATCGGCGCGTGCTTGCGCTGCGGCCACTCCCTGATCGCTGCCGCCCTTCGGCCCCTGCTGTGCGCCCGCCGGTGCCGCGGCGAAGACGACCAGCGCAACGACGACGAGAACCGTGACCGCGCCCGCCTTCAGGTGCCCGGCCGCACGCGGTGCACGGCGATCATCCCTCGTCGGTGTCCGACCGGTGCGCGTCACGGCCCTCCGCCTGTCGGCCACGCGGCGATGCCCATAGGCATCGCTCCGAATTTCCGGCACGCTAGTGGGAGGGCGTCCTCGCGTGCACGTCCCGCGGGGGCGAATGCCCGTTCGCCCGCTCAGCCAGCACTTTCGGGGTCGAGGTCGACCCGGATCGTGAGCAGGTCGGTGCCGGCCGCCCGCACCATGAACCCGTTCACCCGCCGGCCGATCCGGTCGAGGCGGGCGCGGGGGTCGTCGTCGGGGAGCACGGTGGCGGTGCCGCGGCGCCACCGCCGCCCGATCTTCACACGCACCCGCGGATCGGCTTCGAGGTTGCGGACGTAGCTGGCGCTGTGCCCGTGCTCGGCGACGATCCAGAGCGTGTCACCGTCGAGGCCGTTGCCGACGGGGTTCTGGCGCGGCCGACCCGTTCGCCGGCCAGTGGTCTCCAGCAGCACGTGGGTGGGTGGGACGAGCCCGAGCGCGAACAGCCCGCGGACGGGCGGGTTCAACACATATTTCTGGAACGTGCGCACGACGCGGGCTTTGTGTGAAGGCACGACCCCCATCGAACCGGCGTGCGCCAATGCGTGCAAGCCGTCCGCGGGTCGCCAATCTAGGGTTCGACCATGTCGGGCCGCCGTCCCGAGGGACACGAACCGGACACCGAAGAGGCCACCGAAGCGATCATCGAAGGCGACGTCGGGTTCCGGCGCGGGACGGCGCAAGCGGCGCTACGGAACCGCGACTTCCGCATCTTCTGGGGCGGGACCTTCGCGTCGAACATCGGCACGTGGATGCAGAACGTGCTCCTCGGCGCGTTCGGATACGAGCTCACCGGCTCGACCGTGTTCGTCGGCGTCCTGTTCTTCGCGCAGCTCGGGCCGTTGCTGTTCATGTCGACCGTCGGCGGTGTGCTGGCCGACGTCGTCGACCGCCGGAAGCTCCTGATCATCACCCAGCTCGAGCAGCTCGTCCTGTCCATCGTCCTCGCCGGGCTGGCCGCGACGGGCAACCCGTCGCGCGTCGCCATCGTCGTGTGCGTCTTCGCGATCGGGGTCGGCAACTCGTTGAGCGCCCCCGCGATCGCGGCGATCCTGCCGACCCTCGTCCCTCGAGCCGACCTCCCCGGCGCGGTGTCGCTGCAGTCGGTGCAGATGAACCTGTCACGCGTGATCGGGCCCGCCATCGGCGCTGTCATCTACTCGCAGTTCAGCGCTGCGCCCGTGTTCGCGATCAACGCCGGCACGTACCTCTTTGCGGTGGCCGGCGTCGTCCTCGCCCGCTACCGCCAGTACGCGCCGGGCGAGGTGGAGGAGACCGGGCTGGCGCGCCTGCTGTCCGGCTTCCGCCTGGCGGCGCGTGATCCGCTCATCCGCCGCATCCTCACCACGCTCGTCCTGTTCTCGCTCTTCTCACTGACCTTCGTCGGCCTCATGCCGGCGATCGCGGCCGACAACTTCGGCATCCGGCCCCGCAGCATCCAGTACGGCCTCCTGTACGCGGTCTTCGGTTTCGGCGCGGCGTTGGGCGCGATCAGCGTCGGGACGCTTTTCGCAGGGAGGTCGAAGGCGCCGATCCCGCGGATCGGCCTGGTCGTCTTCGCCGGGCTTCTCACCGCGTTCGCGCTGCTGCGAACGGATGCACCGGCGTACCCGGTCGGGTTCGTCCTGGGGTTCTTCTACTTCCTCGTGATCACGTCGCTGGCGACCGTGCTCCAGGAGAACGTGGACGACGGCATCCGCGGGCGCATCATGGCGCTGTGGATCATGGGGTTCGGGGGGATCGTGCCGGTCGGGGTGCTCGTGGGCGGTTTCGTGGCCAGCTACACGAGTGTCACGCTGGTGCTGTTGATCGGCGCAGCGGCGGCCCTGCTCTTGGCGCCGTATGCGAAGTTGGAGCCTCGCCTCGCGAGGTCAGCGGGGAGTTGAGGAGGAGCGATGTTCGAGTGGAGTGACGAGCACGCGATGGTGCGTGACGCGGTGCGACAGTTCGTCGACAACGAGATCCGGCCGCGACCGCGACGAGCTCGAGTTCGGCGACACCCCTCCGTATGACGTGCTCCGCAAGATGTTCCAGACGTTCGGTCTCGACGCCCTCGCCCGCGAGCAGTTCAAGAAGCGCATCGAGCGCGAACGCACTGCCGCGGAGGCGGCCACAGGTGATGCGGCGGAGGGCACCGCAACGAGCGGCGACGACGGGGAGCGGCCTTCGAGTGGCGGGGGAGCGATGTTCACGATCCCGATCATCGAGCTGTGCCGGTGCTCGCCCGGCATGGTCACGGCGATGGGCGTCAGCGTCGGGCTGACGGCGGCGGCCGTCATGAGCAAGGGGACGATCGAGCAGAAGGAACGTTGGGCGCTCGACCTCCTCACGCTCGACAAGATCGGCGCGTGGGCGATCACGGAGCCGAACTCGGGCTCCGACGCCTTCGGCGGCATGCAGTCGACCGCCCGCCGGGACGGCGACGAGTACGTCCTCAACGGATCGAAGACGTTCATCACCAACGGGCCGTTTGCCGACACGACGGTCTTCATCTGCAAGCTCGACGAGGGCAACGCTCCCGAGGACCGGAAGGTCCTGCATTTCGTGCTCGACAAAGGCATGCCCGGGTTCGAGCAGAGCAAGCCGCTGCGCAAGATGGGCCTGCACTCGTCGCCGACGGGTCAGCTGTTCCTCACGGACGTCCGCGTGGGCCGCGACCGGTTGCTCGGCGAGACAGAGGAGGTGTCCAGGGGCGGCGGCCGCGACGCCGCGAAGGCGACGTTCACGATGGAGCGCACCGGCGTCGCCGCCATGGCTCTGGGGATCGTCGAACGCTGCCTCGAGCTGTGCCTCGAGTACGCCAAGGAGCGGGTGCAGTTCGGGAAGCCGATCGGCGAGTACCAGCTCATCCAGCTCAAGCTGGCGCGCATGGAGGTCGCCCGCCTGAACCTGCAGAACCTCGTGTTCCGTCAGATCGAGATGCAGTCGGCCGGCCGGCAGATGACGCTGGCCGAGGCGTCGGCCGGCAAGCTGTACGGCGCGCAAGCGGCCACGGAGGTCGCCCTCGAGGCCGTCCAGCTGTTCGGCGGCAACGGCTACATGGCCGAGTACGAAGTGGAGCAGCTGGCGCGTGACGCGAAGGTGCTCCAGATCTACGCCGGCACCGACGAGATCCAGGTCGGCCAGATCGCGCGCAGCCTGCTCGCGGACTCGTAGCGTGCCGATCGAGCCGCCGCCGACGTCCTGGCTGTTGCCGGCGGCCGACGCCGCCGACGAGACCGAGATCGTCGGCGTCGGCGCCGACCTCGAGCCCGGCACGCTGCTGGCGGCCTATCGCGGCGGTCTGTTCCCGATGCGGGTCGGGCGCGGGGGACCGGTGGCGTGGTGGTCGCCGGACCCTCGCGGGATCGTGCCCCTCGACGCGTTCCATCAGAGCCGGTCGTTGCGTCGATCGCGGCGCAGGTTCGTCATCACCGTCGACACGGCGTTCGACGCGGTCATGCAGGCGTGCGCCGAGCCGGCCCGTCCGCACGGCTGGATCGACGACGACTTCGTCGACGCGTACACGGCGCTGCACGGGTTGGGGTGGGCGCACAGCGTCGAAGCATGGGCGCCGGAGGGCGAGCTCGCGGGCGGCGTGTACGGCGTCGCCATCGGCGGCCTGTTCGCGGCGGAGTCCATGTTCCACCGAGTCACCGACGCCGGGAAGGCCGCGCTCGCCGCGCTGGTCGAGCTCCTGCGAGACGGCGACGCGGCGCTCCTCGACGTCCAGTGGACGACGCCGCACTTGTCGTCGCTCGGCGCCGTCGACGTGCCGCGTGCCAAGTACCACGAGCTCCTGGCCGACGCCGTCACGCGCCGCGGCCCGCGCTGGTAGCCGTGACCGCCGTCGTCGAGCGCTACCTCGACGCGATCATCGGCCACGACTGGAACGCGCTCGCCTCGTGTCTCAGTGACGACGGCTTCACGCGCGTCGGCCCGTGGGGTGACGAGTACCCCGACAAGGCCGAGTACGTCGCGTTCATCGCCGACCTGATGCCGAAGCTGCCCGGCTACGAGATGCGCGTCGACCGTGTCACGTACTCCGCCGACCGACGGCTGGCGGTGGTCGAGCTCACCGAGACGGTCGAGGTCGAAGGGCTGCCGCACCCGACGCCCGAGGCGCTCGTGTTCGACCTCGACGGCGACTCGGAGCAGGCCAGCATCCGGCGAATCCAGGTCTTCATCCAGACCCTCGGCGTCGAACCCAGGAACGTGCCCTAACTCGGCGGCGCGGTCCTTGGCGACCTCGTCGAAGGCCTCGTATTCCTCGCCGGTGTCGGTGGCGTCCTCGAACTGGATCACGCCGATGTCGGTGAAGCGGTCGCGTAGCCATGCGTCACCGGCGTCGAGGAGGCCGAGCTTCTTGCAGTTGGGCACGATCTTCGAGAACAACGCGGCTTGGAACGGGTTGTTGCGCATCCGGCGCATGCCGAGCAGGAACTCGGTCACCGTTCGCCTGTCGACGCCCATCGTCTCCCACACGCGATGCATCATCAGACGGTCGCGCATCCGCAGCGCCGCCTCGAACGCGAACTCCTGCCGTTCGCGGATCTCGGCGGCGCCGAGCCCCGCGTAGTACTCCTGGAGCGAGAGCACCCCGAACGCGACGTGCCGGGCCTCGTCCGCCATGACGTAGCGCAGGAGCTTCTTCAGGAGCGGCTCCTCAGTGACGTGGTGCATGAAACCGAACGCCGCGAGCGCCAGGCCCTCGACCATGATCTGCATGCCCATGTACGTCATGTCCCAGCGCGAGTCGCCGATGATGTCGTCGATGAGCAGCTGCAGCGCGGGGTTGACCGGGTAGTGGCCTTCGAGCTTCGTGTCGAGGTAGCGGGAGAAGACCTCGACGTGACGGGCTTCGTCCATGACCTGGGTCGCCGCGTAGTACTTGGCGTCGATCCACGGCGTCGTGGCGACGATCTTCGCCGTGCAGATCAGCGCACCCTGCTCACCGTGCAGGAACTGGCTCATGCGCCAGTTGAGCGCCTCGACCTGGAACTGCGTCCACTCCTTCGTGCCCCAGCGCGCGACGGGCGAGCCCGGCAGCTCCGCCATCCGCTGCTGGAACATCGCCGCCGCCGGCGCCATCTCGAGCGCGACCCGCTCGGGGTCGACGGGCGTCGACCAGTCGAGATCGGTCGAGCCGTTCCACTGCGACGTCTTGGCCTTCTCGTAGAGCTTCGCAAGGCCGGGGCGGGACCGCTCGTAGTCCCACGTGAAGATGGCCTCGCCGCGCGCCGGCGTCGGGTGCACGAGGTCGCCGAAGTCGATGCTGTCGTCGGCGAGGATCGCCTCGACGCTGTCGACGTCGTCGCGACCGAGGAACTGCCGCGCTGTCTCGACCATGGTCCCCTCCGGTGTCGGCTCGGCATCGCCGCTACGAGTCGAGGGTAGCCTTCGGATGTGGAACGTCTGCTCGTGTACCACAACCCGAGCTGCAGCAAGTCCCGCGGCGCGCTGGAGATTCTCGCCGACCAGGGCGTCGACCACGACGTGGTCGAGTACCTGACGGCGCCACCCGACCGGGCGAGCCTCGAGCGCATCGTCGACAGCGTCGGCGTCCCGCCCGCGGAGCTCGTCCGCCGCGACCGGCGGTTCGAGGAGCTGGGATTGTCGGCGTCGGACTACACGAAGCGCGACGCGGTGATCGAGCTGCTCCTCGAGCATCCTGAGCTCATGCAGCGGCCGGTGATCTTCCGGGGCGAGCGTGCCGTCATCGCGCGCCCGTCCGAGAAGGTGCTCGAGCTACTGGACTGAAGGGGGAGTCGTGGCGGTCATCACCGACGAACTGGTGCGGGACGAGGTGCGCGGCTGGATTGCCGACAACTGGGATCCCGAGATCACGCTGGCGGAGTGGTGGGAGCGGCTGAGCGAGTCGGGCTGGGCCGTCCCCACCTGGCCCGAGCAGTGGTTCGGCAAGGGCCTGCCGCGCGAGCTCGCCGGGATCGTGAGCGAGGAGTTGCGGGCGGCGGGGGCGATCGGGCCGCCCTCGGGCCTCGGCGTCCTGCTCGCCGGCCCGACGATCCTGACGCACGGCGACGACGCGCAGCGCGAGCGCTACCTGCGGCCGATCCTGAACGGGCAGGAAGCGTGGTGTCAGCTGTTCAGTGAGCCCGGCGCCGGCTCCGACCTCGCCAGCCTCCAGTGCCGCGCCGAGCGCGACGGCGACGAGTGGATCGTCAACGGGCAGAAGGTCTGGACATCGGGAGGTCAGACCGCCGACCTCGGCATGCTCGTCGCGCGCACCGATCCCGATGCGCCGAAGCACAAGGGCATCTCGTACTTCGCCATCGAGATGGACCAGCCGGGCGTCGAGGTGCGGCCGCTGCGCGAGATGACGGGGCGGTCGCTGTTCAGCGAGGTGTTCTTCTCGGACGCGCGCGTGAACCAGTCGGCGATGATCGGCGAGCTGAACGGCGGCTGGGCCGTCGCCAACACGACGTTGGCGAACGAGCGCGCCGGGCTCGGCAGCGGCGGCAGCGGAGCCGTCGGCGGCGCGATGCCGGGGAAGAAGGCGAACCAGCTCGAGCGGCGGGTGGGCGACCTCACCGCCGGCCGGGGAAGGGACCGCGCCGAGCGCGCCGTGGCCGGTCGTCAATCGAACCTGCTCGAGAAGCTGGCCAAGGACGTCGGTCGCGACCAGGACCCGAACATCCGCCAGCGGCTCGCGGAGCTGCACATCCTCAACGAGGTCGGCCGGTTCACCAGCTTGCGGGTGAAGGCGGCGAAGGCGTCGGGGCGCGGGCCGGGTCCCGAAGGCAACACGGCGAAGCTGCTCATGAGCCGCATCACGCGTCTGTCACGCGATCTCGGTCTCGAGATCCTCGGGCCGTACGGGATGCTCATGGGCCCCGAGACTCCGGGCGGGGGAGTGGCGCAAGAGCTCGCGCTGTTCGCGCCGGCGGTGTCGATCTACGGCGGCAGCGACGAGGTGCAGAAGAACATCATCGGCGAGCGCGTCCTCGGGCTGCCCAAGGAGCCGGACGCCGACCGCGTCAAGACGATGCCCTTCCGCGAGCTCAAGGTCGGGACGCAACGCGCCGCGAGCTGACGGCTCGCCGGGAGTGAAGCTGCGCATCGCGCTCACGATCTCGGGCGCGGTCGCACTCGGCGCATACGAGGGCGGCGCGCTCGCGGCGTTGCTCTGCGCGATCCGAGGGCTGTGCCAGGGCGACGATCCCGCAGTCCGGATCGACGCCATCGGGGGCGCGTCGGCAGGGTCGATCACCGGGATGCTGGCGGCCCGGTGCCTTCTCGAGGGCATCGATCCCCTCTACGTGATGCGCGAAGCATGGGTCGAGCGCGACTCACTTGCGGTGATGCGCACCGACGCTCCCGACGAGCCGCTGTCGCTCGAGGCGTTGCGGCGGGCGTCGGTCGACCTCCTCGATCCCCGTGACCACCGCGGGGCGCCTGCTCACCGCGTCGGCGCCTGCCAGCGCGCGCCGATCCGCATGGTGATGGCGTTGGCATCGCTGCGCGGTCTCGAGTACCGCGTCCCGACGCTCTCGGCCCGCCAAGCGGTGCGGGCGACGACGTCCCTCGACTGGGCGACGTTCACGTTCACGTCGGGACAGCCGGCACGCGAGCTCGTCGAGCCGCCGCGGGCGTCGCCCACCGACGTGGCGCTGGCATCGGCGGCGAACGCGCTGGCGTTCCGGCCCGTCCTGCTCGACCGCGGTGCCGACGAAGCCGGGTACCGCGCCCGCGGCATCGTGAACTTCCCGCCGTCGAAGCACCTCTGGTACACGGACGGCGGCATCCTCGACAGCGAGCCCCTCACCCGGACGCTCGACCTCGTGCGCGAGGTGGATCAGGACTCGGCGGCCGACACGCGGCGGATCCAGCTGCTCGTCCATCCCAACCCCACCGGCGCTCCGATCGGGACGGCGTGGGCCGACGAGCAGAACCCGCCCACGTGGCTGGCGACGCTGCTACGAGCGCGCGACCTGCAGCGGACCCAGTCGGTGTACGACGACCTCCTGCACCTCGAGCAGATCAACACCCGGCTCGACTGGACCGGTCGGCTGTTCGACGAGATCGCGCCCGTCCTCGACGACCTCGACGGCGACACCGCCGCTCGCCTCCGCCAGGCGCTGGTCCGGGCGACCGGGATCATCGAGGGGCAGCGCCGCGCCCTCCGCGCCCACGAGCAGGACCCCGCGGCAGCTGCGCCGCAACCCGTCGCCGACAAGCCGGCCACGGACCTCCTGCGCGACGTCGTCGCGCAGATCGCCGGCGTCGCGGGCAAGGAGCGAATCGCCCTCGAAGTCGTGTCGCCGCTCGTGCTCCCCGAAGCGCAGACGACCCCCGTCGCGCAGATGCTCGCCGGCGAGTTCCTCTTCCATTTCGGCGGCTTCCTCTCCCACGCGCTGCGGGAGAGCGACTTCGATCTCGGCTACCGCAGCACGCTCGAGTGGCTGCGAGGAGGCGGGCTCAGCGAGAACGGCTGCCCCGACGAGCTCGAGCAGCAGGCGCTCGCCCGGGCCGAAGAGGCGCACCGACCCGGTGAGCAGTGGCGCGCGTACGGGCGCACCGCGTTCCAGGACCTTCCCGCCCGAGAGCGGCTCGCGCTCGTCTCGGTCTTCGCGCACATCGGTCGCGTCGTCGCCCACGACCTGCGCCACCGCCGCCCGCAGTAACGCTTCAGCGACCCGCGACGGGGACCGAGGCCGGTGTGGGCACGCCCTCCTCGATGCGGATGCGGGGCAGGATCCGGCCCAGCCAGCCGGGAAGCCACCAGTTGGCCGGGCCGAGCAGCTCCATCGTCGCCGGCACGAGCACGAGACGGACGAGCGTCGCGTCGACGAACACGGCGACGGCGAGCCCGACACCGAACATCTTCACCGTCGGGTCGGGGTTGCCGACGAAGCTCAGGAACACGCTGATCATGATCAAGGCAGCCGAGGTGATCACGCGCGCGGTGGCGGCGAGACCGTCGATGACGCTGCGCAGGTTGTCCTTGCTCTCGTAGTACTCCTCTCGGATCCGTGAGAGCAGGAACACCTCGTAGTCCATCGACAGACCGAAGAGGATTGCGAACATGATCATCGGCACGAACGACACGATCGGGACGGTCTCGTCGAGGCCGACGATTCCCTTGAGCCAACCCCACTGGAAGATGGCGACGATCACGCCGTACGCGGCCGCGATCGAGAGCAAGTTCATGATCGCCGCCTTCAGCGGCACGAGGATGGACCGGAACACCATCATGAGCAGGATGAACGACAGGCCCACGACAGCGCCGATGAACAGCGGCAGCCGGTCCTGGATGCGCTCACCGAGGTCGACGAACGCCGCCGTCTGACCACCCACGAAGACGGTTGCACCTGTTGCCTGCACCGCCGGCGGCAGCACGTCGGTGCGCAAGTTGTTCACGAGGTTCTCGGTCTGCTCCGACTGCGGCGCTCCCGGAGGGATCACGACGACCAGCGCCGCCGATCCGTCCGGGCTCACCTGCGCCGGCGTGACCTGGACTCCGGGGACCTTCGCCACGGCCTGCTCGATCGCGTTCACCGGGGTCGTGTCGCCGGGTCGCGGCAGCGCGACGGCGAGGAACAGCGGCCCATTCGCCCCGGCACCGAAGCCCTGCGTGATGAGGTCGTAGGCGCGTCGCTGGGTGAGGCTGTCCGGCAGAGTGCCGTCGTCGGTCTGGCCGAGGCGCATCGACAGCACTGGAGCCGCAAGTGTCAGCAGGATCGCCAGGCTGATGATCACGGCGGGCCAGCGGTGGCGCGACATGAACGTCGCCCACCGTTCCCATCCGCCGGGGCGAGCGCCGGTGACCGAATGGTGGTCCGCGGTGCGAGCCTTGCGGCGGAGATGCGGCACGCGGATCGAGTTGATGTGCCGTCCGGCCAAACCGAGGAGAGCCGGGACGAGCGTGACCGCCGCCGCCATCATCACCGCCACCGCGATCGCAGACATGAGCCCGAGACGGGTCACGTACGGGACCCCCGAAAGCGCCAGGCCGGTGATCGCGATGACGACGGTCCCTCCCGCGAACAGCACCGCCTGTCCGGCGGTGCCGTTGGCCAGGCCGATGGACTCGTTCACCTCCATGCCCGCCGCCAGGTTCTGGCGGTGGCGCGTGACGATGAACAGCGAGTAGTCGATGCCGACGCCGAGGCCGATCATCGTCGCGAGTGTCGGCGCAACGGTGCCGATGTCGGTGACGGCGGCGACGAGCGAGATGATCGACAGGGCGATCGCGAGACCGAACAGCGCGGTGCCGATCGGCACGCTCATGGCGACGACGGAGCCGAACGCGATCAGAAGGATGATCACCGCGAAGAAGAGCCCGATGACGTCCGCGTCGCCTCCCTCGTCGCGGCTGAGGTAGTCGACGACCGGGCCGCCGAACTCGACATGAAGCCCGGCCTGTACGACCGGTGCGGCAGCCGCTTCGAGTTGCTTCACGGTCTCCGGCGGCAGGCTGGTGGCCTTCTCGTCGTACTGCACGCGTATGTAGCCGATCGTGCCGTCCTTCGAGACGAACGCGGGGCCGACGGCGGGTGTGGTCGGGCCGAGGACCTGTGTCACGTGCGGGCTCTTGCCGGGAGCGAGGTTCGCCTCCGTCTGCGCGATCGCGGCCTGGTCGGCCGGATCGCTCAGTGTCCCGCTCTTTGTCTGGAACACGACGCTGGCCGTGCCGCCCGCCTGGGCGGGGAACCGCGCCTCGAGCAGGTCCTGCGCGTTCTGCGACTGCGCGCCCGGAATCGTGTACACGTCGGTCGTCTTCCCGCCCGCCGACTTCGCCCACGCGAACACGATCACCGCGACCAGGACCCAAATCCCGATCGTGATCCACTTGCGCCGCGCCGCGGCCCGACCGAGCCGGTCGAGGAAACGTGCCATGCCTGCCTCTGTCCTTCCTCGTGGTCGAGGCGCCGGACACGCTACGCCTGTGCGAGAGTGTCCACGCGGATTCTTCGGCACGCGGGGGCGCGCGGTGAAGCACGAGTTCCTCCCGCCCCCCGAGCAGGGGCGACGTTTCGTGGCACACCGCCGAGTCCGCCTCGGGGATGTGAACCGCGCGAACCGACTCCGGCTCGACGCGGTGGCGCGCTACCTCCAGGACGTCGCCTCCGACGACGTCGACGACGTCGCCGACAGCAGGATCGACGGCGCGTGGGTGTTGCGGCGCACCGCGCTCGCACTGGGTCGCTCTCCGCGTTACGGGGACGACGTGGAGCTCACGACGTTCTGCAGCGGGACCGGCGGCCGTTGGGCCGAGCGCCGTACGACCCTTGCCGTCGACGGGTCCTCGGTCGCGGAGGCGGTTGCGATCTGGGTGTACGTCGACCGGGCCGGGCGTCCGGCGCCGCTGGGGGACTGGTTCTTCGACCACTACGGCGCCGCGGCCGCGGGCCGGAGGGTCAGCGGCAGGCTGTCGCTCCCACACCCGCCGGCCGACGCGCACGTGCGCCCATGGCCCGTCCGCACCAGCGATTTCGACCTGCTCCGTCACGTCAACAACGCGGCGTACTGGTTCGCGGTCGAGGACGAGCTGGCGCGCGCTGGCGCCCGCGCGTGTGCCCGTGAGCGCCGAGCTCGAGCACCGGGCGGCGATCGAGCCCGGCGACCCCGTCGAGCTCCGGTCGACGGTCGACGACGACGTGCTGTCGGTGTGGCTCACAGCACGCGGCGAGACGCGCTCGGCGGCGCAGCTGCGCCTCGGCGTGACGCCCGGCAAATGACGCTCCGCCGGTAGGCTGACGGCTCTGGACGAGTCGCTCCTCTCTTCCTTTGCTGGTCGTCGGTGCCTGGTCACGGGCGGGCTGGGCTTCATCGGGTCGAACCTCGCGCTCGCGCTCGTCGGCGGGCGGTGCCGAGGTGACGGTGGTGGACGCGCTCGTGCCCTCCCACGGCGGTGATCGCGTCAACCTCGACGGCGCTGCCGGCCCGATCGACGTCATCGAAGCGCACGTCGACGACGTCGGATGTCGTCCGTGACGCGGCCACCGCGTCGGAGGTGATCTTCAACCTGGCGGGCCAGGTCAGCCACGTCGAGTCGATGGAGCGCCCGCGCTTCGACCTCGAGATCAACACCGCGAGCCAGCTCGGCTTCCTCGAGATCCTGCGTGAGGCGAGCTCGAACGCCGTCGTGGTGTACACGTCGACGCGCCAGATCTTCGGGCATCCGCGCTACCTGCCCGTTGACGAGGACCATCCGGTGTCGCCGGTCGACGTCAACGGGATCAGCAAGTCCGCGACCGAGCAGCTGCACCTGCTCTACGGCGAGCTGTACGGGATTCGGGCCAGCTCGGTCCGCCTCACCAACGTGTACGGGCCGCGGCAACGGCTCCGCGACAACCTGCAGGGGTTCCTGCCCATCTTCGTGCGGCGCGCGCTCTCGGGCGAGCCGATCACGGTGTTCGGGGACGGCGCGCAGGAGCGCGACTGCCTCTACGTCGACGACGTCGTCGAGTGCCTGCTGCTCACGGCGCGCTCGACCGAAGCGCCGGGCGAGGTGTTCAACGTCGGCAACGACGAGCGGTTGTCGCTGCGGGCGATCGCCGAGGCCGTCGTCGCCGCAGCCGGGTCGGGATCGATCGAGTCGGTGCCGTGGCCGCACGACCGCGACGCCATCGACATCGGCTCGTACTACGGCGACTCGTCGAAGGCGAAGCGTCTCCTCGGATGGGAGCCGCGCACGCCGTTCGCCGACGGGATCGCGAGGACGGTCGAGTTCTACCGGTCACACCGCTCTCGATACCTGTGACGACGATGACAGCCCGGCCGCCCGTGGTCGACCTCGCGCGCCGCACGGCGTCGCTGCAACCCGAGCTCGGCGCAGCCGTCGAGCGGGTCCTGCGCTCCGGGTGGTTCCTGCTCGGCCCGGAGACCGAGGCGTTCGAGGCCGAGTTCGCCGCGTTCTGCGGCCGGCGCCACGCCGTCGCCGTCGCGTCCGGGACCGAGGCGCTGCGCCTCGCTTTGCGCGCCCTCGGCGTCGGGATCGGCGACGAGGTGGTCGTGCCGGCGTTCACGGCCGTCCCGACCGCGGCGGCGGTGTGCGCGACGGGCGCGGTGCCCGTCTTCGCCGACGTCGAACGGGACACCGCGATGCTCGACCCGCAGCAGGCCGCTGCCGCGGTCACCGAGCGGACCCGGGCCGTGATCCCGGTGCACCTCTACGGCCGGCCGGCGGCGGCTCCCGACCTCGGCGTCCCGGTGCTCGAAGACGCCGCCCAGGCCCACGGCGCGCTCGACCCGCAGGCCGCGTCGGCGGCGGCGGCGTACAGCTTCTACCCGACGAAGAACCTGGGCGGGATCGGCGACGGGGGAGCGGTCGTCACCGACGACGCCGATCTCGCGGCGCAGGTCCGGTTGCTGCGCGCGCACGGCCTCACCGGCGACTACGAGCACACCGCGGTGACCGGCAACTCACGGCTGTCGGAGATCGAAGCGGCCGCGCTGCGGCTCGAACTTCGGCGCCTGCCCGAATGGAACGCGCGCCGCGCAGCTCATCGCACGGTCGTACCGGGAGGCGGCGCCGGAGATGCGCTGGCAGGCGCCGCACGAGCGGCACGTCTACCACCTGTGCGTGGCGCGGATCGACGACCGCGACGCGTTCCGAGCGCAGATGCCGTTCGGGACCGCCGTGCACTACCCGCGGGCGCTCACCCAACAGCCCGCGTACCGGCAGTTCGTGCGGGACCCGTGCCCCGAGGCCGAGTCGTGGGCGGCCGAATGCGTCTCGCTACCCTGCTTCCCCGAGATGACCGACGACGAGATCGAGATCGTGTGCCGCGCCCTCCGGTGAACCGGGCCGTCGAGTCCGTTTCCGCGTTCTTCCCTTGTTACAACGACGAGGCGACCATCGGGACCATGGTCGAGGCGGTTGCCGCCACGCTGGACCGGGTCGGCGCCGACGGCGAGATCATCGTCGTCAACGACGGCTCGAGCGACGGGTCGGAGCGCGTGCTCAAGCGCCTGACCGAGACCGAGCCGCGCCTGCGGGTCGTCACGCACGAGCACAACCGCGGCTACGGCGGCGCGCTCCTCTCGGGGTTCGGCGCCGCGACGAAGCAGTGGGTCTTCTACACCGACGGCGACGGGCAGTTCGACCCGACCGAGCTCGAGCTCCTCGTCGCGCGGGCGTCCGACGACGTCGACGTCGTGCAGGGCTACAAGCTCAACCGGGCCGACAACGTCGCTCGGCGTGCGATCGGTCGGGTGTACCACCGGTTCGTGTCGTTCGTGTTCGGATTGCACGTGCGCGACACGGACTGCGACTTCCGCCTGATGCGGCGGTCGATGCTCGAGCGGGTCCGGCTCGAGAAGACGACCGGGGTGATCTGCGTCGAGCTCGTGCGCACCCTCCAGGACGCCGGCGCCCGATTCGTCGAGGTCGGCGTCCATCACTACCCCCGTGTCCACGGGCGGTCGCAGTTCTTCAAGCTGTCGAGCGTCGCCCGCACGCTGTGGGACCTCGCCAAGCTGTGGGTGCAGCTCATCGTGCTGCGTCGCGGGAAGACCAGGTCCGCCGGGGCGCGCTAGCCCCGCGTCGCCACCACGACGGCGGACGTCCCGACGGCGACGTCGTGGCGAGCCAGCCACCGGCGCTCGGCCTTCGCCAGCGGCGCAAAGACCCGGTCCAGGGCGCGGCGCTCGACGTCCGACCCGGTGTCGTCGGCTGACTGGGACCCGCGCCGCTCGAGCACGGCCAGCAGCGCAGCCGGCGGAGCGAGAAACGAGTACGCGTACGTCGACCGTCGCACTCGCGAGCCCGGCCCGCTCGGCGAGCCCGGCGAGCTCGTCACGCCGGTAGCGGCGCAGGCCGTGCACGGTCACGTCGTGGGCGCGGCGGAGCGATGCGAACGCAGGCTCGAGGAGCAACAGCGCGCCCCCGGTGCGCAAGACCCGCGCCAGCTCGCCGAGGGCCGCGACGTCGTCGCGCACGGTGTAGAGCAGCGTGATCCCGACCGCGACGTCGAACGCCCCGTCGGCGAACGGGAGGCGCTCGGCGCTCGCCAGCACCGGCGCGGTCGCCGGCCGGCGTGCGCGCACGAACTCCAGAGCTTCTCGTGCCAGGTCGACGCCGATCACCCGGCCGTGGCTCGCGAGCCACGCGCCGTTCCCGCCCGGACCGCAGCCGGCGTCGAGGATGCGCTGGTCGGTACCGAGCCAGGGTTGCAGGAGCTCGGCCATGAGCGCCCGGGTGTTGCGGTACCACCAGTGGTCGTCTTCGGCCGCCGCGATGCGGGCGTACTCCTCGACCTCCATCAGCCGATGATCGTCTCTTCCCTCTCGGTCAGGAGCCACACGAGGTTGTCGCGGTCGAGGAAGCGGTCCTCGTCGGGCGCGATCAACTCGCCGTACGCGGGCTCGCCGATCATGTCGTAGAAGGACTTCACCGACGGGTACCACTCGACTGCCGCCCCGTCGAAGTCCGAGCCGCCGCGGTCGTAGTCGGCCCGGGCGCGGTGGTTGCGCTCGTAGCGGACGAAGTAGCGCGCGATCGACGGCGTGTCGCAGTTCAAGGGGCTGTGCACGGTGCGCCAGTGGCGATGGAAATCGTCGATCTCCATGCCGGGTCGGCGCTTCACCATGCAGACGAGCTTGATGACCGGTTCGTCGCGTTGCTCCGGGCCCGGGATCACGACCTCTTCCTCTTCGGTGAGGATCCACACGAGCCCGTCGAGGTCCAGCAGCTCGCGCTCGTCGGGGGCGACGTGCGCCTGGTACTCGGGGTCGACGACCATCGCGGCGAAGTCGTCCATCGAGTCGAACCATTGGATGGCGACACCGTCGAAGTCGCCGCCGCGCTTGTAGTCCTCGGCTGAGCGGTGGTTCTGCTCGTAGCGCACGATCCGGTCGGCGACGCCGGGCGTCTCGCTGATGAGGCGGGCGTGCCGGCCGCGCCAGTGATCGTGGAACTCCTCGACCGACAGCGAGGGGTTGCGCTTCACGACGCAGATGAGCTTGATCACGGGGTGCGCACCTTCACTCGAGGTGGTATATTCACTGGCGCTGTGAAAAACCGGGAGCTTGTGAAAATCCAGGGCCACTTCGGGGCCGAGGACCTCCGGATCCTACGTGAGGTCCCCGGCGTCACGGTCGAGGCGGCCGGTGCTGCGCGCGGCGGCGGACGAGGCCACGCCGTGCTGCGGTTCGGCCCGGCGGCCGAGGCCGTCGCCGTGGAGGTCAAGCGGCGGGCGAACGCCGCCACCGCGTGGCAGATCGTGCAGCAGTCCCGCGCCGTCCGCGACGGCAATCTCCTGCTCGTCGCGGGCGCGACGACGGCGGAAGCGCGGCGAGATTCTCGAGCGCCACGGCGTCGCCGTCGTCGACGGTCTCGGCAATGCCCACGTCGAGCTCCCGGGGCTCCTCCTCCATACCGAGGGCCCACGCGGTCGACGGGGTGACACTCCTCGCCCGCAGACGCACGCCCGGCTCGCGGGCAAGGGCGGCGTCGCCGCCCAGGCGCTGCTGCTCCAGCCGACGCGCGAATGGAAGGTTCAAGACCTCGCCGGCGAAGCGGGCGTCTCGGTCGGTCTGGCGCACCGCGTCCTCGCTCGCCTCGAGACGGAAGGGCTGGTCGCGGCGGAGGGAGCGGGCCCGAGACGCGTACGCCGCGTCGCCGACCCCACCGCGCTTCTCGACCTGTGGGCCGAGGAGAACACGGATCGTTCCGTGCAGAGGATGCGTGCCTACCGGCTCGCGCGAGAGCCCCGCGCGCTCGCCGATGCGGTGAGCGCCGGGCTTGGAGGCGGCCGGAATCGACCATGCCGTCACCGGGGCGGCCGCGGCGGCGCGGATCGCGCCGTTCGTCACCGCGGTTCCGGTGGCCGAGATCTGGATCGATTCGGTTGCTTCGCTCGAGGATGCTGCGGCCGCAACCGGCGCCGAAGCCGCGGACACGGGCCACAACCTCGCGTTCGTCCAGGCGAACGGGGACGAGCCGCTGGCATTCCGGCGAAAGGTCGACGGGATCTGGAGCGTCAACCCGTTCCGCCTCTTCTACGACCTCCGCAACGACCCCCGGCGGGGCCACGAGCAGGCGGAGACCCTCCGGCGGGAGGTGATCGGGTTTTGAGCCGCGACCACTTCACCGACTACGACGAAGCCGCCACCGCACGTTGCGAGCGGGCGCTCGTCACGTTGCTCGGCGACCTCGGGCCCTGGCGCGAGCGCATCTACCTCGTCGGTGGCCTCGCGCCTCGGTATCTCGTCGGGCAACTGCCGGAAGGCGCCCGCGCTCACGTCGGAACGACCGACGTCGACCTCGTCATCGGCCTTGCGCTGGGCGACGAGACGCCGGAGACGTACCGGACGCTCGAGAACAACCTGGAGAAGTCGCACTTCGACCAGAAGGAGCCCGGCTTCCGATGGGCGCGCGAAGTCGACGGCGTCAAGGTCGTCGTCGAGTTCCTTTGTGAGACGGAGGCGGTGCCTGCCGGTCTCGTCTTCCGACCGAAGGCGGGGTCCACCGGCTCCGTGGTCGGGGCGTTCAACGTCCGGGGCGCGAACCTCGTGCGCTACGACTTCGTCGAGCGCGATCTCGAGGGAGAGCGCCTCGACGGCGGAGGCTCGTCGAAGGTCCGTGTCCGGGTCGCGAACGTGCTGCCGTACACCGTCCTCAAGGCCTTCGCCTTCCAGGACCGCCACGAGAACAAGGACTCCTACGACCTCGTCTTCTGTCTCCTGCATTTCGGCGATGGTCCGGAAGCCGCCGGAGAAGCGGCCGCCCGGAGTCCCGTCGCGCGCGATGACCGGGTGACCGAGGCGCTCGAGCTGCTGGGCGAACGGTTCGCGGACGCCGGCCAGGACGGGCCGACGGCATACGGGACGTTCCTCGCCGAGCCCGGCGACGACGAGGACGCGGCGCGGCTGCGGCGCGAGGCGGTCGCCACCGTGCGGGCCTTCCTCGCGGCATTCCACGCCTCGCTCACCTAGGGGTACCGTGCGAGCCGCAGGAGGAATGGAGAAGCTCGTCTACGCGCTCTGGGGTGTGCACGAGGGGCTTGTCGAGAAGGCGGGGCCCGAGCTGCTCGCCCTCGATCCGCACGGATTGACGATCAGCGTCGTCGACCCCGACGTCGACATGAGCGCCGTCGTCGCCACTCCCGCCGGCGACCGGGTCGGTGCGACCGTGGGGCTCTGGCTCGACTCCCTCGACGACCGTGGCCCGTACGAGGCCGTCCTCGGCGGCGCCGCGGACAGGGTGGCGGGATATCTCGTCACCGAGTCGGTCCCGCTCGCGTACGAGCAGCGGACCTGGCCCGACGGGGAGCGTTCGCCCGGCGTGAAGCAGATCACGATGTTCGACAAGCGGTCGGACATCGACGATGCCCAGTTCTTCGCCCGGTGGCACGGCTCGCACACGCCGCTGACGTTCGAGGTCCATCCCGTCTGCCTGTACGTACGGCATGCGGTCGCACGCGCCGTGACCGAAGGCGCGCCGAACTGGCGCGGCATCGTCGAAGAGGGCCTGCGTGAGGTCGAGGACCTGACCGACCCGATGCGCTACTTCAGCGCCGGCGATTCCCCGGACACGCTCGAGCACAACGTGAAGCGCGTCATGGACGACGTCTCCACGTTCCTCGACCTCGGCTCGGTCGAGTCGTACCCGACGGCCGAGTACATCCTCCGCAGCCTCCCCGTCTGATGGACCCTTCGTGAGCGCGCTCGAGGGCAAGGCGGCGCTCGTGACCGGAGGCGGCTCCGGGCTCGGCCGGGCGTCGGCGATCGCGCTGGCCCGCGCCGGCGCGACCGTCACCGTGGCGGACGTCGACGAGCAGGGCGGGAAGGAGACCGCCGCCCTCGTGTTCGAAGAGGCGGGCGGCGACGCCGACTTCGTCCGCGCCGACGTGACCCAGGCCGACGAAGTCGAGGCGATGGTCGACAAGACCGTGGCGCGATGGGGACGTCTGGACTGCGCGCTGAACAACGCCGGTACCACGGGCGTGAGCGCGCCCACCGCCGACTACACGCTCGAGGACTGGAACCGCGCGATCGCGCTGAACCTCACCGGCGTGTTCCTCTGCCTCAAGTACGAGATCCCCGCCATGCTCGAGGGCGGCGGCGCGATCGTGAACATGGCATCCGGAGCGGGGCTGGTCGGCTTCGCCGGTCTCCCGGCATACGTCGCGAGCAAGCACGGGGTGGTGGGCCTCACCCGGGCGGCGGCGCTCGAGTACGCGTCACAAGGTCTGCGCGTCAATGCGATCTGCCCCGGGAGCACGCGCACGCCGATGCTCGAGGGGTTCATGGGCGGTGACGAGCAGGTGGAGCGCATGATGACCCGAGCGGTCCCGCTCGGGCGGCTGGGCCGCCCGGAAGAGATCGCAGACGCAGTCGTGTGGCTGTGCAGCGACGCGGCCTCGTTCGTCGTCGGGCACGCGCTCGCCGTCGACGGCGGGTCCGTCATCCAGTAGGCGAGGCGACCGGCGGGGGAGCGGTCAATGGCCGATACCGGCGGGCTCACGCTGCGAGTTGCATCGTGAGCTGCCGGCGGTTCGCCCGGTCGTCTTCGGCGCGTGTGTCGAGCCCGATGACCTCGCGCAGTGGTGGGGGCCCCACGGTTTCACGACGCCGCAGATCGAGCTCGATCTCCGCGTCGGAGGTGGATACCGATTCGGGATGCAGCCTCCCGAGGGTGACCTGTTCCACCTCTCCGGGGAGTTCCGGGAGATCGAACGTCCGGCGCGGCTCGTGTTCACGTTTCGATGGGAGGAGCCGGATCCCGACGATCGCGAGACCGTCGTGACCATGTCGTTGACCGATCGGGGCGGTTCGACGGAGGTCGTTGTCGTCCAGTCGGGCTTCGCGACCGAGGCTCGGCGCGCGCTCCACGTGGACGGCTGGACGGATTCCCTCGATCGGCTGCACGGGCTGTTGTCGGCGCGGAGGTCAGCCGAGGGATAGGCGCGCGGCGGTCGAGCTCGTCAGGGCGTGGGTGACGCCTTGCACGGTTGGCCGCCGCAGACGTCGACCACGCGGCCGTTGCGCTTCAGGAAGTCGGACTTCTGCTCCCGTGCTTCCTTCGACGCGCGGGGGTCGCCGTGCGGGTCCTCGCCCTCCCGGGGCGCGACGTTGCCGGTGGGCGGTGCCGGAGCACCGCTGTCCCACACGACGATGGCCGAGCCGTCGTACTGGCCCTCGAGCTCCTCCATCCCCCAGAGCTGGTGGCGGGCGGGGGACCGGCCGTCGGCGAGGGCGGGGCGGTGCACCCGGGCGCCGAGGGAGCGGGCCTCGACCTCGGTGGCGACGTTCGCAACCTGGTGATCGCCGAAGGCCTCGTGGATGAGCACCTGATGGTTCGGCGTGTCGGGATACGGGTCGCGGGTGAGGTGCTGCGCGTACCCGTTCGCCTCGCCGCGGTCCCAGAGCATCTGCACGATGCCGAGGGTGAGGACCTGGTCGGTCGGATCCGGGTACGCCGGGTCGAAGATCGCCTTGTACGTGTCCCAGTCGGTGCTGCGTTGGAGCAGCGTGCTGTAGTTCATCGCCGGGACGCCGATCACGGCGCGGGTCCAGTCCTGCGCGACCGCCGTGGCGGCGCCGCCCATGATCCCGCCCTGGCTGTTGCCGTCGAAGAACAGCTCACGGGTGTCGATGACCGGCGTGCCCTGTCCCTGGAACGCGGGGTTGGACACGAACCCTCCGTCGTCGGTCATGAGGCGCCCGAGGAACAACGTGTCGAGGATCCCCTGCTGGAGGCGGTCGGCGATGGTCGGGAACCGCGAGAGGTCCCCGAGCGCCGACACCGCATTCCCGATGTCCTCCTCCGAGAGCCCGATCCATTTCGTGGCGCAGAACACGAAGTTGTGCTCGTTCGCCATGTCGCGCACGTTGCCGGCCGCGACCTCGCGCTCGCTGCCGAGCAATCCATGCCCGTAGACCGCCGGTCTGGCGCGCGCGACCGTCCCGTCGGGCTTCAGCGCCGCGCGCGGGATGATGCAGGTGAACGGAGCCGTGTAGTCGCCGTTTCGTTGCGGCAGGCCGTTCTGGCCCGTGTCGAACCCGTTGCCGGGACCGCCGTCGCCGGTGAGGTAGTTCGGCACCGTGAACGTTCCCGACACCCGGCGCGCCACTCGCTCGTCGACGTCGTTCTCGACCTGGGTGACTTGGAACGCGGGAGCCTTGTTGTCGAGAGACGCGAACGCGTTGTCGCGGATGTGCAGCATCCGATCGGAGAGGTTGTGCTCACTCGCCACCGTGAAATCCCAGGCGAGAAACAGGTCGTCGCGCTTCACACCCGCGGCGTCGAGCGTCTTCAGCACGTCCTGCATGTGCGGCCGGCGCTCCTCGATGGTCGGGTCGCTCGTCTTCGTGCCGTCGCGATAGGCGCGGAACGAGTCGCCGGGCTCGATCGTCTTGCCGGAGGAGTCCTGCAGGCGTCGCAGCGCCACGACGATGCGATGGCCCTCGCGGAAGTTCACGGCCGGCCGCACGACGAGCGAGTGCTGGTCGGCGGTCGGCGCGGTCTGATCGATCTCGGCCCAGTACGGGACGCGGCGGCCGGAGGTGGCGTCGAGCAGGACGATGGGCGCGCTGGCGCGCAGCGACCGGCCGATGTCCGTCTCCGGCGCGGCGCCCGTGCGCTCGAGGTCGAGGCCGGGGACCACCGTGAGGATCGCCGACCCGGGGCTGAAGCCGTCGTTGCGGTTCCATTCCGTCGGGTCGATCGGGACGCCGGCGGCGTTGCGGGGCATCGAGTCGGGCGAGAACTGCACCCGCCGGTTGGTGTCGGTCGAGCGGTCGCGGCACGGTGAAGTAGTCGTTCGGGAACGGGTAGAGGCACTTGGCGGGATCGAGGAAGTCGCAGGCGCCGTGGGCCTCCACTGGGGCTTCTTGAGCGGGCCGGGCGTCCGCGACGCCCTGCACCCACCCGCCGCCGACGAGCAGCGCCAGGAGCGCCGCGCCGGCGACGCGGCTCAGACGGCGTCCCACACCATCTGGTCCTCCGCCGGCGGCGCGCCGAGCATCTCGACCGGGCTGTGCTTGTCGATGTGCCCGATCAGGCCGTTGTAGACGCCGTATCCGCACAGCTGCCGCAGGCGGGGCGAGAAGCCCGCCGCCACCTCGCGGGGAATGCCGAGTTGCTGGTTCTCCTGCTGGCGGATCCACCCCGCGCAGTAGTTCATGGCGATGCCGACTCGCCGTTCGTCGGTGGCGTTGGCGCCGCCGCCGTGCCACAGGCTTCCGTGCCAGACGAGCACACTCCCGGCCGGCATCTCGGCGGCGATGCTGTCGTACGGCGCGCCGAAGTCGGGGCTGTGGTCGCGGAGATGGGAGCCGGGGATGATGCGCGTCGCGCCGTTCACCTCGGTGAAGTCCGTGAGTGCCCACATGGTGTTGCACACGGTCGGCACGTGCGGCTTCGTGAGCGGGATCAGCTGATCGTCGGCGTGGATCGGCTGCGCGCTCTCACCGGCTTCGATGGCGATCGACGACAGCGACGAGACCAGACATCCCTCGTCCAGCACGCGCTCGACGACGGGGAGCACCTCGGCGTGGACGGGGATCGCCTCGTAGAGCTTGCTCAGCGCGAGCAGGTTGTAGATACGGACCGTCTTCGTGCCCTCGAAGCCGTTGTCGGAGGGCACGACGCCGTAGAAGCGCTTCGAGCCGGAGGAGGTCCTCGGCGAGGGCGGCGACGAGCTCGGGCTCGATCACACGCTCGAGGATCGTGTAGCCGTCCCGGTCGATGCGCTCGGCGTGGGCGGCCAGCGTGTCGGGATCCAGCACGCCGCTACGGTACCGGCATGCCCGTCTATGCGTTGGGCGCGTCGGTGCCCGACATCGCGCCGTCGGCCTTCGTGCATCCCGAGGCGACCGTGATCGGCGACGTGACCATCGGCGAGGAGAGCACGATCTGGCCGCAGGCGGTCCTGCGCGGCGACTACGGCAAGATCGTGGTCGGCGCCCGCACGTCCATCCAGGACGGCGCCGTCATCCACTGCACCGCCGAGCTCGACACGTTCATCGGCGACGACTGCGTCGTCGGGCACCTCGCGCACCTCGAGTGCTGCGTGGTCGAGGACGGTGCCCTGGTCGGTACCGGGTCGGTCGTGCTGCACCGCGCTCGCGTGCGGTCCGGCGCGCTCGTCGGCGCGGCGGCGCTCGTCCCGAACGACATGGACGTCCCGGCGGGGGCGATCGCCGTCGGCGTGCCGGCCCGGGTGCGGGAGGGCGCGGCCGACAGCGCCGACATCGCCCGGAACGCAGCCGGGTACGTGCAGAACGGCAAGCGGTACCTCGACGAGCTCCGCCGCCTCGACTGACTCAGCGAACAGCGATGTCGTAGATGGCCGTGTGACGCACGTGCTGGACGGGGCGGATTTCGTCGGCGACGAGCAGGAGGTCGAGCTCGGCGAACTGGTGCCCCTTGCGCTCGAACAGGCCGGCAACGCGGCCGCGGGTCGAGACGTGTTCGCCGTCGGTCACGACCCCGTAGTTCGTGACTTCGCTGCCGACGTGCATCCACGGGCCGAGGCGCACATTGCCGCCGAGGATCCAATTGGCGGAGAGGAGGAGATAGCCGGGATGAGCGATGCCGTCGGCGCGGAACAGGGCGAGGTCCTCGCCGATCTCGTCGAGGAAGGCGGGCGCGTGCTCGGCGCGAAACGTCGCCTCCCATGATCCGAGCGGGTCACACGCAGCGAGCGTGGCGCGGGTCGCAGGCGGGCGCTCGGCGGGCAGGGGAGCGGCGGGGTATCCGGCGATCGGCGGCGGGGAGGCCGCGGGCGACGGGAGCGCCGCGGTTCCGGTCGCGATCACCTCGTCGCCGGCGCGGCGGGCGGTCAGCTCGAGGGCGTCATCCTCGAGGACGGCATCGACGGTGATCTCGTCGCCGTCGTAGCAGGGCCGCACGAACCGGGCCGCCATCGTCCCGTGCTCGAGCCATGGGCGACCGAAGGTCTCGACCACCGGGTGGGTCATGTACGCGTACACGGTCACGCCGGGGACGAGCCCGCCTTGGAATCCGTACGTGCGGGCGACGTCGTCGTGATGGATCTCGTTCTCCGACTGCGTTGCGGCGTTGTGCGCCCGCACGTGGTGGATGACCGTCACTGGTCCACCACCGCGTCGGAGCGGTAGACGTCGGGCTCGAGGTAGATCACCCGCGCGATCGGAACCGCGGCGCGCACACGCGCCTCGGCGGCGTCGATTGCCCGTGCGAGATCGGCCACCGACGGAGCATCGATCTCGACCTTGGCCGCGACCAGCAGCTCCTCCGGGCCCAGGTGCATCGTCCGCAGGTGGATCACCCGCTGCACCTCGTTCCCGTCGACCATCGCCGCGCGGATCGCGTCCTCGAGATTCCCGGACGCGGACTCGCCGATGAGCAGGCTCTTCATCTCGGTCGCGAGCACGATCGCGATGACGCCGAGCAGGATCCCGATGCCGATGCTGCCGAGCGCGTCCCACCGCGAGTTGCCGGTGACCTCGGCGGCGGTCACGCCCACCAGGGCGAGGGACAGGCCGAGCAGCGCGCCCGTGTCCTCGAGCAGCACGACGGGGAGCTCGGGGCTCTTCGAGCGACGGATGTACTGCCACCACGACGCGTCGCCGCGTACCGCGCCCGCCTGCTTCACCGCGGTCCGGAAGGAGAACGCTTCGAGCACGATGGCGACGCCGAGCACGGCCAGCGCGATCGGGAACGACTCGAGCTCGTGGGGGTGCACGAGCTTGTCGATCCCCTCGACGACCGCGAACAGCCCGCCCAGCGAGAACAGCATGAGGGCGACGATGAACGCCCAGAAGTAGCGCTCCTGCCCGAAGCCGAAGGGATGCTCGGTCGTGGGGCGTCGACGGGCGCGCCGGCCGCCGAGGAACAGCAGGGCCTGGTTGCCGGTGTCCGCGACCGAGTGGATGGCCTCGGCGAGCAGCGACGCGGCGCCGGTGACGGCGAAGCCGGCGAACTTGGCGATCGCGATGCCGAGGTTGGCGAAGAACGCCGCCGCGATCGCCTTCCGGCTGCCCTCCTGCACGTCCGTCACCTCCGTGGCACCGTCGGGTCGACCCTATTTCGTGGTCGGGTAACGTCGAGCGTCCCGCGAGCCGTTCGGAGGCCTCCTGATGCCCGAGCCCGTGATCGTCGCCACCGCCCGCAGCCCGATCGGTCGAGCGTTCAAAGGGTCGCTCGTCGACCTGCGACCCGACGACTTCGCCGCCACCATCGTGCAGGCCGTGCTCGACAAGGTGCCGGAGCTCGACCGGGGCGAGATCGACGACCTGATCCTCGGATGCGGCCTCCCGGGCGGCGAACAGGGCTTCAACATGGGCCGGGTCGTGAGCGTGCTCGCCGGCCTCGAGGACGTCCCCGGCACCACGATCACGCGGTACTGCTCCTCGTCGCTGCAGACCATCCGCATGGCTGCGCACGCGGTCAAGGCGGGTGAGGGCGACGCGTTCATCGCCGCCGGCGTCGAGTGCGTGAGCCGGTTCGGCAAGGGCAACTCCGACAGCTGGCCCGACACACAGAACGCCAAGTTCCAGGACGCCGGTCTGCGCAGCATGAAGCGGTCCGAGGGCGGCCAGGGGCCGTGGGACCCGCCCGACGGCTACCCCGACATCTACATCGCGATGGGTCAGACGGCCGAGAACGTCGCCGAGCTCGAGAACGTCTCGCGCGAGGAGATGGACGAGTTCGCGGCCTTGTCGCAGAACCGCGCCGTCCAATCACAGGAGCGGGGCTTCTTCGAGCGCGAGATCATCCCCGTCGAGCTGCCCGACGGCACCGTGGTCAGCAAGGACGACGGCCCGCGGCCCGACACGACGGCCGAGAAGCTCGCGCAACTGAAGCCCGTGTTCCGTCCCGACGGCAAGGTCACGGCCGGGAACGCGTGCCCGCTCAACGACGGCGCGGCGGCGGTCGTCGTGATGAGCGACACGCGCGCCCGGGACCTCGGGATCACGCCTCTCGCGCGGATCGTCGCGAGCGGCGTGACCGCGCTCAACCCGGAGATCATGGGCCTCGGGCCGATCGGCGCGAGCCGGCAGGCCCTCGGTCGGGCCGGCATGACGATCGACGACATCGACCTGGTCGAGCTCAACGAGGCGTTCGCGGCGCAGGTGATCCCGTCGGCCCGCCACCTCGGCATCGACTGGGAGAAGCTGAACGTGAACGGCGGCGCGATCGCGCTCGGTCACCCGTTCGGCCAGACCGGGGCCCGCATCATGACGACGTTGCTCAACGGCCTCGAAGACGCCGGGAAGACGATCGGCCTCGAGACGATGTGCGTCGGCGGCGGCCAGGGCATGGCCATGGTCGTCGAGCGCCTCAACTAACGAGCGGGGCGCGCCTCCGGCATCGGGCGGACGTCCCACACGGTCGCGGCCGAGATGCGCATCGGACGCGCCGCGCCGCCGACGCGCACCCGTAGCGTCGTCGCCCCGCGCTCGTAGCCCTCGTACACGCCCGTCGTCGCGATCGGACCGCCGTCACGCGCCGTGTACAAGACGGCCAGGGTCTTGCCCTTGCCGAGGCGCAACCGCTCGTCCCACCCGTAGTGGAGCCGGCGGTCGGGCCCGAGCCGGGGCGGCCGGGCGACGTGCACCCGCTGCTCCCGGTACGACGTCTGGAGCGCCTCGGCGCGCTCGGCGCCGAGGAACTCCTGGGTGGCGTCGAGGAGGAGGCGGGCGAAGGTGCGTCCGTGCGTCGGGAGGTCGAGGTCGTCGGCGAGGGCCCAGTGGACGAGCTCGTGGAGGACGACGCCCTTGGTGCGGTAGCGGCGGGGGAGGGTGATCGTCGTCCCCCGCTCGTCGGTCGTGAAGAACGCCTGCCGGGCGCCGTGGCCGGGGCGGAACCCGGGGACCCGCCCGAGGCCGCGGTCGGGGAAGCGGGCCTCCCACCACAGCGTCCCGACCACCCGGTCGGCGTAGGCGGCGCAGGCGTCGAGTCCGGGGAGGGGGCTCGTGGGCAGGGGTGTCTCGGCCAGGTAGAGGCGCCGGCGCTGGGCGTCGCGGGGCGAGCGCGGCTCATCGAGAGTCACCCCCTTCGTGTACCACGCGGCGGAGCGCATGCGGGGTACTTACCCGTCCTGCGAGCGGACTTGGGAGGCCATGATCCCCGCGTCGTCGCGCAGCGCGCGCATGCCGACGTTGTGGCCGGTGTAGGACGGCGGCTGCCGCAACATCCAGACGATGCCCTCGGCCGGGACCTGGGTCGGCTCCCAGTCGGAATGGTCGACGTCGGGCAGATTGGCCACGAAGCCCTCCGACGCCACCGGCAGGTCGATCCGGAAGGTGTTCACCGCGATCCGGTCGTCGGCGAGCTGCTCGGCCAGTGACACGGTGAGGTGCTCGAGCGCGATCTTGGACATGCCATAGACCATGAGCCCGGGGATGTACATGAGCGCGGCGGCGGACGACACGTTCAAGATCGCGCCTTCGCCTTGCTGCTTCATGTGCGGAACGGCGGCGTGCGCGGCGAGCAGCGGCGCGCGCAGGTTCACCGCCATCATCAGGTCGTAGCGCTTCGGCGGCACGTCGAGGTCGCCGGGAAACGTGATCGCAGCGTTGTTCACGAGGACGTCGAGCCGGCCGAAGTGCTCGACAGTGGTGGAGACCATCCGCTCGATCTCTTCGTCCTTTGCGAGGTTGGTGGGCACGGCGAGCGCGCGGCCGCCGGTATCGATGATCTGGCGGACGGTGGCGTCGATCGTGCCGGGCAGTCGTAACGGGTCGGCGTCGGTCGCTCGTGCCGCGCAAGCAACCGCAACCCCTTCACGCGCGAGCGCCATGGCGGCGGCGGCGCCGACGCCGCGACTGGCACCGGTGACGATCGCGACCTTGCCGTCGAGGTTCACGCGCCCCTCTTCCCTTGCTGGCCGAGTGCGGGCAGCTCCTGTTCGAGCTCCAGGTTCGAAGCGTAGAGATCACCGTGCCGTTCGACCCGTTCGAGCACGTCGTCGGCTTCGAACGTCAGCGCATCGGTCTCGGGATCGCCGGTGTCGAGCGCGTCGCTCACCTCGTCCCACGAGACGGGCGTCGACACGAGTGGTCGTGTCCGACCGCGCAACGAGTAGGCGCAGATGGTGGTCTTGTGCCGGTCGTTCTGGCTCCAGTCGACGAACACCTTGCCCGATCGTTGCTCCTTCTTCATGACAACGGTGACCCGTTCGGGTTCGCGTTTGGCGAGGAGCTGGCCCGCGGCGCGCGCGAAGCCCTTTGTGTCGTCGTCGGTCGTGTCCGTGTGCAGCGGCACGGCGAGGTGGAGACCCTTCGAGCCCGACGTCTTCGCGACCGACTCGAGCCCGAGCTCGGCGAGGAGCCCGCGGAGGTCGAGCCCTACCCGGCAGCAGTCGAGGATGGTCGCGCCCGGCCCCGGATCCAGGTCGAAGACCATCGAGTCGGGGGTGTCGGGGCTCGATACCCGGGCCTGCGGAGTATGGAGCTCGAGCGCGGCCATGTTCGCCCCCCACACCAGCGACGCGAGGTCGTCGAACACACATTGCTCGAGGTCGTCGGAGACCGCGGCCGAGCGCATCCATTTGGGGGCGTGCGTCGGGCAGCGCTTCTCGAAGAAGGACTGGCTGGCGACGCCGTCGGGCCAGCGCACCAGGGTCACGGGCCGGTCGGCGAGGTGCGGCACCATGACGGCGCCGATCCGGGCGTAGTAGTCGATCACTCGCGCTTTCGTGAACCCGGCCTCGGGGTAGAGGACCTTGTCGAGGTTCGACAGCCGCAGCCGCCGGCCCTCGATCTCGACGTGACTCATCGGTCGCCCTCGCAAGCTCGGGCTCCTGCGGCACGGTCGGCAAAGCCGCCGCCGCCGCGATTCTCCCTTGGGGCTCATGGGGCCACGGGGGAAAGTGTGCGTCGACCCTCCACGACCTGCGACGCTATAGGGGTCGGCGGGCGGCAAAGGAGGTGGGCCTGGTGCCCAGCACCATCTGGAGCGGGAACATCAGCTTCGGTCTCGTCACGGTGCCGGTGAAGCTCGTGACGGCCGTGCGCTCCAAGGACGTGCGGTTCAATCAGCTCGAAGAGGGGACCGGCGCCCGGATCCGCTACCGGCGGGTATCCGAGGCCAGCGGCGAGGAAGTCCCCAACGAGCGGATCCAGAAGGGGTACGAGATCTCGTCCGGCCAGTACGTCGTGGTCGACCAGGACGAGCTCGAGACGCTCACGCCGAAGGCCAGCCACACGATCGACATCCAGGACTTCGTCGACCTCGAGCACATCGACCCCATCTACTTCGAGCAGCCGTACTACCTCGTCCCCGACCGGGCCGCCGAACGGCCCTACCGCCTCCTCATCGAGGCGATGACGGACCTGCAGAAGGTCGCGGTCGGCAAGATCGTGTTGCGCGCCAAGGAGCACCTCGTCGCCATCCGTCCGCTCGACGGCGCGCTGTGCATCGAGACCATGCGGCACGCCGACGAGGTCATCCCTCTCGAGAGCATCGAGGAGATCCCCCGCGGCGACGACATCGCGCCGAGCCAGAAGGAGCTCGACATGGCGCGGCAGCTCATCGAGGCGCTGTCGGGCGACTTCGAGCCCGAGAAGTACACCGACGCCTACCGCGAGCAGCTCCTCGAGATCATCGAGAAGAAGGCGGCCGGCGAGGAGATCGTCGCCGAGCCCCTGGTCGAGGAGCCGGCGAAGGTCGTCGACCTCATGGCCGCGCTCGAGGCGAGCCTGGCGCGCGCGGGCAAGGGCGAGAGCGGGGACCAGGCCCCGGCGCGGTCGAAGGCGGCGGCGAAGAAGACCAAGAAGGCCGGCGCCAAGAAAGCCACGAAGGCGACGAAGACCCGCTCGCGCTCGCGCAAGTCCGCATAGGCCGACTACGAAGCCAGCCGCTGCGGCAGGGGCACGCGGCGGCGCGGAAGCTCGGTGATCTCGGCGCCGCCGGTCTCGACCGCGCCGGGGTGGTCGTCCTCGAGCCATCCGCAGTCGCCGCACGCCGGCCAGGCCGCGTCCGGTTCGAAGTGGAACGCCGCGCACGGCTGCAGCCGTACGGCCGGAGTCTCGTCCGTGGCCTCTGTCGCTGCCATCGCTGTCATCGCTGTCGTCCCGGTCATCGGGTCCTCCGTGGTCTGCTCCACCCACCAGGAGCATCGAACCACGGGGGTATGACAGCTACGTCGAGCTAGGCGCCGCCCTCGTACTTGAACGAGACCTTGACCTTGGCCCGGTACGCCGAGACCTTGCCGTTCTCGAGCGTGACGTCGAGCTCCGAGACCTCGGCGATGCGCAGGTCACGCAGCGACTGCGATGCCAACGCGACCGCAGCGGCAACCGCCTGCTCCCACCCGTCGGTGCTGGTCCCGACCAGCTCGATGACCTTGTAGACGCTGTCCGGCATGTGTCCCCCCATCTCGTGCGCACGGCTCGGTGCCGCCCGCCCAACGATTCCGGCCGCCGCTCCGTCCGTCAAGGGTTGCCCCTAGAGTTCATCGCGTGAGTGAGAGCTCGACGGCTCCGACCGGAGCAGCGGCGCCCGATTTCACGCTCCCGCGATCGGGTGGCGGCGAAGTGTCACTGTCGTCCTTCCGCGGCCGGCCCGTCGTTCTCGCGTTCCTCCGCGGCTACTCCTGACCGTTCTGCCGCCGGCACCTCGCGCAGTTGCGCGACGACTACGAACGCTTCACCACCCTCGGGGCCGAGGTGCTGGCGATCTCGGCCGAGAGCCCTGCACGATCAGAGGCCTACCTCCGATCGCACCCGCTCCCGTACCCCACGCTCGTCGACGAGGATCATGCCGTCTTCGATGCGTACGACGTCACCAGCCGCCTCATCTCGCTCGGCCAGCGGCCGGCGCTGTTCGTCCTCGACGCCGAAGGTGTCGTGCGCTTCGAGGAGGTCGGCGCGCAGCAGTACAACATCCCGCCGCAACGACAAGGTGATCGAGGTCCTCGAGTCGCTCTAGGTGCTGACCTGCACGGTCTTGCCGTCGCGCCACTCGCGCAGGACCAGGTACCGGCCCTTCGAGCGCGGCGTGGTCGAAGTTCCCGAAGCCCATCGTCGTCCCGTCCACCCCTGACGTCGCCGGCAGCTGCTTCACCCGCTCGAGGCCGTCCTTGAGCCCGGCGCGGGTGAGATGTCCGGCGCGGGCGATCGCCTCGCCCACGAGCCGGCCCATGTCGTAGGCCGCGCAGCCGATCGGCCCGCCTGCGGCGCGCTTCGACTTCTCCCGCAGGTGCTCGCGCATCTGGTTGTCGTCGGCGACGCCGTCGAGGTACTCCCAGCCCGCCCAGCCGTCGCGCCAGTCCGGGCGCGCGTAGCCGAACATCAACGAGCTGTTCGCCATGACCGGGACGGACCAGCCCAGGTCGGCGAGCGCGACCGCGACTGCCCGTGACGCGACGCCGAGACCGAGGTACACGAGCGCGTCGGGACCGGTCTCGCGGAGCCGGGCGACCACCGGTCGCAGGTCGTCGGCGAGGGGCGAGATCGCGGCCACGCCCGTGGTCTCGATGCCCTCCAGCGCCCGGGCGTCCTCGAAGTACCGGGCGTACCCATGGCCCACCGGCGAGTGGTCGTGGATCACGGCTGCGCTGCGCAGCCCCCGCTGCGCCAACCGGCGCGCCAGGAGCGGCGGCTCCTCCTCGAGCGAACCGATCTGGTAGTGGAACATGAACTCGCTCCGGGTGCGCTCGCCGCCCGTGTAGTTGATGCACGGGATGCGGGCCGTGTCGGCGAGCGGCGCCGCGATCAGCCCGTTGTCGCTGATCGAGGGGCCGATGATCAGCACGACGCCGGCGTCGTCGAGCTCGCCGAACGCGGTGACGACGTCGTGCTCGCTGCCGAGCGGGAGGCCGCGTGCGAGGCGCGTCTCGAACTCCACCGGCCGGTCCAGGCGGCCGGTGGCGGCGATCTCGTCGAGCCCGAGCCGGACGGCCTCTTCGAAGCTCGCGCCGCCATCGGCCTGCGGGAAGTCGAACAGCAGTCCGACGAGGATGGGAGCGGCGGGTACCTGCATGGCGGGGGAGTGTTCTGGGTCGGCTCGGCTCGCGTCAATACAGTCTGGGCGTGCCTCTTCTCCCGGACGAGCTGCAAGCGGTCGCGGAACGGTTCCCGGACCGGATCGCGGTCGACGTCGTCGACGGTGACACGATGACGTTCGCGGCGTGGGACGCGCGGTCGAACACGCTCGCCCGCACGCTCGTCGACGATGGTGTCGCCCCCGGCGACCGCGTGATGCTGCTGCTGCCGCCCGAGCTCGCGGACCGGTTCGCGATCGCCTACGTCGCCGCCCACAAGGCAGGGGCCGTGGTCGTGCCGGTGAACCCGCGGTACGCGCCCCGCGAGCTCGACCACATCGCGGCCAGCGCCGATCCTGCGCTCATCGTCACCGGCGGCGACCAGGAGTCGCGGGCGAACGCGCTCTCGACGACGCATGTCGTCGGTGACGCGGCGTGGTCGGAGGCGACCGGCGGCGACAGCGAGCGGTTCCGAGTCCCGCGCGCCCCGTCGGATCTGGCCGAGATCCTCTACACGTCGGGCACGACCGGGCTCCCCAAGGGCGTCACGTCGACGCACGAGAGCGTGCTCGCCAATGAGGCCGCACCGCTCGAGCCGCTGCTGACGCTCCTGCATTCGGCGCCGCTCCCCACCACGTTCGGGAGCCTCGGTGCGCTGATCATGCCGCTCCGTCTGGCCATGACGAGCATCGCGTTGCCGCGCTTCGACACGGGTCGGTTCGCATCGCTGATCGATGAGCGGCGACCCACGTGGCTCCTGATGGTGCCGGCGCAGATCCTGCTGTTGCTCGAGTCGGGCGCGCTCACCGGGCGCGACACCGGGTCGGTGCGGATGGTGATGTTCGGCAGCGCGCCGACGCCGCCGCACGCGCTTTCGGCCCTGGCGGAGGCGTTCCCACGCGCGGCGCTCGTCAACGGCTACGGGCTGACCGAGGGTGGCGGGAGCACGTGCACGATGCCGCCGGGTGAGCTGTTACGACGTCCGGGTTCGGTGGGAAAGCCGGTGGCGGGCGCGTCCGTTCGCGTCGTGGACGACGGCGGCGACGAGCGACGCCAGGGCGAGATCGGGGAGGTCACGATCCGGCTGGCGGCGGGGGAGCGGTCGTACTGGAACGACCCCGAGGGCAGCGCGCGCACCTGGCGGGACGGCTGGGTGCACACCGGCGACCTCGGCTACTTCGACGAGGACGGGTACCTCTATCTGGTCGACCGCAAGAAGGACATGATCAACCGGGGCGGGTACAACGTGTACTCGATCGAGGTCGAGAGCGCTCTGTACGAGCATCCCGACGTGGTGGAAGCGGCCGTCGTCGGCGTGCCGCACGACGTGCTCGGCCAGGACGTGTGCGCGGTGGTGCGCGTGCGCGAGCGGCGCCCCACCGCTCGAGCTCGACGAGGTGCGGGCCTTCCTCGCCGACCGGCTCGCGGACTACAAGCTCCCGCGCCGTCTCGTGGTGCGCGAGACACCCCTGCCGCGTTCGGGGATGCACAAGGTCGACAAGAAGGCGCTGCTGGTCGAGGTGACTCCGGCTACTTGAGCTCCGTCCGCGTGTAGGCGACGACGTCCTCGATCTGGGCCGGGCTGAGGTCGCCCTTGAACGACGGCATGGCGCCCTGGCCGTCCTCCGACCAGCCGGATCTGGTCGGCCGGGTCGGGGAAGGCGCTCACGACCGCGCCGCCGGCGAGCTTCGGCCCGACCCCGCCCTGGCCGTCCTGGCCGTGGCAACGGGCGCAGTTGGCGAGGTAGACGTCGTAGCCGGGCCCGCTCTTGGCCGTGGCGCCGCTGCCACCACCCGGCTCGTTGGCGAAGAGCGCGACCACGAACGCGATCGCTACGACCAGTGTGAGGACCTCGATCACGTTGACGACGCGCTTGAAGGTCATCCGTCGCCTCAGAAGCTCGGGAAGCCGAACTCGCGCCAGAACCACACGGCGCTCGTCGTCCAGATGAGCACGAGTGTCGCGAACACCGTGCCGCCGACGACCGGCAGCAACCAGCTGGGCAGCCCGTGCGTTCGAACCGCGAGGACCTTGATCGTGAACGCGCCGAAGAAGAAGCAGCCGAGCAGCGAGTGCAGCAGGACGCGCGTGTCCGTCGATTGGAACCCCAGTGCCCAGAGACACTGATATGCGACGGGCAGCGTGAGCCCGAACGCGACGATGCCGGTGAGCCGGTGCGCGTCGCCCAGCCACGGCGGCGCCGCGTGCGGGACGTGGATCTTGTCGTACAGCCGGAGAGCCAGCAGGACCTGGACGGCGGCGAGGAGCAGCGCCGCGCTCGCGAACCACACCTTCAGGTTGATGGTGTCGGAGAAGAACAGGGTGTAGGGCTTCTCGCCGGTGGGATCGTGCACGCGGCCGTACACGCCGAGCGCGATCGAAACCGCCGCGCCCGCGAGCACGATGCCCAACAGCTTGACGGGCACAGAAGCCCGTGTGACGGGCCCCGCAGTCGATGCCGTCATGCCTGCCCCTTCGCCATCCAGGTGCCCGATATCCTGACGTCCGCGTCAGTCACGGACAAGGGGGAGCGCGTGCGTCTCGACGACATGATCCTGGTGAGCGTGGACGACCACGCCGTCGAGCCGCCCCACATGTTCGACGGGCGCCTCCCGGCCGAATACGTCGACGTTGCGCCACGCGTCGTCAGGAAGGACGACGGCAGCGACGTCTGGGCGTACGAGGGCCGCGAGATCCCGAACATCGGGCTGAACGCGGTCGCCGGCCGGCCGCCCGAGGAGTACGGCATGGAGCCGACCTCCTTCGACGAGATCCGCGACGGCTGCTACGACATCCACGAGCGCGTCCGCGACATGGACGCCAACGGCGTGCTCGGCTCGATGTGCTTCCCGTCGTTCCCGCAACCTCTGCGGGCAGCTGTTCGCACGCTCGAAGGACAAGGACGCCGCCCTCGCGATCCTGCGGGCGTACAACGACTGGCACATCGACGAGTGGTGCGGCACGTACCCCGGCCGCTTCATCCCGCTCGCGCTGCCGCCGCTCTGGGACCCGCACCTCATGGCCGACGAGGTGCACCGCGTCGCCGCCAAGGGCTGCCACGCCGTCACCTTCTCCGAGAACCCGGCGAAGCTGCGGATGCCGAGCTTCCACTCCGACCACTGGGACCCGTTCTGGTCGGCGTGCTGCGAGGAGGACGCGCTCGTCTGCCTGCACATCGGCTCGTCGTCGACGCTCGTGGTCACCGCCGACGACGCGCCGATCGACGTGCTCATCACCCTCCAGCCGGTCAACATCGTGCAGGCTGCCGCCGACCTCCTCTGGTCGCCGGTGCTGCGCAAGTTCCCCGACCTGCGCGTCGCGCTGTCCGAGGGCGGCATCGGCTGGATCCCGTACTTCCTCGAGCGCGTCGACTACATCTACACGCGCCACCACCCGTGGACCGGCCAGGACTTCGGCGACAAGCTCCCGAGCGAGGTGTTCCGCGAGCGGATCGTCACGTGCTTCATCGACGACCTCGCCGGCCTCGAGCAGCGTCATCGCGTCGGCGTCGACATGATGTGCTGGGAGTGCGACTACCCGCACTCCGACTCGACGTGGCCGACGTCGCCCGAGTTCGCCATGCGGTCGTTCGAAGCCGCCGGCGTTCCCGACGACGAGATCAACGCGATGACGCACGAGAACGCGATGCGCCACTTCCGCTTCGACCCGTTCGCGACGCGCTCCCGTGAGGACTCCACCGTCGGCGCGTTGCGGGCGCGCGCGACCGACGTCGACATCACGCCGCGAAGTGTCGGCAAACGTGCGCAGATGACGAAGGCGAGCGATCTTCTCACGCGCGGGCCCGCGCCGCTCGTAGGCGTGCCGGACCGGGACCTGCTCCGCCCGGGTCTACGAGACGCTCCAGGGCTACTACGAGCTCGGCTGTGAAGTGCGCGACGAGCCACTCGCCCGGTTCGTGCGCAACCTCGACGCACCCCGCATCTACGACGTCAACTTCGCCGCGTTCGTGCGTGCGGGCACGAGGGACGAGATCGCATCGGTCCTCGATCGAGCGGACGAGCTCTACGACGGCTTGCCGCACCGCGTCTTTCACATCGATCCGTGGACGCCGCCGGCGTTCGAGGCGCAACTCCTGCTCGACGGCTTCGAGTTCGAGGACGAGCTCCAGCTCCTGCTCGAGGGTCCCCTCTCGCCCTCGGGCGAGCTCCCGCGGATCGACATCCGGCTCGTGGAGTCGGACGAGGACTGGTCGACCCTCCGGCGGCTGACTCGCCTCGACCACGAGGAGCAGGCGCGCCGGGAGGTGCATCCCCTCTGGGACGAGGCGGTGACCTCGGAGATGGTCGCGACCAAGCGCGTCAAGGCGCCGGCATTGCGTTTCTGGCTCGCGCGCGCCGACCACTCCGACTGCGCGTTCCTGTCCTCATGGCCGGGCGCGAACGGCATCGGCAAGGTGGAGGACCTGTTCACGCACCCCGACTTCCGCCACCGGGGCGTTGCCAGCGCGTTGATCGTCCACTGCGTCCGCGACGCTCGCGAGCGGGGCGCCGGTCCGGTGCTGATCGGCGCGCTTCCGAACGACACGCCGATGCGAATGTACGCGTCGATGGGCTTCCGACCCTTCTGCGTGACCCATCGCGGCCGGAAGGTGTCCGCTTCGTAGGCCACGGCGGCTCGCTACAGTGCGGCGGGATGCGAGCTGGTCGACGGGCAGCGGCCTGTGCCGCGATCTTCACCGTGGTCGCGCTCTTCGGCGGCGCGGCTGCCGCCGCGCCGCAGGCTCGCCTGACGAGCGAATCGCAGCTCGATCCCGTCTACAACCAGGGCATCGCACGGGCGAAGGACGGCGTGGGTGCTCTCCGGAACCCGCGTGCTGGCACGGGTAGACGATCGACTGCAGGACACGAACCGTGTGACCGACGCGATCCCGGCCGATTGGGCCGCGCGCGGGTTCAACCACATCGGGGACGTCGATGTCGCCGGCAAGTACGTCTACGCGCCGTACGAGCAGCCGGACTACGAGCGCGGCGAGCAGGCGATCGCGCGCTACGACGCCAAGACGCTCGCGTTCGTGGACGCCGTCACGGTGCCGCAGCACGAAGCGTCGTTCGTCACCGTCGACCCGAAGACGATGATCGCCTACTCCATGGACCGGTTCGGCGGCGACGCACTGCTCCGCTACGACGTCCGCAAGGGCTGGAAGCAACTGAGCCCGGTGCGCATGTCGCAGTTCGTCGACCGCGTGCAGGGCGGCGACGTCGTCGCCGGCGCCGTGTGGCTGTCGACCGACGACGACGCCAACATGCTCTACCGGGTGGCGCTGCCGGGCGGTCGCGTCGACGCCCTCGGGAACGCCGGGCACGTCGACGGCGAGGGCGAGGGGATCGACGCCACGAAGCTCCGCAGCGGCCGCCTCCACGTGCTCACGGTCGACGTGATGTTCACGCCCGTCTGGCTGGGCAACCTGG
>CAVYIP010000011.1:0-105559 GCA_963768605.1 uncultured Actinomycetes bacterium | reverse complement strand
TGGTGGCCGTAGCTCAGTTGGTGAGAGCGCCGGGTTGTGGTCCCGGAGGTCGGGGGTTCGAATCCCCTCGGTCACCCCAATCTCTCGGTACCGCAGTGCCGTTGAGTCGCGGCGACGCCGGTGGGAGGCTGACGGGGACGTCAGGGAGGCGCGATGCCCGACGAGGCCGTGGTCGTCGACGCCGACGGCCACACGATGGAGCCCGACGACCTCTGGTCCGCGCGCATGGACCAGAAGCGGTGGGGTGACTGGATCCCGCGCAAGGTCGTCGAGGACGACGTGTACGAGACGTACTACGCCGGCGGTGTCGTGCGAGGAGGCGGTCGGGAGCTGCAGGACGCGATGGCCGCCGCGGTCGGCATGACGCCGAAGCAGTTCCACGACATGCTGCAGAGCCTCCGCGTCCCGGGCGGCCACGACCCCGACGCCCGCGTCGCCGACATGGACCGCGACGGCATCGACGTCGCCGTCCTCTATCCGTCCACGGCGCTGTTCTTCGGGCCCGACGACCCGATCGACGCGTTCCACGACGTCGAGTTCGTGCTCGACTGCCAGCGCGCGTACAACGACTGGGTCGCCGAGTATTGCGCTGCGCATCCGCGACGGCTGTTCGCGATGGCGGGCGTACCGCTCCAAGCGCCGGAGCTCGCGGTGTTGGAAGCCGAGCGCGCGGTGCAGGAGCTCGCGCTGCAAGGCGTGTTCGTCCGCCCGTCGGCGTACGTCGACGAGCTGCCGCTCAACCACTCCGCCTACGACCCGTTCTGGGCCGCGTGCCAGGACCTCGACGTTCCGGTGGCGTTCCATCCCGGCGTGCACGTCGACACGCCGGGCGCGTGCCGCAAGTTCCGCCTCGTCGCCGAGAGCGAGAACATGATGGTCACCAACATGGCGATGGACGAGCTGCACGGCGGCTCCGGGCTGGGCCAGGCCGTCGGCAACACCGTCGACATGATCGTGACGCTCGGACGGCTCCTCATGGGGGGCGTGTGCGAGCGGTTCCCACGCCTGCGGTTCTTGTTCCTCGAATCCGGCGGCGGGTGGATCCCCACGCAGCTCGAGCGCATGGACGAGCAGGTGAAGGCGTTCCCGCTCGAGAAGCGCTGGCTCAGCCTCCTGCCGAGCGAGTACTTCCGGCGCCAGTGCTGGGCCGGCTTCGAGCCCGAGGAATGGAACCTCGCCGCGTGCGCCGAGTGGTTGGGCCCGGACCGCGTGCTGTGGGCGTCGGACTACCCGCACCCGGAGTTCCACCCCGAGGTCGTGAAGGAGCTACGCGAGACGATCGCGCCACTCCCGGACGCCGCGCAGCGCAAGATCCTGGGCGAGAACGCGATCGCCGCGTACAAGCTCCCGTTGTGACGGGCGACCTCGACCTCGCCCGCATGCGGCGCGATCGGCATCGCAAGGTCGTCGACGCGCTCGACGCGCAGAGCCTCGCCGCCGCCGTGCTGCTCGGGCAGCCCGCCGTCGACGTACGCGGTCGGTGCTCGCGCGCCGGCCGCCGACGCCGCCCGCGCCGCCCACCAGCGGATGATCGCGATCGTCACCGCCGACGGCGACGCGCCGCACCTCTACACGGCGTTCCCGGAGGGCGTCCCCCCGGACCTCCCGGCCGACCATGTGCACGGCGCACTGCCGGTCGAATGGCCCGAGGGCGCGGAGGCGTTACGCGACGCGCTGCCGGACGGGCCGATCGCGCTCGACGAGTACACGATGCCGCTGCACGCCGCCCTGCACGGACGGGAGGTCGCGGACGCGACGGCGCTCCTGAGCACGTGCAAGATCGTGAAGACCGCCGACGAGCTCGAGTGCATTCGCCGCGCGCAGTCGATCAACGAGGAAGCCATGCTCGCGGTCGAGCCGCTGGTCGCGCCCGGCGTCAGCGGTGCCGAGCTGTCGGGCGCGTTCCTGCGCCGGATCTTCGAGCTGGGTGCGACCGCGAACACGGTCGACCCCATCTGGCAGATCATGCCGGCCCGCGTCGCCGACGGCCCGTACTCCGCTACGGGCGATGTCGTGTTCCCGACGCCGACCACCAACCAGTCGTTCGCGGCGGGCGACGTGATCTGGGTCGACACCGGCATCGACTACGAGGGCTACGCGTCCGACTTCGGTTGCACGTTCGTCGTCGGCGGGCCCGAGGCACGCCATCGCGACCAGGGAGCGCGCTGGCGCGAGATCGTCGACCGCTGCTTCGCCGTCCTCAAGCCGGGGGCGACCGCCGGGGACCTCGTGCGCGCCGCGACGACGGACGACGGGCGCCGGCCGTGGCTCCCGCACCTGTACCTCGCCCACGGCATCGGCACGAACAGCGCCGAGATGCCCCTGGTCGGGACCGACCTCGGCGACGAGTTCGACGACGCGCTCGTGCTCGCGCCGGGCATGGTGCTGGTGTTCGAGCCGATCGCGTGGGACGACGGGAGTGCCGGCTTCCGGGCCGAGGAGATCGTCGCCGTGACCGACGACGGGTACGAGCGGCTGAGCGGGCGCGACAGGGGACCGCGTGGCTGAGGGCCTCGCTCGCGCGCTCGACGAGATGGCGCGCCAGGACGTCGACGTGCTCGTGCTCGGGCGCGAAGGCAACGCCCGGTTCGTGTCCGAGGCGACGCGCCTCTGGCTCGCCGGGACGCGTCCGTTCGCGCCGGGCTGCGTCGTCGTGCGCGAGACCGGAGCGGTCCACCTGATGAGCGTCACCGACTTCGGCGTGCCCGCCGAGATCCCGCCCGAGCGCTTGTACCCGATGAGCTGGAACCCCGCGAACATCATGGGCGCGGTCGCCGCCATCCCCGGCGTGTCGGGCGCGCAGCGGATCGGCGTCGACGGCCTCACCCCGCTCTTCGAGCAGCTGTTCACCGCGACGTTCCCGAACGCGCAGCTGGCCGACGGCGAGGCCGTGATGCGCGCGGCGCGCCGGGTGAAGAGCCCGGCCGAGGTCGAGCGCATCCGTGCCGCGATCTCCGTCGCCGAGGACGCGCTCGGAGCCGCCGTCGAAGCACTGCGGCCCGGCGTGCGCGAGGTGGAGCTGAAGGGCGTGTTCGAGGAGCGCATGTGCCGACTGGGCACGACGACGCCCGCGTTCGAAGGCACGTTCTGCGTCATCGACGGCGACGAGCCGATTCGCCGTTTCGTCTCCGACCGGCGGATGGCCGAGGGCGATCGGGTCGCTCTCAGCGCCGGCGTGCTCCGCGACGGATGGGAAGGCTCCCTCGCCCGCACATGGCCGTGTGGCGAGCCGACCACGGAGCTGCGTGACCGCAGGTCGCGGTGGGACGAAGCGTGGGCATCGCTCGTCGACCGTTGCCACGCCGGCGTTCACGCCGCGGAGCTCGATGCGTCGGCGCCGGGGACGTCGGTCCACGGCGCCGGGCTCGGCTACGAGGGGATCGACAACGCCACCCCGCTCGAGCCGGGGATGGTCATCCGGCTCGAGCTCGAGGCGTACGGCATCCTCGGCGCCGACATGCTCCTGATCGGGGACGATGACGGAGAGGTGCTGTCGGCCTTCCCGTACGGCGCGGCGGGCGAGTAGCTTCCGCACTCGCGTGCTCGCGAAGACTCGCGAGCGGAGCAGGACCTGAGGAGGCTCGATGGCCGACGTCGAAGCGGGGCAAGGAGCGGGTGCCGGGGTCGTAGCGACCTGGCGGACGCCGTTGGAGACGACCGCGCTGATCCTGCTCGGCGCGCTCGGGTTCAGCATCGTCGGCGGGATCGTGAGCGCGGTCTTCACTCCCGGCGCCAGCGCCTGGCGGAAGCTGACGTTCCTCGGGTTCAACGTGGTCAGCATCTGGCACGTGGCGGTCCTCGCGATTGCGGTCGGGCTCGTTCTCGCGCTGCGCATCCCGTTCCCGCCTGATGCCCGTGGGGCCTCGACGGTCCGGGCAGCGCTCCTGGGCGCGGCGATCCTCGGCGCGGTGATCGTGTTGAGCGCGTTGATCGCCTGCATCGGCGCGATCGGTGACAACCAAGCCTTCGTCGGCCTCTCGTGGCCGGAGAAGATCGGCAACATCATGCAGTGGCTCGGCGGCGCCGCGGTCGCCGGCGCGGTCGCGCTGCTCGCCGTGCGGAGCCAGGGCGTGGTGCCCGCACCGGCGCGCCCCGCTCCCGCTCCTGCAGCCGCTCCGCCTCCGCCCGTCGCCGCGCCCACCGCGGGCCCTGGAGCCCCGGGGTGGGCCGCCGACCCGTACGGGCGTCACCAGTGGCGCTACTGGGACGGCAACCGCTGGACCGAGCAGGTCGCCGACGGCTCGACCCAGGGCACCGACCCGGCGCAGTAGAGACGCGTCACGCGCGACTTTGGAGCGGGTGACGGGAATCGAACCCGCGTCATCAGCTTGGAAGGCTGAGGCTCTGCCATTGAGCTACACCCGCGCGGCCCCGGGACCGTAGTCACCGGGATCGGTCGGGGAGGGCGGATTCGAACCGCCGACCGCCTGCCCCCAAAGCAGGTGCGCTACCAGCTGCGCCACTCCCCGGCGCGCCCAAGCGTAGGCGCAACGGAAATTCTCACCGGGCTCACAGGTTGGCCTCAGGACCGATTCAAAGCCGACCCGCATGATGCTGGCGTGGACGATCTCGGCCGGTCGGGTGGCACGGCAACAGATGAGCTCGAACCGCCCACCAGCGGGCTCGCCCATGCAACACCCCCATCCCCCCAAGCACCGGTCAGCCCTACCAGTCGCGCTCGTGAGCGAGTGGGACCCGTCCGCCGCATGCTGCTCGCGGCGTCGGCTGGGGGGTTGGCCGGTGCCCTCATCGCTTCGGGGGCGTTGGTCTTCTTCGACGGCTCGAGCGGGTCGTCGTTTCCCCCGCATCCGGCGGCACCCGTGCAGGCGACGAGCTCGGCGCCCGCCGCCCAGGGCGATATCTCGGCGATCCTCGCCAAGGACGTGCCCGCGGTGGTCGCGATCACGACCGACGGCGGGCCCGCGCTCGGAGGAGGCGGAGGCGGTGGCGGTGCCGCGACCGGATTCGTGATCGACCCCGGCGGGATCATCGTCACCAACGACCACGTCGCCGCAGACGCGCGCAGCATCAACGTCACGACGTCCGACGGCAAGAAGCTCTCCGCTCGTGTGCTGGGCCAGGACGCGTCCCACGATCTGGCCGTGCTCAAGGTCGACGCAACGAACCTGCCCGCGGTCGAGCTCGGGGACTCGGACCAGGTCCAGGTCGGTGACGACGTCGTCGCCATCGGGAACGCCCTCGACCTCGACGGCGGGCTGAGCGCCACTCGCGGGATCGTCTCCGGGCTGCATCGCGAGATCCCGACCGAGACGGGCGCGCGGCTCACGGGCCTGATCCAGACCGACGCCGCGATCAACCCGGGCAACTCCGGCGGACCGCTGGTCGACTCCCAGGGTCGCGTCATCGGCATCAACACCGCGATCGCCAACCCGAACACCGCGCAGAACGTCGGCTTCGTCATTCCGATCTCGCAGGCCAAGCCGATCATCGACAGGCTGCGCGGGGGCGAGTAGGCGCTCGCCGCGTCGTCTCGTGCGTCGTGGATTACCGTCGTCAGGGAACTCAGGTGGCTTCTCGATGGCTTCAGGCATGAACGGTCCGGCACGGATCGTCGTAGTCGACGACGAGCCGTCGATCACCGATGCGGTTTCGACCGCGCTCGGGTACGAGGGCTTCGACGTCGCCCAGGTGCACGGCGGGCGCGACGCGCTCGAGGTCGTCAGCGATCTGCGCCCCGATCTCGTGGTCCTCGACATCATGCTGCCGGACATCGACGGGGTGACACTCCTCAAGCGGCTGCGCCAGGACGGCGTGGACGTCCCGGTGCTCTTCCTCACCGCCCGGGACGAACCGTCCAACCGGGTCGAGGGTCTGGTCGCCGGTGGAGACGACTACGTCACGAAGCCCTTCACGCTCGCGGAAGTCGTCGCGCGCGTGCATGCCATCCTTCGCCGCACCCGTGGCGAAGCCGGCGGCGACACCGCCCTCCGCTTCGCAGACCTCGTCATGGAGGAGGACACGCGCGAAGTCTGGCGGGGGAGCGACCTGCTTCAGCTCACCGCGACCGAGTTCAACCTGCTTCGGTTCTTCATGCGCAACCCGAAGCGAGTGCTGTCCAAGGCACAGATCCTCGACGCGGTGTGGCACTACGACTTCGGCGGCAACCCCAACGTCGTCGAGACGTACGTGAGCTATTTGCGGAAGAAGCTCGACCGACTCGGCCCTCCACTCATCCAGACGATCCGGCTCGTCGGGTACGCGTTGCGAGAACCGGAAGCTTGAGGCGGGCGCGGCCGTGAGGCTGTCGTTGCGGGCCCGCCTCCTGCATCGCAGTCGCCGCCGTCGCGCTCGTCGGCCTGGTGGCCGCCGACGTCGCCACGTACACCGCGCTGAGGTCGTTCCTCGTCGACCGCGTCGACGAGAGCCTCACCGCCGCGCACACTCCGCTCATCCGCTCGCTCTTCGGCCCGCCGGATCGCAGTCCCGGCGGTGACGCGGGCGCGCTGGCGGCAGCGGCGCCCGGCGCCTACGTCGAGCTGCGCTCCCCGGACGGCACGGCCATCGTGAGCCAGTCGACCCGGGGGCAGTTCACGACGTCGCGGCCGCGCCTCCCGGAGCAAGTGTCGGGCCTCGCCTCGAACCGCGATGAAAGCGCAACGTTCTTCTCGGTCGACTCCGCCCGCGGCGACAACGGCGAGTTCCGCGTCCGGGCGGAGCGGCTGGCGGACGACTCGTTGCTGATGGTCGCGCTGCCGCTCGACGACGTGAACTCGACGCTGCACCGGTTGCTGTTGACCGAGATCTTCGTCACCGCCGCCGTCCTCCTCGGCGCAGTCGGGCTCGGCCTCTGGCTGGTGCGAGTCGGGCTTGCGGCCCCTGCGCAACATCGAGAGCACGGCGGCGAACATCGCCGGCGGCGAGCTGAGCCTGCGCGTCGAGCAAGCCGACGATCGCACCGAGGTCGGCCGGCTCGGCATGGCGCTGAACACGATGCTGGAGCGCATCGAAGACGCCTTCGCCAAGCAGCAGGCGTCGGAGGAACGCCTCCGGCGCTTCGTCGCCGACGCGTCGCACGAGCTGCGCACGCCGGTCAGCGCGGTGGGCGCGTACGCCGAGCTGTTCGAACGGGGCGCGCAGCAGCGGCCGGCGGACCTGGCGCGGGTGCTGCGGGGTGTCCGCGTCGAGACGTCGCGCATGCAGGCGCTCATCGAGGACCTGCTGCTGCTCACCCGCCTCGACGAGGGACGGCCGCTCGAGCGCCAGCCGGTGGAGCTGGTCGGGCTGGCGGGCGAGGCGGCCGAGGCGGCGCAGACGATCAGCGGCGACTGGCCGCTGTCGATCGAGGCGGACCGAGCCGGTCGAGGTGACGGGCGACCGGATGCGCCTGCGCGAGGTGCTGGACAACCTCCTCGCCAACGTGCGGACGCACACGCCCCCGGGCACGGCGACCACCGTGAGGGTGCGCGCGTCCGGTGCCGAGGCGGTCATCGAGGTCGCCGACGAGGGGCCCGGTCTCGACGCCGAGGACGCCGCCCGCGTCTTCGAGCGCTTCTACCGCGCCGACCCGTCTCGGGCGCGGGACCGGGGCGGCACCGGGCTCGGGCTGGCGGTGGTGGCGGCGCTGGTCGGCGCGCACGGTGGCCGGGTCGAAGTGGACACCAGCCGCGGAGACGGGGCGACGTTCCGCGTCCGCCTGCCGCTGGCGGCGCCGGTCATGCCCGAGGAGCCTGCTCGACCGTGAGGCCGACCTCCTGGCCGTGGGAGAGCTCCAGGTTGTTGCCGTCGGGGTCGGTGATGAACGCCCAGTAGCCGACGGGCGGACCCGAGTCGTGCGGGCCCGAGCACGGTGCGGCCCTCGCCCCGGGCGAGCTCGCAGCGCCGCTCCACCTCCTCGCGGGTCTCGCAACCCACCCCGAGGTGCGAGAACCCGGCTGAGACCTCCGCCCGGGCCGGTCCTGCTCGATCAGCACGACGACGAAGGGCCGCGTGCGGTCGCTCACCCACACGACTTCGTCGCCCGTCTGCTCGTCGCGGCGGCGGTGCACGACGTCCATGTCGGCGAACCGCCGGTAGAAGTCGAGACTGGCTTCGACGTCGGTGACGGGGAGCGCCACGTGCGTGAGACCGCGGTCGATGCGCATCCATTCGCAGCGTAGGGGAGCCCGAGCCGATCGCCGGGATGTCAACCGAGACCGCGAAACGCCGCTGTACACTCGCTCTCCCCATGTCCCCCGTGACGACCTCGGTCGAGGAGCTTCCCGAGAACAAGGTCAAGCTCCACGTGTCCATCCCCGCCTCCGAGTTCGAGCGGGCGATCGACGCCGCGTTCCGCAAGCTCGCCGGCGAGGTCAAGATCCCCGGCTTCCGCCCCGGCAAGGCGCCCCGCCAGCTTCTCGAGGCCCGCCTCGGCTCCGACGTGGCGCGCGACCAGGCGCTCCGTGACTCCCTCCCGGGCTACTACTCCGACGCCGTCCAATCGGAGGAGCTCGACACGATCGCCACGCCCGAGATCGACATCACCGCCGGGGAGGAGAGCGGCGACGTCGAGTTCGACGCCGTGGTCGAGGTCCGCCCCGTGGTCGAGCTGCAGGACTACCTGGGGCTCCGGATCGAGGTCCCCACACCGGCGGTCACCGACGAGGTCGTCGACACACAGCTCGACGCGCTGCGCGACCGGTTCGCCGACCTCGAGGACTCGACCCGGCCCGCTGGCCGACGGTGACTTCGCGCGAGATCGACATCAAGGGCTACGTCCACGACGAGGCGATCGACGCCCTCACCGCCACCGACTACCTGTACGAGGTCGGCTCCGGACTGCTCGTCCCGAAGCTCGACGAGGAGCTGACCGGGAAGCGTCCGGGCGACATCCTGAAGTTCAACGACACGCTGCCCGAGCGCTTCGGCGAGCGCGCCGGTGAAGACGTCTCCTTCCAGGTGTTGACCAAGGAGACGAAGCGCAAGGTCCTGCCCGAGGTCACCGACGAGTGGGCGTCGGAGGTGAGCGAGTTCGACACCGTCGACGAGCTGCGCGCCGACATTCGCAAACGGCTCGAGCTCGTCAACACGGTCCAGGCCCAGGTTGCGGCGCGTGACAAGGTGCTCGACGCCGTCGCCGACCTCGTGACGATCGACCTGTCCGACGCGTTGGTGCAGCGGGAGATGGAGCAGCGCCTCCACGACATCGCGCACCGCCTCGAGGCGCAGGGCGTGACGATCCAGCAGTACCTGGAGGCGACGGGGATGGACGAGCAGGCCTTCGTCCAGCAGGTGCGCGAAGCCGCCGAGCGCGGGGTGCGCGCCGACCTCGCGTTGCGCGCGGTTGGATCGCGCAGGAAGGCATCGTCGCAAACGACGACGAGCTCGACGACGAGGTCGAACGATTGGCCGAGCGCATGGAGGAGAAACCCAAGAAGGTCCGGCGCGATCTTGAACGCAGGGGCATCTTGGAGGCGGTACGCTCGGATATCGCCAGAGGGAAGACCGTCCGGTACCTCGTCGACCACGCCGAAGTCGTCGACGAAGCCGGGAACCCGCTCGACCTGAAGGTTCCGGAGGAAGAGGCCGAAGCCTCCGACGAGCAATCATCCGACGAGCCAGCATCCGAGGAGCAAGCATCCAAGGTGCAGACAGAGGAGCCCCAGGCGTGAGCGAGATCGAGCCAATCCGCAACTACCTCGTCCCCACCGTCATCGAGCAGACGAACCGCGGCGAGCGCGCGTTCGACATCTACTCGCGGCTGCTCAAGGAACGCATCATCTTCCTCGGCACGCCGATCGACGACACGATCTCGAACCTGATGATCGCCCAGCTGCTGCACCTCGAGAGCGAAGATCCCGACAAGGACATCTCGGTGTACGTCAACTCGCCGGGCGGTGAGATCACCGGCGCTGTTCGCGATCTACGACACCATGCAGTACATCAAGCCCGACGTGTCAGACCATCTGCGTCGGGCAGGCCGCGTCGGCCGCCGCGGTGCTGCTCGCCGCGGGAGCGAACGGGAAGCGCTTCGCGCTGCCGCACGCCCGCATCCTGATCCACCAGCCGCACGGCGGCGCGTCCGGCCAGGCGGTCGACATCGAGATCCAGGCCAAGGAGATCATCCGGATGCGCGAGCTCCTCGACGAGATCCTGGCGCACCACACGGGCCAGCCGGTCGAGAAGGTCGCCCACGACACCGACCGCGACTTCATCATGAGCGCGGTCGAGGCGCAAGGACTACGGCATCGTCGACGAAGTGATCAGCAACCGAGAGCTCGCGTCGGTGGCAGCAGCCGCAGGCGTGAGCTAGGCGTCGCCGGACCGGCGGGGGAGCGAGGAGACGTCGTGGCGAAGTTCGGTGACGGTGGCGACCTGCTGAAGTGCTCGTTCTGTGGGAAGAGCCAGAAGCAGGTCAAGAAGCTCATCGCCGGTCCCGGCGTCTACATCTGCGACGAGTGCATCGACCTCTGCAACGAGATCATCGAAGAGGAGCTCTCGCAGAGCACCGAGGTCAAGTTCGACGAGCTCCCCAAGCCCCGTGAGATCTACGAGTACCTGAACGACTACGTCATCGGGCAGGAGCAGGCGAAGAAGATCCTGTCGGTCGCGGTCTACAACCACTACAAGCGCGTGCAGGCCGGCGCGTACGGCGACCCCGACGTCGAGCTGCAGAAGTCCAACATCCTGCTCATCGGCCCCACCGGCTGCGGCAAGACGCTGCTCGCGCAGACGCTCGCCCGGCTGCTGAAGGTCCCGTTCGCGATCGCCGACGCGACCGCGCTCACCGAAGCCGGCTACGTCGGCGAGGACGTCGAGAACATCCTGCTGAAGCTGATCCAGGCCGCCGACTACGACGTCAAGAAGGCCGAGACCGGGATCATCTACATCGACGAGATCGACAAGATCGCCCGCAAGGCCGAGAACCCGTCGATCACGCGTGACGTCTCGGGCGAAGGCGTGCAGCAGGCGCTGCTGAAGATCCTCGAAGGCACGACCGCGTCGGTGCCGCCGCAGGGCGGGCGCAAGCACCCGCACCAGGAGTTCATCCAGATCGACACGACGAACATCCTGTTCATCTGCGGCGGCGCGTTCGCGGGCATCGACAAGATCATCGAGAGCCGGGTCGGCAACCAGGGCGTCGGCTTCGGCGCCGACATCCGCAAGGCCGACGAGAAGGACCTCGGCATGATCCTCGCCGGCATCCTGCCCGAGGACCTCCTGAAGTTCGGGTTGATCCCCGAGTTCGTCGGCCGGCTCCCCGTCGTCGGCGCCGTGCACAGCCTCGACCAGGAGGCGCTGATCCGCATCCTCGTCGAGCCGAAGAACGCGCTGCTGAAGCAGTACCAGAAGTTCTTCCAGTTCGACGACGTCGACCTCGTGTTCGCCGACGACGCGCTCGAGGCGGTCGGCGAGGAGGCGCTGAAGCGGGGCACGGGCGCCCGCGGCCTGCGGGCGATCCTCGAGGAGGTGCTGCTCGAGGTGATGTACGACCTGCCGAGCCGCTCCGACATCGCCCAGTGCGTGATCGACCGTCAGCGTCGTCCTCGAACGCGTCACCCCGACCCTCGTCACCACCGAGACCGGGACGCGCCGCACCGCCTGACCCTCGCCGGTGCATCTCCGAGGACGCAGACGCTCGCACGCATGTCCGTAGACTGCGGGGATGACGCCGCGTCCCCGAGAAGCCGAGCCTCGACGGGCTCGAAGCGAGGTGGAGCGAGCGGTGGGAAGCCGACGGCACGCTACCGCTTCGACCGCACGAAGGCGCGGGACGAGATCTACTCGATCGACACGCCGCCGCCGACGGTCAGCGGGTCGCTCCACATGGGCTCGGTGTTCGGGTACGCGCAGACCGACTCGATCGCGCGCTACCGGCGCATGCGGGGCGCCGAGGTCTTCTACCCGATGGGGTGGGACGACAACGGGTTGGCCACCGAGCGGCGCGTGCAGAACTACTTCGGCGTGCGGTGCGACCCGTCGCTGCCGTACGACCCCGATTTCACGCCGCCCGACAAGCCGGGCAAGAACGCAGTCCCGGTGTCGAGGCCGAACTTCGTGGAGCTGTGCGAACGCCTGACCCAGATCGACGAGCAGGCGTTCGAGGAGCTGTGGCGGCGGCTCGGGCTGTCGGTCGACTGGTCGTTGATCTACACGACGATCGGAGAGGGCGCCCAGCGCGTGTCGCAGCGGGCGTTCCTTCGGAACCTCGCCCGCGGCGAGGCGTACCAGTCCGAGGCGCCCACGCTGTGGGACGTCGACTACCGCACCGCGGTCGCCCAGGCCGAGCTCGAAGACCGTGAGCAGCCGGGGGCGACGCACCGGGTGCGCTTCGGCGGCGTCGACGGCGCGCCCGACATCGTCATCGAGACGACGCGCCCGGAGCTGATCCCCGCGTGCGTGGCGCTGGTCGCCCATCCCGACGACGCGCGCTTCCGCGACCGTTTCGGCGGCGAGGTGACCACGCCGCTGTTCGGCGTGCGGGTCCCCGTCGTGGCGCACCGCCTCGCCGACCCCGAGAAGGGGACGGGCATCGCGATGATCTGCACGTTCGGCGACGTGACCGACGTCGTGTGGTGGCGCGAGCTGCGCCTTCCGACCCGGAGCGTGATGGGCCGGGACGGCCGGCTCGTCCCGGACCCGCCGAACTGGGAGGCGAGCGATCCCGACGCCGAGGCGCGCTACCGCGAGCTCGGTGGGAAGACCGTCAAGCAAGCGCGGGAACGCGTCGTCGAGCTCCTGAGTGACGCCGGCGCGTCTCGAAGGGACGCCCGAGCCGATCACCCATCCGGTGAAGTTCTACGAGCGCGGCGATCGCGGCCGCTCGAGATCGTCACGACGCGGCAGTGGTACATCCGCAACGGCGGCCAACGATCCCGAGCTGCGCGCCGTGCTGCTCGAGCGGGGCCGCGAGCTGCGCTGGCACCCGCCGCACATGCGGGCGCGCTACGAGAGCTGGGTCGAGGGCCTCAACGCCGACTGGCTCATCAGCCGGCAGCGCTTCTTCGGCGTGCCGTTCCCGGTCTGGTACCCGATCGACGACGACGGCGAGGTCGACTACGACGCACCCGCTGCTCGCCCGCGAGGACCAGCTCCCCGTCGACCCGTCGAACGACGCCCCCGACGGCTACGACGACGACCAGCGCGGCAAGCCCGGAGGGTTCGTCGGCGACCCCGACGTGATGGACACGTGGGCAACGTCGTCGCTCACGCCGCAGATCGGCACTGCGTTGGGAAGACGACCCCGATCTGTTCTCCCGCACGTTCCCGATGAACCTGCGACCGCAAGGCGGCGACATCATCCGCACGTGGTTGTTCGCCACCCTCCTGCGCTCGCACTTCGAGCACGGCACGCTGCCGTGGAGCGACACCACGATCAACGGCTGGATCCTCGATCCCGACCGCAAGAAGATGTCGAAGTCGAAGGGCAACGTGGTCACGCCGATCGAGCTGCTTCGACCAGTTCGGCTCCGACGCCGTGCGCTACTGGGCGCAGAGCGGGCGGCCGGGCGTCGACACCGCGATCGACGAGGGCCAGATCAAGGTCGGCCGGCGCCTCGCGATCAAGATCCTCAACGCGTCGAAGTTCGCGCTCGGGGTGATCGGCGACGACGCCGCCGGCGAGGTGACCGAGCCACTCGACCGATCGATGCTGCGCTCGCTCACCGACCTCGTCGACGACGCGACCGGCGCGTTCGAGGGCTACGACTATTCACGTGCGCTCGAGCGAACCGAGCGGTTCTTCTGGGGCTTCTGCGACGACTACCTCGAGCTCGTGAAGCAGCGCGCCTACGGCGCGGGCGACGAGCGCGGTGCCGCGCTCGGCCCGCGCGCGCGCTCGAGCTCGCGCTCTCGACGCTGCTGCGGCTGTTCGCGCCGCACCTGCCGTTCGTCACCGAAGAGGTGTGGTCGTGGTGGCGGGACGGCTCGATCCACCGCGCTGGCGTGGCCCGACCCGGCCTCTGCTGCGCGCGGAGACCGGCGACGCCGATCGTCTGACGTACGGCGTCGCCGCCGACGTCCTCGGCGAGATCCGCAAGGCGAAGACGTCGCGGCAGCGGTCGCTGCGCACCGAAGTCGATCGCGCCGTCGTCCGGGACACCGCCTGAGCGCCTCGAGGCCCTCGCGCGCGCGCTCGGACGACGTGCGGACGCCGGGCGCGTGTCCGCGACCTCGACCTCGTTCCGGCGGAAGCATTCGCGGTCGACGTCGAGCTCGCCGAAGACGCGGCCTGACTTGGACATCGGCGCCGCCCGGGCCTGGCTCGACGCCCACGTCAACCTCGAGTCGACGGGGCTCCCGCCCGGCGCGGACCGGCGGGCGACGGCGCCGACGCTCGATCGCATCCGGGCGCTCGTCGAGCTGCTCGGATCTCCGCAGGAGTCGTACCCCGTGATCCACCTCACCGGCACCAACGGCAAGACCTCGGCGGCGCGCATGACCGTCCGCGCTGCTCGAGGCGTCGGGCCTCTCGGTCGGCACGTACACGAGCCCGCACCTCGAGGAGGTCAACGAGCGGCTCGTCTGGAACGGCGAACCCGTCGACGACGCCGACGCTCGCGCGAGCTCCTGTCCCGCATCGCCGACATCGAGCCGCACCTTCCCGACCGGCCGAGCTACTTCGAGATCCTCACCGCCGCCGCGTTCGCGTGGTTCGCCGACGTCGCGGTCGACGTCGCGGTCGTCGAGGTGGGCGTGGGCGGCACGTGGGACGCGACCAACGTCGTCGACGGGCGCGTCGCGGTCGTCACCAACGTGAGCATCGACCACGTCGAGTACCTCGGCCCGACCCGCGAGCAGATCGCGACCGACAAGGCCGGCATCGTCAAGCCCGGGTCGACCCTGGTGCTGGGCGAGACCGATCCCGGCTCTGGTCCCGCGGTTCCTCGATCGCGGCGCGACCGATGTCGTCACTCGAGACGACGACTTCGGGGTGACGGCGAATCGCGCCCGCGCATGGTGGGCGCGTCGCCGACCTGTTCACGCCGAACGGCCGGTACGACGCCGTGTTCGTGCCGCTCCACGGCGCGTACCAGGCCGACAACGCGGCCGCCGCGCTTGACCGCGGCCGAGTGCTTCCTCGGCCGGCCCGTGCCGGAGGAGGTCGTGGCGGACGCGTTCCGCACCGTGCGGTCGCCCGGCCGGCTCGAGGTCCTCGGCCACCAGCCGCTCGTGCTCCTCGACGGCGCGCACAACGTCGCCGGCGCCCATGCCCTGCAGGCGGCGTTGACCGAGGAGTTCCCCGAGTCGCCACGCACGCTGGTGATCGGTCTGCTGCGCGAGAAGGAGCCGCACGAGATGCTCGAGGCGCTGGACGCGAAGCGACGCGGCGCGGCTCGTGTGTTGCCGGCCTCCGAGCCCGCGCGCGCTCGACCCCGCCGTGGTCGCCGCCGCCGGCGCCGACGTCGGTGTCGACCCGGCCCGCATCGAGACGTTCGACACCGTCGACGACGCCGTGGCGCCGAGCCCGGGCGGTGACGGACGACGACGCCCAGATCGTCGTGACCGGCTCGCTCTACACCGTCGGCGCCGCCCGGCACGCGCTCGTGCACGGCGAGTGATGCCTACTGGCGCCGTGGCACTAGGGTCTGCCGCCGATGAGTGATCGCACGCTGTTCCTGTGCAAGCCCGACGCGGTCGAGCGCGGCCTCGTCGGCGAGATCGTCGGCCGCCTCGAGCGACGCGGCCTCACGATCGTGGCCATGGACCTGCGCCACATCGACGTCGACCTCGCGAGCGGTCCACTACGCCGAGCACGACGGCAAGCCGTTCTTCGACGATCTCGTGGCGCTTCATCACGCGCAGCCCGCTCGTGGCGATGGTCGTCGAGGGCGGCGACGACACGTGGCAGGTCGTGCGCACGGTGATGGGCGCGACGAACCCGCGCGACGCGGCACCCGGGCACGATCCGCGGCGATCTCGCCCTCGAGACCAGCGAGAACCTGGTGCACGGCTCGGACGGTCCCGAGTCCGCCGAGCGGGAGATCGCGCTGTTCTTCCCCGACCTGGGATGATCCGCGTTTCGCGGAGGCCGCGCCGGTAGCTTGACCGCGTGAACCGGCCGTGGCTGTCCTCCGTCGTCGGGAACGACATGGCGGTCGACCTCGGCACCGCCAACACGGTGGTGTACGTGCGCGGCAAGGGGATCGTGCTCGACGAGCCGTCGGTCGTCGCCGTCAACACCAGGGACGACCGCCCCCTCGCGGTCGGCACGGAGGCGAAGCGGATGGTCGGGCGCACGCCTGCCCACATCCAGGCCATCCGGCCGTTGAAGGACGGCGTGATCGCCGACTTCGACATCTGCGAGAAGATGCTCCGCTACTTCATCGAGCGGGTGCACCACCGGCGATGGGCGAAGCCGCGGATGGTGATCTGCGTCCCGTCGGGCATCACCGGCGTCGAGCAGCGCGCCGTGCAGGAGGCGGCCGAGTACGCCGGCGCCCGCAAGCCCGCCTACATCATCGAGGAGCCCATGGCCGCCGCCATCGGCGCGGGCCTGCCCGTGCACGAGCCCAGCGGCAACATGGTCGTCGACATCGGCGGCGGCACCACCGAGGTCGCGGTCATCTCGCTCGGTGGGATCGTGGCCAACGAGTCGAGTTCGCGTCGCGGGGGACGAGATCGACGAAGCGCTCATGAGCTTCTGCAAGAAGGAGTACTCGCTGGCGCTCGGAGAGCGCACGGCCGAGGACATCAAGACCAAGCTCGCGAGTGCGTGGCCGCTCAAGGAGGAGCTCTACGCGGAGGTCCGCGGGCGTGACCTCGTGACCGGGCTGCCGAAGACGATCGTCGTGTCGACGAGTGAGCTGCGGGAGGCCATCGAGGAGCCGGTGCAGGCCATCTGCGACGCCATCAAGTACACGCTCGACCGGACGCCGCCCGAGCTCGCGGCCGACATGATGGAGAAGGGCATCGTCATCACCGGCGGCGGCTCACTGCTGCTCGGGCTCGACGCCCGGCTGGCCGCGGAGACCGGGATGCCCGTCCGGCGGGCGAAGAATCCGCTGTACACCGTCGTGCTCGGCTCGGGGCAGTGCCTCGAGGAGTTCGACGTGCTCAAGGCAGTGCTGGTCGCATCGCGACACTGAGCGACCGGGGGCGGGCGCTTGCCGAGACCGGCGAAGCCGGTGGCTGACAACTCGAACAGCATGCGAGGGAGGGGAGCGAGCGAACCAAGTGATCGCGTACCAGCCTGGGCACCGACGGCGCACGATCCTCGCGCTGATCGTCCTCACGGCGGTCACGCTGATCACGCTCGACGCTCGCGGCGCGGGTCCCATCTCGGCGGTGCGCGGCGGCGCCCGCGACGTCGTCAACCCGATTGCGGGCGCGCTCGACACGGTCTTCTCGCCCGTGGGCGACTGGATCGACGGCGTCACGAGCGCCGCGTCGCTGAAGGACGAGAACGCCCGGCTGCGACGTCGGCTCGACTCGGCTCACGGCCAGCAGGCGAGCGCGCGTGCTGCAACCGCGGAGAACAAGGAGCTGAAGAAGCTGCTCGACCTGCCGTTCGTCGAGGACGCCAACTCGATCGCCGCCCCGGTCGTCGAAGGCGCGCCGGGCAACTTCGAGCTCACGGTCCAGATCGGAAAGGGCGAGAGCGACGGCGTCGGGGTGGACATGCCGGTTGTGACGGGCGCAGGACTGGTCGGGCGAGTGCTCGAGGTCTCTCGCGACCGCGCAACGGTGCTCCTCCTCGAGGACCCCGAGTCGGGTGTCGGCGTGAAGATGGAGAAGAGCGGCGCGACCGGCGTGGTGAAGGGGAGAGGCGACAGCAACACGATGCATGCCGACTTCGTCGACCCCAACGCCGACGTGACCAAGGGTGAGATCGTCTACACCTCGGGCTTGCAGAACAGCCCATTCCCGGCCGCCATACCCGTCGGCACTGTGAGCAAGGTCACGAAGACCCCCGGTGACCTCCAACAGGACATCCTCGTCAAGCCGTTGGTCGACTTCTCGCGCCTCGACTACGTGAAGGTGTTGCGGCCTTCGTCCGGCCGATGAGGCGATGCACGAAGGGCCGCCGGTGACCTGGCTCCCGCGCCTCCGCCTTGCACTGCTGATCCTCGCGGTCGTCGTGCTCCAGACCACCGTCTTCTCTGCCGGGCTGCGGGTCTTCGGCGTCATGCCCGACCTCGGCCTCGTCCTGACGGTGGCCGTGGCGTTCTACATCGGGCCGGAGCGGGGTGCGGTGTTCGGTTTCGTCTCCGGCCTCGCCGTCGACCTGTTCCTCAGCACGCCGCTCGGCTTGTCGGCGCTGTCGTTCGCGCTCGTGGGCTACGGCGTCGGGTTCGTGCAAAGCGGGCTCGTGCACCCGTCGCGATGGGTCGCGCCGATCATGGGCGCGCTCGGCGGGCTCGCCGGCGGCGTGTTGTTCGTCGGAGTCGGAGCGATCGCCGGTCAGGACCAGCTGCTCGCGCTCAGCAGTGTGCGGATCATCCTCATCGCCAGCGTGTACGACGCGCTGGTCGCGTTCGCCGTGTTCCCGATCGCGCGGTGGGCTACCCGGGCGCCGCCCGGCGACGTCCAAGGCTTGCCCGAGCATCACTGAGTCGGGCTGGAGTCGCATGCCACGATGGGGGCCCGATCGTTCGATCTCCTCGGGGCGAAGCGCGGAGTAATTGTGATCGAGGGCAGCCGGGCCCGACTCACCGTCATCGGTGTCATCGTCATGTTCCTCTTCAGCGCGCTCTTCGCCCGGCTGTGGTTCCTCCAGGTGGCGTCGGACAGCAACTACGCCGCCGCCGCCACCAGCAACCGCAGCCGGGTCGTGTACGAGCCCGCGCTGCGGGGGCGGATCCTCGACCGCAACGGCAAGCCCATCGTGGACAACGAGCCCGTCGACGTCATCACCTTCGACCGGCACAAGGAGATGACCTCTGCCGAGCGCAAGCTCGTCGTCGCCCGGCTCGCCCAGCAGCTCGGTGTCACCCCCGATGAGGTCGAGAAGCGAATCGACGACCCGCGCGCCTCACCGGTCGCACCGGTGAGCATCGCCGCGGGCATCCCGCCCGAGGTGCGGACGTACATCGAGGAGCACGAGACCTATTTCCCGGGCGTGAAGGTCGCGAGGACCGCCGTGCGCGCGTATCCGAACGGTCCCGTCGCCGCCAACCTCATCGGGTACGTCTCCGAGATCAATGCCGACGAGCTCAAGGCCCATGAGAAGGAGGGCTACCGGGAAGGAGACCTCATCGGCAAGGACGGCGTCGAGCAGACCTTCGAGAGCGTGCTGCGCGGCAGACCACGGAAGCTCGAAGTGCAGGTCGACAGCCAGGGTCGGGTCGCGCGGACGATCGAGGATCAGAAGGCCATAGCCGGCAAGGACGTCAAGCTCACGATCGACCTCGACATCCAGCGCATGGCCGAGCAGTCGCTCGCCGAGGGGATGGAAGGTGCGCGCGGGATCCGCGACCAGAACGAGAAGCAGCGCCTGGAGAACTACCGGGCCGGCGCCGGAGCCGTGGTCGCGCTCGATCCGAACGACGGATCGGTCGTCGCGATGGCGTCGAATCCCACGTACGACCCACGCCAGTTCGCCGCCGGCATCACGCCCGAGGAGTTCCAGCAGCTCAACCGGCCCGAGAGCAACTTCCCGCTCGTGAACCGGGCCGTGCAGGGTCTGTACGCGCCGGGGTCGACGTTCAAGCCCTTCACCGCGCTCGCGGGCCTGCAAACGGGGCAGCTCGACCCGAACGCCGGCTTCTACGACCAGGGGTGCCTCAGCATCGGCGCGGAGGAGCGGTGCAACGCCGGGAAGACCCCGCACGGCACCGTCAACCTGCCCGCCGCGCTCACGGTCTCGAGCGACACGTACTTCTACAACGTCGGCCGCAACATGTGGCAGCACTACAACGCCTGGACCAAGGCGCAGAGCAACGGCACGGGCGGCGCCGAGGACGAGATCAGCAAGGGGTACGCGATCCAGAACACCGCCAAGGCGTACGGCTTCGACCGGCCCACCGGCGTCGGACTGCGCGACGAGGCCGGCGGTCGCGTGCCGGACCAGCCCTGGAAGGAGCGGTTCAACCAGAACGAGCCCGACCCGCGTCAGAAGCGCGAGCGGTCGTTGTGGCTGCCGGGCGACAACGTGAACCTCGCGGTCGGCCAGGGCGACCTGCTCGTCACGCCGCTCCAGCTCGCCAGCGGTTACGCCGCGTTCGCGAACGGCGGCACGCTCTTCACGCCGCGGCTCGCGAGCGCGGTGCTCGAGCCGGGCACCGGCCTCGACCAGCCGCAGCCGGTGATCCGCGAGCTGCCGCCGCAACCGGTGCACTCGACCGGGCTGTCGCCCGAGAATCGCCGGGTGATCATGGATGGGCTGATCGGCGCGACGACGAGCGGGGCCGGAACCGCGTACTCCGCCTTCCGCGGGATCGGCGGCCCCACCGTCGCCGGCAAGACGGGCACCGCCGAGAGCATCGGCAAGCAGGACACCTCGCTGTTCGTCGGCATCTCGCCGCCGGACCAACCGCAGTACGTCGTGATGGCGGTGATCGAGGAAGGCGGCTTCGGGGCGTCGGTCGCGGCGCCGGTCGTCGCGCGGATCTTCGACGGAATCAACGGTGACGCGAACGCGGCGGCCGTGCAGGTACGACCGGCCGACATCCAGGACTGATGCGCTGATGACGTCGCTCCCGCAGACGCGCCCGCGCTGGTCCCGACGTGCGTCGACCGCCGATCACTCGCTCGGCACGCGGCGGTCGCCCTTCGACACGTCGATCCTGCGCGACCTCGACCCGTTGCTCATCGGCGCGACGCTCGCCATCGCCGCCCTCGGCATGCTGATGATCTACTCGTCGACACGCGAGCGCTTACGGCTCGAGGGGGTCGACGAGCTCTACTTCGTGAAGCGGCAGGGCGTGGCGATCCTCCTCGGCCTCGTCGTGATGGGTCTGCTGCTCGCCGTCGATTACCGGCGGCTGCGCGACTACTCGGTGTTCGCGTACGTCGCCACCGTGGTGGGCCTGCTCGCCGTGCTCTCCCCGCTCGGCTCGAACGCTCGCGGCTCGCAGGCGTGGTTCCAGCTCCCGGGCGGGTTTCAGCTCCAGCCGTCGGAGTTGGCGAAGTTCGGGATCATCGTCGCGGTCGCCGGGTACGCCAACGAGCATCGAGGCGAGATGAACCCGTGGCGCCTGACGGTGACCATCGGGCTTGGCCGCGGTCCCGATCGGCCTCGTCATGATCCAGCCCGACTTCGGGACGGCGATGGTGCTCAGCCTCATCGTGATCACCCTGCTCGCGGTGGCGGGCGCCCGCCTTCGGCACCTGCTCGTGCTCGCTCTGCTCGCCGTGACGCTGCGTCGTCGCCGTCGTCAACGTGGGCCTGTTGAAGCAGTACCAGGTCGACCGGCTCACGAGCTTCGTGAGCCAGGGCCAGGACGCGCGGAACACGACCTTCAACACGGATCAGTCGAAGAACGCGATCGGCAACGGGGGAGTCACCGGACGCGGGTTCGGGAACGGCTCGCAGACGGCCGGCGGGTTCGTCCCCGAGCAGCACACCGACTTCATCTTCACCGCCGTCGGGGAGGAGTTCGGCTTCCTCGGCGCCGCGGGGCTGCTGGCGCTGTTCGCCATCGTCGTCTGGCGCACGTGGCGAGCCGCCCTGTTCGCCCGCGACTTCTTCGGCGCGCTCGTGTGCGTCGGGGTCCTGGCGCTGTTCGCGTTCCAGATCTTCGTGAACATGGGCATGACGATGGGGATCATGCCGGTCACCGGCATCCCGTTGCCGTTCATGAGCTACGGCGGCTCGAGCACGATCACCTGCTTCGCCTGCGTCGCCCTCGTCGCCAACGTCTCCATGCGCCGCGCCCGGTAGCGAAATCCGCGCCAAGCCGGGATCTGCGGCCCATCCGGTACACTGAGAGTCCAGATGTCCAGCCTGTGGCCGCGGATCGAGCCGCTCCTGGCCAGGGTCGAGAAACCAGCTCGCTACATCGGGATGGAACGAGGGGCAGCGGCGCCGGCCCACCGGCCCGGCGACGCGTCCTGGCTCCTCGTGTACCCCGATACGTACGAGGTCGGGCTCCCCAACCAGGGCCTGCAGATCCTCTACGAGATCCTGAACGAGCGCGACGACGCCGCCGCCGAGCGGGCCTACGCGCCGTGGGTCGACCTGGAAGCAGAGCTTCGCGGGCACGGCGTGCCGCTGTTCTCGGTCGACACCCACCGCCCGGCCGGCGACTTCGACGTCATCGCGTTCAACCTCTCCGCCGAGCTCGTGTACACGAACGTCCTGAACTGCCTCGACCTCGCCGGCGTGCCCGTGCGCGGCTGAGCGACCGAGGGCCCGACGAGCCGCTCGTGGTCGCCGGCGGGCACTGCGCGTTCAACCCCGAGCCCATGGCCGACTTCGTCGACGCCTTCGTCATCGGCGACGGCGAGGAGGCCGTCGGCGAGATGAGCGAGGTCGATCGGGGCGTGGAAGCGCGCCGGTCGCACGACCCGCGAGGGCGTGCTGCGCGAGCTCGCCACGATCCCGGGCGTGTACGTGCCCGCCATGTACGACGTCGACTACGACGGGCCGTTCATCCGCGGAGGTGCGCCCGCGCTTCGCCGAGGTTCCCGCCCGGGTCGACAAGCGCACCGTCGCCGACCTGGCCGAGTGGCCGTACCCGAAGCAGCAGCTCGTGCCGCTGGTCGAGGTCGTCCACGATCGCCTCAACGTCGAGATCTTCCGGGGCTGCACGCGGGGATGCCGGTTCTGCCAGGCCGGGATGATCACCCGCCCCGTCCGCGAGCGGCCCGAGGAGCAGGTGCGCACGATGGTGCAGGACGGGCTGCGGCGCACGGGCTACGACGAGGTCGCGCTCACGTCGCTGTCGAGCGCCGACTTCTCGGGGATCGACGGGCTCGTCGCCGACCTCGTCAACGAGCAGGAAGGCTGCGGCAGCGTGAGCCTGTCGCTGCCGTCGCTGCGCGTCGACGCGTTCACCGTCGGCATCGCCAGCGAGATCCAGAAGGTCCGTCGCACCGGGCTCACGTTCGCGCCCGAAGGCGGCACGTGGCGGATCCGCCAGGTCATCAACAAGCTCATCACCGAGGACGACCTGTACGCCGCGGTCGACGGCGCGTACTCGCAGGGCTGGCGGCGCGTGAAGCTCTACTTCCTCGCCGGTGTGCCGACCGAGATGGACGAAGACACGCGCGGCATCGCCGAGCTGGCGCGCAACGTCGTCGCCATCGGTCGCAAGTACACGAAGCAGGCCAGCGCCACCGCGTCGGTCGGCGGATTCGTGCCCAAGCCGCACACGCCGTTCCAGTGGTTCGGCCAGAACAGTGTCGACGAGCTGCAGCGCAAGGTCGGGCTGCTGCGCGACGCAGTCCGCAAGTCCGGCGTGCAGCTCCGCTGGCACGACCCGGCGGCGACGTTCGTCGAAGGGATCGCCAGCCGGGGCGACCGGCGCATCGGTCGCGTCATCGAACGCGTCTGGCGGGACGGCGGGACGTTCCAGGAGTGGAGCGAGCGCTTCGAGCTCGGCCGCTGGCTCGATGCGATGGCAGCCGAGGGTCTCGACGCCGACTGGTACGTGACCCGGCATCGCACCGCCGACGAGATCCTGCCCTGGGACCACATCGCGGCCGGGCTGCACCGCGACTTCCTCTGGCAGGACTGGCAGGCCGCGCTGCACGAGCACGGCCTCCCCGACTGCCGCTGGACACCCTGCTACGACTGCGGGGTGTGCACCGACTACGCGCTCGAGCACGTCGTCGCCTCGCCGGTGGCGCCGGCGGGCGGGAGCCAGGGCACCGGCCAGGACCTCAGCCGCGGCGGCGACACGCCGGTCGAGTTCCTCGGGGTGCGGGAGAAGGCGAGCTCCAGTGCGCGGTGACGCAGGGTTCCCGGTGCGCGTCCGCTTCACGAAGCGAGGCAAGGTGCGCTTCATCTCCCACCGCGACGTGGCCCGGGCGTTCGAGCGTGCGTTCCGCATCGAGCAGCTCCCGCTCGCGTTCACCCAGGGGTTCGCGCCCCGGCCCAAGGTCAGCTTCGGTCTCGCCCTGTCCGTGGGGCACGAGAGCGACGCCGAGTACCTCGACGTCCAGCTCGTCGACGAGGTGCCGCTCGACTCGCTCGCGCGGCGGGTGTCGGATGCGTTGCCCGACGGGATCGACGTGACCGGCACCGTCGCGCTGGCCGACCGGGCGCCCGCGCTGCAGGAATCGGTCACCGCCGTGGCGTACCGGGTCACCGTCACCGGCCCCGACGACGAGCGGGTCGGCGTCGGCGAGCTGGCGGCCACGGTCGAGCGGGCCCTTGCCCAGCCGGCGCTTCCCGTCACCCGGACCCGCAAGGGTCACGAGGTCACCGAGGACCTCCGGTCTATCGTGCGCACTATGGCCGTCACGGACGCCGACGATCTCGGGCCGGTCCTCGACCTCGAACTGTCCACCCAACCGCGTGGTACCCGGCCTGCCGAGGTGCTCACCGCTGTCGACGGCGATCTCGTCGACAGGCGGGTACTGCGCACGAAGCAATTGATCGAGCGCGGCGGCGCGCGGCTGGAGCCGCTCGAAGCCGACGCGCGCTCGCGCGTGCCGGAGGCACGTGCGTCATGAGAGAAGGAATCCATGTCCGACGACACACCCACGGAGGCCCGCCCGGCCTCCGGCGAACACGACACGAACACTGCGCCGGCCGAAGCAGCCGGCAACACGTCTGAATCGACGAAGCAAACAAGCGGTGACGGCCGCGGCAGCGCGGCCGGAGGGGCGCCCAGGCGTCGCCGCCGGCGCGGGTCGCGCGGCGGCCGCAACCGTCGCAAGCCGAAGGCGGCGGCCGCGCCCGAGGGCGCCGCGGCCAAGGACCCCGCCGAGGCGGGGGAGGACTACACCGACGCCGCCGCCGACCGGGGCATGACGACCGAGGACGTCGCCGCCGACGCACGCGTCGAGGCCGGTCTCGCCGAAGCCGAACCCGGCGCGGTGACCGCGGCCGACGCGCCGTCGTCCACGAAGCCGAAGATCGGTGACACCCGACCCGCGCCGCCGAGCGGCGACGGGGGCACGCCGGCACGGAGCGGCGACGGCACGCCGACCCGGAAGCGTCGCCGCCGGCGCGGCGGGCGCGGGCGCGGGCGAGGACGCACGCCCGGCGGAGGCACGGACGCGACGACCGCGCCCGAGGCCGTGCGCGCCGACGTCGGCGCCGCCGGCGCGGCGGTCTCGCTCGACGAGCTCGACGACACCGCCCTCGAGCGGCGGCGCGGCCGGACCCGCAAGGGACGGCCGGCCGGGCGCTACATGATGGCGTGCACGTGCGGGAAGACCGCACGACCCACATCGGCGTGCTCGAGGGGCGCAGCCTCGTCGAGCACTACGTCGGCTCGCTCGAGCCCGACGACACCGCCATCGACGGCAACATCTACCTGGGCCGGGTGCAGAACGTCCTGCCCGGGATGGAAGCGGCGTTCATCGACATCGGCACGCCGAAGAACGGCGTGCTGTACCGCGGCGACGTCGCCTTCGACCCGAATGACGTCGAGGAGAGCCACCCTCGCATCGAACGGCTGCTGAAGAACGGCCAGTCGGTGCTCGTGCAGGTCACGAAGAACCCGATCGGCGCGAAGGGCGCCCGGCTCACCCAGGAGGTGAGCTTGGCGGGCCGCTTCGTCGTCATGGTGCCCGGCCAGCCCGAGACGTACGGCATCTCGAAGCGACTTCCCGACGACGAGCGCAAGCGACTCCGGCGAGTCCTCGAAGGCCTGCGTCCACCGGACGCGGGGTTGATCGTGCGGACCGCGGCCGAGGGAGCGACCGACGTCGAGCTCCGCAGGGACGTCGAACGGCTGCGCGCCCAGTGGGACCAGATCTCGAAGGTCGCGTCGCGGGCGAAGGCGCCGTCGCTCGTGTACCAGGAGCCGACACTCGTCGTGCGGGTGATCCGGGAGGAGTTCACGAAGGAGTACCGCGGTGTCGTCATCGACGACCGTGACCTGTACGAGGAGGTGCGCGGCTACGTCGAGGCGATCGCGCCCGAGCTCGCCGAACGGGTCGAGTACTACGACCCGGAGGTGGAGGGGCTCCCGCTCTTCGAGCGCTTCCACGTCCAGGAGCAGCTGCTCAAGGCGCTCGACCGCAAGGTGTGGCTGCCCTCGGGAGGCTCGCTGATCATCGAGAGCACCGAGGCGCTGACCGTGATCGACGTGAACACCGGCAAGAACGTCGGCCGTACGAACCTCGAGGAGACGGTCTATCGCAACAACCTCGAGGCGGCGGAGGAGGTCGCGCGCCAGCTTCGGCTCCGGGACATCGGCGGGATCATCGTGATCGACTTCATCGACATGGAGATCCGCAAGAACCGCGACGACGTCATCCGCGCCTTCCGCGACGCGCTCGCCCGCGACAAGACGCGGACCCAGGTGTTCGACATCTCGGAGCTGGGGCTCGTCGAGATGACCCGGAAGCGCATCTCCGAGGGGCTCGTCGAGACGTTCAGCCAGACGTGTCCGACGTGCCAGGGGCGCGGGTTCCTCGTGGACGAGTCCCTCCTGCAGTGAGCGGTCGGATAGGCTGACCCGGTTCCGGGGTCGCTCCCACGACCCTGACGCGCTTGAGGGCGAGCAGCATGTACGCAGTGATCAACACCGGCGGCAAGCAGTACCGCGTCGAGGAAGGCGAGCAGCTCAAGGTCGAGCTCCTCGCCGCCGCCGGCGAGGTCGAGCTGTCGCCCGTGCTCGTCGTCGACGGCGACCGCGTGCTCGCCACCCCGCAGGAGCTCGAGGCGGCGCGGGTGAGCGCCCGCGTCGTCGACGAGGCCAAGGGGCCGAAGATCACGGGCTTCACGTACAAGCCGAAGACCAACAACCGGAAGCGCTGGGGTCACCGGCAGCGCTACTCGCTGATCGAGATCACGGGCATCACGCGGGCGGAGCTCCGAGGAAGGCGCCCGCCGAGAAGAAGGCACCGGCGACCAAGAAGGCACCGGCGACGAAGACCCCCGCGACCAAGAAGGCGCCCGCCAAGAAGCGGCCGCCCCAGAAGGCGTAGGTTCACTGCCATGTCGAAGAAGAAGGGCGCGGCCTCCTCGAGGAACGGGCGCGATTCGGCGTCGCAGCGACTGGGCGTGAAGGTCACGACGCGGCACGAACGTGCGCGCCGGCACGATCATCGTGCGCCAGCGCGGTACCAGGTTCCACCCCGGCGACAACGTGGCCGCGGTGGCGACGACACCCTGTTCGCCACCGTCGACGGCGTCGTCCGGTTCGGCCGCCGCAAGGGCCGCAAGCTCGTCGACGTCGCTCTAGCCGCTTCTGGCGCCAGCCTACATACCGCCTTCGGTATGTAAACGACGCCAGAACGGGCTCGTCCGTATCCTTGCCTCGTGAGTCAGTTCGTCGACGAGGCGCAGGTCAACGTGCGGGGCGGGGACGGAGGCGCCGGTGCGATGTCGTTCCGCCGCGAGGCGCACGTTCCCCGGGGCGGGCCCGACGGCGGCGACGGCGGGAAGGGCGGCGACGTCATCCTGCGCGCCGATCGCAACGTCGCGTCGCTGCTCGCCTTCCGGGACCATCCGCACCGCCGCGCCGCGTCGGGCACGCACGGGGCCGGCAAACGCCGGACCGGCGCCGCCGGCGAGGATCTCGTGGTCGCCGTCCCGGAGGGCACCGCGGTCAAGACGCGTGACGGCGCCGCCGTCGCCGACCTCGTCAGCCACGGCGACAGCTACCTCGCTGCGCACGGCGGTCGCGGCGGCCGGGGGAACGCACGCTTCCTCTCGAACGCGCGCCGGGCGCCGAGCTTCGCCGAGCAGGGTGAGTACGGCGAGGAGGAATGGTTCCGGCTCGAGCTCCGCCTGATGGCCGACGCCGCGCTCGTCGGGCTTCCCGAACTCCGGGAAGTCGACGCTGATCTCGACGGTCAGCGCCGCCCGACCGAAGATCGCCGACTACCCGTTCACGACGCTCGAGCCACACCTCGGCGTCGTGCGGTCGGGCGGGCACGAGTTCGTGCTGGCCGACATCCCCGGGCTCGTCGAAGGCGCGGCGGACGGCCGCGGTCTGGGTCACCGTTTCCTCCGGCACGTCGAACGGGCCCGGGTCCTCGTGCTCCTGCTCGACCTCGCCCGCCTCGACGGCGACGACCCCGAGCTCGAGAGCCCCGCCGAGCAGGAGCGCGTGCTCCTCGACGAGCTCGGGCGCTACCGCCCCGATCTGCTCGACCGGCCCCGGCTCGTCGTCGGCAGCAAGGCCGACGTCGAGCTGTTCGAGTTCGGCGGGCCCCGTCTCTCGGCGGTCACGCACGAGGGCCTCGACGAGTTCGTCGGGACACTCGGCACGATGGTCACCGAGGCCCGCGCCGCCGAGCCCGAGCGCGAGCCGTTCGTCGTGTTGCGCCCGGTCGAGGAGGGCTTCTCCGTGGTGCGCGACAACGACGGCGCATGGCGCGTGACGGGCAAGTCCGCCGAGCGGGTCGTCGCCATGGCCGACCTCACGAACGAGGAAGCGGTCGCGTACGTCCAGGACCGGTTCCGGCGGATGGGCGTCGAGCGGGCCCTGGCGCGCGCCGGCGCGCGGGAGGGCGACACCGTCCGGGTCGGGCCCGTCGAGCTCGAGTACATCGAGGGCGTCGGCTGATGGCGGGAGCGGACGCGCCCCGGACCAAGGTCGTCGTCAAGGTCGGGACGTCCTCGATCACGACGGACGCCGGCGAGCTCGACGACGGCGCGCTGCTCAAGCTCTGCCGCGAGCTCGCCGAGGCGCACCAAGCCGGGCACGAGCTCGTCCTCGTGTGCTCGGGCGCCATCGCGGCGGGCCTCCCGACGCTCGCATTGCCGAGCCGCCCGACGGACATCGGCACGCTCCAAGCCGTCGCCGCCGTCGGCCAGCCCAAGCTCATGGAGCGGATCGGCGGGATCCTTTCCGAGCACGGGCTCGTTGCCGGCCAGGTCCTTCTCACGCCGCACGACTTCGTCCAGCGCTCGCAGTACCTCCACGCGCGCGAGACGCTGCGCCGGCTCCTCGACCTCGGCGTGATCCCGGTCGTGAACGAGAACGACACGGTCGCCGACGACGAGATCCGCTACGGCGACAACGATCGGCTCGCCGCGCTGGTCTCGCACCTGGTCGGCGCCGACCTGCTCGTGCTGCTCACCGACACCCCCGGCTTGTTCACCGCCGATCCTCGTCTCGACAGCGAAGCGTCGCTGATCGAGGAGATCGCCGAGGTGGACGCCGCCCTCGAGGCGGTCGCCGGTGCATCCGGGACGCCCCGCGGCAGCGGCGGCATGGCGAGCAAGCTCGCGGCGGCGAAGATCGCAGCCTGGTCGGGAGTGCGCGCCGTCATCGCCGCCGCCGACTCGCCCTCGGTGGTGCTCGACGCGGTCGAGGGGAAGCCGGTCGGCACGGTCATTCGCCCGCGCCCGGCGCGACTCCCGAGCCGGAAGCTGTGGATCGCGTTCGCACGCGGCGCGGCCGGCCGGGTGGTCGTCGACGACGGCGCTCGTCGGGCGTTGACGCAGGACGGTCGCTCGCTGCTCCCGGCCGGTGTTCGCGACGTCGACGGCCGGTTCGAAGCCGACGACGCCGTCGAAGTCGTCGGCGAGGACGGGCGACCGTTCGCCAAGGGCCTCGCACGCGTGTCCGGGGACGCCCTGCGCACGATCGCGGGGCGCCGAACGAGCGACCTTCCCGAGGGCATCCCGCACGAGGTCGTCCATCGCGACGACCTTGTCGTCCTCCCGTGACTGCCGGCCGTCACGGAGCGCGTTTTCCCCGGGGCGCTCTTGCGCGGCCGCGTGCCGTCCGTCACACTACGGACCCGGCAAAGACGCCACTCTTGTCACACGATCCTCGTCGCCGGCCGACGGGGGGAGGGTCCCCGTTTGGGGGGCCTCAAACGGCCGGCGAGGAGCGGGGGCGGCAGTGGGGTCGGACGACCGCGCTGAGGCGGATGGCTGCGCCAGCGGCAGCGCCTCCGTCGTGCGGGCGCCCGGCCTCGCTGCCCCCCCGAGTTCGCACCTCGCGCCGGCGCCCAATCCCAGAACTAGACCGACCGGTCAAGGTTTACACTCGCGCCCTATGTCCGAGCGGTCCGACGACCGATGAGGGTCGTGGAGCTCGGTCGCCGAGCCCGTCACGCGTCCCGGCGACTCGCGTCGGCGTCGACGGCCGAGAAGGACGCCGCCCTGCTCACGGCGGCAGACCTGCTCGTCGAGCGGACGCCCGAGATCCTCGCTGCGAACGCCACCGACACCGAGAACGCCGCCGCCGGCGGCATGGAGCCGGGGCCGCTCGACCGGCTGCGACTCACCGATACCCGCATCGCGGGCATGGCCGACGGCCTGCGCAAGGTCGCCGCCCTGCCCGACCCGGTCGGTGAGCTGCTCGACGGCGGAGTGCGGCCGAACGGCCTCGAGATCCAACGAGTCCGGGTGCCGCTGGGCGTCGTGGCGATCATCTACGAGAACCGGCCCAACGTGACGAGCGACGCCGCCAGCCTGTGCCTGAAGTCCGGCAACGCCGCGCTGCTGCGCGGGTCGGGCTCGGCGCTGCGCTCGAACGTCGCCGATCGCGGGTGTGCTGCGCGAGGCGCTGCAGAAGACGGGTCTGCCCGAGGACGGCGTCGTCCTCGTCGAGGACACCGCCCACGAGACCGCCGTCGAGCTCATGCAGCTCACCGAGCTCGTCGACTGCCTGATCCCACGCGGGGGCCACGAGCTCATCAGGAGCGTGCGCGAACACGCGACCGTCCCCGTCGTCATCGACGGCGACGGGAACTGCCACGTGTACGTCGACGCTGCGGCGGACCTCGACGAGGCGCTCGACATCGTCGTCAACTCCAAGACGAACCGGCCCAGCGTGTGCAACGCAGCGGAGTCGCTCGTGGTACACGAGGCCGTGGCCGACGCGTTCTTGCCCCGAGTCGGTGCGGCACTTGCGGAGCACGGGGTCGAGCTCCTCGGCGACGAACGCGCCCGGGCGCTGTGGCCCGCGATGGGAGCCGCGACCGACGACGACTTCGCCCGCGAGTTCCTCGGGTTGCGAATGACCGTCGCCGTCGCCGGATCGCTCGACGAAGCCATCGGCCACGTCAACCGGTTCGGATCCGGCCACACCGAGGCCATCGTCACACGCGATCTCGACGCGGCGCGCCGCTTCACAGGCGACGTCGACGCGGCCGTCGTGATCGTGAACGCTTCGACGCGGTTCACCGACGGTGAGCGCTTCGGTTTCGGTGCCGAGATCGGGATCTCGACCCAGAAGCTGCACGCCCGCGGCCCGATGGGCCTCCGCGAGCTGACCACGTACAAGTACCTCGTGTGGGGCGACGGCCAGGTGGTCGAGTGACCCCCGTTCTCCGAGAGCCGGGAGCCTGATGGCCGATCGATTCACGTCCGTCGACGACGTCGTCGAGCGCCTGCGCGCCGTCGACTACCTCGCCGATCCCAACATCGCCGGCGTCGTGTACCTCGCCGACCGGCTCGAGAAGCCGGTGCTCGTCGAGGGGCCGGCCGGGGTGGGAAAGACGGAGCTCGCCAAGGCCCTGGCCCAGGTCACGGGGGCGCGCCTGATCCGGTTGCAGTGCTACGAGGGCCTCGACGAGTCGAAGGCCCTGTACGAGTGGAACTACAAGAAGCAGCTCCTCCGAATCCAGTCCGACCGCGAGCACGAGACCAGCTGGGCGGACGTCGAGGCCGACATCTTCTCGGAGCCGTTCCTGCTGACCCGCCCGCTACTGGAGGCGATCCGCGCCGAGGAGCCCATCGTGCTCCTCATCGACGAGGTCGACCGCGTCGAGATCGAGACGGAAGCGCTCCTCCTCGAGGTGCTGTCGGACTTCCAGGTCTCGATTCCGGAGCTGGGCACGATCGAGGGCAAGCAACGGCCGCTCGTGGTCATGACGTCGAACAACACACGCGAGCTCTCGGAGGCGTTGAAGCGGCGGTGCCTGTACCTGCACCTCGACTACCCGGACCTCGAGCGCGAGAAGGACATCGTCCGGGTGCGCGTGCCCGACGTCGACGACGAGCTCGCGGAGCAGGTCGCGCGCGTCGTGCGGTCGATCCGGCAGCTCGAGCTGAAGAAGGCGCCGTCGATCTCGGAGACCATCGATTGGGCCAAGACCCTCCTGTACCTGGGCAAGAACGAGATCGACCCCGAGCTGATCGGCGAGACGCTGCACGTGCTCCTCAAGTACCAGTCCGACATCACCAAGGCCCGCAAGGAGCTCCAGGTCGACGGCGGGCCGCTGCCGGCGCGCACGCCGTGACGCCGTGCACCACCTGAACCCGGCGAAGCTGAACGACGCCATGGCGAGGTTCGGACCCACCGACGCTCCACCGGCCGGCGACCGTGAGTCCATGCTCGACGTGCTCCAGGGATTCATCCACGAGCTGCGCGCGGCCGGGCTCCCGGTGTCCATGACCGAGAACCTCGACGCCATGCGCGCCGTCGAGCACGTCGACATCGCCGAGCGCGGCACGTTCAAAGCCGCGCTCGGAGCGACACTGGTGAAGCACCACCACCACTGGCGCGCCTTCGAGACCGTCTTCGACGTCTACTTCTCGCTCCATGCGTCGGGGATCGGCGAGGGCGACGACGGCGGCCCGACGGACCTCGAGTCGATGGAGGCCATGCGCGCCCAGGGCGGCGGCGCGATGGGCGACGTGTCACCCGAGGAGCTGGCACAGATGCTCCTCCAGGCGCTCATGAACATGGACCGCGAGCAGATGCGTCAGCTCGCCGGCATGGCCGTGGACCGCTTCGCCGGCATGGAGCCCGGACGGCCCGTCGGCGGCACCTACTACCTCTACCGAACGCTGCGGCAGCTGGACTTCGAGGGCCTGACCGCCCGGATGATGGGCCAGGCGCGCGAGCGCGGCGACATCGGCGACGGCGAGCTCGCCGAGCGACTCGCCGAGGAGGAGTTCCAGGCCCGCCTGCGGGACCTGAAGGAGCTGGTCGAGTCCGAGATCCGCCGCCGCCTCGTCGCCGACCGCGGCGTCGAGGCGATGGCGCGCACACTGCGCAAGCCGCTCCCCGAGGACGTCGACTTCATGCACGCGTCACGCGAGGAGATGCTCGCCCTCCAGCGCGCCATCTACCCGTTGACGCGGGCGCTCGCCGCCCGCCTCGCCCAACGGCGGCGCCGCCGCAACCGCGGCCACCTCGACTTCCGGTCCACGGTGCGGCACTCGTTGTCGTACGGCGGCGTGCCGGCCGAACCGAAGTTCCGCCACCCGCGGCCGTCACGGCCCGAGATCATGGTCGTCGCCGACATCTCCGGATCGGTGGCGAGCTTCGCCCGCTTCACGTTGCAGTTCGTGTACGCGATGGCGAGCCAGTTCTCGAAGGTGCGCTCGTGGGTGTTCATCGACGGCATCGACGAGGTCACGCGGTTCTTCCAGGAATCGGACGACATCGCCGAGGCGGTTCACCGGGTCAACACCGAGGCGGACGTCGTCTGGGTCGACGGCCACTCCGACTACGGGCACGCCTTCGAGGTGTTCCACGAGCATCACTACAAAGAGGTGACGCCGAAGACGTCGATCATCCTGCTCGGCGACGCCCGCAACAACTACCACGCGTCGCAGAACTGGGTGCTCAAGGAGCTCCAGCAACGCGCTCGCCACCTGTACTGGCTGAACCCGGAGCCCCGCGGCTACTGGGATACGGGCGACTCGATCATCTCGGAGTTCGGCATCTACTGCGACGGCGTCTACGAGTGCCGCAACCTGCGCCAGCTCGAGCGGTTCGTCACGACGATTGTGGAGGGCTGACCGGCTCGCGCCACATCGTCCACACGGGTGGACCGGTCGACGCGGGCCGGACCTCGTGCTGCAGCTCGAACCCGTGGTGCCGGTACCAGGCGACGTTCCCCTCGGTCGAGGTCTCCAGGTACCCCGGCATGCCGGTCTCGTCGAGACGGCCGAGCACGGCGTCGAGCAGCTTCCCGCCCAGCCCCTCGCCCTGACGTTCGGGCTCGACGCCGATGACCGCGAGGTACCAGTGCGGTCCCTTCGGGTGCAGCTTCTCGGTCTCCGTCAGATAGCGGAGCCCGTCGCGAAACGTGTGTGGGGTGAGCAGCGCCTGCCACGCCGCTACGAGCTGGCGCGCCGCCCGCCGAGCGCGACGGCGGGTACGCGCCCTCCGGGAGCCAGCCGGCGGCGCCGACGATCGCCCCGTCGTCGAGTGCCGCCCAGACCTCCCCGAAGGGAAGCCCGTCGCGCACGATCGCCTGCAGGAAGCCGCGGCACGCCCACCGCCGACGACGCGAGGTGGGGTAGAGGTACCGGAACACGGGGTCGTCGTCGAAGGCGCGGGTCAGGACCGCGGACGAGGCTCCGATCTGATCACGCCGAAGCGTGGCGATCTCGGGCACGGGGCATGTTGTACTCCCCGAGCAGCTGCCAGGCGCGCTCGGCGATCCGCACGAGCGCCAGCAGCTGACCGCGTTCGCGACGGCGCAGCGGATGACCGGCCCGGCCCAGCAACAAGGCGCCCTCGTGATGGGTGAACGCCGCGACCGCGAGGTCGTCGGGCCCGGTCACCCCACCCGAGACCAGGCTCGACGCCGACGTCCCGGCGACGAGGGCGTCCAGGACGTCGGGGCTCGGGGCCTTCTCGCCGGCCTGGGCGAGGACGCGTGTCCCGTTGACGAGGGCGGTCCAGTCGGCGAGGAACTCCCGGTTGGTCTGCGCAACGAGCGCCGCGTGCAACTCCTCGACCGTGGCGGCCTCGCACAGCGCAGCCGCGGACTCGAGCGCGTCGAGGCGGGCGTCGGGGAAGTGGCCGACGAGCCGGACCTCTTCCACCGACGCGCCATCGACCTCTTCGATCTCCCGCACCAGGGTGGACACGAGATCCGGGCCGGGGAGATCGACGGCGAACTCGTCGACGGCCACGTCCGTGCCCCGCTCCAGCACGTCGACGCCGATGATGTCTCCGCGCACGGCGCCGATGCGTGACGCGACGAGACCCAGCGCACCGGGTCGGTCGGGGAGCCACACCCGCACGAGGACGTGCGCCGACGAGCTGGGATCCGGATGGTCAAGAGGCACCGGATCAGCGTAGGGCGCATGCATGTCGCCGGCGTTCCGGAAACATGAACGCATTGTTTTGTCGTCGCCGCCCGTAGACTCCCCGGATCGAGCGAGTCGGTGTCTTCGGTGGCACGTTCGACCCGGTGCACGTCGGCCACATCGTGGCGGCGGTCGACACCCGGGCCGCCCTCCGGCTGGACCGGGTGCTCATGGTCGTCGCCGGTGACCCGTGGCAGAAGCGCGGCGAGGTCGTCGCGTCGGCCGCCGACCGGCTTGCCCTGGTCGGTGCCGCCGTCGAGGAGGTCGAAGGCGTCGAAGCGTCGGCGATCGAGATCGAGCGCGGGGAGCCGTCCGTCACCTACGACACGCTCAGCGCGCTCGCGGCGCCGGGGCGCGAGCTGTTCCTCGTGCTCGGCGCCGATGCGGTCCGCAACATGCCGACGTGGCGGCAGCTGGAGGAGACCCGCGACCTCGCCACCCTCGTGATCGTCGAGCGAGCCGGCGACGCGCACGCCGAAGCACCCGCGGCAGGCTGGCGGGTCGAACGGGTCACGATCCCGCGCCTCGACATCGCGTCGAGGGACCTCCGGGGGAGGCTGGCGCAGGGGCACCCGATCGACGGGCTCGTCCCGCCGGCGGTGATGCGTGCCATTGCCCAACGCGGCCTCTACAATCGGCATTGATGACGACCGGCGAGGCTGCTGCTTGACAGGCGCCCCGGTCGTGCTCCGTCGAGTCGCCATCGCCGCCGCGGCGGCGTCGGCCAAGAAGGGCGAGGACATCATCGCCCTCGATGTCGGCGACATCCTCTCCATCACGGACGCGTTCGTGATCACCAGCGCGACGAATACGAGGCACGTGCGCACGATCGTGGACGAGATCGAGAAGGCGATGAAGGAGCACGCCTCGACGCCACCGACGAGCGTCGAAGGCCTCGACGACGCGACCTGGGTGCTGCTCGACTACGGCGACATCGTGGTCCACGTGTTTCTCGACGAGACCCGCGCCTACTACGAGCTCGAGCGGCTGTGGGCCGATGCGCCCGGCATCGACTGGGAACAGCTCGTCCCCGCGTCGCAGAGCGCGTCGGCATAGGTGTTGTAGCCAGGGAAGTTGTCGACGTCCATCGGTGTTTCCGCACACCGCTGATGGAGTTCGAAGCTGCGATCGAACCGCATCGCCATGAGCTGCGGGTGCACTGCTACCGGATGTTGGGTTCAGCCCACGACGCGGACGACCTCGTGCAGGAGACCATGGTGCGAGCGTGGCGGGCGTACCCGACGTACGACCCCGAGCGGGCCTCGATCCGCACATGGCTGTATCGGATCGCGACGAACGCCTGCCTGAACGCGCTCGAGAGCCGGAAGGGCCGGCCGCTGCCATCCGGGGTCGGCCCGATCTTCGACGACCCGGAGGCGGCGTTCGTCCCGGGCTTCGAGGTGCCGTGGCTCCAGCCGCTCCCCGTCGACCCGGCGGCGTCGGCCGTCGAGCGAAGCCGGCTCCGGTTGGCGTTCGTGGCCGCGCTGCAGCTGCTCCCGCCCCGCCAGCGGGCGGCGCTCATCCTGTGCGAGGTGCTCGACCTGCCCGCCGCGAGCGTCGCTGACCTTCTCGGCACGACGACCGCGAGCGTGAACAGCGCCCTGCAGCGAGCACGGGCGCGCCTGAGCGAGGTGGGCGTCGACCCGGACGCGCAGGCCGAGCCGGCGGCCGAGCAGCGCGCCGTCGTCAACCGCTTCGTCGCCGCGTTCGAGCGGGCTGACGTCGCGGAGCTCACCGCGCTGCTTGCCGACGACGTCGTGCTCGAGATGCCGCCGATGTGGAACTGGTACCGCGGCCAGGACGACTTCGGCGCGTTCATGCGGCGGGTGTTCCGGACGCGCGGTGAGGAGTGGCGGACGGTACCGCTCTGGGCGAACGGAGACGCGGGCTTCGCGGCGTACGCGTCCGACGCGCTCCGCACCGTGTCGATCCTCACCGTAGAAGCGGGAAAGGTGACGCGCATGACCGTCTACCAGGACGAGACGGTGTTCGATCTTTTCGAGCTCGACCGATGAACCAGCGGACCCTCACCGGTAGGTATGGGTGGCTCGGCGCTCCTGCCGACCATGAACCGGAGGGACCGCCATGGACAAGGGCAAGGTCATCGTCAGCCAGTTGGTCACGCTGGACGGGGTCCTGGAGGACCCGGACGGCTCGGAAGGCGCGCCGGGCGGTGGCTGGGCGCTCCGCTTCGGGCCCAAGGGATTCTCCGAGTTCGTCGCCGCAGTAGTTGCCGGCAACGACTTCAAGCTCGGTTCGATCCTCGACACGGGCGTGCTCCTGATGGGTCGCACGACGTGGGACGCGTTCTCCCGCCGCTGGCCGAACCGCTCGGGCGACTTCGCCAACGCGATGAACCGCATTCCGAAGGTCGTCGTGTCGCGGTCCGCGCCGGCCCTCGACGCCTGGAGCAACTCGTCGCTGCTCGAGGGCGAGCTCGTGGCCGGGGTGACCGATCTCACACGCGAGCAGGACGTGCTCGTGCTGGGGAGCACGAGCGTCGTCCATGCGCTCGCCGCCGCCGACGCCGTCGACGAGTACCGGCTGCTCGTGATCCCGACCGCGCTCGGAGCGGGTGAGCGACTGTTCGTCGCGCCCGTCGACCTGCAACTCACGTCGATCGAGACCGTGGGTGAGGCAGTCCTGGCGCGCTACGAGCGCACCGCTCGCGCGTGACGCCGGCGATGGCCGGGCCTAGCTCGCCTCGAGGTACGGCCGCAGCGGCACGCCGTGCTCGACGAGCGCGGACTTCAGCTCGCGGACGCCGAGGTTCCGGTCGAAGCGGGGCGAGTACAGGATCGAGCTGATGATCGCGGCCTGGGCGCCGCCGTCGGTGAGGCCGGCGGCGATGTGGTCGACGTCGCCGGCGCCGCCCGACGCGATGACGGGAACGTTGACCGCGTCGGCGACGGCCCGGGTGATCTCGAGGTCGTAGCCCGACGCGGTGCCGTCCCGGTCGATGCTGTTGACGACGATCTCGCCCGCGCCGAGATCCTCTCCGCGACGCACCCACTCGAGCGCATCGAGCCCCGTCGCCTCGCGCGCGCCGTCGATGAAGACCTCGTATCCCGACGGGATGCCGGGTCGAGCTCCCACCCGCTTGACCTGGGTGCTGAGCACGATGCACTGACGGCCGAACGCTTCGGCGCCGTCGCGGATGATCTCGGGATTGCGCACGGCCATCGAGTCGACGCTGATCTTCTCGGCGCCCGCCTTGAGCACCTCGAACATGTCGTCGACCGAGCGGATGCCCCCGCCCACCGTGAACGGGACGAACACGTGGCGGGCGACGCGGCGCACGGTGTCGAGGTCGATCTTGCGCTTCTCGGCGCTGGCCGTGATGTCGTAGAAGACGATCTCGTCGATCTGGTCGTCGTAGAGCTGGGCGGCGAGGTCTTCCGCCGGGGCGACGTCGATGTTGTCCTGGAACTGCTGCGCCTTCGTGACCCGGCCCTCGATGACGTCGAAGCAGGCGATGAGGCGCTTGGTCAGCATCGCCCGTCCCAGGCCGCGAAGTCGGCGAGGAGGCGAAGTCCGAGGGCGCCGCTCTTCTCGGCGTGGAACTGCGTGGCGACGATGTTGTCGTGCGCGACGACGGACGCGAACTCGACGCCGTACTCGGAGCGTCCGAGCGCGTCGGCGGCGTCGGCGGGGTCCGCGTAGTAGGAGTTGACGAAGTAGTAGTGGCTCCGGTCGGGGAGTCCGGCGGTGACCGGGTGCGATCGCGTGAATCGCACCTCGTTCCAGCCGATCTGGGGCACGCGCTGGCCGTCGGCGAAGCGGCGGATCCTGCCCGGGGAGCCAGCCGAGGCACGAGGTGTTCCCCTCCTCGCTGTGCTCGAAGAGCACCTGGAGACCGATGCAGATGCCGAGGAAGGGCACGCGATCGCGTTGTACGCGCTGGGCGAGCGCGTCGAGCAGGTCGGATTCGCGCAGCGAGTCGAGAGTCGCGCCCGCCGCGCCGACGCCGGGCAGGACGAGCCGTTCGGACTCGGCGATCTCGCCCGGCTTCGCCACGAGCCGGCAGTCGAGGCCGAGCCGCTCGAGCGCGTAGATGACGCTGGGGGAGTTGCCCGCTCGGTAGTCGATCACGTCGATCATGCGGGCTCAGTCTACGGACGGCCTTCGCGACACCTTGGCGGAATGAGGGTCACACTGTCGTCGTGACGCCGGCGGACGAGCAGCGACAGCACTGGTCGGCGACCTTCGCCGCCCATCCCGAGATGTACGGGAACGAGCCCAGCGAGGCGGCGGTCGCCGCCGCCGACACTGTTCGCGGCGGCGGGAGCCACGACCGTGCTCGAGCTGGGCGCAGGGCAGGGACGCGACACGCTCTACCTCGCACGCCGCGGGTTCCGCGTGCTCGCCCTCGACTACGCACTAGAGGGCCTCGAGGCGATCGAGGCGCAAAGCCGGCGCGGCAGGGGTTGCGGATCAGGTGACAGTCGAGATCCATGACGTCCGGCAACGCCTCCCGTTCGCGGACGACAGCGTCGACGTGTCCTTCTCGCACATGCTGTTCTGCATGGCGCTCACGACGCCCGAGCTCGATCGGCTCGTCGCCGATCTGCGCCGCGTCGTGCGCCCCGGAGGTCTCGTCGTCTACACCGCCCGCACCAAGGATGACGCTCACTACGGTGCCGGCATCGCGCACGGCGACGACATGTACGAACACGGCGGCTTTGTCGTGCACTTCTTCGACCGTGCGCTCATCGACCGGCTCGCGTCCGGATTCACGCTCGTCGACGTCACCGAGTTCACCGAGGGCGAGCTGCCGCGGCGCCTCGCCCGGGTGACGATGCGCCGCGACCTAGGAGCAGCCTCGCCGGCTCGGTGACGAGGGCGGGGAGAAGTGGAGATGATGGGACTTGAACCCACGACTTCCTCCATGCCATGGAGGCGCTCTACCAGACTGAGCTACATCCCCGAGGTCTCGCAGAGTACCAGCGGCTCTGCTTCTTTTGGACGGGCTGGCGGAGCCGGCTGACCGGTACGCTCGCCGCGCGATGAGCGAAACGACAGCGCGCGCCGACGAGGCTCCTCCGTACCGCTACACCGCGCGCCTCGCCAACGAGATCGAGCAGCGGTGGCAGGACTACTGGGACGAGGAGCGGACGTTCTGGACGCCGAATCCCAGTGGCCCGCTGGCCGACGGGTACGAGCGCGTCGCCGACCGCACCAAGCTCTACGTGCTCGACATGTTCCCGTACCCGAGCGGCGCGGGGCTGCACGTCGGCCATCCGCTCGGCTACATCGGCACCGACGTCTACGCGCGCTTCCAGCGCATGACCGGCCACAACGTGCTCCACGCGATGGGCTACGACGCGTTCGGGCTCCCGGCCGAGCAGTACGCGCTCGAGACCGGGCAGCACCCGCGGGTCACAACCGAACAGAACATCGCCACGATGCGGCGCCAGCTGCGCCGGCTCGGGCTCGGGCACGACCCGCGCCGCGGCGTGTCGACCACCGACGTCCAGTACTACCGCTGGACGCAGTGGATCTTCCTGCAGATGTTCAACGCCTGGTACGACGACGAGGCGGACAAGGCCCGCCCGATCGACGAGCTGATCGCCGACCTCGAGTCCGGCGCGCGCGCTGTACCCGACGGTCGCCCGTGGGGCGAGCTGGACACGGTCGAACAGAGGACGATCGTCGACTCGTTCCGCCTGGCCTACCTCGACGAGGTCGCCGTCAACTGGTGCCCGGCGCTCGGCACCGTGCTCGCCAACGAGGAGGTCACGGCCGAGGGGCGCAGCGAGCGCGGCAACCATCCCGTGTACAAGCGGCCGCTCAAGCAGTGGATGCTGCGCATCACGAAGTACGCGGAGCGGCTCCTCGACGACCTCGATCTGCTCGACTGGCCCGAGTCGATCAAGATCATGCAGCGGAACTGGATCGGTCGCAGCGAGGGCGCCGACATCGTCTTCCCGGTCGAAGGGCATGACGATCTCGGCATCCGCGTGTTCACGACCCGCCCGGACACCGTCTTCGGCGCCACGTACATGGTGCTCGCCCCGGAGCTGGATCTCGTCGACGAGATCGTCGCCACCGAGTGGCCCCGCGAGGCGCCCCTGGAGTGGCGCGGCACCTTCGGCCTCGACGTCTCGCCGCCGGAGGCGGTCGAGGCGTACCGCAACTTCGCGTCGACGAAGACGGACCTCGAGCGGCAGGCCGAAGGGCGGGAGAAGACCGGCATCTTCATCGGCGCGTACGCGATCAACCCCGTCAACGACGAGCGCATCCCGATCTTCATCGCCGACTACGTGCTCGCCGGGTACGGCACCGGCGCCATCATGGCGGTCCCCGGTCAGGACCAGCGCGACTGGGACTTCGCCGAGGAGTTCGACCTTCCTATCGTGCGCACCGTCCAGCCGCCGGCCGACTTCGACGGTTCGGCGTACCTGGGCGACGGGCCCGCGATCAACAGCGGCTTCCTCGACGGCCTGAACGTCGAAGACGCCAAGCGCAAGATCACCGAGTGGCTCGAAGAGACGAACAACGGCGCCGGCGCGATCACGTACAAGCTGCACGACTGGCTGTTCAGTCGCCAGCGGTACTGGGGTGAGCCGTTCCCGATCGTGTACGACGAAACCGGGCTCCCGGTGGCGCTGCCGGAGTCGATGCTGCCCGTCGAGCTGCCCGAGATGAGCGACTTCCAGCCCCGCATCGTGGCCGACGACGAGGAGACCCTGCCCGAGCCGCCGCTGGCGCGCGCCGAGCAATGGGTCACGGTCGAGGCCGACCTCGGCGAGGGCACCAAGACGTACCTGCGCGAGACGAACACGATGCCGCAGTGGGCGGGATCGTGCTGGTACTACCTGCGCTACCTCGATCCCACGAACGAGAACCGGATCGTCGAGCCCGAGGTCGAGCGCTACTGGATGCAAGGCGACAACAGCTCGGGCGGTGTCGACCTCTACGTCGGCGGTGCCGAGCACGCCGTCTTGCACCTTCTCTATCGCGCGCTTCTGGCACAAGTTCCTGTACGACCTCGGCCACGTCTCGACGCCGGAGCCGTTCGCCCGGCTCTTCAACCAGGGCACGATCACCGCGTACGAGTACGTCGACGATCGCGGCGTGTACGTGCCGGCGAACGAGGTCGAGGAGCGTGACGGCAAATACTTCTTCGAGGGGAACGAGGTCACGCGCCAGCAGGGGCGGATGGGCAAGAGCCGGAAGAACGCGGTGGCGCCCGACGACATCTACGCCGACTACGGCGCCGACACGCTGCGGCTGTACGAGATGTTCATGGGCCCGCTCGATGCCAGTCGGCCCTGGAACACCGCCGACATCGTCGGCGTGCACCGGTTCCTCCAGCGCTTCTGGCGCAACACGGTCGACGAGGAGACGGGTGCGATCCGTGTGTCGGACGCGTCCGCCGACGAGGAGACTCGTCGCATCCTGCATCGGACCATCGAGGCGGTGCGGAACGACATGGGGAAGCTCCAGTTCAACACCGCGATCGCCCGCTTGTTCGAGCTCAACAACCGGCTGACGGCGGTGGTGGGGGAGACCGGCGTCGCGCCGCTCGAAGTCGTCACGGCGATGACGCTGATGCTCGCGCCCCTCGCGCCGCACATGGCCGAAGAAGTGTGGTCCCGGCTGGGGCACGCCGAGTCACTCGCGTACGAGCCGTTCCCCGAGCCCGACCCCGCCTACCTCGTCGTCGAGGAGGTCGAGATCCCGGTGCAGGTCAACGGCAAGGTGCGGGCGCGGGTGAAGGTCCCGGCGGGGGCGAGCGAAGCCGAGCACGAGGCCGCGGCGCGCGAGGACGAGCGCGTGGCACAACTGCTCGGCGCGTCCGACGCGCGCAAGGTCATCGTCGTTCCCGGCCGGCTGGTCAACTTCGTCACCGCCTGAGCCGACCGTGCCACGGCGGCTCGACGCACGTGAGCGCGAGCAGTTCACGCACGTCGCCGGTGCGCGATCTCGACCGCGCCCGTCTCGTGCGCGTGCCGGTGCTGACGCCCGGGATCGCGGGCATGACGCTCGGCCGTTGGATCCTGCTGCGGCGTGGTCACGAGCACGACCGTGACCTGATCGCCCACGAGCTCGTGCACGTGCGCCAGTGGCGCGAGCTCGGGGCCGTGCGCTTCCTCGCGAGCTATCTCGGCGCGTACGCCCGGGGTCGCCGGCGCGGGCTCGGGCACCGGGCCGCCTACGAGGCGATCCCGCTCGAGGCCGAGGCGCGGCTCGTCTCGGGGCGCTGAGACCCCTTTCCGAGGCGAGGCGAACGCGGTACCGTCCCTCCGGCTCGGCCGCTTCGGGTTCCACTTCCCCTCCCGCTTCCTCCGGTCTGTTCGTCGCGCCCGGAGGTCGCCATGCCCGACTCGCCCCGCACCGACACCGTCGAGCGCGACGCGCCCGACGCGGAGTTCTGGCGACCGCCCGTGCGTCCCGGGCAGCAAGCCGATTACCCGCCCCGGCCGGGCGATTGGGGCGGTCCGCTCGAGCGGTTCGTCGATCGTGTGCGAGAGCTGCGCGGCGACCCGCGCGTCGGGATCGCCGCGCTGCTGGTCGTTGCGCTCGCCGCCGGGTTCATCTGGTACCGGCTCGGCGCCGGTGACTCCGGCGAGTCTTCGACGGCGCGGCGCGCGCCGGCGACCAGCGCAGCGACGTCGGGCTCGACAGCCGCCGGACCGGCCGAACGGCAGCTCGCCCGGTGCAGCGAAGAAGGGCGAGCGCGTGACGGTCCACGTGGCCGGCACCGTGGCCAAGCCCGGCGTCTACGACCTCGACGCCGGCGCCCGGGTCATCGACGCCATCGAAGCCGCGGGCGGGGGAGCGCCGGATGCCGATCTGAACCGGCTCAACCTCGCGGCCAAGGTCACCGACGGCCAGCGGGTGCTCGTGCAGCGCGTGGGCGAAGCGGCTCCGGCCGGGTCGGCGTCGCCGGGCGGGAGCGGCGGGGGCGAGCGCCGATCCGTCGGGGCTCGTGAGCCTCAACAGCGCCACCCAAGCCGAGCTGGAGGGGCTCCCCGGGATCGGGCCCACGCTGGCCGAGGCCATCATCACGGAGCGAGAACGACGGGGTGGCTTCCGGTCGGTCAACGAGCTGCGTGACGTGCGCGGCATCGGCGAGAAGCGGTTCGCCGACCTCAAGGACAAGGTGACGATCTGAGGCGCGGTCATGCCGCGGCTCCGGTCTCGTTGGTGGCGGCGGTGGTCGCCGGCGCCCGTCTCGGCGAGCACCTCGGCGCCGGGCCCGCGTTGGCCGCCCTCGCCGTCGGGCTGCTCGGAGCGGTCGGTGCGCTGTTCCTCCCGAGGAGCCCCGCCCGGCTCGCACTCACGGTCGCCGCCGTCGCACTGCTGGCTACCGCGACGATGCAACGTGCGCTCGACGGGCAGGAGCACTCGCCGCTCACGACGCCCACGGAGGCCCGCGCCTCGGCGACGATCACCGCGACGCTGACAGGCGATCCCGACGGAGAGCGGTACAACGCTCGCGTCCTCGTCCGCGTCGCACGGATCGACGATCGTTCCGCCGGGGGCCGCACCGTGCTCGTCACCGCCGGCGGCGACACCGCCGGCAAGCTGCGACTCCTCGAGTCGGGAGACGAGGTAACAGTGTCGGGCTGGCTCCAACCGCTCACCGGCTACGACGAGCGTCTCCGGTGGCGCCACGCGGTGGCGAGCTTCGACGCCGTCGAGCTGCTCGCGTTCGAGCCCGCCCGCTCGCCGCTGCACCGGACAGCCAACGCGCTTCGCACCCGGGTCCTGGCCGGCGGCCGCCGCCTGGCGCCGACCGAGCGCGCGCTGATGGCGGGCTTCCTGCTCGGTGACACCCGCGAGCTGCCCCATGACGTCGAGGAGCAGTTCCGAGCGTCGGGCCTGACGCATCTGCTCGCCGTGTCCGGCGCCAACGTCGCGTTCGTGTTGGCGTTGACCAGGCCGTTGCTGCGCCGTCTGCCGCTCCGCGCCCAGCTGGTCGCCGGCGTCGCCGTCCTCGTGGTGTTCGGCACGATGACGCGCTGGGAGCCGTCGGTGCTGCGGGCATGCGCCATGGCGGCGTGCTCGATGACCGCGTTGTACCTCGGTCGTCCCACCGCCGGCGTACGGGTCCTCGCGCTCGCCGTCGTCGCGCTCGTGCTCGCCGATCCTTTCCTCATCCACTCGATCGGCTTCCTTCTCTCCTGCGGCGCCAGTGCCGGCATCGCGGTGCTCGCGCCGGCGATCACGGCCCGCGTTCCCGGGCCGCACTGGCTCCGCGAGCCGCTCGGCGTGACCGCTCGCGGCGCAGATCGGCGTGGCGCCCGTCCTCATCCCCGTGTTCGGCTCGGTACCGCTCGCTGCTCTCCCGGCCAACCTGATCGCCGGACCGATCGCGGGACCGCTCACCGTGGTCGGCCTCGCCTCCGGCGTCGCCGGGGGCCTGGTCGACCCGTGGTGGCCGGGTCTCGCCGCGTTGCTCCAGGCGCCGACCGGGCTCCTCGCCCGAGCCATGCTCGGGGTGGCGGCGTTCTTCTCGCGACTGCCCGTCGACGTCGACGGACGCGCCGCGTGGGCGACGATCGCGGCCGCGGCACTCCTCGGAGCGGCGAAGCTCTGGTCGGGCCGGCGCCATAACCTCCGAGTCGATGCGCTTTCGCCTCGGTGACCACGTCCACGACGTCACCGACCGCGCCCTGGTCATGGGCATCCTCAACCGGACGCCCGACTCGTTCTTCGACGCCGGGGAGACGTTCGCGCTCGACGCGCTGCTCCGCCGGGCCGAGCAGCTGGTCGCCGAGGGCGCCGACGTGCTCGACGTGGGCGGGGTCAAGGCGGGCCCGGGGCCCGAGGTGACCGAGGCGGAGGAGCTCGACCGCGTCGTCCCCGCGCTCGAGGCTCTGCACGCGCGCTTCGAGACCCCGTTGTCGGTCGACACGTGGCGGGCCGCCGTGCTGCGGGCGGCGTGCGCGGCCGGTGCCGTGGTCGGCAACGACATCAGCGGCTTCGCCGATCCCGACTATCTCCCCACCGCCGCGAAGCACGGGGCGTCGGTCGTCGCCACCCACATCCGCCTGGCCCCGCGAGTGCCCGACCCGGAGCCGCAGTACGACGATCTCCTCGGCGACGTGCGGACCTTCCTGCTCGCCCGGGCGGGCGCCGCCGAAGCCGCCGGCCTCGCGCCGGAGCAGATCGCGCTCGACCTCGGGCTCGACCTCGGCAAGACCCCGGCGCAGAGCGCGGTCCTGCTGCGCGAGAGCGACGCCTTCGCGTCGCTCGGCTACACGCTGCTGTTGTCGGCGTCGAGCAAGCGCTTCCTCGGCGAGCTCCTCGACCTCGCGATCGACGAGCGCCGCGACGCGTCGCTGGCTGCCGTCGCGTTCGGGGTCATGCACGGATGCCGGATCGTGCGCGTGCACGACGTTGCCGGATCGGTCAGGGTGTGCCGGATGATCGAGGCGATGCAGGCGTTCGAGCGTGACGGAGCGCGCGTCCCGTGACGACGGCGACCGGGAAATGAAATGACCAAGGCCGCCTATCAGCTGACCGGGGCCGATCCGGTGCTGCGGGGAGAGGCGCTCGAGCAGCTGCTCGCCGAGCTCGTCGGTGACGACGATCGCACGCTCGCGGTCGAGGAGTTCACCGTGCCGGGTCGGGCTGCGCCCGGCGAGGCCGAGAGCGACGCCCCGAGCGGAGCGGAGGGCCGCGAAGAGGCCGTCGCTGCCGCCCTGAACGCGGCCCAGAGCCCGCCGTTCATGACCGGACGCCGAGTCGTCGTGCTCCACGAGGCCGGCAACCTCGGCGCCGGTGACGTCGCGCCGCTGGTCGCGTACCTCGCCCGGCCGCTCGATACCACCGCCCTCGTGGTCGTCGGCGGGGGAGGGCGTCTCCCGAAGAGCCTCGGCGACGCGTTGAAAGCGGCGAAGGCCGTCAAGGTCGGGCCGGCCGCCGAGAAGACGGGCGACGTGCTCTCGCAGCACCTGGCCGACGCCGGGATCGAGCTCCGCCCGGCCGCGTCGAAGCTGGTGACGACGCACCTGGGTGAGGATGCCGGCCGGGTGCCGCAGTTGGTCGAGCTGCTCGCCGCCGCGGCCGGGCCCGGCGCGACCCTCGACGTCGCCGACGTCGAGCCCTATCTCGGAGAGGCCGGATCCGTCCCCAACTACCAGCTCACGAACGCCATCGAGGCGGGCGACATGGCCGGTGCGCTGGCCACGCTGCGGCGGATGGTGACCGCGCCCGGCACCGGGCAGTCCCGGCCGATGCACCCGCTGCAGGTCATGGGCACGTTGCACTCGTACTACCGGCGCGTCGCGTCGCTCGACGACCCCCGGGTGCGCAGCCCTCGTGACGCGGTGGCGGCGCTCGACGGCCGGATCAAGGAGTACCCGGCCCGCAAGGCGCTCGACCAGGCCCGGGCGTTGCAAACCGACGGCCTGCGCAAGGCCCTCGACTATCTCTTCGCCGCCGACCTCGACCTCAAAGGCGCGCGCGCGATCCCCGAGGACGCGGTGCTCGAAGTGCTGGTGGCCCGGCTGGCCGCGCTCGTCGGGTCGGGCGCGGGGCGGGCCGATCGGGCGCGGGTCGCCGCGGCCGAGCGGCTCGCGGCGTCGCTAGCTACTGCGAGGCGCCCGCTTCATCAAGCGGGACGTGCGCCGGGCGGCCTGGTTCTTGTGCACGATGCCCTTCTCGGCCGCCTTGCCCAGCCGCTTCTGGGCGGCGCGGACCCGATCGCCGGCGTCGTCGGCGCCGGACTCGAGGCCCTCGGCCGCCCGCTTGACGCGGGTCTTGAGCTCAGAGCGCGCGACCTTGTTGTGCATGCGCCGCCGCTCGTTCTGGCGGTTCCGCTTGATCTGGCTCTTGATGTTCGCCATGCGCGTCTCGAGATCCGTCGTTCCGGTCGGGGACCGGGTCAGGGTAGCAGGGAACCGTTCCCGACCCGATCCCGTGGTGCGTGAGAATGGCGACGATGCTCCCGCTCGAATCCCAGCGCGCCCTCGCGATCATCAGCCACGTCGACCACGGGAAATCGACGCTCGCCGACCGCTTCCTCGAGCTGACCGGCGCCGTCGACCCACGGGACATGCGCGCCCAGTACCTCGACTCGATGGACCTCGAGCGCGAGCGCGGGCATCACGATCAAGGCGCAGAACGTCCGCCTCACCTGGAAGGACCACGTCCTGCACCTCATCGACACGCCCGGCCACGTCGACTTCAGCTACGAGGTGTCACGCAGCCTGGCGGCCTGTGAGGGCGTGGTGCTCCTCGTGGACGCCTCGCAGGGCATCGAGGCGCAGACCCTGGCGAACGCGTACCTCGCCGTCGAGCACGACCTGGCCGTCGTGGCCGCCGTCAACAAGATCGACCTCTCGGTCGCCGACCCCGACCGGGTCGCGGGCGAGATCGAGCGCGTGATCGGCATCCCCGCCGAGGAAGTCCTGCGCATCTCGGCCAAGACCGGTGAGGGCGTGCCGGAGCTGCTCGACGCGATCGTGGACCGGATCCCGGCCCCGAAGGGCGATCCCGACGCGCCCCTCCAGTCCTTGATCTTCGACTCGTACTACGACCCGTACCGCGGCGTCGTCAGCGCCGTGCGGGTGTTCAACGGCACGCTCGTCTCGGGCGCCCGGCTGAAGTACGTGCAAGCCGACGCCGTCCGCGACGCCGAGGAGATCGGCGTCCGCCTGCCCGATCCGACCCCGGTGGCGAGCCTCGGGCCCGGGGAAGTCGGCTACCTGATCGCCGGCATCAAGGACGTCGGCCAAGCGCGCGTCGGTGAGACCGTCACCACCGCGTCGCGGCCGGCGGCCCCGCTCGAGGGATACCGGGACCCCAAGCCGATGGTGTTCTGCGGCCTCTATCCCGTCGACGGCGACGCCTACGCCGACCTCCGCGAGGCACTCGAGAAGCTGCGGCTCAACGACTCGTCGTTCACCTACGAGCCGGAGACGTCCGGCGCGCTCGGCTTCGGCTTTCGCTGCGGGTTCCTCGGCCTCCTGCACATGGAGATCATCCGGGAGCGCCTCGAGCGCGAGTACGGCGTCGACCTCGTCGCCACGGCGCCGAACGTCGAGTACCTCGCCAACCTGACCGACGCGAGCGTCGAGGTCGTCGACAACCCCTCGGCGATGCCCCAGCCGAATCAGGTCGAGTCGATCGAGGAGCCGTACGTCGCGGTCACGATGCTGGCGCCGGCGGAGTACGTCGGCACGCTCATGGATCTCGCGCAATCGCGCCGGGGCGAGATGAAGAAGATGGAGTACCTCTCCGAGGACCGGGTCGAGCTCGTCTACGACGTCCCGCTGGCCGAGATCGTGCTCGACTTCTTCGACCAGCTGAAGTCCCGCACCCGCGGGTACGCCAGCCTCGACTACGACCCCGCCGGCTATCGGCGCTCCGAGCTCGCCAAGGTCGACGTCCTGCTCAACAGTGTCCCCGTCGACGCGTTCTCCGCCGTCGTGCACCGCGACAGGGCGTACGAGTACGGGCGGCGCATGACCGAGAAGCTGCGCGAGCTCATCCCGCGCCAGCTGTTCGACGTGCCCATCCAGGCCGCCATCGGCGGGCGCATCATCGCCCGCGAGACGGTCAAGGCCCGGCGCAAGGACGTGATCGCCAAGTGTTACGGCGGCGACGTCACGCGCAAGCGCAAGCTGCTCGAACAGCAGAAGGCGGGCAAGCGGCGGATGAAGCAGATCGGACGGGTGGAGGTTCCCCAGGAGGCGTTCGTCGCCGCGTTGCGGCTGGGCGACTGACGAGTTGTTCTAGGGATCGCGCGGGAGCCCGAGGACGCGCTCGCCGACGATGTTGCGCTGGACCTCGGATGTGCCGCCGCCGATCGTGAGCGCGCGCGAGTACAGGAATCCCTCCGACCACGTCGAGTCCTCGACGCCGAACGGGCCCCGGTCGAGCAGCATGCCGTCGGTTCCCGCGAGCTCGACCGCCATTGCCATGACGTGCTGGCCGTGCTCGTCGGCGAGGGCCTTGCGCACCGACGTCTCCGGGCCGGGCTCCAGGCCACGCACCATCGCCGACACCGTCCGCAGCCGGATCAGCCGCAGCACCTCGGATTCGATGTAGAGCGCGGCGAGCTTCTGCCGCACGCGGGGATCGGCTTCTCCGCCGTGGGCGCGCACGATGTCGAGGACCGTGTCGGCGGTCGGGCCTCGCCCCCAGAGCGCCCCCTCGCCGGAGAGCGACACGCGCTCGTTGCCGAGCGTCACCTTCGCCAGGCGCCAGCCGTCGTTCTCGTCGCCGACGATCTCGTCGGCCGGGATGCGGACGCCGTCGAGGAACACCTCGTTGAACATCGTGGTGCCGTCCATCTGCTTGATCGGCCGCACCGTGATGCCGGGTGCGCTCATGTCGACGACGAAATACGAGATCCCGCGGTGCTGCTCCGCCGTCGCGTCGGTGCGCGCGAGCAGGATCCCGTACTGGGCGACGTGGGCGAGCGTCGTCCAGACCTTCTGCCCGTTCACGACGTACTCGTCGCCGTCGCGCTCGGCGCGGGTCGTCAGCGACGCGAGGTCGCTGCCGGCTCCCGGCTCGCTGAACAGCTGGCACCAGAGCTCGGCGCCGGAGAGGATCCCGGGGAGGTAGCGGTCCTGTTGCTCCTGGGTCCCGGCGACGAGGAGCGTCGGCCCGGCCCAGCCGATGCCGATCGGGTTGAGGGGGCGGGGCGCGCCGGCGGCGCGGAGCTCCTCGTCGATCACGAGCTGCTGCACCGGACCGGCGTCGAGTCCGTGGGGCTTGGGCCAGTGCGGAGCGACGTATCCCGCCTCGGCCAGCCGTACGTTCCAATCGGGTGGGAAATGCCCGCCGGGTGCGTGCTCGCGGACGAATGCGCGGACTTCGTCGCGGTAGGTCTCCGCCTCTGCGGGCAGGTCGAAGTCCATTGGGGCAGGCTACCGGCGATCTCTTTTGCCGCCCTCCGGTGGCTGCTCATCCGCGAGGCGGCCGGATACGAACTACTACGCACAGGACCCACCGGATGGGGATGTGAAGACGGGGGAGCTGCGGCTCGCGAGTGATGCGCAGCTCGTCGTGGCGATCGGGCGCTTCCGCCACGACGCGCTGTCCGAGGTCTACCGCCGCCACGCGCCCGCGGCGTTCGGGCTCGCCCGCCGTATCGTCGGCGATCCCGCGCTCGCGGAGGAAGTCGTCCAGGAGGTGTTCCTCCGGCTCTGGAACCTGCCCGATCGCTTCGACGCGGCGCGAGGATCTCTGCGGACGTACCTGCTGACCCAGACGCACGGGCGCAGCGTCGACGTGATTCGGGCGGAGGCGGCTCGTCGCGCACGCGAGGAACGCGATGCGCGCATGACGTCCGAGAGCAACTACGACCTCGAACGCGAGGTCTGGGATCTCACCCAGGCGGAGCACGTCCGAGATGCGCTCGGACGTTTGAGCGAGGGCGAGCGTCGGGCGATCGAGCTTGCGTATTTCGGCGGTAACACGTACCGCGAGGTCGCCGTCCTGCTCGGTGAGCCCGAAGGCACCGTCAAGAGCCGGATCCGGTCGGGACTCGGCCGCCTCCGCGACGCATTGGTCGACAGCGGGATCGCAGGGCCGTGGCGCGAGAGCTGAGTCGCCGCGAGCTCGACGAGCTGCTGGGCGCGTACGCGCTCGACGCGGTCGACGAAGACGAGCGCGAGCAGGTCGAGGCGTACCTCGACCGCACCCCCGAGGCGCGTTCGCTCGTCGCCGAGTACCGCGAGACGGCGACGCTGCTCGCGGACAGCGGCACGGAAGCGCCGCCGGGACTGTGGGAGCGCATCGAGCAGACGCTCGAGGAGGAACCACCACAGCTGGCGACGCCACTCCCGGAGGGCGTGGTCGCGTTCGAGCCGCGCCGGGCACGGTTCCGTCGCCGGATCGCGGCGGCGGTCGGGGTCGCCGCCGCCGTGGCGGTGGTCGGCACACTCACCGTGAAGGTCGTGCAGCAAGACGATCGCATCGACGAGCTCAGCCGTGAGGCCGGCACCGGGTCGGTGCTCGCCGCCGCCGAGACCGCGTCGCGGGACCCCAACGCCGCCCAGGTGACCTTGTCCTCGACGGACGGTGCGCTCGAGGCCCGCGCCGTGTACCTCCCCGACGGAGAAGGCTTCCTCGTCGAGAACAACCTCCGGCCGCTGCCCCCCGATCGGACCTATCAGCTGTGGGCGCTCCCGGGCGGTCCGGGAGCGGAGCCGCCGATCTCGGCCGGCGTGCTCGGGCCGGACCCGGGGGTGACCGCCTTCCGGGTGCAGGGCCCGGTCGCCGCGTTCGCGATCACCGACGAGCAGTCGCCCGGTGCCGTCTCCCCGAGCAACCCGCCGCTGATCCAGGGCGGCGTGAGCTAGGCGGCAGGCCCCCGACCGCCGTTGGCACTCGGTAGAATCGAGTGCTAACAGGCGAGCACCGGGCCGGTCCGCATCGCGCGCGGGCCGGATCCCGGTCCGAGGGGTCGATGTCCGATGGGACCGATGGGATCGATGGAGTCGATGGATCCGACGGATCTGGACGAACGCAAGGCCGCGATCCTGCGGGCCGTGGTCGAGGAGTACGTCGAGACGGCGGAGCCGGTCGGTTCCCAGCGGGTCGCCCGCTCCCGCAAGCTCGGCGTATCGAGCGCGACCGTGCGCAACGACATGACGGTGCTCGAGCGGGAGGGGTACATCACGCAGCCGTACACGTCGGCCGGCCGCATCCCGACCGATCTGGGTTACCGCTACTTCGTCGACCACTTCACCAGCGAGGGCGCGCTCCGCGTCGCCCAGCGCCGGGCGGTGGCGGAGTTCTTCGAGTCCGCGCACCGGGCGCTCGAGGACCTGCTGCACGAGACGAGCCAGCTGCTGTCGCGCGTCACCGACCACACCGCGATGGTGGTCGGCCCGCAGCCCGAGGTCGCGCAAGTCCGCGGCGTCCAGCTGGTCACGCTCCACCCGGGCGTCGTGCTCGCGGTTGCGGTGCTGTCGAACGGCGCCGTCGAGAAGTACACGCTGGAATTGTCGGACTTCCTGGACGAAGCGCAGGTCGGCGCGGCGGCCGCCGCCCTCGAGGGGCAATGGAACGGGTGCGCGTTCAACGAGCTTCCCGAACCCCGGCCGAGCGGCGACGACGGCATCGACCGGCTCACACATGCGGTCCGCAGCGCGTTCGGCGAGCTCGTCGTCGCGCGCCCCTCGAGATGCTGTACGTCGGCGGCACGAGCCGCCTTGCCGCCGAGCACGAGTCGTTCGCGACCGCCGAGAGCGCGACCCATCTGCTCGAGCTGCTCGAGCACCAAGTCGTGGTCGTCTCGCTCGTGCGCAACCTGCTGGACCAGGGCGTCAACGTCAGCATCGGCTCCGAGAACGAGATCGAGGAGCTTCGCGACTGTGCGATCGTGCTCGCGCCGTACCAGGTCGAAGGTGAGTTCGCGGGAACCGTCGGCGTGCTCGGGCCCACGCGCATGGACTACCGCCGGACGATCGGCGCCGTCGCGGCTGTCTCACAGCAACTCGGCCGTCTGCTCACGCGGGTGGACTGACCGTGCCCCGTAGCTACTACGAGGTCCTCGGCGTGTCGCCGCATGCGACCGAAGCCGACATCAAGCGCGCGTACCGCGCGCTCGCGCGCCGGTACCACCCGGACTCGCACCCCGACGACCCGAACGCCGAGGCCCAGTTCAAAGAGGTCACGATCGCGTACGAGACGTTGCGCGACCCCGAGCGGCGGCGCCGGTACGACGTCTTCGGATCGGACGGCGCGCCTGGTACCCGGCCCGGCGCCGGGCAGGCCGGCGACGCCTTCGGGCTCGGGGACCTGTTCGACGCCTTCTTCAACGGCGACGCCTTCGGTGGGCGGCGGGGGCCGGCGGGACCGCCCCGAGGCTTCGACGCCGAGGTCGCCGTCGAGCTCACCCTCCGGGAAGCCGCGTTCGGCGTCGTCCACCCGGTGGAGGTTCGGCTGCCCGTCACCTGCGAGCGCTGCGACGGATCCGGGTGCGAGCCCGGCACGCACCCGTCCCGCTGCGACATGTGCGGGGGAGCGGGCGAGGTACGACAGGTGCGCCGCTCGATCCTCGGCCAGATGGTCACGGCGTCGCCGTGCCCCGCCTGCGACGCCACCGGGAGCCGCATCCTCTCGCCGTGCCGGGACTGCCGGGGGGAGGGGCGCGTGCAGGCGCTCCGGCGCATCGACGTCGAGGTTCCGGCCGGGGTCGACAGCGGCCAGCGGCTTCGACTGCCCGACCGAGGTCCGGCCGCGCCGCGCGCCGGCATCGCCGGCGACCTGTACGTCACGATCGCGGTCGCGCCGCACCCCGAGTTCGAGCGCGAGGGCAACGACCTCGTGCACGCGCGCAGGGTCTCGTTCACGCAAGCCGCGCTCGGCGCCGGCTTCACGATCGAGACGCTCGACGGCGACGAAGAGGAGATCCTCGTCCCGCCCGGCGCGCAGCCGGGCCAGGTGCTGCGGCTCAAGGGCAAGGGCGTGCCGTCGCTGCACGGCCGCCGTCGCGGCGACCTGCTGGTGCGCCTCGACGTCGAAGTCCCGGCGAGGTTGCGGCCGGAGGAGGAAGACCTGCTCCGCCAGCTCGCCGAGCTGCGTGGCGAGGAAGTCGCGCCACCCGATCGCGGGTTCTTCGACCGGGTGCGCTCCGCCTTCCAGTAGTGACGCGATTCGCGGCCCTCTACCCGGCGACCGCGCACACGTTCCTGCCCGCGCTCGACGACGACGTCACGCTCGACGACGAGGCCGGGCATCACCTGAGCCGAGTCCGGCGCGTCCGCGCCGGCGAGACGCTCACCGTCGCCGACGGCCACGGGTGTTGGCGCCCCTATGCCGTCGTGGGCGCCCGACCCGGCGCGGTCGACCTCCACGCGCAGGGCCCGCCGGTGGTCGAGCCGCAGCTCGAACCGCGCCTGGTCGTCGCCTTCGGGCTCACGAAGGGGACGAAACCCGACCTCGCCGTGCAGAAGCTCACCGAGCTCGGCGTCGACGGCGTCACGCTCCTGTCGACGGGTCGTTCCGTTCCCCGTTGGGAGGAGAGCCGCGCCGACGCAGCCCTCGCACGCCTGCGCCGGATCGCGCGGGAGGCGGCGGCCCAGTGCCGTCGGGCCCGCTTGCCCGAGATCGACGGCGTGTTGCCGGTGGCGGAGCTGAGCGGCCACCCCGGGCTCGTCGTCGCCGATCCCGCCGGCGAGGAGGTCGCCCGGGTGCCGGCGCCGCCCGGTGGAGAGTGGGTGCTCGTCGTGGGACCCGAGGGCGGGCTCGATCCCGACGAGGCGGCGGCACTGACGTCGCCCGCCGAACATCGGCCGGGGCCGGCCCGGCTGCGGCTCGGGCCCCATGTCCTGCGGGCGGAGACGGCCGCGATCGCCGGTGCCGCCGTGCTGGCCACCCGACGCGCAGAACCGGCGGGGCAATGAGGCCTGCTACCACTCTGTGTGGTCAGACAGCCGCGCCTGGCATGCACGCAGCGTGACAATGGCAGCGGAGAGTGGTAACTTCGGAGAGAGAAGCTCGGCTGGGATGCGGAACGAGAGGGGCGAGAGGGGCACGGTGTGACCATGAGTGGGGCAGTCGTCGGCGAGAGGTTGCGCTCGATCCGGCGCCAGAAGGGCCTGTCGCTCCATGACGTCGAGGCGCGCTCGGGTATGGAGTTCAAGGCTTCCGTGCTCGGGGCGTACGAGCGGGGCGAGCGGGCGATCTCCGTCCCGCGCCTCCTTCGGCTGGCCGAGATCTACCAGGTCCCGGGGGATCAGCTGCTGCCGCGGACCTCGGACGTCGACGTCGATGCCACGCACCGCGACGACACGTTCGAAGAGGGCTTCACGATCGACCTCGAGCGGCTGCGCGATCTCGACGACCCGGAAGCGTCAGTGCTGTCGCGGTACGCCGAGACGATCCAGCTCCAACGCCAGGACTTCAACGGCCGGCTGCTCACGATCCGGCGCGACGACCTACGCGTGCTGGCCGCCGTGCTCGGCCGTCGCGCCGAGGACCTCGGACGCCGGCTCGACGAGCTCGGCCTGCGCGCCGTCTGAGTCAGTTTCCGACGGGACGGCCCATACGCGGGGCTACCATCGCGCCGACGTGGCCTCGCCGTCGCCGACTCAGGTAAAGATCCTCGTTCCGGGCAACCATCTGATGGTGGGCCTTCTCGGGCAGCGGGACGAGCTCTTGCGTCTGGTCGAGGGCTCCTTCCCGGTCGGGATCCACGTTCGTGGCAACGAGATCACCGTCACCGGCGACGCCTCGGAGGCCGAGCGCGTCGGCCGCCTGTTCGAGGAGATGGTGATCCTCCTCGAGCAGGGCCACAGCCTCGACCGCGAAGGCGTGGGACGCAGCATCGAGATGCTCAAAGCTGATCAACGCCCCACCGACGTGTTCACGACCGAGGTCCTGCGGGGCCGCAAGACCGTGCGGCCGAAGACCGCGGGCCAGAAGGAGTACGTCGACGCCGTGCGCGACAACACGGTGACGTTCTGCATCGGTCCGGCCGGGACGGGGAAGAGCTACCTCGCGGTGGCGCTGGCGGTGCAGGCGCTCCAGGCAAAGCAGATCAACCGCATCATCCTGACGCGCCCGGCGGTCGAGGCGGGCGAGCGCCTCGGCTTCCTCCCCGGCGACATCCTCGCCAAGGTCGACCCGTACCTCCGTCCGCTCTACGACGCGCTCTACGACATGCTCGACCCCGAGGTCGTGACGCGGTTGATGGACCGTGGCGTCATCGAGGTCGCGCCGCTCGCGTTCATGCGGGGCCGAACCCTGAACGACTCGTTCATCATCCTCGACGAGGCGCAGAACACGACGCCCGAGCAGATGAAGATGTTCCTGACCCGACTGGGGTTCGGCTCGAACATCGTCGTCACCGGTGACGTCACCCAGATCGACCTGCCCGAAGGGCGCGGGCGGTCCGGTCTCCTCGTCGTGCGCGACATCCTCGAAGGCATCAACGGCGTCGCTTTCGTGCAGCTCGGCTCGGCCGACGTCGTGCGCCACAAGATCGTCCAGGACATCGTCGACGCCTACGAACGCGACGAGAGCCGCCGATGAGGACCGTGTTCGGGGCCGACGAGCAGTCGGAGCTGGAGGTGGACGTCCTCCGCTGGGTGCGGCTCGCCCGCATGGTGCTCGACCAGGAGCGGGTTCCCGAGGAGTCCGAGATGTCGGTGATCTTCGTGGACGAGCAGGCGATGTCGGACCTCCACGAGCGTTTCCTCGGTGGCAGCGGGCCGACCGACGTGCTGGCGTTCCCGATGGACGACGACGTCGCTCCGGGAGGCCGCCAACCCGATCAGGGCGGGCGGGGGCCGGGCTCGCCGGCGGAGGCCGCCGATCCGCCCACCGTGATCGGCGACGTCGTGGTGTGCCCGCAGGTGGCCAGGCGGCAGACCGACGGGCGGGGATCGCTCGACGACGAGGTGGCGCTGCTCGTCGTCCACGGTGTCCTGCATCTGCTGAACTACGACCATGCCGAGGACCAGGAGTCCGAGGCGATGAGAAAGCGGGAGCGCGAGCTGTTGGCACGCTTCCGGGAGCTCGAGCAGGAAGAGGGACGGTGACCGCGGGTCCAGATACCGGCGTCACATGACCGGAGCGGACTGGCTACTCATCGCGACGATCGGGGCGTTGTTCCTGATCTCCGGCGTGCTCGCCATGGCCGAGACCGCCTTCACGCGCATGAGCAGGGTCCGTGCGCTGGCGCTCGAGGAGGAGGGTCGCAGCGGAGCGACGCGGTTGGCGCGCATGCTCGAACGGCCGGAGCGGACGCTCAACTCGCTGCTGCTGGTGATCCTCGTCTGCCAGCTGGTGTCCGCCAACCTCACGGGTGTCCTGCTCGAGCAGCACCTCGGCACGCTCGGGTTCGTGCTCGGCATCGTGGTCGAGATCGCGGTCTTCTTCGTGTTCTTCGAGGTCGTGCCGAAGACCTTCGCGATCCAGCACACGGATCGGGCCGCCCTCTTCGTGTCGCCGGTGCTCGCCTTCTTGACGAACTTCCCGCCGCTGCGGGCGCTCTCACGCGGCCTGATCGGTCTCGCCAATGTGATCCTGCCCGGACGCGGCCTCAAGGAGGGCCCGTTCGTCAGCGAGGAGGAGATCCGCCAGATGGCCGACGTCGCCGCCGACGAGGAGGCCATCGAGCGGGACGAGCGCAAGCTGATCCACTCGATCTTCGAGTTCGGCGACATGGTCGTCCGCGAGGCGATGACGCCGCGCACGGACATGGTGTCGATCTCGGTCGACGCCACCATCGAGGAGGGCATCACGGCGGCGATCGAGGGTGGGTACTCGCGGATTCCTGGCTACGAGGAGTCGACCGACAACATCATCGGCCTCGTCTTCCTCAAGGATCTCGTCGCGCTCGCCCGCGCCAGCAAGCGGAACGAGCCGATCCGGACCGCGCTGCGCGAGGCGGTGTTCGTGCCGGAGCAGAAGCGGGTGGCGGAGCTGCTGCGCGAGATGCAGACCAAGCAGTTCCACATGGCGATCGTGATCGACGAGTACGGGGGCACTTCCGGTCTCGTGACCCTCGAGGACCTCCTCGAGGAGATCGTCGGCGACATCGCCGACGAGTACGACGTCGAGGAGCCGAGTGTCGAGCGCCTTCCCGACGGAGCGTTGCGCGTGCCCGGCGGCACCTCGATCGACGACGTCAGCGACGAGCTCGGGATCGAGCTCCCCGATACGGAGTGGGACACCGTCGGTGGGCTCGTGTTCAACCTGCTCGGGCACGTGCCCGAGGAAGGCGAGTGCGTCCGTTTCCAAGGTCTCGAGTTCCGCACCGAACGGGTCCAGGGGCGCCGGATCGTGTCGGTGCAGATCCGGCCGGCTCCGAACGCCGCCGAGCCCGTCGGCGCCAAGTGACGGAGGAGTTCCGCAGCGGCTTCGTGACCCTCGTCGGCCGGCCGAACGTCGGCAAGTCGACGCTGCTCAACCAGCTCGTCGGGTCGAAGGTCGCGATCGTCTCCGACCGCCCGCAGACGACCCGCACCGCCATCCGCGGCGTGCGCACGACACCCGACGACCAGATCGTGTTCGTCGACACGCCCGGCATCCACAAGCCGCGCACACCGCTGGGCGAGCGGACCAACGAGCGCGCGGTCGCGACGCTCGGCGAAGTCGACGTCGTCTGCCTCCTCGTCGAAGCCGACGCGCCCATCGGCGCCGGCGACCGCTTCGTCGCCGGACTCGTGCATCAGGTCCCGACGCCGAAGCTCCTCGTCGTGAACAAGATCGACCGGGCCGGGAAGCCCGCGATCGTCGAGCACCTCGCCACCGCGGCGCGCGATCTCGGCGACTTCGACGCGTACCTCCCCCTCTCGGCGCGCACCGGCGACGGGATCGCGGCGCTCCTCGGCGAGATCGAGAGCCGGCTGCCCGAGGGCCCGCGGTACTACCCGGAGGGCACCGTCACCGATCAGCCCGAGACCTTCGTCGCCGCCGAGCTCGTGCGCGAGAAGCTGCTCGCGGTCGCCCGCGACGAGCTCCCGCACTCCATCACCGTGTCGGTGGAGGAGCTCGAGGACATACAAGACGCGGACGCCGACGCCGACGCCGACGACGCCGGACGTGATCCTGCGGCTGCGCGCCGACATCAGCGTCGAGCGCGACTCGCAGAAGGGCATCGTCATCGGACGGGGCGGGCGCGTCCTGAAGGACGCCGGCACCGCCGCCCGTCAGGAGCTCGAGGCGCTCCTCGGCGTGCGCGTCTATCTCGAGACGCGAGTGCGGGTCGAACGCGACTGGCAGCGTCGCGCCCACGCCCTCGACCGCCTCGGCTACTGAAACCGCTGGTCACAGCGCCTGTCCGAGTTGCTCCCACGCTGAAGGCCGGGGATAGGCTCCGATTTTGACGTCCCCCGGCCGCGAGGCCCCCGAGCACGAGGCGCCCGAGCAATTACCGGACACGTGATCGGAAGTGGAGGATGAGGCGCTTCACATCGCGACCAAAGCGATGGGTGGGCCCGGCGACCGTCCTCGGCCTGTCGTCGTTGCTCCTCGCGGCTTGCTCCGCCGAGGACAACGGGCAGAACTCGTTGAAGCCCGAAGGGCCCCAGGCCCACAAGATCTACAACCTGTTCGTCCCGGTCTTCTGGATCTCGGTCGTGGTCGGGGTGCTCGTCCTCACGGCCGTCGTGGTGTTCGCGCTGCGCTTCCGGTACCGGCAGGGCAAGAACGAGAACCCGAAGCAGATCCACGGCAGCACGCCGCTCGAGATCGGGTGGACGATCGTCCCCGCCCTCATCCTCGCCGTCGTGGCCGTTCCGACGATCATCACGATCTTCGACCTGAACAAGAAGCCGACCGGCGCCGACGTCGTCGACGTGACCGTCGTCGGCAAGCAGTGGTGGTGGGAGTTCAAGTACCCCGAGCAGAAGATCGTGACCGCGAACGAGCTCATCATCCCCGCCGGCCGGCCGGTGAAGGTCGACCTCACCGCGTGCGACGAGTCGCTGCCGAACAAGTGCAACGTGATCCACAGCTTCTGGGTCCCCGAGCTGAACGGGAAGCGGGACGTCGTCCCCGGGCACCCGAACAGCACGACCATCGAGGCCGACAAGCCCGGCACCTACCTCGGCCAGTGCGCCGAGTACTGCGGGCTGTCGCACGCGAACATGCGGTTCCGCGTCATCGCGAAGGAACCGCGCGAGTTCGACCAGTGGGTCGCCGAGCAGCAGCAAGGCCCGGCGGTGCCGTTCCAGATCGGCACGGGCGCCCAGACGCAGCCCGCCGGACCCACCCAGGAGCTCATGAGCACGAAGTTCCAGTGCACGAACTGCCACTCCATCGCGGATTCGAAGGTGAGCAGTTACGGGCCGAACCTGACGCACCTCGCGAGCCGCACCACGTTCGCGAGCGGGTATTACGAGCTGACGCGCGACAAGCTCGTCCAGTGGGTGCACAACGCGCCGGGCCTGATCCCGATGCAGTCGGAGCACTGCCGGGACCCGGGGGAGCCCGCGGCCGGGAAGTGCGTGGGCATGCCGTCGTTCAGCCGCAATACTCCGCCCGGGCAGCCGACGATGACGCAACAGGAGGCCGATCAGATCGCCGACTACCTCCTCCAGCTGAAGTGAACGAGCGCGCGGGAGAGACCCGATGACGACCGTCTCCGACACGGTCCAGGCGCCGGCGCGCCGCCTGCGCGTCCTGCGACGCCCGCAGGCGACGACCGGCTTCTGGAGCTGGTTCACGACGATCGACCACAAGAAGATCGGCATCATGTACGGCACGACCGCGCTGGCGTTCTTCGTCATCGGCGGGGTCGAGGCCCTGCTGCTGCGGCTCCAGCTCGCGGGACCGAACGGCAGTCTGTTGACGGCGGCGCAGTACAACGAGCTGTTCACGATGCACGGCACCACGATGGTGTTCCTCATGGGGATGCCGTTGGCGGTCGCCTTCGGCAACTACCTGATCCCGCTCCAGATCGGCGCGCGCGACGTCGCGTTCCCCCGGCTGAACGCGTTCGGCTACTGGGGCTTCCTGATGGGCGGGCTGTTCATCTACTCGAGCTTCTTCATCGGTGGCAGCGCACCGAACGGCGGCTGGTTCGGCTACACGCCGCTGACGAGCACTCCGATCGGTCGCGGCTTCCTCCCCGGGCACGGCCCCGACTTCTGGGCCGTCGGTCTCATCATCCTCGGGATCGCGTCGACGACTTCCGCCATCAACTTCATCGTCACGATCCTCAACCTGCGCGCGCCCGGCATGACGTTCATGCGCATGCCCGTGTTCACGTGGATGATGACCGTGACCGCGTTCCTCACCCTGTTCGCGATGCCGATCATCACGGCCGCGTTGATCATGGTGTACTTCGACCGCAACTTCGGGACGAACTTCTTCCAGCCCGCGAACGGCGGTGATCCGCTGCTCTATCAGCATCTCTTCTGGCTGTTCGGGCATCCCGAGGTCTACATCCTCATTCTCCCCGGCATGGGCATCGTCTCCGAGGTCCTGCCGGTGTTCTCGCGCAAGCCCTTGTTCGGCTACCCGGTTGTCGTGTTCTCGGGGATCGCGATCGGGTTCATCGGCTGGGGCGTGTGGGTGCACCACATGTTCGCCACCGGGCTCGGGCCCGTCGCGATCTCCGCCTTCGCTCTCTCGACGATGATCATCGCCGTCCCGACCGGGGTGAAGATCTTCAACTGGCTCGCGACGGTGTGGCGGGGCGCGGTACGGCTCAAGACAGCGATGCTGTTCTCGCTCGGTTTCATCGCGATGTTCACGCTCGGCGGTCTCTCGGGCGTGTTGCACTCGGTCGTGCCCGCCGACACCCAGCAGACCGACACGTACTTCGTGGTCGCGCACTTCCACTACGTGCTGTTCGGGGGGCTCGTGTTCGGGATCTTCAGCGGGTTCTACTACTGGTTCCCGAAGCTCTACGGCCGGTTCCTCGACGAGCGGCTGGGCAAGCTCAACTTCTGGACCATGCTCATCGGGTTCAACCTCACGTTCTTCCCGATGCACTTCTTGGGCCTGCTCGGGATGCCCCGCCGCACGTACCGCTACGACACCGGCCTGGGGTGGGATTTCCTCAACCAGCTCGAGACCGTCGGGGCCTTCGTCATCGCCTTCTCCGTCCTCATCTTCATCGTGAACGTGATGGTGAGCCGCAAGCGGGGACAGGAGGCGGGCTCCGACCCCTGGGACGCGCGGACGCTCGAATGGACGACCCCGTCGCCGCCGCCCATGTACAACTTCGCCGAGATCCCTCACGTCGAGGCGCGCGACGACCTCTGGCACCGCAAGTACACGGAGGACGAGAGCGGCCACGCGGTGCGCGTTCCGAGCGGCGCCGCGGTCGCGGTCGAGGAACGTCCCGCCGGCGGTGACGGGGGCGACGAGCACGGTGGCGAAGGGCACGGCGACGGGCACGGGATCCACATGCCGTCGCCGTCGTACTTCCCGTTCATCCTCGCTCTCGGATTGCCGATCCTCGGGTACGCGGCGGTGTTCCATGCGCTGTGGCTGGTCCCGATCGGTGCGCTGGTCGTGGTGTTCGGGATGTACGCGTGGGGTATCGAGCCCCAGACGGAGCCATGACGATGGATCAGGTCGCCGTCCCGCCCGCGCACGACGTCGTCGAGTCCGGCCACGAGGCGCACGACACCGCCACCGGCGTCAGCAACACGAAGCTCGCGATGTGGCTCTTCCTGTCGTCGGACTGCCTGTTCTTCGGCGCGTTCATCTCTGCGTACCTCTTCTACCGGGGTCGGCCCCAGCCGGGCCCGCATCCCCTCGACGTCTACAACATCCCCTTCACGTCGGTGACGTCGTTCATCCTGCTCATGAGCAGCCTCACCATGGTCCTGGCGCTGGCCGCGATCATGCGCGGCGACTACCGCCGGCTGCGCGTGTGGCTGCTCGCCACCGCGCTGTTCGGCGCGACGTTCATCGGCGGCCAGGTGTTCGAGTTCACCGAGTTCGTCCGGCAGGGGCTCACGCTCGACAAGAACCTGTTCGGCTCGACCTTCTTCGTCCTGACCGGCCTGCACGGCGCCCACGTCACCGCCGGCATCATCTGGCTGTTGTCGCTGTGGGGCCTGGCGACGCAGGGGCGCCTCACGAGCCGTGATTCGGAGCGGGTCGAGATCGCCGGCCTGTACTGGCACTTCGTCGACGTCGTCTGGATCGTCATCTTCACCGTCGTCTACCTCATCCCCAAGTAGGAGCTGAAGAGCCCGATCGTCATGGCAGACGAAGCCGCCAACACCGCCGGAACCGCGACCGAGACCGAGCCGCGCGAGGCGCCCGCCGACGAGCAGCCCGGCACCGCGCTCGAGCCGGCCGGCGCCGCGCCGCCCGCCGTCGCCGAGCCGCAGACTCCGATGCTGCCGGGCGAGGTCCGGCCGCACCCGACGCCGCAGCGGTACGTGATGATCGCGGCGATCCTCGTCGTCGCCACCGCGGCCGAGGTGGGGCTGTACTACCTCGAAGGCGAGGTGCCCGACGGGCTGATCATCGTCTTCCTGCTGATGTTCGCGGTGATCAAGTTCGCCCTCGTGGCCTCGTGGTACATGCACCTGCGGACGGACAAGCCGATCTTCCGCCGCTTCTTCGTACTCGGGATCGTGGCCGCGATCTCGCTGTACCTGATCGTGCTGACGACGTTGCACGTCTTCAGCCCCAGCTGACGATGGAACTCGCCGTCGCCTACCCGAGCTGGCACCCCCACGTCGACGTGTGGCTGCTCGTGGCCGCGCTGGCGGCGGCGTACGCGGTGGCCGTCGTGCGGGTCGGCCCCCGGTATGCGGTGCCCGGACGCCCGCCGGTCACTCGGCTGCAGGTGATCTGCTTCGCGCTCGGCGTCGTCGCGATCTGGGTGGCGGCCGACTGGCCGATCCACGACATCGCCGAGCGGTACAACTACAGCATCCACATGGTCCAGCACCTCGTGCTGTCCATGGTCGCGGCGCCGCTCCTCCTGCTCGGTACTCCCGCGTGGATGCTGCGCGTGATCCTCCGGCCGCCGTCACTGCTGTTCCGGGCGGTGCGCTTCTGTGCGCGGTTCCTCCCCGCCCTGATCGTCTTCAATCTCGTGCTCGTGTTCACGCACTGGCCGGCGCTCGTCGACTTCAGTCTCCGCAACGAGCTCGCGCACTTCCTCATCCACGCCTTGATCTTCGTCACCGCGCTCGCCGTATGGATGCCCGTTCGTCAGCCCGTTGCCCGAGATCCCGCGGCTGTCGCCGCTGCCCCGGATGCTGTTCCTGTTCGCCCAGTCGATCGTGCCGACGATCCCGGCGTCGTTCCTGACCTTCGGGAGCTCGCCGCTCTACCGCTTCTACGAGCAGCGTCCCGCACCTCTGGGGGCTGTCGACGGTCGACGATCAGCGGTTGGCCGGCCTGATCATGAAGATCGGTGGCGGTCTCCTGCTCTGGCTGGTGATCGCGGTCATCTTCTTCCGCTGGGCCGGAGAAGAGGACCGACGCATCGCCGCACGCCGGCGGTGGCAGGATCTGGACCGCGAGCTGTCCCGGATGGGAACCACGACCACATGACCGACAACGTCCAGACGGACGAGGCCGAACAGACCGAGCAGGCCGGCGAGAGCGACGCGCCCGCCGGCGACGCGCCGGCCGCCGACGAGCCGGCCGCCGACGAGCAACCGGCAGGCGGCGAGCAAGCGGAGGAAGGCGAAGAGCTCGAGGAGCAGCCGCCCTTCGAAGGCGCCGAAGGCGAGTCGCCGGCAGCCCTCGAGGCCGGTCCGCCGGCGGTCGATCCCGTACGCGACCGACTCCTCCTCCCGATCGCGCTGCCACTGCTGTCGATGCTCGCCGTGTTCCTCTACGTCGTGAACCTGTCGCGGGTCTTCATCGCCAGCGGCGAGAACGTGTCGGTTCTCGTGGGCACGATCGTGACCGTCACCATCCTGGCCGGCGGCGCCGCCATCTCGGCCACCCCCCGACTGCGCTCGTCCACCCTCGTGATGGCACTGGCCGGCTTCATGGTGCTCATCCTCTCGGCCGGCCTCCTCTCGCTCGGCCCCAGCGAGGAGACGGCCGAAGGCGGCGGCGGGTTCAAGCAGCCCGCCGGGCCGCCGGTCGCCACCCTGGAGGTCGACGCGCTTGCCGTCGCTGAGCTTCCAGGCCACGGAGTTCAGTACTCCCGCCGGGGATCACCCAGATCAACTACAACGACCTGGGTGGCACGCACACGCTCCTGTTCACGGACCCGAAGTTCAGCGGGTTCCAGCTCGCCGTCCCGCAGGGCCCGAAGACGGGCAAGGTCGATCTCAAGCCGGGACGTACACGATCTACTGCAGCATCCCGGGTCACCGCGCCGCCGGGATGCAGGCGACGGTCAACGTCGGATGAGGACTCGTCGCGTCGCCCGGCTGTTGCACGATCGCGTTCGCGATCGCCGCGTTCGTCGCCGCGTGCGGCGGCGGGGGCGGCGGGCGGCTCGAGCTACAAGCAGCCGAAGGGCCCGGCGCAGAAGACGCTCGACATCAAGGGCGGCAACTTCTTCTTCGACCCGAAGGATTCGGACGCGCCGGCGGGCGTCGACGCCATCAAGCTCGAGAGCGAGGGCGGCCAGCACACCCTGGTGTTCGACGGCGGCAAGGTGCCGGGCTTCAAGCTCCAGGCCGGCAGCGGCCAGTCCGACGAGCTCAAGGTCGACCTGAAGCCCGGGAAGTACACGATCTTCTGCGACCTCCCCGGCCACCGCGAGGCGGGCATGGAAGGCACCATCACGGTGACGTGACTCAGGCGCGCGGCTGCTTCGGCACCGGCGCCGTGTCCGGCACGACGACCTGCAGCCCGCCCGGGACCGCCTCCAGCCGTGCCGGCAACGGCCCGATGCGCTCGCCCGCTCCGTACAGCTCGATCGCCGGCGACGCGTCGAGCGACGCCAACTCGACCAACTTCCCTCGGTGCATGTCCACGGCGGGGTGCGACACGTGCGTGCCGCGGAAGACGCGGGGGAACGAACGCAGGAACTCGAATCGCGACACCGGTCCCACGACGCACACGTCGAGCTGCCCGTCGTCGAGCTCGGCGCCCGGGGTGACCTGCATGCCGCCCGCATAGCCGCGCGTGTTCCCGATGGCGACGAGCCACGCCTCGATGTCGTGCTCCTCGCCGTCGACCGTCAGGCGAAACCGGTGCGGCCGGTACGTCGCCAGCGTGCGCAGCACCGCGAGCACGTACAGCGTCGTGCCGCTCGCCCATTGCACGCCGTTGGCCCAGCGGTTGGCTTCCGAGTCGAACCCGGCGTTCGCAACCGACGTGAACCAGCGGACGGTGGTCGCGGTCGCGTCAGGGCTTCCGGCCAGCTCGGCCCGGCCGAGGTCGACCGCGCCGATTTGGCCGGTCTCGAGGAGCGCGACCGCGTCGACCCAGTGGCGGCGATCGAGTCCCAGGTGGCGCGCGAAGTCGTTGCCGGCGCCGGTGGGCACGATGCCGAGCACGCCGCCGTGGTCCGCGGCGACGCCGGCCAGTGCGTTCACCGTTCCGTCCCCGCCGCAGGCGGCAACGCCGCGCCCGTCGTCGAACGCGCGCCGGGCGATCCGGATGGCGTCGTCGAGATCCTCGGACACGCGCACGTCGACGTCGAGGTCGGTGCCGGCGAACGCATCGACGAGCCGGGGGAGCAGCTTTCGGGTCCGGCCCCGACCCGCGGTTGGGTTCACGACCGCGGTCCAGCGCATGGCGGGCGATCGTACCGGTCGGCGGTCGAGCCGGGAGGGGTCGATGTAGGTTCGACGCGTGCCCCCCGGAGGCCTCGACCGCGGCCGGATCCCGCGCCATGTCGCCATCGTGATGGATGGCAACGGCCGCTGGGCCAAGCAGCGCGGCCTCAAGCGCACCGAGGGGCACGCCGCCGGCGAGGAGGCGTTGTTCGACACCGTCGAAGGCGCCCTCGACATCGGGCTCGAGTGGATGACGGTCTACGCGTTCTCCACGGAGAACTGGCGACGACCGCTCGACGAGGTGCGCTTCCTCATGAACTTCAACGAGAACCTCCTCGTCCGGCGCCGCGACGACCTCCACGAGCGCGGCGTCCGCGTGCGATTCATCGGCCGCCGAGGTGGACGAGTGCCCGGCCGTCTGCGGCGACAGATCGCCGACGCCGAGGAGCTGACGCACCGCAACCGGCGGATGACGCTCACGTTCGCGTTCAACTACGGCGGACGAGCAGAGCTCGTCGACGCCGCCCGCGCGATCGGACACGAAGTCAAGGCGGGCCGCGTCGACCCGGACAAGATCAACGATCGGACGCTCGCCCGTCACCTGTACGCGCCCGACATGCCCGACCCCGACCTGCTCGTGCGCACCTCGGGCGAGTTCCGGATCTCGAACTATCTGCTCTGGGAGCTCGCATACGCCGAGCTCGTGTTCACCGACGTGCTCTGGCCCGACTTCCGCCGCGACGATCTGTTCGAGGCGATCCGCGAGTTCCAGCGCCGCGAGCGCCGCTTCGGCGCCGTCGACGAGTAATCACATCTGTGTAACTAGACTCAGCCCGTGGCCCTGTACCGCGACCAGGGCGTCGTCCTGCGCACGATCAAGCTGGGCGAGGCCGACCGAATCGTCACGATCCTCGCCCAGGGTCACGGCAAGGTGCGGGCGGTCGCCAAGGGGATCCGCAAGTCGACGAGCCGGTTCGGAGCCCGGCTCGAGCCGACGAGCCACGTCGCCCTCCAGTGCTACCGAGGCCGCGAGCTCGACGTCGTCACCCAGGTCGAGACGATCGACGCGTTTCGCCCGCTCCGCGAGCACTACGGGTCGCTCACGCACGCGATCGCGATGCTCGAGGCGGTCGACCAGGTCGCCCAGGAGCGAGAGGCCAATCCGGCGCTGTACCGGATGCTCGTCGGCGCGCTGCGCACGCTGGCGGTAGCGCCGTCGCCGATGGTCGCCCCGGCGTTCTTCTGGAAGCTCCTCTCGCTCGAAGGCTTCCATCCCATCCTCGACACCTGCACCCGTTGCGGTGACGAAGCCGAGCCCTTCTCCGCCTTCGACTTCGGGGAGGGCGGCGTGCTGTGCGGTGAATGCGCGCGTTTCGCCGGACGGCGCGTCGATGCGGACGCGATCGCGTTGTTGCGTCGGATCCTCGGGGGCGACTTGCGCGGCGCGTTGACCGCCCCGCCCGACCGTCCCGGCATCGAGGTCGAGCGGCTCGGAGTGGCCGCGCTCGAATACCACCTCGAACGACGACTCCGGAGCGCGGCGCTACTGTGATGAACGCCTGGGGGCCGAGCGCCCCCGGAGAGATAGGGGGCAGCGTGCAAACCATCGGCAACATTCTCTGGCTCATCTTCGTGGGGATCTGGCTCGCGATCGCATTCGTCGTCGCGGGCATCGTGATGTTCATCCTCATCATCACGATTCCGTTCGGCATCCAGGCCTTCAAGCTGGCGGGCTTCGCACTGTGGCCGTTCGGGCGGCACGTCGAGTACGCGCGCACGCGTGGCGAGCCCCCTGCACATCATCGGCAACATCATCTGGATCATCTTCGGGGGCTTGTACCTCGCGGTTCACTGCCTCATCGGCGGCGTGATCCTGTGCATCACGATCATCGGGATCCCCTTCGGCATCCAGGCGTTCAAGATGATCCCGATCGTGCTGATGCCCTTCGGGGCCGAAGTCGTGTTGGACCGTGCGGGGCGTGCGGCGCCGGCGGTCGCCTGACGGTTTCCCGCTCGGGGTTCCGGGGGTCGCCCCGGTACGATCCGTCGGATGGCCAAGCCGGACCTCATGGAGCGCGTGGTCAACCTGTGCAAGCGGCGCGGCCTCGTCTTCCCGTCCAGCGAGATCTACGGCGGCTTCCGGTCGACCTGGGACTACGGGCCCCTCGGCGTCCTCCTGAAGCGCAACGTCAAGGACGCCTGGTGGCGGTCGATGGTCCAGCTCCGAGACGACGTCGTCGGCCTCGACGCCGCCATCCTCATGCACCCCCGGGTCTGGGAGGCGAGCGGCCACGTCCAAGCGTTCACCGACCCCCTCGTCGACTGCCGGAACTGCAAGGAGCGCTTCCGGGCCGACCACCTGCCCGAGTCCGGCGCCTGCCCCAACTGCGGCGCCAAGGGCACGTTCACCGAGGCCCGCCGCTTCAACCTGATGTTCAAGACCCACGTCGGCCCGGTCGAGGACGACGCGTCCGTCGCCTACCTGCGCCCCGAGACCGCCCAGGGCATCTTCGTCAACTTCCTCAACGTCCAGACCACGGCCCGCAAGAAGCCGCCGTTCGGCATCGCCCAGATCGGCAAGGCCTTCCGCAACGAGATCACGCCGGGGAACTTCATCTTCCGGACCCGCGAGTTCGAGGTCATGGAGATGGAGTACTTCGTGCCGCCCGAGGACGGGCCACGCTGGTACGAGTACTGGTGTCAGGAGCGCTTGCGCTGGTTCGTCGATCTCGGCATCGCCGAGGATCAACTCCGCCTCCGGCCCCACGACCCGGACGAGCTGTCGCACTACTCGGCGGGAACGTCGGACGTCGAGTTCGCGTATCCGTGGGGATGGGGTGAGCTCGAAGGCGTCGCCAACCGGACGGACTACGACCTCCGCCGTCATTCGGAGTACTCGGGGCAGGACCTGAGCTACTACGACCAGGACGCCGATCGCCGGTACGTCCCGCACGTGATCGAGCCGGCGTTGGGAGCCGACCGGTGCATGCTCGCGTTCCTGCTTGCCGCGTACACCGAGGAGGAAGTGCGCGGCGAGAAGCGAACGCTGCTGCGTCTCGACCCGCGCCTCGCGCCGATTGCGGTCGCGGTGCTGCCGCTTGTCGCGCAACGAACGGCTCAACCCGGTCGCGCACGAGGTTGCCGACCTGCTGCGGCCCCGGTTCATGATCGACGTCGACGACGCCGGCTCCATCGGCCGGCGCTACCGCCGTCAGGACGAGGTCGGCACGCCGCGGTGCGTGACGGTCGACTTCGACACCCTCGACGATCGGGCCGTGACGGTCCGCGATCGAGACTCGATGAGCCAGGACCGCGTCCCGATCGACAAGCTCGTCCAACACCTCGAGGAGCAGCTTCCGGCATGAGCGAGAGTCACTACGAGCTCATCGGCGTCGAGTCCGACGCGTCGAAGGACGAGATCCGTTCGGCGTACCGGGAGCGCATCGAGGCGCTCCGGGGAACGGTCGAGAACGGACGATCCGACAAGGCGCGCGACGGCGCCCGGGCAGAGACGGCGCGGCTCAACTCGGCGTGGCAGGTGCTCGCAGACCCGGTCCAGCGGCAGCGGTACGACACGGAGCTGACCGGTGGATCGGACGGGACGGAGGCCGTAGAGGACGAAGAAGAAGAAGAGGAAGCCGCACCGGCGCCGGCGCGCAGGCGGGGGCTGTTCGAGCCGCGTGAACGCGACGCGAAGGGGCGCCCGCAACGGCGCGAGCCGGTCGGGGTGCCGGGCGCCGAGGCGGCGCCGCTGAGCCGCCGCCTGGCCGCGCTCGGCATCGACGTCCTCACCATGGGGGCCGTGTTCCTCGGAGTCACGTCATTGCTCGTTTCGGTTGCGAGCGATTCCGTGGGGGCCATCATCCTGCTCGTGACGGCGCTCTTCGTGATCTTCAACGCGTACTTCGTGTTCCCGACGGCCCGCTCCGGCCAGACGCTGGGGAAGAGACTCACGCACATCATGGTGGTGGACGCCGACACGGGGGAGCTGCCGACATGGCGCCGCGCCAGCCTGCGCTACATCGTGCCGATCGTGCTCGTCATCGGGCTCCCCGGGTCGCTGGGTCTGATGGGGGCGCTGCTGTTCGGGATCTCGTGGGTGCTCATCGACACGCGCATCGGGCTGATGGACCGTCTCGGCCAGACCCGCGTCGTTCTCGCCCGCTATCGGCCCGAACGACCTCAGTAGGCTCGGTTTGCCACAACGCCACGCCGGGGAGGTGCGAGCGTGAAGTACGTCTACGCCTTCGAGGAGGGCGGCAAGGACCAGAAGTACCTGCTCGGCGGCAAGGGCGCCAACCTCGCCGAGATGACGAACCTCGGTCTCCCCGTTCCCCACGGGTTCACGATCACCACCGAGGCGTGCAACGCGTACATGGCTGCCGGCGACCGCCTCCCCGACGGCCTGATGGACGAGGTCGCCGCCGCCCTCGAGACGCTCGAGGGGAAGATGGGCAAGCGGCTCGGGGACGACGCCGACCCGCTGCTCGTCTCCGTTCGCTCCGGCGCGCCGTTCTCGATGCCGGGAATGATGGACACGGTCCTCAACCTCGGCCTCAACGACCACTCGGTCGGCGGTCTCGCCAAGCAGACCGGGAACGAGCGGTTTGCGTACGACTCGTACCGGCGGTTCGTGCAGATGTTCGGCAAGATCGTGCTCGACATCGACGGCGAGCTGTTCGAGGACGAGCTCGAGAAGCTGCGCCACGCGCGAGGAGTCGCAACCGATCCCGAGCTCTCGGCGTCGGACCTCGCCGAGCTGGTCGAGACGTTCAAAGGCATCGTCAAGCAGGAAGCGGGCGTCGACTTCCCGCAGGATCCCAAGGAGCAGCTCCGCTACGCGATCGAGGCCGTCTTCAAGAGCTGGAACGGCAAGCGCGCTCGCGACTACCGCCGCTTCGAGGGGATCCCGGACGACCTCGGCACCGCCGTGAACGTCCAGGCCATGGTGTTCGGCAACAAGGGCGACGACTCGGGCACCGGCGTCGCGTTCACGCGCGACCCCGCCACCGGTGAGAACCGTCCCTACGGCGACTTCCTCCGCAACGCCCAGGGCGAGGACGTCGTGGCCGGGATCCGCGAGGTCGAGAAGCTCGACGCCATGGCGCAGCACTTCCCCGAATGTCACGCCCAGCTGCTCGAAGTGATGCAGATCCTCCAGAACCACTACCGCGACATGTGCGACATCGAGTTCACGATCGAGCAGGGCCGGCTGTTCCTGCTGCAGACGCGTGTCGGAAAGCGCACCGCCGCGGCCGCGCTGCGGATGGCCGTCGAGATGGTCGACGAGGGTTTGATCGACAAGCGGGAGGCGGTCCGCCGGGTCGAGCCGGCGCAGCTCGACCAGTTGCTGCACCCCCAGTTCGATCCCGACGCGACGTACCACGCGTTGACCAAGGGCCTGAACGCGTCACCCGGCGCCGCCGTCGGCAAGGTGGCATTCACCGCCGACGATGCCGAGAGCGCGGCCGAGCGGGGTGAGCACGTGATCCTCGTGCGTCCCGAGACCTCTCCGGACGACGTGCACGGGATGATCGCCGCCGAGGGCATCCTCACTTCGCGCGGAGGCCTCGTGAGCCACGCCGCCGTCGTCGCCCGGGGGATGGGCAAGCCCGCGGTTGTCGGCGCGTCGTCGCTCGACATCGACGTCGACGCCAAGCGCGTCTCCGTCGACGGCACGACCGTTCACGAAGGTGACGTGATCTCGATCAACGGCACGAGCGGCGACATCGTCGTTGGCGCGGTCCCGGTCGTCATCCCCGAGGCCACCGGTCCGTTCGCCACGATCCTCGAGTGGGCGGACGAGTTCCGACGGCTCGGTGTGCGGACCAACGCCGACCTCCCCGAGGACGCCGAGAAGGCGAGGCAGTTCGGCGCCGAGGGGATCGGCTTGTGCCGGACGGAGCACATGTTCCTCGGGGACCGGCTCCCGCTCGTGCAGCGATTCATCCTGGCCGACACCGAGAAGGAGGAGCAGGCCGCGCTCGAGGAGCTCGAGACGCTCCAGCGCGCCGACTTCCTCGGGATCCTCGAGGCCATGGACGGGCTGCCCGTGACCGTGCGGCTCCTCGATCCGCCCCTGCACGAGTTCCTCCCCGACGTCGAGGAGCTGCTCGTGCGCGACGCGAAGGGCCAGCTCGACGACGCCGGCCGCACGCTCCTCGCCGCCGCCCAGGCGTGGCGGGAGTCGAACCCGATGCTCGGGACGCGCGGCTGCCGCCTCGGCATCATCAAGCCCGGCCTGTACCGCATGCAGGTGAAGGCGCTGCTCGAGGCGGCGATCGAGCGGAAGATCGCCGGCGGGCACCCCCAGGTCGAGATCATGATCCCGCTGGCCGTCACCGAGCCCGAGCTGAAGTACCTGGTCGACGAGGTGCGCGAGGTCGCCGAGGCACTCTTCTCCGAAACGCCCGAGGGTGTGTCGTTCCTCGTCGGGACGATGGTCGAGACCCCGCGCGCCGCGCTCGACGCCCACGACATCGCCGAGGTGGCCGAGTTCTTCTCGTTCGGTACGAACGACCTCACCCAGATGACGTTCGGTTTCTCGCGCGACGACGTCGAGGGCCGCTTCATGCCCAAGTACCTCGAGCTCCATCTGCTCCCCGCCAACCCGTTCGAGACCATCGACGTCGAGGGCGTCGGGAGGCTCGTGCGCGACGCCGTCACGGACGGACGCAAGTCTCGCCCCGACCTCAAGCTGGGGATCTGCGGCGAGCACGGCGGCGACCCGCCTTCCGTGCAGTTCTTCCACGAGATCGGCCTCGACTACGTCTCGTGCTCTCCGTACCGCGTGCCGCTCGCCCGGCTCGCCGCCGCGCACGCCGCCCTCGGCGCCGACGGCCCCGCCGGAACCGCGTAACTGTCACACGGCCCCGGTACCCTCGGGCCATGGAACCGGTGATCGTCGAGCAGGGCGTCGCCGTACAGCGCGCCCATCGCGACGCCGACGCGTTCGTGGGCGGCCGCCTTGCCCGGCGCGAGGAGCGCGAGGCCACACTCGCCGCCGCCCTGGCGCCGGGGGCGACGCGTCCGGTCGGCGCCGGGCACCGTCGGATCCGCGAGGATGCCGACCCGTACCGGCTGTGCTTCGAGCGCGACCTCGACCGCGTCAAGCACTCTCGGCCGTGGCGCCGGCTGGCGGGCAAGTGCCAGGTGTTCATCGCACCGGAAGACGACCACCTGCGCACCCGTCTCACCCACGCCGTCGAGGTCGCCCAGGTCGCCGTGGGCATCGCCCGCGTCGCGAACCTGTGCCTTCCGCTGGTCGAATCGATCGCGCTCGCCCACGACTGTGGCCACGGCCCCGCCGGCCACGCCTCCGAGCAGGCCTTCTCGCCGTACCTCCCGGGGACCGGCTACGACCACGCCGTCTACGGCGCCGACGTGACGCTGGCGTCGCTGAACCTCTGCCTCGAGACCCTCGACGGCGTGCGCAATCACTCCTGGCGCCGCCCGGCGCCCGCCACCCCCGAAGGGGAGGTCGTCGCCTGGGCCGACCGCATCGCCTATGTCTGTCACGACTTCGAGGACGCGGTGCGGGCACACATCCTCACCCCCGAGGATCTGCCGCCGGAGGTGCGCGACGTCGTCGGCGACCACCGTCCCGACCAGGTCGGAACCTTCGTGCACGCGGTGCTCGACGCCATCGACCGGACGGGCGAGGTGGGGATGACCGAGCCGGCGGCTTCCGCTCTCACCACGTTCCGTGACTTCAACTTCGAGCGCATCTACCTCCGGCCCGCCGCACGCGCGCAAGCGGAGAAGGTCGTCCATCTGCTGCGCGGGCTCGTCGAGCACTTCGCCGACGCGCCCGGGCGCCTTCCCGACATCGCTGACGGCACGCATCCGCCGGTCGAGCCCGGGTCTCCGGACGGCGCCGGGCTCGCGGTGCAGTACGTGAGTGGGATGACCGACCGGTTCGCGCTCGCCCTCGGCGTCGAGCTGCTCGGCTGGCGTCCCGAGGCACTTCCCCGCGGCGTGTGACCTGCTCGGCGCGGTCGAGCGCCCACCCCGTCGTAACCTGACGCCCGATGGGCATCCTCGACGACGACGTCGCCCGGGTCCGCGAGGCGACCGACCTGGTGGCGCTGGCCGGGGAGCACATCGGCCTCAAGCGCGTCGGCCGCCGGTTCATGGGCCTGTGCCCGTTCCACACCGAGAAGACCCCGTCGTTCTCGGTCAATCCCGAACTCGGCGTCTATTACTGCTTCGGTTGCCAAAAGAGCGGCGACGCGATCACGTTCATCAGAGAGGTCGAGCACCTCGACTTCGTCGAAGCAGTTGAACGGCTCGCGGCGCGGGCCGGCATCACGCTCCGGTACGACAACGTCGCCGTCGGCAAGGATCGCAAGCGCAAGGAGCGCCTGAGCGAGGTCGTCGGCGCCGCGATCGCGTTCTACCACCGCCTGCTGGTCGAGGCGCCGGAGGGCGGGCCGGGGCGCAAGCATCTCCGGAACCGGAACTTCGACGGTGACGCCGCCCGTCGCTTCCAACTGGGTTGGGCGCCGGACGGGTTCGACGCGCTGAGCGTGCACCTCCAGCGGGAACGCTTCGAGCGCAAGGACATCGTCGACGCCGGGCTCGCGTTCGTGAACCGCGCCAACAAGCTCCAGGACCAGTTCCGGTCGCGGCTCATGTTCCCGATCTACGACTCGCGGGGCGAGCCGGCCGGGTTCGGGGGTCGCGCGCTCGGCGAGCAGATGCCGAAGTACAAGAACTCGCCCGAGACACCGATCTACCAGAAGAGTCGCTTGCTGTACGGGCTCAACTGGGCGAAGGGCGAGATCGTGGCGCGTGGCGACGTCGTGATCTGTGAGGGCTACACCGACGTGATGGCGTTCGCCCTCGCCGGGACGCCCAACGCGGTCGCGACGTGTGGGACGGCGCTTGGCCGACGAGCACTTCCAGATCCTCAAGAATCTCGCGCGCAAGGTCGTGCTCGCGTACGACGCCGACAGCGCCGGCCAGGCCGCCGCCGAACGCTGGTACCAGTGGGAGCAGGCCTACGAGGTGCAGGTCCAGGTGGCCGACCTCCCGCCGGGGCGCGACCCCGGCGACCTCTGGAAGGACGACCCGGCCGCGCTCACGGCGGCGATCGAGCGGGCGGCGCCGTTCCTCCAGTTCCGGATCGACCGCCTCCTTGCCGGCGCCGACCTCCGCACCCTCGAGAGCAAGGCGCGCGCCGCAGAGGATGCGGCCGCGATCATCGCCGCGCATCCCAGCGAGCTCGTCCGCGACCAGTACGTCATGAAGCTCGCCGGCATGCTCGAGATCGACGCCGACCAGCTGCGCGCCGCGGTGCGGGCCGGGCCTCGGCGCCGACCGGCCCGCGAGTCCCGCCGCGATGGCGACGTGGACACGCCGCCTCCGCCCCCGACGCAGGTCGACCGGCGCGAGCTCGACGTCCTGCGGTGGGCCATTCATCGTCCGGAGCTCGTGGCGGACTGGCTCGACGCGTCGCTGTTCGTCGATCCGGCCGCGCGGTCCCTCTTCGAGTTGCTGGCCGAGTCCGCCACGTTCCAGGAGGCGCTCGACACGAGCGACGACTCCACGCGAGCGCTGCTCCAGCGGCTCGCGAACGAAGAGCCCCCGGATGTCGAGGACGCCGACGAGCTCGCCACGCTGAGTGCCCGGCTGATGACCAACACCGTCGAACCTGCCGCGCAGCGCCTCCTCACCGCGATGTTGCGCGACGGCGACGAGCGCGGCAGCGAGGTCAAGGCGCACCTGTCCGCGATGGCGCACCATCGCGAGATCGGCGATTGGGAAGGCGCGCGTCGTGACGCCGAGCAGTTGGTAGGGTGGGCAGTCGCCCGAGCTGATGCGAATGAAGCGCGCGGGAGCAGGACGTGACGTGACGGGACACGCGGAAGACGCGAAGCACGCCGACGGAGTCGACCAAGCCGGCGACGGCGGCAAAGGCGTGGACGAGCCCGCAGCGACCCCGCAACCGGCAGGCCCCAACACCGCAACCGCGTCGACGGCGCCTGCCGGTCCTGCGGAGGACGGCGGCCAGGCAGGCGGGGTCGAGGGCTTGCTCGCCGTGGTCAAGGAGCGCGGGTTCGTCACGACGGGCGAGATCTTCGCCGCCTTCCCGGGGCTCGAGCCGGAGACCGCCGAGCTCGCTGCGATCTATTCGGGGATCAGCGCGCAGGGCGTCCAAGTGGTGGACGAGATCGCCGAGGAGCTCGAGCGGGAGGATCAACGCCGCGCCGCGCCCGACACGCGCGCGCCGCACCGGGCGCGTGGCTCGGAGGCGGGCCGGTCGAGCGGTGTCGTCACCCGTCCCGGCGAGGCGCCGGCCACGAAAGAGCCCGTCTCACGTCTCGGCAAACTCGGCGAGCCCGCGGCGCGGCACGAGCGGGGCGAGATCGGAAGCTTCGACCCCGTGCGCATGTACCTCAAGGAGATCGGGAAGGTGCCGCTGCTCACCGCCGAGCAGGAGGTGACGCTGGCGCAGCGCATCGAGGCCGGTCTGCACGCGACCGAACGCCTCGAGCTCGAAGCGAACGCCACCGACGAAGCGCGCGCCAGCCTCGAGGCCGTCGCCGTCGACGGGCAGCTCGCCAAGCGGCACCTCACCGAGGCCAACCTGCGTCTCGTCGTGTCGATAGCCAAGCGGTACGTCGGCCGCGGCATGGCGCTCCTCGACCTCGTGCAGGAGGGCAACCTCGGTCTGATCCGGGCGGTCGAGAAGTTCGACTACACGAAGGGCTTCAAGTTCTCGACCTACGCGACGTGGTGGATCCGTCAGGCGATCACCCGCGCGATCGCCGATCAGGCCCGCACGATCCGGATCCCCGTCCACATGGTCGAGACCATGAACAAGGTGCTGCGGATCCAGCGTCAGATGCTCCAGGAGCTCGGACGCGAGCCGACGGTCGAAGAGGTCGGGATCAAAGTCGAGATGACCCCCGATCGCGTCCGTGAGATCCAACGCATCGCGCAGGAGCCGGTGTCGCTCGAGACTCCGGTGGGCGAGGAGGACGACAGCTTCCTCGGCGACTTCGTCGAGGACCCCGCCGCCATCGCGCCCGCGACCGCCGCCGCCCGCGCCCTGCTCACCGAGGCGATCGTCGAGGCGCTCGAGGAGCTCAACGACCGCGAGCGGCAGGTGGTGCGGCTTCGGTTCGGGCTCGACGACGGGCAGGTGCGCACGCTCGAGGAGGTCGGCAAGGAGTTCGGCGTCACCCGGGAGCGCATCCGTCAGATCGAGTCGAAGACGCTCGCCAAGCTGCGTCACCCCACCCGCTCGCAACGCCTGCGCGACTACCTCGAAGAGCCCTGAGCCGCACGCGGCGGCGCCGCGTAGATTGCGCGCGGGGCCGTAGCTCAGCGGTCAGAGCAGCCGACTCATAATCGGTTGGACGGAGGTTCGACCCCTCCCGGCCCCACGCTGGCCATGCCGGCGCGGACCGGAGTATGCGCGGTGACTGGCCCGTCCGGGGGGAGACGGGCCAGCCACGCGCCGCCTGGCGACCGGCATCGGGTTCGATGATGCAGGACCGACGTTTCGGCACGTCGGCCACGCGTTTGCCCGGGCGTGAACGGTTGCTGATCATTGCCTGACCATGGTCACCGGTACTGTCGGCGGGATGCCGGCGCGTCGGGTGGCGACTCTGGTGATAGCGCTCGCGGTCGTGGCGCTCGGAGCGTGCAACGGTGGCGGGGGTGACGATTCGAAGTCGTCACCTGCACCGGCGCCGGCACGGTCGACGACGTCGGGACCGGTCATCCCGGTGGGCCGCTCGGAGGTGGCGGGCGCGCTCTGGGACGGGAAGATCGCGGTCGCGGGCGGCTTTCCCAGTCCGGACCAGGCGGTCGATCGTCTCGACCTCTTCGACGTGGCGAGCGGGACGTGGTCGGTCGGGCCACCGCTCCCGCATCAGTACGACCATTCGTCGTTGGCCGAGTTGGGCGGTCGCCTGTACGTGGTCGGCGGCTACACGGGCGGGTTGTCGAACCCGACCAACGAGGTCTGGAGCCTGGGCCCGGGCGAACAGGCGTGGACCGACGAGCCCGACTTGGCCACGCCTCGCGGCGCGCTCGCCACCGGTGCCGCCAGCGGCAAGCTCGTCGCCGTCGGCGGCGTCGACGAGAGCGGCAACGTCCTGTCGAGCACCGAGATCTTCACGCCCGGGGTCGGATGGTCGCCGGGGCCGAACCTCAGCAAGCCGCGGGAGCACCTGGCCGCGGCGGGGGCGGGCGACAAGGTCTACGCCATCGCAGGCCGCAACCCGGACGGCGCGACGAGATCAGTCGAGTCGTTCATCATCGGCAGCGATCAGTGGAACGACGAGGGTGCCCTGCACGACGCACGTAGTGGCATCGGGGCCGGCACGACGTCGTCCGGCCGCGTCTGCACGGGTGGGGGAGAAGTGCCCGGCCGGCCCGACACGGTTCCGTCGATCGAGTGCTACGACGGCGAACGATGGCGACGGGTGGCGGACATGAGCGTGCCGCGCCACGGCCTGGCGGTGGTCGCGGAGGGCAAGCGGGTCCACCTCGTGGCCGGTGGCCCGCAGCCCGGGTTCTCGTTCAGCGACGCCCATGAGGTACTCGAGCTCTGAACAGTCGAGCACCCTGGTCGGACTAGGACGAAGCGCCCGGCCCGTTCGGCGACGCGCCGGTCACGGCCTCGCTCTGCTGGCGCACGCGCTCGAGCCCGAGCTCGACCGCCGCCTGCGCCTTCTCGACCGGGCGGCTCTGCCGCGCGTCGTCGATCCAGCGGCGGATCTGCTCGTAGCGCTCGCGGCCCGCCTTGGAGCCGAGGTAGTAACCGACGGCGAAGCCGGCAAGAAGTCCCACACGAAATCGCATAGAGGATGTGTACCCCGCACCGAGCCGGACGTACACCGCGTCTTCTCCGCCGAACGCCCGTTCGTTACCATGAGCGAGTCGCACTTCCCCCGACCGCGACGCGAGGGGGAAGGGAGCCGGCGGCCATGGGCTACCGGGGCAAGGTCAAGGAGCAAGAGAAGGCGCGCGCCTTGCGCGCGCAGAGTCGCACGCTCGCCGACATCGCACAGACCCTGGGTGTGTCGAAGTCGTCGGTCTCCCTCTGGGTCCGGGACGTCCCGTTCACGCCGACCCTCCGGTTGCGTGGGCCGCACCGGCACCCGCATCCCGCGCACGAAGCAAAGCTCCGCCAGATCGAGGAGCTGAACCGCCAAGGAAAGACACGGCTTGGCGTACTGACCGACGAGGCGTTCTTCGCGGCCGGCGTCGCGCTCTACGCGGGAGAGGGTTCGAAGACGGACGGCGAAGTTCGGTTCTCGAACAGCGATCCGGCGATGGTGAGGCTGTTCTGCGCCTGGTTCCGTCGGTTCTTCGACGTCGACGAGACGCGTATGCGTGGACGCCTATATCTTCACCAGGGACTCGCATCTCAGCGCGGCAGAAGCGTTCTGGTCGTCGCTTGCGAGCATCCCGACCGATCAGTTCCACAAGCCCTACCGCGCGGTTCCGGATCCGAGCATCCGTCGAAACAAGCACGAGCACGGTTGCTTCGCTGTCGGTTACGCATGTTCGCGAACGCATCGCGAAGTCATGGGTCTCGTAAGGGCTTTGCTATCGTCGGAGGCCCTTCCGGGGTAGCTCAATCGGTGGAGCAGGGGATTGTTAATCCCAAGGCTGCGGGTTCGAGTCCCGCCCCCGGAGCCCCAGCTCACACCCCGCCGAGCTCGCGGACGATCTTGCCGAACGAGGAGAAGTCCTCGCGGCCGTAGCCGGCGGCGCTGGCAGCGGCGAGCAGCTGGCGCACGATCCCCGACGTGAGCAACGGGGTGTTCTCGCGAGCGGCGAACCCGATCGCGAGGTCGAGGTCCTTGGCCATGAGGTCGGTCATGAAACCCGGCTGCCAGTCGTTCGACGCGGGACCGTCCGGCAGCACACCCTCGAACGGGATACGGGTGCGGATGGCGTTGCAGTCACCGGTCGAGTGCGTGATGACCTCGTGCAGCTTTCGCAGGTCGACACCGGCCTTCGCCGCCATGGTCGTCGCCTCGGCGGTCGCCAACATCTGCGCCGCGTAGAGGAGGTTGTTGCACAACTTGACGATCTGGCCGGTGCCGGGTCCCCCGACGTGCACGATCGTTCCCGCGAACGGCTCGAGCGCGGGGCGGGCCGCCGCCAGCACGTCGGCGTCTCCGCCCGCCATCAGCGTGAGCGTGCCCTGCTCGGCGCCCACGGTGCCGCCCGAAAGCGGGGCCTCCAGGTAGCGCGCCCCTGTCGCCGTCACACGTTGGTGCTGCGCGCGCTCGACGTCGGGATCGATGGTCGACGTGTCGACGACGATCTTTCCGTCGTCCAGCGCCGGCATCGCGAGGTCGAGCACGTCGACGACATCGGATGAACCCGGCACGCAGATGATCATGACCTCGCTCGTGCGCGCGACCTCTGTCGACGTGCCGCCGTCGATCGCCCCGGCCGCCACGGCCGTGTCGATCGGCCCCCGGCTCCGTGACGTCACCCTCACCTCGTGACCCGCGTCGACGAGGTGGCGCGCCATCGGGAAACCCATGGCGCCGAGCCCGATGAATCCGACTCTCATGTGATTCGTGACGGTATCAGTCGCCCCTGTACCGTGAGCGGCCGGATGACCGGGTCGAACACGTCGGGCGACGCGGGCATCAATGCCTTCGCACAGAGCGTCGAGCTCGCGCTCGCCCAGGCGTACGCGGAGCTCGCGAGCGGCGGGAAGATCGCGACGCCCGACGCGGTGGAGGCGACGAACGCCTTCGCCGCCCACCATCAAGAACATGCCGCCGCCCTTGGTGCGTTGGCCGGAAGCCGCGCCACGAGCACGCCCAACCGCAAGCTTGCGACCATGTTCGCGGCGCGGGTGCGGGACGCGCCTGACGAACGCGCCGCGCTCCGCGTCGCGCTCACCCTCGAGAACGAGGCGGCATCGACGTACTTGTTCGCGCTGGGTTCTCTCGAGGCGATGGCGGCGCTCCAGCTGGCGGCGTCGATCCTGCCGGTCGAGTCGCAGCACGCTGTCGTGCTCGCGACCCTCGTGAACCAGGCTCCGGGGGAGACGTTCCCGGTCTTCGAGACCCAGGACCAGGCCCTGACGCCGGACGAGTTCCCCGCCCCGTCATGACCGGCCGACCCGTTCGCCTACCGCCCGATGTCGTCACGCGGCGGCGCTTCCTCCAGATCGGCGGGACCCTCTCGATGGGAGCGGTCCTGGCCGCTTGCATCGGGGGCGGCTCGAGCAAGCGATCACGTGACAGCTCGGGTGGCGCCGGCGGCCGGCGGGCGGACGTCACGATCACCCGGACCTTCTCGTCGGTCGAAGCGGTCGCCGTCGCGGTGTACGCGGCCGCGCTCGACTCCGGGCTGCTCACGACGCCGGCCGTCACCGACCTCGCCAACCTGTTCCGATCTCACCATCGGGAGCACGCCGCGTTGTTCGTGGGCACGACCCGCGATCTCGGTGGTGCACCCTTCACTGATCCGAACCCGATCGTGATGCAGCAGGTGCAGCCGGTGCTCGACGGCCTGCGCGACGAGACCACCGCGGTGAGCCTCGCCCTCGACGTCGAGATGATCCTCGCCGACACGTACCAGGCGACGATGGGCGCCTTCGCCGACAAGAGCTTCAACGTCGCCGCCATGAGTGTCGGCGGTGCCGAGGCTCGTCACGCAGCTGCGCTCGCGCAGGCGCTCGGCGTGCCGCCGGTGCCGCAGGCGTTCGAGACCACCGACCGCGCCGTAGCCGCGGGAAACGGCGTGTAACCGGCGAGTGAGCGGCGTGTAGCGTCGATCCATCATGGGCGGGCACGCAGCACGCGACATCTCGCTCGACGTCGTCACAGTGCCGACGTGGCGCGAGCTCCGCCGCCGGCTCCCACAGCTGCTCGTCGGGATCCCCGTGCTCGGCGTCGGGATCGCACTGACGCTGCAGGCGCGGCTCGGCGTGAGCCCGTACGACGTCCTCCATCAGGGCATCGCCGGCAAGACGGGCAGGAGCGTCGGTACGGTCGTGATCGTCGTCGGGCTCGTCATCCTCGTGTTCTGGATCCCGCTCCGGCAACGTCCCGGTCTCGGGACCGTGCTCAACACGCTGACCGTCGGCCTGGTGATCGACCTCGCGCTGCACGTCGTGCCGGAGCCGGAACTGCTCGCCGCCCGCATCCCGTTGCTGGTGGCCGGCATCCTCGTCACCGGGCTCGGGATGGGCCTGTACATCGGGGCCGGGCTGGGCCCAGGCCCGCGCGACGGCCTGATGACGGGCCTCGCCGCCAAGGGGTACCCGCTGTGGGCGGTCCGCACCGTGCTCGAGCTCGCCGCGCTCGCCGCGGGATGGGCGCTGGGCGGGAACGTCGGGATCGGGACCGTCGCGTTCGCGTTCAGCATCGGCCCCCTCGGCCATTTCTTCCTCGCACATCTCCATCTCGAAAGCGTTCCGGCGGACCTCGGGCCCGGTGCGGTGGGCGAATGACGAGCCCGGTTCGGGTCGGCGTCATCGGCACGGGCTTCGGTGCCCGCGTCGTCGCACCCGTGTTCGCGGCGACCGAGGGCTGCGACGTCGTCGACGTCGTGAGTGCGCGTGACGCGAACGCCGTCGCCGAGTTGTGCCGCCGCGACCTCGACATCGTGTCCGTCCATTCGCCGCCGTTCCTGCACGCCGAGCACGTGCGGGCTGCGATCGACGCGGGGCACCACGTCCTGTGCGACAAGCCATTCGGCGTGCACGCCGACGAGGCAGCCGAGATGCTCGAGCTCGCGGACGCGGGCGAGGTCGTGCACGGAGTGAACTTCGAGTTCCGCCATCACCCCGCGCGCAAGCGCGTTCACGAGCTCGTGCGCAGCGGCGCCATCGGGCCCGTCGAGCACGTGCAGTGGACCTACACGGGCGCGGTGTTTCGTCGCCCGCTCCGCGAGCACGGCTGGCTCTTCGACCGATCCCGCGGTGGAGGCTGGGTCGGCGCATGGGGCTCGCACGCCGTCGACACGCTCCGGTGGATGCTGGGCGAGGTTCGTGACGCGACGGCGCGCTGCCGCGTGACCATCCCCGAACGCCCCGATCGGGACGGCCGGCCACGCTCGGTCGACGCCGAGGACGCGTTCACGGCGTGGCTCGATTTCGAGTCGGGATCGACCGCGGTGCTGGACAGCTCGTCGTCCGCCGCCGCGTCGGTCGCGCACCGCATCGTGGTCACGGGCCAGGAGGGCGTGGTCGAGATCGTTGCCGACGCCAAGGTCGTGTGGCGCCGCGCCGACGGCTCGCGTGACGAGTTCGTCCCCGCCGACACCGCCGCCGATCCCCACCTCGTGCCCATGCGGGCATGGGCCGAGGTCGTGCGGGACGCGGCGCGTGACGGCGCTCCGCTCACCCCGAGCTTCGCCGACGGACTGGCGTGCCGCCGGGTCCTCGACCGCTTGATTTCGTGAGCGGGGGAGAGCGCTCGCTCAGGCCACCTCGGTGGTGTCCCGCGGCGTGACCTCTCGGCCACCGGTGGCGGCGAGGTGGAAGGCGGTCTCCCAACCGGTGGCGGGCAGACCGAGAGCGTCGAGCCGGGCTCGGGCCTCGGCTCCGGCCGCGGCAGCTTCGGGATCGTCGAGCGCGGTGAGCGCGTGGGAGTGCGCGAGTCGCGCCAGCGCCTGATCGAGCGGCGATTCCGTCCCGTCGGCGAGGGCCAGCGCGGTCGCACACGCTTCGCGTGCGCACGCATCCTCGCCGAGCTGCGCGCACGCGAGGCCACGAGCCATCCAGGATTCGAGGTGATCGAGATAGCTGCCGATGGGGAGGGCGTTCGCCCGATCGGTCAGCGCGACGGCGCGCTCGGGCTGGCCCGCGGCGGCGAGGACCATGGCCTCGACCCCGGCGCTCGCCACCAGCAGCGCGTCCGTGTCATCACGAGGGGTGTCGAGGTTGGCAAGGGCGCCGCCGACATTGCCGAGTTGCAACAAGGCCCGGCTCATGCCGACGCGCGACTCGTGGGTGGCGATGCTCTGCTCGTCGGTCCAGGCGTCGATCCCGGTCTGGAACTCGCGCTGCGCCCGCTCGCCGTCGCCGAGGTGCCCGGCGAGCGCACCGGCCACCGAGGCGGGAATGGCTACCAAGCCGGGGTCGCCGAGCTCGTCGGTGAAGGTCGCGACCTCGGCGTGCAGCGCCTCCGCTTCGTCGACCCGGCCCAGACAGCCGAGGGCACGCGCCGCCGGCGCGATCGACTGCACCTCGCCCCACCGGTCGCCGATCTCCTGGAACAGGAGGCGCGCCTCACGCGAGCGTTCGATCGCCACGGTCGGGCGGCCCGTCCACATCGCGACGTTGGCGAGGAGCACGCCCATCATCCCGTTCGCCCAGCGGTCCGCCGATTCCGAGCCTTCGCGGAGGACGTCGGACGCGAGCTGCTCGGCTTCGGCCAGCTGGCCCTGGTTGAACCGGACCCAGGCGAGCAGCCCGAGCGCCCACGAGAGCCCGCCCCAGTCGCCGATCTCGGCGAACACCGCCGCCGACTGGTTGATGCGCTCCTCGGCCTCGTCCGGGCGGCCGCGCGTGAACGCGATCCACGCCAGGTTCTGCAGCGCCCATGCCTCGCCGCGCCGCTCGGGAATCCCCCGGAACGTCGACAGCGCTTGCTGGATCGCGGCCTCGGAGTCGTCGAGCTCGCCCCGGAACATCAACGTCATGCCGCGGCCTCGCAGCGCGTTCGCCAGGCCGTGGTCGTCGTCGAGCGCACGCCACTCCGCCACCGCCTGTTCGTAGGTGGCGTCGGAGCCGATGAGATTGCCTTCCTTCTGCTCGCAGTCGGCCAGCACCGTCAGCGCACGGGCAGCCGCGACGCGGTCGCCGGCCGCACGGGCGGCCTTCAGCAGCTCGTTGATCTCACTGCGGACGCCCGTGAGGTCGCGCTGCTCGACGCGTGCCTGGGTGCGCGCGAGCCGGAGCCGCGCTCGAGTCTCGTCGGGAGCGTCCTCGGGCAGGACGGCCAGCGCCTGCTCGTAGCGACGCTGCGCGCGTGGCCACGCCTCGACCTCCTCGGCGCGCATGGCGGCCTGCTCCAGGGCTTCGACGGCGCGGGCGCCCAGATCGGCCGGGACGCCTTCGACCCGACCCAGCTCGCTGACGAGCTCCGCCGCGACGCCGAAGTGATGCGCGATCGGATCGACGGGTTCGTCGTCGCCCCGACCCCGGTCGGCCAGCCATCCTCCCAGCGCCGCGTGCCGGCGCGCCCGCTCCGCCTTGGTCAGGGTGCCGTAGGCGACCTCGCGGATGAGCTCGGACTTGAACGAGAACTCGCCGTCGTCGAGCACCACGAGGTCGCGGTCGGCGAGGGCCGACAGCGCGCGCTCGGCTCCGGAGAGCGACTGGGCATCGCCCAGCCCCACGACGGCTTCGATGGGACCACTCGAGCCGACGACCGCGCAGTCCTCGAGCACGGCGCGATCGAGGGTCGCGAGCGCGTCGAGCCGCGCCGCCACCAGGCCGCGCAACGTGACCGGCAGGTCGCCCGAATCGAACGCCCGGGCGCCCTCGGCGCCGATGGCGCCGTCGGAGTCGCGGATGAGCGCCGCGAGCTCCTCGATGAACAGAGGGTTGCCGCCGCTGCGGTCCCGGAGCTCGGCCACGAGGTCGGGGGTCGCGTGCTCCTTGAGGTGCACCTCGACGAGCGCGGCGGTGGCGTCGGCGTCGAGCGGGTCGAGGTGGAGGACGGCGACGTTGTGGCGCCCGGGCGCCGGTGTCCAACGTTCTTCGAGATCGGGACGGGCAGTGGCGAGCAGCATGAACGGAAGCGCGCGGAGCGCGGCGAGGAGCCGGTCCACGAGCTCGAGCACGACCTCGTCGCCCCAGTGCAGATCGGAGAGGACGAGCACCAGCGGTCGCTCGCGCGCGAGCGCCTCGAGGTACGCCTGCACCGCCCACAACGCCTCGCCCCGCGCGCGCGCCGGGTCGACGTCGGCGCGTTCACCGAACCGGCCGAGCAGGTACAGGAGCCCGTCCGAGATGCGCTCGACGTGCGAGTCGTTCGGGTCACGAGACGTGACGCGGGCGACCGTCGACTCGACCTTCCGGCGGGCGTCGTTCGTGGAGTCGTCGAGATCGACCCCGCACGTGTTCCGGATGGCCTCGGCGATCGGCCACCACACGTTGGCCTCGCCGTACGGGAGGCACGGTGCCTTGAGCACCGTGGCGCCGCGCTCCTCGTACGCCATCGCCGCGAGCTCGACCGCCAACCGGCTCTTGCCCACGCCCGCCTCGCCGAAGAGCAGGACCAACTGGGCGCGCTGCCGGTTGAGCGCGGCGTCGAACATCCGACGCAGCAGCGACATCTCCGGGTCGCGCCCGACGAGCGCGGCGCGGGTCTGCTTGGGTCGTTGTCCGGGGAGCGCGATCACCTCCTCGGCCGTCCACGCCTCGACGGCCTCTTCGCGTCCCTTCACGACCAGCGCACCGAGCGGCTCGTAGCGCACCACCCGGCGGGTGGCCGCGTGGGTGAGCGGGCCGACGATCACCTGGCCCGGGCGCGCCGCGGCCTGGAGGCGGCTGGCGGTGTTCACGACGTCGCCCATGGCGGTGTACTCGCCGGCGGCGCGCATCGCCCCGACCAGCACCTCACCCGTGTTCACGCCGACGCGCATCTCGGCGCTGACGCGGAGGTCCTGGCGGAGGGTGGCGAGCGTGCGCTGCATCTGGAGCGCCGCCCGCACTGCCCGCTCGGCGTCGTCCTCGTGGGCGACGGGCGCCCCGAACAGGGCCACGATGGCGTCGCCGACGATCTTGTCGACCTGACCGCCGAAGGCGGTCACGTCGGCCACGAGGCGTTCGAAGCAGCGGTCGACGAGGTTCTTCACGTGCTCGGGGTCGGCCGACTCGGAGAAGGTGGTGAACCCGACGAGGTCGGCGAACAGGACCGTGGCGATGCGGCGCTCGTCGGGCCGGATCACGAGCGTGTGCCCGCAGGACGGACAGAACCGGGCCTCCTCCGGCGCGTTCGCGCCGCATGACCCGCACGTCATGAGGCCAGGATAGATGGGGTCCGGGCGAGACCCCGCAGCGTTCTCGCCGTCCGGATCAGCTGTCGGCACCGGCGTCGAGGGCTCGCCACTGCCGCAGCAGCGCCCACGAGAAGATGCCGGTCGTGTGGCCGTCGTTCCAGGTGAAGGTGATGCCCCATCCACCGACGAGCTCCGCGTTGTCGGCTCGGAGGGGGAGGGGCGACGCGGGCTTGGGCCACACCGGGAGCCCGCGCTCGCGCAGCCCGCGACACTCGGCGCACGGACAGTTCACTCGCAGCTCGTCGAGCGAATAGTGCGTCGTCTCGCCGTCGCGCCACGTGGCGGTGAGTCCTTCGGCCCGGTCGAGGTCGAGCGACGTCGGCGGCGGGGTCGATTCGTCGAGGGGCTCGGTGGGGGAGCGTTCGTCGTCGTTCATGGTCGGTCACGAGTGTGATGCCTCAGGCCGGGTCGAAGCGACTCGACAGGCGAGGCGCGACCGTCGTGCCGTTCCGGTGCTGCGCGACGAGGTCACGAACGAGCTGCGTGATGCGATCTCGCTCGCGCGCCGGCGCGTACGACCCGGGATACAGCTGCTCGTGCCGCTCGAGGAGCTCGGGGTGGGAATCGGCGAGCCACCCGAGATAGTGCTCCTTCACTCCCGGGCGGAGATGGAGGAGCACAGGCGAGATCGAGGGCGCGCCGGCCTCGACGCACGCACGTACGACGTCGTCGAGCTGCTCGCGGCGGTCCGAGAGGCCCGGCAGGATCGGCGCCACCAGCACGCCGCACGGGATGCCGGCCTCGTTGAGCCGGGCGACCGCCTCGACCCGCTTGCGGGGATGCGGCGTGCCGGGCTCCGTGGCGCGCCACACGTCCTCGTCGAGCGTGCCGATCGAGAAGCACAGCTCGACGCGGGTGCGGCGAGCCGCCTCGACGAGACGGTCGAGGTCGCGCAGCACGAGCGTGCCCTTGGTGAGGATCGAGAACGGGTTCCCGGCCTCGCCGAGGACCTCGATGATGCCCTGCGTCAGCCGGTACTTTCCTTCGGCGCGCTGGTACGGGTCGGTGTTGGTCCCCATCGCGATGTGCTCACCCCGCCACCGCCGCGGCGCGAGCTCGGCTCGGAGCTTCTCCACCGCGTTGACCTTCACGACGATCACGCGGTCGAAGTCCGACGCCGGGTCGAGGTTCAGGTACTCGTGCGTCGGCCGGGCGAAGACAGTTGTGACTGACGACGCCGTTGGCGATGAAGTCGCCGGTTCCGGTCGTGATGTCGTACATCGGCATCTCGACTTTCGAGCGACTCGACGGAGACAACACCCGAGCCGCGCGTCGACCCTTGAGTGCCACGCCTCCGATCGCTCTCTTGCGGGTGATCGCGGGATCGACGGTGTGGAAGAAGCGGAGGCGCTCGTGCAGTCCTCCTGTGAGACGCGACTGATAACGATGCCGTTCGGTCGTTCGTGGTTCTCGACGGCGAAGATCGAAAGCCGAAGCACCGAAGCTGACGAGGTGAAGTGGTCGATGATCGCCGGGTCTGTGTTCGCTGATGCGGAGGATGCCGCCGCGAGCAGCTGCCCTCCGCGTCAAAGATCCCTGCCAGAAAGCCCTTCCGCCATTCGATCCGAGGGATTCCAGGGCCAACGGATCACATCTTCGATGGCGACGACAGCCGCCCGAGCAGACGTCCGGATCGCCGTTACGTGCCTTCTGGTCTCCGACTGCCTCGTGGAATGCGAATTCATCGGTCGCGATGCCGCCGTCAGCGAGGTACAAGCGGGTCCTGCGAAGCGCCTCGAGGTCGACGAGAGCGAGTCGGAAGCGGTGAACGTCGTCGCGGGAACGGCCGAGGCGCGGCGCATACGAATAGTGACCGACGTGACCGTCCCCGCGGATCATGCCGCAGAGGTAACCCCGTCGATATTCCGAATCGTCGTCCGGCGGCGTAGCGAATCGGCCCGTGCCCATCAACTTGTTGTTGACGGTCAGGTGCGGGCGGCAAAGCGGCCCGCACTCCGTCCCAGTCACGTGTTTCCAGCCACGGTTGCTCAAGAATCTGTGGTCGCCGCTGGCAACAAGTTCGGTGCCGTCCTCCAGCGTCACGCGGTACGCCGGCTTGATCGTCGACCAGTGATCGAGCACATCCGTGATCACGTACCGGCGGTAGCTGCGCCACGGCGCTCGGTCCCGTAGACGCGATCACCAGTTCGAACGTCGCTGATCGATTTCGTCCGCCCGTCGCCCATCAGGATCGGCGTGTCACCGCGTACGCAGTACGAGCACGCATGGGAACATCCCCTGTACGCGTTGATCGTGTACTGGAAGGGGACGGGGGATTTCGGGCCGACCTTGTTGATGATCGTGCGGGCGCGCACGTGGAGGAACTCGAGGCCGCGGAACTCACCGGTGCCGATCTCGCGCTCGGGCACGTCGAACAGCGCCGGCTGCGACGCCTCTTCGACGACCTGCCACCGGAGGTCCCGTGCCGCCACGCCCGAGAGCCTACCGAACAGGTGTTCGATCACGCAAGGGTGCGACAATGCGGGCGTGGCGCGGTTGTCCGACGACGAGATCACCTCCGGGCTCGCCGACCTGCCCGGCTGGGAACGGCGGGACGACGAGATCGAGAAGACCTACGAGCTGCCGTCGTTCCCGGACGCCGTCGCCTTCGTGACCCGGGTGGGCTTTCTGGCCGAGAAGGCCAACCACCATCCGGACCTCGACGTCCGGTGGCGCAAGGTGCGCGTCGGGCTCTCGACGCACGACGAGGGCGGCATCACCGGCCGGGACCTCGGGCTCGCCGGCGAGATCGAGAGCGTGGCCGCCGGTCCTGCCGAGTGATCGCGGCGGGGATCGCGCTCGCGGTCGTCGCGCTCGTCCTGGCTCTCGTCGTCGCAGTGGGGCTCGAGCCGGGACCGTCACCGGGTGAGGTGGCCGTCTCGTACGAGCTGGCTTGGGATCGGCTCGACTTCGACACGCTCTGGTCGCTGTCCGGCGACGAGCTGCGGGACGGGCGCTCGCGCCGCGAGTTCATGACCGACAAGCGCGAGGCCTACGCGGGGCAGCGCGAGCTCGCCGGCCTCGCCCGGGACGTGCACCTCGACGAGGTGCTCAGGGGATCCGAGCTCGCCGCCGTGCGAACACGCGTGATCCTCCAGGACGGGACCTCCGTCCGGAACCAGGTCCAGCTCGCTCTGCGGGAAGGCACGTGGAAGGTCACCGGGTACCACCTCGAACCCGACACGTCGGCCGAACATCCGTCGAGCTGAGGCCGCGGCCTGCGGATGGTCAGTTTCCAGGCGCCCGACTACGTCGTCATCGTCGTCCAGGATCTCGACCGGGCCCTGCGCTTCTACTGCGACCTGCTCGGCATGCCACTCGGCCACCGATCGGGATCGTTCGCGCAGCTCGCGACCGGCGTCACCCGTGTCGCGCTCTACGAGCGTTCCGCGATGGCGGCGACGCTGGGAGGCGAGCTCGAAGCGCCGTCGCCCGACGCTCCCGGCTTCGAGCTCGGCTTCAAGGTCGAGGATTGCGACGCCGTCTATGACGAGCTCGTCTCCGGCGGCGCGACTCCGGCGGTTGCACCGACCGACCGGGCGTGGGGGCAGCGCACCGCCTACGTGCGAGATCCGGACGGCCACCTCGTGGAGCTGGCGCAGGACCTTCGCTGACGCTCAGCCGTCGAGATAGGCCCACCCGAGCCACCGGTCGACGTCGAGAGCGAGCACGGCGCCGGGAATGCCGATGTGCTCGTACTGCGGGTACTTGGCTCGCAGTGCGGCGACGGCTCGCTCGCGCTCGGCTTCGTCTTCGATGACACGTCCGCGACCGTCGACGCGCACCCACCACACCCGTTCCCACTCTTCCTCGTAGTGGTCCACCAACAGCGTCGCGGCGGAGTGCTCGGCGATGTTGCGCAGACGGCGGAGGGCGTACGTCGTCTTCGGCTTCTCGTCGGTGCCGGACACGATGACGTCGGCACCGTCACCCTCGAGGAGGGCGAAGCAGATCGGCACGAGGTGCGGATCGCCGTTCGGGCGGACCGTCGCCAGCCGACCGACCCGCGCTTCGGCCACTCGCCGGCGCATCTCGTCCTCCCTCACAGGCGGACGATACCGTCGGCCTGTGGTCGCGGGACTGCTGCTGACGGGCGGGTCGAGCCGGCGCATGGGCCGCGACAAGGCCGAGCTGGTCGTGGCGGGGGAGAGGCTCGCCGATCGTGCGGCGCGCGTGCTGCAGACCGTGTGCGACCCCGTGCTCGAGATCGGCTCGGGTCGAAGTGCGCTCGAAACGGTCGGCGACGACGACCCGCATGCGGGACCGCTCGCGGCCCTCGTGACCGGCGCCGGCGCGCTGCGCACACGCGGATACGAAGGGGCCGTGCTGCTGCTCGCCGTCGACCTGCCGTTCGTGGACGCGCGACTCCTCGAGCTGCTGGTCAACCATCCGTCCGCCGACTCCGTGGTCCCCGTGGCCGGTGAGATGCGCCAGTCGTGCTGCGCGCGATACGCGCCCGAGGCGCTTGTGGCCGCCGCCGACCTCGTCGCGCGGGGAGAGCGCGCGATGCGTGCGCTGCTCTCGGCCGTTCCGGTCGTCGAGATCACCGAGCCGGAATGGCGCGCGGTCGCGCCCGTCGACGCGCTGGCGGACCTCGACACGCCCGAAGACCTCGCTCGCCACGGCGTCGACGACCGGTAGCGTTCGGTGATGACGGCCGACGAGCTACTCGGCGTGTTCGAGGACGCGGCGAAGGCCGCGAGTGCGGCGCTCGAACCGCTGACCGGCGCGGCTCGTCGAGCGCGTACGGACCGGCCGGGGCAGTACGCGCTCGATCTTGTCGCCGACGCCGCGGTCCTGCCGATCCTGCACGGGGCCGGGCTGGCCGTGGTGAGCGAGGAGTCGGGTCGGTCCGGGCGCGACGACGCCGCGATCACCGTGGTCCTCGACCCGGTCGACGGATCGACGAACTGCTCGCGCGACATCCCGTACTGGTCCATCTCGCTGTGCGCCGTCGATGCCGACGGGCCGCTCTCCGCCCTCGTCACCAACCAAGCCACCGGCGTGCGCACGACCGCCGTGCGCGGCGCGGGCGCGTGGAGGGACGGCGAGGAACTTGCGCCGTCGGCCGTACGTCGGGTCGAGGACGCGGTGGTCGCGTTCTCGGGGATGCCCCAACGGCGATTGCCGTGGAAGCAGCTCCGATCCCTCGGCTCGGCCGCGCTCGAGCTGTGCGACGTGGCCTCCGGCGCGCTCGATGCCTATCTCTCGAGTTGGCTGTCGCCGTGGGATTACCTCGGCGGCCTTCTTGTATGTCGTGAAGCCGGCGCGCCCGTCGTCGACGCGCACGACGGGGAGCTCGTCGTCACAGACCCCGAGACGCGGCGGCAGCTCATTGCGGCGGCGACGCCCGAGCTGCTCGACGCAGTGCGCCCGGCCCTCCCGTCGTGACCGCCGAGCTCGACCTTCCGTCGCTGCTGCGCACCGCCGAGCATGCCGCCTTCGCCGGAGGCACGATCGTCGCCGAGCACTTCGGCGCGACCGGCAATGCGCGCGAGAAGGCGCCCGGCGACTGGGTCAGCGACGTCGACACCAGCAGCGAGGAGGCCGTACGAGAGTCGCTCGAACGTGACTGGCCATCTCTCCCGGTCTTCGGCGAGGAAGGTGGCGGCGAGCGCGGCGACGTGGGTTGGTTCGTCGATCCCTTGGACGGAACGGCCAACTTCCTGCACGGGTTCCCCGCCGTCGGGGTCTCGGTCGCGCTCGTGCAACTGGGCGTCCCCGTCGTCGGGGTCGTGCACGCTCCGTTGCTCGGCATCACGTACTCGGCGAGCAGGGGTGGCGGCGCGTTCGCCGATGGCGAGCGCATGACGGTGAGCGAGCGCGACGCCGAGCGTGCGATCTGCGCGACCGGGTTCCCGTTCCGGGCCAAGGCCGACCGCCTCGACGAGTACCTCCCGGTCTTCGAGGCGGCGCTGCGCCGGTTCGAGGACCTGCGCCGGGCCGGATCGGCGAGCCTCGACCTCGCCTGGACCGCGGCCGGCGTGTTCGACGGCTACTTCGAGCAGGCGCTCGGCCCCTGGGACGTCGCCGCCGGCGCGCTGCTCGTGCGCGAAGCCGGGGGAGTGGTGACCGACTGGTCGGGCGACGAGGAGGCATGGCTCACGTCGGGAGACATCGTCGCCGGCCCGCCCGCCGTGCATGCGGCGCTGCTCGACCTCGCGCGCCGGGCTACGTGCTGAACCCGTACAGCTTCTCGAGCGGCACGGCCGCTTGACGGGTGCGGGCGACGTCCTCGCCCAGCGCCGAGTACACCGCGTCGGTGACCTCGAACAGTCGCTGCTCGGCCTCGACGAAACCGGGGAGCCCGTTGCTCACCACCGCCATCACCAGCCCGAACTCCGGATCGGCGAGGCCGCGTGACGACGCCATCCCGCCGTGTCCGAACGCGCGCCTTCCCGTCCCGCCCGTGAACGCGACCTGCACGCCCAGGCCCCACGGGATGTTGGCGCGGAAGAGCCGGTCCTTGATCCCGTAGCGGTGCACCGAGCTCATCACCTCGACCGTGCGCGGCTCGAGGGCGGCAGGGCCGAAGCCGAGGAGCGACTCGTAGAAGCGTCCGAGCTCGCGGGCCGGCGCTCGCATGCCCCCGCCGGGCTCGACCTTGGCGACGAACGCCGGCTCGTTGTGGAACTGATCGACCTTGTACGGAACCATCTGGAAGCCGCCGTCGGCGTCGACGAACGGCATGGCGTGGCCGCGCCAGTGCACCGGCGCGATCCGTTCGCCGAGCGCGGCCTGCTCGTCGAGCGGAACGCCGAGGTGCGCGTCGGCCAGCCCCAGCGGCGTGAACACCTCGTCGCGGAGATACCGGTCGATGGGACGGCCGTCGACACGCTCGACGATCGCGCCGAGGATCTTCCAGCCGCTCGACGGGTGGTACGCGGCGTCGGTCCCCGGCTCCCAGCGCGCCGGCGACGCCGCGATGTGCGCGACGACCTCGTCGTAGCTGACGTCGCGGTCGAACAGCTTGGAGTCGGCGTTGGGGAAGCCGCCCGTGTGCGTGAGCACGTGGCGGATCGTGCAGCGCTCCTTGCCCCCACCCCAGCCGTCGACGTACTCGCCGACCCGGTCGTCGAGGCCGAGCTTGCCCTGCTCCCAGAGCTGGAGCACGGCGACCACGGTCATGGGTTTGCCCGCCGAGTACAGGAGCATCAGGTCGTCGCGCTCCAGGGCCCGTCCCGGGCGCGATTCGCCCACGGCCACGTCGAGCAGAACCTCGCCGTAGCGGGACACGTAGCACTGCGCCCCGTCGTGCCAGCCGTCGCCCCGCTGGCGCTCGAGGAGACCGGTGACGGGAGCGAGGTCGGGCCGGGCCTCGGTGATCGTCATGGCAGCCGAGCCTAGATCGGGACGGAGAAATTGTTTGACGGCCATCAGCTGACGTGTAGCCTTGTTGCCTTGACCGCCAAGACCGGAAGGACCGACCCCGTGGCCAGCTACCCGACGATGCGCCAGCAGGCAGCCGTCGTCGGCGTCGCGCGCGCCCGGTCGGCCTCGGCCTTTGCCTGCGCCATGCCGACCAACGGGACGTGGTCGACCATGCCGAGCCTCGGTGTGACCACCATCGACCACAAGCCCGGTCGGCCCCGGCGGCTGCGAGAGACCTCGCCGTAGCGTCCAGCTACCGCAAGACCTCCCACCAGGCCGCCGGGGCAACCCGGCGGCCTTTCTGCGTTCCAGGCCCATCGACCAGCAACCAGACGGAGACAGCCACCAACCAGCAAGCGACCGAGACGACAACCGAAGACAGGGGAAGCACGGCGATGTTCGCCATCGAGATCACAGAAGACGAGCCCTGGCGGCTCGACGCCCGATGTCGCGACGGTTCTGCGTCGCTCATCGAACTGTTCTTCTCGGAGCAGCTCGATGACATCGCGCGGGCCAAGGCCTTCTGCCGGGCGTGCCCGGTGCGCGAGGCCTGCCTGGAGGCGGCCCAGGCACGGCGCGAGCCGTGGGGCGTCTGGGGCGGCGAGCTGTTCGCCAACGGCAAGGTGCTGGCCCAGAAGCGCAAGCGCGGCCGGCCGCCCAAGGTCCGTCCGCCCGAGCCCGTGTACGACGAGTGGGGTCAGCTCGTTCCCCAATCGGCGTGACATGAGCTGACGCGGTGCCGGCCCGGTGCGATCCCCCCTGCGCACCGGGCCGGCGGCGGGTCACGCGTGTCGCGCGAGATCGCCGCACATGGCGGGCCGGGGTGACGAGGGGCGTCAACTCCCCCCAGACGCTCCGTCGAGCCCCGGCCTGCCCGCGGTGAACACCGACCTCCACCACTAACGTGACACGGCCGGGCGCTTAGCTCAGTTGCGTAGAGCGCCGCCCTTACAAGGCGGAGGTCGCAGGTTCGAGCCCTGCAGCGCCCACGGTGTATCCCGTGGTCAGCATCGAGTTCCGGGGGTCTGTCGGGGCGTGAACGCTTGATGACCGACCACCGCGCCCGCTACGGCCCCCACAATCCCGCCGAGACCTACGTCGCCCACGAGTTCGCCGAGCAGCTGGTCGACCTCGGCGAGGTCGAGATGAACTACGCGGACGGCCGGCGACGCCGTCGTTGCCGGCGCTGCTGCTCATCCCGGGCCAGACCGAGTCGTGGTGGGGCTACGAGGCGGCGATGCCGCTGCTCGCCGAGCACTTCCAGGTGTTCGCCGTCGATCTCCGCGGCCAGGGCCGCAGCACGCGCACGCCGGGCCGCTACACGCTCGACAACATGGGCAACGACCTCGTCCGCTTCATCGACCTGGTGATCGGGCGGCCGACGATCGTCAGCGGGCTGTCGTCGGGCGGCGTCCTCACCGCATGGCTGTCGGCCTACGCCAAGCCCGGTCAGGTGTTCGCGGCGCTCTACGAGGACCCGCCGCTGTTCGCGTCGGAGGTCCGGCCCGCCGTCGGCCCGGGCATCCGCCAGTGCATCGGCCCGATGTTCGACCTCTGGAGCACGTTCCTCGGCGACCAGTGGTCGATCGGCGCGTGGGACGCGATGCGTGAGGCAGCGGCGACGCACCTGCCCGAGCACCTGCGCTTCGTCCCCGTACCCGCGACGAGCCGCCGCAGAACCTCAAGGAGTACGACCCGGAGTGGGGCCGCGCCGTTCTGGAGCGGGACGGTCGGCGGCTCGTGCGACCACGAGCGCATGCTGCGCAGCGTCAAGGTCGCCTCGGTGCTGCTCACCCACCACATGCGCACCGTCGACGACACCGCGGGCTTCCTGCTCGGCGCGATGTCCGACCAGCAGGCCCAGCGGGTGCAGGACCTCCTCACGGGTGCGGGCGTGAAAGTGGACTACCGCTCGTTCCCCGACGTCGGTCACTCGATGCACGGCGAGCGGCCCGACCTCTACGTCGAGACGCTCCTCGACTGGGCCAGGAGCATCGGCGTGATGATCGACGTCCACGCGCACTACGTCCCCGACAGCTACCGGGCGGCGCTTCTCGCCAACGGCCACGGCCAACCCGACGGCTTCCCGCAGATCCCGGCATGGTCGGCCGAGGAGCACGTGGCTGCCATGGACCGGCTCGGCATCGCGACGTCGCTGCTGTCGATCTCGTCACCCGGTGTGCACTTCGGCGACGGTGCGACCGCTGTCGATCTCGCCCGCGAGGTGAACGAGGCGGGCCGTCGCGCCGTCGTCGACCACCCCGGGCGGTTCGGGCTCCTCGGCTTCGCTTCCGCTGCCCGACGTCGACGCCGCGATCGCCGAGATCGCGTACTGCTGCGACCACCTCGACGTCGCCGGCTTCGCGGTGCTCACCAACGTCGGCGGCACCTACCTGGGCGACCCCGCCTTCGCGCCGGTGTTCCGCGAGCTCGACCGCCGCGACGCCCGGCTGTTCATCCACCCGACGTCGCCGCCGTGCTGGGAGCACACGTCGTTCGGCCGTCCCCGTCCGATGCTCGAGTTCTTCTTCGACACCACCCGCGCCGTCGTCGACCTGGTGCTGAACGGCACCATCGCGACGCACCCCGGGATCGAGCTCATCGTCCCGCACGCCGGAGCGACGCTCGCCGATGGTCGCCGACCGGGTCGCCGTCTTCTCCCTGCTGCTCGACGTCGATCCCGCAGTCGACGTGCTCCGCGACCTCGGCCGGCTCCACTTCGACCTCGCCGGGTTCCCGCTTCCCCGCCAGCTCGACGCGCTGCTCACGCTCACGACGCTCGACCACCTCCACTACGGCAGCGACTACCCGTTCACCCCCGAGTTCGCGGCCGCGATGGCCGCCGAGCGACTCGCACGAGCAACCGACGGGCTGCTCGCTGCGCTCCGCGCCAACACCGAGCGGCTCTTCCCGACCATCAGCAGCCGCACTCACCAGCTAGGAGTCCGGATGCAGCATCGACTCGAGCTCGGCTACCTCGTGCTCGAGGTGCCCGACCCCGACAGCCTCGACGCCCGTCTTCGCCGACGTCGTCGGCCTCGTCGCCCGGCGAACGGACCGCGTCGGGTGCACGCACGTGGCGCAACGACGAACGCGCCCACCGGCTCATCGTGCAGGCCGGGCCCGGCCAACGACGCCGTCGCCGTCGGCTTCGAGGCAGTCGACGCCGCCGCGTTCGACGCCACCGTCGCCCGCCTCCGAGCAGCTGGGGCTCGACGTCGTCGAGGCGCGACGGCGACTGAGCGCCGGGTGCAACGGCTCGTGCGCACGACGGCACCGTGGGGGGTCGACGTCGAGGTCGTCCTGCGGCCTCGCCGACGCGCCGACGCCGTTCTCGTCGGCGCTGGTGCCCGGCGGCTTCCTCACCGAAGGCGTCGGGTTCGGCCACGTCGTGTTCGCCACGACGGCGTTCGACGAGTCCGTCGCCTTCCTCACCGACGGCCTCGGCTTCGGGCAGTCGGACTGGCTCGAGATGGAGATCGCCGAGGGCATCGAGCTCGAGGTGCGCTTCTACCACTGCAACGCGCGGCACCACACCGTCGCGCTGGCCGAGCGCCGTTCGAGCTGCCGCAGCGTCTGCACCACGTCATGTTCGAGACTCAACGAGCGCGACGACGTCGGCGCCGCGTTCGACCGGGCGTGGGCGGCGGACCTGCCGATCCCGAACGGGCTCGGCCGCCACGACAACGACGGCATGTTCAGCTTCTACCTGCAGACCCCGGCCGGCTTCCAGGTCGAGGTCGGCCACGGCGCCAAGGTCGTCACCGACGACTGGGACGACAACCGCCGCTACGACCGCATCAGCGCCTGGGGCCACCAGCCGCTGCGCCGGCCGTGACGCGACCGACGTCGACGTCGCGATCGTCGGCTACGGCCCGGTCGGCAACGCGCTGGCGATCCTGCTCGCCCAGCTCGGGCGCTCGGTCGCCGTGCTCGAGCGGTGGCCCGAGCCGTACCCGCTGCCGCGGGCCGTCCACTTCGACCACGAGGTCGGCCGCATCCTCCAGTCGTGCGGCATCGGCGACGAGCTGCGGACGATCAGCGAGCCGGCCGACGTCTACGAGTGGCGCAACGCGACCGGCACGACGCTGCTGCGCTTCGGCTCGGCCGGCGACGGACCCTCCGGCTGGCCGGCGTCGTCGATGTTCAACCAGCCGGAGCTCGAGCAGCTGCTCGACCGCCGGGCGCGAGCAGCTCGGCGTCGACGTCCGCCGCGGCGTCGAGGTCACCGGCATCGACCAGCACGAGGAACGGCGTCGCCGTCACGGGCGCCGACGGCACGAACGTTTCGGCGCGCTACGTCGTCGGCTGCGACGGCGCCAACAGCACCGTGCGCACGCTGATCGGCGCTGCCGGTCACCGACCTCGGGTTCTTCTACGACTGGCTGATCGTCGACGTGATCCTCGACGAGCCGCGCGTGTTCGACCCGATCAACCTGCAGATCTGCGACCCGGCGCGGCCGACGACGGCGGTGTCGGGCGGTCCGGGCCGGCGGCGCTGGGAGTTCATGCGCCTGCCGCACGAGTCGCTCGACGAGCTCAACGACGAGGCGCGGGCGTGGGAGCTGCTCGCGCCGTGGGACGTGCACCCCGGCAACGCCCGGCTCGAGCGCCACGCCGTCTACACGTTCCAGGCCCGCTACGCCGAGCGGTGGCGCGCCGGGCGCGTGTTCCTCGCCGGCGACGCCGCCCACCTGATGCCGCCGTTCGCCGGCCAGGGCATGTGCTCCGGCCTGCGCGACGCCGCCAACCTCGCGTGGAAGCTCGACCTCGTGCTCGGCGGCCTCGCCGCCGACGCGCTGCTCGACACGCTACCAGTCCGAGCGGCTGCCGAGCGCCAAGGCGGCGATCGAGTTCTCGATGGAGCTCGGCAAGGTGATCTGCGTCCCCGACCCCGCCGAGGCCGCGGCGCGCGACGAGGCGATGGCCGCCGGCGTCGGCGACCAGCCGGCACCGGCCCCTGGCCTTCCCGACCTCACCACGGGGTTCATCCATCCGACCGCGCCACACGCCGGGCAGGCAGCTCGTGCAAGGCAAGGACCGACGGCCGACCGTTCGACGACGTGCACGGCAACGGCTGGCGGCTCGTCGTCCTCGCCGCCGACGTCGACTGCATCGGCCGTGACGAGCGCGCCTGGTTCGAGTCGATCGGCGGACGCGTCGTCGCGCTCGCCGATCCCGACCCGTTGTATGTCCACTGGTTCGCCCAGCACGACACGACGTGCGCGCTGCAGCGACCCGACTTCTACCTCTACGGCACCGCGCAGACCGCCGCCATGGCGACGACGCTGCTCGCCGACCTCCGCCACCACCTCACACCGGATGGGAGTACTACACGATGAAGCCCGCAACCGAGTACACGGGTGCCGACCGGGTACTGATGTCGGGCAGACTGAGCTCATGGCCACGTACTCGGTGAACAGGAGGGCAGTCGCCAATGCTCGGGCCCTGATCGACGCCCGTCAGTACCGGGTGCGTAGCCGGTGGGCTGACGTCCAACCACGGGCGGCCGAGCAGAACGCGTTCCTCAAGGCTCATGGTTGGGCGGAGTACGCGTCCTGGCATCTCGCGCTCACCGATGGCGCACCTGACGAGACGAAAGGCCGCTATGCCTTCGTGTTCGGCGACTTTCGCCGCCTGCACCGCATGGGCTTGATCGCCTGCTACTACCGGGCCGCCGAGTGGGAGCACACCGAGGTCATGCTCGCCGCACACAACCTGCTTCTCTACTTCGCCAAGTCGAGAACCTGATCACCTACGCGCCGTGCTCGCCGTCCGAGCCATTGTCGAGTACCCGACCTGTGAGTGCGGGTTCGAAGAGCGACTCGCCGCTCGCGACCACGCGCACGGCATTGACGATGTCGCCCCCCCTGATCTGCTTGAGCACGAAGCCGGACGCGCCCGCCAAGATCGACTCGACGATCGTGACCTCATCGTCGAACGCGCTGAACATGACGCATTTGATCTCCGGATGCCGTGAGCGAATCTCGCGGCAGACCTCTACGCCGTTCCCGTCGGACAACCGGACATCGAGCACCGCGACATCCGGTTCGGCGAGTGGAATTCCCATCAGCGCTTCGACGGCGGTACCGGCCTCGCCGACGACCTCGATGTCGCCGCTGTCTTCCAGCAGTTCCTTGAGACCGCGTCGGACTACGTCGTGATCGTCGAGGACGAACACCCTGGTCATCTACCCACCCGCCCCCCTGGGGTCGGCATGTCGCGCTCGTCGCGTCACGCAAACGCCGCCAGCAGGGGCTGAACCAGCTCGTCACAGGAAACGGTACGGACTCGGTCATCGCAATGCAAGCGGTCGCCGGGTTTGCCTCGGCGCTGCACAGAACAGCGTTCTGCACGCCCTCCGCGTGCCCTAACTGGTGCTCAACAGGGCAAGGCTCCGCTTACGTAGTCGGGTTCGTCGTGGTCAGGCCCGGCGCGTAGTGGTCGAAGAACAGGCGGGCCACCAGCTCGCCACGTGAGCCGGCGCCGGACTTCTCGAAGATCGACTTCAAGTGGTCCTGCACCGTGTACTGGGCGAGATGGAGTTGCTCGCTGATCTCGTTCGTCGAGAGGCCGCGGGCCACCAGCTCGGTCACGGCGCGCTCGCGATCGGTGAAGCCGTAGGCGTCGGCGATCATCGGCGCCAACTCGGGCGGGCGCGCCGCCTCCAGCAGGACGGCGACCCGGGAGTCGGAGCCGTCCTCGAGCCGCGAGCCCCGCACGACGAGCCAGCGCCCGGCGGCCGTCCGGACGCGGGCGCGCGCCGTGCCGTGATCGGCGCCGCTGTCGCCGGCGGCGTGTCGAGCCCAACCGGCGACGGCGTGGACCACGATCGGGAGCCGCCCACCGGCCCGCCCGCTCGCGCCCAGCTCGTCGAGCCAGCGGTCGGCGGCATTGTTCGTCATCTCTACGCCGTCGTCGGCCGCGAGCAGCAGGACGCCCGTGTCGCCGTCGCCGCCGGCCGCGGCCGCGTCGCGCAACAGCATCGCCCGCCGCAGGCAGTCGGCCAGCAGCCCGCCGAGCGACGCGACGAACCGCACGTCCGCCGCCGTGAAGCGCGGGCGGCCGGCTTCGCGCATCAGGGTGAGAGCGCCCCAGGTCCCTGCGGCGTCGGAGAGCACAGCGCGCAGCTCGTCGTCGAAGCCCACGCGGGCGCCGCAGCTCGCGGTGGCGGAGACTGCGATCGAGGTCGCCGGCCGTGGCCTCGCTGAGGCTGGCCGCGGCGCGGGGCGCCCGGGCGAGGGCGTTGAACTTGTTGAAGTCGGGTTCGCGCAGCTCGATCTCGGTGAGCCGGACGGTCTCCGGCGGCGAGAGCCCGTTCTCGACGACCTCGCCGGTCGGCAGGAGTGTTGCGGGGTCGATCGTCAGGAGGCACGTCCCGTCGAAGGGCACGGCGCGCGCCAGAGGGCGGGCGACCGCCTTGGAGAACTCGGGCACGTCCAGGCCCTGGTGCGCCAGCCCGGCGACGTCGGCACGGGCGCTTTCACGAACAGCGGTGGCGACCACTACGTGCTCTCCATACCCGGCCTCGTCGGCATTCACCCAGGATCCTGGGATGGAATTCCCCGAACCCTCGTCGCAACCTGGACAGGGGAACGCGCATTCCCCGAGAGGGAGGATCACTCATGGGCCTTCGTGCAGAGCGAGCGACCGACGAGCTCCCGGACGGAGCGATCCGCTCCCTCGAGGCGCGGCTGCGCGGCGAGGTCGTTCGACCCGGCGACGACGGGTACGACGACGCGCGCCGGGTCTGGAACGCGGTCGTCGACCGGCACCCGACGTTCATCGTCCGCCCCCGTGATGTCGCCGACGTGATGCACGCCGTCACCTTCGCCCGCACCAACGACGTGGCGCTGGCGGTGCGAGGCGGCGGGCACAGTCCGGCGGGGTACGGCACCGTCGACGGCGGGCTCGTCGTCGACCTGTCGCTCATGAAGCGCCTCGAGGTCGATGCCGCGCGACGCGTCGCCGGCGCAGAACCCGGGCTGACGTGGGGCGAGTACAACGCCCGCACGCACGAACACGGGCTGGCGACCCCGGGTGGTGACGTGGCCGCCGTCGGCGTCGCCGGATTGACGCTCGGCGGCGGGATGGGCTGGCTCATGCGCAAGCACGGCATGACGATCGACAACCTGGTCGCGATCGACGTCGTCACGTCCGACGGCTTGCTGGTGACGGCGAGCGAGACGGAGCATCCCGACCTCTTCTGGGCGCTGCGAGGCGGTGGCGGGAACTTCGGCATCGCGACCGGCCTCTGGTTCCGCCTCGTGCCCGTGGAAACGGTGTTGGGTGGCGCCATCGTTTACCCCGCCACCCGAGCGGGGCTCCGCGCTTACGCCGACGCGACCGCGGCGGCACCGGACGAGCTGACCACGATCACGTTCGTGCAGCAGGCACCGCCCCTGCCGTTCATCCCGACCGAGGCGCACGGCACACCCGTGCACATCATCTTGCCGTGCTACACGGGTGACCTCGACGCGGGGCAGCGGGCGCTCGCCACGCTGCGCGGCCTCGCCGGACACACGCCGCTCGCCGACACGACCGGTCCGACGCCGTACCCCGCTCTCTACGACGTGACGAACATGGCGGCAGCGAGCCGGCCACACATGATCCGGAACGCGTACCTGCGTGACCTCACCGACGAGACGATCGAGATCATCCTCGATTCCGTCCGGCACGTCACGTCGCCATTCAGCCTCGTCGCACTCCGCGAGCTGGGAGGAGCCATGTCGCGTGTTCCGGTCGACGCCACGGCGTTCGCTCACCGCGACAAGGCGTTCTACGTGGCCGGCGACAGCTCCTGGGACGTGGGGCCCGCGGATCCCCACGTCGCGTGGACAGAGGCTTTCTGGCAGGCGATGGCGCCGCACACGGCCGGCGCCTACTCCAACTTCCTCGAGGGCGAAGGTGAGGACCGGGTCCGGGCCGCCTACACGCCGGAGACGTACGCCCGGCTGGCCGCGATCAAGGCGCGCTACGACCCCGACAACCTTTTCCGGGTGAACCCGAACATCGCGCCGGAGTGACAATCCTGTGAGCGCTCAGCTCGCGGGTCGCCGTTCGGCGCCGGTCGCACGTCCATCACCTGGTCGAGCCCCGTCAGTCTCAGAACGCGCGAGACCGGTCGGGTGGGCGACAGGATGACCAACCGCCGGCCAACCGACTCGACCCGGTTATGGACACGCAAAAGGGCACGCGCGCCCGTCGAGTCCATGAAGGTCAGGGCACTGACGTCGAGGCAGAACTCTCCACTCTGTCCGTCCATGGTCCCGGCCACGGTTGGCTCGAGAGCCGGCGCGCTAGCGATGTCCAACTCGCCGGAGACGTACAGGGTTTGTGCAGCGCCGTCTCGTCCGAGTCGGAACCGTAAGACGCCTTCGTCCGCCATCGGGGCTCCTCGTGCTCGCGTGAAGCACTCGTGTTCTCCGAAGGCCGGGTGGCCGAGCACCGACCCAGCCGGCTGCCTCCCTCGCGACCGTGCCGCTGAGGGGGCCCGCCGACTGCTTGACGAGTCCGCACAATGTATTGCGCCACGGACCGTGGTGGAACCCCCGCCGATCGTGGGCTACGCCTCAGCGGATGAGGTCGGCGTACTCGGGGTGCTGGTCGATGAACTCGGCCACGTACCAGCACTGCGCGACGACCCTGCCGCCGCGGGCGCGTACGTCGTCGAGGGCGGCGCGGACTAATTCCGCGCCGAGACCCTGGTTGCGCATCGCCGGCTCGATCTCCGTGTGCGGGAAGACGATGGTGTCGCCGTCGGCTCGATAGTCGGCGATGCCGGCGAGTCGGCCGTCGAGGTTGATCTCGTACCGCGAGCGCGCCGCGTTGTGACGGACCTCGGGTGAGTTGCTCTCCGCGTCCGGCATGCTTGTCCTCGACTCGGCGGTCAGAGGTCGACGTCTGCGTGCTCGGTGATCTGCAGCACTTCGAGTGTGCGGCCGAGCCCCAGATAGACGGCCAAGCACAGGGTGAGATCGAGGATCTCGTCGTCTGCGAAGTGATCGTGCAGCCGGCCGAAGAGCTCGTCGTCGATCGCGCGATGATCGACAGCGAACTGCTCCGCGTACTCGATGGCTAGCCGCTGTCGATCCGTGTACCCGGGAAACGTCCGCCACTCGTCGAGATGCTGGTACATGTCTTCGGTGACACCGGCTTCGACAACCGATTGTGCTCGGAA
>CAVYIP010000010.1:0-24428 GCA_963768605.1 uncultured Actinomycetes bacterium | reverse complement strand
CGGCGGCGTCGTTCAGCTACGACTACCGCACCCGCACGGTCTGGCTCGACGACGGCTTGGCGCCTGCTCCCTCACACCATGACCTCTGCGGTGGCCACGCCGAGCGACTGCGCGTGCCCCACGGCTGGCAGCTGATCGACCGTCGCGCCGCCGTCGCCCCCGTGGTCCCGGCTCCCGCCGCCCGCTGACACGGCCGACCACGAGTGGCCGGCGACCCCGCCGCCTTCCCGCCGGCGGTACCGGCACGTCCCCGCATTCGCTGGGGGCTTCCCGACGTCGGGATCGCGTGGATCGTCGGCATCGTCGGGGCGGTGGTTGCGGGCGGGATCGTCGGTGCCGCCGCCGGCGTCGACTCCAATCGCGTCAGCGACGACGTCGGCGTTCTCCTCGCGTCGGTTGTCGGGCAGGCGGTCGGCGTGATCGGGACGCTCGCGCTCGTCGCCCGGCACAAGGGTCGGGGGAGCCTGAGCGCCGACTTCGGGCTTGTCCCCCGTCTGCCCGGCGGCAAGTGGACGACGGCGGCGCTCTGGCTGCTCGCCGGTGTCGCGCTCCAACTCGCGATCCTGCCGTTCCTGCAAATCATCGTGGACGTGTACGGGAAGGCGGAGACCCAGGACGTCGTGAAGCAGTTCGAGGAGGCCCGAGGGCCGGCCCTCGTCCTGTTCGCTTTGCTTGTCGTCACGGTCGCGCCCGTCGCCGAGGAGCTGCTGTTCCGCGGCGCTCTCCTGCGCGCGCTGCAGCGCCGCATGACACCGGCGTGGGCGGCGTCCGTCTCGGCGCTCGCGTTCGCGGCCGTCCACCCGCTCTCGAGCCCCTCGATCGGATCCGTGATCGCCGTCCCGGGCCTCTTCGCGCTCGGGTTGGTGTCCGCCGCGCTCGCCATCCGGACGGGCAACCTGTCGGCGTCGATTCTGCTGCACGCAGGGTTCAACCTCCTCACCGCGGTGTCCGTCATCGCCGCGCGTTGACTCGGCTTCGCGACCGAGTCCCCGTAGGCTGACCGCATGGTCGCGACGCGCCCGGCGCCCGCCGACGCGCCCCGCACGCAGACTCGATGCGGACGCGCCGCCGCCGGAGCGCTCCCGCCGGCCGTGGTGGGAGCGGCTCGAGACGTGGACGGGCGTGGCGATCGTCGTCGCGTGCTGCGTGTTCGTGCTCTTCCAGCTCCAGCCGGACCTGCTCCTCCGCAACACGACACCGGCCGGCGGCGACACGGGAGCCCACGTCTGGTGGCCCGCGTTCCTCCGGGACCATCTTCTCCCGCAGGGCCGGATTGCAGGATGGGCTCCCGACTGGTTCGCCGGCTTCCCGGCCGGGCAGTTCTACTTCCCGTTCCCGGCGCTGGTGATCGTCGCCTTCGACACGGTTCTCCCGTACAACATCGCGTTCAAGCTCGTCACCGCGTTGGGCCCGATCGCGCTGCCGGCGGGGGCGTACGCGTTCGGGCGCGGCCTGCGCGCCCCTCGCCCGGCCCCGGCGCTGTTCGCGGTCGGCGCGACGATTCTCCTCTTCTTCAAGGGTGCGCCCGGCACCGACGCGGAGGCGACGCGGATCGCCGGGAACCAGCACATCATGGGCGGCAACCTCGCGAGCAACCTCGCCGGTGAGTTCTCGTTCACCCTGGCCCTCGCGCTGGCGCTCTTCTTCCTCGGCGCCCTCGCGTATTCGCTCGAGCACCGTCGACGAATGTGGTTGCCGGCCGTCCTCTTCGCCGCCGTCGTGATGAGCCACCTCGTCGTCGGCATGTTCGCGGTTGTCGGCGCGCTCATCGTGTGGCTGGCCCGCCGTCCCAACCGCACGTTCCCGACGATCGCCGCCATCGGCGGGGTCGGCGCGCTCCTGACGGCGATCTGGACGCTCCCACTGCTGGCGACGCTCGGCTACACGTCGGACATGGGCTACGAGCCGATCGGCCACGGCCCGGGCGGGGGCTTCCTCGGGGAGTTCGGCTTGTACATGTTCCCCTGGTACCCGGCGTACGTGCTGTGGATGCTGCCGCTTATCGTTGCCGCCGTCGTCGGCGGGATCCTCGCCAAGCGGCGCGTCACGATCGAGCTCGCCGCGCTCACCGCCGTCATGGGGCTCGCGTTCCGGTTCTGGGAGGGCTTCACCGACCTCTTCCACAGCACGCCGGTCTGGAACCTGCGGCTCCTGCCGTTCTGGTACCTGGGGCTGCTATTGCTCGCGATGCTCGGCGCCGCCGAGCTCATCCGAGGCGCGGGCACCCTGTTGGCGAGGGTGTCGAACCCCGTCTGGCAGCCGCTGCTGCCTGCACCGGAGCGGGTGCCGGCCGCGACGCGAGCGGCGCGTCACCGGAGACGCTGACGGCGACCGAGCACGGCGACGTCCCGCGATCGGATCGCGATCGCCGACGCGATCGCAGCATCGTCTTGGCGGTGACGATCGCGATCCTGTCGGTGGTCGTGGCGGCGGTCGGGATCTGGCGCGTCTACGTGACGACCGACTTCATCACGTTCTGGGCCAAGTGGAACTACAGCGGATACGAGCACACCGGCGCCGAGTCCGACACCAAGGTGTACCCGGAGTTCAAGAGCCTCGTGAGCACGGTCGATCGACTGCCGCCGGGTCGCGCGCTTTGGGAAGGAGGCTCGTCGCTGGGTGTCTACGGCACGCCTCTGGCGTTGATGCTCCTGCCGTACTTCACCGACGGTCGCATCGCGTCGATGGAAGGCCTGTACTACGAGTCGTCGGCGACGACGCCGTACCATTTCTTGTCGGTGTCGGCGCTGAGCGCGCCGGGCAATGCGAGTAACCCGCAGCGCAACTTGCCCTACCGCACGCTGGCCGAGTTCGACGTCGGCGTGAAGTACATGCAGACGCTGGGCGTGCGGTACTACATGGCCTTCTCGGACCAGGCCAGGGACCTGGCGGACCGGTCCGCCCAGTTGACGCCCGTCGCGACCACGCCCGATACCGACGGGCAGCCTCCCCGTGGTTGGAAGATCTACGAGGTGCGTGACGCCCCGGTCGTCGAAGCCCTCGGCGAGCAACCAGTCGTCGTCCCCGGCGTGTCGAACCGGGACTGGCAGGACGAGGTCGGAGTGCCGTGGTGGGACGCTCCTACCCGCACCCCCGCCGACGCCCGCGACTTGTCGCTGCTCGACCGGCCGCTCGTCGCCGACGGCCCGTCGAGCTGGGCGCGCGCCCGCCCGCCGGGCGCCTCGCGCGCCGACGCGCCCGACCCGAAGCTGCCGGCCGCCAAGACTGTGCCGGCCGAGACCCTCCCACCCGTCGAAGTGAGTCGTGTGCGCACGACGGATCACTCCGTGTCGTTCCGCGTGTCGCGTACCGGAGTCCCGGTGATGGTCAAGACGTCGTACTTCCCGAACTGGACCGCGAGCGGGGCGAAAGGACCGTGGCGGGCGACACCCAACTTCATGGTGGTCGTGCCGACGAGCCACGAGGTTCGCCTCGACTACTCGACCACCCGGGCCGAGTACCTGGGCCGGGTCGGGACGGTCGCCGGCGTGTTCGGCGTGGCGGGCCTGGCGCTCTGGCCGTGGTGGCGCAAGCGCAGGAAGCAGCAGAGCGTCGCGGCGAACGGGCCGGCAGGTGACGCCGGGTACCCTGCGGCCGAGTGAGCGACCAGAGACTCGACACGATCTTCAAGGCCTACGACATCCGCGGGGTGTACCCCGACGAGCTCGACGACGACGTCGCCCGGCGGGTGGGCAACGCGTTCGTCGCGTTCACCGGCGCCGAACGCGTGCTCGTGGGGCGCGACATGCGCCCGTCGTCGGAGCCGCTCACGGCCGCGTTCGCGGACGGCGCCACCCTTGCCGGCGCCGACGTCATCGATCTCGGGCTGATCTCGACCGACCTGGCGTACTTCGCGTCCGGTCGCCTCGACGCACCGGCGGCGATGTTCACGGCCAGCCACAACCCCGCCCGGTACAACGGCATCAAGCTGTGCCGCGCCGGCGCCGCCCCCGTCGGCCAGGACACCGGCCTGACCGAGATCCGGGCGACGGTCGCGAGCGGGCTCCTCGAGCGCGCCGCCGATCGGGGCCGGGTCGAGCAACGCGATCTGCTCCCCGAGTACGTCGAGCACGTCCACTCCTTCGTCGACGTCGGCGCGCTCCGCCCGCTGCGCGTGGTCGCCGACACCGCCAACGGGATGGGCGGCGCCGTTGTCCCGCCCGTCTTCGCCGGCCTGCCGATCCACCTGTCGGTGCTCTATCCGGAGCTCGACGGGACGTTCCCGAACCATCCCGCCAACCCGATCCAGCCCGAGAACCTCAAGGACCTGCAGCGGTCGGTGCTCGACGCCAACGCCGACGTCGGGCTGGCCTTCGACGGCGACGCCGACCGCGTCTTCCTCGTCGACGACCAGGCCCAACCCCTTTCCGGCTCGATCACCACCGCCATCCTGGCGAAAGGGATCCTCGAAAGGCACCCGGGCGAGACGGTCGTGCACAACCTCATCTGCTCGAAGGTCGTGCCGGAGGTCGTGCGCGAGATGGGCGGGACGCCCGTCCGCACCCGGGTCGGCCATTCCTTCATCAAGCAGGTGATGGCCGAGACCGGGGCCATCTTCGGCGGCGAGCACTCGGCCCACTACTACTTCCGGGACAACTTCCGCGCCGACTCCGGCCTCATCGCCTCGATGGTCGTGCTCGAGCAGCTGTCGCGCGCCGGCGAACCGCTCTCCGAGCTCCGGCGCCCCTTCGACCGGTACGCCGACTCGGGTGAGATCAACACGACGGTCGACGACCCGGCCGCCGTCATCGAGCGCGTCGCGGCCGCCTATCGGGGTGCGCAGCAGGACCGGCTCGACGGGCTGACCGTCGACCTGGGGGACTGGTGGTTCAACCTGCGGCCGAGCAACACCGAGCCGTTGCTGCGGCTCAACCTCGAGGCCCGCGACGCGGCCGGCTGCGAGGCCCACACCGCCGAGGTGCTCGCGCTCGTGCGCGGGGAATAGCGTCGGCCGCCGGCTCGCCACGGAGCCCGCTGCCGAGCGAGACCAAAGGAGATGTAGTGGCTCTGGACGCCAAGCTGCTCGAGATCCTCGCCTGCCCCGAGGACAAGGGCCCGCTCCTCTATTTCGAGGACGAGAGCTCGCTCTACAACCCGCGCCTGAAGCGGCGGTACGCCGTTCGCGACGACATCCCGATCATGCTCATCGACGAGGCGGAAACCGTTGACGACGCCGAGCACGAGCGGCTCGTGACGAAGGCGGAGGCCGAGGGGATCAAGCCCACGTTCGAGGCCTAGCGCGTGCCGGACTCGATGGGGTTTCTCGACGCGGTCGGTGGACTCCCCGAACAGCTCGCCGACGCCCATCGGAGCGCCAGAACCGTGCTGGACGCGGTTGCACTTCCGTCGCCGGACGACATCGACGACGTCGTCGTGCTCGGCATGGGCGGATCGGGGATCGCCGGCGACGTGCTCGCCGCCGTCGCCAATTCGACGTTGCCCGTACCGTGGTCGTGCTCAAGCAGATCCGTACGCCGCGTTTCGTCGGGCCGCGCACGCTCGCGTTCGCAGTCTCGTACTCGGGCGACACCGACGAGACGCTGCAAATGGCCGCCGGCGCGCTCGACGCCGGCGCCCGCCTCGTCGCCGTCAGTCGAGGCGGGGAGCTGGAAGCGCTGGCGCGAGAGCGGGGCGCGGTGCACGTGGCGTGTCCTCCCGGCTACCTCCCGCGTGCGGCGGTCGGCGCGCTCCTGACACCCCTGTTCGTCGTGCTCGAGCGTGTGGGCTTGCTCCCGGACGCAGGGGAGTGGCTCGACGCGGCGGGACGCCAGCTCACGGCCCGGCGCGAGAAATGCGGTCCGGACGTCGACGCCCCTGCCAACCCGGCGCGCGAGATCGCCGCGGAGGATCGGGACGACGATCCCGATCTTCTACGGCGGGGGTGCGCTCGGAGCCGTCGCCGCGCAGCGCTGGAAGTGCGACGTGAACGAGAACGCCAAGGCGCCGGCGTTCTGGAACGCGTACCCCGAGCTCGACCACAACGAGATCTGCGGATGGGGGCAACACGGCGACGTCACGCGTCAGACTCTTCACGCTCGTCGAGCTGCGGCACGGCTTCGAGCACGAGCAGCTCGACAAGCGGTTCGCGCTGACGCGCGCCCTGATCGAGGAGACGCTCGCGCAGGTGCTCGAGGTGCGCGCCGAGGGGGAAGGACGACTCGCGCAGCTGCTCGACCTCATGTACGTCGGCGACTGGGCGAGCTGCTACCTCGCCCTCGACCACGACGTCGACCCCGGCCCGATCGACACGATCTTCCAGCTCAAGGACGCGCTCGGCGAGCGCTGACACGCTCTGCTGCGTCCTTGACGCGTAGTCTGATCACATGGTCGCGACGCGCTCAGCGCCGGCCGGCGCGTCCAGCGATGCTCTCGAGGCCCGCACGTCGCCGACCACTCCCCATCCAGTGCAGTGGTGGGATCGACTCGAGACCTGGGTCGGTGTCGGCGTTGTCGTCGCGTGTTGCGTGTTCGTGCTGTTCCAGCTCCACCCCGAGCTGCTGCTCCGCAACACGACGACGACGGGCGGCGACACCGGGGCGCACGTCTGGTGGCCCGCGTACCTCCGCGACCACCTCCTCTCGCAGGGGCGCATCGCGGGATGGGCGCCTGACTGGTACGCGGGCTTTCCCGCGGGCCAGTTCTACTTCCCCCTCCCGGCACTCCTGACGGTCGCGATCGACACGGTTCTGCCGTACAACATCGCGTTCAAGCTCGTGACCGCGCTCGGGGCGATCGCACTCCCTGCCGCGGCGTACGCCTTCGGGCGCGGCCTCCGCGCTCCGAGCCCAGCACCGGCGCTGTTCGCGGTGGGTGCAACGATCTTCCTCTTCTTCAAGGGTGCCCCTGGAACGGGCGTCGATGCGATGCAGATCGCCGGGAACCAGCGCATCATGGGCGGGAACCTCGCGAGCTCCCTCGCCGGCGAATACTCGTTCTCGCTGGCGCTGGCGCTCGGGCTGTTCTTCCTCGGCGCTCTCGCGTATTCCCTCGATCATCGCCGACGGCTGTGGCTCCCCGCGGTCCTGTTGGGTGCCACGATCATGAGTCACCTCGTGGTCGCGTTCTTCGTCGTAGTCGGCGCAGCGATCGTCTGGCTCGCGCGACAGCCGCGCCGGAACCTGGGAACGGTCGGCGCGATCGCCGGTGTCGGCGGGCTGCTCACCGCGGTGTGGACCTTCCCGCTTCTTGCCACCCTCGGCTACACCACCGACATGGGCTACGAGCCCATCCGAGCGTTCCGCGCGTACATGTTCCCGTGGTACCCGGCGTATGTGCTGTGGATCGTGCCGCTGATCGTGGTCGCTGTGGTGGGCGGAATCTTCTACCGCCGCCGCGTGACGCTGGAGCTCGCGGCGCTGACCGGGGTGATGGGGCTCGCCTTCTGGCTCTGGGAGGGCCTCACCGGGGTGTTCAACAGCACGCCGGTGTGGAACCTCCGGCTCCTGCCGTTCTGGTATCTGGGTCTGATCCTGCTCGCGATGCTCGGGCTGGCGGAGCTCGCGCGCGGATTGGGCGCGCTGGCGGTTCGGGGCAACGCATCAGCCTCGGAACCGGTGTCGTCGGGGCCTGCGCCCACGGAGCCCACCGAGCGTGACAAGGCGATGGTGCGCGCGCTGACGATCGTGCTCGTCACCGTGTTGGCAGCCACGATCGCGCTCTGGCGTGTCTACGAAACCACGGGCCTTGTCACGTTTTGGGCCGAGTGGAATTACAGCGGCTACGAGCGCACGGGCACTGGGGCTGACACGAAGGTCTTCCCCGAATACCAGGCGCTCGTCCATACGCTCGACCGGCTCCCTCCGGGACGTGCGATGTGGGAGGGCGGACCGAGCCTTGGTGTCTATGGGACTCCGATCGCGCTGATGATGCTGCCGTACTGGACCGACGGGCGCATCGCGTCGATGGAAGGGCTGTACTTCGAGTCGTCGGCGACGACCCCGTACCACTTCATGGCGGTGGCGACGCTCGCCGGTCCCGGGAACGCGAGCAACCCGCAGGTCGGGCTCCCGTACCGGTCGCTCGCCGAGTTCGACGTCGGCGTGCGCTACCTCCAGAAGCTGGGCGTGCGCTACTACGTCGTGCATTCCGACGAGGCGAAGCAGCAGGCGGCGCAGTCGGGCGCGCTCGTCGAGGTCGCGACGTCGCCTGACACCGACGGTCAGGAGCCGCTGGGCTGGACCGTCTACGAAGTGCGCGACGCGCCGCTGGTCGAGCCGCTCACCGTCGAGCCCGTGGTAGCGCCCGACGTTTCGGCCAAGGACTGGCAGGACGACGTCGCCGTGCCGTGGTGGGATGCTCCGACAAGCACCCCCGCCGACGCCCGCGACCTGTCCCTTCTCGACCGACCGTTTGTCGCCGACGGGCCGTCGAGTTGGAAGCGGGCACAGCCCGGATTGACGCGTCTCGACGCGCCGAAGCCGAAGCTTCCCGCGATCCAGGAGGTGCCGAAGCGGTCGCTACCGCCGGTGACCGTGACCAACGTCCGCACGACGGACCACTCCGTGTCGTTCCGGGTATCCCGCACTGGTGTGCCCGTGATGGTCAAGACGTCGTATTTCCCCAACTGGACTGCCCACGGCGCAAACGGACCCTGGCGGGCGACACCCAACTTCATGGTCGTCGTACCTACGAGCAAGAACGTCAGCCTGCAGTACTCGACGACGACCGCCGAGAACCTCGGTCGGGCGGGCACTGCCGCGGGCGTGGTCGGCGTGGCCGCCCTCGCGGCGTGGCCATGGTGGCGAAAGCGCCGGAGCGGTCGCGGCGATGAGGTGGAGCGAAGCGCCGCCGAAGATGGGCACGCTCCCGCGGAGTCATCGAGTTGAGGAGGAGTCCACTGAGAGCGCCCGCGCACTTCAGGGTCCCACGAGCGGCGGGCGCTACCCTCCCGCGCCGACTGTGAGCCGAGGAGACCAGTGACCGAGGGCGGCGGCTTCTGGGCCAATCGCAAACGGCGCAACGCACTGGTGAGCGGGACCTGCGCCATCGTGTTGCTCGCCGCGGTCGTCGCCCTCTTCATTGCCTTTCGGCCCGGCGCCGACGACGACCGGCGCATGCTTCCCCCGGCAACGTCGACCGCGCTCCCGCCCGGCGTCAGCCTCGTCGCGAAGGTCAACGGGCCGCAGGTCGCCGTGTACGAGACCCCCGGCGCGCCGGCGCCGATCAAGACGCTCGAGAATCCCTGGCTGCTCAACGGTGCGGCCGACAAGCCGGTCCCGCAGGTGTTCCTCGTCGAGGAGCAGCGTCAGGATGGTTGGGTGCACGTGTTACTCGCCGAGCGTCCCAACGGGAGCGCGGGATGGATTCGTCAGAGCGACGTCACGATCATTCAGAACCCGTACCACGTGGAAGTGAATCTGGGCGCGCACGAGATCAAGGTGCTCCAAGGTTCGGCAGAGATCTACAAGGGTGAGGTCGCAATCGGAGCGCCATCGACGCCAACGCCCACGGGGAAGTCGTACATCCGAGTGCTTCTGGAGACGCCTGACCCGACGAGCGTGTACGGGCCATACGCGTACGGATTGTCGGGTCACTCCGACGTGCTCACCGAGTTCAACGGTGGTGACGGCGAGATCGGCTTGCATGGCAACAACGACGCGTCGGTGCTCGGGAAGAGCGTGACCGCGGGGTGCATCCGCATGGACAACGATCAGATCAGCCAGCTCGCGAAGATCCTGCCCCTCGGCACGCCGGTCGAGATCACGAGTTGAGTCCCACGGTGCTGATGGCGTCTGGCCGAAGCGGTCAGCTTCGACGGACGACCCGCTTCGCAACGACGACGTCGTCTCGATCGAACACGATCTTGAAGGGGTCGCCGTCGACGAGATCGGCGAACCGCGCCTGCTGGTCCGGCCCGACCTGCTGGCGATCGACGACCAAGTAGTCGATCGTCGACGGGTCCGGCAACCGGTAGCGGTCGTCGTTGCCCCAGTACGCGGCCTTGAACGGGTTCGGCCAGTCGTAGATCTGCTCGCGGTGGGCAAGGTGTGGCAGCAGTGTGTAGGTCGCCGAGACAGAGGCGTCGTCGGGCACCATGGCGACGGCTGCTTGAAGCGCCGGGACCCGAGGGTTCGCGGTGACCCAGGTCGAATAGCCGGCACCGACGGGAGACGGCGACCACGCGACGTTGGTCCAGCACGCCCATGCGAGCAGCCACGGGACCAACAGGAATTGGACGATCCGGTATCGCCAGAGCCAGCGCGCGCCTTCGATCGCGGCGATCACGATGGGTGCGATCATCACGGCGGTGTACTGGTAGCGGATCATCCGTGCATACGGACTCGCTCCGATCACGCTCGCCAGCATCTGCGGGCCCGCCATCAACAGCTCGAGCGGCCCGGCGAGGGGCAATCCGCCGAACGGCAACGCCAGGTCACGATAGAAGCGCAGTCGGTCCGGGTGAGTTGCGTCGCCGACAACGTGACCGGGATGACGCACGATGTTCGCGGCGATCTCGGGAAAGCTCCCGCCGTACGAGCCGTAGAACGCCTCCAGATAGAACGGTTGTCGGCCGTCGTTGAAATAGGGAATCACGAGCTGGGTGCAGACCACGTACCAGACCACACCGAGCGCCATCGTGATGAGGGCTACGTGGCGATCTCGCCGATCGCCGCTGCGCCGGTACAAGACGAGCAGCACGATGCCCAACACGAAGACGGCCAGCGCCGTGTCCTCGCGAGTCGACAGTGCGAGCACGACCGCGACGAAGTACCAGCCCCACGACCGCCGGCGGGCGAAGTACCACGCGAACAGGAACGGCGTGACGACGAGGGCCTCGGGGTGGAAGTTGGCGGAGGTGATCCACTGGATCGGCGCGTACATCAGGTACGCGGCGGCGAAGGCGACGCCGACCCACGGACGTCCAAATCGGTCACGGGCGATCAGGTACACGGGCAGCGCGCCCAGACCGAGGACGAACGCCTGCGCCACATAGAGGAAGGACGGTCCCGCGCCGAGCCAGTAGAAAGGCACGAACAGCAAGGCGACGAGGTTGACGTGATGCCCCCAGAACTCGAGGCCGCGCACGGTGACGAACGACTGCCCGCCTCGTGACACCAACCAGAACCCCTGGTCGTAGATGCCCATGTCGAACGACCACGACGCGAAGTTCTGATAGTGAGTCACGCCGAGACGGCCGAAGACGATCGTGAAGGCGGCGACGCCGGCGAGCGTCAGCAGCGTCGCCGGATGGGCGAGGCCGCGTACCCGGTTCCGCCAGCGCCCATCGTAGGAATCCGTCTCGATGTCGCTATCGGCCCCCGTTGACGTCTTGTCAGCCGGCGTCTCGACGACCGTCTCGTCGACGGCCACAGGCTCCTCGTCGGTGGTGGTCGGTCGATCGGACACCTCGCGCCTCATTGCCGCGGATGCTAGGGCTCAGCGACCACTCGGCCTGGTGATCGCGAGGCAGGCATCGCCCGGCCGGCGAGCGCGGCTTTGCCATCGAGCGGGCCGACGACCATGGCCTCGTTAAGCCTCGGTGCGCCGGTGGGATCGCGAACGACCGAAAATCAAGCCACGGTCGCTAGTCTCGACAGATTCTCTCGGTCGTGATGCCGGCTCACAACGAAGCGGCCTACCTGGAGACCGCCGTGCGCGACGTCCACGAGGGGCTTCGTGCTCGCGGCCTCGAGTTCGAGTTGCTCGTGGTCGAGAACGGGTCGACTGACGACACACTCGCTATCGCCGGACGGCTCGCTGACAGGTATCCAAACGTAAGCGTTTCCTCGCGCCCTGTCGCGAACTATGGCGCGGCGTTGCGCGAGGGCCTTATCGGCGCACGGGGCGAGTTCGCCGTCACCTTCGATGTCGACTACTACGAGCTCGAGTTCGTGGATCAAGCGCTGGCGCTCCTCGAGTCGGGTGACGAAGCGCCCGTGATCGTGGTGGCGTCGAAGCGCGCGTCGGGGTCGCGAGACGAGCGGCCATTGCCGCGCCGCTTCGTCACCGCCGTCTTCGGCTCGATGCTGCGCATCGGCTTCTCGCTTTCAGTGTCGGAGACGCATGGGATGAAGGCGATGCGGCGGGCGCCTGTCGAGACACTTCTGCACCAATGCCGGTTCGCGTCCGACCTCTTCGACACCGAGCTGGTGATCCGGGCGGAGCGGGCAGGGCTCAGAGTCGCCGAACTGCCCGCTCGAACCCAGGAGCGGCGACCCTCGCGTACGTCGATCTGGCGGCGCGTGCCCCGGACTTTGGTCGGCCTCGTCGAGCTGCGAATCACGCTGTCGCAGGAGGCGCGCCGCCGCCCTTGACGCAGGTGGGGCCGCCTCCGCCCCCGTCGGTGCCAACTCCGGGGCGGCTTTGGACGAACACCCAGCGCGGTCGGTTGTACGCGCTTCGCGTCCGCAGATCAGCCCCAAAGGTACAAACCCGTTCCTACTCCTCATGACCATTGCTCGGTCGGGGCGACCGTGTCGTGGTTTGATCCGTGCGTTGCCTGCGAGACGTTGATAACGTGCCGCCCCGAGCGGCCCCGATCGGACGAAGCCATCCGCGCGGTTTGAAGAGGAGCGTGTCATGAAGCGTTTGCGCCGACGGTTCACGAAAACCGGCGTTGCCGTCGTGACGATCCTCGCCGCACTGGTACTGCTCGCGGGTACGGCCCTGGCCGTGCTCGTCAATTGGGACGGCAACGGTGCGACCGGCGGCAACTGCAACACGGTGAACCAGGACCCGACGGTTCCGGCAGGCCAGCAGCGTTGGCTGTTCATCCTCACGCAACCTGACGCTGGGCCGACCTGGGAGATGACCTTTTCCTTCACTCCGGCCGCGATCACGCCAAGTCCCGTGGCAGGAGTGCAGCAGGGCGGCGGAGCCGTCCACTTCACGGTGTTCACACCGCTAGGGGCGCAGCTGCAGTCGGCGAGCACGAACGATGGCACCTCGGCGCAATCGAACCTCACCGTGAGCCACTGCGAGGTCACTTCGACGACGACGACTTCGACGACGACAACGACGGCTCCGACGACGACGACCACGTCGAGTACGACGACGACCACGTCGAGCACGACGACGACCACGTCGAGTACGACGACCACGTCGAGTACGACGACGACCACCACTCCGACGACGACGACCACGAGTACGACGACGACGACGACGCCGACGACCACCACCACGACGACGGCGCCGACGACCACCACCACTACGACGACGCCGACGACCACCACGACGACGCCGACGACGACCACGACGACGCCGACGACCACCACGACGACGCCGACGACGACCACGACGGCGCCGACGACCACCACGACGGTTCCGAAGACGACGACGACCGACGGCACCGCCGAACGTGGTTGCGCTGGTTCCCGTGCCCGTTCGGGCGGCCCCGACCTTCACCGGATAGCGCTCGACGGCAAGTCATTGCGGAAGGCCCCGCCCAAGAGCGGGGCCTTCTGCTACGCCGGGGCCGATCGACCGGGACAGGTGCGCACTCGCGCTGATACGATGAATCCCGGTCGGGCCGTCTGCGGCTGTCATCCAGTGATCTGGGCCGACTCCCTGCAATCCCGTGCGCGCCCGAGCGCGCCCGACGACACAAGGAGTCCCGATGACCACGACCACCGATTCCGCGACGCCCGCCGGCGCCGGCGCCCCGGACTTCAAGGTCGCCGATCTCTCGCTGGCCGACTTCGGCCGCAAGGAGATCGAGCTCGCCGAGCACGAGATGCCCGGCCTGATGGCGCTGCGCCGGCGCTACGGCGCCGAGCAGCCGCTGCGCGGCGCCAAGATCACCGGCTCGTTGCACATGACGATCCAGACCGCGGTGCTCATCGAGACGCTGCTCGAGCTGGGCGCGACCGTCCGCTGGGCGTCGTGCAACATCTTCTCGACCCAGGACCACGCCGCCGCCGCCATCGCCGCCCGCGGGGTGCCGGTGTTCGCGTGGAAGGGTGAGACGCTCGAGGAGTACTGGTGGTGCACCGACCAGGCGCTCCGCTGGCCGGACGGTGACGCTCCGAACATGATCCTCGACGACGGCGGGGACGCCACGCTGCTCGTGCACAAGGGCGTCGAGTACGAGCGCGAGAGCGCCGTGCCCGCGCCGGGCGACGGCGACTCTGAGGAGTGGAAGGTCGTCCTCGGGCTGCTGGCGCGCATTCAAGAGGAAGACGGGCGCCGCTGGCACCGCACCGCGGACTCGGTCAAGGGCGTCACCGAGGAGACGACCACCGGCGTCCACCGTCTCTACCAGATGATGGAGGGGGGAACGTTGCTGTTCCCGGCCATCAACGTGAACGACTCCGTGACGAAGTCGAAGTTCGACAACCTCTACGGGGTTCGCCACTCGCTCGTCGACGGGATCTGCCGTGCGACCGACGTCATGCTCGCGGGCAAGCTCGCAGTGGTGTGCGGCTACGGCGACGTCGGCAAGGGTTGCTCCCAGGCGCTGCGCGGCCAGGGCGCGCGTGTCGTGGTGACCGAGATCGATCCCATCTGCGCGCTGCAAGCCGCCATGGAGGGTCACGAGGTCGTGACGCTCGAGGACGTCGTCGACACGGCCGACATTTTCGTCACGGCCACCGGGAACACGAACATCATCACCGTCGAGGACATGGGGCGGATGAAGCACGACGCGATCGTCGGCAACATCGGCCACTTCGACGACGAGATCGACATGGCGGGCCTCGCCGCCCTGCCGGGCGTCAAGCGAGTGAACATCAAGCCGCAGGTCGACGAGTGGGTGTTCCCCGACGGGCACTCGATCATCGTGCTGTCGGAGGGGCGACTGCTGAACCTGGGGAACGCCACCGGCCATCCGAGCTTCGTGATGTCCAACAGCTTCACGAACCAGGTGATCGCCCAGATGGAGCTCTACGGTCACACGGACTTCTACGAGCGACGCGTGTACACGCTGCCCAAGCACCTCGACGAGGAGGTGGCGCGGCTGCACCTCGACAAGGTCGGGGCGAAGCTCACGCAGCTCACCGAGGAGCAGTCCGCGTACCTCGGCGTCCCGGTCGAGGGGCCGTTCAAGCCCGACCACTACCGGTACTGATCTGGGAGATGCCGTGGACCCGATCCCGCCGACGATCGAGTGGCGGCGGGGGAGGGTGCGGCTGATCGACCAGCGCGCGCTGCCGGGCGAACTGCGGTTCGTCGAGTGCGCGTCGGTCGACGAGCTCTGCGACGCGATCAGATCGCTGGCGGTCCGGGGTGCGCCCGCCCTCGGCGCTGCCGGCGCGTTCGGCGTGGCGCTGGCCGCGCACACGATTGCCGACGAGTCCGGAGTCCGGGCGTCGGCGCGCCAGCTCGCGGCCGCCCGCCCGACCGCGGTCAATCTGGCGTGGGGTGTGGACCGGGCGCTGGCCGTGTGGGAGGCGGGCGGCGCTCCCGCTGCGCTCTCGGAAGCGGAACGCGTCGCGGCCGATGACGTCGCCGCCAATCGCGCCCTCGGCGGGTTCGGCGCGGAGCTCGTGCCGGACGGCGCGGACGTCCTCACGCACTGCAACGCGGGATCGCTGGCGACCGTCGGCTACGGCACGGCGCTCGGCGTGGTCCGCGCCGCGCACGACGCGGGCAAGCGGCCACAGGTCTGGGCGGGGGAGACCCGGCCGGTGCTCCAGGGCGCGCGCTTGACCGCGTGGGAGCTCGACCGCCTCGGCATCCCGGTCACCGTGATCGTCGACGTCATGGCGGGCTCGCTCATGGCGACGGGCGACGTAGATCTCGTCATCGTCGGCGCCGACCGCATCGCCGCCAACGGCGACGTCGCCAACAAGATCGGCACGTATCCACTGGCCGTGCTCGCGCGCGAGCACGACGTGCCCTTCGTGGTCGCCGCCCCGACGTCGACGGTCGACCTGAACACGCCGACGGGAGCGGCGATCACGGTCGAGGAACGCCCCGAGGACGAGGTCGTCCGCATCGGCGCCGAGCGCATCACACCGGAAGGTGTCGCGGCTGCGAACCGCGCCTTCGACGTCACGCCCGCCCGGCTCGTCACCGCCATCGTCACCGAGCGAGGCGTCCTCCGCCCGCCGTACGAGGACAACGTTGCGTCTGCGCAGCTCTCTGACGTAGCTGTCGTACCCCGTCGGTAGCGTCCGCCGCGTGAACCCGTGGCGTGCGCTCGTCGAGGCGGCGTTTCCGGCGTCGTGCCCGGGATGCGGCCGGGCCGCGGAGCCGGTGTGCGACGCCTGCACGCGAACGCTGCGCGCACCACCGGCGTTGCCACCGCCTGCCGGCGTCGACCGGTGGCTGGCACCGTTCGCGTACGAAGGCGTGGCGCGTGAGCTCGTCGCCCGCGTCAAGTACTGGCGCACGCGCGCGACGGTCCCCTGGCTCGCGGCGCACATGGCCCGGGTCGTCGTCGTAGCCGGCGCCGACGCGCACGTGGACGTCGCGACGTGGACGCCGACGACGGCCCCGCGGCGTCATGCTCGGGGGTTCGACCACGCCGAGGTCCTGGCGCGTGCGGTGGCGAGAGAGCTCGGATTGCGCGCCCGTCCGATCCTGCGACGGCGGCCGGGACCCCCGCAGACCGGACGACCGGCGGCGGCCCGTCGCGCCGGCCCGCACTTCGACGCCCGCCACGGCGTCGTCCCGGCTCGCGTGCTCCTCGTCGACGACGTCGCCACCACCGGCGCCACGATCGCCGCTGCCGCCGATGCGCTCCGACGTGCCGGCGCGACGTCCGTGGTCGCCGTCACCGCCGCGGTACGCCCCGCCCCGGCCGCGTCTCCCCAGGTCAGCAGGCCGCCCGTCGCGTATGATGAACGTCCACTCATGGACATCGTGGTGCGAGGGAAGAACGTCGACGTACCGCCTCGGCTGCGCAAGCACGCCCGCGAGAAGGTCCGCAAGATCGCGCGGTTCACCCACGACGCCGGCCGGGTCGAGGTCGAATTCTCCGAGCTTCGGAACCGCCGTGTCTCCGACAACCAGGTCTGCGAAGTGATCGTCCACCTGAAACGAAACTTCGTGAAGGCGCACGCCGCCGCGTCCGAGCCCGCCGCCGCGCTCGACCTGGTCGTCGACAAGGTCGAGCATCAGGTTGCCCGGATCAAGGAGAAGCGCGTCACGCGCACCCACGCCCCCCGTCGGAACCGAGCGGCATCGGGTGGCGCCGACGTCCTCTCCGCTCCCGACGGGAACCTCGAAGTCGCCGACGAGGACGACGACGACGACGAGCCGGCATCGTCAGCCGCATCGTGAAGACGAAGCGGTTGACGATGAAGCCGATGGGTCCGGAGGAGGCGGCGCTCCAGATGGATCTGCTCGGTCACGACTTCTTCTTGTTCACCAACGCCGAGAACGGTCACGCGGCCGTCCTCTACCGCCGGCGCGACGGCAACCTCGGCTTGATCGAGACCACGGGGTGAACGAGGGCGAGACAATCCGCGTCGTCATCGTCGACGACCATGCGCTGTTCCGGCGCGGCCTGGACCTCGTGCTCTCCGAGGAGCCCGACATCAAGGTCGTGGGCGAGGCCGCCGACGGGATCGAGGCGGTCCACCGGGCCGAGGAGATGGCTCCGGACGTCGTCGTCATGGATGTCCGCATGCCCCGGTCGACGGGCATCGAGGCCGCCCGCCGCATCCGCGAGCGCCTCCCCGACACCAAGGTGATCATGCTCACCGTCTCCGACAGCGAAGAGGACCTCTACGCGGCCGTGAAGGCGGGCGCGAGCGGATACCTCCTGAAGGAGATCTCGATCGAGGAGCTCGCCGACGCGGTGCGCGCCGTCGCCCGTGGGCACAGCCTGATCTCGCCCTCGATGGCGTCGAAGCTCTTGACCGAGTTCAACGTGCTCGTGCAACAAGCCGAAGAGCGCCACCGCTCGCTCCTGCCGAGCCTCACCGATCGCGAGCTCGACGTGCTGAAGCTCGTCGCGAAAGGCCTGAGCAACCGCGAGATCTCCGAGGAGCTGTACATCTCGGAGAACACGGTGAAGAACCACGTCCGCAACATCCTCGAGAAGCTGCACCTGCACTCGCGGATGGAAGCCGTCGTCTACGCCATGCGCGAGAAGCTGCTCGACGTGGATTGACGCCGGCGCCGGCGCCGGAGCCGGTACACGCCGAACGCGGCGAGAACCACGAGCGTCAGCGCGCTGATCCCCGACGCCGAGCCGGTCCCACCCGTCGGGGCCGTAGTCGAGCTCCAGCGTGCTCCGCCCCGCGGGGAGCCGGACCGCGATCAGCCCGTCGGCCGTGTGCTCGAGCTCGACCGATCGCCCGTCGACGCGGCCGTGCCATTTCGGCGACCAGGCGACGGCCACGGTGGCCGACGTGGCGGCCGACGTGTCGACTCGGAAATGCAGCCGTTCCGGATCGGCGCGCGTGAGTCGGGCCGCCGCCGGAGCGCCGGTGGAGACGAGCGCGGCAGGGTCGGGCTCCCCGGGGCGGGCGCGGACCGCGAAGATCGCGATCGGCGGCTCCCGCCAGACGAGCTCGAACCGGTCCGACACCGCGAGCGCGTCGGCGAACGGGTCGACCGGTCGTCACGACATGCGACACGCCCAGCCGGCTCAGCACGTCAGCCTGCATGTCGGCGGGGCGGTGCCCGAGGTACAGGTCGGGCTCGAGGTCGGGCTGGGGCGTGCTCGACGACTCGAGGTTCCAGCCGTTCAACGAGTCGCGGCCCGACGCCCGCGCGAGCCACGTCGGCGGGAGGAGCACACCGGTGCGCTGCACTTCCCCCGGATACTCCCGCTGCGTGACGAACCTGGCGCCGTCGGGAACGTCACGACGGAGCTCGGCCGCCGCGTGCTGCAGTTGCGGGACGGGCGGCTCGAGCTCACTCGCCGATCCCCGGTCGGGCCCGAGCGGCGACACGACCACGAGAACCGCGACCAACATCGCGGCCGCCACCGCCGCCGGGCCGGCCCAGCGCCATCTCGACAGCCGCCGCGTCGCGAACCGCGCGCCGGCGGCGATCCCCGCGGACAGCGGCAGGATCGCGAGCAGCCCGGCGTAGCCGAGCCCGCGGTTGGCGAGCTGCATGGCGAACTCGTTGTCGGGCCAGCGTGACGCGGCCCAGTGCGCGAGGACGAGGAACACGAGCGGCGTCGCGACGACCACCACGGCGAACGGGCGGCGGCGCACGCGCACCAGGCCGTAAACCCAGCCGGCGATGACGATCCACACCGTGTACGGACGGAACAGGATCTGCCCGTTCACGATCGCGTCGATGCGGTCCCCGAACGGGGGCGTCGCCCACGTCGCGACCTCGCCTCGTAGGTCGCGGTGCACGAGCGCGGGGATCAACCACCATGCCGCCAGCGCCGCCGCCAACACACCGGCCAAGGCGAACCTGGTGAGCGCGGCGCGTCCCAGGTGCTCGCGCCGGAGCCCGAAAGCCAGCAGCGGGAACACGACGGCCAGGATCATCACCGAGATGACGTGCGTGATCGCGAGCCCGGCCAGCGACACCGCCGCGAGCAGCACCCACCGCCATCGGGTGTCGCGCGGGACGCGCAGCAGCGCCCCGAGCGCGAGACAGAAGAGCGGCGCGCCGAGCTGATGTGAGACGAGGCCGACGGCGTACAGGCCCTGGAGGCCTGGTCCGAACTGGCTCGAGACCAGGAGCGAGAGGATCGCGGCGATCCCTGCCGCCAGCCGCCCGAGCCCGAGCGACCGGGCGAGGAACGCCATCGCCGCCGGCAGCGCCGCGAACGCCAGCACACCGACGACCTTCAGCGCGCCGGTGTTCGACAGCGCGCCGAAAGTCACCGCCCGTGCCGCGCCCATCGCCCAGACCACGCCGGCCCCGTTGAACAGGAACTCCTGGTATCCGAGGTAGTAGCGCGGGAACCACCCGTCGAGCCGTCCGTGCGCAACGAGCTGGGGAAGTCCGAAGTCCGCCCGCACGAGATACGACATGACGTCCTCGCCGTGCGGGGGCAGGCCTCCCCAGGCGCCGGCCGTCGACCAGAGGGCAAGCACGACGGCCACCACGATGCCTGCCCACATCGCCGAGATCCGTTGCCACCAGCGCTCTTGCTTCCGCGGTTCCGGACGGATCTGGAGCTCCGGGTCCTGCCCGACGGCCGTCGCCACGGCCGCATGCTGGCATGAAGGGGGCGATCCTCGGCGCCCGCCTCGGCAGCGAGCCCGCAGAGAAGTGACGACGGCCGTCGGTACACTCGGAGACCACATGGGCCTCTTCAACAAGCTCCTGCACGCGGGCGAAGGCCGGAAGCTCAAGCTCGTCGAGTCGATCGTGCCCGAAGTCGCCGCCTTCGAGCCCGAGATGGAGGCGCGCTCCGACGAGGCGCTCCGGGCCATGACCGACGAGTTCCGGGGCCGGCTCGGGCACTGCGAGACGAAGGAAGAGCGCGTCGAGATGCTCGACGACATGCTCCCCGAGGCGTTCGCGGCGGTGCGGGAGGCGGCCAAGCGGTCGCTCGGGCAGCGCCACTTCGACGTCCAGATCATGGGCGGCGCCGCGCTCCACTTCGGCTGGGTCGCCGAGATGAAGACCGGTGAGGGCAAGACCCTCGTCGCCACCCTGCCCCTCTACCTGAACGCGCTCGCCGGCTACGGCTGCCACCTCGTGACCGTGAACGACTACCTCGCCCGGCGCGACGCCGAATGGATGGGGCAGATCTACCGGTTCCTCGGGATGGAGGTCGGCGTCGTCGTCCCCCAGGTCGACGACCCGGAGTCGAAGCGGGCTGCGTACCACGCCGACATCACCTATGGCACCAACAACGAGTTCGGATTCGACTACCTCCGCGACAACATGGCCTTGTCGAACGAGGAACAGGTCCAGCGGGGCCACTTCTTCGCCATCGTCGACGAGGTCGACTCGATCCTCGTCGACGAGGCGCGCACCCCACTGATCATCTCGGGCCGGGCCGACGACGCGCAGGAGCTGTACTACCGCTTCGCCCGCGTCGTGAAGGGCCTCCAGCGCGACCGCGACTACGAGGTCGACGAGGCGAAGCGCACGGTCGTGCCGACCGAGGACGGCATCGGCCGCGTCGAGCAGGCGCTCGACGTCGAAAACCTCTACGAGCACGTCAACCAGAACTTCGTCCATCAGCTCCAAGCCGCGCTCCGCGCGAAGGAGCTCTTCAAGAGGGACGTCGACTACGTCATCCAGAACGGCGAGGCGAAGATCGTCGACGAGTTCACGGGCCGCATCCTCGAGGGACGCCGCTGGAGCGAAGGTCTCCATCAGGCCGTCGAGGCCAAGGAAGGTGTCAACGTCAAGGCGGAGAACCAGACGCTGGCGACCGTCACGCTCCAGAACTACTTCCGCATGTACGAGAAGCTCTCCGGCATGACGGGCACGGCGTTGACGGAGGCGGGCGAGTTCGCGCACACGTACGCCCTCGAGGTCGTCGGGATCCCGACGAACGAGCCCATGGTCCGGGACGACAACGCCGACCTCATCTACAAGACCGAGGACGCGAAGTTCAACGCCGTCGCCGACGACATCGAAGAGCGAAGCGAGAACGGGCAGCCCGTGCTCGTGGGCACGATCTCGGTCGAGAAGTCCGAGAAGCTCTCGCGACTGCTGGAGAAGCGCGGCGTGCCGCATTCGGTGCTGAACGCGAAGCAGCACGAGAAGGAAGCGCTGATCGTCACGCAGGCCGGCCGGCCGCACACGGTGACGGTGGCCACGAACATGGCCGGTCGCGGCGTCGACATCCTGCTCGGCGGCAACCCCGAGGGCCTCGCCCGCCAGGAGCTCTCCGCCGAGGGCTCCACACCCGACGAGGCACCCGAGCGCTACGAGGAGCTGGTGTCGAAGTTCCGGGACGAGTGCCGTCCCGCCGGCGACGACGTCCGGGAGCTCGGCGGGCTCTACGTGCTCGGCACCGAGCGTCACGAGAGCCGCCGGATCGACAACCAGCTCCGGGGCCGCGCCGGACGGCAGGGCGACCCGGGCGAGAGCCGCTTCTACCTCTCGCTCGAGGACGAGCTGATGCGGCTGTTCGCGACCGGGGCCATGAACTGGGTGATGGGGAAGGCCTTCCCAGACGACGTCCCGCTCGAGGCGAAGATGGTCACCAAGGCGATCGAGCGCGCGCGAGCGCACGGTCGAGGACCGCAACTTCGAGATCCGCAAGGACGTCCTCAAGTACGACGAGGTGATGAACGAGCAGCGCAAGGTGATCTACAAGCGCCGCCAACAGATCCTCGACGGCGGCGACCTGCGCGACGAGGCGTTCGAGGCGATCGAAGGCGCCGTCCGCCACGCCGTCGAGACGTGGTGCCCGACCGAGTACCCCGAGGAGTGGGATCTCGAGGAGCTGCACACGCAGATCGAGAGCACGTTCCCGACGAGGATCACGCTCGACCAGCTCGACCTGCCGGATCGGGAGCAGGTCGTGCAGGTGCTGACCGACGACGCCGTAGAGCTCTACGAGCAGAAGGAGCAGACGATCGGGAGCGACGCGCTCCGCGAGATCGAGCGCCGCGTGATGCTCTCGGTGATCGACCAGCACTGGCGCGAGCACCTCTACGAGATGGACTACCTGCGCGAGGGCATCAACCTGCGCGCGATGGGCCAGAAGGACCCGCTGGCCGAGTGGCAGCGCGAGGGCTTCGACATGTTCTCGGCGATGATGGCGGGCGTGCAGGACAACTTCGTCCGGTACGTCTCGCACCTCCAAGTCGTCGCCGACGACGCCCCGCGCCGTGAGGCGAGCAACGTCCGGTATTCGTCGGCCGAGGGCCCGGTGCAGGGGTCGGAGGCGCTCCAGGCCGCCGCGGCCGGGCAACCGCTCGAGGAGCCGGTGGGCGACGGAATGGAGGGAGACGGGCTCGCGGGCGCGCCGACGGCCACCGCGGTCGCCGAGCGACCCGAGGACGTCGTGCCGCAGCCCGTGCACGTCGAGAAGACGCCGGGTCGCAATGAGCCGTGCCACTGCGGGAGCGGTAAGAAGTTCAAGCACTGTCACGGTCGCTGAACCGCGGCAGCGACACCCGCCAGCCCTCGCGATGCGCGACTTCACAGAACTGCTGGCCGACCTCCGCCGCCGAGTCGACGACGCGCACGCCTATTTGCAGATCGACGCGGCGCGGAACCGGTTGGCCGAGCTCGAGCAGGAGGCGAGCCGACCTGACCTGTGGGCGGACCAGGACCAGGCGCGCAAGGTCAATACCGAGCTCGCTCGGGTGCGCGACGACCTCGAGGTCTTCGACGGCCTCGAGGAGCGGCTCTCCGAGATCGAGACCCTGTTCGTGCTCGGACGTGAAGAGGGCGACGATTCGGTCGAGCCGGAGGTCGATGCCGGCGCCACGGCGTTGTCCACCGACCTCGACACGCTGGAGCTGCGCGCGCTGTTCACCGGCGAGCACGACGAGCGCGACGCCATCTGCGAGGTCCACTCGGGTGCGGGTGGCACCGACGCGCAGGACTGGACCGAGATGCTTTTGCGCATGTTCATGCGCTGGGCGGAGCGGCGTGGCTTCGACGTCGAGCTCGACGAGGTCCAAGAGGGCACGGAAGCGGGCATCACGTCGGCGACCTTCATCGTCAAAGGTCGGTACGCGTTCGGGTTGCTGCAAGGCGAGAAGGGCGTGCACCGCCTCATTCGAATCTCACCGTTCGATGCCAACGCGCGACGCCAGACGGCGTTCGCATCGTTCGACGCGGTGCCGGCACTCGAGCACACCGAAGAGCCCGAGATCGATCCCAGCGATCTGCGGATCGACACGTACCGCTCGTCGGGTGCGGGCGGCCAGCACGTCAACGTCACGGACTCTGCCGTACGCATCACGCACGTGCCGACAGGCATCGTCGTGTCGGTTCAGAACGAGCGATCCCAGATCCAGAACCGGGCCAAGGCGATGCAGATCCTCGCCGCGCGCCTCGCCGAGCGGCAGCGAGTCGAACGACAGCAGGAGCTCGAGTCGCTGTCGGGCGAGAAGAAGGACGTCGCGTTCGGTAGTCAGATCCGCAGCTACACGCTGGCGCCGTACCAGCTCGTGAAGGACGAGCGCACGCGCTACGAGACCGGCAACGTCCAGTCGGTCCTCGACGGTGAGCTCGACCCGTTCGTCGAGGCGTACCTCCAGTGGCGCCGGCAGCGCGACGGCGGCGCACCGTCGCCGTCGGACCAGGGGGAATGACGATAGGGGCGCACAGCTAGCTGTGATCCGGGAGCGCCGGTACCCCTGCTGCGCAGGCGGGGCTGCTACCCTGCGCCGGAGCGTTCTGCCGCACGCTGCTCAAACTTCTCCCGTTCCGATTCGCTGCTTGGGCGGTCGATGATTCGATTCGAAGGTGTTACCAAGACTTACAAGGGCGACGTCGTCGCGTTGCGCGACGTCTCGTTCGACATCAGCAAAGGTGAGTTCGTCTTCGTCGTCGGGCCGTCGGGCTCAGGAAAGTCGACGGCGCTTCGCCTGCTCCTGCGTGAAGAGAACTCGACCAACGGCCGCATCATCGTCGCCGGCCGCGACATCTCCCGCCTCAGCTCCTGGAAGATCCCGCAACTGCGGCGCAACGTCGGGTGCGTC
>CAVYIP010000009.1:0-101200 GCA_963768605.1 uncultured Actinomycetes bacterium | reverse complement strand
GATGGTCGCGATCCGTCCGATCCGATCGCTGTTGGTGCTCGCGAACCACACGTCCGTCCCCGGCCCGCCGGTGATCCCGCGAGGGAGCGCCACGTTCCCGGCCGGGTCGGTGAACGTGGTGATGTCGCCCGCGGTGTTGATACGGCCGATGCGGAAGTTGTTCATGCTCGTGAACCAGAGGTTGCCGTCGGGTCCGGCCGTGATCCCGAGGGGAGCCTCGACGCCGTTCTGAGGGTCGACGAACGTGGTGATGTCGCCGGCGGTCGTGACTCGACCGATGCGGTTCGTGTTGGTGCTCGTGAACCACAGCGCGCCGTCCGACCCGAGCGCGATCTCGCCGAGCCCGTCGAGATTGCCGTCGGGGTCGGTGTACGTCGTGATCACTCCGGCCGCCGTGATGCGACCGACCACGTTGCTGCGGAAGTCGGTGAACCACACGTTCCCGTCGGGGCCCGCCGTGATGCCGAACGGGCGGATGAGGTTGCCGGCCGGGTCGGTGAACGTGGTGATCACGCCGGCCGTCGTGATGCGGCCGATCCGGCTGTTGACCCGCTCGTGAACCACAGGTTCCCGTCGGGACCGGTAGTGATGTCAAAGGGGTGGTCGACGGTGTCGGCGGGGTCGGTGAACGTCGTGATGGCACCGGCGGTGGTGATGCGCCCGATCCGCTTGTTGTTGCTGCTGGTGAACCACAGCGCGCCGTCGGGGCCGGTGGTGATCCCGTCCGGCAAGTCCACGTTGCCGGCCGGGTCGGTGAAGGTCGTGATGGCGCCGGCGGTCGTGATGCGCCCGATCCGCCCGTTGGCGAAGTTGGTGAACCAGAGCGCGCCGTCGGGGCCGGTCGTGATGTCCTCCGGTTGGGAGACGTTGGCGGCAGGATCCGTGAACGTCGTGATGTCGCCGACCGCGGCGAATGCGCCGCTCGCGCCCACCATGATCACCGCCGCGACCAACGCGACCGCCACCCGAGTCGCCCGTGTGCGCATTGGGCCCCCTGTCCCGTCGCCGATCGCAGTGTGTCACGATGCAGCCGTGCGGCTCGGGATGAACTTCGGCTACCAGGATTGGGGCGCCGGCCTCGCCAACGCAGTCGCGCAGGCGCAGGAGGCCGAGCGGCTCGGGTACGACTCGGTGTGGACGGCCGAGGCCTACGGCACCGACTGCATCACGCCGCTCACGTGGCTCCTCGCGCACACCGAGCGCATCCGGGGCGGGTCGGCGATCATGCAGATGCCGGCACGCACGCCGGCGATGACCGCCATGACGGCGGCGACGCTCGACCTGATGAGCGGCGGCCGGTTCCTCCTCGGCCTGGGGCTATCGGGCCCGCAGGTTGTCGAGGGTTGGCACGGACAGCCGTACGGCAAGCCGCTGGCAAAGACGCGCGAGTACGTCGACATCGTGCGCACGATCCTGCGCCGCGAGGAACCACTCGAGCATCGCGGCGACCACTACGAGATCCCGTACGCAGGACCGGGCGCGACCGGGCTCGGCAAGCCGCTCAAGATCATCGGCCGTCCGCGCGCCGACCTGCCGATCTACATCGCCGCCATCGGGCCGAAGAACGTCCAGCTCGCCGCCGAGATCGCCGACGGCTGGCTCCCCATCTTCTTCTCGCCCTACCGGCTCGCCGAGACGTACGGCGCCGCGCTCGACGCCGGCTTCGCCAAAGCGGGCGAGCGACAAGTCGCGCGCCGACTTCGACATCGCGCCCAGCGTCACCGTGCTCGTCGGTGACGACGTCGACGCGCTGCGCGGGTTCGTGAAGCCGGTGACGGCGCTGTACGTCGGCGGCATGGGCGCGCGCGGGAGGAACTTCTACAACGACCTCGCGTGCCGCTTCGGCTACGAGGCCGCCGCCAAGGAGATCCAGGACCTCTACCTCGACGGCAAGAAGCAGGAAGCGACGGCGGCGGTCCCGGACGAGCTCGTCGACGAGATCGCGCTCGTCGGCCCCAAAGAGCGGATCGCGGAGCGGCTCGAGCCGTGGCGGGAAGCCGGAGTCAGCACGATGATCGTGCTCGGACAACAGCCCGAGGCGCTCCGCCTCATGGCCGAGCTCACGCTCTGAACCGGGAGGAAGCGTGACCTGAGACTCGAGCTCGTCCTTTTGCCGGTCTCGGACGTGGACCGGGCCAAGGCCTTCTACGTCGAGAAGGTCGGCTTCAACCTCGACGTCGACGTGATGCCGGGCGGCGAGCTTCGCATCGTGCAGATGACCCCGCCCGGGTCGGCGTGCTCGATCACGATCGGAACGGGGATCACCGACGCGGCGCCGGCAGCGTGCGGGGAACGCATCTGGTCACGCCCGACATCGAGGTGGCGCGCGCCGAGCTGGCCGAGCGCGGTGTTGACGTGAGCGAGGTGTTCCATTTCGGACCGGCGGGCAGGAGCCGGGTCCCGATCCTCAGCGAGGCAAGTACAACTCGTTCGCCAGCTTCAGCGATCGCGGACGGCAACACCTGGCTCGTGCAGGAGGCGTGAACCGCACGCTGCGACCGAGAACTAGAACATGAAGTTCATGTGCCCGACGACGGCACGGCCGAGCGCGTCGTCGCCGGTGATCGTCACCTGGCCTTCGTCGAGGGACGCCGCCGGGTCCCACCGGCCGAGGCCAAGGCACGCGAGCGTCTGGGCGTCCATGGCGAGCGTCACGCTCGGCTTCTCGGGTGGCGAGGACAACGGCTTGGCCCGGCCGCCTTCGACGCCGATGGCGATCGTCTGAGGGCGTGATCCCGACACGTCGAACACGACCGTCGTGCCGTCGGGCGGGCCCACCTTCTTCCCGACGACGTACGGCAGCGCGCTCGAGGACGCGTTCGAACGCGAGGTCGGCGACTGGGCTTTCGAGATCACACGGTTGGTCGACCGCGCGCCGGATGTCCTGCTCGTGCGCCCACGAGTCGAAGATGCGGAACGGCAGCAGGTCGCGGACGGTGCCGGGACCGGCGGGCGTCCACGACTCGGCGTCGAAGTCGGTCTCGGTGAAGCCGCGCAGCTGCTCGAGCCGGGCGCCGGTGACCTCGCGGAACTCGTCGAGCACCTTCGAGCCGGGCCACTCGCGGCGCGAGTCGATCCAGACCTCGTTGCGCTGCCCGACCTCGTTCTTCACGTGGTCGTAGTCGGGCGGCGTGTGGTCGGGCGCGGGCCGTCCGAGGATGCTCGACTCGATGCCGGAGATGTGCACCACATTGTCCTGCACGCTCCAGCCCGGCAGGTCGGTGGGCGTCTTCCACTGTGGGTCGGTGAGGTTGGCGCACATCGAGTCGATCGATGCCCAGACCTCCTCGAGCCGGTCCACGAGTTCCTGGTCGTTCGTCCGAGAGTCCGTCATGACGCGTGATTCTGCCTGCCCCGGCGACGACGGCGCGGGCCCAGGGCGCCATGAGGTCGAACAGCTCGTCGACGTCCTCACCCAACGCCTCGACGAGGTCGGCTTCCTGGACGTCGGTGGCGCGCTCGATGCCCTCACGGAATTCTCGGCCCTCGTCGGTGAGGCTGCCGTCGCCGTCGACGAACCCGCGGGCCCGGAAGCGATCGAGCGCCTCGCCGATCTCCTCGCCGGAGTAGCTCATCTGGTCGGCCGTCGTGGAACCCGGCCACGACGTCGTGCGCCACCGCTCCGTGAGCAGCTGGATCTCGACCGAGCTGAGCCCGGCGGCCGTCCACGCGTTGAGGTGCGATCCGCCCCGCCGCTCCCGGATCATGTCGGACGCGCGCCAAAGGTCGCCGAGCGGCGTGTCCGGCCACGGCAACGAGCGCAGGCCGCCGTAGACAGCGTGCCCGGCGATCGAGCCGGCCTCGGCGACGGGTCGCAGGATCGTGACCGCGCGGTCGATCCCCGGTGGTTCCTCGCCCAGGGCGCCTGCGAGGTACGCGGTCGCGCCCGCGAGACGGGCTTCGAGCAGTTCAGCCGGCTCGTGATGGCGCCACGCGTCGTCGACCGCGGCGGCCACGTACACGGGGTGCTGCGGGGCAAACAGCGCCGCGGCGACCGCACCGGGTACGCGGCCCACGCACGCGATGCGCGCGGCGAGGCTCGGCAAGTCGTGCTGGGGCATGAACCAGACGGCGCCGAGGATCGCGTCAGCCCTCGATCGCAGCCGACGCGAGATCTCGGCGATCCGGGGCGACCACTCCCCTGTCACAGGTCGCCGCCGCGCAGGTGCCGGCTCAGGTCGCCGATGAGGTCGGGGATGATCTGACGGTCGGCGAACCGCCACCGGCCGTCGACGCGCTCGAAGCGGTCGTGATAGCGCCCGGCGATGATCGGCTGCAGTGGCAGATCGGGTCGCGCCTGCAACACGGTGAAGTACGAACGAGCGGTGGCCGTCGCGCCGTCGTCGGTGATCTCGATCGTCACGTTGCTGATCACGTGCTTCGTGCACGGGATCCCGTCGTACAGGATCACGCCGTCGTAGCCGCGGCGGACCTGCTCCGTTCCACGCAGCGGCGTACCGCGCCCGGGCGATCCCCATGTGGCGTCGGCGAACAGCGCGGCCAGGCTGTCGAGATCGCCGGTGTCGATGAGCTCGGCGTACTCGTGGATCAGTGCACGGATCGCTTCGACGTCGTCGGCGGGCACGGGCTCATGCTGACACGCCCGGCAGTAGGGTCGCTCGGTGGGCGTACCGACGGCGGCCGTGGTCTTCGATCTGGACGGCGTGCTGATCGAGTCCGAGCAGGTGTGGGACGCGGCGCGCGAGGACCTCGTGCGCGAGCGCGGCGGTACGTGGGACGAGCGCGCGACCACCGACATGATGGGCATGAGCTCGAAGGAATGGTCGAGTTACATGCACGACCGCCTCGACGTTCCCATGACGCCGGCCGAGATCAACGACGACGTGGTCCGCCGAGTGGCCGCCGCGTACGGGGAGCACCTCCCGCTCCTCCCTCACGCCGTCGAAACGGTGCGGGAGCTCGGTGAACGCTGGCGACTCGGCGTGGCATCGTCGTCGAACCGGCCGATCATCGAGCTCGTCCTCGACCGCATGGGTGTGCGCGACCGGTTCGCCGCCGTGGTCTCCTCTGAGGAGGTGACGAACGGCAAGCCGGCACCCGACGTGTACCTCGCCGCCGCCCGCGAGCTCGCCGTCGACCCGAAGGATTGCGCGGCGATCGAGGACTCGACGAACGGCATCAAGGCGGCCGTCGCCGCCGGCATGCGAACGATCGCAGTGCCGAATCGCCAGTTCCGACCGGACGACGACGTGCTGGCGTCGGCCGCGGTGGTCGTGCCGTCCCTCGCCGAGGTCACGCCCGACCTCGTGGCGTCCCTCTGACGCCTCTACCGTTCGGCGTCGGCGAGCCGCTTCGCGTACGCGTCGGCCAAGCCGTGCAGCATGGCGGCACCGTCACCCGTGAACGACGAGCCGTGCATGATCGCCAGCGTCGACGGTTGCAGCTCGGCGAGCTTGCGGATGGTCGGCGCCAACGCGGGCGTCAGGCTGGACGCAAGAAACATCTCCTCGCCCTCCATCGCCGGCCCCACGATGTCGTCCTCGGTGACGGGCGGGCCGTTCCCGATGTGCTCGCCGAGGTCGCCGCTGAACAGAGTGTTGGTCGTCTCCTCGTGGAGCACACGCGCCTCCCAGTTGTGCGGGACGTGCGGCGTGTCGAAGTGGCGGACGCGCTTCCCACCGAGATCGAGGACTTCGCCATCCTCGAGTGCTCGCGGCGGACGATCGGCCATGTCGTTGATCGAGACGAGGCATCCGATCGCACCGTGGGCGACCTCGGCGTTCGGCGCGACAGCGAGCCAGTCGTTCATCGAGCCGCACTCGTCCGACTCGACGTGGCCGAACGTGATCCAGCGGAACTGGTCGAGCGGGACGACGCGTGCCGCCGCCTCGGAGACGAGCGGGAACATCTGGCGAGGACCGCAGTGGAACAGCAGCGGCTCGTCGGCCTTGACGACGAACTGGTTGAACGTAAAGCCGGCCGGCGCCGCGATCTCGGGCACATATGTCGACAGGCGGTAGATGTCGTCGGCAATCTCGTCGACCTTCGTCTCCATCACAGCTGCTCCTCCGTCGTGAACCTGCCCCGGCATTAGCCTCAGCGCCGTGGCGAACACCGCCAAGGTACGCAAGTTCTGGGGCTGGGGGTACGAAGGCGAGGGACCGTCGCGCGACCAGCAGGAGCAGATGGCCAAGACGCTGGCCGGCATGTTCGACCTCGGCGACATCGCGGTGGCGGACCCGCCCACGATCGCTGAACTGGAGCTGCCCGAGCCCCGGCTCGAGCCTCCGGCCTCCCTGGCGTCGCAGTGCACGACGGACCCCGCCGAGCGCGCCGGGCACACGTACGGCAAGTCGTTCCGGGACGTCGTGCGCGCCTTCCGCCGCGAGTTCGCCCACCCGCCCGACGTCGTGGCCACCCCGCGCACCGAGGCCGACGTCGCCGACGTCCTCGACTGGTGCGCCGAGGCGGGCGCGGCCGCGATCCCGTACGGCGGTGGGTCGTCCGTCGTGGGCGGGGTCGAGTGCGACGTCGGCGACGCCTACCGCGGCGCGGTCACCGTCGACCTGCGCCACCTCGATCAGGTGCTCGACATCGACCGTGCATCGCGGGCGGCGCGCATCCAGGCGGGCGTGTACGGCCCCGCGCTCGAGGACCAGCTGCGCCCGCACGGGCTGACGCTGCGTCACTTCCCGCAGTCGTTCGAGTTCTCGACGCTCGGCGGATGGATCGCGACCCGATCCGGTGGCCACTACGCCACCCTGTACACGCACATCGACGACTTCGTGGAGTCGCTGCGCGTCGTGACGCCCCGCGGCGTCGTGGAGTCGCGGCGGCTGCCGGGTTCGGGGGCGGGGCCGTCGCCCGACCGTCTCTTTCTCGGCTCCGAGGGCATCCTCGGCGTGATCACCGAGGCGTGGATGCGCCTGCAGGACCGGCCCCGTTTCCGGGCCTCGGCGACCGCCCGGTTCTCGAGCTTCGAGCAGGGCGTGCAGGCGGCGCGGGCGCTCGCCCAGAGCGGGCTGCACCCGTCGAACTGCCGGCTGCTCGACGCCACCGAGGCGCATGGTGACGGGCACCGACGACGGCTCGGCGCACCTGCTCCTGATCGGGTTCGAGTCCGCCGACCATTCGCTCGACGCCGTGGCTCGCGCGCGCCGTCGAGCTCGCGCGTGACCACGGTGGCGAGGTGCCGGACGACGCGCTCCGCACGCGGACCGACGACTCGACCCGCGAGGGATCGGCGGGCGCATGGCGGAGCGCGTTCCTGCGCGCCCCGTACACACGAGACGCGCTCGTGGCGATGGGCATGGTCAACGAGACGTTCGAGACCGCGATCACGTGGGACCGCTTCGACGCGCTCTACGGCGACGTCATGGACTCGGTGCGCGGCGCGCTCGTCGAGATCGGCGCGCCGAAGGGCGTCGTCACCTGCCGGTTCACGCACGTGTATCCCGACGGACCGGCGCCGTATTTCACCGTCATCGCGCCCGGGCGTCCCGGTGCACAGCTGGAGCAGTGGGCGGTGATCAAGGATGCCGCCTCCGACGCGCTCGTTCGCCACGGCGCCACGATCACGCACCACCACGCCGTCGGCCGCGACCACCGCCGGTGGTACGACCAGCAGCGCCCGCCGCTGTTCGCCGAGGCGCTGCGGTCGGCCAAGGCGACGCTCGACCCGCGCGCCACCCTGAACCCCGGCGTGCTCGTCGATCCGTGAGCTACGAGGCCGTGGTCTTCGACCTGGGAGGGGTGGTCTTTCCGTCTCCGCTCGACGTCTTCCGGGCGTACGAGCGGGATCACGGCCTCCCCCACCGGTTCCTCAGCGAGGTCGTGCTCGCCGACCCCGAGCACGGCGCGTGGTCACGACTCGAACGGGGCGAGCTGAACTTCGACGAGTTCTGCGACGCGTTCGACGCCGAGTGCGCCGCGCACGGCGGCGCCGTCTCGGCACGCGAGCTCATGGACGCCGTCCGGGTCGGGCTCGACGCCCGACCCGAGATGGTGACGGCGATCGGCGCGATCCGCCGGCACGGGCTCAAGACGGCGGCGCTCACCAACAACTGGGCCGACGACCCGGCGCGCACCGACCGAGCGTCGCCCACCGACGACTGGTTCGACGTCATGGTCGAGTCGGCGGTCGAAGGGCTGCGCAAGCCCGACCCGCGCATCTACGCGCTCGTCTGCGAACGCCTCGACGTCTCCCCGCCGGCCACGGTGTTCCTCGACGACCTCGGCGCCAACCTCAAGCCGGCGCGCGAGCTCGGGATGACGACGATCAAGGTCGCCGAGCCCGAAGCGGCGCTCGCCGAGCTCGAAGCCGTCCTCGGCTTCGAGCTCACCGGCTGACCCGTGGACCTCCTCCTCATCCGCCACGCCGAGCCCGTGCGCATCGCGCCGGGATCGAGCCCGGTGCCGGCCGATCCGGGCCTCACTCCTCGGGGGCGCCTCCAGGCCGTGCGGCTCGCGCAGTGGCTCGAGCACGAGCCGGTCGACGCCGTCGTGTCGAGCCCGTTGCGCCGGGCGCACGAGACGGCGGCGATCGTCGGGGAAGGCCTCGACCTGGACGTCGAGACGGTCGAGGGTCTCATGGAGTACGACGCCGAAGCCGACTACTACATCCCCGTCGAGGAGATGCGCGAGACGCGCGATCACCGCTGGCGGGCGATGATCGAGGGCCGGTGGGAAGAGCTCGGCGGCGAGCCCCCCGACCAGTTCCGGGCCCGCATCGTCCCGTGCGTCGATGACGTCGTCGAACGCTTCGCGGGCGGACGGGTCGCCGCCGTCTGCCACGGCGGGGTGATCAACGTCTACGTGGCCGCGCTGCTCGGGTTGGAACGACACTTGTGGTTCGAGCCCGGCTACACGTCGATCACGCGCGTCGCCGCCGCCCGCACGGGCGAGCGCTCGGTGGTGACGCTGAACGAGACCGCGCACCTGGTGGCGACGCTCGACGCGAAGGAGGAGCCGGCATGAGCACGGTACGCATCGAACACGACGGACCGGTCACGATCGTGACCATCGACCGACCCGACGTCCGGAACGCCGTCGACCGTGCGACGGCCGAAGCGCTGGCCGACGCCTTCCGCGCCTTCGAGGACGACGGCGACCGCGACGTCGCGGTCCTCACCGGCGCCGGTGGCGCGTTCTGTGCCGGCGCCGACCTCAAGGCGATCTCGACCGGCGGCGGCAACCGCGCCACCCCCGACGGCGACGGGCCGATGGGGCCGACCCGGATGCTGCTCGACAAGCCCGTCGTCGCCGCCGTGGAGGGTCACGCCGTGGCCGGCGGGCTCGAGCTCGCGCTGTGGTGCGATCTGCGCGTCGCCGCCCGTGACGCGGTCTTCGGCGTGTACTGCCGGCGGTGGGGCGTCCCGCTGATCGACGGCGGCACGGTCCGCCTGCCCCGCCTCATCGGGCACAGCCGCGCCCTCGACATGATCCTGACCGGCCGCGGCGTGTCGGGCGACGAGGCGTTGTCCTTCGGGCTGGCGAACCAGCTCGCCGAGCCGGGCGCGGCCCTCGACGGCGCGGTCGCGCTGGCGCACGAGCTCGCGCGGCTCCCGCAGCTCTGCCTCCGGAGCGACCGTCGCTCCAGCTACGAGCAGTGGGGACTCTCGCTCGACGACGCGCTCTCGAACGAGTTCGAGCGCGGCGCGGCGACGATCGCGTCGGGCGAGACGTTGGAGGGCGCGGCACGTTTCGCGTCGGGCGCGGGCCGTCACGGGCAACCGGCGTCCTGACGTCGCGGCGTAGACTCCGCGCCGAGGCTGACCAACGAAGGGACGTTGCTCATGACCGACGGGTCCAGTGCGCCCACTGTCGCCGAGCTCATGAGCACCCCGGTGGTCACCGCAACCCCGGACGAAACCCTCGCAAGCGCCGCCGGACGGATGCGCGAGAAGCGCGTCGGGTCAGTCGTCGTCGTACAAGACGAGAAACCTGTCGGCATCCTGACCGAACGCGACATGATCCGCATCGCCGCCGCCGGCGCCGACACGGGCCAGGTGAACGTGGCGGAATGGATGACGCCGAACCCCGACTCGGTGGAACCGGGCGTGCCCGCCGCCGAGGCGTTCGCGAGCCTTGTCCGAGCACGGGTACCGCCACATCCCGGTCGTCGACGGCACCCAGCTCGTCGGGCTGGTGTCGATGCGCGACCTCATGCGCATCGCGCAGGTGCAGCCGGTCGAGCGCCCCGCGGCCGAGGTTCCCAAGGGCCTCGAGGGGGTCGTCGTCGCCGACACCACGATCGGCGACGTCCGCGGCCTCGAGGGCTTCTACCACTACCGGCAGTACAACGCGATCGAGCTGGCGGAGAAGCGGACGCTCGAGGACGTGTGGTACCTCCTCTTCGAGGGCGAGCTGCCGTCGCTGCGCCAGCGTGACGCGTTCATCGACGACGTGAAGCCGCGGCGCACGATCCCGGTCGAGGTGAAGGAGCTCCTCCCCCAGGTAGCGGCCCTGGGCGGCCCGGACGCGCCGCCGCTCGACATGCTGCGCACGACGTACTCGATGATGGCGGTCGACCTCGACTACCGACCGTGGCTCGACGGCAGCCGCGCCGAGCTGCGCGCCCAGGCGCTCCAGACGTGCGCCGTCGTGCCCACGATCCTCACCGCGCTGTACCGGCTCAAGCACGGGTTCGAGCCGATCGACCCGCACCCCGACCTGCCCTACGCCGCCAACTACCTCTACATGATGCAAGGCGAGATCCCGAAGCCCGAGTACGCGCGGGCGGTCGAGCAGTACCTGATCTCCACGATCGATCACGGCTTCAACGCGTCGACGTTCACAGCCCGCGTGATCACGTCGACCGGAGCCGACCTCGGCTCGGCGGTGGTCGGCGCGATCGGCGCGCTTTCGGGGCCGCTGCACGGCGGCGCGCCGAGCCGCGCGCTGGCCATGCTCGACGCCATCGGCACCGAGGACAAAGCCGAGCCGTGGCTGCGAGACGCCGTCGAGCGCGGCGACCGTCTCATGGGCTTCGGGCATCGCGTCTACAAGACCGACGACCCCCGGTCGACGATGCTGCGAGGGATCGCGGAGCGGCTCGGTGGGCCCAAGGTCGATCTCGCCAAGGCGATCGAGCGGAAGGCGATCGAGGTCCTGGCCGAGATGAAGCCGGGCCGCCAGCTCTACACGAACGTCGAGTTCTACGCCGGGGTGGTGATGGACACGTGCGGCGTGCCGCGCGAGATGTTCACGCCGACGTTCGCGTCGAGCCGCGTGATCGGTTGGACCAGCCACGTGCTCGAGCAATCGGCGGACAACCGCCTCATCCGGCCCAGCGCGCACTACGCGGGCCCGCCGCCGCCGCAACCCGTGCCCGATCCGGCATAGCGCCATGGCCGACCGCGTCGAACCCGTTCCCGAGGGTGTCCCGACGGTCGTGACCCGGCTCGTGTTCGACGACGCGACCTCGGCGATCGCCTTTTACCAGGACGCGTTCGGTGCGACGGTGCCGGCTGAGCCGTACACGGCGCCGGACGGGAAGGTTGTGCACTCGGAGGTCCGGATCGGCGACTCGGTCGTGTACATGACCGACGAAGGTGATGACCGCAACGGCGTCGCTCCCAGCTCCGTCGGAGGGCTCGTGACCGCGGTGATGGCGCTCAACGTCCCGGACGTCGACGCGCTCTGGGAGCGAGCGGTCGCTGCCGGCTGCGAGGTCGTCTACCCGCTGGCCGACCAGTTCTACGGCGATCGCGCCGGACGACTCCGCGACCCGTTCGGTCACCAGTGGATGCTGAGCACCCACATCGAGGACGTCGATCGCGACGAGGTGGGCCGCCGGATGCAGGCCTGGTCCGAGCAGCAGGGCTAACGGCTCACTTCGCGGCGCAGGCCTCGGGCGCCCGGTGCGACTTGAGCGTGCGTTCCAGCTCGACGGGGTGCGACGTCATGATGCCGTCGACGCACCCGTCGACGAGCGTGGGCCAGGTCTCCGGACCGTCGACGTCGTCGCCCGAGAACCAGGTGTGCACTGCGTAGCCCTCGCCGTGGGCGCGCCCGACGTTCTCCGCCGTGGTGACGTCGCAAGAGGTCCTGCCCGAACTGGAACGTGACCGGGAGCTGGAAGGCGACCGTTCCCGAAGCAGGCGCCGTCCCGTCGAGCACCCACCCGGCAACGCCCGTGACGCCCGGCGCCACGCCCACACGCGGCGCGAGCTCGTGGAAGCGATCGACTGCGGGCTGCTGGAACGACACGACGATGAGGTCGTTGCGCTTGGTGCGGGCGAGCTCGCGGGCGAGGACTTCGGCGTTGTAGACGTACTCCGAAGCCTCCTCCTCTTTCGTGCGCCCCTTGATCTCGATGTTGATCGGCGTGTCCGGGAACGCCCGCAACACGGAACGCAGCGTCGGGACGCGGAAGTCGGCCGCCTTGAAGCCCTTCGGCGGGCGGCGCTCATCGGTCGCCAGCCCTCGGAACCGGTACGCGTTCGGATCCTGGTCGTGGCTGTAGTGATTGCCGGAATCGGCCGAGAACCAGTATCCGGCGTCGAGGCGTTGGATCTCGCGCAGGGTCATCTCCGAGATGAGGCCCGTCCCGTTCGTCGTGCGGTCGACGCTCGTGTCGTGCATCACGACGACCTGGTCGTCCTTCGTGACACCGACGTCGAGCTCGAGCATGTCGGCGCCGGCCCGAGTCGCCTTCCGGAACGCGTACAGCGTGTTGGAGGGGAACTCGTCCTCCCCTCCCTGGTGCGCGATGTTGAGCACCCGCCGCTTCAGCCACGGGTTCGCCGTACCGGCGGCGGACGCGGGCACCGCGTCGAGCCCGATCAATGCGGCAACGGCGAGCAGGATCATGAGGCGGCGCATCCCGGCCAGGCATCGTAGGGCCGCTGCGTCGACGGGAAGGCGCGGTGGGCCTCCCGGCCTACAGGTCGGGTCGCGCTTCGTGGTCGATCTGCAGGAGCTCGACCGGCGCGCCGTTGACCTCGACGAAGGCCACGGTCACGCCATGGCTCGGGCTGTTCGGCTCGATGATGATGCGCTGACCGTCGAGTGCGGCCGCGAGGTCGTCGACCTCGAACGCGACGTGCGGGACAGTCTTGACGAGATCCGGGTACGGCGCGTCGTCCCAATAGCGTTGCCACTGGATCCCGAAGGGATTGTTCTGGTGATCACTGACGGTCATCTGCAGGTGCGGGAGCTCGATCTCACCGTCGAAGCGATCGGTGGTCGGGATGCCGATGTGGTCGAACTTCATCGGTTTCGACCTTAATGACGGTTAGCGTCGATCTGCCATGAAGTTGCTCGTCGACACGACACCGTTGCGGGTGTCACGCGACTTCCGCCGGTTGTGGATCGGCCAGGCGGTGTCGGTGTTCGGCACCACGGTCACGACCGCTGCCCTGCCCTTCCAGGTCTTCGAGCAGACCGGCTCGTCGCTGGCCGTCGGGCTCCTCGGCGCGGCGGAGTTGGGGCCGCTGCTCGTGTGCGCGGTGGTGGGCGGCAGCTTCGCCGACCGCGTCGACAAGCGCCGCCTGCTCCTCGGCGTCACTGCCGCATCGCTGCTGTGCTCGGCGACGCTGGCCGTCAACGCGAGCCTGGACCAGCCTCAGCTGTGGTTGCTGTACGTCGTCGGCGCGGTGGCCAGCGGCGTCGTGGCCATCAGCTTCGCGACCATGCGCTCCCTCCTCCCCCTCCTGCTCGAGCAGGAGTTGCGGCCGGCGGGGTTTGCGCTGCAATCGACCTACACGACGCTGGGCTGGATGGTCGGGCCCGCCGTCGCCGGCGTGCTCATCGGCAGCTTCGGACTCACGAGCGCGTACGCGACCGACGTCGCCACCTTCGTCGTCGCGCTCGTCGCGTTCGTAGGCATCGCGCCGTCGCCGCCGATCTCGGCCGCCGTCGGGACCGCACGTGAATCGTTGGTCACGGGGCTGCGGTTCGTCGGCGGCCATCGCGTGATCTTGAGCGTGTTCGCCATCGACCTCGTCGCGATGGTGTTCGGGATGCCGCGTGCATTGTTCCCCGCCCTGGCCGACCGGCTCGGAGGCGGGCCCGTCCTGTACGGGCTCTTGCTGTCGTCCGTCGCCGCCGGAGGGTTCCTCGCGTCATTGGGAAGCGGATGGACGACGCGTGTGCGCCGCCAGGGCCGTGCGCTGCTGATCGCCGTCGCGGTCTGGGGAGTGTGCATCGCCGCCGCCGGGCTGACACGCGAGCCCGTCCTCGTCCTCACGTTGTTCGTCTTCGCCGGGGGCGCCGACATGGTCTCGGCCGTCTTCCGCTCCACGATCGCCGCCAACCTCACTCCCGACGACATGCGGGGTCGGGTGAGCGGTGTCGAATTCGCGGTGTATGCCGGCGGCCCGGTCCTCGGCGACGTCGAATCCGGCGTGGTCGGCGGCCTCGCCGGTGTGCCGTTCGCCATCGTCTCCGGCGGCGTCGCATGCGTCATCGCGGCCGGACTCTTCGCCGCCCGGGTCCGCGGCCTCGCCACCTACCGGACGACCCCAAAGGCTGCTGCCGACATCCCGACCCCCACCCCGCCGTGATCCTCAGCGGGGGCGTGAAACCCGCCTGACTCCAATTCGGGTCCCCGGGGTAGCAAGCTATGTGGGGGGCGGAGACCGATCGCAGGAGGAGAGCCCCCGGTAATGCCGAAGCCTGCTCAGATCTTCCTAAGGCTCGCGGCCATCGTCGTGGTCAGCGGTCTCACACTCGGCGTCTGCCTGGCTGCCCTCGTCCCCGGCGCGCGTCAGATCGCGCTCGCACACAACTACACGAGCACCGTCAAGAGCCTGGGCGAGCTCTCGCAGCCGACTCTCGTGTACGACGCCAACGGGACCCAGATCGGCAAGTTGGGCGTGCAGGACCGGGAGCCGGTCGAGCTCGCCGAGGTGCCCCAGATCCTGATCAACGCCGTGATCGCAACCGAGGACCAGACGTTCTGGAAGAACCCGGGCATCGACGTGAGCGGCGTGTCGCGCGCGTTCGTCGAGAACCTCACCGAGGGGAAGATCAGCCAGGGCGGTTCGACGATCACGCAGCAGCTCGTCAAGAACCGGATCCTCGGCAACAAGCGCGACCTGCAACGGAAAGCGAAGGAGCTCATCCTCGCGTATCGCCTGAACGACAAGTACTCGAAGCGCGAGATCCTGAAGCAGTACCTCAACACGGTGTACTTCGGGCAGGGCTCGTACGGCGTGAAGGCGGCGACGCGGCGGTTCTTCCTCACGCTCGACCCCGCGGCACCGTTCGGCGTGCGCGGCAAGGAGCTCAACGAGCTCACTGTGGGCGAGGCCGCATTGCTCGCCGGCGTGATCCGCAACCCCGAGGGCGACAACCCCTTCGTCTATCCCGAGCGCACCATCCAGCGGCGTGCGGAAGTGCTGAAGGGGATGGTGTCGCAGCACTACATCACGCAGGCGCAGGCCGACACGGCCAACCAGGAGCCGATGCCCACCGTGAAGCCGACGTCGGATCTCCGGCCCGACAACGCGTGGGCCGAGAAGGCCCAGGAGGTCCTCCTGAGTGACCCCCGGCTCGGCGCGACGCCTCAGGAGCGACGCGACAAGGTGCTGCAGGGCGGGCTGAAGGTGTACACGACCAAAGACCCGAACCTCCAGCAGATGGCCGACGACGCGGTGGCGAACGGCCTCCAGTTCGCGAAGCCGGGCTTCGGCGCCGCGCTCGTCGCGATGGATCCGAAGACCGGGTACGTGAAGGCGATGACCGACAGTCGACCGTTCGGCCAGGCCGAGTTCAATCTCGCCACCGACGGCGCCGGACGCCAGGTCGGGTCGAGCTTCAAGATCACGACGCTCGCGACGATCCTCCAGAACGGCTACTCGCGGAACGACCAGATCAACGGCAACGCGCCGTGCAGCGTGCCGGGGTTCGACGGGGCCACGAACAACGCCGGCGGCGAGGGCGAGGGCGGCATCATGAGCGTGGACCAGGCCACGGCCGAGTCCGTGAACTGCGCGTACGTGCGCCTGTCCACGAGCGTGGGCCTCGACAAGGTGATCGACATGGCCCAGAAGCTCGGCATGCGACCGAGCGTCGCCGGCCGTCAGCCGGTGAGCGATTGGGACGTGCTCACGTTCACCCTCGGCGTCATCTCGATCACACCCCTCGAGATGGCGAACATGGCCAGCACGATCGCGGACGGCGGTATCCACCACGATCCGGTGTTCGTGCAGAAGGTGGTGGGACCGGACGGCAAGGTGGTCTTCGACGAGACCGGACGACCCGGCACCCGGGTGCTGGACCCCGACGTCGCCAACTGCGAGGTGAGCATCCTCCACGGCCCCATCGACAGCCCGGGTGGCACCGCGCAAGGCAAAGGCATCCCGGGCCACGACGCCTTCGGCAAGACGGGCACGAACGACAACCAGATCAGCTCCGCCTTCCTCGGCGGGACCCCCGATCTCGTGTCGTTCGTCTGGCACGGCGTCCCCGAGCAGGACGTGCCCGGCGCCGGCTTCGGCGCCGGGGTCCCGAACACGATCTGGCGGAACTTCATGATCCCGGCCACGCAAGGCGCGCCCGACGACGCGTTCCCGGCGCCGGGACCCGCGTGCGACGCGCCGGGCAAGGTCATCGACCCCGTCCGCGGCCGCACGACCGACATCCCGAAGCCCGCGCCGCCCCCGCCCACGGACACGACGCCGAGCGCTCCGACACCTGAGCCCGCCCCGGCTCCGGCGCCGGCTCCGGCACCCGCGCCGGGACCGGTGCAGGCGCCGGCCGTGGTGCCGGCACCCGCGGACAACGCAGGGCCCGGCGGTGGCGGAGGCGGCCCCTAGGACAACGAGGGCTGGTCGGTTACTGGCCGGGCAGCTTCGGGATCGTGACGCCGCTGGGCAGGTTCTCCGCCAGACAGTTCGTCACGATGTAGCTCGCGTACTTGGTTGACGCCTGGGCGAAGTCCTGCGCCTTGTCCTGGATCGCCTGCGTGTCGTTGTTGGAGATCGACTTGTAATAGCTGGCAAGCGTCTTGAGCGTGGCCTTGATGTCGCCCTTCGCCTGCTTGGCGGCCTTGCTCAGGGCCTTGCTGTACTTCTGGGCGTTCTCCCGTCCGCCGGCGCCGGTCGGATCGGACGACGGCTCGATCGTGATGCCGGTCAGCAGCTTGCACACCTTGCTCTTCGTCGGCACCGGCGCGGCAGCGCCTGCCGGGGCGGCGGCCAACGCGAGTCCCGTGACCGAGACCGCGGCGACGCACAGGACGAGGATGAACTTGCGCATTTTGTGGAACTCCCTGCTCGAGGACGTCCACAGAATGACTGGCATGGGCGGATATGGAACCTGAGTAGCGACTACTCATTTCTCGTCCGCTGACGTGCCCCCGGTGGGGGTCGAACCCACACTGAAGCCTTTTTAAGAGGCTCTCCTCTGCCAATTGGGATACGGGGGCGTCACATCGAACTACCTATGTTCTTGCCCCGGTACGTCGGAGTCTGAGCGTGGCAGTTCGGGCACAGGATACGGATGTTTTCGATCCGATTGTCGGTAGAGTCGCCATTGATGTGATGGAGCTCGAGCGGAATGGGTTTGCCGTTCCACTCCGTGAGCCCGCATTCCTCGCACCGGGCATCCTTGTATCCCGCCGCAATCAAACGTCGCTTCAGCTTGCTCTCTGGCAGGGAGAGTCGACGCGCCAGTATCTCCTCGAGCGCGACGAGCTGGCACCACGGGACGATGGGAGCCCTTGCGCCAGCCCTGTCCCAAGAAGTGCTCCGTGTCGAGGCCGAGTTCGCGGATTCGACGCTGGATGGTCCGATAGTTCGCACCCTTCGGTGCGAGGCCGAGTTGTCGCAAGGCATCCGCGATCGAAAGAGCGGCGGCTACGGCGTGACGTACCTCGTCATCGGTAGACCTGTACGTGCGACGCAATACTTCCTCCGCCACGCGACACAACATCATGCGGACCGGGGGAAGTGACATCGTCGGCGTGTTACGCCGCCTCGGGCTGATCGACCTCGGGTTCGACGGCCTCGGCGAGGGGCGGGCGCAACCGGGCGGCGGCGGTCTCGTCGAGCCGGTTGACGGCGATCACGCCGTCGACCATGTCGGCGGTCACCTCGGTGAAGGGTCGGCCCTTGAGCCGCACCGCGACCACCGCGCCACCGGGATAACGACGGATCGTCCTGAGCGCCCCGGCTACCCGGGGTGGACACCGGAAGGCCGGGACGACGAGCCCGGCCGCCCGCGTCGCCGCGCCCAGGCGACGAGCCGCCTGGCTGAAGAGGAGAGCGCCCGCTTCCACGCTCTCAGCATCCCATGCGGGTATGACGGTTACCCCCAGGCAAGGATGAGACCGTGACGGTGCACGTCGGCACGTCGGGCTGGCAGTACCGGGACTGGCGCGGGTCCTTCTATCCCGCCCGGCTCGCCCAGGGTCGGTGGCTCGAGCACTACGCGGCGGCGTTCGCCGTCGTCGAGGTGAACAACACCTTCTACCGACTGCCCGAACGATCGACGTTCGAGGAATGGGCCGCCCGCACGCCCGACGACTTCCTCTTCGCGATGAAGGCGAGCCGCTACCTGACCCACATCAAGCGGCTCGGTGACCCGGCCGAGCCGGTGGCCCGCATGCTCGACCACGCCGGCGGGCTCGGTCGGAAACTCGGGCCCGTGCTCCTGCAGCTCCCCCCGAACCTCCGGGCCGACCTCGCCCGGCTCGCCGAGACGCTCGCCCGCTTCCCCGAAGGACGTGCTCGTCGCGTTCGAGCCGCGCCACGAGTCGTGGTTCACCGACGACGTGTACCAGTTGCTCGAACAGCACAACGCCGCGCTGTGCCTCACCGACCGCGCCCGCCGGAAGGGCCCGGTGGAGCGGACGGCGGACTGGTACTTCCTGCGTTTCCACGAGGGCCTCGCCCGTCCCCGCCCCTGCTACGGCGATGGCGCGCTCACCGGCTGGATCGAACGACTCGCCGAGCGGTGGCCGGCGACCGCGGACGGATTCGTCTTCTTCAACAACGACCACCGGGCGTGCGCGGTGCGGGACGCCGCCCGCTTCGCGGTGCTCGCCGGGCGCGCCGGCCTCGAACCGACCCGGGCGCCGAATCCCGCCGACGTGCGCGTAGTCGGTCGGTAGCGTCGCCGGGATGCTCCCGGCCCGGCGCAGCCCGCACGACCGAGAGATCGTCCGGCTCGCATTGCCCGCGTTCGGAGCGCTCGCGGCCGAACCGCTCTACATCCTCGTCGACACCGCCATCGTCGGGCACCTGGGCACGAACCCGCTCGCCGGGCTGGCCGTCGCGGGCACGGTGCTGACGGCGACGTTCGCGATCTTCAACTTCCTGGCGTATTCGACGACCGGGGCCGTCGCCCGCCAGGTCGGGGCCGGGAACCGCCGCGCCGCCGCCGAGCAGGGTGTCGACGGGTTTTGGCTGGCGGCCGGCCTGGGCGTCGCGCTCACCGTCCTGGGCCTCGCGCTCTCGCCGGTGATCGTCGACGCCATGGGCGCGTCGACCCGAGTCCACCCGTTCGCCGACACGTACCTACGCATCAGCATCATCGGCGCGCCGGCGCTGCTGATCACGCTGGCCGGAGCCGGCTACCTGCGCGGCCTCCAGGACACACGCACCACGCTCGTGATCGCGGTGGCGGCGAACGCGTTCAACCTCCTCATCGAGGTCGTCTTCGTGTACGGGCTCGACCTCGGGATCGCAGGCTCGGCGTGGGGCACGGTGCTGGCCCAGTACGGCGCCGCGCTCGCGTACATCGCCGTCACCGCGCGCAACGTCCGGCGCGAGCACGCGTCGGTGCGGCCGCAGGCGGCGGGGATCCGCGCCACGGCCAGCGTCGGCGGCCGGGTCGTGGTCCGCACCGGCTCGCTGCTGGCCGCGTTCCTTGCCGCCACGGCGATCGCGTCGCGCATCGGCGACGACGACGTGGCCGCCCACCAGATCGCGTTCCAGGTGTTCCTGTTCCTCGGGCTGTCACTCGACGCGCTCGCCATCGCCGGGCAGGCGATGATCGGTCGTTTCCTCGGCGCGGACGACGCCGGCGAGGCGCGCGCCGCGGCGCGCCGCATGATCGAGTGGGGTGTCGCGGTCGGGGTCGTGTTCGGAGTCCTGCTCGCGATCCTGCGGCCCGCGATCGTCCCGCTGTTCACCCCCGACCCCGACGTCCAGGCACTCGCTCTCCAGGTGCTGCTGATCGTGGCGGCGATGCAGCCGCTCAACGCGGTGGTGTTCGTGCTCGACGGCATCCTGATCGGCGCCGGCGACGTCACGTATCTGGCCGTCGCGATGCTCGTCGCCACCCTCGGCGTGTTCGCGCCGGCGGCCGTCGCCGTGCTCGTGCTCGACGGCGGCCTCCTGTGGCTCTGGGGTGCGCTGACGCTCTGGATGGGCGCCCGGTTCGTCGGCATGGCCGTCCGGTTCGTCGGATCCCGCTGGCAGGTCACGGGCGCGGTGCGGGCCGCCTGATCGCGGCGGTTTGCACCGTCGGTCCCGACGCGGTTTCCTTCCCGAGATGTCCGACCAGCGCGACCAGCAAGCGCCCACGATCCATCTGCGGGAGCCCGACGACCTCGACGTCGAGGCCCCGCCGCAGAGCACCGAGCTCGTGCCGGTGCCGCAACCCGAGCCCGAAGGCGACTCGGCGCTGCGGCGGGGAGATGTCGACGCGTGGGGTCGGAGCGAGCGCCTGCGCGAGGTCGCGCGCACGATCTACGACCCGATGTACCGCCACTGGTTCCGCGTCGAGTGGGAGGGCTTGGAGCACATCCCGCGCGAGGGCGGAGCGCTCCTCGTCGCCAACCACGCGGCCGCCATCCCCTCCGATGCGCCCGTGATCATGCACGGCATCGAGACCGAGCTCCAGCGTCCCGTCTACGGTCTCGCCGAGAACCTGCTGCGCGCCATCCCGATGCTCGGGACGCTCTGGTCGCGCTTCGGCGGCGTGCCCGCGCATCCCGACAACGCGTACCGGCTGCTGCACGACGACAAGCAGCTCGTGCTCGTCTTCCCCGAGGGCACCAAGGGCACGGGCAAGCTGTACCGCGACCGCTACAAGCTCAACCGGTTCGGCCGGGGCGGTTTCGTCGAGATCGCGATGCGCGCCGGCGTCCCGGTCGTGCCGATCGCGGTGGTCGGGGCGGAAGAGTCGATGCCGATCGTCTGGAAGAGCCCCCGGTTGGCGAAGCTGCTCAACGTTCCCTACGTCCCCCTGACCGCCAACATGCTGCTGTTCGGCCCCGCGGGCCTGTTCGTCTACCTCCCGGCGAAGTTCAAGCTGCGGGTCCTGCCCCCGGCTCATTTCGACGTCCCGCCCGATCAGGAGCGCTACTCCCGCAGCCGGGTCATGGACGAGGCCGAGCACATCCGCGAGCGGATCCAGCACGCGCTGTACGACATGCTGCGGGCGCGCCGCAGCGTCTGGTCGGGCTGACGCCATGCGGGTACTGGTCACGGGCTTGGGCACGTACTGGGGCAGCCGCCTGGCCCAAGAGCTCGAGGCCCGCCCCGACGTCGAGGTGGTCGTCGGCGTCGACACGACCGAACCGGTGTTGCCGCTCGAGCGCACCGAGTTCGTGCGGACCGACTCGTCGCACTCGATCCTCCAGCGCATCGTCGAGGCCACGCAGGTCGACACGATCCTGCACACCAACCTCGCCGTCGACTCGACGAAGCTCAGCGGCCGGGCAATGCACGAGACCAACGTGATCGGGACCATGAACCTGCTGGCGGCGGCGGGCGCCGCCGACAGCCCGGTGCGAAAGATCGTGGTGAAGAGCTCCACCCTCGTGTACGGGTCGAACTACCAGGACCCGTACTTCTTCCGTGAGGAGACGGCCCGCACGCGCGGTCCCCAGACGGGGATCGAACGGACGCTGCTCGAGTGCGAGTCGTTCGTGCGCGACTTCGCCGAGGACAATCCGCACGTGCTCGTGACCGTGCTCCGGTTCTCGAACGTGCTCGGCGACCACATGGCGACGCCGTTCGCACGGGCGCTGCGGATGCCGGCCGCGCCGGAGCTGTTCGGGTTCGATCCCCGCCTCCAGTTCACGCACGAGGACGACGTCGTCAACGCGCTCATGTACACGACGACCCACGACGTGGCGGGGATCTACAACGTCGCCGGAGACGGGCTGGTCACCTGGAGCGAGGTGTGCCGCATCCTCGGCCTGCCGCGCGTGCCGCTCCCCCCGGTGCTCGCAGGCCTCGCGGTCGAGCCGTTGCGGGCGCTGCGCCTCCTCGACATGCCGCCCGAGATGCTGGCCCTGCTCCGCTACGGGCGCGGCGTCGACAACTCGCGCTTCAAGCGGACGGGGTTCCGCTACAAGTACACGACCGCGGGCGCGGTCGACGCCTTCGCCCGCAACCTCCGCCTCCAGCGGGCGATCGGCTCGGACGGCCCGGAGTACCGGTACGAGCGTGACGTGGAGACGTTCTTCCGGCAGTCGCCGGCGGTCGTGCGAGAACGCAGGTAGCGACCTTGCCGCTCCATGTCGAGCGGCGCGAGCGCGTCGCCGTCCTCACCCTCGACGACCCCGAGCGCCGCAACGCGCTCACGGCTGATCTCGTCCAGGAGATCGTGACCACGGTCGACCGGCTCGAGGACGACGAGGAGATCGGCGCACTCGTCGTGACGGGCGCGCCGCCGGCGTTCTGCTCGGGCGCCGACGTCGGCGCCCTCGGTGCGGTGAGCGCCGGCGACGAGGATCGCTCCCTCCCCTCGATCTACGAAGGGTTCCTCCGCTTCTATCGCTGCACGTTGCCGACGGTGGCGGCGGTGAACGGCCCCGCCGTCGGCGCGGGGCTGAACCTGGCGCTGGCCTGCGACATCCGCGTCGCGAGCCCGGCGGCGCGCTTCGACTGCCGCTTCGCCCGGATCGGTCTGCATCCCGGCGGCGGGCACACGCGGCTGCTCACCGAGGCGGTCGGGCCGCAGGCGGCGGCAGCGATGGTGCTCGCCGGCGAATCGCCGAACGGTGAGCGGGCGGCCGCGATCGGCCTCGCGTGGGCGTGCGTCGACGACGCCGACCTGCTCGACGAGGCGACGCGCCTCGCGGCCCGCGCCGCCGACCTACCCCGGGAGCTCGCCCGGCAGGTCAAAGCCTCGCTGCGCGAGACCCCGCGACTGGCGTCGCTCGACGACGCCGTCGCGCTCGAGCTGGAGCGCCAGCGGTGGAGTATCGAGCAGGGCTTCTTCGCCGAGCAACGAGCCAAGGCGGAAGCGCGCCGCAGCCGGTCATGAGCCTCGTGGCCCCCGGCGCCGAGGCGACCGCCGGCCAGATCTACGAGGAGTCCGTCCGCCAGCTCGCCCGGTGGCGCGACCGTTACCGCGGGCGACCCGACCGCGAGCGACGCCGGCTCTGGCTGCTGGCGCTCGAACGCGAGCAGGTCGTGAGCATCGCCTACCGGGAGAGCGCCATCGCCGACCGGATCGCGCGCATGCCGCTGGCCGAAGAGGTGCGCGACCTGATCCGGCACGCCATGGTCTGGGTCTGGAAGGACGAGGAGATGCACACCGCGTACATCCGCGGTGTGGTCCTCCACCGCGGCGATCCGGTCCTGCAGGCGGTGGCGTACGGCGAGCAGGTTGTCGGCGCGGTGTCGGGCTGGGCGGCGGCGGTCGAGCAGCACACCCAGTTCCGCGACGCTCCCGTGTCGGTGGCGCTCGCGTCGGTGCTGGCGCTCGGCGGACGGGTCACGGGCAAGCTCACGAAGGCGCTGCGCACCGCGCTCGAGTACGGCCCCTTCGGCCGGTTCTGCGCCTTCAACATCGAGCTCGAGCGCAGCGCCGAGCTGTGCTGGGCGCGGCTCGTCGACCTGGCCGAGGGCGACGCGCAGCGCGAAGAGTTCGCGCAGGTGCGCGACGACGAGGCCCGCCACGGACAGATCTTCTCGATCTTCCAGGACGCGCTGGGCGACGACGACCGCCTGCGGCCGGGCGTGACACCGGCCGACCTCGTCGAGCAGGTGCGCGACGTCGGCGAGTGGTTCCTCCCCCAGCGCCACCGGGCGGCCGGCCCGACGCGCCGAGTCTTCGGGACCGGCAGCCCGGTGTGGTGCCGGCAGGGCGACTCGCCCGACGACAAGCGCGCGGTGCTCCGGGAGATCGTCACCGACGCCGGACTGCCGGCGCTGATCGCCGAGCGCCGGAAGCGAACGACGGGCGCGGATCTGCGCGTCGCCATCAAGACCTCGTTCATGCTCGGGTACAACCGGCGCGACCGCTCCAACGTCATCGACGTCCAGCTCGTGTACGAGCTCGCGAGCTTCCTCCGCGAGCACGGCTGTGACGACGTCGCCGTCCTCGAGGCGCCGACGGTCTACGACCACTTCTACGGCCACCGCTCGGTCGAGGAGGTGGCGCGCTACTTCGGGCTCGAGTCACCCGACTACCGGATCGTCGACACGTCCACCGAACAGATCCCTTCGAGTACGCACGGGGCATGGCCCAGTCGACGATCAGCCGAACGTGGAGCACGGCGGATCTGCGGATCGTGTTCTCGAAGCTGCGCACGAACCCGTCCGAGCTCGCCCACCTCTCCCTCTCGTCACTCGAGGGACTCGGTGAACGCCAGGATCAGATCCTGTTCCCGGACCGCCAGGTGCATTACCGGGCGGCGATGATGATGGTGGTCGACGCCTTCGAGCCCGACTTCGCGCTCGTCGACGCGTACGAGCAGGCGGCGGACGGGCCCTTCGGCGTGATGGGCTGCCGCACACCGGCGGCGCCGCTGCGGCTGTACGCGGGGCGTGACGCGCTCGCCGTCGACAGCGTGGTACTGCGCGACACGGGCCTCCCCGACCCGTTCCTGTCGCCGATGTTGCGCAGCGCCCTCCACTGGTTCGGCGCTCCCGCCGAGCCGGAGGCCGTGCACGGCGACGTCGGCCCGATCCCCGGCTTCCGGAACCCGTACCACAACGGTGTTTCGACCATGCTGTCGATGGCCGCGTACCCGGTCTACGTGTACGGCAGTGGCGGCGGGGAGCTGTTCGTGCCCGAGATGGACGAGAACGCGTTCCCCCCGCTCACCCGGCCGTCGGCGCCGGTGCGGATGGTGCGCCGCGCCGCCCAACTCGCCTTCGGCCTCCGCCCTCCGGCGTAGCTACTTCGCGACGACGGCAGGAAGCTCTTGACTCTCCCACCGTGGGATGCCTCAGCCTCGGGTGGCGCGGAAGGAGCGGCTGTGAGCGGGTTGATTCCAATCGGTGAGTTCTCGGCGCTTTGCCAGCTCAGCGTGAAGATGCTTCGTCACTATGACGAGATCGGGCTGCTCGCGCCGGCGCATGTGGATCCGGTGAACGGATACCGCTACTACCGCGCCGACCAGCTACGCGATCGCAGCCACGATCCGCGAGCTGCGGCGCGTCGAGATGCCGTTGGGCGAGATTCGAATGCTGATCGACGCTGATCAGCCTGGCGAAGTGCACGATCTGCTTGCCCGCCACCGCGATCGGCTCGCTGAGCAGCTGACCGATGCCGAACGTCGCCTCGTCCTGATCGAGCAGCTCGCTGCAAAGGAGAAGCTGATGGTCGATATTACGGAGGTAGAGCTTCCGTCCGTGCGAGTCGCGGCTCGAACCGTTGAAGGGCCGACCGCGATGACGGGACCGCTCGTCACGAGCGCGTTCCATGAACTCTTCGCGGCCCTGCACCGCGACGGCGTCGATCCGGTTGGTCCGCCGATCCAGATCGTGCACTCCGGGGACGAGGAGCGATTCGAACACGAAGTTTGCCTACCAATAGCGGCAGACACAGCCGTCAGCTCGGACATCGTTGTCCGCGACCTCGTGCCCGGCCCGGCCGCAGTCGCTCGACATTCCGGCCCCTTGGACGAGGCGAATCTGGTCGTCCACGAGATCATGGGATGGGTGGAGGGAACCGGTCGGCGTCCGGAGATGCCGTTTCGCGTGGCGCTGTTGGCCATCCCTCCGATGTTCACCCTCCCCGAGTACACGGACGCGAGCGAGCCGCTCGTCGAGATCGCAGTTCCGATCGAGCAGCCCGGCGGAGTTACCGCGCCTTGAAGGTGCCTTTGGCCTTCAGAGGCTGGTCGCCGTAGGTCGTGTCGCAGGTGAAGGATCCGGAGATGCGCGACTTCGTCAGGGTCGTCACCTTCACGGTGCAGCCGCCGTCGTCCGAGACGAGCAGCATCGACTGATTGCCGACGTCGACGCTGATGCCGACCACGACCGCCTCGCTCGTCTTCTGCGTCCCCTTCTCGACACGACCCGACAAGGAGAACTCCTGGAACGGCTCCGCCTTCGGCGCCGCGTGCAGCGAGACCGGCACCTGCGGCGTCCAGTCGAGCTGGCTCTTCACGATCTTGCTCTGCCCGAACTCGTATTTCCCGGACTGGTCGGCGAGCTGGGCCGAGAACTTCGCCGACGCCTTGACCGTCTTCGCCGCGTCCGCCGTCGCCGAGCCGGCCACGATCAGGGCGGCGACGAGGACCGGCAGAGTGATGGCACGCTTCATGACCGAGAGGAGTACCCGACGACGGTGTCGTTCATTCAGGCCCGGTCGACTTCGTGTCGCGCTGTGGTGGCTTGAACAGCGAGACCAGGCGGGCGATCAGGGTCACGAGGAAGATCTGACCGAGCACGGCTTCCAGCACCGACAGGCTCCGACCAAAATCCCCCCGGGACACGAAATCGCCGAATCCGAGGGTCGTCAGGCACGCGTAGCTGAAATAGAAGTAGTCGAACTGATCGACCGGCCCGTGGTTGGCGAAGAACGGCGGATCGATCCGTCCGATGAGCGCGTACACGAACCCGAACACCACGCCGATGAGCATGTAGGCGCAGACCGCGCCGAGGATCGTCGAGAGCTGCACCTCGGGGTGCCGCAGGATCCGGTTGATGATGACGACCGGCGTGATCAGGATCAGCAGCCCGTAGATCAGATAGATCGAGCCGGCGAACACTTCGCTGTCGGAGAACGCTTCGGCGATGACGATCACGTACGAGACGGCGAGGGCGATCACGGCCGCCCGCATGAGCTGGGGCCTGGCGCGCGATGCGTAGAGCGCGAGCAGCAACATCGCGCCCACCGCCGGCGCTACGACCAGGCGGGTCCAACGAGCCGGCTCGACCTGCGACAGCAGCACGAACGTCAGGACGATGATCCCGAGCAAGAGGCCGTAGGCGTCCTCGGTGGAGAAGCCGCGGATCCGACCGCCCGGCGCCGCTCGCGTCAGGTGAGGAACCGCCTCGTGATCTCGTCGCGGCGCACGTCCCACTCCTCGGAGGTGATCGCATACCGGACGTGGTCCTCCCACACACCGCGGATCTGGAGGAACCGCTCCGCCAGCCCTTCATCGCGCAGGCCGAGCTTGTGCGCGACGCGCCGGCTGGCGGCGTTGCGCGGGACGATGGCCGCTTCGATGCGGTGCAGATGCAACTCCTCGAACCCGTACCGCAGGATGACGGCGACACCCTCGGGCACAAGGTTCTGTCCCGCGTGGAACGCGTCGACCCAGTAACCGACGAACGCGGACTGGAACGGCCCCCGCTGGACGCTCCCGAGGCTCACCTCACCGATGAGCGAGCCGCCCTGGAGGAACAAGCCGAACCCGTACGCGGTGTCGAAGTGACGCTGACGCTCCCAGGCGCCGCAGCGGGCGCGGAACGCTTCGGGGTCGGTGACGGGGTCGGGGCTACCCGGCTCGGCCAGCGGCTCCCACGGTTCGAGCCAGTCCCGGCTGCGCGTGCGGACGTCGCGCCAGTCGTCGAAGTCGCCGGTGCGCAGCGGGCGCAGCTCGATGCGGGGCCCGCTGAGGACCGTGGATCTTGACGTTGCGAACGCTCGTCATGCCGCCGTCGTCATCGTCGCCATGTCGTGGTGAACGGTAGCGTGAACCCGTGCCCGAGGCTCCGGCGAGCGCCGACGACCGCCTCGTCTGGATCGACCTCGAGATGACCGGCCTCGACGTCGAGCGGCACCGGATCGTCGAGCTCGCAGTGATCGTCACCGACGCGCAGCTCGAGGTGCTGGCCGACGGGCTCGATCTCGTCGTGCACCAGCCGCCCGAGGTGCTGGCCGAGATGGACGACTTCGTGCGCAAGATGCACACCAAGTCGGGCCTGCTGACGGAGATCGAGCGCTCCTCGCTCGGCCTCGACGCCGCCGGCAAGCAGGCCGTCGAATACATCGCGCAGTTCGTGCCCGAGGCCGGCACGGCGCCGATGTGCGGCAACTCCATCGGCGTCGACCGTCGCTTCCTCGACCGGTACCTCCCCGACCTCGACAAGTACCTGCACTACCGAAGCATCGACGTCTCGTCGATCAAGGAGCTGTGCCGGCGCTGGTATCCGGAGGCGTACAAGAAGCGGCCGGGGAAAGCCGAGGCGCACCGGGCGCTCGACGACATCCGCGAGTCCGTCGCCGAGCTCCGCTACTACCGCGACACGATCATGCGACCGCCCGGAGACGCAGCGCCGTCGGGGACACGCGAGACCTAGCTCGAACCGGCGCGACTCACGGCGGACCTACTTGGCGTAGGCGGCCGCCTGTTGCCGGGCGAGGTCGACGAGGTTGCCGAGCGCGAGGTTGACGTCACCGAGGTGGAGCCCCCAGTTCGGGGGCAGTGAGCCACGCGGCTGATACCGGGGCGCGTCGGGCTTGCCGATGTCGGTGACCTGTAGCCACGTGAAGCCGTTGCCCTGCTGGCATTGCGCGCGGTACAGCTTCGGGTACTCGATCCAGGGAGTCGACGCCTCGGGCGGCGCACCGGCGGCGGCTCCGATCGGCCCCGGGAACGGCCTCGTCCTCAGGTACGGCTGCAGTGAACCGGCCTTGTCGAACGCCGTCGGGTTCACACAGAGCACCTGCAGGTTGCCGCCGTCCGGGCCGGCGCCGACGCGGGTCTTGCCGAACAGCCCGTCCGGCGGCGGCTGCTGCGCGTACATCGAGTACGCCACCACGCAGTGCGTCTCCTTGGCGGACCGGCACGCGGGGATGTTCTGGAAGTCGCCGCCCACGTCCTTGCCCTCGGGGACCGTGACGTTCCCGCCGAGCAGCAACGCCGACACCGTCTGCCGGCGTAGCTTGGGATTGGGATCGACCTCGGTCTTGAGCAGCTGGGTCAGCATGCCCGAGCCCTGCGAGTGGCCGATGAACACGACGCCCCGGCCCTTGTTGTACTTCGCGAGGTACTCCTTCCATCCCGCGAGCACGCCTGCGTACGCGGCCGCGCGCGCTTCCGGGTTCGCCCCGCGGCCTGATCGAGGAGAGCGTGAGCTGTGGGTACACCGGCGCGTAGACCCGACAGACCTGCGAGAAACGCGCAGCCTGGTTCTCGGCCACCGCGATCAGTTCGGGATCGACGTCGAGTGTCGCGTTCACCGACTGCTGGGCGCTGACCGTCGGGTACACGTAGAAGCAGTCGACAGGCGGGTCCTTGGCCGCCGACGCCGCGTCTGGGTCGTCTTCTTCCCGTTCGGGTCGACGACCGTCGTCGTTAGGTTTGACTCGCACGGGTTGTCCTTCATGCCGGGGCGGCACAGCCACACCGTCGGCGACTCCTGTGCCGACGGCGCGGCCGAGGCGGCGCTTCCGCCCGCGAAGACCGCGGACACCATCGCGACCACGACACAGGCGCACGCGGTTCGCGCCCGGCGCGTCATGCCAGCAGTTCTCGCAGTGCGCCGAGGAGCGCCGTCACCGAACGGTCACGGGCCGAGTTGCCCATGAGCCCGATGCGCCAGGCCTTGCCGGCGAACTCGCCCAGCCCGCCCCCGACCTCGATGCCGTACGTCTCGAGCAGGCTCTTGCGCAGCGCGGCGTCATCGGCGCCTTCGGGGAGCCAAGCGGTTGTCAGCTCGGGGAGCTGGTGGCCCTTCTCGGCCGCGAGCCGGAAGCCGAGCTCCGGGAGCTCCTCGTGCAGTCGGGTGCCGACGCGCCGGTGGCGTTCCCACACCGCGTCGAGGCCCTCGTCGAGCACGGCGCCGAGCCCGGCGTGGAGTGAGTAGATCATCACGATCGGCGCCGTGTGGTGGTAACGGCGCGTCGAGCCGCCGACGTACGCGCCGATCAGACCCGAGGTCGAGGTACCACGACTGCGGCGGGTGCGACCGGTTGCGCAACCGGTCCAGCGCGCGTTCGCCGAACGTGAGCGGCGCGAGCCCGGGCGGCACTCCGAGGCACTTTTGGGTGCCCGAGTAGCACGCGTCGATGCGCCAGCCGTCGACCTCGACGGGGATGCCTGCGAGCGACGTGACGGTGTCGACGACGAGCAGCGTGTCGGTGTCGGCGATCGCGGCGAGGGGGGCGATGTCGTTCTCGACGCCCGTCGACGTCTCGGCGTGCACGACGGCGAGGAGCCGTGCATCCGGGTGCTCGCGTTGGGCGTCGATGAGCCGTTGCGGGTCGAGTGCGCGTCCCCAGGCCTCCTCGACACGGATGACCTCGGCGCCGCATCGGCGGGCCACGTCGGTCATGCGCTCGCCGAACACGCCGTTCACGCCGACGATGGCGGTGTCGCCGGGCTCGAGCAGGTTGACGAAGCAGGCTTCCATGCCCGCCGAGCCCGTCCCGCTGATCGGCAGCGTGAGCGCGTTCGTCGTGCGGAACACGCTCCGCAGGCGCTCCATCGTCTCGTCGAGCAAGGCGAGGAACTCGGGATCGAGATGGCCCAGAACCGGGCGGGTCAGCGCGGCAACGGCCTCGGGGTACGGGTTCGACGGCCCCGGTCCGAGCAGCAGACGCTCGCTGTGCGGCACGGGTGCACGCTAGCCCCGCGGGCTTCAGGAACGCGGCGAGCGAGTCAGGCCGCGGGTGCGCCGACGAGCGGTGACCAGTCGACGAGGAGGGTTCCCACCTCGGCGCGCACGTCGTCGCCGGCGACGAGAGCGCGGGCGACCTCGGCGGCGGCGCGGGCGACGTGCGTGACTTCCTCGTCGGGGAGGCGGATGCCCTGGGCGGCCGCGATCTGGAGAACGGTGTGCGTGATGGACGACGCGGCGCGCGCCGCGAGCCGGGTGCGGTGCGTGCGCCGGAGGACGCGGTCGATCGTCAGCGTGACGCGCCATGCTTCGACCTCGTCGGCGGCCGAGTCCGCGTGGTTGCTGGTCAACGTCGCCGCGATGCGGTGAACGTCCTCGGCGGTGAGGTTTTCGAGCGCCCGGCTGAACTCGCCGACATCCATTAGACGTATCTTCGGCGCGTTGCCACGCGAAGTGATGGATTTCGCGGCGATTATCGCTCGTTGATGCTGCGGACGAGCCCGTCCAGAATGTCCGCTTCGGACACGAGCATCTCGTCGAAGTCGAACGTCCGCATGATCGTCACGAGGATCAGCGTGCCGCCCACGATGATGTCGACCCGGCCCGGTTCGAGGCCCGGGTTGTGACGGCGAACGTCGGCCGGCTCGGTGGCCAGCGTGCGGAACACGTCTTCGGCACTCGTCCTGTCGAGCCGGAAGTGGTGGATCTTCTCGCGGTCGTACTCGGTGAGGCCGAGCTCGACGGCGGCGACGGTCGTGATCGTGCCGGCCACGCCGACGAGCGTCGCCGCCTCGCGCACGGCCGGGATCTCGCGCTCGACGTCGGCAAGATGGGCGCGCACGACTGACACCGCCTCCGACAGCTCCTCGGGCTCGGGCGGGTCGGAGTGCAGGTACTGCTCGGTGATGCGGACGCTCCCGGTGTCGATCGAGATGAGCCCCTCGGGGTCGTGGGTGCCGCCCACGAACTCCGTCGATCCGCCCCCGATGTCGACGGTCACGTAGGGCGCGGGCTCGTCGAGCTCGGCCGTCGCGCCCATGAACGACAGCCGCGCTTCCTCCGCGCCCGGCAGCAGCTCGGGCTCGAAATGCAATACGTCGGCGGCCGGCCCGAAGAAGTCATCCCGGTTGCCGGCGTCGCGTGCCGCGCTCGTCGCAGTGGCGCGCGCCCGCTCGACACCCAGCTCGTCGAGCGCGCCGCGATACTCGCGCAGCGCGTCCAGAGTCCGGGAGATCGCCTCCGGGTTCAACCGGCGGGTCTCGTCGACTCCCTCACCGAGGCGCGTGATTCGCACGCGCCGGTCGAGCGGCTCGAGCTCGGCCGTCTCGCCGGCGCCGTCGACGTCGGCCACGAGCAGCCGGACCGAGTTCGTGCCGATGTCGATCGCGCCGAGGCGGCTCGTCACGACCGTTCGCCCGTGGCGTCCGCCAGGTGCTCCTCGACCCAGCGGCCGACGGGGTCGTCACCGCCGGCGACGAAGTAGGCGTAGTGCGCGTGCAGGCACTTCACGCCGGTGCGCGTCCCGCCCACGCCTCCGTGGGGCCGAGGCCCGTGGTGGTCAGGCGACAGCGCGGCGTCGCGCTCGGCGGCGTACGCCGCGTGCGTAACGGCGAGCTCGTCGGGGTCGACGGCGGCCTCGGCCGCGCGTACGCCGCCGTCGCTCTCGAGACGCGAGACGGCGAGCACGAGATCGGGGTCGACGAGCCAGTACCGCGTGGGCATCGGGGTGCCGTCGTCGAGCAGCGGCGCGTTGCGGATCACCGCCGGCCGACCCGCGGACGTGCGCACCACGACCTCGAATTCCGCCTGGGGCGGGCGGCCGAGCAGCGCCGTGAGCTCGGCGACGTCATCGGCGGTGGCGGCCACGACCCGAATTGTACGGAGGCGCCCTTCGTACACTTGGCCCGTGGTGGGGAGCGAACGGCCGCACGGGTTTCTCACCGGGGACGAATGGCGCACACTCGAGGCCGCCGGCCGCCCCCGGCGCTTCCGGGCTCGCCAGTGCCTCTTCCGCGAGGGCGACCCCGGCGACCACGTCATCGCCGTACTCGACGGCCGGATCAAGGTGTCGGTCCAGACGCGATCGGGCCGCGAGATCCTCCTGGCCGTCAAGGAGCCCGGCGACCTCGTCGGGGAGCTGTCGGCGATCGATGGCCGGCCCCGCTCGGCGACGGCCATCGCGCTCGAGCCCGTCGACGCGCTCGTCGTGACCTCGCCCTCGTTCGTCGAGTTCATCGAGGGCCATCCCCGGATCGCGGTCCGGCTCCTGCGCACCCTCGCCGCGCAGATCCGCGACGCCGACCGCCGGTCCGTCGACCGCGACACCGGCGACATCACCTGCCGCGTGGCGTGCCGGCTCGTCGACCTCGCGGAGCGGTTGGGCGAGCACCGGGGCTCGGGCGTCGAGGTCACGCTCGTGCTCAGCCAGGACGACCTGGCGGCGTGGGTGGGAGCGACGCGCGAGGCCACCAGCCGGGCGCTGGGCCGGCTCCGCGCCGACGGCTGGCTCACCACGGGCCGGCAGCGCATCGTCCTCACCGACCTCCCCGCCCTTCGCCGCCGGGCCTCCGAATCCGCGTAGCCGCGCTCCGACGGCGACCGCGTGACGGCGGCTTTGCCGACCGTCGGAGCAGGAGCCGAGCTGCGACGGCGAATGCGCCGTGACGGACGTCACCGCTCCTGTGTGATCACGGTCATGTGCGTCACGCACGGGCTGGCCCAGGCTGCACAGACGAGCTCATCGCGGGAGGGGAAGAGGATGCGAGGGACCGTGGACGACCCGAAGATCAGGCGCCTGGGTGAGGTGGCGCTGTTCCAGCACTGCACACCCAAGGAGCTGACCCGCCTGGCGAGCATCACGGACCAGGCGGTCCTCGAGACGGGGCAGGTGCTGTGCCGCCAGGGCGAGGTTGCGACTGCGGCCTTCGTCATCGACGACGGCGACGCCAGCGTGAAGGTCGGCGAGCACATCGTCGGCGCCGTCGGCGCCGGCGGGATCGTCGGCGAGATGGGCCTGCTCGACTACCGGCCCCGATCCGCGACGGTCGTCGCCCGCACGCCGATGAAGGTGTACGTGATCGACTCCCGCCGGTTCGAGGGCGTCCTCGAGGACACGCCGACGCTCGCCCGCAATCTGCTGCGTGAGCTCACCGGCCGCATTCGCGGGCTCGACCAGGCCCGCGCTGACGAAGCCGCCGCCTAACCGCCTAGGCCGGCGCTTCGAGGCAGGGCGCGATCAGGCGGCGCGACACGCGCCGCCTGGTCGCGTTTTTCGCGAGCCTGAGCCTCAGGGCTTCGTCTTCGTCGTCGACGTCGTCGGGGCCGGCGGCGCTGTCGTCGGCGGCGGGACCACGACGTACGGGTGCTCGCCGGGATAGATGAAGCCGTACTGCTCCCGCGCCATGCGCTCGATCTCGGCGTCGCTCTGGAGTCGCCTCGACTCCTCCTCGAGTTTGCGGCTCTGCTCCTTGAGCAGCTCGACCTGGCTGCGCTCCTTCTCCGTTTGTTGCCGCTGCGCGAGCAACGTCCGGGCCGGGAACACGAACACGAACAGGAGCGCGACGGCCGCCATCGCGCCGAGGAGCACACGCACCAACACTCGGCGCCGGTGGCGCGTCTCCGTCACCGCGGGGTTGCGCGTGGGCGGGCGTCGCGCCTGACGCTTCCCCGCCTTCGCCGTCCCCTTTCGATCAGCCACGCCTGCCCCCCCGACTCAGGGCCGCGCCGCCGAGGTAGCGGGCGCCGCCGTCGAGCTCGTCCTCGATGCGCAGCAACTGGTTGTACTTCGCGACGCGATCGCTGCGGGCGGGCGCGCCGCCCTTCAACTGTCCGCAGTTCGTGGCCACGGCGAGGTCGGCGATCGTCGTGTCCTCGGTCTCGCCGCTCCGATGCGACATCACCGACGCGTAGCCGTGTCGCGACGCCAGCTGGATCGTGTCGAGGGTCTCCGACAGGGTTCCGATCTGGTTGACCTTGACCAGGATCGAGTTCGCCACACCGGCGTCGATGCCCCGTTGCAACCGCGCCGCATTCGTGACGAACACGTCGTCGCCGACCAGCTGCACCCGGTCGCCGATGCGCTGCGTCAGGAGCGCCCAGCCGTCCCAGTCGTCCTCGGCCATGCCGTCCTCGATCGACACGATCGGATACCGGTCGACGAGCGCAGCCAACCAGTCGACCCACTCGGCCGGTGTGTACGGACGCGCCCTCGCGTGTCAGGGCGTAGCGGCCGTCGGTGAAGAACTCGGTGGCCGCAGGGTCGAGCGCGATCGCCAGCTCCTCCCCCGGCCGGTATCCGGCGGCCTCGATCGCGCTCACGAGGAGCGTCACCGCCTCCTCACTCGACGGGAGGTTCGGCGCGAAGCCGCCCTCGTCGCCGAGCGCGGTCGACAGGCCGCGGTCGTGCAGCAGGTCCTTCAGCGTGTGATACGTCTCGGCGCCCCAGCGCAACGCCTCGGTGAAGCTTGCTGCGCCGACCGGCGCGAGCATGAACTCTTGAAGATCGACGTTGCTGTCGGCGTGCGCGCCGCCGTTCAGGACGTTCATCAGCGGCAGCGGCAGCACGTGCGCGCCGGCGCCGCCGACATAGCGGTACAGCGGCAACTCGCTCTCGTTGGCGGCGGCCTTCGCCGTTGCCAGCGACACACCGAGCATCGCGTTGGCGCCGAGACGGGACTTGGTGTCGGTGCCGTCGAGGGTGACGAGCGCGTCGTCGACGAGGCGCTGATCGAGGCCGTCGAGCCCGAGCACGGTGTCGGCGATCTCGCCGTTCACGTGCTCGACGGCCCGGAGGACTCCCTTGCCGCCGTAGCGCTCGCCGCCGTCGCGCAGCTCGTGAGCCTCGTGGGCGCCGGTGCTCGCCCCGCTCGGGACAGCCGCCCGCCCCCGCGCGCCGGAGATCAGCTCGACTTCGACTTCGACGGTCGGATTGCCGCGCGAGTCGAGGACCTCCCGGGCGACGACCTCGACGATGGCGCTCATCGGTCCTCCGGCGCAGGTGGGGCCCCTCCGCCCCTGGGCCGTGGGTGACCGCTCATTGGTTCTCGAGCAACGCTGCGTGTGGCTGGAGTGCCGAAACTAGCCCAATGTGGCTGGCGGGGGAAGGACCCCCTTTGCAACCCGGGGGCGCCGGCGCCGGCGGTGACGGGTAGCTTGCGGGCGTGGCCGGGACCACCACGGGCGAATCTGCGATCTTCAACCCGTTCGAACCCGGGTTCTTCGAGGACCCGTACGCACAGTACGCGGAGCTCCGCGAGCACGATCCGGTGCACCGGAGCCCGCTCGAGGTGTGGGTCCTGTTCCGGTACGACGACATCGTGGGCGTCCTGCGCGACTCGTCGCTCAGCGTGCAGGTCGACAACGCGACTCCGACGGCGCGCATGCAGATGTTCGCCGAGCAGGCACCAGAGGAGCGGGAGCGGGGCGCGCACTCGATCCTCAACGTCGACCCTCCCGACCACACCCGCCTGCGCCGGCTGGTATCGAAGGCGTTCACGCCCAAGATGGTCCACGAGCTGCGGCCCCGGATCCAAGCGCTCGTCGACGAGGCACTCGACACGATGGCGGCGCGGGGCGAGTCCGACGTGATCAGTGACCTCGCGTTCCCGCTGCCGTTCACGGTCATCTCGGAGATGCTCGGCATGCCCGACGGCAACCGCGACGAAGTGCGCGGGTGGTCGCACACGCTGACGAAGACGCTCGACCCGATCCTCAGCCCCGAGGAGGTTCAGGCCGCGCTCACCGCCGCCGACAACATGCAGGCACACGTCCAGGACGTGCTCGCGTGGAAGCGCGACCATCCGGCCGACGACCTGCTGACGGGACTGCTCGCGGCCGAGGACGAAGGCGATCGCCTCAGCGAGATCGAGCTGCTCGACCAGGTGCTCCTGCTGTACGTCGCGGGACACGAGACGACCGTGAACCTGATCGGCAACGCGACGCTCGCACTGCTCGGCCACCCGGACCAGCTCGCGCAGTTGCGTTCCGATCCCGAGCTCGACGGAGGCGCGGTCGAGGAGCTGCTTCGCTACGACAGCCCGGTGCAGTTCTCCCGGCGCATCACGACCGCCGACCTCGACGTCGCCGGAACGACCATTCCCGCCGGCACCTTCACCCTCACGTGCCTCGGCTCCGCCAACCACGACGAAGCCCGGTGGGGGCCGACGGCCGACGAGCTCGACATCACCCGACCGGATGCCGGCCAGCACATGTCGTTCGGCAACGGGATCCACCACTGCCTGGGCTCTTCGCTGGCCCGGACCGAGGCCCAGGTGGCGATCGGCACGCTCGTGCGCCGGTTCCCCGATCTCGAGCTGGCGGGCAAGCCCGAGCGGAACGGCCGCGTCGTGCTGCGCGGGCTCGAGTCACTCCCGGTGACGCTCGGATCCTGATCGGCGTCCGCCGTGGACGTCCCTGCTCGCGTAACCACCGTCCTCGCCTCACACCCCGACGTCTCGCGCGTCGAACTGGTCGGGTCCCGAGCGCGTGGCGAAGCGACGGCGCTCTCGGACTGGGACTTTCTCATCCACACGAGCAATTCGGCGGAGCTCGCGCGTGAACTTCCGGCGATCGTCGCGCCACTCGAGCCGCTGGCGGCGCAGTGGGATCGGCTCACCGAGCGCGCCACGTACATGTTGATGCTCCACGGTGCGATCAAGGTCGATCTCTTTCCCGGCGACGAGCAGCGTGCGCTCGAGCCGCCGTGGGAGCCCACGCGATCGAACCTTGCCGCCATCGACGCCCATTTCTGGGATTGGACCCTCTGGCTCGGCGGCAAGGTCCTCGCCGGGAAGATCGGCGCTCGTCGCGGAGGAACTCCGCAAGATGCATCGGCATCTGCTCGGTCCGCTCGGCGTCACCTCGCCTCCGGCGACGGTCCACGAAGCCGTTGCCGCGTACCAACTCGCGCGCGACCGGCTCGAGCGCAGCTGGGAGATCTCCGTGCCACGCCGCGTGGGCGATGAGGTGACGGCCGCCCTGGTCCGTCACGGAGTCATATGACCGCGTTCGTGACCGCGGGCGCGGGGTTCCTGCTCGCGGTGCTGTGGTTCGACTTGATGTTCGACGTGCAGGCGCTCCGGCACCGTGACCGGGACCTGCCGGAGGACGTGCTGTCATCGACGGCGGGCTACTACCGGCGTGTGACAACCGCGGCGCGACCGATGAACCGGTTCATCGCGGCGGTGATGGTGGGGACGATCGTCGCGATCATCGTGCAGCTCGTTCAGGGCGACGCCCCGCGCGGGGCGGCAGTCGTGTCGCTCGTGTTGACCGCCGCCGCGATCTCGCTGGCGGCCGTGCATACGGTCCCGGCCGCAGTGCGCCTCGGGACGCGCTCGGACACGATCGCCGCGCAGAGCCACCTGGCTCGATCCATCCTGCGCGATCACCTGCTCTCCATCACGGCCGTCGCCGTGGTGCTGCTGTTCAGCTCGCGTTCGCGAGGTAATGGACGGCCGGGGCCGAATTGGCGACACTGGAGCTGCAGATCCCGGGCTGCGGGGAGGACGAATGGCCGACAAGTCGCCACATTTCTCGAAGGACAAGAAGAAGGGCAAGACGCTGCAGGAGAAGCGGGCGGCCAAGCGGCAGAAGCGATCGGAGCGTCGAGCCGCCGACGAGGCCCGGAACCGAGCCGAAGGGATCTAGCGAGCCCGGTCTCAGGCGTGGACAATGTCCGTTTTCGGGTAGAACTACACCATGCCCGGCTCCGAGCCCACACGCCTGCGCACCGAGCGGTTGGTCCTGCGGCCGTTCCGAGCCGACGACGCCGAGGCGATCGCTCGCTACGCCGATGACGAGGACTACCGCCGGTACCTGAGCCCGACGCATCCGGGGCCGGAGGAGTTCGTGGCCCACAACGTCGCCGCCGACTGGTCCGTCGAACGGCCGTGGGTCATCACCCTCGACAGCGTCATCGTGGGATCGGTGTTCCTCGGCATCAACAGCGAAGACGACGCCGCCGAGCTGTCGTGCCTCGTCGCGCCGGCGTACTGGAGAAGGGAATCGCCCTCGAAGCATCGAGTGCGGCGGTCGAGCACGCCTTCGTCGATCTCGAGCTGTCGAAGGTGGTCGCCCGGTCGCGACAGCCGGCACGAGGCGTCGATCCGGTTGATGACGAAGCTCGGCATGCGGTCCGACGGCGTGGCGTCATCACATCAGGCCCGGCCCGAAGGCGGACGGGTCGACGAGGTGATCTACGAGCTCACGCGCCACGACTGGTCGCGCGCTCGACCTGCCGCCAGATGAGGCGGGGCGCGAAGCGGCGCGCCCGCCACACGGACTTCGTGCCCTTGCCGGGCAGGACGAACAACTCGCCCGCTTCGAGCGAACGTCTCGATCGCGTCGACCACGACCGAAGGATCGATGCCGCGCTGACCGCCGAGGGCGGCGGTGTCGCGCGCCCGGATGCCGGCGACCATGGGCGTGTCGACGACGGGCGGGCACACGCAGGCGAACCGCACACCGCTCCCCCGGTTCTCGTACGCGAGCACCTCCATGAACGCCACGACGGCATGCTTCGACGCCGAGTACGCGCCGAGGTGCGGGCTGGGCAGCCACCCCGCGAGCGACGCGAACGCGACGACGTCGCCCCGGCGCCGATCGAGCATCCCGGGCAGCACCGCCTTCACCATGTGGGCCGTGCCGAGAAAGTTGACGGCGATCGTGCGGTCGATCTCGTCGACCGGCTGCTCGGCGAGCAGCGCCGGAAGGCAGATGCCGGCCGCGTGCACGAGCCGGTCGATCGGGCCCAGCGCCGACTCGACGTCTTTCACGACCCGCTCGACCGCGTCGGCGTCGGAGACGTCGCACGTCCACGATTGCATGGTCGGTGCCCGTCCGACGGTGGCGGCGAGGCCGTCGTCGTCGACGTCGACGGCGGCAACCGACGAGCCGGCCGCGGCCAGACGGCGCGCCGCCAGCTGGCCCATCCCGCTGCCCGCGCCCGTGACCAGCGCGACCGCCGGCGACGACGGCATCACAGCTCGTCCGGGGCCTGGAACTGCATGCGCACGTGATCGATCGTGCTGCTGAAGACGGCGCGCCCGGGCAGGCCGAGACTGCGCAGCTCCTTGGCGATCGGGTGGTCGCCGAGCGACAACAACGCGCCGGTCGGCCGGCCCCGCATGCCGGTCGGCTCCATCGACCACGCGGTGCGGCGCAGCATGCCGTCGGCATGCGAGTACGCATCGACGCTCGAACCGCGCGCCGGAATGCCGAACCCGGGACGGATCGCCAGCGAGAGCACGAACTCTCCGTCGTGACGCAGCTCGCAGCGGGCGATGGGCCCGGCGAGGTCGAGGTCGATGTCGGCGAGGAACTTCGGGAAGCCCCAGATGCCGCGGCCCGCTTCGAGCGTGAACTCCTGGTTCACGGGCAACTGGTGGATGAACGCGCCGAGGAAGCCGCGGGCGACCTCGGCGGTCTTCGTGACCGCCGACGCCGGCTCCATCCCCTTGTGACGAACGAGGAACGCCACCGCGAACTCGTGGTACGGGCCGAGGTCGCTGTCGAGGTAGCGCATGAACGCGAGCGAGCACACCGCCCGGCCCGGGAGCGGCTCGGCGACCTCGAGGCCCGAATACCCGATGAGGTCCTGCGCCGCGGCCGCCGGCACCAGGAACGACGCCATGTGCGCGCTCGCGTCCCGCACCTCGACCGGGATCGTGACCTCGTGACCTTGGATCGTGTAGCGCGACGCGCGGCTCATGGCTCTCCCCCCGACTCGATCCAGAGCGCCGCCACTGCCTGGGGCGTGAGCGCCGGCAGCTCGAGCTGCCTCGCCTCGGCCAGACGCTCCATCGCCTCGAATCGACGACGAAACCGTAGCGCCCAGCCCCGCAACGCCGACTCGGCGTCGACGCCGCCCGAACGGGCGAGCACGATCGCGGCCGCCAGCAGGTCGCCGAGCTGGGTCTCGAGGTCCCGGCCGTCGTTCGTGCGGAGCTCGGCGAGGGCGGCTTCCAGCCGCCGGAGCGCGTCGTCCCGTCCGCCGGGATCGAGCCCGACCGACGCCGCCTTGCGCATCAGCTTGTGCGCGTACAGCAGCGACGGCAGCCCCGGCGTGATGCCGGCGACGATCGACGTCGCGCCCTTCTCGTCCTTCTTGATCTGCTCCCAGTTCCGCATGACATCCGACGTGGTCTCCGCATCGGTGTCGCCGAACACGTGCGGGTGGCGGCGGACGAGCTTGTCGTGGATGCCGCGGGCGACACCGGCCATGTCGAACGCGCCCGCTTCCTCGGCGAGCACGGCGTGGAAGATCACCTGGTACAGGAGATCGCCGAGCTCGTCCTCGAGGGCGCGGTACGCGCCGGCGGGGACGTCGCCGGCGGGCGCGTCGGGCGGCAACGCCTCGACCGCCTCCACGACCTCGTAGGCCTCCTCGAGCAGGTAGCGCGTGAGCGAGTGGTGCGTCTGGTCGGCGTCCCAGGGACATCCCCCGGGCCGGCGCAGGCGCTCGGCCAGTCCGAGCAGCCGGGCGAGCTCGCGGGCGGCCGCGCTCACCCCGCTGTCGACGAGCAGCGCGGTGAGGTGGTCGGGTTCGACGTCGCGGTCGAGGTCGGCGAGCGCGACCGTCCGCACCTCCTCGTCGTCGAGCCCGAGATGCTGCAGCACCGTCACCGGCGCGTCGGCGGGAAGGACCTCGAGAAGCACGAGCTTCACGTCCGAGAGCAGCAGGCGCGTGTCGCACTGCGCGATCAGGACCGGCCCGCCCGACGACCGCGTCTTCGGCCGTGAGGTGACGGGCATCGGCGAGATGGGCGCCGGCCATCGGGTCGACACCGAGGCGGGCCCACGCCAGCTCGGCGAACGAGAGGCCGGGCACGATCTCGAGCACGATCTCGCCGCCGGCGGCGGCCTCGCGCAGGAGCTCGACGCTGCGCTCGGCGACGGCCGGGTTGCCGGGCACGGCGTACGCCACCTCGCCGGCGGTGGCGGCGACGTCGAGGAGCACGGCGGCGATGCGGTCGTAGACGTCGTCGAGGTCGTCGGCGGCGTCGTAGTCGTCGTCGAACGTGCGGAGCTCGAGACCGGCGGCGGCCAGGTCGCCGACGGCGGGATGCCGGGACGTGCGGACGAACCGGTTCGGGATCTGCTCGAGTGCACGGCGGGCGGCGGGGAGTACGTGGTCGGCGCCCGCCGGCCCGAGGCCGACGACCACGATGCGGCCGCCCACGGCTACGGCACCGGCTCCGGAGTCGTGGTCGTCGTCGCCGTCGGCTGTTCGGGGCGCGCCCCGCGGCGGCTGCGACGGTCCCGCGACCGCCGCGCACGACCCAGCGTCCGTACCGCGGATCGACCTCCACGTCGGCGTGGGCGACCAACGCATCGAGCTGGCGCTGCGCTTCGGTGACTCTGCTCGAGTCGCTGGCGGAGCGTGGCCCTCCAGCAGCTCGAACGGGATGGTGTCGCGCACGAGGATGACGTGCCAGCCGAACTGGGTCTGGACCGGCGCCGACACCTGGTTCAGCGGGAGCGAGGCCGCGGCCTGCTGGAACTGCGGGGCGAGCTGCTGCCCGTCGATGCAGCCGAGCTCGCCGCCGTCGATGGCCGAGTTCCGATCGGTCGATTGCTGGCTGGCGAGCTGCTCGAAGCTCGTCCCGGCTCGGACCTGCGCGGCGAGTGCCCGGCCGCCAGCTCCTGGCTCGGCACGAGGATGTGCGACACGAACCGACCCGACGGGCATTCCTGTCGGAGCTGACGCGATCGCCAGTGTCGTACGCGGCGCGGAGATCGGTGTCGCTCGTCGCGGCCGTGCCGATCTTCGCGGGAGCAGCGCCTCCTGGCGGGCGTACCGGGCGTGGCGCTGGTTGCGGAACCACTTCGGGAACTCGGCGAACACCTGCGCGACCGAAGAAGTTCTGCGGCACTGCGCGCTGTCCGGCTCGCCGGTCAGCCGCCGTCACTCGTGACGTTGCGCCGCCGTATCTGCACGGTCGATGACCGGTTGCTCGGGCGATCTGCGTGAGCCAGATCGTGCTGCCGCTCGACTTGATGGTGCCGTCGCTCGAGCTGATCTCCTTCTTCAGCCCGGGTTGTCGGCGATGGCCGACAGCTCGTCGTCGACCGAGGACGCGCGAGAGCTCGGTCCCGTTCACGGTCAATGCCGCCGGGCGCACGGCCGAGCAGCCGGCGAGGGCAGCCACGGCGACGACGCCAACGAGCGCGAACGTGCTGCGCGGACGAGTGTTCTCACGGCGCGGCGGATGCTAGTGGCGCGGCTTCGTCGGCGGGAACCAGCTCCGCGAGCAGGTCGACGAGCCTGGCGCACAGCTCGGCTCCCGATCCCGAGACGGGAATCGCGACCTCACCGTCGGCCTTGGCGACCGCGCCGGGCACGAGGCGGCGCAGCCGGATCTTCTCCGACTCCCGCAGCTCGAGGCCGGTGATGCGCGCCACGCCGCGCTGGACCGACAGGCTCCGCAAACCCGTGCGCACGCACTCGGCGCGCAGGCGCGCCACGTCGAGGAGGGCTGCCGCCGGGCCCGTGGGCGGCCCGTACCGGTCCTGCCACTCGTCCCGGATGTCGTCGACGTCGGCCGGGCTCGTGACCGCGGCCAGGCGCCGGTACGCCTCCATGCGCACGTCGTCTCGCGACAGGTACTCGGTGGGCAGGTAGGCGTCGACGGGGACGTCGATCGTCACCTCGACCGGCTCGGGCGGCGTCTCGCCCTTCAGCTCCCCGACCGCTTCGGTGACGAGCTGGCAGTAGAGGTCGAATCCGACGGCGGCGATGTGGCCGGACTGCTCGGCGCCGAGCATGTTGCCGGCCCCGCGGATCTCGAGGTCGCGCATGGCGATCTTGAACCCGGAGCCGAGATCGGTGAACTCGCCGATCGTCTTGAGCCGCTCGTACGCCTCCTCGGTCAGGGACTGCTCGCGCGGGTGGAACAGGTACGCGTACGCCGCGCTGGCCGCGGCGGCCGATGCGCCCGCGCAGCTGGTACAGCTGCGCGAGGCCGAGCAGGTCGGAGCGGTCGACGACGAGCGTGTTGACGGTCGGGATGTCGAGCCCGCTCTCGACGATCGTGGTGCAGACCAGCACGTCGTACTCGCGTTCCCAGAAGTCGAGCACCACCCGCTCGAGACGGCCCTCGTCCATCTGCCCGTGTGCCACGCCGATGCGGGCTTCGGGGACGAGCTCGCGCAGCTGCTCGCTGACGAAGTCGATGTCCTGCACACGGTTGTGGACGAAGAACACCTGGCCCTCGCGCAGCAGCTCCCGCCGGATCGCCTCGGCCGCGGCGCGGTCGTCGAACTCGCCGACATAGGTGAGGATGGGCTGGCGGTCCTCGGGCGGCGTGTTCACGAGCGAGAGGTCGCGGATCCCGGTGAGCGACATCTCGAGGGTCCGCGGGATGGGCGTCGCCGTGAGCGTGAGCACGTCCACGTTGGTGCGGAGCTGCTTGACGAGCTCCTTGTGCTGCACGCCGAAGCGCTGCTCCTCGTCGACGACGAGCAGGCCGAGGTCCTTGAACTGCACGTCGCCCGACAGGAGGCGGTGGGTCGCGATCACGACGTCGACCGACCCGTCGGCGACGCCGGCGACCACGGCGGCCTGCTCCCTGGCGGTCAGGAACCGCGACAGCACCTCGACGCGCACCGGGTAGTTCGCGAACCGTTCGCGGAACGTCTGGCCGTGCTGGTTGGCGAGCAGCGTGGTCGGGACGAGCACCGCGACCTGCTTGCCGTCCTGCACGGCCTTGAACGCGGCGCGGATCGCGACCTCGGTCTTGCCGTACCCGACGTCGCCGCACACGAGGCGGTCCATGGGGACGGGCCGTTCCATGTCGGCTTTCACGTCCTCGATGGCCTGCGCCTGGTCGGGCGTCTCCTCGTACGGGAAGGCCTCTTCGATCTCGCGCTGCCACGGCGTGTCGGGCCCGAAGGCGTGACCGGGAGTAGCGAGCCGGCGCCGGTAGAGGACGACGAGCTCCTGGGCGATCTCGCGCACCGCCGACCGGACGCGGGCGCGGGTCTTCTCCCAATCGCTGCCGCCCATGCGGTTCAGCGTGGGCGTCTCGCCGCCGGTGTAGCGGCGCACCGCGCCGACCTGGTCGGTCGGGACATAGAGCTTGTCACCGGCTCGGTACTCGAGCAGCAGGTAGTCGCGCTCGACGCCGCCGATGGCGCGCGTCGTCATCTCCTTGTAGCGCCCCACGCCGTGCTGGTAGTGCACGACGAAGTCGCCGGGCTCGAGCGCGTCGTAGAAGTCGGCGCCGCGCCGGGCGCCGCGCGGCCGGCGGTGCACACGGCGCCGTCCCGTGAGGTCGGCCTCGGCGATGACCGCCAGGCCCGCGGCCGGCACGACGACGCCGCGCTCGAGGGGCGCGACGACGATGCCGATCTCGCCCGGCGCCACGCCGCGGATCGTGGTGACGCCTTCGCCGGCGAGCACGTCGTGGAGGCGACCCGCCGTCCCCTCCCCGTCGGCGGCGAGCACCACCCGGCCGCCGCCCTCGCGCAGGTCGCGTAGCCGGCGCGTCAGCCCCTCGGTGTCGCCGACGATCGGGTCGAAGCCGGTGCCGGCGAGGAGCGGCGTGTCCGGCGACTCCGGCGCGGCGAGGAGCGCGGTCGCCCCCGCCTTCGTGTGCGCGAGCAGCCGGTCGAACGGCAGGGACAGACGAGGGAACTCACGACCGGTGGTCGCGCCCCATGTCGCCGAGAGGGTCGACGCGAGCGCGGCCTCCTCGTCGAGGAGCTCCTGGGCGCGGTCCCGCGTGCGCTTGGGCTCGACGAGCAGCACGAGGGCGTCGTCGGGCAGCAGGTCGGGCAGGAGGTGCTCGCGGTCGGACAGCCACGGGAGCCACGACTCCATGCCGTCGAACACCTGCCCGTCGGCGAGCCGCTCCCACTGCTCCCGCCCCCACGGCTCGCGCCCGACGAGCCCGGCGGCGCGGTCGCGCACCTCGTCGGTCGGGAGGAGCTCGCGGGCCGGGAACACCCACGCCTCGTCGACCTCGTCGGTCGAGCGCTGGTCGGCGACGGAGAAGCGCGAGAGACGATCGACCTCGTCGCCCCAGAGGTCGATGCGCACGGGATGGTCGTCGGTCGCCGGGTACACGTCGACGATCGACCCGCGCACTGCGACCTCGCCGCGCGCTTCGACCTGGTACTCGCGCCGGTATCCGAACGCGACGAGCCGCGTGACCAGCTCGTCGCGATCGAGCTGCGCGCCGGGATGAACACGGATGGGCTCGAAGTCCTCGACGTACGGGCCGAGGCGTTGCACCAGCGCCCGCACCGGCGCCACGACCACCTCGGGGAGGTGCTCGCCGCCGGCGCGCAACTTCCAGATCACGCGCAGGCGGCGTCCCATCGTGTCGAGCGACGGCGACACCCGTTCGAACGGGAGCGTCTCCCAGGCCGGGAACAGCTCGACCGCCGCGTCACTCCCGAGGTACCGGGAGAGGTCGTGGGCGACGCGCTCGGCCTCGGCCGCCGTCGGCACCGTGACCAGGATCGGCCGGCGGGTCGTGACCCGGGTGAGGGCGGCGAGATAGAGGGCCCGGGCGGGCTCCGGCACCGCCACCACCGGGGCCCGGTCGATCACGGCGCGCACGGCCGGCTCCTCGGCCAGCAGCGCCGGGAGCTCGGCCAGCAGATCGGCGGTCTCGGTCTCTGTCTCGGTCGTCGTCATTCGGGTCGCGTTGGTCGTCGCGGCGCGCGCAAGGAGCCCCCGACCGATGCCGACCGGGGGTTGCGCGCTCGAATCGAGACTACCGCCCGCACCTACGCGTCACGGACGGCCGAGCCGCTCTTCGAGCCGGTCGAGATCCCGCGCCGCGCGCCGCATGGCGGGGTTGGTCCTGATGATGTCCCAGTCGGGGAGCCGGAGGTTGACGGGTCGCGCCTCGGTCTCGTAGGTGGTGCGGGACGCGTCGAGCGCGGCGGCGGGCGCCGTTCCCGGGTCTCGGTTGCCGCTCGTCACGAGGTCGAGCACCTTGAGCTCGAAGATCGCCTCGTCGAGGGTGCGGGCGGTGTCGCGGGTCTCGCTGCGCAGGGCGCCGGCGAGGCGGGGCGACAGGAGCCAGAGCCGGTCCGCAACCGCCTGCGCCTGCTTGAAGTCGGCCTTCGACGGCGGGGCGCCGCCACCCACGAGGCTGTCGGCGTCGATCGCGGCGAGGCGCTGCACGGACGGGCCGTCGCGATCGAGCTTCTGCTCCAGCTGCGTCCCGGCGTTCGCCTCGACCCGGTCCCGCGCGAACGCGACACCGCCCGCGGCGGCGACCGACGCCCACGACGACCGCCAGCGCGACGAGGATCCGCGTGCGCCGGCTCCAGCTTGGCGGCGTGGCGACGCCGGCTCGGCGGCGCCGACCGGGAGCGGCGACTTCCTCGGCGCGCCCGCCGACCGTCAGCTGAGCGACGAGGATCCCGGCGCCGATCGCGGCCGCGAGGTCCAAGGGGACACGCAGGCGGGGCACTGCGATCGTCGCCAGGCTGGCCGCCGTGAAGTACCCGGCCTGCAGGAGCAGCAGCTCGGCGCCTCGCCGCCGTCGACGCACCGCCAGAGCCCGACCAGCCCGGCCGCCGTCACCACGTAGAAGAACGGGAGCGTGACGTTCCGGAACGTGAGGTTGCGGCCGTCGTCCTCCTCGGCGCTGTCGTTCTTGTCCGGGCGGAACTCGAAGTAGTTGGTCACGTTGTGACCGAGCACCCGTGGCGGAATCGTCCAGTCGTCCCGGACGGCATCGAGCGCGTGCTCGACGATAGGCGGTCGTCGAGGTCGACTTCGTTGCGGTTGTCGTGGTTGATGCGAGTGAAGCGGTCGTCGAAGACCGCGTTCGCGAACCCGCCGGTCGCCTGCGCCTCTGCGGAGTACACCGAGACGAGGTTGAAGCCGTTGGACGTGACGACCATGGGCGTCCCGACGACAACCCAGTTGCGCACCACCCACGGGGCGACCACGGCGATCGACACCACCCCGAAGCGAGCCGCCGCCCGCCAGCCGGCCCTCCAGACGAGCCAGGCGGCAACGACGATCACGAGCAGCTGCGCGCTCGGCCGCGTGAGCACGAGCAGGCCGCACGCCACGCCCGCCCACGCCGGGCGATTGCGCACGAGCAGCAGGATCATCGCCAGCAGCAGCACGAGCGATAGGGGCTCGCTGAGGAGCACGACGTCGTTGGCGAGGATCGGCGGATAGACCCCGACGGCGATCCCGGCCGCCACGCCGGCCGCGGTACCCGGCGATCTGGGCGCCGAGCATCGCCGCCAGCACGACGACCGTCGCGCCGAGCGCGACGTTGAGGAGCTGCCCGACCCCGACGTGCACGCCGGTGACCCAGTAGACGGCGCCGAGCAGGGCCGGGTACAGCGGCGGACGGAACGCCGTCGGGTGCAGGTACGTGAACGGGAACGGTGCCGCGATGCCGTCGCCGTTCGCAAACGCCGGACGCGATCGCCTGGTAGTGGTTCGCGTCGCTGCGCGGCGTATAGTCGCGGGCGAACGCGACCAGGTAGACGAGGCGAACGGCCACCGCGCCGACGGCAAGGAACGCGAGGCTCCTCCTCGGCATGCGCTCCGTCGGCACGGCGGCTCAGTTGAAGCGGTTCATGGCCGCGTCGACGCCGTCGCGGACGATCGTCTCGACGGCGTCGGCTGCCTGCTCCACGGTCACGTCGACTTCGGCCCGTTCGCGCTTGCCGAACCGGTTCAGCACGTGGTCGGCGCCGCGTTCCTTCGACGTCGGCTTGCCGACGCCGATGCGCACCCGCTGGAAGTCCTGGGTGTGGAGGTGTTCGACGATGGACCGGAGGCCGTTGTGACCGGCGAGGCCGCCACCCGACTTCACCTTCAGCTCGGCGACCGGAAGGTCGAGCTCGTCGTGGACGACGACGAGCTGCTCGGGATCCACGCCGAACCGGCGGACGAGCGCGCCGACGGCGTTCCCCGAGTCGTTGACGTAGGTGAGTGGGATCGCCAGCGCCACGCGGCGCCCGTCGATCGTGACCTCGTCGACGAGCGCGCGCTCCTTGCGCTTCCGCAGACGTCCGCCGTGGCGCGTCGCGAGCAGCTCGACGACCTCGGCCCCGAGGTTGTGACGCGATCCTCGGTACTCGTCGCCCGGATTCCCGAGCCCGACGACCAGCAGGTCGGCCGGCGTGCCCCGGCGCGGCCGCAGCCGCACGGGGCTCAGCTCTCGGAGGACTCGTCGGAGGAAGAGGCCTCGCCGCCCTCGCCGCCCTCGGCAGCGGGTGCGCCCTCGCCTTCTTCGCCCTCCGGCGCTTCGCCCTCGACCTCCTCGCCCTCCTCGCCTTCCTCCGGCTCGGGCTCCTCGACGACGCGCGGCATCACGACCTGCACGACCAGCTCGTCCGCCTCCTGCTGCACGGAAACGCCCGCCGGCAGTGGCAGGTCGGCGATGCGGAGCTGGTCGCCGATGTTCATCGCGGACACGTCCGCCTCGACACCGGGCGGGATGTCTTCGGGCTTGGCCTCGATGCTGAGCGTGAACACGAGCTGCTCGAGCACGCCGCCGTCGCGCACGCCTTCGGGCTCGCCGACGAGGTGGACCGGGACTTCGGCGGCGACGGCGACGTCGCGGCGCACCCGGATGAAATCGACGTGCAGCACGTCGCCCCGGGTCGGGTGCCGCTGGATCTGCCGGGCGAGCGCCAGGTGCTCCTCGCCGTCCACCTTGAGAGTGATCAGCGTGTTGGCGCCGGACTCGCCGGCCAGGATGTGGGTGAGCTCACGGCCGGGCACGGTGAGGTTGGTGGTGTCGGTCTCGAGGCCGTACATGACCGCGGGAACCTTGCCCTCACGGCGGAGCCGTCCCGCCGGGCGGCTCCCGACGATCGAGCGAGGCTCGGCGGTCAGCGTGTTGTCGGCGTTGTCGGCCATGGGATCGAGCCTCTTCGGCGTCCGGGGACCTTCCATTGTGCGCCGTGGCCGACCCCGGAGCCAAGTCGGATAGGTGCTTCGCTACTCGTCGAGGGCGAACGACCCGTAATCCGGTTTCCCGGTGCGCTCGTAGGTGACGGCGATCGCGCCGGTGCCCGCCGGTCAGCGCGGTGACCAGGCCGGGTCACGGCCGGTGAGCCCGATGACGCGATCGAGCAGCGGCGCGTCCTCCGGCACCTCGACCACCGGCCCGAACAGCCCTGCGCGCATCTCCTCCTGCCCTGGCTCGGAGAACTGCGACACGAACGCCTGCACGGCCTCGAGCGAGGCCGTGTCAACGTCGTACGCCTGTCCCGTGGCGCGGGCGATGTCCCAGCCGTGGACCACGAGCTCGTCCAGCGCGACGAGCCCGGCGACCTCGCCCGGGAGCTCGACGCCACCGGCCTTCGTCATCCCGGTCCATGCGTCCGGATCGCGCCACGCGGCCGCCAAGGCCACCAGGTCGCGCGGGATATGGGTTCGCCAGTCGTCGCTGAGCCGGGACGCGTCGCCCGAGGGCCCTTGCGAAGTGACATCGCCGGTGTCCTTGACCGCGGCACCGGTGAACGCGAGCGACGCCCCGCCGACGTGATCGAGCAGGTCGCCGACCGTGTACGCAGGGCACGGCGTCGGGGCGTCGAGCAGATCGTCGGGAACGCCCGCGACGAGATCGGCCAGCCGTCGCGCCGCCGGTTCGAGGTCGACGAGGGTCATAGCCGCTCAGGGTAGAACCGGCTGGCGGTGAAGACGGCGCCCTGCGGGTCCCGCACGACGGCGATGCGGGTGGGCCCGGCGTCCATCGGCGGGACCACCAGCGTGCCCCCGAGCTCCTCGGCCCGCGCCGCGGTCGCGTCCGCGTCGTCGACGGCGAAGGTGACGCTCCAGTGCGGGGGAACGTCGTCCGGGAATCTGTCACTCGTCATGGGCACCAGTCCTGCGACGACGTCCGCGAACTCGGGCGGCGCGCCGGCTTCCTCTTGACCGGCGCGCAGGCCGGGCTGCACCGATCTCTCGAGAAAGTCTCCGTAGCCCGGGAGGCGGAGGAACGTGAACTCCGTCCCGCCCCCTTCCAACGCCCCCGCGACCCACCCGAACACCGTGCCATAGAACGCCTTGGCACCTTCGACGTCGCGGGTGTTCAGGTCGCTGAAGTTCCAGGTCCCCGCTTCGTTGACGAGCTGCGCGCCGATGTGCTGCTTCGCCTGCCAGACGGAGAAGACCGCGCCCGACGGGTCCGAGAAGATCCCCATGCGCCCGGCTTCGAAGATGTCGAAGGGCTCCGCCAGCGTGCTCCCGCCGGCGTTCGTGATCTTCGCGGCGGCGGCGTCTCGCGCTGTCGACCGCGATGTAGGTGCTCCACACGGGTGTCGGCGGCGCTCCGTCCGGCTGGGAACTGACGGCGGCGACGTCGCGGCCGTGGAGCCGAGCCATGAAGTAGTTGCCGGGCGCGTCCGAGGGCATCTGGTCCTCGAACTCCCACCCCAACAGCCCGCCGTAGAACCTGGTCGCGGCCTCGGGATCCGGTTGCGCGGTGTCGATCCAGCACGGGACCCCGGGCGGATACTCGCTTCGCTCCAGCACTCCGACTCCTTTTCGTCGATCGAATTCTTCCGCCGGCATCGAGACGAGCCTGCTCAAGAGAGCGTGATCGCAGCTCCCATCTGGAGTGTGCCGGGGCGGACGACGTTCGCGTACACGCCGACATTCTGGTCGGCGTGTCGGACGATCGTGCGCAGCACCTGACGGTCCTCGCGGAGCTCCGCGAGATCCCGCGTGACCATGACGCACCGTGGGCATGACGCGGTCACCTCGACCTCCGCATCGCCCACGCGCAGCTTCCGCCCGATCCAGTCCTGCTCGGGGAATTCGCCTTCGACGTCTTGCTCGACGGTGACGACGACGTTCGGGCGGAAGCGGCGCACGTCGAACTCGGATCCCGGAGCGAGCGCGGCGAGTGTCTCCAGCGAGCGGTCGGTCACGATGTGGATCGGGAAGGCGTCGAAGTACGACCCCGGCGGTGATTCGTACTCGACGAGCACGTCGAGAGGAATCCCCTCGAAGGTCGGCAGCGGCTCGTCGGGCTCGCTGTCCGAAGATCGCGGCGCAGCTCCGAGCCGACGTCCTCCGTGTCCGGCGCTCCGCGGCGATAGTGGTCGAGGTCTTCCTTCGGGCGGAGCGACCACAAAGTCACCGGGTGCTCGAGGAATCGCGAGAGCCGCTCGTGTACGTCGTCGTCGTCCGATCGAACCCGCTGCCCGTCCGGCGCGGTGATCTCGATCGGCTGCGCCGGCCCGCCCGGCCGCGGCTCCTCGACGTATCGAGCGTGCAGCCGCATCAGACCGCCGATCTTCTTCGCGCCGCGTATGCCGCCGCGCACCTCGTCCCGGACCGCCCACCCACGATCACCGAGGACGCCGTGCTCGTCGACCGGCAGGGAGGCGAAGCTGTCGCCCATCATCGACTTCGCCGGGTACCGCCAGACCGACTCGATGGAGCCCAACCGCGTCATGGTCGGCAGTTATAGCTGAATGTCCCTGCGCATAGCCTCGGTCTGGACCCCTCGGCACCGGGAAGCCCGCATGGGCCTTGTCATCGCCATCGACGATCCGCGAGCGGATGACGTGCAAACGATGTTGCGCAGGCACCTGGCGTTTGCTCGCGAGGTCACCCCGTCCGGCCACGTCCACGCCTTGGAGGTCGACGACCTCGTGGATCCCTCGGTCACGTTCTTTAGTGCCCGCCGGGACGGCACGCTCCTCGGGGTCGGCGCGCTCAAACAGCTGGATGAGAGCCACGCCGAGCTGAAGTCGATGCACACCACCGAGGTCGCCCGTGGGTACGGAGTCGGACGGGCAATGGTCGATCACCTTCTGGCGGTGGCGACCTACCGGAACTACCGGCGGGTGAGTCTCGAGACCGGGACCATGGATGCCTTCGCACCGGCCCGCGCGCTGTACACGAAGGTCGGCTTCGAACCGTGTCCGCCGTTCGGCGTGTACACGGTCAATCCCCACAGCGCGTGCATGACCATCGACCTCGGCTGACGCTGCTCCCGACCGTCGACGCGGCTCGAGCAGCCTGAGCAGCCCTCACAGCTCGATGGTCGTGAGGTCGTCGCCGACCACGATTTCGCCTGCGAAGTGCTGCGCGGCGAGCGCGCGCCACTCTTCCGACCTGTCGGCCGCTATCGGCGGGACGTAGTGCGTCAGCACGAGCGTGCGCACACCAGCGCGCGCGGCGGTGCGGGCCGCGTCCTCGACGGTGGAGTGGTAGTCGACGATGTCCTGGAAGCGGGTGTTCGGCACTTGTCGTACGAGGTCCTCGCGGATCACGGTCTGCACGTACGCGTCGGCGCCCTTGCACAGCTCGTCGAGCCCGGCGCAGGGGACGCCGTCACCACCGAGGACGACTGAACGTCCGTCGCTCTCGAGCCTGTACGCGACAGACGGTTCCACGGGCCGGTGGTCGGTAGCGGCGACGCGCACTGCCACTGCACCCACGTCGAAGGAGTCACCCGGCGTCACCTCGGTGACCTCCACACGCGGGGGCTCGGTCAAGTCCGCGTGGTGCGCAAGCCGGTAACGGATGTCGGGCGCCAGCGCCCCGAGCGTGGCGTCGACGACCTCTCGCATCCCGGGTGGACCGAAGACCGAAAGCGTGACCGGCTCGGCGTTCATGACCCAGTGCGTCGTGATGACGTCGTTCAGGTCGGTGAGATGGTCGCTGTGGAGATGCGTGACGAGCACCGCGCCCAACATCGGCGGCAGCATCCCCGCACCGGCGAGCCGCATGAGCACGCCACGGCCGCAGTCCACGAGGAGCGCCGTCCCTCCGGCGCCGACGAGCGTCGCCGGTCCCGCCCGGCGCGGATCCGGGATCGGGCTCCCTGTGCCCAGCAGCGTGATCTGCATGCCCGAAGCCTCAGATGGTCGCCGCCGGCCGGCGCGTCAGACGTTGTCGCCGCGGAAGATGTTGCTGACCGAGGTGTCCGCGAAGACGGCGTCGAGTGCTTTGGCGACGATCGGGGCGATCGAGAGCACCGTGAGGTTGTCGAACTGCTTCTCGCCGGGGATCGGCAGCGTGTTCGTGAGCACGACCTCGCGGATCGGGGCGTTGGCGAGACGCTCGACGGCCGGGCCCGACAGCACGCCGTGGCTGGAGGCGACGTAGACGTCCGTCGCCCCGCGGGCGGTCAGCAGCTCGGCCGCGCTCGTGATCGTGCCGGCCGTGTCGATCATGTCGTCGACGAGCACGCAGGTGCGGTCCTTGACGAGCCCGACGACCTCCTGGGCGCGGGCGACGTTGTGCGTGCCCTTGGGGCGGCGCTTGTCGATGTAGGCCATCTCCGGGTCGATGTCGTGGTCCCGGAGGTAGCTGGCGAACCGGGCCATGAGCTTGCCGCCCGCCGGCGTCGGGCGTGACCACGGTGACGGGGCCGGTGAGCCGCTCGGCGAGGTGCTCGGCGAGTCGCGGCACCGCAGTGAGGTGGTCCACAGGAAAGTCGAAGAAGCCCTGGGCCTGACCGGTGTGCAGGTCGACCGTCACGACGCGGTCGGCGCCGGCGACGGTGATGCAGTCGGCGAGCAGCCGGGCGCTGATCGGCTCGCGACCTTCGGCCTTCCGGTCCTGGCGGGCGTAGCCGTAGAACGGGCACACCGCGGTGATGCGCTTGGCCGACGCCCGCTTGGCGGCGTCGAGCATGAGCAGCTGCTCCATGATCCGCTCGTTGATCGGCTCGCAGTGGCTCTGGATGATGAAGACGTCGGCGCCCCGGATGCTCTCGCCGAAGCGGCAATAGAGCTCTCCGTTCGCGAACGTCGACAACACGATCTCGCCCAGCGGGACGCCGAGGTGCTCGGCGATCTCCTTGCTGAGCTGCTCGTTGCCCCGCCCGGCGAAGAGCATGAGGTTCTTCTTCGTCACCAGCTCCATCGCGCCCATGCTCCCCCGTCGCCCCGGTTAGTCCTTCTCAGCTTCGCGCCGATCGAGCCAGCCTTCGTCGATTTCCGCCGGCACGCCCTTCGCCATCGCGCGCGCAGGCACGTCGCGGTTCACCACGGCGCCGGCGCCGGTGTACGCCTCGTCGCCCACCTCGACCGGCGCGACCAGGACCGTGTTCGACGAGATACGGGCGCCCTTCCCGACCTTCGTGCGGTGCTTCTCCCGCCCGTCGTAGTTGGCGGTGATCGTCCCGGCGCCGATGTTGGCGCCGTCGCCGATCTCGGCGTCGCCGATGTACGCCAGGTGCGGCACCTTGGCACCCTCGCCGATGTCGGAGTTCTTGATCTCGACGAACGTCCCGACGTGGGCCCGCGCGGCGAGGCGCGTCCCGGGCCGGAGGAGCACGAACGGCCCCACGGTGGCGTCGTCGCCGATCTCCACCTCGTGGGCGACGGTCTGGCGCACGACTGCGCCTTCGCCGACGATCGTGTCGGTGAGCTGGGCGTCGGGGCCGATGACCGACCGGGCACCGATCACCGTGCGGCCTTGCAGCATGGTTCCCGGGAGCAGATGGACGTCGGGCTCGAGCTCGACGGTGGCGTCGACGTAGGTCCGGTCGGGGTCGGTCATCGAGACGCCGTCGCGCATCCAGCGCCGGTTGATGCGCCGGCGCAGCGCCGCCTCGACCTCGGCGAGTTGGGCGCGGTCGTTCACGCCCGCGGTCTCGTAGGGATCTTCGGCGACGACTCCGATGACGGTGTGCCCGGTCTCCTTCAGGACGCTCACTGCGTCGGTCAGGTAGTACTCGCCTTGCGCGTTCTCGGGGCTCAGGCGCCGGAGCGCGGGCGCCAGCAGTCCCCGCCGGAAGCAGTAGATCGACGTGTTGATCTCGTTGATCTCGAGCTCCTCGGGCGTCGCGTCGGCGTGCTCGACGATGTGATCGACGCCGCCGTTCTGCTCGCGCACGACACGGCCGTAGCCGGTGGGCGGGTCGAGGATGGCGGTGAGGACGGTGGCGGCGGCGCCCGCTTCGCGGTGGGCGCGGGCGAGCGCCGCCAGCGTCTCCGCGCGGAGCAATGGCGTGTCGCCGGGCACGACGAGCAGGTCGTCCTCGGCGTCGAGGTCGAAGACACCGGCGGTGAGCGCGACGCTGGCGGCGTCGCCGGTGCCGCGCTGGACCCGTTGCTCGACGAACTCGACCGGGAGCTCCGTCGCGAGCTGCTCTTGCAGCGTCTTCGTCACGCGCTCGGCTCCGTGCCCCACGACGACGACGATTCGTTCGAGCGGGAGCGCGACGAGGGCGTCGATGACGTGCAGGAGCATCGGCCGCCCGCAGAGCGGGTGGAGGACCTTGGGGGTCTCGGAGCGCATGCGGGTGCCTTCGCCCGCGGCGAGGACGACTCCCGACAGTGGCCGGTACTGGCTCATGCGCTCACCTCCTGCCGCGCTCGCGGTGCGGCGTCCGGCTGAGGTCCTCGGGCTCGGGGGCGAGGCATCGAACCTCGACCTGGGACTCCAAAGGACCCCGTGCTGCCGTTACACCACCCCCGATCGATCCTTTGACGATACCGCCGCGGGTGCGCGTTCGGGGGCCACACAATGTGACAGGTCGTGATCAACGCCGATAGCTTCACAGAACGACATGGGCTCACTCATCAAAAAGCGCCGCAAGCGCATGCGGAAGAAGAAGCACAAGAAGCTGCTGAAGAAGACGCGCTGGCAGCGACGTCAGCAGGGCCGCTAGCGCTCGCTGAGCCCGGAGCTTTCGTACCTCGTTCGGCCGCCCAATCGGGCGGCCGAATCGCGTCCGGTATTACAGCTCGAGGCGCACGGCCTTGGAGACGGTGGCGGCGGCGACGACGGGAACCCCCACCGCGGCCGACAGCTCCTGCGCCCGATCGGGCAGGCCGACCGGGCCGTCGGCGAGCACCACGTACGTGGGGCCGCTCCCGGCCATGAGGGCGTCGCGGCCGAGGAAGTCCTCGATTCGTTCGCGCAGTGGTCGCAGGCGCGGCTCGACGTGCTCGGCCGCGGGCTCGAGGTCGTTCACGAGCTCGGGAAGAAGGGCGTCGAGGGGAGGCGGTGACGCCACCGAACGGCTCGAGCGCGGCTCGCCGAGCGAATCCCACGCCCGGTAGACGTCGACCGTCGCCAGCGAAAACTGCGGCATCGCGACCAGCATCGGGATACCCGGTCGCAGCGCCACCGGTTCGAGCTGCTCACCGCGTCCACGCATCCACGACGCGCCGCCGCCGAGAAAGAACGGCACGTCCGAGCCGAGCTCGGCGGCGAGGTCGAACAGGTCGGACTCGGAGACGTCGACCTCGAGGAGACGGTGCACGGCGAGCATGGCGGCGGCGGCGTCGGCCGATCCGCCGCCGAGCCCGCGCGGTCGGGATGCGCTTGCGCAACGAGAGCTGCACTCCGTGCCCGGCGCGCCCGGCTCGGATGAGGAGGCTCTCAGCCGCCTGCATCGCGAGGTTCTGATGGCCGGTCGGCACGCCCTGGTCGCCTGCGACCACCTCGAACGTGACTCCCGGCGGGTCCGGCACCGCGACCGCCTCGAGCGTGTCGTGGGGCTGGCCGATCGGAACGGTGAGCGCCTCGAGCTCGTGGAAGCCGTCCTCGCGCCGCGGTCCGAGCATGCGCAGCGACAGCGTGAGCTTCGCGAACGCGGTGGCGCGCACCCTACCGAGGTGCGCGGTGCTCACGACGCGGCCTCGGCCCGCGCAGCGCGGCCCATTCATCGAGGCCGAGCGATTCGGCACGCGCCCGCGGGTCGATGCCCGCATCGGTGAGCGCGCGCTCCGTGTCTTCGCCGAGCGCGGGGCGCAGCGTGCGCCGCAGCATCTTGCGCCGATGCGCGAACCCTGCCCGCACGAGTTGGAACAGACGCTCCGGAGACGGCACGTCGACCGGTGGCGTGTCGCGGCGTACGAGCTCGACGAGCGCCGAGTCGACCTTGGGCACGGGGACGAACACTGCGCGCGGGACCATACCGACGATCCTCGCCTCGGCGTAGTACGCCACCTTCACCGACGGCGCGCCGTAGGCGGCGGAGCCGGGCGCGGCCACGAGGCGCTCGGCGACCTCCCGCTGCACCATCACGAGCCCGGAAGTCACCGACGGCACCTCCTCGAGCAGCCGGATGACAACCGGCGTCGCCACGTTGTACGGGAGGTTCGAGACGCAGCTCCATGGCCCGGCGCCCAACAAGTCGTCGAAGTCGACGGTGAGCGCGTCGCCGGCGACGACGCGCACGTCCGTGTCGTCCGCGACCTCGCGCTCCAGAACAGCAACCAGCTTCTGATCGATCTCGAGCGCGAGCACCGTGCACCCTCGCTCGCGCAACGCGAGCGTGAGGGACCCCAGCCCGGCTCCGATCTCCAACACCCGGTCGCCGGCGTCGACCCCGGCGAGGCGCACGATGCGGCGAGCCGTGTTGGGATCGGCGACGAAGTGCTGCCCGCGCCGGCGCGAGGGTCGGAGCCCGTGCTCCGCCAGCAACGCCCGCACGCTTGCCGGCGTCAGGAGAGCCATTCGCCCGAACTCGAGAACGTTGCGGCGGCGTTGGCGGCGGTGCGCTCGGCGATCTCGTCCTCCGCCTGCCCGGCGGCGGTGGCGACGGCCGCGCCGACCAGGGCGACGAGGGCGGGTTCGTTCTCGCGGCCGCGGCGAGGGACCGGAGCGAGGTACGGGGCATCGGTCTCGACGAGCAGCTTGTCGAGCGGCGTGATCCCGGCCGCGGCGCGCACGTCATCGGCGCCCGGGAAGGTCACGATGCCGCTGTAAGAAAGGAGCGCGCCCAGGTCGAGCGCGCGGCGCGCCTCACCGGGGCCGCCGGTGAAGCAGTGCAGCACGGTTCGGGGCGGCGGGCCCTCGTCGGCGAGGACGCGGAACGTGTCGGGCCACGCATCGCGGGAGTGCACGACGAGCGCGCGGTCGAGACGCTTCGCCAGGCGGATCTGGGCGCGGAACGCCGTCTCCTGCTCGTCGGCGGGACTGTGCAGGTAGTGGAAGTCGAGGCCGGTCTCCCCCACGCCGACCACCTCCGCCGACTCGGCCAGCGCCTCGATCTGCTTCCATTCGACGCCCAGCTTCGAGGCGTCGTGCGGGTGCAGCCCCACCGTGGCGTGGACATCGGGATGGCGACCGGCGAGCTCGATCGCCTGCCGAGAGGTCTCGAGGTCGGTGCCGACACACACCATCGCGGTGACACCCGCTTCCCGCGCCCGTTCGATCGCCGCGTCGGGATCGCTCAGCGACTGCAGATGACAGTGCGAGTCAACCCACGTCACGCGGGCTCGAGGCGGGGGAAGAGCGGAGCGCCCTTCTCGAGGCGCGATCCGGCCGGGAGTCCTCCCCAACCGGCGGCGTCCGGAAGGCGCGCGTCCTCGGGGCGACCCGACAGCCCGAGACGCCGCCAGAGCTCGGCGGCCGCGTTCGGGATCAGCGGCGACGCCAGGAGCGCCACGATGCGCAACGCCTCCAGGCAGTCGCCGAGGACCTCTGCCGTCGCGGTCGCGTCGCCCGCCTTGTTGAGCGCCCACGGTTGGCGCTCCTCGATGTAGGAGTTGGCCGCCCGGATGAGCTCCCAGACGCCGCCGAAGCCCCAGGAGAAGTCGAGCTTCCCCATGCTCGTCTCCAACCGCTCGAACGCGGCCGCGGCTGCATCGACGAGCGGGCCGTCGGCGCGCGCGTCCGGCACCACACCACCCACGTAGTTGACGGCCATGTTGAGCACCCGGTTGGCGAGGTTGCCGAAGTTGTTGGCGAGATCGCTGTTGTATCTGGCGAGCATCGCCTCGTAGCTGAAGTCGCCGTCGGGCCCGAACTTCTGGTCGACGAGGAAGTGGTACCGGAACCCGTCGACGCCGAACTCCGCGACGAGGTCGGCCGGCGCGATCTGGTTGAGCTTGCTCTTGCTCATCTTCTCGCCCCCGACCAGGAGCCAGCCGTGCGCGAACACGCACTTGGGCGGCGCTTCACCGGCTGCCATCAGCATCGCCGGCCAGTAGACGGCGTGTTGGCGCAGGATGTCCTTGCCGATGAGGTGGTAGTCGGCCGGCCAGTAGCGATCGAAGCGGGCGCGGTCCTCGCCGTAGCCGATCGCGGTGCAGTAGTTGAACAAGGCGTCGAACCAGACGTAGGCGACGTGCTTCGGGTCCCACGGCAGCGGGATGCCCCACGAGATCGACGTCCTGCTCATCGAGAAGTCGCGCAGGCCCTGGCGGATCAGCCCGAGGGTCTCGTTGAGGCGGATCTCGGGCTGGACGGCCTCCGGATGCTCGGCGTAGTGCGCGATCAGCCGATCCTCGAAGTCGGAGAGCTTGAAGAAGTAGTTCTCCTCGCTGACGCGCTCGACGGGAATCCCGTGGATCGGGCATTTGCCGTCGATGAGCTCGTCCTCCGTGTAATAGAGCTCGCAGCGGTAGCAGTAGAGACCTTCGTACAGCCCGAGCTCGATGGCGCCGTTGTCGTAGACGGCTTGGAGGAACTCCTGCACGGCCTTGTAGTGCCGAGGCTCCGTCGTTCGGATGAAGTCGTCGTTGGCGATGTCGAGGACCTTCCAAGCCTCACGGAACGTCGGGCTGGTCTGATCGACGAACTCCTGCGGGGGAAGACCCTGCGCTTCCGCGGCCCGCACGATGTTCAAGCCGTGCTCGTCGACGCCCGTCAGAAAGACGACATCGTCGTCCCAGAGTCTCCGCCAGCGAGTGAGCACGTCGCCCGCGACCGTGGTGTAGGCGTGACCGATGTGCGGCACGTCGTTCGGGTAATAGATAGGAGTCGTCACGTAGAAGGGGCGCGGCATCGGGCCTACGATACCGACGGCTCCGATACCCCCCGTCGGAATAGGGATCAATGCCTCGACGAACTGGCGTTGCGCGGAAGGTCGACCAGCTCGGTCGTGTCGTCCTTCCGGCCGAGGTCCGCCGTCACTTCGGCATCAGACCCGGCGACCTGATCGAGATCGCGGTCGACTCGGACGCGATCCTCCTGACGAAGGTCGAGGACCGCTGCGTGTTCTGCGGCGGGACGGCGAGCTTGAACGAGTTCTCGAGCAAGCTCGTGTGTGGCGAGTGCGTCAGCCGTCTCGCCGCCGAGGAGGCTTCAGGCGCGTAGCAGCGTCGTAGGCGCGCCGCCTCGGGACGCCCAGGGCGTTCGCGACGTCGGACGCGGCATCGCGCGCCGAGCGGCCGTCGGCCAGCGCGGCCCGGACCGCCGCCTCGATCTCGGCGTCACCGGCCGGCGCAGGCTCCGGGGCCGGCCCCACGACGACGACGTGCTCGCCCCTCGGGTCCGTGCGCTCGGCACGTCGTGCGGCCTCGCCGAGCGTCCCCCGCCACACGTCCTCGAAGACCTTCGTCAGCTCCCGCGCCACCGCGACGGGACGGTGCGGCCCGCAGGCGGCGGCCAGGTCCGCCAACGTTCCCCGCACCCGCCCGGGCGCCTCGAACAGCACGGTGGTGCGGGGCTCGTCGGCGAGGGAAGCGATCCGCTCGGAGCGGGCGCGGCCCTTCCGCGGGAGAAAGCCCTCGAACACGAACCGATCGCTCGGCAGCCCGGACAGCACCACCGCCGTGAGCGCCGCGCTCGGGCCCGGGACCGCCTCGACCGGGAGCTCGGCGTCGAGACATGCCCGGACGAGCTGCGCGCCGGGATCCGAGATCCCGGGCATGCCGGCGTCGGTGACGACCGCGACCCGGTTGCCGTCGCGGATCTCGCCGACGATGCGGTCGGCGGCGGCGGCTTCGTTGCGGGCGTGCACCGCGCGGAGGCGCCGACCGGCCGGGATCCCGGCGTGGGTCAGAAGGGCGCGGGTGCGGCGCGTGTCCTCGGCGGCGATGACATCCGCCGTCCGGAGCTCCTCGACCGCGCGGGGCGAGAGATCGCCGAGGTTGCCGATGGGCGTACCGACGAGGACGAGCGACCCCACCGGCCGGTCGGTCACTCCTTCACTTCCACCGTGTCGCCGGTCTTGAGGCCCCAGCGCTCGAATGCGCCGGATTGGGCCTCGACCGCGAACGCGGCGTTCGGGACGAGCGGTGAGATGCGCCACGGGCGCAGGCACGTGGTGCGCAGGACCACGCCGCCGGCGTCACAGAACGCGACGTCGATCTGGAAGCGCATGAACAGCGTGTGCACGTGGCGACACGGGCGGAGGACGAGCGCGCCTTCGAAGTCGTGTCGGCCGAGAAGACCGCGCCGCCGCGCACGCCGCGTCGCCGCGACCTCGGCCGTCGCGAGCACGTCGCCTTCACGCACCAGCCAGGGCATCCCGTTCCCGGTTCTCCCGTCAGACGTTGAAGCGGATCTCGAGCACGTCGCCGTCGAGCACCTCGTACTCCTTGCCTTCGACGCGGATCTTGCCGAGCTCCTTGGCCTTGTCCCACGAACCGATGTCGAGGAGCTCGCGCCAGTCGATCACCTCGGCGCGGATGAACCCGCGCTGGAGGTCGGAATGGATCACGCCGGCGCACTCGGGCGCCTTGGCGCCGGCCCGGAACGACCACGCCCGCGTCTCGTCCTCCCCGGTCGTGAGGAACGTGCGCCGGCCGAGAAGGTGGTACGCGCCGCGAGCGAGCCGGGGCAGCACGCTCTCCTGCACGCCGAGGTCGGCGAGCAACGCCGCCCGCTCGTCGGGCTCGGCCTGCGCGACGTCGGGATCGCCCTCGATCTCGACGCACACCGACAGCGCGTCGGGACCGAACGGCTTCGCCAATTCGTCGGCGCGGTCGAGCCGGTCGACGGCGACGTTGACGACCACGAGCATCGGCTTGTTGGTGAGGAGGAAGACCGGGCCGAGCAGAGCCCGCTCCTCGGCCGTGAGGTCGGAGCGGTAGACGGGCGTGCCGCCACTGAGGACCGCCTCGCCGCGCTCGAGTGCGGCGACCTCCCCCGCCAGCGTCTTGTCGCCCTTCAGCGCCCGCCGCTGCTTGTCGAGGCGCTGCTCGACGGACGCGAGGTCGGCGAGCACGAGCTCGAGCTCCAGGGCTTCGAGCGCGTCCGCGGGGTCGGCGTCGTCATCGGCGCGCACGACGGCGAGGATCGCGTCGCAGTCACGGATGGAGCCGAGCAGCCGGCTCCCGAGGCCTTCGCCGGGCTTTCCTCCCGGCGCGAGGCCGGGGATGAAGTCGATCTCGAACGTCGCGTGGACGCGCTTCTTCGACTTCGACATCTCGGCGAGCCGGTCGACGCGGTCGTCCGGCAACGGCGCGACACCCTTGGTGGTCTCGAAGCCGCTCGGGACGTCGATTCCGGTGAGGGCGCTGAACAGCTGCGCGTGCCCCGAGTCGGGAAGGCCGACGAGCCCGAGATGCTCCATCGCGCCTCAGGGTATCGGCGCCTCCTCGACTAGCGTGATCGACCTCATGTCGAAGAAGACGAAGAAGCGCCGCATTCGAGCCCGCCGCAACAAGGCGAACCACGGCAAGCGCCCCAACGCCGGGCGCCGCTGAACGGCGCGCTCGTCTAACGCCGCTCTGGTCGCCCGAGCGTCAGAGCGAGCACCACGACCGCGAGGACCGGCACCGCTGCGAGCCCGACGACGTTCGCGACCTTGTCGCCCGTCGAGAACACGTCGAGGTGGCGCAGGTGGTAGACGAGGTGCGGTATCCCCCACGCCAGCCACGCGACCGCGACGGCGATCACGAGCGGGCGGCCGAGCGTGATCAGCGCGACGATCGTCACCACCGCGAGCGCGAGGTTCAGCGCTCCGAAGTCACGCATGAGGTGCTCGTTGTACGGGCCGTAGGCGCGCACCCAGTGCCGCCCGAGCCCGGGGTAGTCGTCGAAGAAGGACCGCGGCGCGAACGTCGCCCAGACACCGAGCTCGACGCTCACGAGCGCGAGCACCGCGAGCGCGATCCGCACGATCACGTTACGCACGGCTCGCCTCCCTCTCTCGAGCGACCGCCGGCCATCCCTCGCGAACACTCGGGAACGTGGGTGACCAGCCGGTCGCGTCGCGGAGCTTGCGGTTGCTGACGCGTTGCGACCGGATGACGGCTTCGGCTCCCGACCCGGCGGTCAGCTTCACCAGCCACGTCGGCATGGGCCGCAGCCTCGGCAAGCCGAACGCGCCGGCGAAGGCTGTCGAGATACTCACGGCGCGTCGCCGGCTCGTCCTCGACCACGTTGTAGACGCCGGCCGGCGCGTCGAGCGCGGCGACGGTGGCGCCGGCGACGTCGTCGGTGTGGATCGACGACACGTACCCGTCCGGAGCGCCGGCCATGATCGACAAGTGCCAGCGCGCGAGGCGGAGCGCCTCGTCAACCATCCGCGCGGTCGGACCGTAGAAAGACCCGAAGCGCAGCACGACGCCGCGGCCGCCCTCAGCCGTGAACCGGTCGACCATGCGCTCGCCCTCGAGGGTGGGGCGGAGCATCCCGATCGAGTCGTCCGGCGGCGTGGATTCGTCGATCCACGCATCACGGCGGTCGGGATAGCAGAACGTCACGGACTCCTTCACATACGTGCGCGCGCCGGTGGCCAGCGCGGCGTCGATCAGGATCTCGTTGGCTGTCGTCCGGAGGCGGTTGTGCTCCGCCCAGCCGTTCTTGCTCCGCATCTTGCGCAGCGGCGGGACGTGGGTGGCCAGATGGAGCACCGCCTCGCAGCCGTCCACCGCCGCCTTCACCGCGTCGCTGTCGAACAGGTCGACCGCGACCGGCTCGGCGCCCTGCGCGCGCAGCCGCGCCGCCTTCTCGTCTGTCCGGGCCACCGCTCGTACCTCGTGACCTTTCTCTCGCAGGCCGCGCACCGTCGGGGGCCCGATCGCTCCTGTCGCGCCGGTCAGAAATACCTTCATGACGTCACCTCCTGGAGCCATGCTCCGAACTTCTCGAACATCTTCGGGGTCGCGTCCTGTGCGACCCCGGCCGCGAGATCCGCGATCGACGTGCGCGCGAGGCGCTCGCGCCACATGCCGTCCGCCTCGACCATCACCCGGTGGATGCCGCACATGGTCCGGTACTCGCGTGCCGGCACCGCGGCCGGCCCGCGGCGCCGGATCTCGAGGCACTGGAACGCGGGGTCCTCGCCGTCGACGGCCTCGACGACGTCGAGCACCGAGACGTCGGCGGGCGGGCGCGCCAACCGGTAGCCGCCGCCGCGGCCCGGCCCGGCGGTCGAGGATGCCGGCGCGCGACATCGCCTGGAGGTGCTTGGCGAGGTACGCCTCCGGGACGCTGTGGTACTCGGCCAGCCGGGCGGTCGACAGGGCGGCGTCGGGCGGCATCACGGCGAGGAGCACCGCGCAATGCAGGCCCCACTCGACGCCTTCGGAGAGGCGCATAATCCGGATACTAAATATCCGGAATTAGCCTCGCAAGCTCAGCGCCGGTCGAGGAGCAGGGCCTGGACCGACCGGCCGATGCGACCGCCCTCGTCGTAGAGCGCGGCGTCGGCGATCCCGACCCCCTCGTGGGTCGGCCACGTGCGGGCGTCGACCCCGATCCAGTCCCCCGCCGGCGGGCGGTGCAGGTAGATCGTCAGGTCGGGGTTGATGAAGAGGTGCTCGTCCCAGGTGACGGCGCCGCTGATGCCGTTGCCGAAGTCGGCGGCCGCCGCGACCCGCATGAGCGGAGTGGTCGCCTCGCCGGCGACGACCGGCACGCCGAGCCGGAACCACACCGCCGCCGGACCGGGCACACCGATCTCGCCGCGCGCCAGGCTCATCTCCATCGCGAACCCGAAGTTCAGTGGGCCGACGTTCTCGAAGCGCTCGCGGCAGCGCGCCCGGGCCCGGGCGTGAGCCGGTCGTCGGGCGCGTCGGCGAACTCGATGTCGGCGAGGCGGATCCGCAGGGCGGTGGCTCGCACGACCTCGGTCTCGCCGGCGAGCACGGACGCCTCGACCAGCTGCACCTTCTTCCCCGGACGCAAGGTGCGCGCCCGCAGCTCGATCGGCTGCATCGGCACCGGTCGCAGCAGGTCGATCGTCATGCGGGCGACGTGCGCCGGCGGTCCGACCTCGTGCTGCTCGACCAGCCCCGCGAGCAACGCCGCGCACGGGCCGCCGTGCTGCGCGTTCGGGTCCCACGGCCCGCGCGCCAACTCGGTCGGGACGAAGCGTTCGCCGTCGCGATGGAACACGGCGTCGGGGAAGTCATCCGGCACGCTGCGCAGCCTACGGGAGCTTGTTGACGCCCCTGTCAGGGTTCTCGTACCGTCCGGCGCGTGCCTGAGCTGCGTCTGCTCGACGGGAAGGTCGCGCTGATCACCGGCGCGGCGTCGGGCCAGGGCCGGGCGGCGTCGGTGCTCTTCGCCGAGCACGGCGCCCGCATCGCCGTCGCGGACGTGAACGACGACGGCGCGCGCGAGACCGTCGATCTCGTCGAGCAGGCGGGGAGCAAGGCCGTCGCCGTGCACGCCGACGTGTCCCGCCGCGCCGACAACGACGCCATGGTCGCCGCCACCGTCGATGCCTTCGGCGCGGCTCGATGTCCTCTACAACAACGCCGCCATCCAGATGTCGGGACGCCTGGTCGAGTGCACCGAGGAGCAGTGGGACATCACGATGGCGACGAACCTCAACGCGATCTTCTGGGCGTGCCGCGCCGCCATGCCGCATCTGCTCAGACGGAGACGGCGGCAGCATCATCAACACCGCGTCCGTGCTCGGGCTGATCGGCTCGGAGGGCTACGCCGCGTACGGCGCAGCCAAAGCCGGGCTCGTCGCGCTGACTCGGCAGATGGCGACCGAGTACGGCCCGCAAGGTGCGCGCCAACGCGATCGCGCCGGGCTCGATCGACACGCCCCGGTTCCGGAAGGTCGCCGCCGAGATGGAGGACGGCGACGGCTTCGTCAACGGACTGCTCGGGAACATCCCCCTCCACCGGCTCGGCACGGCGGCGGACGTCGCCGGCATCGCGCTGTTCCTGCGCCAGCGACCTGTCGGCGTACACGTCGGGCGCGGTGATCCCGGCCGACGGCGGGTTGGCGGCGCTGCGATGACGACGGTCGACGGCCGCTTCGGCGGCCGCACCGCCATCGTCACCGGCGGCGCGTCCGGTCTCGGCGAGGCGACCGTCGCCCGCCTGGCGGCGGCCGGCGCCCGGGTGATCGTCGCCGACGTCGACGAGCCGGCGGCGCAGCGGGTCGCCGGGGCGGTGGTCAAGGCGGGCGGGACGGCCGAGGCCGTCGCCGTCGACGTCACCAGCGAGGAGGACGTGCGCCGCATGGTGGGCGCCGCCACCGGCGGCAACGGCGACGGACGGCTCGACGTGCTGGTGTGCAGCGCGGCGGTCGAGGTGCGCGCCTCGCTGGCCGACACGAGCGACGACGAGTGGCAGCGCGTCCTCGACGTGAACGTGAAGGGGCCGTTCCTGTGCCTCAAGCACGCAATCCCGTCCATGGCGCGCTCCGGTGGGGGTTCGGCGATCCTCCTCGGGTCGGTGCTCGGCGCGATCGGCTCCCCCGGGTACGCGGCCTACTGCGCGTCGAAGGGCGCGCTCGTCAACCTGGCCAAGCAGGCGGCGATCGAGCACGCGCCCGAGAAGGTGCGCGTGAACGTCGTCTCCCCGAGCGCGTGCGAGGCGGGCCTGTTCCTGAAAGTGGTCGAACAGGCGCCCGATCCCGGACGCGATCAAGCGCATGGTGGCCGAGCGGACGCCGATGCGGCGGCTCGGCACGGCCGACGACGTGTGCGAGTCGATCTTGTTCCTCGCCGGCGACGAGTCGAGCTACATCAGCGGCGCCGTGTTCCCGCTCGACGGCGGCCTCGCCGCGCGGCGGATGTGATGCATACCGATGCGTGACGGGCGGCGGATCCTCGACGCCGACGCGCACGTCGTCGAGCCGGGCGAGGTGTTCGGTGACGCGCAGCGCGTCGGACCGGAGCTCATGGACCTGCCGCCGACGACTCCGTTCGAAGCAGCCGGCGACACCTCGAAGCTGTCCGACTTCTTCGAGTCGGGATGCGCGGCCGATGCGTACCTGCGCTGCATGGACACAGAAGGAATCGACGCCGTCGTGCTGTACCCGTCGATCGGGCTGTACGCGCCGTACCTCCCCGAGCTCGACCCGAAGGGCTCGGCCGCGGCGTGCCGGGCGTACAACGACTGGATCGCCGGCTACTGCGCGACCGACCCGTCCCGCCTCGCCGGCGTCGGGATCGCCCCGCTCGCCGACGTGACGCTCGCAGTGGACGCCGCCCGCTACGCCGCCGACCTCGACCTCCCGGGCGTGATGGTGCGCCCCAACCACGTGTACGGCCGCAGCCTCGGCGCTCCCGACTACGACCCGCTCTACGACGCGCTCGAGGACGCCGGCCTGGTGCTCGCCGTGCACGAGGGCCTCGGGGTCCGCGGCGCGCCGACGATCGGGCGCGACGTCAGCGAGACGTTCGCCGTCCGCCACGCCATGTCGCACCCGATGGAGCAGATGGCGGCGATGGCGAGCCTCGTGCTCGAAGGCGCGCTCGAACGTCACCCGAGCCTTCGGGTCGCGTTCCTCGAGTCGGGCACCGGCTGGCTGCCGTACTGGCTGGCGCGCCTCGACGGGCACGCCGAGTGGATGCACGACACCGAGACGGCGGGGCTGTCGCTGACGCCGTCGGAGTACTTCGCCCGCCAGTGCATGATCAGCACCGATCCCGACGACCCGCTGGCGGCGTGGACGGTGTCGCAGGTGGGCGCCGACCACGTCGTGTGGGCCAGCGACTTCCCGCACCCCGACGCCCTGTACCCGGACGCCGTCAGCAGCTTCCTGAAGGAATCCGCCGAGCACGGCCTCGACGGCGCCGACCTCGACGCGGTGCTCTGGGACACCCCGGTCGGCTTCTACCGGCTGGAGGACCGCTTCAACCGGGGCTGAGACAGGCCGGCGTCCCTACGCCACCCGGCAGGCCGTCGAGGTCCCGAAGCGCGCCGCCACCATCTCCTTGAGCCCGCGAGGGAAGCTCTCGTGCGCGGCCAGGTGCGGCTGCACGAGCGCGCCCTGGGCCACGACATCCCCACCGAACGCGCTCACGCATCGTTCGGGCTCGGCGTTGGCGAGGGAGAGGATGGCGCCGGCGCAGCCGAGCGGGCCGCCGAACGACAGCAACGCCGAGGAGCCCGTGTAGATCGGCCCGTCGTACTGGTCGAGCTCGTGCAGGAGCCGCTCGGCGTCGCCCGACGAGTCCTTGATCCCGGCGACGGGAAGGTCGCCGAGGAGCCGCACGGCGATGCCGGGCGGTGCGACCTTCGGATAGTGGTAGGCGAGGACGGGCGTACCGGCGGCGGCCTTGGCCACCGCGTCGTAGTACGCACGCGAGTCGGTCACGCCGGGAGGGGACAGCGCGAGCACGGCGTCGGCGCCGGTCTCGACCGCGTCGCGCGTGAGGGCGGCGGCCTGGCGCGCCGAGGGCGCGCCGGTTCCCGCGATCACGGGCACGGACCGCGGCAGTTCGCGGCGCACTGCGTCGAGCAGGGCGATCCGCTCGGTGGGCTCGAGGGCGGCTGCCTCCCCCGTCGTGCCTGCCACCACCACGGCGCGCACCCCGAGGTCGACGAGCTGCGCCGCCAGCGCGGCGCTGGCACGTGCGTCGAGCTCGCCCCGGTCGTCGAACAGCGTGACGAGCGCGACGCCGACACCGGTGAAGACAGGGGCAGCCACGCACCGCAAGCTACCGGGCGCCGGTGCCTTCCAACACGCGGCCGAAGTGGTGGCCGGTGATCACAAGGCCCCAACGGAGGTAGAGCCGGTGGGCGTCGTGGCGGTGCACGCCGGAGTCGAGTTGGAACGAGTCGCAGTCGTTGCGCTCGGCCTCGACGAGCACCCAGTCGAGCAGACGGTTGCCGTGTCCGGCGCGCCGCGCCGACTCGCGCGTGACGAGATCCTCGACGTAGAGATAGTGACCCCACGCCAGCATGTCCCGGATGTGGAACCCTGCCACGCCGGCGGCGGCAGTATCACCGTCGTCGAACGAAGCGACCAACCGGTATCCGGCGGGCCGCTGCACGTCGTTCACGCGCGCGACGAACTCGGATGCCGTCCCGATGTTCGGCCGCAACTCGACCATCGCTTCGTACGCGAGACCGGTATCGGCCGGTGGGAGCTCTCGAATGCTCATGCGGTGAAGCATTACTAGTGTCGACGGCATGAGCGAAACGGTTTTGTCCGAGACCTCCGAGCGCGTCTGCATGGTCACGCTCAACCGCCCCGACGCCCGCAACGCCATGAACAGCGAGCTGCAGCGAGCCCTCGCCATCGCGCTCGCCGACGCCGAAGCGGACGACGGCGTCGACGTGGTCATCCTCACCGGCGCCGACCCCGCCTTCTGCGCCGGTCTCGACCTCCGCGAGCTCGGCAGCACGGCCGCGAACCTCGTCGGCGGGCGCGACGACCAGAATCGCAGCCCGTTCACGGTGCTGTGGACGATGACGAAGCCGGTCATCGGCGCGATCAACGGCCCTGCCGTCACCGGCGGCTTCGAGCTGGCGCTGGCATGCGACTTCCTGGTCGCGTCGGAGCGGGCCACCTTCGGCGACACGCACGCACGTGTGGGCGTGACGCCGGGTGGCGGGCTGAGCGTGTTCCTCCCGCAGACGGTCGGGCTCCGCAAGGCGAGAGAGATGAGCCTCACCGGCAACTTCATCGACGCGCGCGAGGCGCTCGAGTTCCGTTTGGTGAACCACGTCGTCGCGCACGACGAGCTGCTCCCGACCGCCCGGCGGCTCGCGGCCGACATCGTCGGCAACGACCAACAGGCGGTCCGGAACCTCAAGCAGCTCTACGACCGCGGCTCCGAGCTCAGCGTGGGAGACGCGCTCGCGCTCGAGCAGGAGCGCTTCCGCAACTTCCGCGTCGACCCGTCGGAGATCGAACGACGCCGGGCAACCGTCGTCGAGCGTGGCCGCGGGCAGACCAGGTGACTCGCGCCGCGCGAGCGGTACCGTAACGACATGGACGTCACGCCGCTGATCCAGGCCGCGGACACCAAGATCCTGCTCGTCGTGATGGACGGGCTCGGCGGCTACGCCGACGGCGAGCACGGCACCGAGCTCGAGGAAGCGACGACGCCGCACCTCGACCAGCTCGCCGCCGAAGGGACGACCGGGCTCGTGGAGCCGGTCGGTCCCGGCATCACGCCCGGGTCGGGGCCCGGTCACCTCGGCCTCTTCGGCTACGACCCCGAGCGCTTCGAGCTGGGCCGCGGCGCATTGAGCGCGGCCGGGCTCGACTTCGAGCTGCGACCGGGCGACGTCGCCGCCCGGGGCAACCTGTGCACGCTCGCCGCCGACGGGACCGATCGCCGACCGCCGCGCCGGTCGGCTTCCCGACGACGAAGCCGCCGCCGTCGTCGCCAAGCTGCAGGACGGCGTGCATCTCGACGGGGCCGAGGTGTTCTTCCGCCACGAGCGCGAGCACCGCGTGCTCGTCGTGCTGCGCGGCCCCGGTCTCGACCCTGCGCTCACCGACACCGACCCGCAGAAGGAGGGTGTCGCGCCGCTCGACCCGCTACCCGCTCGAGCCCGACGCCAAGCACACCGCCGAGCTCGTCATCGACGTCGCCGCCCAGGCGCAGCGAGTGCTGGCCGGCGAGTCGAAGGCGAACGCCGTCCTGATGCGCGGCTTCGACACGCATCGCGAGCTGCCCGGGTTCGCCGAGCGGTACGGCCTGCGCGCCGCCGCCGTTGCGATCTACCCCATGTACCGCGGCATCGCCCGGCTGCTCGGCATGGACGTGCTCGGGCAGCCCGCGTCACTGGCCGACGAGCTCCAGATCCTGCGCGACGCGTGGGGCGACTACGACTACTTCTTCCTGCACCACAAGGGAACGGACTCCGCCGGGGAGGACGGCGACCGCCCACGCAAGATCGCGGCCGTCGAGCAGCTCGACGCCGTCGTGCCGGAACTCCGAGCACTCGGCCCCGACGTGATCGTCGTGTCCGGCGACCACTCGACCCCGACCCAGATGGCCGCGCACTCGTGGCATCCGGTGCCGGCGCTGCTCTGGAGCGAACGCTGCGGCCGCGACGACGTCGACCGGTTCGGCGAGCGCTGGTGCCGGCAGGGTGGGCTCGGCCTCCGACCCACCAAGGACCTCATGGCGCTGATGCTCGCCAACGCCGGCCGCTTGCAGAAGTACGGCGCGTAACGCAACCTGGGTCCGTGGCGGGGTCCGGCGAGTTCGATCTCCAGATGAGCGACGCCGACGCGCTCATGTGGACGGTCGAGAAGGACCCGACGCTGCGCTCCACGGTCGTGACGGTGCTCACCCTCGATCGCAGCCCCGACTGGGACGCGCTCGTCGAGCGGGTGGAGCGCGGGAGCCACCTCATCCCCCGCCTGCGCCAGCGGGTCGTGACGCCGATGTTGCGTGTCGGTCCGCCGTGCTGGTCGGCCGACACGCAGTTCGACCTCTCGTACCACCTCCGGCGCGTGCGCGCTCCCGAGCCGGGCTCGTTCGAGTGCGTGCTCGACCTCGCCCGCAACGCGGCGATGGCGGGCTTCGACCGGGCGCGGCCGCTGTGGGAGTACACCGTCGTCGACGGGCTCGAAGGGGGCGGGGCGGCGCTCGTCCTCAAGGTCCACCACTCGATCACCGACGGCGTCGGCGGCATGAAGATGCTGATGATGCTGTTCGACCTCGAGCGCGACCCGGGTCCGCCCGGTCCGTGCGACGAGTTCCAGGATCTGCCCGCGTTCACGCCGTTCGATCTCGTCGGCCGATCCCTCGACTACCAACGCCGGAGGGCGGTCGACATCGCCCGGCATGGTCTCGGCAACGCGGTGGGCGCAGCGCGCAGCGCGGCGCGTGATCCGGAGGGGGCGCTCGAGGAGGCGGGTCGGGTGACCCGGTCCCTGGCCTCGTTCCTGGCTCCGGCGACGACGCCCCGCTCCCCGATCATCGGCGCCCGGAGCCTCGGCCGCCGGCTCACCGCGCTCGACGTGTCCGCTCGACGACTTGAAGCGCGCCGCGAAAGGCGTCGGCGGCTCGCTCAACGACGCCTTCCTCGCCGCGGTGGTCGGCGGGGTCCAGCGGTACCACCACCTGCACGACGTCGAGCCGGACGCGCTGCGCATGGTGATGCCGATCAACCTGCGCGGCGAGGGCACCGCGCTCGGCGGCAACCACTTCACCCCGGCGCGTTTCCTCGTCCCGCTCCAGATCGCCGACCCCGAGGAGCGCATGCGCGCCCTGGGCGAGCTCGCCCGGGCCGCGCGCGACGAGCCGGCCGTCGCGCTCACCGACGCGCTGGCGCTGGTGCTCAACCAGCTGCCGACCCGGGTCACCACCGCGTTCTTCGGGGCAATGCTGAAAGGGTCCGACTTCGTCACGAGCAACGTTCCCGGCTCGCCGTTCCCGCTGTACGTGGCGGGCGCCGAGCTCGAGCGCCTCTACCCGTTCGGTCCGCTGTCGGGCACCGCCGCGAACGTCACGCTCCTCTCGCACTGCGACACCTGCTGCATCGGGATCAACACCGACACGCTCGCGATCCCCGACGCAGCCGAATTCGCCAAGTCCGTCGAGGCGGGCTTCGCCGAGGTCCTGGCGCTCGGCGCCTGAACCGCGCCGTTCCCGTTCTCGGCAGGAAAACGGTCGCTATGCGGTCCTTTCGCTGCCGAGAACCGGGGCGGCTGCAGCCACAAGACGTCGACGTGTGCGCTCGATCTCCCAGGCGACATGCCACGCCATGGCGTTGACGTCACGCCAGACGTAGCGAAGCACCGTCCATCCGCTCGCGACGAGGTCGTTCTGACGAGCTCTGTCGTTCCGAAAGACATCGAGCGCCGTGTGGGGCTCGAAGCCGTCCACCTCGATCGCGAGCTTGAGTTCCGGGTAAGCGAAATCGACCCGGCCGATGAACATGTTCCGCTCGCGCACCGTGTACTCCGGGATCGCACGCGGGACGCGGTGGGCGCGTAGCAGCGCAGCCATCCGCGCCTCGAGGACTCCGGCAGGCCGCGGGGCGTCGGTCCGTTCGTCGAGGAGTCGGCGAATCACGCCGACGCCCGCGCGTCCCTTGCGCGCCACGGCATCGAGCGCCGCCCGGACGCCGGCCACCGTCGTCAGGCGGCGGCCAATCGCGCGATCAAGCGCCCGCGCGACAGCCCCCAGCCGTGCAACCGCACCGAGATCGACGAGCGTCCGCTCGACGACGGTGCACGGAATGCCGTCGACCGCTGTGATCCACGGGTGATTCAGATCGGCGATGCGATGGACGACGACGCCGGCGGCATTGACCCTTGGGCTCGAGCGACAGTGATCTCAACAAGACCAACGTCGGAGTCGACGAGTCCCAGGAGTCCGGCGGCCGATCGATGTGACACGGCGACGGTGCCACCCGCAGCCAGGCATGCCGCCAGCAGTGCTTGTTGCGCCGATCGCGGCGATCCCGCCACCGCATACACCGCGCCATGAATGCGATTCCAGCGACCGCTCCCCAGCCGTCGCTTCACCGCCGGCTCCGACATGCCGGCGGAGCGGGCTTGTGCCAGCGTTATCAGCCCGTGCTGTGCTCCCGCACGAGCTGCGATGTCGTGTTCGTCCACGGCGCCAGCGTGCCCGAGGGGTATGACACTCTCGTCGCTCCACGCTTCTCGGCAGCAAAAGGTACGCTAATGCGGACCGTTTTCCTTCCGAGAACGTCGAGCCGGCGCGACCCCATCGCCTGATCGAGGCGTCCGTATCCTGAGGGTATGGACGGTGACGCCGGTCGGCCGGCGGGTGTTCCTGGGTCTGCTCGGCGTGGGCGCGGCGGGGATCCTGCTGGGGCTCGAAGGCCAGCGCTGGCTCGAACAGGACGTCGGGCCGTACCTGGCGAAGGACGGCACGGGACTCTCCGGGCTGCTGCCGATCGGCCGGTTCCGCATCTACTCGGTGACGGGATCGATGCCGCATCGCGGGCACGACGAGTACCGCCTGCGCGTCTCCGGTCTCGTCGACCAGCCGCTCACGCTCAGCTATCGCGACCTCCGCGACGATGCCGCCGACCGGCCTGACCCGCGACTTCCAGTGCGTGACGGGCTGGCGGGTCTTCGCCGTCAAATGGAAGGGCGTCCGGCTCGGCGACGTGCTCGACCGCGCCGGCGTGCAGGCGGGCGCGAAGGCGCTGCGGTTCCGGTCGTTCGACGGCACGTACACCGAGAGCCTGACGCTGAAGCAGGCGCGGCGCGACGACGTGCTCGTGGCCTACGAGCTCGAAGGCGACGAGCTGTCGGACGCCCACGGCGGTCCGGTGCGGCTCTACATCGCGCCGATGTACGGCTACAAGTCGATCAAGTGGCTCGACCGGATCGAGGTGACCGATGAGGTCGTGCCCGGCTACTGGGAGAATCGCGGCTACGACGTCGACGCATGGATCGGGCGATCGAACAACCGGGACGACAACGCACCGTGACGCCAACGTGATCCCGCGCTTCGACCGGGTCGAACGAGCCGCGCACTGGACCACGGCGGCGCTGTTCGGCGTGCTGATGCTGACGGGCGCGGTGCTGTATGCCGGACCGTTCTCGGCGATGTTCGGCCGGCGCGAGCTGTTCCGGCAGGTCCACGTGTATGCCGGGATCCTGCTTCCCGTCCCGGTCCTGCTCGGTGCGGCGGGACGGTGGGGCTCGCAGCTCCGGCGCGACGCCGGCCGCATCAACCGCTGGACCCGCGACGACGCCCGCTGGTTCCGGCGCCGCAACCGTGTCCGCCCGGGCCGCGTGGACGTGGGCAAGTTCAACGCCGGCCAGAAGGTCAACGCCACGTTCTTCGCGGGCGCCGTCGTCGTCATGCTCGCGACCGGCCTGATGCTGCGCTGGCCCAACCCGTTCTCGAACGACCTGCGCACCGGGGCGACGTTCGTGCACGACTGGTTCGCGTTCGGCATCTGGCTCGCCGTGCTCGGTCACATCTACTTCGCCATCCGCGATCCCATCGCGCTGGGCGGGATGACCCGTGGGAGTGTCACCCCGTACTGGGCGCGCACCGAACGCCCCGCCTGGTACCGCGAGATGACCGGAGAGCAAAGCGAGCGGGTCGAGGAACCACCGCCTCGGTAGCCTGCTCGTGTGACCGACATCCGCCTCCCGCCCGAGCTGCTGCCGTCGGACGGGCGCTTCGGGTCCGGACCGTCGAAGATCCGCAACGAGGCCGTCGCCGCGCTGGCGGCCGCGGCGCCGACGTACCTCGGCACGAGCCACCGGCGCGAGGGCGTGAAGTCGGTCGTGCGGCGCATCCGCGCCGGTGTCTCCGACCTGCTCCAGCTCCCCGACGGCTACGAGGTGCTCCTCGGCGTGGGCGGCACGACGGTGTTCTGGGACGCGGCGGTGTTCGGGCTGATCGACCGGCGCAGCGAGCACCTGAGCTTCGGCGAGTTCTCGGCCAAGTTCGCAGCCGCGGCCACGGGTGTCCCCCATCTCGAGGACCCGCGCGTGATCGAGTCGGCGCCCGGGACGCATCCCGAGGTGCGCGGCTATCCCGACGTCGACGTGTACGCGTACCCGCACAACGAGACGTCCACCGGCGTCATGACCGAGGTCCGACGGCCAGACGGCGTCGACCCCGCCTACGGGCTCATGCTCATCGATGCCACGTCGGCTGCAGGCGGCCTGCGCGTCGACGCACGCCAGTTCGACGCGTACTACTTCGCACCGCAGAAGGTCCTCGGCGGCGAGGGCGGCCTCTGGCTCGCGGCCTGCTCCCCGGCGGCGATCGAGCGCATCGAGCGCATCGCCGCGTCCGACCGGTGGATCCCGCCGTCGCTCAGCCTCGCGATCGCGCTCGAGAACTCCCGCCTCGACCAGACCTACAACACTCCGGCGCTGGCGACCCTGTTCCTCGTCGCCGACCAGCTCGACTGGCTGCTCGGCAACGGCGGGCTCGAATGGTCGGCGTCACGCTGCGACCGCTCGGCCGAGATCGTGTACGGGTGGGCCGAAGGCCACGCGCATGCGAGCCCGTTCGTCGCCAAGCCCGACGAGCGCAGCCGCGTCACGGCGACGATCGACTTCGAAGCGCCCGTCGACGCCGGCTGGCTCGCGGCCCAGCTGCGCGCGAACGGGATCGTCGACACGGAGTCGTACCGGAAGCTGGGTCGCAACCAGCTGCGCATCGCGATGTTCCCCGCCATCGACCCCGACGATCTGGCCGTCCTCACACGCGCGATCGACTACCTCATCGAGCGGGCGTGACCGCAGCGCCACTCCCCGACGGGTTGGTGGCGATCGTCAAGCGCGACTGCCCCACCTGCCGGCTGGTGGCACCGGTGCTCGCCGACCTTGCCGACGGCGCGCTCCCTCTCACCGTCTACTCGCAGGACGACCCCACGTTCCCGGACGGCGTGAAAGTCGTCGACGACACCGAGCTCGAGGTGTCGTTCGCGCTCGAGCTCGAGACGGTTCCCACGCTCCTCCAGGTGGCGGGCGGCGAGATCGTGTCCCGGACCGAAGGGTGGCTGCGCCCCGAGTGGGAAGCGCTCACGGGCCGGGCGCCGCTCGGAGCCGGACTGCCCGAGTACCGGCCCGGATGCGGGTCGCGCACCGTCGACCCCGACATCGCCGCCGCCCGCTCCGACGCCGCCGGCGCCGCCCGTCTCGGCTCGCGCCGGGTCGACCTCGGCGAGCACGAGGACGACGTCGAGGCCGCGTTCGAACGCGGCTGGACCGACGGCCTGCCCGTCGTCCCGCCCACCCCGGAGCGCGTCGCGCGCATGCTCGACAGGCACGACCCGCGACCCCGCCGACATCGTCGCCGTCGTGCCCCCGGATCTCGTCGAGTGCACCGTCGAGAAGGTCGCCATCAACGCGGTGCTGGCGGGCTGCAAGCCCGAGTACCTGCCCGTGGTGATCACCGCGGTCGAGGCGGCGTGCACCGACGAGTTCAACATCCACGGACTGCTGGCGACGACCTACTTCTCGAGCCCGGTCCTGATCGTGAACGGACCGATCACGAAGGCCATCGGGATGAACGCCGGCATCAACGTGCTCGGCCAGGGCAACCGCGCCAACGCCACGATCGGCCGCGCCCTGCAGCTCGTCGTGCGCAACGTCGGCGGCGGCCGCCCCGGCGGCGTCGACCGGGCCACGCTCGGCAACCCCGGCAAGTACACGTTCTGCTTCGCCGAGGACGAGGCCGGCTCGCCGTGGGAGCCACTGCACGTCGAGCGCGGCCTGGTGCCGGACGCGTCGGCGGTGACGCTGTTCGCCGGTGACGGCGTGCGCGGGATGGTCGACCAGCTCAGCCGCGAACCCGAATCCCTCGCCCGCTCGTTCGCCGCATGCCTCCGGGCGGTGCCGCACCCGAAGATGGCGTTCGGCTTCGACGTCGTCGTGGTGATCTCACCCGAGCACGGGCGCGTGTTCCGCGAAGGCGGCTGGTCGAAGGCCCGCCTGCGGGACGAGCTGCTCGCACTCCTCCAGCTCGACGGCGACGACGTGATCCGCGGCGCGGGCGGCATCGCCGAAGGGCTGCCCGAGAGCCTCGCCGGCGCCACCGTGCCGAAGTTCGGCGACGACGGCCTCCTGCTCGTGCACGCCGGCGGCGGCGCCGGGCTGTTCTCGGCCATCATTGGCGGCTGGATCAACGGGCCCGGCGGCAGCCAGCCCGTCACCCGGGAGGTGAGGCCGTGAGCGCTTCACGTGTCCTGCTGGACCCCACGGGCGAGCAAGAAGCGCCCACGAGAGAGCGATCACCGCGGCCCGAGTCGCTCGACGGCCGGACCGTCGGCCTTCTCGACATCTCCAAGCCGCGCGGCGACGTGTTCCTCGACCGGCTCGAGGAGCAGCTCGCCGAGCGCGGCCTTCAGGTGCGGCGATTCACGAAGCCGACGTTCTCGAAGCCCGCCCCGATCGACCTGCGCCACGAGATCGGGACGCAGTGCGACGTGGTGATCGAGGCGCTCGCCGATTGAGGCTCGTGCACGTCGTGCAGTGTGCACGACATCGTCAACCTGGAGAGCGGCGGCGTCCCCGGCGTGATGATCGCGTCGAGCGAGTTCGTCGACGCCGCCACGGCGCAGGCGACCGCGCTCGGGGCCGATCCGGCTCGGGTGTTCGTCGCCCATCCGATCCAGGACCGCACCGACGACGAGCTGCGCGCGCTGGCGGACGGCGCGCTCGACGAGATCCTGCGTAGGCTCCTCGCTGACCGCTGACGTCGGGGGGCCGAGGATCGATGCTGTTCCTGCACGAGGTGCACCAGGTCGCGGGCCGGCGCGAGGAAGAGTTCGAGGCCGTGTACCGGGACGGCTGGATGCCGTCGCTCGCCAAGGGTGACGACGCCCGGCTGCTGTACTTCCTCCACCACGCGCACGGCACCGGCCGGGCCTACAACGTCGTGACGATCACCGCGATCCGCGACGGCGCCGCCTGGGAGCAGCTGATGCTCCGGTTGCACGACGGCGACCTGCAGCCGTGGGCGCGCGACGTCGACCAGCTCCGCCACGAAGTCGCCGCCAAGATGCTCGTCCCCGTGCCGTGGTCCCCGCTCAAGGACCTCGACCTGGCGGCGGTGCCGACGAGCGGTGATCACGCGCTCACGTTGTTCATGGAGGACACCGCCTGGCCCTACGAGGGCGGGCTGGACGCGTACCTCGAGGCGGCGCGCACGAACTACGCGCCCAGCCTCGCCGAGGGCGGCCGCACCGGGCGGTCGCTTCTCGAGCTCCAAGCCGTGTTCCGCCCTGCGTGGGGCGCCGGCCGCTGGCGTGAGGTCGTGCTGTGGCAGAAGGTCACCCAGCTCAAGGGCGTCACGCCGCTCGTGACGACCGAGGTCCCGCCCGAGTACCGCGCGCCCGGCACGTGGATGCACGACGCCCTCGAGGTGCGCGACGACTGGGAGAGCAAGCTGCTCCGCACCACCGCCTGGTCGCCGCTCTTCTAGACCTGTACTCCTCGACGCGCCGAGGCCCGCGCTCGGCGCGGGCCTCGGTCGAACCTCTCCTGCCGGCTCGGGCTACGTCTCGGTGTTGCCGAGCTGCCTTCTTCGACGCCGCGTCGGGCGCGGCGTTGATGTCGCCGATCTTCCCGCCGAGGTCCGGGTTCTCGGCGCTGAAGATGCCCCACGAGCTCTGCCACGCGTCGGCCGTCCACGCGTGCATCATCCAGAGGTTGTGCAGGGCGGTCTTCTTGCCGCCGCGCGCCGCGCACTCGTCCGCGCTCGTGCTCTCGGCACCGACCACGACGCCGCCCTTCATGCACAGGCCGCCGTTCTTGTCGTGCTTGTGCCACGGGTCGTTCGGCCCCGCGAAGCCCTCGGGAGGCGTGTTGGGATCGCCGAGGACCGAATAGCTCAAGCCGACGATCTTCGAGTCGGGGTTGGTGCCGTCGTACAGCAGCATCGACGGCTTGGCGGGATCGAACCCGCCGAGCATGTTGCTCACCTTGATGTAGTGCGCACCAATGCACGGCACGTATCCCGTCACCATGTTGTATCCCGGCGGCCTCGGCGTCGGTGACCGTCGGGAACTGCACCGTGACCTGGTGGGCGATGTCGAGCTGCTGCCCCAGCTGGTCGCGGGTCGGACGGTCGGCGATGTTCTGCCATTGCGTCGGACCGCGGTGCCCGTGGCCACCGGCGCTCGCGATCTGTCCCGCGGAGGCGGGCGGGCCGGACTGCTCGCACGGCGTGTCGCCGCGCGGCGCGTTGCTCACGATTGCCGGGTGCCGGCGTGACCCCCGGCCGCCGAACCGCCGTCAGCGGACGCGCCGTGGCTGTGCGTGTGGCCGTCGGCCGCCTCGGTGCCGTGGCTGGTGACCCGACGCGAACGACGGCGCGACCGCCATCGACGAGACGACTGCGACGCCCAACGCGGCGATCGCAACGCCGGGCAACGCGACCGCCGGACGAGTCGCTGCGACGCCAGCTCCGGACGCACGAGCACGGCGAGCGAGAGGACGACGATGCCGGCCTCGAACGCGGACGACAGCCCGTCGGCCAGGCCCACGGTCTCCGGCGTCCAGGCCTCGGGGCCGATCGGGACGCCCCAGATCCGCGACATCGCCCACACGCCGATGATCCCGCCGCTGAGCACGACGCCGGCGACGAGGAGCCGTCGGCTGGGTCGCAAGATGACACCGACTGCGAACGCGATCTGCAGCCACGCGATCGCCGCGAAGAACGCTCCCGTGCAGCCACGACAGCGTCGTAGTGCTCGCCGCTGACGGCGAAGTGGATGAACGCCGCACCCGCGGAGAGTGCTGCGAGCAGCCAGCACAGATACCGGCCGACGGTCCGCTCGTTCGTGGTCATGGAGACGCCCCCGATCCCGACCCGAAGAATTCACACAGCGTGCAAGTTGCTCTGAGCAGTTTGTGTCACCCGTCACCTTCCGTCAAGCCATACCCCGGAAGCGGACGGATGGTTCCCGGAATACTTCGCTAGACTAAATAGTTGACCGAACAGATGACCCGCACCGCTCCTGCCCCACGCTCCACCGCCCCGGCGCTCCCGAGCCGCCTGCGCATGGTGGTCACACGTCTGGCCCGCCGCCTCCGCCAGCAGGGTGAATCGGCCGCGTCGCCGACGCAGCTGGCCGCCCTCGCGACGATCGAGCGGGACGGCCCCCTCACTCTCGGCGCGCTGGCGGCAACCGAGCGGGTGCGGCCTCCGACGATCACCGCCGCCGTCGGACGGCTCGAGGAGCAGGGCCTCGTGCGCCGGCGCACCGACTTGCGCGACCGGCGCGTCGCCCACGTCGAGATCACTCCGCCGGGACGGCGCCTCCTTGCGCAGAGCCGCTCGCGCAAGACCGCGTACCTCGAGCGGCAACTCGCGGCCCTCACCGCCGATGAGCGCGACACGCTCGAGCGGGCGGCGACGATCCTCGAGCGCGTCCTGGAGAAGGAGCAGTCGTGACCCGCCTGTGGCGCGCCACGCGCCTCACGTTCCGGTCCATGAGCGTCCGCAACTACCGCTTGTACTTCGCCGGGCAGCTGATCTCCACGACCGGCACGTGGATGCAGTCGATCGCGCAGGCGTGGCTCGTGCTCCAGATCACGGGCAGCGGCGTCGCCCTCGGCGTGACCGTGGCGTTGCAGTTCACGCCGGTCCTGCTCGTCGGCGCGTGGGGCGGCCTCGTGGCCGACCGCGTCGACAAGCGTCGGCTGCTCGTCGGCACGCAGGCCGCCGCCGGCGTGCTCGCCCTGCTCCTCGGGGCCGTCACCGCGCTCGGCGTCGTCCAGCTCTGGATGATCTTCGTGCTCGCGCTCGGCCTCGGCGCCGTGAACGCACTCGACAACCCCGCCCGCCGCGCCTTCGTGGTCGAGATGGTGGGTACCGAGCACGTGAGCAACGCGGTGAGCCTGAGCAGCGCGATGTTCATGGCCGCCCGGGTGATCGGGCCTGCGATCGCCGGGCTCGTCATCGCCGGTCTCGGCGTCTCGTGGTGCTTCTTCGCCAACGGTGTGTCGTATTCGGCGGCAGTCCTCGCGTTCGTGGCGATGCGGGAGAACGAGTTCTTCGCCGTCGAGCCCGTCCCGAAGCGCAAGGGGCAGCTCCGCGAAGGTCTGCGGTACGCGTGGTCGACACCGGCACTGCGGCTCGTTCTCGTGCTGACCGCGGTGATCGGCACCCTGGCGTTCAACTTCCAGGTCGTGCTGCCGTTGCTCGCCAAGGAGACGTTCAGCGGCGGCGCCGAGACGCTCGGCGTGCTGTACGCGTTCATGAGCATCGGCTCGGTCATCGGCGGGCTGGTCAGCGCGCACGAAGCGCAGGCGACTCGCCGGTTCGTCCTCGGCGCCGCGCTCGCCTTCGGCGCCGCGCTCGTCGTGGCGGCGTTCGCGCCGACCCTCGGCCTCGAGCTCCTCGTTCTCGTTCCGGTCGGTGCGGCGGGGATCGCGTTCACTGCCATGTCCAACGGCGTCATCCAGACCGAGTGCGCGCCCGAGATGCGGGGACGGGTGGCGGCGCTGTTCACGGTGGCGTTCCTCGGCAGCACGCCGATCGGCGGCCCCATCATCGGCTGGGTGTCGCAACAGCTCGGGCCGCGCGCCGGGCTCTGGGTCGGCGGGGTGGCGACGCTGGCGGTGACCGTCGCGGCGATCGCCGGCATCCGGCGCCATCGCGAGGTACCGCGACACGTGCTCGCGTCACCGACCCACGCGTGACCCGCGACCGGAATAGAGCGAGCACTCGCACGCGTTGCACATCGGGCTGGTCCCGCGACACGGGACCACAGGACGAATCCTGAGGAGCTCGGGCGTGAAGTGCAGGAACTGCGGTGAGGAAGTCGACCCCCGGCGGGTGGAGCTGGGCTACGACTACTGCACGCGCCGAGAGTGCCAGGAGCGCCTGATGAAGCGGGTGGAGCTGGCACGGGTAACCGTGAACAAGGCGTCCGACCAGTACGTGCGGGCAGAAGAAGTCGTGCCCAGCGGCCCCCGGCCGCGGTGGGGGATCGACGAGGAAGAGGACGGAGCGCACAGGCCGGACCGCCACGTCCAGGAGGCCCCTCCGGTCCGGCGTCCGAGCACGGAGAAGAAGCTGCAACGCGCCGCTCGGAAGCTCGACGCCTCGCTGATGCAGGTGTACGAGCGGTTCTGTCGCAGCGAGATCACGCACGCGGAGATGCAAGCAGAGCAGAACGCCTTGATCCAGGCGTTCAACGACCGGGTGCGGAGCGAGAACATCCGCTACCGGAGCTTCCTGCGGAAGCCCCTCTGAGCGCTCAGCCGGCGGAGACACCGACCGACGCGTTCGCTGTCGCGGCCGAGGGCCGGGCGAGGCGGACGAGCTGCGGCGCCAGCCAGGTCGCCACCATGTCAGCGCCCTCGGGCGACAGGTGGGTCTTGTCGGGGCCGCGAGCGCTCACACCGTTGACCGTGCCGGTCCAGCCGCCGTCAGGAGCGAGGAACCGGTTGAGGTCGATGATCGTGACGGACGACGCGTTCCGCGTCGCGACTGCGCGGAGATCCTCGTTCCACCGGTCGATCCATCTGGGGTTGTACGACGAGCGTTCCGGCATCCCTATACGGGCGCCCGTTGACTTCTGGGGGTGAGTACGGCGTGGTGAGCGCGACGACATGTGCGCCGTGCGACGCCAGGATCGAGATCGCCTCCTGGAGCTCGCTCCGTGTGAGCTCGTCACCTTCGGGCGAGTCGAACGTGATCTCCCGTCCGCCGATCCGCCGGTCCAATGTGTCGTCGGTGCCGAGCAGCACGACCACGACGTCGGGATTGAACTGATCGACCTGGAGTGGCCAACGCTGGCGCCATCCGGGGGAGCACCCGGGCGGCGCCGATCGACCAGCGCCACACGCGTTGCTCGCCGACGTCCTGGACGATTCCACAACCGTCGACCGCGGCGTCCCACACCGTCAGGCCTTGGGCGGCAGCGGCCCGTTCGAGACCGGGCGCCATGCTGTGGGCGACCGAGTCGCCCACGACGAGCACGCGCACCGGCCCCGCGCTGTCCGGGTGGGGCGGTGACTGGCGCCGTGGGCGGCGGACGGATGTCGGCGGCGGCCACCTCCGAGAGCGGCGTCGCAGCGCCACCGGTCGTCGCGACGAACGCCACGGCGAGGAGGCCCGCCGTCGCCGGGGTCGTGATGCGCACGCGCCACCGTTGCAGCACGCCGCGCCGGATCGGACGCTCGACGAGGTAGAAGGACGCAGTCGCAACGGCGAAGGTGGCCGCGAGGCGCGCCGTCAGGAGCGGCGCGCCGTCCAGACCCGTGCGCTCCTCGCTGATGAGGACATAGAGCGGCCAGTGCCACAGGTACAAGCCGTACGAGACCTCACCGACCCAACGCAACGGCCGGACGGACAGGAGTGCGCCCAGAAGTCCGGGCATCGAACGCGTCACGCTCGCGATGACGATCGCGACGAGCAGCGCGCACAGTGTGAACCCGCCGCGGTACAGCCAGCCGGCTTCCTCGGACGTGTGCACCCAGATCCATCCGAGCGAGACGGCCGCCACCAACGCGCCACCGTGGAGCGCGCGGGTCGCGTTCGGACCCAGCGGCCGGCGCAGCCGCGTCAAGCAACAGGGCGAGCAGGGCGCCCATCAGCAACGACTGCGCGCGCGTGTCGGTCCCGTAGTAGACGCGTGTCGGGTCGACGCCCGGCTCGTACAACACGATCATCCACACGGCCGACGCCGTCAGCAGCGCGCCGGTCACGACGGTGAGCGATCGGATCGATCCGCGCCGCCAACGCAGAACGCCCGCGACGAGCAGCGGCCATACGAGATAGAACTGCTCCTCGATCGCGAGTGACCACATGTGCCGCAGGGGTGACGGCGCAGCGAACGACTCGAAGTACGACTGGTGCGAGAAGATCTGGCCCCAGTTGGCGACGTACCCGAGAGCTGTGAGGCCGTCGTTTCGCAGATGCTCGAGCTCGACCGGCGCCGCGATCACCGCGCCGTAGACCGCGACGGCGGCGAGGACGAGGAACAGCGCCGGGAGGAGCCGACGCGCCCGCCGGGCCCAGAACGCCGGCAACGCGATCCGCCCTGCGCCGCGCCATTCGGCCAGCAGCAGGCTCGTGATCAGGAACCCGCTGAGGACGAAGAAGGCATCGACCCCCAGGTAGCCTCCCCGCGCCCACGAGACGTCGCCGTGGTAGAGCAGCACCGCGGCCACCGCGAGCGCTCGCAGCCCATCGAGGGCGGGCATGTACCGGAGCCGTGCGTGGCCCTCGGACGCGCTCGATGCGCCGATGCGGCCGTTCTTGCCACTCGGTTCCCCCCGGACCCGTGCTCGGCGGCAAAGCGCGGGGGCAATAGTACCAATTTCACCCGATCTAGGGGTATTTCGGGGGGTCTGGGGAGGGGGCTGCCGTCGTCAGGGCTGGAGCAGGCGGCCCAGACGGCGGCCGGCGACGCGTACGCCGACCAGGCCCATCACCACGAGGTACGCGGCGTGGAGGAGGAGGGTCCAGCTCAGGTCGCCGAACGCGAGCGAGCGGACGAGGACGACGCCCTGGTACAGGGGTGTGACCTGGATGAGCCACTGCAGGCCGGTCGGGTACCGGGAGAGCGGGAAGAACGTGGCCGAGAACAGGAACAGCGGGATCAGCGCGAGGTTCACGTAGTCGAAGTCGACGAAGGAGCGCATGAACGTCGTGGCGGCCATACCGGCGCCGGCGAACGCGAAGCCGATGAGCATGGCGGCCGGGAGGCAGAGGATCCCCCACGGCGACGAGACCAGGCCGAGCAGCGCCATCGTGACGAGGAACGCGGCGGCATAGATCGAGCCGCGGAGAAGCGCCCATGAGAGCTCGCCGAGCGCGACGTCGGTCGCCCGCAACGGCGTGGCGAGCATGGCGTCGAAGCTCCGCGCGTACTTGAACTTGAAGAAGAAGTTGAACGTCGTGTCGAACACCGAGCCGTTCATCGCCGCCACCGCCAGCAGACCGGGAGCGACGAACGTGTCGTAGTCGACCGTCTCGCCTCCGACGTGCACGGTGCCGACCAGTGCGCCGACACCCACGCCGATGGACAACAGGTAGAGCAGCGGCTCGACGAAGCCGGTGAGGAAGATCATCCACTGGCGGCGGTACGCGAGCATGTCGCGCTCGATGACGTGTACGAAGAGGGAGCTCATTGCGTGAGCTTCTTCGTGAACGAGCGCGTCCCCCAGTACCACCCGGCGACGATGCACGCGACGAGGACCGCGACGTGCGCGACGGCGGGAAAGAAGTCGATCGACCCTGTCATCGCGCCCCGGCACAGCTCGACGCCGTGCCACAACGGCGACAGCCAGCTCAGCCGCTGGAGCACGTCGGGCAGCTGCGAGACGGGGAAGAACGTCCCGGAGAAGAGGAACAGCGGCATGACGCCGATCCGGAGGATCACCGGGAACCGGGCGTCGGTCTCCTGGGTCGCGGCGAACGCGGTCAGCGGCGCGGCGAAGGCGGTGGCGCAGAGCGCGGCGGCCGGGATGGCGAGGACTCCCCACGGTGAGAGCACGGCGCCGAGGATCGCGGCGACGATCAGGAAGATCGACGCGCCGACCGCCGACCGGACGGTCGTCCACGCCACGACCCCGGCGTAGACGTCAGCCGGGCGCACCGGCGTCGCGACCATGGCGTGGAACGTCCGCACCCACTTCGTGCCCGCCATGACGGGCCACATCGACTCCGCGGTCGCGCCGAGCATGGCGCTGGCGGCGAGGAGCCCGGGCGCCACGAACGCGTCGTACGGGACCCCGCCGACGTTGCCGGTGCTCTCCTGGACGAGCCCGCCCAGGCCGAAACCGATCGCGGCCAGGAACAGCACCGGGTTGAGGACGTAGAACGTCGCCGACCCGCGCCAGAACCGGCGGAAGATCTGCGCCTGGTGCTCGACGACCCGGACCGTCAGCGGCGTGGCCATCACTCCTCCAACGTGCGGCCGGTCAGGGTCAGGAAGACGTCCTCGAGCGAGCTGCGCCGGACCAGCACCGAGTCGGGCTGCACGCCGTCGTTGGTCAGACGGTCGGCGTCGGCCTCCCCGTTGGACGTGTAGACGAGGATGCGGTCGGCAAGTGCCTCGTAGCGTTCGCCGATCGCTGCCACGCGCGGCAGGGCCTCCTCCCGCTCCTCGTCGGTGCGGAACCGCAGCTCGACGACCTCGCGCGTCGAGTGCCGATCGATGAGCTCGCGCGGCGACCCGGCGGCGACGATCTGTCCGTCGTCCATGATCACGAGGCGGTCGCACAGCTGCTCGGCCTCGTCCATGTAGTGCGTCGTCAGCACGAGCGTCACGCCCTGCCGCTTCAGCCGGTAGAGCCGCTCCCACACGAGGTGCCGGGCCTGGGGATCGAGCCCCGTCGTCGGCTCGTCGAGGAGCATGAGCTCCGGCCGGTTCACGAGCGCGCGGGCGACGGTCAGGCGGCGCCGCATCCCGCCCGACAACAGGTCGACGCGGTCGTTCCGGCGATCGGTCAGTTGCACGAACTCGAGGAGCTCGTCGGCCCGCTCGCCGACGACGTTCCGCGGCAGGTCGAAGTAGCGGCCGTAGATCAAGACGTTGTCGCGCACCGTGAGCTCGAGATCGAGCGTGTCCTCTTGCGGGACGACGCCGAGTCGGGCTCGGATGCTGGTCCCGTCGGTGGCCGGGTCCATGCCGAGCACGCGGAGCTCGCCGTCCGAGACCGGCGAGATGCAACCGATCATCCGCATCGTCGACGTCTTGCCCGCCCCGTTGGGCCCCAGGAACCCGAACGCCTCCCCCTGCTCGACGCGGAAGTCGACGGCGTCGACCGCGACGAACTCACCGAAGCGCTTCGTCAGGCGACGTCCCTCGATGAGCGGGTCAGGCGACACGTCGGCCGACGCTATCGGCGGTCGCGCCGACCGTGTCGCGGATTAGAAGCGGGGAGCCGGGCGCGTCAGCGGCGTTCGACGCGGGTGGTGCCTCGGCGATCGCGCCAGGTCTCGATGACGAGGTGGTCGGGTGGATCGCCGCCGAGCGTGGTCAGGACGATCTCGTCGATTTCCACCCGGAAGAGGTGGAAGGGCTGGGGCGGCTCCTGGCCCTTCTCCGCGCGCTCCTCGCCGATGAACCATTCGAAGGTCTCCTGGTCGGTGACCTCCTCGGCCCGGCCGGCGAGCTTGGCGTCGCCATCCGGCATCTCGGGGTCGACCATCGCGCTGTGCAGCGCCAACCGCGGGTCGCGCTGGAGGTCCTTCGCCTTGCGCGAGTCGGGCATCATGCCGAGCCAGACCTCACCGTCGCGGAACGACGCTTCCTGACCGCTGATCCGCGGTGAGCCGTCGGCGCGCAGGGTGGCCAGCGTCTTGTGGATGTGCGCGTCGAAGCTCCGTTGCACCGCGAGCGCGAGCTCCGGCGCCGCCCTCGTCACGTCGTTCCATGTCGCGATGGGCGCCATCCTGGCGGCTACGCCAGGGAGTGCACCACCTGGAACCGGGCGTCGAAGACCTTGTCCGGGACTCGGAGATCCTCGTTGTCCTCGTAGACGCGCCGGACGGCGTCGGTGTCGTCGCCGGCGATGACGTCGGCCACCGTGTCGGTGAGCGTCGTGGCCGCGGCGTCCGGTTCCTCTTGGACCGTCATCGGTCCCCAGACGTCCCACGGCAGGAGCTCCATCTTGTTGAGCGCGGCGAGCTCGCGCACGACGTTGGCCTGCACGAACCAGAGTCCCCAGAACTCGAAGATCCCGAAGGTGTTCGGGGTCGGCGCGACCGGTCCGGCACTGCTGCCACGCCTCGCCGGCGGGCACGAACGGCCCGGGAGGCAGGTCCTCGGTGTCGAACTCGGGGTTGAGCGCCGCCCGCTGCACCGCGTCGAGCTGCGAGTCGATCCTCACCCACCGTCGCTCGCCGGCATGCCAGTACTCGGTGACCCAGTGGTCGACGTACTTGCCGGGCTCGAAGTACATGCCGAAGCCGCAGCGAGCCCGGGCCGGGATGCCGGCGTGCCGGAGCAACGCCGTGCTGAGGGTGCTGAAGTGCCGGCAGTTGCCCACCATCCGCTGCTCGACGGGCCGCGGTGCGGACAGCGGTCGGGCGTCGAGTCGCCGAATCACGTCGGTCATCTCGACCGCCGACCGCGTCTGCAGATCGGTCAGCCGGCTCTCGGGTACGTCGAACCCGTAGGCGCTCGCCCACATCTCGTGGACGATCAGCCCCTGCACCGCTCGGCACAGTCCGACCGGGTCGGTCGGGAGTCCGTCGAACACGTCCGCCGGGACGCCGGCGAGGTCCGTCATCGGCCCGGGCGCGGCGTAGTAGTCGAGCATCTGTCTGGTCGAGCTCGGTCGTCATCGCGTTCTCCTTCACTCTCGGCGATCAGCGCGCTCGTGCAGCGCGAACTGCAGCTCGGTGACCCAGGTCTCGGGATCACCCGCCATGTCCAGATAGATCTCGCGGCTGAACCCGTCGATCTGCTCGCCCGTCTCGTCCGCCCAGCGCATCAGCGCGCGATACCCGTCCTCGATGCGCGCCATCGAGCCGCGGTGGACCGTGACCGCCGCCCGGTCGACGGCGGGAAGGTCGACGACTTGAACCCGGTCCGAGGTCACGACGTCGGCGTCGATCGGCACCGCGTACATGACCGTGATCGGCGTGGCCGGGTCTTCGCTCGGCTCGTAGAGCGCGATGTGCGGACCGGCCGGCTGCGACGCCTTCCCGGTCCAGCTCGCCGTGAAGCTCGCCGAACAGCCGGTCGAAGATCGGACCGAGGGTGGCGTTGCCGAACGCCGGCGCGGTCGTGTCCACGAGCGCGACGTGCTGCGGCTCGAGCGGGCTTGACGACGACGTCGTAGTCGCCGACGCGGCCTTCGGTCTCGATCTGTCGGAGCCGGGCCTCGACGCGTGAGAGACGTTCGGCTTCCGCCGCCATGCGGTCGCGCGGCCTCCGCCTGACGGAGCCGCAACATGCCCCGCAGCTCGTCGAGCGAGACCTCGTCGTCGACGACCTTGCGGACCTCGGTCAGAGGGAGCCCGAGATCGCGCAGGGCGAGGATCCGGTTCAGCCGCTGGAGCTGGTCGGCCCGGTACCAGCGATAGCCGGTCTGCGGGTCGACCTGCGCCGGCGGCAGGAGGCCGAGGTCGTCGTAGTGGTGCAGCGTCCGCACCGACACCTGGGCCACACGGGCGAACGCTCCGATCCCGAACACGACTCCATACCTACAACCTCACGCGAGGTGAGGGTCAAGGGCGGCGGCGAGCCCCCACACCTCGTACCGCTCGGCGGGCACGAACCCCGAACATGAACGACGAAAGTCTGCCCGTACAATCCAGGCGTGGCAGGCGTCGTCGGCGATCGATACGAGCTGCTCGAGGTGCTCGGGCAGGGCGGCGACACCGAGGTGGTGCGGGCGATCGACCGCCGGCACGACCGCCCGGTGGCGCTGAAGGTCCGCCGGCTCGCTCCCGACGAGGCGCGCGAGCCGTTGCGCGCCGAGGGCCGCACGCTCCTGGAGCTCAGGCCGCATCCTGCGCTCCCTGTCGTACGCGACGACTTCTTCCTCGACGACCGCCACGTGCTCGTCATGGACTGGGTCGACGGAACGCACGTCGAGCGAATCGTTCGCGAACGCGGTGATCCCGGCCTCGCCGTGGCCACCGTCCTCGGTGAGCTGCCCGCGGTCGCCGACGCCATCGATCACCTCCACCAGCACCGGCCGCGGGTGATCCACGGCGACGTCCGGCCCGAGAACGTCATCATCACGCCCGAGGGCCACGCCCGGCTCGTGTACGGCGTCGCCGCCCTCGGATCGCGGGGCGCCGACGGCGCCAACGCGTACCGCGCCCCCGAGCTGAGCGACGGCGTGAAGCCGAGCCCGGCGTCCGACGTGTTCGGGCTGGCGGCGACGATCGTGTACGCGCTCACCGGTCGACCCCCCGCGCCGGGCCCGGAGATCGAGTGGGAAGGCGTCTCGCCCGAGCTCGCGAAGCGGCTCGACCGCGTGCTGCGTCGCGCGCTCGACCCCGACCCGGTCCGGCGGCCGCCGACGGCGAACGATCTCCTCGGGCGCATCGTGGCGGCGCGCGACAGCGTGCTCCCGGCCGGCGTCGTGACCTTCGCGCTCACCGACATCGAGGGCTCGACCGACCTCTGGGAAGCGCATCCGGACGTCATGGCGGGCGTGATCGTGCGCCACTACGAGCTCGCGGCCGAGATCGCCGAGGCGCACGGCGGGCGCATGCCGCGGTCGCAGGGTGAGGGAGACAGCACGCTGACGGCCTTCGCCCGCGCCACCGACGCGGTCGAAGGCGCGCTCGCGTTCCAGAAGGCGGTGACGAAGGAGAAGTGGCCGGAGGACATCGATCTGCGAATCCGCACCGGCCTCCACACCGGTGAAGCGCAGATCGAGCACGGCGACTACTTCGGCGCCGCGCTGAGCCGGGCCGCCCGCCTGCGGTCGCTCGGGCGCGGGCGGTCAGATGCTCGTCTCGCAGGCCACCGCCGAGCTCGTCGCCGATCGCCTCCCGGCCGGCGTCTCGCTCCGGGACCTCGGCCTGGTGCAGCTGCGCGGCTTCGGGCGCGCCGAGCAGGTGCACCAGATGTGCGCGCCCTTCCTCCCCGCCACCGGTGACCCGATCACGCTCACCGGGCCCGAAGCCGAAGCGCCGACGCGTCTCCCGTTCCCGATTGCGCTGCCTCCGGGTGTGACGCGGTTCGTCGGCCGCGGCGACGAGCTCGCAGGCGCTCCGAACGCCGTGGACGCGCGCCGTCGACACGTCTCAACGCCGCCTCGTGCTGGTCGGCGGCGACCCGGGCATCGGCAAGAGCAGGCTCACCGCCGAGTTCGCCCGCGCCGTCTACGACGAGGGCGCGACCGTGCTGTTCGGACGCTGTTACGAGGAGAACGTCGCCCCGTACCAGCCGTTCGTCGAAGCCGTCGAGCAGTATCTCCGTCACGGAGACCCGGCCGAGGTGCGGGCCGACATCGTGGGGAGCGGCACGATCCTGGCGCGACTGGTCCCCGACATCGGACTGCGTTTCCCCGATCTGCCCGAGCCCGTCCGGGCCGAGCCCGACACCGAGCGTTACCTCATGTTCGAGGCCGTCGACGCCCTGCTCGCCGGCATCGCCAAGCGCGCGCCGTTGCTCGTCGTGCTCGACGACCTTCACTGGGCCGATCGCCCCACGCTCGCGCTGCTCTCCCATCTCGCCCGCCACGCCGACGCGGCGCCGCTCGTCGTCCTCGGCACCTACCGCGTCGAGCGAGGTGGTCGGGGATCATCCGCTGCGCCCGGTCATGGCGGACCTGCGCCACGACGGCGTCTCCGAGGAGATCCAGCTCGCGGGCTTGAGCGAGCACGAGGTCGCCGAGCTCATCGACGCGAGCTGCGATCTCGAGCCACGCCCCGGATTCGTGCACAGCGTCCGGCGCGAGACGGACGGCAATCCGTTCTTCGTCCAGGAGATCTGCTCGCACGTGGGTGAAACGGGCGCGACGGCGGGCGCGTTCACGCTCGAGGCGCTGGGCGTTCCCGAGGGCGTCAAACAGGTCATCGGGCGACGGATCGCTCGTCTCCCCGAGGGCACCGAACGTCTCCTGACGATCGGCGCCCTCATGGGCCGCGAGTTCGACCTCGACCTTCTCGTCGACGTCGCCGGCGACGACGAGGACACGGTGCTCGACGCGCTCGAGCAAGCGTGCACGGCGCGGCTCGTCGAGGAGGTCGCCGGCGCGATCGGTCGCTACTCGTTCGTGCACGCGCTCACGCGGGAGGCGCTCTACGACTCGCTCGGCGCCACCCGCCGGGCGCGCCTCCACCGCCGGGTGGCCGAGGCGATCGAGTCCCGGTACGCCGAAGACCTCGAGGACCACTTCGGCGCGTTGGCGTTCCATTACGCGGCCGCCGGGACCGACGTGCCCAAGGCGGTCGAGTACGCGGGCCTCGCCGGCGATCAGGCTCTCGCCCGCCTCGCGCACGAGGACGCGGCCAGGCAGTTCGAGCGGGGCCTCGATCTCCTCGCCGAGCAGGACCGGGCGCGCTGCGATCTCCTCCTCGGGCTGGCGGAGGCGCGCCGGCGCGCCGGCGACGTCCCCGGCTCCCAGACTGCATTCGCGGAGGCGGGCAATCTCGCCCGCGCCCTCGGCGACGCCGAGCGGCTCGCACGGGCCGCGGTGGGGAGCTTCCGAGGCCACGTCATGGCGAGCCCCGGCTGGCACGATCCCGTGATCGCGTTGCTCGAAGACGCGCTCGAACTGCTCCCCGTCGAGGACAGCGGGCTCCGCTCGCGGGTGCTGGCTGCTCTGTCACTCGAGCTCTACTTCACGCCCGAGCAGCTGCGCGGCCTCGCCGTCAGCTCTGAAGCCATCGCCATGGCGCGGCGGGTCGGCGACGACGACGCACTCGCGTTCGCGCTCGCCAATGCGCACACGGCACTGCACGACCCCGGGCACCTCGATGCCCGGCTCACCGTGTCGACCGAGCTCGTCGCCGTCAGCGAACGCGTCGGCAACCCCGAGCTCGCATACATCGGCCACGTGCACCGCGCGTGCGACCTTCTCGAGCTCACGCGTGTCGACGACGCGCGACGGTCCGCGCGCGCCGCGGCGGAGATCGTCGAAGACCTGGGCCAGCCGATGCAGCGCTACTTCGTGATCTGGCTCCAATCGACGCTCGCCCTCCTGGAGGGGCGCTTCGACGACGCGCAGCGCCTCTCGGACGAAGCCCTCGACATCGGCATCGCCGCCGACCATCCCGACGCGTTCGTCGTCTGGGGCACGCAGGCGCTGGTCCTCGGGTGGCAGCGCGGCGAGGTCGCGCATCTCGTGGAACCGGCGCAGCAGCTGCTCGAGCAGTTCCCCGACCTGACGGCGTGGCCGGCCGCGGTGGCGTTGACCGAGGTCTTGGCCGGGCTGCACGACGAGGCGCGCGCGCGGCTCCACGCGTACACCGCCGATCTCGACGTGCTCGATTTCGGCGCCATCTGGGTGCCGGCGCTGCTTCGCGCTGACCGAGGTGTGCCGCATCGTCGACGCCCCCGAGTGTGCAGCGCCGATCTACGAGCGACTCGTCCCGTACGCCCAGACGCTGTGCGTCGTGAGCCTGAACCTGTCCGAGATGGGACCGGTGAGCCGGTCGCTCGGCGTCCTCGCGTCGCTCATGGGCGACTACGCACGCGCCGAGTTGCACTTCGCCGACGCACTCGCGACGAGCGAGCGCATCGGCGCTCCCCCGCACGTGGCGCGGACGTCAGCCGATTACGCCCGGATGCTCCTGTCCCGCGGCGCCGCCGGCGACCACGAGCGCGCGCAGGCGCTGCTCACGCAGGCGCGATCGATCGCCGAGCGGATCGGGCAGGGTGGTGTCTTGGCCGACGTCGCCGGCCTCGCGGAGCAGCCCGCAGAGGCGTAAGCCCTCAGACGGTGCGGACGTTCTGCGCTTCCTCGCCCTTCTTGCCGGGCGCGATGTCGAACTCGACGCGCTGTCCCTCGTCGAGGGTTCGGTACCCGTCACCCTGAATGGCCGAGAAGTGCACGAAGACGTCGTCCCGCCCCTCGATGGCGATGAAGCCATAGCCCTTCTCTGCGTTGAACCACTTGACCGTGCCGGTCGTTGCCATTTTGTTCCGTCGCTCCTTGCCGTACCCGCACCGATGTCAGCGTCGGTGTCGGGATCGTATGTACAAGGTCAGTGGCGTTGTGCGAATCGATTCGGACCGGAACGGCACGAGGGCGGTCGTACCGCGATGTCTGGTTCGTGTCGCATCCGCCGCGACCGAAGCTGACTCGCTGACTGTATCCCAGCGTACAAACCGTCAAAGAGCGGCGCGGCAAATCACCCGGTTCGCGTGATGCCCTCGGTTGATGCGCATTTTGGAATCTTTGCTCAGGTTTTCATCACAACCACCGCGACCACGTAGCGTGCTTCTCGTGCCGGCCTCGTCTCCGCTTCGAACCGCGGTGCTCACCGACGCCGAAGCGAACGCGATGGCGCGCTGGGCGGACACCATCGAGTCGTGGCCGGTCGGTACCCACGTCTGGGGCCAGTACGCCGAGCAGATCACCGACCGGGAGGCGGTGTGCCGCACGGAAAACGTCTCGGCGTGCCACCCCGGCGTCGCTGCGCTCGTCGAAGGCCGACTCCGTGAGGTCGCGACGGAGGCGCTCGGCGAGACCGCGTCGGCCTTCAAGGACAAGATCAACTACAAGCATCCGGGCGGCGCGGGGTTCCGGCCCCACCAGGACCGTCTCGCGTACCCGGGCGTGGCGCGCGTCCTGTCGATCCTCGTCGCCATCGATGAGTGCACCACGGAGTCCGGGTGCCTCTGGCTGGCGGAGGGCGTCGACGAGCTACTCCCGACCGACGACCGCGGCGTCGTGCGAAGCGACGTGGTCGGTTCGCTGAATTGGGAGCCCGCCGAGCTGGCTACCGGTGACGCCGTCCTGCTCGACGGCCTCTGCCCGCACTACAGCGAGCCCAACCGCGGCAATCGCCGCCGCCGCGTGCTCGTCGCCAGCTACGCACCGGCCGGCGAGCACTATTCGCGCGATCACTACTACTCCGCGCGCGCGGAGACGATGCGTCGGGCGTCGGAGGACGACGGACGGTTCCGGATCAGCACGCTGGCCGACTTCGAGGGCGTCGAGGTCGCCGTGGACAACCCGGCATCGGAACGCTGCACACATCTCGCGGTGGCGGAGGCTTGACCCGCAGGTCCTGACCCGCGCCCGGCCGGCCCCCGGCGGGGTCTCGACGCCGACCCCGTCAGCATGCGAACATGTGTTCGTGTCCGGAGGGGCGACCATCCTGCATGCCGACCTCGACGCCTTCTACGCCTCCGTCGAGCAGCGGGACGATCCTCGCCTGCTCGGCCGCCCCGTGATCGTCGGGGCGGGAGTCGTGCTGGCAGCCAGCTACGAGGCGAAGGCGTTCGGGGTCCGCACGGCCATGGGTGGCGCGCAGGCCCGGGCGCTGTGCCCGCATGCGGTCGTGGTGGAGCCCCGCATGTCCGCGTACTCGGAGGCGAGCGAGGCCGTGTTCGAGGTGTTCAACCACACGACCCCGCTGGTCGAGGGCCTGTCGATCGACGAGGCGTTCCTCGACGTGGGCGGGCTGCGACGGCTGTCCGGCGCCGCGACCGAGATCGCCGTGCAGCTCCGGCGCGACGTCCGCGAGCAGGTCGGCTTGCCGATCACGGTCGGCGTGGCGAGGACCAAGTTCCTGGCCAAGGTGGCGAGCGCCGTGGGCAAGCCCGACGGGCTGCTCGTCGTGCCTCCCGGCCGGGAGCTGGCGTTCCTGCACCCGCTGCCCGTCGAACGGCTCTGGGGGGTGGGGCCCGTCACCGCCGAGAAGCTCCACAGCCGCGGGATCACCAGCGTCGGCGAGGTGTCCGAGCTCGGAGAGGGCGCGCTGGTCGCCATGTTGGGCAAGGCGGTCGGCCGGCATCTCCACGCGCTCGCCCACAACCGCGACCCGCGCCCCGTACAGATCGGGCGCCGCCGCCACTCGATCGGGTCGCAGCACGCGCTCGGGCGAGCACCGAAATCGTCCGACGACATCGACGCCGCCGTCGTCGCGCTCGTCGACCGCGTCACCCGGCGGATGCGCGCCGCCGGACGCGTCGGCCGGACCGTCATGTTGCGGTTGCGGTTCGACGACTTCTCACGCGCGACCCGGTCGCACACCCTGGCCCAGGCGACCTCGCAGACCCGGCAGATCCTCGACGCGGTGCGCGAGCTCCTGGCGACAGCCACGCCGATGATCGACGGGCAGGGGCTCACGCTCGTCGGAATCTCGGTCGGCAACCTGCACGACGACGCGGCCGTGCAGCTCGCGCTGCCGTTCGACCGGCGCCGCGGCGGTGCCGACGGTCTCGATGCCGCCGTCGACGAGGTACGCGACCGGTTCGGGTCGACGGCCGTCACCCGGGCGGTGCTCCTCGGTCGCCACCACCATCCGTCGGTCCCCCTCCTCCCCGATTGAGGCCGCGCGCCGCTTTCATCTGCTGGACTGAGCGCATGACGAGCGCCGAGCTCCTCGTCGACATGTTCGAAAGGATCCGCGACGACGTCCACGGAGCGGTGCGCGGCCTGACGCCCGACCAGCTCGCGGTGCGGATCGACCCGGACGCGAACTCGATCGCGTGGTTGGTGTGGCACTTGACCCGCATTCAGGACGACCACGTCGCGGCCGCCGCGCAGGTGGAGCAGGTCTGGACGTCTGCGGGCTGGATCGAACAGTTCGGATTGCCGTTCGAGCCGGGGGCGACGGGATACGCACACAGCTCCGCGGACGTCGCCGCGGTCACGGTCGAGCTCCGGCGACCTGCTCCTCGACTATCACGACGCCGTGCACGCGCAGACCATCCGGTTCGTCGAGGGCATCACCGACGCCGACCTGGACCGGGTCGTGGACGAGTCGTGGGACCCGCCCGTGACGCTCGGCGTCCGGCTCGTGAGCGTGGTCAACGACAACACCCAGCACGCGGGACAAGCGGCGTTCGTGCGCGGGCTCGTCCTGCGGCGGTAGCGGCATGCCGGATCGGTCTGCTCAATCCGTTTCGGAGGCCGGATTCGCCTTCAAGGAGCCGTCGACACGCCGCAATCTCACGTTCGCCGTCCTGCCGACGGCGAAGCTCGACGTCATCTCGCACCAGCGCAAGGCGAGCGACGCGCACGTCAAACGGGTCATGGACTCCGTCAATCGCGTCGGCTTCCTCGCGCCGGTCGTGGTCGTCGAGCGCGACGGCGGCGCCGGGTACCTGATCATCGACGGCCAGCACCGGTTCCTCGCCGCCAAGGAGCTGGGCCTGCGCCGGATCCCGGCCGTGATCGCCCCGCCCGACGTCGCCCGTCGGATGCTCACGCTGAACGTGGAGAAGGAGCCGAACATCCGGGAGCGGTCGGCGGTCGCGCTCTCCATCTACCGGGAGCTGGTCGACGCCGAGCCCGACATGCGCGAGGACGACCCCGAGGTCGCCGACGCGGTCCAGCAAGCGCACTACGTCACGCTCGGGCTCGGGTACGCGGCGTCGGGCCGGCTGGCCGGTAGCCAGTTCGAGCCCATTCTCCGAAAATGCGACGGGTTCATGGACGCGCCGCTCGCCGAGTCGCTCCCGGTCCGCGAGGCACGCGCCGGCCGCGTCGTCGAGGCGCACCGGCTCGTGCGCGCCGTCAGCGACAAGCTGAAGGAGATCGGCGCGTGGCACGAGTTCGCCGGCGCACAGATCATCTCGTACGCCAATCCGTTGAAACGGGCACGGAAACAGCACTCCTTCGACCAGACGTTCGACAAGCTCATCGCGAAGCTGGAGAGCCTGGGCGACCATCCGGAGAAGGTGCTGCGCGGCGGCGGCTAGCGTCTCGAGCGCATGGCGCTCTGGAGCGACGAGCTCGAAGCAATGCGGCCGCAGCTTCGTGAAGAAGCCGACGCGTTCATCGCCTCCTTCGCATCCGAGCCCGACGACCCGAGCCTTCCCGTCCCCGAGCGGATCGCGAAGCAACGCGCGGTAGCCGACGAGCGCGTGCTGCGCTCCGAGATGGCGGTCGACCGGGAGATCTCCGGGCCCGCCGGCCCCCTCCGGCTCCGCACGTTCGTGCCCGACCAGGTCGACGCCGTCTTCCTGCACATCCACGGCGGCGGGTTCGTCACCGGATCGCCGGAGATGACCGATCTCCTCCACGAGATCCTCAGCAAGGAGCTCAATCTCGCGTTCGTGAGCGTCGACTACCGGCTCGCGCCCGAGCACCCCTACCCCGCCGGCCCGGACGACTGTGAAGCCGCCGCGCTGTGGCTCCTCGAGCACGCCGAGCGCGAGTTCGGCTCGTCCCGTCTGCTCATCGGGGGCGAGTCCGCCGGCGCGCACCTGGCGGCGTGCACACTGCTCCGGCTGCGCGACCGTGACGCCGTCGACCGGTTCTGCGGCGCCAACCTCGTCTTCGGCATCTACGACCTCGGCCGCACACCGAGCCAGCGCGGCGTGCCCGAGCGTCCCGACCTCCTCACCGTCGAGCAGATCGAGTACTTCGCGAAGCTGTTCACGCCGGACATGTCGCCCGAGGATCGACGTGACCCCGGCGTCTCACCGCTGTACGCCGACCTGCACGGCCTGCCGCCGGCGCTGTTCACGGTCGGCGCCGACGACCACCTCGTCGACGACACGCTGTTCCTGGCCGGGCGCTGGGAGCTGGCCGGGAACGATGCCGAGCTCCTCGTGTACCCGGAGGGTCCGCACGGGTGCATCGGCATGCCCAGCGTCCTCGAACGCTGGTTCCCACAGCTCACCGACTTCCTCCGCCGAGTCTCGTCCTAACTTGAGGACATGCGAATCGGAGTTGTCTTCCCACAGACCGAGCTCGCCGGCGATGTCGGTGCCGTGCGCGCCTACGGCGAAGGCGTGCAAGAGCTCGGCTTCACGCACCTGCTCGCCTATGACCACGTGGTCGGCGCCGACCCGGACGTCCACCGCGGCTGGCGCGGCCCGTATGACGTGTCGACGACGTTTCACGAGCCGTTCGTGCTGTTCGGATACCTCGCCGCGGTGACATCGCTCGAGCTCGTGACCGGCATCATCATCCTCCCGCAGCGCCAGACGGTCCTGGCGGCCAAGCAGGCAGCCGAGGTCGATCTGCTCACCGACGGCCACTTTCGGTTGGGCGTCGGCATCGGATGGAACGCGGTCGAGTACGAGGCGCTGGGGAAGGACTTCTCGAACCGAGGGGCGCGGCTCGAGGAGCAAGTGGCGCTGTTACGGCGCCTGTGGACCGAACGCACCGTCACGCACGAGGGCGTCCACGAGCGCGTCACGGGCGCGGGGCTGGCGCCCCTCCCCGTGCAACGGCCCGATCCCGATCTGGTTCGGAGCGGTGGCCGAGCGCGCCCTGCGACGCGTCGGACGGCTCGCCGACGGGTGGTTCCCGCAGGTGCCGCCCGGCCCCAAGCTCGACGAGGCGCGCGCGATCGTGCGCGGCGCGGCCGTCGACGCCGGCCGCGATCCCGACGCCCTGGGCATGGAGGGCCGGATCAGCTGGGACGAGGGGGACGTCGACAAGCTCGTCCGGCAGGCAGGCCGGTGGCGGGATGCGGACGCTACGCACCTTTCGGTCAACACGATGGGTGCCGGTCTCGCCTCGGTGGAGGACCACCTCGCCGCGCTGGCCAAAGCCTCGGAAGCCCTCGCGCCCCTCGACCCGTGATCGGCTTGCGCCGCAGGGCTTAGGGTTCCGGCATGTCGGTCGATCTGCGCACCCGCACGGACGGGCCGCGCGAGACAGTCGACCCGAGGGAGTTCTTCGAGCACGACCTCCCCGCTGCGCTCCACGCGCGCCGCGACGCGGTGGCGCCCGGCACCGAGCGCCTCGACCTGCGCCCGATGACGATCGAGGTCGACGGTGATGCCTGGACACTGTCCGCCCTCGAGGACCGCGTCGATGTCAGTCACGGGAGTCGCGACGGCGCGGCCCGGATCAATCTCGGACGCGACCAACTCGAAGACCTCGTACACGACCAACAGACATTCATGGGTATGTGGTCGAGCGGCCGGCTCGACCAGCGCTCGGGCCGGCTCGGTGACGCGCTGGACTGGTGGCTCGTGCTTCGTGCCGCGCTCGACGCCCGGCCGATCCACGCGCCGGGCGCGGTGACCTTCCGCGACCGGGATGGTGGGCCGCTCGACCTGCATCGCACGTTCCGTGCCGACGACGATCGCGACGACCTGCGCCATTTCCTCGAAGAGTCCGGGTACCTCCACATGGAGGGTCTGTTCACCGAGGACGAGATGCGCGCGGTCTCCGAAGACATGGACCGCGCCGCGCCCAGGTACGCACCCGACGACGGTCACTCGTGGTGGGCGAAGACCGCGGACGGGGAACGGAAGCTCGTCCGAATGCAGGCCTTCGACGAGCATTCGCCTTCGACGAGCGAGCTGATCGGCGACCGGAGGTTCCTCGACCTCGCCGAGATCCCCGGCGACGGTCACGTCTTCGGAGCCCGCAGCGACAATCGCATCGAGGCGCTCTTCAAGCCGATCGGCGTCGTCGAGGGAATCTCCGACGTGCCCTGGCACAAGGACTGCAGCCTCGGCCGTCACTCGTACGAGTGCTGCAGTCTCACGGTCGGGATCTCGGTGACCGGCGCCGACGAGGTCTCGGGCCAGCTACGGGTGCGCGCCGGGTCACACCGCGCGCTGATGTGGCCGGCGCTCGACCAACCCGGCTGTGACCTGCCCGTGATCGATCTGCCGACCCGCACGGGCGATGTGACCCTGCACCTGAGTTGCACGCTGCACATGGCCCAGCCACCGGTCGAGCGCGAGCGGCGCGTGATGTACAGCGGGTTCTCGCTCCCACCGCTCGATCGAAGAGCCGCCGCCGAGGGCCGGGCCCGCCTGCGGGCCGTTCGCGAAGCGGCCCCGGTCACGGTGTCGCAGCCACCCGGACATACGGACTGAGAACAGCACCGCAAAGGCGGCCGGTTGCCTC
>CAVYIP010000008.1:0-252385 GCA_963768605.1 uncultured Actinomycetes bacterium | reverse complement strand
AGTAAGTTCAATCTGTGTTGTAATTGAAGTTAGGATAGTTAAAATTCAACACATTGACCTTAAGGATTGCATCACTCTATTATCTTCAAATAGTTTCTCAACCTATCAATAGGTGCCTAACTTTTGACATTAATAAAGAAGTAAGGACGTATCCTCGTTTATCCCATAGCCTGTGAAGCTGACGGATATGAAGCTGGACGAGATGATTCATTCAGCCAAGAACTCTATGAAACGTGTGAAGTAGGTGGAGCCGATGAATACTATGATGGGTTTATAGAAGGATGTATGTCTGTAGAAGGCAATACAAGAGATGTATGCGAATTGGCAACCGACGCTGACTAACTAACTAATTATCAAGCCTCAAAGGAATATCTAAGACTTGTACCAGAAGCCCATTGTATCGACCATTTTGAGAATAAACAGGAATCAAAGGAGGGATTCCAACAAACGAGGTGTTGGAATCTAGAAAGAAGAAGCATATGTATTTGAAGGATCCTGATGATCTAGAGTCTAATTTAGTGTAGAAGGACTGGTTAATATATGCATGCAAAACCGGCAATATTGTAATGTAATGATCACCTCAAAAGAATGGACGTATGTCAGTCAGGATTTCATGATCAGGAACTGAAAGGAAATCGCTCAAATCCTTGATATACTTTTGCCTTGCTCCTTTTAATTAGACCTACCCAATACTCTATTCTCTATTACTATCAATTTTACAGCAGCATTGCAATATATGAATATTGAATACAGGTATATATAAAGCCAATATAGAATTTCTAGACATTCAGTAAGATACATTAAGATAAAATAAGATAATATTATTCAAAACATGTTTTCAATGTCGTTGCTATCATTCAAGACAATATCAACATCTGTAGATGTGTTAGGCATTATCTTTATTGTTGTTCTATTCCCTCCCATTTCATTTGCCTACCACGGCCTAGAGGTTTCGGTATCATTAGACTCTGCACAATATATACTTCTAGGTGAAGAAGGAAATCAGATCAATGTGTTTGTGAATTATACGGTGAACGATTCTTCTCTTCTCAACCAGAGGATAAATTCAGTCATGAAAGTGTATACAACAAATGGAACATTGATCAAAACGTCTTCCTCCTCAGATGGATTTACCTTAAATCAATCTGGTTCGCAGCGTCATGCTACTACGATAAATAATAACAATTCGTTGCAAAACGTAAATGTAATACCAGTTATACAATTTACTAACCTGACGAAGACTACACCTCTGTCAAATCCTTTGCAGTTTAATCTAACTTTGAGTGAAAGTCCAGCTACACCAGAAATAGAAACAGGAAATGAAATTGCTGCATTAAAACCCTAGGTTCACTATCTGATTGATGTAGCCGTTGAAGTCCCGCTCTGACTAATCTTCCCAGGAAATGACAGGTTAGAAATTAATTTATTTAATCATGAGTAATATAGGATAGACTTAGTTCAAACCAAAAAAAGTTCATTGAAGGAAAGAGTCTAGGGCTACCTGCGGCCTTGTTGACTTCTATCGGGATTTAGCCCCCTAAGCTAATAGGAATATCATATCTAGACATAGTATCGGATCCGCAGGAGACTCAACGAATGAGTATGGAACCGGGTTAGAAGGAAGTCGCTGAGTCTAGGGCTGCCTGCGGCATCGATGAGTCAATGAGTGATTTCAGCCCCAGCTAGCTTATGCGAAATATCGTATTTAGATACTTACTTGATATGGCTAGCCTCTAGGTTGTCTGCGTAGCTCCTGTCCAGTCTGTACCTGGGAATAATCGCTTCTTGCCATAGATCATCGAACGGTCTCTTAGAGAACTCTTCCACGTTGGTTATCTATCTAGGCCTATCGCTTGCCCCTTCTGTGTATATGGCCAAGGTAACAGAGGATGCGGATTGAGTTAGCCTTTGCTTGTACAGGTTTTCGAAGTTCTTTTGGTTAAATGGCACCGTATACTCTGTGTATCGATAATCATGTGGATTAATGCCCGCCTCCACACACATCCTTTCTAAAGGACTGTTTTCATTCTTTGGATCCTTCCTTTTAAGTTCGTAACGGGTCAGCGGCTTGTAGTATAGCTCAGGGTCAACAAACGAATGTTCCACTTCATTGCCTAGTTTGTCAAGTCCTACTATCCTTCCTCTGCTTTTTAACCACTCAGTACCATCAACTTTCTTTATTCTATAAATCTGGAGCACTTGCCGAATGGGATACTTCCTATTCTCTCCAAGCTTTCTGTATTCTACTGGAAGATCGGATACCTGGTGGTAGTAGAAGGACACAACGATTATAGGACGGTTGACGACGATGACGATGATTAGATAGTGTGTTATTTAAAACAGTAACAAACTCAAAGCTATCATAGCCCTCCTAAAGTTCCTGTTCCAGTTATCCTTAGTTGCACCAATAGGAATTGATTCTATAGATAGTGAAATCTTTGGTAGAGCAACCTTGGTTTTGCATCCCTTACGATAGAGCACTCCTTTCTCTAGACTCAGAAGTCTAAGACGGATTGATGTAATGAGTCTATCCTTGCCGTTTTAAAGTATTATAGAGGATAGTTGTATGTGATAAGTCTAGCTACTAAGAGGTCTATTTAGGGGACGACCTTTAGTCCTCCGCTGGTATACCATTAACATTTACCGAATCGTACTTTGTAACATTGAAAGGACCAATATCACAAGATAGTTTGGCAGTCAGTTCATTTACACCTTCATTTATCGAGTGGTATTTACTCGTGTAGGTAAAAGTCCATGATGAATAATCATTACTATACCTTCCATACTCTGTAAAATTCAACCCAGCAGGGGTCGCCTTTTGCATAGGTTGTGAGTCATTCCAATCAGCATAAACTGTACAGGCCTTATTGGTAGCCTCATATTTGGCTGTTCCAAATATAGTAAGTTCGCCAACTGAAACCATTTCACTATCACTAGGGTATGTAATTTTCACTCCATATTTGGAAATATCTGGTACTTGGGAAATAGCAAAAGGGATCGGTACATACATCAACATGCCAAGGATATAGACGGTGGTTATCGCGTATATAACCAAGTTAGAGTTAAACCTAATAGGTTTCAACCTTGTTTGGGGATATGAGGCACAGAATAGAATATTAGGGTTAGCAGAAGCAAGGGGAGTTCCCAATAGTACAACCAGGATGCGAAAAACCTAACTCAAAAGGTCAATGCTATGTAGGTATGCCGGAAGATGAGGAAGACAATGATGCTGAGAATACTACAAATAACGAAGACGAGTTCTTATCAGGTGGAGAATTCTTTGAATAAATTCTACTACGTTGGTATTGTCTTACTAACTTCGGTACTCATTACTGTATCTACTCATACAGTGGCAGCGTCTACAACTTTAGCGAGTCTTGGTCCTATGATAGTAACGCCCACACCAATTCCTACTCCTTCTATTACCACTCCAAACACACAGACAAATCTCGAAACATTATTTCGGACATTGCTGACTCAAGAACTGTCTTCTGCGGATAGTGTAGTACTTACGACGGAATTGGAAAGAATCCTAGATGATCTAGCGGGGGGTCAATACCAAATATCGGCAGAATTTGAAGTCGAAAATGGAGAGGAAGATACAGAAACAGAAAAGACTTTAACTATTACAATATCTGCTATCGGTCCTACTACACCCTTAGAAGAGGAGGAAGCGGAACCGGAAGAGGATAGCGGTGGCAATGGTGACGATACTGGTAATGACGACCCACCAGAGGAACCGGAAACACCTGATGGAGGTCTTCCAGGTTCGCCACCCTTCTGACTTCTTTTTAACCATCTTGACCAAAGTAGCATTGAAGTAATCCCTTCATTTACTGAAGATATCAGAGGCAAGCCTAAACTATATGTGCCTGACGGATCAGATATAGAACCTTCTGTATCATATTCCCCTGATCCTAATTCTTCATTTTATGGTAAGAAGGTTGAACCGAAAGGAGCATTTGCAGAGCTTCAGAAGAAAGGACTTAAGCAAACATACACCGGCATTTGAGTTAGGCTTATTTACCCTAAACAGAGATTTCGCGGTGTTCCTACCCCAGGAAACTCTATTATCTTTATGCTACCTAAAGCAAACATATGCCAATAAGAAAAGTACAGGCCTATGAATACGAATGTGAGCGCTGTGGTAGGAAATGGTTTTCTACGTACGGTTTAGGATCTTTGATTTGGAAAATACTAGAGTAACTCCACGTGTTGGATCATAACCAAATTGTAAATCTCATTATCTGAAATTGGCATGGATTCGATTTGGTTACTCCTACAAGAAGGACACTCGGTGACTCTGTTATATATAATCCAGTCGCTAGACTGAGACGCACACCAGAAGCATGATTCACATAATAAGAAATGAATAGACATCGCGATGTAGTAGTTTGACGCTATAAATATCCTTAGATAAGATAAAAATGAAACTTCTTAACCAATCAATCAGTTAATGAGACGAGCGAGCTAGCTGAAATGTTGCTGAAAATATAAGCAATGAATATCAGTTTGGAGAGGGGGTAGACTTGCCATTCTACTATGCCTTCAAGATTTGCTAGTGCCAAGTGTCAACGTAAACTAATATTTACTGAATGAAAAAGTAATCTCTAGTTAGCAATGGCACAAAATGACTCTGTTGACCGTCTCCAAGAGTTGGGTTTTGAGATTATTAGCATTACCAGAGACGTGCTGGTTTGTAAACTAGATCCGAAAGATCCCAAATCTGATAATGGTCGGTGGATAGACCTAAGCATTGACGAGGAACGGTGTAGAGCTCTTCACCGAGCGGGTACGATTGTCTTTCTTAAGGTTGAAGGCATTACGGACGCAACACCACGACGAATAAATGAAAGGCCTCATTTTCATATTGAACTAAGAAGATACGCCTATCGCTAAGCCTTCCAATCCTTACCCTCGCAGACGATATGCCGATGACGGCGGCGCTAAATATAAAGTAGTTAGTCGGCTGTCCAATTAACTTGATATTGTACTCTGCTCCTGATTTTGTTCTTTTGCGAACAAGTAATATGAATAGAGCATTGACAAATAGCAAGTTAACAAGGTGCTTTACCATCTCTTTTATGATGAAAGTTACTCCGGGAGCATTTTGCATGTTGACGTATTTTGTTGTCAACATGAGGAATTATAGGAAAAAATATTTAAATTTTTTAGAAAACTGAAATTATTAGGGTTGTCATAAAGGAGATAAAGATATTAGATCAAATGACTAAATTATTCTTATCCAACGGATTCATACCAGTATATCTTTTAGTCATGTTTACTCTCGTGACTCCAGTATATGTTCAAGGTCAAAATCAAACACAGATAGAAGAATGGACAACATACGAAGATCCAATATTAGGTATATCTATTCAACATCCTTCAGAATGGGAACCGATAGAAGAACCTAATACTTTAGCGTTTGAGGTATACGAAAATGAAACAAGTCCGCTATTATTTACGGACATAGTGCTTGTGACTCCCTCAGTTTTGGGGGTAAACTCTAGCGCCGAGTTTATGAATACTATCTTAAACGCTATAAGGGGTGAAACTTCAGATATTTACGAAATTGATAATGAGGCAAGGATTAAAGGTATTATTGAGCCAATTTCTAAGGCAGTAATTACCACTAAAAATGAGGATGGCAAAGTTATAGGCCGTAGCGTTACTTATACTATAGTCAGTGATGATGATAAGGCGTATAAAATCGCATTTATCACAAAACCCACAGGATACGAGAAGTTTATTCCAACAATTCAAAAGATGATAGACTCATTTAAGATCCTCTAGTCGGAAGAAAAAGCCATAATTCTACCTTTTTTGATTTACCTTAATCAAATGAATTAGTCCTCGTCATATAGTCTCTTTTTCGGCCTCTCCAATCCTTTTTTGTCTCTCTGCATGCAGCTTGCGGAAAATGAAATATAACTTCCATTTCTTTTATGCAAAAATGACAAACAAACCCATTGGAGTATGACTGCTTGGAACTAAATACTGACGCCAGCGAAACAATTAATCCAAGAATATCTGTTATATCTGACTCATATGAATTAGAAATTGGTAACATACTTTTTTGTATAACTACATATGAAATTTATGAATAGCATGTACATCAGAGTGTGGTGATGTGACTTTAGGCAGCAGTTATAGTGGTACCTATATTTGCATGTGTGGTCTGGACTATAGTGATAAAATAATTATAGTTTCTATCAAAATGAAATCTTATAAGACTTTTACTGTAAATATACATACATACATCTATGGATTACGGAAAGTTATGTAATGAGATTCTAATGATTGATCCAAAGATCCGTTATGCTGGCATTTGTGATAAAACCGGAGAAACTAAATATGGTGGCCAACGAGAAGGTGTGAAGACTCTACTTTCATCCGAAGAAACCAAGAAATCAAATTTGCAAGCAATTGCCCGATGGGCTTTACGAAATACGCTTTCTCGTAAGGTTGGAAAGGGCAGATACGCTATGGCAGAGTATGAAAAGGCTAAACGCATAACCATACCGTTAGAGGACAATGGATATTTACTTTTGATTACAACAGAAGTGGATGCTAGTCATGACAGAATAATAGATCACGTTCTGAAGTTGATTCAACATTTAAGTATCGACTACGTGTCAGATGCTTGAATACCGTAGAAAAGAAACTATTTGACTATTTAGCACACCGATAAGAATGGCTATGCTCAGACAAAGTAAACCAAGAAATTTTAGATCATTACCATTAGTTTTCATTTATGTTATCAGGATGGTAATAAGGCTTTTATATAAAGGTGCAGAAATCAATTTTTCAATGTAAAATTTTACCTATAATGCGATAGAATCATGACGTTGTTATATTATAACATGTAACTACATGTATCGCTGGTATTACCATTATTCATAAAGTACCTTCCGAATATTCCTCATTATGGTCGTATACTCGTGTAAGAAATGCGGTGAATTAAATTATCTTACCCCCATGCATTTTGGAATATAATTGATTTTGGTGCAAAGTGCGAGAAATGTGAGACGATCAATACGATAACACTGGAAAATGGGGAACTTAAGCAGGTAGTCTTAAGTTCTAAAGTAGCTGTGTCGTAGCTGTGTCTGTGTTTTAGTAACCGTACATCCTATTATTTCCTATGTTACTATAGGACTTAAACCATTCTCATTTTTTAGTAATAGAGGAATCAATGATAGGAAACCGATCCACTAGATGTTTATATCTCCTAGCATTTACCTTCATGACAAAAAGGCCCAAAAAGGCGTGTTAAACCTACCTATTTCGTAGGCTTAATAGGATTTAACCATAATTTAAGATGTTGAAAGAAATACTTTCTATTATCCCCAAATGTATGTTACATTCTATAGCAAGAATATTTTTGGCCTTAACGACTTTCAAAGTCTGAAATTCATTTTTCCGCTTTCAGTAACGAGTATATCAAGGCCCCAGCAGAAATAGCAAGAGAAGAAAGGAATATACCTATAATGGCTTCTAACTTTCCTCACCTCGTAACAACATCTCCTTTTCATTCGGTGTAAGAAACTCACTATATAGTTCTGGATACTGTCTTACTAGCTCTAGATTTACTTCTAAAACATTAACATAATTAGGGGCAAATGCAAGTAAGTTCTCTACTCTATTTCTTTCTATGTTAAGTTCAACTATGGTTCTCAAGACATTCTTTGGTATTTCCAGTTGCTTCACTTACGTTTAGGATTTGGGCAAAAGCATTTTCAGGAGTGATATGTGGGTCAACACCTGATGCTGAATCAGAACTAGCTCTTGGATGGAAGAACTTAGGTGACTTGAACTCTTGAGCAATCAATATTGAGCCTACATTTCTTCTTTTTCCTTCTCCTTCTCCTCCATCATTTTCGACTATAGAAATCAAACTTCCATTGGATTGAAAAGGAAGTAAACCTTGACCTATAGCAACTAGAACAAGTGGATATGCAATTCCCGTCACTATTAGCATTAATATAAAGACTCTGATAGCAGGACCGAATCTCTCGGAATTGAGCAGGTTACTACCTTTGTCTCCTATTTTTTTAACATTTTCCAACCTTTCTTTTTCACCCCATAAATAACGACAACAGCATGTCAATTCCCTTTATAGCAATGAATGGTAAAATTGCTCCTCCAATTCCGTAGATAAACATATTTTTAAGAAAGGTTTTCTGTGGCGGTTCTGGTTTGAATTTTACGCCTCTAAGAGATAATGGTATAAGCACTGGAATTATTGCTGCATTAAATATCAATGTTGACAAGACTGCAGTTTCCGGACTATGAAGTTGCATTATATTGAGAAATTGAAGTTGTGGATTACTCTGGATAAACATTGCAGGAAGTATTGCAAAATATTTAGCTGCATCATTTGCAATGCTAAACGTTGTAATGGCTCCACGAGTCATTAGTAGCTGTTTACCTAGTTTTACTACTTTTAGTATATTAGATGGGTCAGAATCTAAATCCACCATATTAGCCGCTTCTTTAGCCGCTGCAGTTCCGCTGTTCATTGCAAGTCCTATATCAGCTTTAGCAAGTGCTGGTGCGTCATTAGTTCCATCACCTACCATTCCTATGACGTGTCCTTTGAGCTGCTCTTCTTCGACTCTTCTTAGTTTATCGGTAGGTTTTGCTTCAGCCATTACTTGATCTACATTTGCTTCTTTAGCAATCACCTGTGCCGTTAGCTGACTATCTCCTGTAATCATAACTGTAGTAATCCCAGTAGCTCGAACCTCGTCTAGCTTCTGGCGAATATCTTCTTTCAGATTATCTTTTAATGATACAAGTCCTAGGACTTCATGGTTAATAGTTACAACCAGAGGCGTCTCTCCATTTTTTGATACCTCCTGGACTTCCCATTTTAATTCAGCTTCATTGACATGTCCATGCGCAATTTTTAGCATAGCGTCAACAGCACCTTTGAGAATCCTTACCTGTCTGTTATTTTGCTCTAATTCTAATAGCAGTTTGCGAACCCGACTATTTCCTTTAGCCGTTTGAGTCCTATCGGAGTCAGAAGCAATGGTATATGATGCTAATTCTTCTTTCTGCTCTTTGTTAAGAGATAATGGCCTTTTCTTATCTGCAATAAACTCTATTCCACTGAATTTAGTTTCTGCACTAAAATCAATTTTTTTCGCAGTAATTATTTTTTCTATCAATGGAGGTGTGTATTTTTTCTCTTCCGCTAAATCCACTATTGATTTTCCTTCGTGTGATGTATCATGAATTGATGCTGCAAATGCAGCCTGGCCAACATCTTCCTCTGTATACCCTTTCATTGGTATAAATTTGATAGCGCTCCTGCTTCCTTCAGTAATAGTTCCAGTTTTGTCTAGTATCAATACCTCACAATCACCGGCTGCTTCAATCCCTTTACCTGATTTTGCTACTATACTGTCTCTTCCAAGTCGTGTAATACCTGAAATACCTATTGCAGGAAGCAACCCTCCTATTGTGGTGGGCATTAAAGCAACTAAAAGAGCTATTAGTGTAGCAATGTCTACTTCATATCCTTGAAAGTAGGCAAGAAAAAGAAGTGTTCCTATTACCATGATAAATATTAGAGATAATCCTGCTAGCAATATTGTCAGAGCGATTTCGTTCTTAGTTTTTGGTCTTGTAGCATTTTGTATTAAACCAACCATTTGATCAAGAAAGCTTCTTCCTGCTTCAGAAGTAATCTCTACCACGATTTTGTCACTAGCTACTTTTGTTCCACCTATGACATGATCCCCTCTTTCTTTGAAGACTGGATTTGATTCTCCTGTCATCATAGATTCGTCAACAAATGCTTTGCCCTCATTTACAAGACCATCTCTTGGGATTATTTCACCAGCATAAACCATTACTTCATCCCCGGGGTTTAGAGTAGTAGATTTTACTGTAGCTTCTTTTCTTCCTCTTCCTCCGTTATTAGCATTGAGTAACTTATGTGCAGAAACTTCTTTTTCAAGACTTCTCAGTGAATCTACTCTAGCTCTAGCCTGTGCTTCCGACAATGATTCTGAGAAAGTGGCAAACCATACGGTTAGGATTAATATTATTGCACATTCTATATAGAATGCCTGGCTTCCATTAACAAATTCCGCCGATATGTTGGGAAATAATCCGATGACAAGGACAACTATGAATCCAACTTCTACTGTAAACATTACAGGGTTATTCTTGGCTAAATATCTCGGATCTAATTTTGTAAGGGAGTCAAATAGTATTTTTGTATTGAGTATCATTGTATTGGTTTTTGGTGTTGCTGGTTTATTCGAGTCCTCATCATTTTGACTACTATTATTTCCATTTCTATTCTTGCCAATACTCGCCTTATCTCTAAACCATTTTAGATATTTGTTATTCATTTTCTTCCATTATCCCTTACATTGAAAATGGTCCTATTACTAGGAATGGAAAGAATGTAAGTGCTGTCAGTAGAAATATTGTAATTGCAATAATTGAGGTAAACAATACGCCTTGGGTTTTGATAGGTTCGATGACTTCCTTTCTATCTTTCATTGTAAACGAACCTGCTATTGCAAGCATTAGCCCTATTGGAACGTATCTTCCTAGCAACATTATCAACCCTGTAGATATATTCCAAAATGGTGTATCTGCTGTTGCACCATAATAATCAGAACCATTATTTGCTGCTGCCGAACTAAATTCGTAGAATGCTTGTGTAAATGCGAAAGGGGTTACCTTGATCACCAGTTATCTGTTGAGCATTTCCTGTTGTAAAAGCAATAACAGTAGGAATTAAGATCAGAGCAGGGTGTATCAAGAAAATAAATACTGATAATTTGATATCTTTTGGGCTTATCTTCATACTCATAAATTCAGGAGTTTTACCCACCATTAAACCGACAATGAAAAGAGTTAAAATAACATAAACTATCATTGTCATCATTCCTGTTCCAACAGCACCAGGGATAGATTGAACAAACATTCCCAGAAATGCCGATGTTATAGCATTAGGTGACAAACCTGCTAGTGCAGAATTCACTGCCCCTGTATTAGATGAGGTCGATGAAATATCAAAGAAGACACTGCCAAAGCTTCCGAATCTTGTTTCTAATAAAGTAGGTCCACTTGTAACACTAAATCCTATGGCCAAACATGCTCCAAATCCAATAATGATAGCTGCTAAAATGGATACCCCTCTTCCCCTTCCAACTAGCTTTGCATAGGCAATAGGAAATGATAATGGAATAATAAGCATCAAAAATATTTCGTAAACATTCGATAAACCATTTGGATTTTCAAAAGGATGAGCAGAATTTGAACCAAAAAATCCCCCACCGTTACTTCCTAAGCTCTTTTATAGATTCTAGAGATGCTACTGGACCATAAGTAATTGTTTGTTTCTCACCTTCTAATGTCTGAACTGTCACCGATGAAGACAGAGTTTGTGGCACTCCTAAAAGCATCAAAAGTAAAGAAGACAAGAATGCTACTGGGAGGAGTAATGTGATTATTATGCGAACAAAGTCTACATAGAAGTTCCCTAGGCCAAAATTCTTTCTAATAAAAGAACGAATGAAAGCAAATGCAGCCGCTATTGCAGATGCAGGAGCCACAAACATAACAAATGTGATAGCAATCATTTGCGAGAGATTGGAAAGCTGCTGGTCACCAATGTAATGCTGGAGATTTGTATCTGTGATAAATGAAGCAGCAGTATGAAATGCCAAGTCTAATGTGAAGCCAGGCTTTTCAGGGGATCCTAGAGGTAATAACCCTTGTGATATTAGTATAATAAACACAAAGGCAGCTACAATTCCATTTGTTATAATAATGGCAAAAAGATATTCCTTCCAGGACATCTGTCTATTTATATCGATTCCTATAAGTTTGTAGAACCCATTTTCAATCTTAGCAAGTGGTCTCTCTAGTGGTCTCATTTCATAGGAAATCATCCTAGCAATATACAATCCAAAAGGAACTGCTAGAGCAAGTGTTCCACCGATGGTAACAGCAAGCTGTATTATATTTATTTCCACATAGGTCACTCTACTTTATTTCTGTGTCTAGTGCTGTGATTTTTCTTCGGATTTGTAATGATGTAGGTATCTAATTGATATGTCTATCACGACATTCTGTTGATCAGATTCCCTAATGTAATATGTAGGAATATTGTATTTTTGTTTAGTTCATGTATTACAGTCATTGAATGCTTATCAATAGTAGTGATATGTCCTACGTCAACCATTTCACAAGTCTTGACATTCTTGTTTATTAATTCACTCCAATTGATGTGTTTAAGTTGAACAAGGTTTTGAGATTGTGGTTTAACTTCTATTACTTTATGTTGTGGAATTAACTCGTTATTGCTCCTTTCCCGTTTTTGTTGGCTATTTTTACTTCGAAGATGTCTTTGAACTAGAGGCAAATTCCACCACTTATACGATAGCACTGTTGAAGCAAAAAGTAGTGCCATCATTAAGCTCGCACCTATCATCGTCACTACAAAAATTATTGTGTCCACATAGGTCACTCACTATTTTGTGATATAGCCATGCAATATAGAGAGATTAAAAGCTTATGTCTGATATACGAAATATTTTATTATATTTTTAATATAAATAAACGAAAATATTATATGTTTTTGGTAAATCTAGGTAGAGACTAGTTTGGAGATGTAATTTATGTAAAATTATAATTAAAAGCCATCAATACAAAAGGCACAATTTTTCCTGTTATGCATCTACCCAACTATGAATAAATTTCGAAAATAACTTTCTTTATAAGAATTAGATAGTATATCACCATTCTTTCACTTTGCATATTTGACCATCCATAAATCTATATAAATAAATGGGGAATACCGTCAATTTTATGTAATTATTTAACTTGAGTTCGTCTGGTTGCCGATGCTTTTTTTAAATAGACTATATCCAACAGTTTCAGGAATAATAATTGACAATATCTGCATACGTCCTTGATAAACATACCATAAAACAGACTGATTTTTCTAACCCTATTGCTATTCGAGAAGAAATGGTTCAAAATACTGAAGAATCGCTGTGGATTCATGGAGATGAACCTGAAGATATATTTCCGTTACAAACCATTTTTGGTCTGCATCCATTATCTGTAGAAGCGGTAACACATCAGAATCAACCTTCAAAGATTGAAGGATATGACGAGTATTTGTTTACAATTATCGACGGAGTTAGGTATGATGAAAAGGAACAAGAACAACAGCAAACCATTAACAACAAAAATGAATATGACAAATACAACCTCAACCTCAACCTCAGACTCATAGAAGACGACCTTTACATATTCTTTGAGCGACGCTGGATAATTACTATTAATTTTCATAATCAAAAATTTCAAGAAAATGTTAGGAGGAGAATTAAAAATCTACAGCAACAATTAATGAAGATACCGGAAAGTAAACTACAACCACCTGATAACAAAAGTGATAGAAAAGGTCAAATGACACCTCAAATGTGCGAAGTTATTTATCGTCTTGCAATAGAAGAGAGTATTGCAAGCTACTATCCTATAGTGGATAAGACTAACAAACAGCTTGAACAAATAGAAGAATCCATTCTCAATGCCAGCGTCTCAAAAACCCAGTTATCCAACATAATATCGCTTAGAAGAAAAATTAGTTTTCTAGAAGGCACGCTAGGGATGGTATCAAGAGCTTTTGACGACATTATAAGCAGAGCAGCGGTGGTGGAATTCTTGAGCAAACAAAACTTAGCCGTGATTCTAGAAGACAGATTCGTTCTCTAAACGACAAAGTTACCTATCTAAGAAGGGATATAGAGAATATGCATCAGAGAGTTATAGGTCTAAGGGAGGCTTATAATTCCTCACTTACGGCCAATCTGAATGAAACAATCAGAACGCTTACGGTGATTGCCACAATAGTTCTTCCACTTACACTCATCTCTGGCATATATGGAATGAACTTTGATGTTATGCCTGAGCTTCGTTCTCCGTATGGATATTACTTTGCTTTAAGTCTAATGGCGGCAGTTGGAGGGGGTATGATAGGTTATTTTAAGTGGAAGAGGTGGATCTGAAGTATCTTGTCCATGTTTGTTTATTTGTTTGTTTTGAGCAGTTCAACAGAACTCATTTATCAAAAGGCTTTACAAATATATTTTTGAATATATAATTGATCTAGGTCATTACTTGTATTATTATTATCTGCTACTGCTATCATTATTGTTATTATTTCTTATTGACCTTTTGAGTATGCATAATATTACCTTTGTCAGGTTCTACAAGATTATTTCTTTTAATATATTTCACTAGTTCGTCGTCAGTATCTATCCTATAGTAACGTTTCATATTTTCCAATGTTTTATCATCATAAATATTATGAAAATTATTATTGTCTTTTCTATCGCTCATATATTAAGATCGAAGTTATGTTATTTAAGACTTGAGTAACTGAACAAGTGTAGTGCTAAGATAGATAAAAATCTGTTTGGCTGATATCGCGCCGATGAGGTAATAATAGATATCCTTAAACCGCATATCATTACTTATAACAATTATAACATTTACTACGTTATCCTAAACCAAATCAATCTGTATTCCTATTCTGTCACAATTTGAACCTGTCGGTCTTCTCTCAATCTGATCTTGTCTGATTCAACCATACTTTTCCTACAATTATAACCAATAAGTTCATTATTCACGAACATATAGATGAGGGATGTCTTCTTTATCCAACCAAAAGGACATTATCAAATCATTTGTAGAAGATATATTCAACAAGCATGATTTATCAGCCATTGAAAAGTATTTTGCTAAAGAGAATCCCTCTGTTGGAGAGGGTAGCGCAGGATTCAAGCAATCACTGATAGACCTATTTAGAGCATTTCCTGATATCCATGTAAACATTGAACATATAGTGGAAGAGAATGATCTTGTAGTAGTATTTCTTAATTTTACAGGGACGCATAAAGGAGAGTTTCATGGATTGCAACCAACAAACAAATCAGTAAACATAAGATCTGCAGATCTATATCGAATGGTAAATGAACTAATCGCAGAACACTGGGATGTGGTTGATCAACTAGATTTACTGAATCAAACAGGTATAATAAATTTTAAATGAGTAACGTAATGGAAAAGCGTAATAACAAAAGGCGTCATAGGACAGCCAATTAATTTCTTGTAAAAAATTCAAGAAACTTTCACTATGCAGCAAGCAAATTAGCATCAAGCGCTATTAACAGGAACCTTTCTCAGTATGTTAGTATCTCAATATCAACTGACTAATGGATATTAATATCCATTAAGTGGCCGTATTAATAAAATAGAATGAAACTAAAAATTAAAAATGAACAAGTAGATGACTTTAACGAACAGTGTGCTGGACAAAGCAGAACATCCCAAAGCTAATTTTTTGGTCACAGGAGTTGCCACAGTTACCACAGAAATTTGAATCAGTGGCCATGTGATACAATATTGAACAAATCACCCTTCACATGACTGGTAAACAATATAGTGTGTTGGGTACTGTAAGAACTACTCTATTCCCCGAATTTGAAACTATATTTCAACACATGGTTGAAAGCTTTTAAGGCTATCAATATCCTCTTAGAGGAGATTAGACCAAACTCCTAACCTTTTACCAGCTTGGCAAGTTCAAGCTTGAGCTTGAGTTCTCATGACGTCTCACTGAACCCGTCATCATCTTGAACCTGAACTGTTATTTCCTCAGGTCTGTTGTCGTCGCTGTTAACTCCTGTATTACAATTGCTAAGACCTGAATCCTGATCCGTCACACATGCTTGAAATGTATCTCCTTCGTCAGATTCATCCCTATCAAACACAAACTGACCCAAAAATACTCTGCCTGTGTCTCCTGGAATTAATGTATCTGATTCACTTGCACCGCTTTCCAAGATAACTTCTGTAAGAAGCTCTCCCGTGTCCGCATTGATTCCGCTCCATACACATCTACTTTGAATGTGTCGGCACCACTATTACTTGCAAATGCGTTTGGTACTAATAAAATCAGCACTGTACCCGCTATTGCCGTCATTCTAGTATTATTGGAACTAGCCATACTTCTTCTTCTTGGGATATTACAACAAACTTATTAAAAAATAGATAGATATATTACAACATATTAAACGTGAAAGTTGAACGCCCTACCAAATCACAAAGGAGAATGTTGAATATCTGACCTCAGTTTTTTTGGAGTTTTAACATTAGACAAATCAAACCGTTCCATTCTGTTTCCAGAATCGCTGAAAGTGTTATATACATATGTTACCTCTATCTTCATTTTCATTATTCCACTAGTGCACAGTTCTTCTTCCCTGCTCTGGTTGTAATAATTCTTGTTCCTTTTTGCTTAAATTTCTCTTGTGCGGGAAAATTTCTTATTTTAAACCCTAGTTCTAATCTACCGTTTAAGTGATCTTTTTACTTTTCTAACGGTTGTAACAATTTCGCCATTTCTTATCTCATATGTCCAGCTTATGTTGTCTCCTACTTTAAGCCCCATATTCTTAACAACTGACATAGGAATTGTACTTCTAAGTGACTTACGTTTTGAGCTATTTATTGTCACAGTTGTTACTTCTCCTTCTCCTTCTAGTATCATGTTAACTACTAAATACAGAAATAAACACAATCAAGTTACTTATAAAGATAGCATACATATCAGCATACATTTATAAGTAATATATGTTGCCATACATGTATGCCAACGACAAATTACAGCAACATTTCAGGAGGCGTCAGATAAGGTGTTTAAATCAATTCTCAAAAAAGGAATGGATAATTTGAGATTTGCTCTCAATCTAGATAGTTATGTTCCAGAGCATATTATGAATGAGCTAAGAGATGAACAAGAATTCCTAACTGAAGATGAACATCTGGAGGATACAGATGAATTCAATTCCAAGGTAGAACAAATATTTTCAAAATCAAAATTGAAGCCAAAATTAACATATAATAATTATAGCCAAAAAGAGATCCCATTCGAAGATGTAATTGGCTACGACGATTTAAAAGAACTACTTACAAAGTGTCTTCTTATAAAAGACAATTGTAATATACTCTTGTCAGGCCCCCCAGCATCTTCTAAGACAATATTCTTGTTGTCAATACAAAAGGAAGTATCAAATGCCTGTTTCATAGATGCAGCAAATGCTTCAGGACCTGGATTAGTTGATTATTTATTTGAACATCTAGATACGTCCATCATATGTGTTGACGAAATCGATAAGCTAAAGAAAAGCGATCAAACTGCATTACTTAATTTACTAGAAACTGGAATATTATCTTCCACAAAAGTAAGAAAAACAAGAAGCGTTAAAATGGAAGGTGTAAAAGTCTTCGCTACATCTAATGATGTTGACAGACTTGTAGGACCACTTAAAAGTAGATTTCTAGAATTTGAACTGCCTGAATATACATGGGATACCTTTCTAGAGATCGCACAAAAGCTATTACGTAAAAGATATGGGTTAGATGAAAAAACTTCAACCAAAATTGCAGAAGTAGTATGGTCATCTCTGCAGACAAGAGACATCCGTGATGCATTGGCCATTGGTAAGCTTACAAAAAGTTCAGAAGATGTTGAGTTTATTGCTACGACACTTCAGAAATACAGGAGAAATAATGCGAGGTTAAGAATGGTAACAACTGATGATACAGGAATGCGATTTTTGATAGCTCTCATTGCTGGTCCTATGATGGGATGGGCCTTGGGCTATTTTATAAGAAAATCAATCAAGGTTATAGCCTTCATTGGCGGTATGTTCTTCTTTATTATAGGCGTGTTGTATTATAGCAAAACTATTAACAACTTATCAGTGTTACAAAAAGGAGTAGAAAATACAATTGAAACTGCAGTTAATAGAACTGTAGATATATCTAATCAGGCGCTTGCTGATTCTGGTGGCGATCTGAGTATTCCTCTATTTGTAGCTGGATTCGTAGTTGGCCTAGGTTTAGGCTTGAATAATGGTACAGGTAGAAGGAGAAGACTAGTAATAGAAAACTAGATCATGGGCATAAATATAAAATATAGATGATTTGGTTCTATTAAAGCTCTTCTGGCAGTAAAGTAAAATATAATTTGACTTCATTAGATCTTATATTAAATAATGACTAATGGTATAGATCCTTTTTGACCATCTGTGCCAAATACAAGTTCCTAGTACAAATCGATATTGGAAGACTTGTTTGAATCTTCTGAAAATAATGAGATTATACCAATGGTTGCTGATATTAATGGAATCGGACCCTAAATCAAGACTTTCTGCTTAACTTAATACCACTTATTACTGCGGACATCCAGTATCGGTATCTATCTGGAAAAATTATTGATTGTAAATGAAGCCACAGTGCATACTGGTTGTGCATAGTGGTAGTGCATAGTGGTAGTGCATAGTGGTAGTGCATAGTGGTTGATACAAATTTTCGTATGATGGACCAGAAGTTATAACATTTTTAAGGATTAATGCAGAGACCAGAAAATGTGTGGCAGAAAAATTACGTATTGCTTCATCCCCGACCTCATCGGCGACCTGAGCCGGCACCTGCGCGGCGGCGACCTGTGACAGGGGAGTGGTCGCCCCGGATCGCCGAGATCTCGCGTCGGCTGCGATCGAGGGCTGACGCGATCCTCGGCGCCGTCTGGTTCATGCCCCAGCACGACTTCCCGAGCCTCGCCGCGCGCATCGCGTGCGTGGGCCGCGTACCCGGTGCGGTCGCCGCGGCGCTGTTTGCCCCGCAGCACCCCGTGTACGTGGCCGCCGCGGTCGACGACGCGTGGCGCCATCACGAGCCGGCTGAACTGCTCGAAGCCCGTCTCGCGGGCGCGACCGCGTACCTCGCAGGCGCCCTGGGCGAGGAACCACCGGGGATCGACCGCGCGGTCACGATCCTGCGACCCGTCGCCGAGGCCGGCTCGATCGCCGGGCACGCTGTCTACGGCGGCCTGCGCTCGTTGCCGTGGCCGGACACGCCGCTCGGCGACCTTTGGCGCGCGTCCGACATGATCCGGGAGCGGCGGGGCGGATCGCACCTCAACGCGTGGACGGCCGCCGGGCTCAGCTCGGTCGAGATCCAGCTGCTCACGGAGCGGTGGCGCACGACGTCGTGGCCGGGTTCCACGACGGCCGACCAGATGAGCTACTCCGGCGAGGAGATCGGCGAGGCGCTCGATCGCTTCCGGGCCCGCGGGTTCGTCGACGGCGACGGCAGCCTCACCGACGAGGGCCGAGAATTCCGTGAGGGTATCGAGCGCGCCACCGACGTCCAGGAAGCCGACCTCGTCGAGGCGTTGGGCGAGGACGTCGACGAGCTGTTCGACCTCATGGCGCCCTGGGCCCGCGCCGTCGTCGCCGGGGCAGGCAGAATCACGTCATGACGGACTCTCGGACGAACGACCAGGAACTCGTGGACCGGCTCGAGGAGGTCTGGGCATCGATCGACTCGATGTGCGCCAACCTCACCGAGCCACAGTGGAAGACGCCCACGGACCTACCCGGCTGGAGCGTGCAGGACAATGTGGTGCACATCTCCGGCATCGAGTCGAGCATCCTCGGGCGGCCCGCACCCGACCACACGCCGCCCGACTACGACCACGTGAAGAACGAGGTCGGGCAGCGCAACGAGGTCTGGATCGACTCGCGGCGCGAGTGGCCCGGCGCGAAGGTGCTCGACGAATTCCGCGAGGTCACCGGCGCCCGGATCGAGCAGCTGCGCGGCTTCACCGAGACCGACTTCGACGCCGAGTCGTGGACGCCCGCCGGTCCCGGCACGGTCCGCGACCTGCTGCCGTTCCGCATCTTCGACTCGTGGGCGCACGAGCAGGACATCCGGCGCGCGGTCGACCAACCGTGTGATCTCGAAAGCCCCGTCGCCGACCTCGCGTTCGAACGCGTCCTCAGCGCGCTGCCGTACGTCGTCGGGAAGAAGGTGGGCCCGCCCGACGGCACGACGGTCGTGTTCGACGTGTCGGGATCACGCCCTCAGACGATCGCCATCGGCGTCGAAGGCGGCCGGGCCAAGCCGCTGTCCTCGCCACCCGAGAAGCCGAGCGTGACGCTCGCCATGGACGCCCAGACGCTCGCGTGCCTGGGCCTCGGGCGGTGGGACCCGGCGGCGTCCCTCGACGAAGGCCAGGTGACGATCACCGGCGACGACGCGCTCGGCCGTGCCGTCGTCGGGCACATGAACTTCATGTTCTAGTCTCTGGCTCGCAGTCGCGGTTCACGCCTCCTGCACGAGCCAGGTGTTGCCGTCGGATCGCTGAAGCTGGCGAACGAGTTGTACTTACCTCGTTGGGGATCGGGACCCGGCTCCTGCCCGCCCGCTCCGAAATGGAACACCTCGCTCACGTCAACACCGCGTTCGGCCAGCTCGGCGCGCGCCGCCTCGATGTCGGGCGTGACCAGATGCGTTCCCCGCACGCTGCCCGGCGCCGCGTCGGTGATCCCCGTCCCGATCGTGATCGAGCACGCCGATCCGGGCGGGGTCATCTGCACGATGCGAAGCTCGCCGCCCGGCTTCACGTCGACGTCGAGGTTGAAGCCGACCTTCTCGACGTAGAAGGCCTTGGCCCGGTCCACGTCCGAGACCGGCAAAAGGACGAGCTCGAGTCTCAGGTCCACGGCGTGGTGCCTGGCGACCGAGTCAGCTCGCGAGGCGGCGGGGTTCGTTCCCGTTCCCTCCTCGAAGCGCGACGAGAAGGAGTACTGGCCTTCGAACGCGCCGCTCCCGAGGCGCATGGTTCCCTTGCCGCCCTGCAGGCCCGCCTTCCCAGCGTGCCGTCGCGCTGCGTTCGGGCATTCGCTTCCTCCTGGTTCAGAGCGTGAGCTCGGCCATGAGGCGGAGCGCCTCGGGCTGTTGTCCGAGCACGATCATCGTGCGTGACTCCGGCTTCCCGCCACGGCTCGAGCCGCTCGGCGATCCGCTCCTTCGGGCCGACGAGCGCGATCTCGTCGACGAGCTCGTCGGGCACCGCCGCCGTCGCTTCCTGCTTCTTGCCGTCGAGGTAGAGGTCCTGGATCTCCTTGGCCGCGGCCTCGTAGCCGAAGCGGCACGCGAGGTCGTTGTAGAAGTTCCTGCCCGCGCGCGCCCATGCCGCCGACGTACAGCGCCGTCACCGGCTTCACGAACCCGCGCAGCGCGTCGACGTCGTCGCCGACGAGCACGGTGACGCTGGGCGCGATGTCGAAGTCGGCGCGCGACTTGTCGCTCCCCGCTTTGGCGAAGCCGGCGTCGAGCGCGGCGCCGTACGTCTCGGCGAGCCGGTAGGGAGAGAAGAAGATGGGGAGCCAGCCGTCGGCGATCTCGGCGGCGAGCTGCGACGTTCTTCGGCCCGATGGCGGCGATGTAGATCGGCATGTCGGCGCGCGGACGGCCGATGATCTTCAGCGGCTTGCCGAGCCCGGTCGCGCCCGGTCCCGCGTACGGGATCTCGTAGTGCTCGCCGTGGTGCTCGAGCGGTTCCTCGCGGCGCAGGATCGTGCGCACGATGTCGACGTACTCGCGCGTCTTCGCCAGCGGCTTGCCGTACGGCTGGCCGTGCCAGCCCTCGACGACCTGCGGGCCGGACAGCCCCAAGCCGAGGAGGAACCGGCCGCCGCTCATGAGGTCGAGCGTCGCCGCCGTCATGGCGGTCATCGCCGGCGTGCGTGCCGGCATCTGCATGATCGCCGACCCGCCCCGGATCCGCTCGGTGTGCGCCAGCAGCCACGTGAGCGGCGTGATCGCAGTCGGTGCCGTAGGCCTCGGCCGTCCACACCGAGTCGTACCCGAGCCGCTCGGCCTCCTGCGCCTGCGCGACCGCGTTGGCGAGGCCGGCGCCCCAGTCCTGGTAGCCGAAGTTCATCCCGAGCCGCACCGCTGCATCGTGACACACTGCGATCGGAGACGGGACAGGGGGCCGCATGCGCGCCCGGGCCTCCGCCCGCACCGCCCGAGCCAGTTGTGGTCGCGCCGCGCTTTACGGGCTGAGCTCGTACACGGCCATGGTCTCGCAGTCGCCACAGCCGGCCGGCGCCTTCGCCTCACCGACGAACTGGAAGTGCACCTTCTCGGCGACGCGTCGCGACGCGGCGTTGCGGACGTCGGCTTGGAGCAGCAGCCGGACACCGAGCTCGCGGCATGCCCAGTCGACAACCAGTCGGAGTGCCCGCGTGGCGACGCCGCGCCCGCGCGCCTCCCGCTCGAGCCAGTAGCCGACCTCGGGACCGTCGTCCTCGCCGCCGAACCGGTGGACGCCGATCGCCCCGAGCAGCGCGCCCGTCGCCGCATCGACGATCACGAACGGTGCGTCGCTGCCCTGCTCCCACGTGCGCGCAGAGCGCTCGACGAACTCGACCGCGTGGGCGCGCGTGTACGGCGAGGGGACGCGGGTCCAGCGCGGGATCTCCGGGTCCTGGCACGCCTCGGTGATCGCGTCGACGTCGCCGGGCGCGGGGGGTCGCAGTGCGATCTCGTCGTCTCCGAGGCGGGGGACGGTCAGTTCCACCCGGCCAGGGTGTCAGAGCGGCGCGTCGGCGGGCTTCGGATTACCGGCGCCCCCTAGGGTGTTGTGTCGGTGCAGAGCCGAGCAGACCCGACCGCGGAGGGAACCGTGTCGTTGATCACGAACGTCGTTCGCGGGAGCAACGCCGACCGCCTGCTTCTCCTCGTCCACGGCTTCGGCGCCGACGAGCGAGACCTCGGCGGGCTGCTCCCGTACCTCGACCCCGACGGGCAGTTCGTGACCGTGCTTCCCCGCGGTCCCGTCGCATTGCCGGGGATGCCCGGGTTCGCCTGGTACGACTTCGGGCTTCCTGCGGCCGAGATCGCCGCCGCATTCGCGTCCGCCCTCGACGAGCTGGACGACCTGCTCGACGAGGCCGCCGCCGAGCACGATCTGCCGCGCGCCGAGGCGATCGTGGGCGGCTTCTCGCAGGGCGCCGGTCTCGCGCTCGGCACTGGCGCTGCGCACCAGCGACCGCCCGCATCCGCTCGGCGTGCTCGCGTTGAGCCCCGCACTCCCGCAGGCATCGCTCGACGAGCTCCAGCCCGATTGGGACGCCGCCACGAAGATCCCGGTGCTGCTCCAGCACGGCACGCACGACCCGCTCGTTCCGGTGGCGCGGTCGCGCGAGCTGGCGCGCCAGCTCGAAGAGCACGGCGTGCCGCTCGTGTACACGGAGTACCCGATGGAGCACCAGGTCGCGCTCGAGAGCGTGCAGCGGGCGCGGTCGTGGCTCGACGCCGTCATCGTGGGGGAGCGCCCGTCGGAGCCGATCCCCGAGCCGCCGCCCGAAGGACCGGTGAAGGCGGTCACGACGGCGACGTTCGAGAACGAGGTCCTGCGCAGCGACGTGCCGGTGATCGTCGACTTCTGGGCGCCGTGGTGCGGTCCGTGCCGGCAGGTCTCGCCGATCGTCGAGCAGATCGCGGCGATGCGCGAGGGCGCGTACAAGGTCGTCAAGATCAACATCGACGACGAGCCCGCGATCGCACAGCAGTTCGAGATCCAGAGCATCCCGCTCATCGGGCTCTTCCGGAACGGACGGCTCGAGCGTCAGTCGCTGGGTGCGAAGCCCCGTCAGCAGATCGAGGCCGAGCTCGGGATGCTCGTGATCCCCTGACCCACCCGGGCGGCGGCCGGGATCGATGATCCGGCCGCCGCCGAGAGGTGGCGTATCACGCGGTGGCGGTCGCGGCGCCCACAAGTCGCGCGCTTCGGGCTGTACTGGTAGTTCGTGATCAGGCTCACAGCCAGTACCGCGACACCGCCGACGACATAGAAGATGCTGAGGCCGGTGTCGCCACTCCAGAAGTTCAGCGCGAAGGGAGCGACGATCAGCAGCGCGGCGGCGAGGTAGTCGCCGGCGGAGTGCACGGTGAAGGGCAGCACCTTCAGCACGCCGAGTGGATAGCGCGTCAGCATGCTGACGAGCAGTACGACGGCTCCGACCACGATGCCGGTCGCGACCGCGCCGGCGGATCCACCGACGGCGAGCGCCACGATGACGAGCAGTCCACCGACGGCATAGTCGGCAGCAGCATGGAACCAGGCTGGCAACAGCTTGACGAGCGACATCACGAGCTCCTTTGCGAACGATGGAAACAAGTACACGCTTGTTGCCGGGAGTTCGCAGCCGATGTTCCGCGTGGATGGCGCTCGAGATGGAGATCCTGTGCAGACGTCAGCGCACAGTGATATGACCGGCGGGGCCGGCCACGCACTGCCCGACCACCGCCGCCGCCGGCGTCCCGTGCCGTTCGAGCGCGGCGACGAGATCGTCGGCCCGACCGGGGGCGACGGCGATCAGCAAGCCGCCCGAGGTCTGCGCGTCGGCGAGGAGCAGCTGCGTCGCCGCCGGGAGCGCGCCCCACTCGGTCGTGTCGCTCACGAACGCGTGGTTGCGTTCGGTGCCGCCCGCGACCATCCCGTCCGCGACGAGCTCGCGCACCCCGGCGATGACGGGCACCGCCGCCGCCTCGAGCTCGCCGGCGACACCGGAGGCCGAGAGCAGCTCGCGTGCGTGGCCGACGAGGCCGAAGCCGGTGACGTCGGTGGCGGCATGGACGGCGTCGCCGAGCTCGAGCGCAGCGTCGCGGGCGCCCGCGTTCAGCGAGGTCATGATCCGCACCGCCTCGTCGATGAGCTCGGGCGTCGCCGCATCGCGCTTCACGGCCGTCGAGATCACGCCGAGGCCGATCGGCTTGGTGAGGACGAGCCGGTCGCCGGCCCGGGCGCCGGCGTTGGTGAAGACACGGTCGGGATGCACGGTCCCGACGACCGCGAGCCCGTACTTCGGCTCGGCGTCGTCGATGGAGTGGCCGCCGGCGACGAGCGCGCCCGCGGCGCGCACCACGTCGGCGCCGCCGTCGAGCACGCGCGCGAGCAGCTCGAACGGCAGCGTCTCGCGGGGCCACGCGACCAGGTTCAGCGCCAACAGCGGCGCGCCGCCCATCGCGTACACGTCGGAGAGCGCGTTCGTGGCCGCGATGCGGCCCCAGTCGTAGGGGTCGTCGACGATCGGGGTGAAGAAGTCCGTGGTGACGACGACCGCGAGGTCGTCGCGGAGCCGGTAGACGGCGGCGTCGTCGGCCGTGTCGAGCCCGACGAGCAGATCGGAATCGGCGGCCGGCCCGACCGGTGCGTCGAGGCCGCGCACCAGTCCCAGCACCGTGCGCAGGTCGGCCGGCGAAAGCTTGCAGGCGCAGCCCGCGCCGTGCGAGAAGCGCGTCAGGCGGACGGGCTCGGTTGTGGTCACCCGACCGATCCTACGACCGGCCGGCTGAACGCCTTCCCGCGCTAGCTCGGGCGTACCGCGTCGACGACGCTGCCCGTGCCGCCGACGAACTTCACCGCGTTGGGGTTGTTGCGGTAGCTCGTGGCGTGCACGTAGCCGCCGCCGACCCATATCCCGACGTGGGCGCTCCAGCTGCTCGTCGTGATCAGGTCACCGGGTTGAAGTGAGCCCAGGTCGACGTGCGGGATACGCGGACCCCTGGGCGCCTGAGACCGTCGGGATGTCGAGGCCGCCCGCCCGCCAGGAGCTCGTGGTCAGGCCCGAGCAGTCGAAGCAGTCGGGCCCGAACCGCGCGCCGGTGTTGCAGTACGGCTTGCCCACCTGCGCCTGCGCGAAGGCGGCCGCGGCGCCCGCGCCGCCGCTCCCCAGCGGCCCCGGACCACCGACCTTTGGCACTCCGCGCGGCGCGTGACGCGGTCTGGCTCCGCAGCTCCGCCTCGATGTCGCCCTTGACCTGATCGAGCAGCTTCTGCTGCGTCGATGCGGCCGAGTCGGCTTCCGCCTTGGCGGCGGCAACGGCGTCGCGCTCGGCCGTCACCTCGGCGCGGGCCTTGTCGAGCTCGGCCCGCGAAGCGGCGAGCTGCTCGACGAGCGACTCGTCGCTGCTATTCGCCAGGTCGGTGTACTTCGAGCGGGTGGTGATGTCCTGGGCGTCCTGGGCGTTCAGCGCATCGAACGGGCCGGCCGCTCCGGCGAGCTTGTAGATCGACGCCGCCCGCCCGTTGATCATCGACTTGATGCGGTTGATCCCGTCCTGGGCGACCTTGACGCGCGCGTCGGCCTCGTCGACCTTCGCCTGCGCGGCTTGGAGCTGCTGTCCGAGCGCCGCGACTTGCTGATTGGCGGCGTTGAGATCCTTTTCGAGCTGAGCGGCCTTCGCCCGGATGTCGGTGGTGGGCTGGCCGGTGGCGTATCCGGGGAACAGGAGCGTGAGCCCCAGGCCGAAGGTGAGCACGGCCAGGATCCGGGTAGGCCGGAATGTCATAGAGAGATCTCCTTGGCTGGTTCCGCCATCAGCCGGGATCGTGCGTTGTTTCCGAGACCGGTTTCGCAAACAACAAACCCGTACGCCACCGATCACTCAGGACGTGCGGGATCGGGGCACCCTAGACCGATGCCAAATCCCGATGCCAGCCCCGCGCGAACGGGCTGGTCAGAGGGGATTCGCGGACATCAGACGGAAATTGGTCAGGCGCGAATCAGGCGGGCCAGCCCGGCGTCGCGGGCGGGTCGCCCGCCCCCGTGACCTCGGGCACGGTCCACGCCATGGCCTTGCCGACCTCGCGGGCGACGCGCTGCCACTCGCGCGGGTCCCAGCCTTCGGCCGCAGCCACGAGCGTCGTGTCCTGACGCAGGTGCACGAACGCAGGCAGACGCTCGAGGCCGAGGCTCTCGATGAGCGTGCGGTCGGGGTCGACGAAGACGAGCGCCTCGTCGGCGGCGTCGGCGAGGATGCGGCGCGCCACCTCGGGCGGACCGGGGACGCAGTAGGCCGTCCGGCAGTCGGCGTCGCCGAAGGTACGGAAGATCCGTCGTGCGACGGGAAGCCACGCCGACGCCTCGGGCGCGCGGGCAGGATCACGAGCGTGAGATGGAACATCGTCGACCAGTCGTCGAGCGTCCGCGTGACGCCCTTCAGGCTCGTGAGCTTCAGCGACGGATCGGGGTTCTTCGCCACGGCCGAAAGGTATAGCGCGGCGATAGTGTTCGCCTCATGGCCGGCCGTCGCGACGCCATCAAGATGAGCGACGAGGCGATCCACGAGTTCCTCGAAGCGGGCCGCGACCTCCAGGTCGCGTCGATCAACGCGGACGGCACACCGCATCTCGTGACGATGTGGTACGCGATGCACGACGGCGACATCGCCTTCTGGACCTACGGCAAGTCGCAGAAGATCGTGAACCTGCGGCGCGACCCGCGGCTGACGGTGCTCGTCGCCACGGGCGAGGTCTACGAGCAGCTGAAGGGCGTCTCGATCCAGGGGCAGGCCGAGCTCATCGAAGATCCCGCCGAGGTGCTGCGCTACGGAGAAGCCGTCTACGTGCGCTACTGGGGACCACTGAACGACACCGTCCGCGAGGGCGTGCAGGCGATGGGCGCCAAGCGCGTCGTCGTGGTCGTAAAGCCGGAGAAGGTCCTCAGCTGGGACCACAGCAAGTTGGGAGGTGCGTACTGATGGGCGAGATGGTCACGTTCCCGAGCAACGGTGGTGAGGCGCAGGGCTACCTGGCGGTACCGGACGACGGGCGGGGGCCCGGCGTCGTCGTGATCGAGGAGTGGTGGGGGCTCAACCAGCAGATCAAGGAGGTGTGCGACCGGTACGCGAGCGAGGGGTTCGTCGCCCTCGGACCCGACGTGTACGGCCGCGAGGTTCCGATCGGGGAGCCCGACGAGGCGGCCCAGATGATGATGGCGCTGAACGTCGAGCAGGCCGCCAAGGACCTGTCCGGCGCGGTCGACTACCTCCAGGGGCACGACGCCGTGAGCGGCAGCGGCATCGGCGTCACCGGCTTCTGCGCCGGCGGCGGTCTCGCGCTCTGGCTCGCGACGCTGCGACCGGACGCGGTCAAGGCGGTCGTGCCGTATTACGGGCTCATCCCGTGGCCTGACGCGCAGCCCGACTACTCGAAGCTGCAAGCCGCGGTGCAGGGCCACTACGCCGCCAATGACGACTTCGCCGACGCCGAGACGGTCCGCCAGCTCGAAGAGGAGCTGAAGGGGCTCGGGAAGAGCGTCGAGTTCTTCACCTACCCGGACACCGACCACGCGTTCACGAACCACCACCGTCCCGACGTCTTCCACGCGGAGCACTCGGAGACGGCGTGGCGCCGCACCATCGAGTTCTTCCGCCGGCAGCTGGCCTAACCGAAGCCGATGGCCTTCAGCATGCTCGGGGGCATCTCGTCGCGGCCTTCGGCGAGGAGCGCGGCGCGCTCGACGTTGATGGCGTCGCGGTCGCGCTCGAGCCACGAGTCCCACGGGCCGGGCGGGATCGCGCTCGGGTCGCCCTTCGCGTCCACGCACGCCCGCAGGTAGGCCTGGAGCTCACGCACCTCGCGCTCGCCGCCGACCGGGCCGTGCCCGGGGACGATCGTGTCGGCGAGGTCGACGACCGCCTCCAGCATGTCGGCCCACTTGGCCGGGTCGCCCTGGAACGCGAGCGGGGTGACGCCGAAGAAGCAGAGGTCGCCCGGGAAGCACACGTCGGCGTCGGCGACGAGCACGATCACGTCGCCGTCGGTGTGGCCACTCGCCGGCAGCACCTCGACCCGCGGAGTCAGTGACGCGGCCCCGTCGATGAGGTGGGTCGCCGGCCGCGTCCCGAGCTCGGCGAGGTCGTCGAACTCCTCCTCGAACGCGCTCATGAACGTCTTGTACGCGTCGATCGGCATGTGCTGGTCGAGCACCGCGCTCGTCTGCGGCGACGCGAACACGCCGGCGTGGGGGAACGCCTTCGTGCCGCCGACGTGGTCGATGTGGCCGTGCGTCAGCACGATGCGCCGCATCGGCAGGTCGAGCGCCTTCACCGCCTCGGCGAACGGCTCCCACTGCGAGCGCACCATCATCGTGTCGACGATCGTCACGCCGTCGTCGTCGACGATCACGCCCGCGTTGCTGACGCCGGACTCGCCGCCGGGCTGGATCCAGACGTAGACGCCGTCCGCGAGCTCGTGGAGCGTGCGGGGCGGGGCGGATTGCGCCACGCGCCGAGCGTATAGCTACGCTCCACTGCCATGTCCGAGCGCTCGCGCAACCTTCCCCGCCGTTCCTGCCTGTCGGTCCCCGGCTCCAGCGAGAAGATGCTGGGCAAGGCGCCGAACCTCGGCGCCGACATGGTGTTCCTCGACCTCGAGGACGCCGTCGCGCCCCTCGAGAAGGAGGCCGCCCGCGACAAGGTCGTGAAGGCGATCAACGACCTCGACTGGGGCGATGTCGTGCTGTGCGTGCGCGTCAACGCGTGGGACACGAAGTGGACGTACCGCGACGTCATCCACGTCGTCGAGAACGCCTCCGAGCGGCTCGACGAGATCATGCTGCCGAAGGTCCAGTCGGCTGCCGACGTGCAGGCGCTCGACATGCTCCTCACCCAGATCGAGGAGACCACCGGCCGCAAGAGCCAGGTCGGGATCGAGCCGCAGATCGAGACGGCACGCGGCCTCATCAACGTCGAGGAGATCTGCGCCGCGTCGCCCCGGCTCGAGACGATCGTGTTCGGGCCCGCCGACTTCGCCGCGTCGACGGAGATGCCCGTCCTCACCGGCGGTGTGCAGATCCCCGAGTACCCCGGCGACCACTTCCACTACGTCTTCTCGAAGATCCTCATGGCCGGCCGCGCCAACGGCCTCCAGGTCATCGACGGCCCGTACCTCAAGATCCGGGAGCTCGACGCGCTGCGCGACTACGCGATGCGGCACGCGCATCCTCGGCTACGACGGCAAGTGGGCGCTGCACCCCGACCAGGTGAAGGTCATCAACGAGGTGTTCACGCCCACCCAGGAGCAGTTCGACCACGCCATCGACCTCCTCGAGGCGTACGAGAAGGCGACGACCGAAGGCGACGCCGGCGAGCGCAAGGGCGCGGTCATGTTCGGCGACGAGATGATCGACGAGGCCAGCCGCAAGATGGCGACGAAGTTCCTGCGCCGGGGCGAGCGGGCCGGCATGACCCGCAGCGCCGAGACGAGCTAGCCGGCGTCGCCGGGCGACTCGCACACGGCGCCCGGGCGCGGGCAGAGTGAGCGCATGGACCCGCTGGTCCTCCTGGGCCTGCCGCTCCTGCCGGTGGCGTTCGTGCTCTGGATGCGGCGCCGCCATCCCGGTGTGCCCCGCGGCTGGCAGCTCTCGCAGAGCGAAGCGGCGATCCTTCACCGGCGGCTGCACCGTTGCGTCGACGAGACCCGTCGCGCCGTGGCCCGGGCCGGCGACGGCGTGTCGGTCGACCAGCTCAAGTCGCTGACCGAGGACCTGCACGACCAGGCGATCGCCATCGACACCAAGCTCGTCGAGGCGTCGCAGCTGCCCGACAAGGCGCGTCACAAGGCGGTGCTCGAGCTGAAGTACCGCGTCATCGAGACCGAGAAGCTCGCCGTCCGCGTGCGCGAGCTCGCGGTCGACATGGCGCGACCTCGGATCGAAGACGCCGACGACGGGAACCGACCGCATCCGCGACCGGCTCGACGCGCTCGACGAGGCCCGGCGCGAGGCGTTCGGCATCGGCGGTCCGCCGACCATCCGCGAACCGGAGCGCGGCGACCCCTAGGGTCGAATCTCACCCGGCGCAAGATGGCCGGGCTCGCCGCGAGGGCAGAACCACGAGCGCAACCGACGTCATCACGGCCGAGAAGGATCCGGACTTCGCCGGCTTCTGGGAGCCGGACCCCCGCTCGGCGAAGCAGCTTCGGCGCGCGAAGCGGCGGGACCGCCGGGCGAACCGCTCACCCGCGCGCCGGTTCGTTCTGCGCGCCATCGCCGTGGCCGCCGCCGTGCTGATGATCGGCGCCGGCTGGTCGTACTTCAAGGCGCTGACCGCGCCCGGCACGGACCCGTGGACGCGCACGCAGCGTCGAATGGATCAGGGACCACGGCGGGGGCGGGCTCGTGAACCGGGTCGAGCACTGGTGGTACACGAACCACCCGCCGCCCGTCGGCGGCCGACCCGAGCACGGCCTCCCGAAGGCGGCGGCGCCGAGCGCCGACGCGGTCGGCAAGAACGTGAAGAGCCCGAAGGCGCCGGTCGTGACCGCGCCGCCCGTGCCGGTGCACCTCTCCCCGCCGCCGAACGCGCAGCCGTTCACCGATCCACTCCCGGACGAAGGCGTCTGGCGTCCGACCGGCCGCACGGTGCAGGGGCTCCCGAGCGTCTACACGACGTTCATGCGCCCCGATCCGGTCCACACCAGTCTCGTCACCGGTCTGGCGTGGATGGACACCAAGCTCGTGCGGGCCGTGTTCGTCCCGGGCCTGCAGGAGCCGGGCGGCGGCCCGAACCCGTGGGGCTCCCAGATCCCGGAGGACCAGCGCGCCGGTCTCGTCTCGGCGTTCAACTCGGGGTTCAAGATGGACGGCGCCCGTGGCGGCTACTACACCGACGGCGAGATGGTGAAGCCGTTGCGTGAGGGCGCGGCGTCGCTCGTCATCCTCCAGGACGGCACCGTCAACGTCGGCATGTGGGGCCGCGACTTCGCGATGGACCCCAGGATCAAGACGGTCCGCCAGAACCTCGACCTCATGGTCGACGGCGGCCAGACCGTGGCCGGGCTCGACTCCGACTCGAACGACAAGTGGGGAGCCACTCTCGGCAACAAGGTGTTCGTGTGGCGGTCGGCGGTCGGGGTCGACGCCAACGGTGGTCTCATCTTCGTCGGGGGCAACGGCCTCAACGCCAAGACGCTCGGCGACGTGCTCGTGCGGGCGGGCGCCGTCCGGGCGATGGAGCTCGACATCAACTCGCAGTGGGTCTCCTACTACCTGTACGACCAGGTCGACCCGGCGAACCCGAGCGCGGTGGCAGGTCGCAAGCTCCTCCCGGACATGCAACGCGCCGAGGACCGCTACCTCCAGCCCGGCGAGCGGGATTTCGTCGCGCTGATGCGCGCAGCTCGCTAGCCCGGTCAGGGTCAGACGCTCACGCGCTTCGAGCGCCTGCTCGGCGAGGCGGCGCGCGATCACCCGCAGGCAGAGGGTCTCGTCGGCGCCCTCGAAGATCGACAGCACGCGCGCGTCGACGAAGTAGCGCGACACCGGGAACTCCTCCGCGTACCCCATGCCGCCGTGCAGCTGCATCGCCTCGCGTGTCACCCACTCGGCCGCGCGGCACACGTACGCCTTGACCATCGATGCCTGCAGCGCACCTTCGCCCTTGGCCATCCGGCGGGCGACGTCGTAGGCGAACTGCCGCCCGGCCTGGATGAGCGTGGCCATCCGGGCGAGCTTCGCCTGGCTCAGCTGGTAGTCGAACACCGACTGGCCGAAGACCCGCCGTTCCTGCGCGTACGAGAGACCCGCCTCGAACGCGGCTTGCATGAGGCCCACGGCGCGCGCCGCCGTCTGCAGGCGGCCGTTCTCGAACCCCTCCATCTGGAGATAGAAGCCGCGGCCGAGCCCGGCCTCGCCGCCGACGAGGTTCTCGGCGGGCACGAACCAGTCGTCGAAGGCGACCTCGTAGGAGTGCATGCCCCGGTAGCCGAGCGTGTCGATGGCGCGGCCCTCGACCTTGCCCCCGCCGGGCTGCTCGAACGCGAAGTCGTGCCCGGCGGCGGGCTCCTTCTCGACCACGAACAGCGAGAGGCCCGCGGTGGCCGGACGTCCGGTCGGGGTCGGTGCGGGCGAGGAGCATGAGGACGTTGGCACGGCCCGCGAACGTCGCCCACGTCTTCACGCCGCTGAGGAGATAGCCGCCCTCGGTCGGCGTCGCCGTGACCTTGATGTTGGCGACGTCGGAGCCGTAGTCGGGCTCGGTGACCATCACGCCGACCATCAGCTCGCCGCTCGCGATCCCCGGCAGCCAGCGCTGCTTCTGCTCCTCGGTGCCGCCCTGCACGATCGCCCGCGTGAGGATCTCGGGCCGGGTGATGAGCGAGCCACCGACGCCGAGCGAGCCCCACGACAGCTCCTCGGTGGCGACGACCATGCCGAGGTAGTCGTGCTCGCCGCCGGCCGCGAACCCGCCGTACTCCTCGGGCACCGACAGGCCGAACCCGCCGATCTCGGCCAGGCCGGTGATGACGTCCTCGGGGATGTCGGCGTTCGCGCGGTGGACGTGCTCGGCCACCGGCCGCACCTTCTCCTCGGCGAAACGGTGGAACGTCTCGCGGACGAGCTCGAAGTCGTCGGACAGGTGGGCGGGGCCGGTTCCCTGCTTGGGCAGGCGGGCCGCGATCGACTCGAGGAACTCCGGCGAGCGGCGGTCGGCGACGAAGTCGAGCGCCGGCTTGAGCACGTCGGGCGACACGCCCCAGACCTCGTCGCGGGCGACGATCCTGCCCGCGACGTCGGCGACGACGTCGGCGACGAACGCGCCCGCCAGCATCCCTTCGAGCTCGCCGCGCCCGCCGTAGTCGAGCATCACCCGACACCCCTCGAGCGCGCTGGCGGCGTGAGCGAGGTCGTAGGCGAGCACCTGGTGCCGGTCGAGCTTGGCGACGGAGATACGCCCGTCCTCGGCGGCGGCCCGCGCCAGGTGCTCGGCGGCAGTCGCGGTGAGCTCGGCGGCGGCATCGACGGCCGCCGTGGCCGCTTCCAGCCGCGCTGTCATGCGGGGAGACTACCGATGAGGCACGACGGGCGGCTCTACCCGCCCGTGCGCCTGCCCGTCGTCGGCGTGGACGGGTCCCGCCGTGATCCCGGCACCGACGAGCTCCCCTTGGCTTCAATGGTCTGCTTGACGACGCCCGGCACCGCCTGCTGCGTGACCTTGCACGCCGGGTCGAGCCGTTCGAACACCGTCTTCGGCGAGCAGGTCGCCGCCTTCGGGGGTGAGGTGGATGCCGTCGGCGCCGCGCACACGAGCCGTCCTGCCGCCCGGCACCGGCAGCATCGACGCGATACGTCCCGTCGGGCGCGGAGAACACCGAGTACGCGTCGACGTACGTGACGTCGGGGTGCTTCGCCGCCACCTCCCGGAAGACCTCGTTGACGCCCTTCACACGCTCCGAATACGCGGCGTCGGCCATCACCGGTGCGCCGATCCAGTACACGGCGCGGCCGTTCCCGCCGAGCACCGTCAGCATCTCCTCGACGAGCGCCGAGTACTGCTCCCGCCATCGCCGGATCACTCGTCGCGCCCTCGGGCAAGGTTCTTGGCGTCGTTGGCGCCGACGATGAAGACGGCCACCTCGGGGTTGTACGTGAACATGTCCTCGCCGCCGCGCTCGGGCCAGTTCACGAAGTCTCGTGACAGCAGCCCGCTGGAGGGCCGGGAGTCGACGACGGGCTGCACGATCCCGCTCTTGCCGGTGAGCTCGCCGAGCGACGGGCCGAGCGATCCGGCGAGCGAGTCGCCCCCGATCCAGAGGCGCAACGGGTCGTCGGGATTCAGGGCCGCGCGGCACGTGTGCGCGGCCGCCGCGCCCGAGGTGGGGACGCTGGTGCCCGAGCTCGATCGCGACGCGGAGTCGCCGTCGTCGCTCCGCAGCGGATCCGTCAGCGCGAACGCGGTGCCGCCGGCGAGCAACGCGACCGCGACACCGCCGATGAGGCTTCGTCGCCAGATGCGCCGCCGGCGAGCCCGCTGGTCTCGGCGGGACCCGTTCGTCGTGGAGTCTTCGTCGGGCGGCATGGATCAACGGTTCCCGGTCGAGGGAGCCTGAGCGAGCGTAGCGGCGGCAAGCGCCGCCGCCAGCGTCTCCCGGCGCTTACGCCGGCTCGGCCGCCCGATCCAGTTGCGTGCGGTACAGGTCGGCGTAGAGCCCGCGGGCGCGCAGCAGCTCGGCGTGACGGCCCTGCTCGACGACGCGGCCGTCGTCCATCACGAGGATGCGATCCGCGTTCACGATCGTCGACAACCGGTGCGCGATCACCAGCGCGGTGCGCCCCTGCAGCGCGTCGGCGAGGGCGCGCTGGATGGCGAGCTCCGACTCGGAGTCGAGGTGCGACGTCGCCTCGTCGAGGATCACGATCGCGGGGTCCTTCAACAGCATCCTCGCGATCGCGAGTCGCTGCTTCTCGCCGCCGGACATCCGGTACCCGCGCTCGCCGACGATCGTGCCGTAGCCCTCGGGCAGGCTCATGATCAGGTCGTTGATCCTGGCCGCCTTGGCCGCGACGACGAGCTCGTCGTCGGTGGCGTCGGATCGCGCGTAGCGCAGGTTGTTGCTGATCGTGTCGTGGAACAGGTGCGGGTCCTGCATGACGAACCCGACGGCGTCGCGCAGCGAATCCAGCGTCAGGTCGCGCACGTCGTGGCCGTCGACGAGCACGCGGCCTTCGCTCACGTCGGCGATCCTCGGGACGAGCATCGCGGTGGTGGTCTTGCCTGCGCCCGACGGCCCGACCAGCGCGACGAGCTCGCCCGGCTCGACGGTGAAGCTCACGTCCCGCAGGATCCACCCGCTCTCCTCTTCGGCGGCGACGATTCCCTCTTCGAGGGACGGGAGCGAGGTGACCGCGCCCGGCGGGTGCCGGAACCACACGTGGTCGAGCTCCACGCGACCCTTCGGCGCGACGAGGTCGACGGCGCCGGGATGGTCGGTGACGAGGGGCTCGAAGTCGAGCACCTCGAACACACGCTCGAAGGACACGAGCGCGGTGAGCACGTCCACCCGAGCGTTCGTGAGCTGCGTGAGCGGCTGGTAGATCTGCGTCACGTAGATCACGAAGGCGGCGACGGTTCCGATCGAGAGCGTGCCGGAGATCACGAGGTTGCCGCCCACCAGGTACACGACAGCCGTGCCGACGGCGGCGACGAGTCCGAGCGCGACGAACAGCACTCGTGAGTACATGGCGGTCGCGACGCCGATGTCGCGGACGCGGTCGGCGCGGTCCTCGAACTGGTCACGTTCGCGGTCGTGCTTGCCGAACAGCTTGACGACGAGCGCGCCGGCGACGTTGAAGCGCTCGGCGATCGTGTTGTTCATCGACGCGTTGAGCTGCATGCCCTCGCGGGTGATGCGCTGGAGGCGGCGCCCGATGCGGCGAGCGGGGATGATGAACGCCGGGAGCACGATCAGCGTGAGGATCGTCAGCCGCCATTCGAGCCCGAGCATCACGGTCAGGGTGACCGCGAGCGTGATGACGTTCCCGACGACCGTACCGAGCGTGTTCGTGATCGCCTGCTGAGCGCCGATGACGTCGTTGTTCATCCGGGACATCAACGCGCCCGTCTGGGTCCTCGTGAAGAACGACACCGGCATGCGCTGGATGTGGTCGAACAACCTCACCCGCATCGTGTAGATCAGGCCCTCGCCGATGCGGGCCGAGTACCAGCGCTGCCAGAGGCTCAACAGGGCGTTGGCGATGGCCAGGACCACCGCTCCCGCCGCCAGCCAGGCGACGAGGGCCCGGTTCTTGTCGGGCACGGCCGTGTCGAGGAGGGAGCGGAACAGCAGTGGCGGGATCACCGTCGTGATCGACGCCGCGACCGCCGTGAAGAGGAACCCCGCCAGGAGCCAGCGGTAGGGCCGGGCGAGGCGGAAGACACGGCGCAGCAGCTTCCACTCGACGTGTTTGCCTGCAAGCTCTTCTGGATCGTTGCGGAAACCGCGTAATGCGCCGTACATCATCCTGCGCTCCAACCTACCGGCGTACCCGGGGATTCCCCCGGCTGTTCGTGCGAGAATGCGGGCCGTGATTCCAGGGCAGGAAGGCACGCGGTGAACACCGCGACGTGGCCGTTGGTCGGGCGGGTCACCGAGCTCACGCAGGTGGCGGCGGCGATCGACACCGGAGCGGGCGGCGTGCTGTTCGCGGGCCCCGCCGGCGTCGGCAAGACCCGGCTCGCCTTCGAATGCCTGCGGGTTCGCGGCCGAGCGCGGCTACCGCACCGCCCACGTTCGGGCCAACCGCAGCTCGGCGACCATCCCGTACGGCGCGTTCGCGGCGTTGCTGCCCCCGGCGACGAGCCGGGAGTCCGAGAGCCGCGGCGACCTGCTGCGCTACTTCGCCGAGGCGATCCTCGACGACCCCGACGGCCGGCCGCTGCTGCTCGTCGTCGACGACGCACACGACCTCGATGACCCGTCGGCGGCGCTACTGCTCCACCTCGTCATGCACGGCGGCGTGTTCCCCGTGGTCACGCTGCGCACGGGCGAGCCGGCCCCGGAGTCCGTCGTCATGCTCTGGAAGGACGAGCTCCTCCAGCGCATCGAGGTGTCGCCGCTGACGGTCGCCGACATCGCCATGCTCGCCGTGGACGTGCTGGGCGGTCCCGTGGACGGCACCACCGTCCACGCGTTGCGCACGACGAGCGAGGGCAACGCCCTGTTCCTGCGCGAGCTGATCATCTCGGCGGTCGCGTCGGGGTCGCTCACCGACGTGCGCGGGATCTTCCGGTTGCAGGGGTCGCTGGCGGCGTCACCCCGCCTCGCCGAGTTGGTCGGCATGCGCCTCGGCACCCTCGACGATGCCGAGCGGGATGCGCTCGAGGTCGTGAGCGTCGGCGAGCCCATCGCCCTCGAGACCATCGGCGCGCTCGCCGACCGCGCGTGCATCGAGCGCCTCGAAGCGCGCGCCCTCGTCGACATCGAAGCCGAAGGCAACACCCGGCAGGTGCGCATGGCCCATCCGCTGTACGGCGAGGTGCTGCGGGCCGACCTGACGACCAGCCGCTACGAGCGGATCTGCCGCCTGCTCGCCGACGCGATCGAGGACGAGGGTGAGCTGTCGGCCGAGGACGCGCTGCGGGTCGCCGTGTGGCGGCTCGAGAGCGGCGACACGGAGCACGCCGACCTCCTGATGATCGCGGCGCAGCAGGCGGGCTTCTCGTTCGACTTCCTGCTGGCGCGCCGGCTCGCCCGCGCCGCGTGGGACGCGGGCGCGGGCGTGGAGGCTGGTCATCTGCTGGGCGTGATGCTCGACACACTCGGCGAGCACGAAGCGGCGGAGGAGGTGCTCCGCGTCGTCGAAGCCGAAGCGCACACCGACGAGGTCCGTGCGCGGGTCTCCGAGGCGCGGGTGGCGAACCTGTTCCGAGGGCTCGGACGGACCGCCGATGCGGAAGAGGTGACGATCGCGGCCGAGCGCGCGATCGAGGACCCGAACCTGCGCGCCGAGCTCACCGCCCAGCGCGCCATCCACGCCGTGTTCGCGGCGGACATGAGCGAGGCGCTCGCATTGGGCGAGCCGCTGGTCGACGAGACGCGGTACCCCGGACGCGTCGTCGTGAAGGCGGCGCTCGCCGTCGGCACCGCGCTCGCGCTTGCGGGCCGCACGGAGGACGCCATCCGGGTCGCGGACCGTGCCTTCGAGCTGCGCATCGAGCTCGGGAACCAGGTGCAGATGGCCGGCCCCGGCGTCTACCTGGTGGCGCGGGCGCTGGCGCTCACGGAGGCGGGCCGGCTCGCAGAGGCGGAAGCGACCGCCCAGGCCGGCTACGACGGCGCCGTCGAATCGCAGGTGCTCGAAGGGCAGGGATGGTTCACCGTCATGCTCGGCCGCACCTGTCTGCTCCAGGGCCGCGTGGACACCGCCGCCCGGTGGCTCCGGGAGGCGGCCGTCCTCTGGGGCGAGCTCGCGCACGCCAGCGCGCGCTGGGGATTCGGCGGACTCGCGCACGCGCTGGCGCTGAGCGGCGACCTCGACGCCGCCGAAGCCGCGCTCGAGGACCTCGACGCCGAGCCCCCGACGCCGATTCGCATGATGGACGTCGACATCGAGCGTGGCCGCGCTTGGTACACGTGGCTGCGCGGCGAGCACGGGCGTGCCCTCGAGATGCTGCGCGCCGCCGCCGACGCCGGCGTGGCGGGCGGCCAGTTCGCGCTGGCGGCGGGCGCGTTCCACGACCTGGCCCGGCTGGGCGAGCCGGCCGAAGCAGCCGAGCACCTCGAGCGGATCGCCGGGCACGTCGACGGCCGGCTCATGCCGGCGCGGCTCGCGCACGCGACCGCGCTCGCCAAGAGCGACGCGCCCGGGCTCGACGACGTGTCGGAGGCGTTCGAGGAGATCGGCGGCTGGCTGTACGCGGCCGAGGCCGCGACGCAGGCGTCGACGCTGTACGGCCGCGAGGGGCTCCGGCGCCGGGCGTCGTCGGCGGCGCAGCGCGCCCGCGCGCTCACCGAACGCTGCGAAGGCGCGCGGAGCCCCGCCCTCGAAACGGCGCCGCAGCCGGTGGCCCTGACCAAGCGCGAGCGGGAGGTGGCGACGCTCGCGGCGCGCGGCCTGACGAGTCGCGAGATCGCCGAGACCATCGTCGTGTCGACGCGCACGGTCGAGAACCACCTCCAGCGCTCCTACGAGAAGCTCGGCGTCAGCGGTCGGTCCGAGCTCGCCGAGGCGCTGGGCGACTGACAGGCGTATCTGAAGGTCGCTCAGCGACCTTCAGATACGCACGTTTGTAGGCTCGGGCCCATGGCGACTGATCCCGAGGTGCGTGCCGAGCTCATCGGCACGGTGCGGCGCTTCGTCGAGCGAGAGGTCCTCCCCGTCGCGTCCGATCTCGAGCACGCCGACGAGTACCCGGCCGCGATCGTCGACGGGATGCGCGACCTCGGGCTGTTCGGCGTGACCATTCCCGACGAGTACGGCGGGCTCGGCCTCGACCTCCCGACGTACTGCGGCGTGATCGAGGAGCTGTCGGCGGGGTGGATGTCGCTGTCGGGTGTGCTCAACACGCACGTCATGGCGGCGAACCTGCTGAAGGCCAGCGGCACCGACGAGCAGCGGAAGCGGTGGCTCCCGAGGCTCGCGGCCGGCGAGATCCGGGGCGCCCTGTCGCTCTCGGAGCCCGACGCCGGCAGCGACACGAGCGCGATCACGTGCCGGGCGGTGCGCGACGGCGACGAGTACCGGATCACGGGCACGAAGATGTGGGTCACGAACGGCCAGCGCGCCGGCCTGGTCGCGCTGGCGGCCCGCACCGACGAGGGCATCACCTGCTTCATGGTCGAGAAGGAGCCCGGCGCCGAGCGGTCCGGCGGCATCACCGTGAGTCGCAACATCGGGAAGCTCGGATACAAGGGCATCGAGACCGTCGAGATGACCTACGACGACCACCGCGTCGACGCCGACAGCGTTCTCGGCGGCGACGAGGGCCTGGGGCGGGGACAGCACTTCATCCTCTCGGCGCTCGAGGTCGGTCGCATCAACATCGCGGCGCGCGCCGTGGGCGTCGCCCGGGCCGCGTTCGAGGCCGCGGTCACGTACGCACAGCAGCGCGAGACCTTCGGCAAGCCCATCGCCCAGCACCAGGCCATCCAGATGAAGCTCGCCGACATGGGAACCCAACTGCACGCGGCGCGCCTCATGACGGCGGATGCCGCCGCCCGCAAGGAGGCGGGGGAGCGGACCGACGTCGAAGCCGGGATGGCGAAGCTGTTCGCGAGCGAGGCGGCGTTCGAGATCGCGACCGAGTCGATGCGCATCCACGGTGGGGTCGGCTACACGACCGAGCTTCCCGTCGAGCGCTACTACCGCGACGCGCCGCTGATGATCATCGGCGAGGGCACGAACGAGATCCAGCGCCTCGTGATCGCCCGCGGGCTGCTCGAACGCCACCGGATCTGACCCGTGGACGAGCGGACCGGGGCGGACGCGGTTCGGTGGTTCAACGAGGAGGCGCCGTGGGGGCGCTTTCCGTCGATGATCGGGCTCGAGATGCTCGAAGTGGAGCGCACCCGAGTTCGGGGCCGGCTCGAGACGACGGACGAGCTGATCGCGGGCACCGGCTACCTCTGGGCGCCGGTGATCGTCGGGCTGGCGGATGCGCTGTGCGCGGCCGGGACCGGCGCCAACCTCTCCGAGGGCGCGACGTTCACGACCGTCGAGCTCAAGACGAACTTCCTCGGGAGCGCACGGCCGGGTGAGGTCGTGGTCGGCGAGGCCGTCCCGGCGCATGTCGGTCGCACGACGCACGTTTGGGACGTCACCGTGACGAACGAAGGGACCGGCCGCACGATCGCGCTGCAGCGCTGCACCCAGATGGTGCTGTACCCGGTGTGAGTTCCGACGGCGGCGCGGCCTGCATCCAGTCGCCTACTTCGTCGTAGCGGCGGCAGTCCGTGCTTCCTCTTCGTCTTCGGGTGCCTCTGTTGTGCTTCAGCTGACATGCGGCGAGGCCGTGTACGCGGCATCGGCTTCACGCTCCCCGAGGCCGCGAGCAGGTGTTCGCGCGAGCTGCATCGGCAAGCCGAGCGATCTCGACTGACCCGGCGCGAGCGTGACGCTCGAGGGTACGCCGGCGGCGGATCTCTTCGACGCGTGCGGAGCGGCTCTGCGCCGCGATCAAGTCTCGTCTGGCGCGCCGGGTCGAGGAGACGAAGGTGTGGCGCGAGAGCGGGCACCGCAGCGCGGCGCACTGGGTGGCTGAAGCCACCGGCGCCACTGCGCTCATCGATCGCGTGGACGACGCCTGCCTGTCGCAGCTGGATCGACGTCCGCGACCGAGGCGACGCCGTCGGCGATGTCACAGCCTCAGCCCGGGCGGTCGCCGGCCCGGTTGGCGCGCGCATCGAGTAGATCGGTATGCCGACGAACCGCCCGGCGTCCCCGCGCTGCAGCCGACGGGGGCGCACAGCGACCTCGATGATCGGCGACGGCCGTGCGGCCGCGGAGCGCCGCACGCACGGCCGTGACGCTAAGTGCCGGTGCGGCGCGGAGGCGCGTCGGTCAGGCGACCGCGTGCTCGACACTGCCGGAGTACGCGCCCGATGACATGCGACGCGAGGAGCATCAGCGTCACGGTCGGGTTCCAGCTCACGGTGACGGTGCCGGCGACCCCGACCTCGTGCCGCCCTAGAGCGCGAGTCCGGGCAGGTCCTTGGCGAGAACCGGCTCGCCGAGGACGAGCTCGCTCTCGGCGATCAGAGGACCGAGGGTCGGCATGGCGTTCGCCATGGCTTCGCTGGCGCCGTGGGCGGCGAACGCGTCGTCGTCGGCGTAGAGCTCCGCGAACCAGAACACGTCCGGGTCGTCCTTCGCCCGGTTCATGACGTACAGGAGCGTGCCCGGCTCGTCGCGGACCTGGTCGATGATCGGCTGGAACGCGGCGACGATCTCGTCGCCCTTTCCCTCCTTGGCCGTGAACCGGGCGAGCAACGAGACCTGCGACATGAGCACTCCTTCTTGGGCCGGAGCGGGAGATCGTAAGCTCTATCGCCATGACGGTGCACGAGCGGCCCTTCGGTCGGTACTTCGAGGACTTCGAGCCCGGTGACGTCTACAAGCACTGGCCGGGCAAGACCATCACCGAGTACGACGACCATCTCTTCTGCATGATCACGATGAACCACCATCCGTTGCACACGGACGCGTGGTATCGCCGAGACCCAGACCCAGTTCGGCAAGAACGTCGTGGTCGGCAACCTCGTGTACTCGCTGGTGCTCGGGATGAGCGTGCCCGACGTGAGCGGCGTCGCCATCGCCAACCTCGAGGTCGAGGAGCTCAAGCACAAGATGCCGACGTTCCACGGCGACACCATCTACGCCGAGACCGACCGTGCTCGAGAAGAAGGAGTCCGGCAGCAAGCCCGACCGTGGCATCGTCGCCGTCGAGACGCGCGGGTTCAACCAGCGGGGCGAAGAGGTCTGCTACTTCCGCCGCAAGGTGATGGTGCCCAAGCGCGAGGCGGCGAAGCCCCGAGAGCGTCCGTACACGTCGGCGGAGTGACGCCCGGCTGCAAGTTCTGTCAGATCATCGCGGGGGAGATCCCCGCCCACTTCGTGCTCGACACCGACGACGTCGTGGCGTTCCTCGACCACCGGCCGCTGTTCCCGGGCCACACGCTCGTGCTGCCCCGTGACCACGTCGAGACCCTGGCCGACCTCCCCGAGGACCGGGTCGGGCCGTTCTTCCGCCAGGTCCAACGGGTGGAGGCCGCCGTCCGGACGGCGATGGAGGCGCAGGGGAGCTTCGTGGCCGAGAACAACGTCGTGAGCCAGAGCGTCCCCCACCTGCACGTGCACGTCGTGCCCCGGCGGCGGAAGGACGGCCTCCGGGGCTTCTTCTGGCCCCGGACGAGATATGCGAGCGACGCCGAGATGGCGGCGGTCGCGGCGCGCATCACCGAGGAGTTGGTGTAATCTTGTAATCATGAAACCAGTATCCAAGCACCACGCAGGGCTGGTTCGTGGGCCGGCTGCCCGACGGCTGGTTCGGCGGACCCCCCGAGATCACCTACGACCGCGAGGAGATCCTCGTCGTCGGTTCTCTTCCGGAGCCGGAGGCTCCGGGGGCAGACGCCGAGACCCGGGCCGCCGCCCGGCAGGCTCGGATCGAGTCCTTCCGCGAGGAGACCCGCCAGCAGCGCATCCGCATCGCCGAGGCCGCCGAGAGCAAGTTCGGCCGGAAGGTGGCGTGGGGCGCAGAGTGCGGCGGCGAGCGCGTCGTGTTCACGACCCTCAGCATCCCGGTCATGACCCGACTGCGGATGAAGGAGCGGGCGGTGCTCGACACGCTCGTCGAGGCCAACGTCGCCCGCAGCCGCAGCGAGGCGCTCGCGTGGTGCGTGCAACTCGTGCGCGAGCACGAAGGTGACTGGATCAAGCAGCTGCGCGACGCGCTGGCTCACGTCGACGAGGCGCGCGCCGCGGGACCCGAGGCGCAGACTTCCTGAGCTGACCCCTTCGGGGATGGGGCGTCTGCGACACTCGACCGATGGGTGGGGATTGCCGCCGGCGCGGTGCGCGTCTCGTGCTCGCGGCGGCGATCTTCCTCGCGATTGCGCCGGTCCCCGCGGCCGGCGCGCGACCCACGAAGTCGGCGGACGTGCCCGCGCTCCCGTCGATCCCGACGGTCGACCCTGCGTCGCCGTCGTTGTCACCCGGGCGGACGCGCGTTTCTCCAACAGGCTGCGCTCACCGACGCGCCGCGGTACGCGCTGAGCGTCACGATCGATCCCGAGACCGGAAGCGTCGACGGTCGCGTGCGCGCCGAGGTGCCGCGGCCGGATGAGGGAAGCGTTCCGTTCCGGATGCTCGCCGGGCTTCCGGCGCTGCACACGGGCCTCAGCGTGAAGAGCGTCACCGTCGACGGCAAGTCGGCCGACGCCGAACGCGATCAGACGCTCTTGAGCGTGCCGGTAGCGCGGAACGGCGAGAAGAAGGTGGTCGTCGGCATGCGGTTCTCGTACCGCGTGCCGCGCGCGGGGACGACGCACGGCCGTCCACTCACGCAGGCGACCATCGCGCTGCTCTCGCGCGGCGCCGGCGTCAGCCAGTTCGGCCACTGGTTCCCGGTGTGGCTCCCGCCCGGGGCCGACAAGGATCCGGCGCTGTCGGGCTTCGGCGACATCGGCAACTTCGCCGCCGGCGCCGTCACCGCCCGCGTGCGGGTGCCCACGGGGTACGACGTCATGAGCGGCGGTGTCACCGCCGATCGCCGGGAAGCGGACGGGAAGACGACCGTGACCGAGTCGGCCGTGGGCGTTCGTGACATGTCGCTTGCCATCGGTCGCGATCTGCGCCGCGGCGAGACCCGCGCCGGCGACGTCACCGTTCGCGTCACGGGCCCCGCGGCCGTTGACGTCGACGGCACCGCCCGCGACGCCGCCGCCGACCTCCAGGTGCTCGCCGACCAGTTCGGGCCGTACCCCTGGTCGGAGATCGACGTGGTCGCGGTGTCGCTCGGCCCCGACGCCGGCGGCATGGAGTGGCCCGGCGCGGTGTGGATCGACGGTCTCGCGGACGGACCGGGTGCGCGCCGCGCTGACGCTGGACCACGAGCTCGCCCACCAGTGGTGGCACGCGCTCGTCGGCAACGACTCGATCCGGGCCCCGGTCGTCGACGAGCCGCTGGCGCAGTACTCGATGTGCCTCGTCTCGGCGGCGACCCAACAGGGCGGGGGCGGCGAGTGCGCGTCGCTCGGTGAAACCGGCGGGCCCGTCGGCGGAGCCGTCTCGCCCACGTCCCAGTGCGCCGACCGGCCGACGACCGCGTTCGCGTCGGCCAATGAGTACGGCGCGCTCATCTACGACCAGGCGCCCGGCTTCTATTTCGCGCTGGCGGGCGTCGCCGGTCGCGATCCGACCGTCGCCGCGCTGCGGGGCGTCGTCGCCCGTCACGCCTTCGGGATCATCACGCCGGCCGAGCTGCGGGACGAGATCGTCGCCGCATTCCCCGAGCAGGCCGACACGGTGCGCGGGCTGTGGGACCGCTACATCGGCCCGCCCGGCTGCGGCGTGACTGCGCGTTAGGAAGCCAGGAAGGTGACGATGCGGTGGTTGACGACGTCGGGCTCCTCGAGATGGAGGAAATGCCCGGTGCCCGGGACCATCACCAGCTCGAGCCCGGCGGGGAAGTGCGGCCGCAGCTCGTCCTCGACCACGATCTCGGCGCCCATGACGCCGTCGTCGACGCCGTGGAGGTACAAGGTCGGGACCGGCGTCGGCTGCAGGTAGGCCGACTGCACGTCCGCGAGCGCGGGGTCGGCGTCCTTTCCGCCGTAGACGAACCGGTAGTAGTCGAGCGCGGCCGGCAACGACCCCGGCGCGGCGAGCGTCTTCTTCAGGTCGGCCATGAAATCGGGGTCGGGCTCGTAACCGGGCGACCAGTCCCGCCACAACCGGTCGATGATCGCGAAGTCGTTCATCGTCACGACCGCGTCGGCGACCGGGAGCTGGAAGAAGAACTGGTACCACGAGCGCTTCAGCTGCGCGGGGTCGAAGATGTGCTGACCCAGCGCGCCGGCGTGCGGCACGGCCATGTCGGCGAGGCGACCGAACCGCTGGGGTGCGTGGGCGACGGCGGTGTAGGCCGCCATCGCGCCCCAGTCGTGACCGACCAGCACCGCCGGCCCGTCGCCCGCCAGCTCGTCGGCCAGCGCGACGGCGTCGAGCGCCAGCGACGCGACCTGGTAGTTGCCGTCGGGCGCGAGGCCGGTGGGGTGGTAGCCGCGCATCCAGGGCGCCACGGCGTGGAATCCCTCCTGGGCCAGGTCGCCGAGGAGCGCCTCGTAGGTCCGGGCGTGGTCGGGGAAGCCGTGGAGGCACAGCGCCAGCGGCCCGTCCGCCGGCCCCTCCTCGAGGTAGGCGAAGTCGATCCCGTTGGCGGTGACGCGGCCGGTCTTCACAGCGCTCCGGAGCCTACGGCCCGGCCGCGTTTAGCGGGAGGCTCGGGACGGCAGGCACACTTGGGACGTGCCCGACGCTCCCGACGGCGACGAGGTCATCAGCACCGAGGGCCTCACGAAGGTCTTCCCCGGCGACGTGAAGGCGGTCGACGACCTCGATCTGTCGGTGACCCGCGGCGAGATCTTCGGCCTGCTCGGACCCAACGGCGCGGGGAAGACGACGACGGTCGGGATGCTGACATCGATGGTGGTCCCGAGCGACGGGCGCGCCGTCGTGGGCGGCGTCGACGTCATCGCGCACCCCGCGCTCGCAAAGCAGGCCATCGGCGTCGTCCCGCAGACGAACACGCTCGATCGCTCCCTCACCGTGTGGGAGAACCTCTACTTCCACGGCCGCTTCTTCGGGATGAGCTCGCGTGACGCGAAAAGCGAGGCGACCCGTCTCCTCGAGAGGTTCCTGCTCGCTGATCGCGCGTCCGCCGAGGTGCTGGCACTGTCGGGGGGCATGGCCCAGCGGCTCATGGTGGCGCGGGCCGTCATGCACCGGCCCGCGATCCTCTTCCTCGACGAGCCCACCGCCGGGCTCGATCCCCAGGGCCGCATCGCGCTGTGGCAGATCCTCAGGGAGCTGCACACCGAGGGGCAGACGATCCTGCTCACGACGCATTACATGGAAGAGGCCGACCAGCAGTGCGACCGCGTCGCGATCATGGACCACGGCCGCATCCTCGCCCTCGACAGTCCCTATGAGCTGAAGCGCGGTGTCGGCGCCGACACGATTGTGACGGTGTCGGCGGACGGCGGGCTCGACGAGCTCGCGGGCCTGCTCGAAGCAGAGGTGCCCGGCGTGACGCACGCCAAGCGCGTCGACAGCACCGTTCAGCTCGGAGTGAAGGGCTCGCACGGCGTGCTTCCCGCGGTGGTGGTAGCCGCCGAGCAGGGGGGCTTCACCGTGACCGACCTCTCGCTCGCCGAGCCCACGCTCGAGACGGTGTTCATCAACCTGACCGGAAAGGAGCTGCGCGACTGATGGCAACGGTTACCGAGGCACCCAGCGCGGAGGCGTCCCGCCTCGCGACGGCCCGCCGCAGCCCCGCCGCGGCGAGCTGGACGGCGTTCACGGCGCTGCTCCTCCGGGACTTCACCGTGCTGCGCAAGTCCCTGAACGAGTTCCTGCCCCGCACTCTGATCCAACCGTTCCTTCTCGTCTTCGTGTTCACCTTCGTGTTCCCGAAGATCGGCCAGGGGATCGGTGGCGGGGGCGGTGGCCCGGCTGCCCAGTCGGCGTTCGCGACCGTGCTCGTCGCCGGCGTCGTCGGCGTCACGATCCTCTTCCAGGGCATCCAGTCCGTCGCGCTCCCGATGGTGCAGGAATTCGGTTACACGAAAGAGATCGAGGACCGGGTACTCGCACCGTTGCCGGTGTCGCTCGTGGCGCTGGCGAAGGTGACCTCGGGCGCCATACAGGGGCTGATCGCCGCGCTCATCGTGTTCCCGATCGCCGCCGTCGTGCCCGCCAACGACGTGCACCTGCACGTGAACTGGCCGGTGCTGCTCACGCTGGCGCCCCTCGCGTGCATCACGGCGTCGGCGCTCGGCCTGACGTTCGGAACGCGGTTCGAGCCCCGGACCGTGCCGATCATGTTCGGCGTGATCGTGATCCCGCTGACGTTCCTCGGCGCCGTCTACTACTCCTGGGTGGCGCTCACGCCGATCAAGATCGGCGGGTTCTCGTGGTTGAAGTTCCTGGTGCTGATCAACCCGCTCGTCTACATGTGCGAGGGCTTCCGCGCCGCCCTGACCACGGCCCCCCACATGTCGCTCGCGGTTGTGTATCTGGTGCTCGCGGGCTTCGCGACCCTCTTCCTCTACCTGGGGATCAACGGGTTCAAGAAGCGGGTTCTCAGCTGACCGGCGGACAGGAGAGGTATTGACCCGCTCACCTGCGGAGGGCGCGTGTTTCTCAGCGGCCCTTCAGTCGGTATCCTCCAAGGGTGCGCGGGGGGATCAAGCTCTCGTTCCATGGTGTGCGTGGATCGACGCCGTGTGCCGGGGACCAGTACGAGCGTTACGGCGGGAACACGTCGTGCGTCTCGCTCGAGGCCGACGGCCACGACCCGATCATCTTCGACATGGGCACAGGCCTGCGGCCGTGCGGGCAGACGCTCGCCGCCGACGGCCCCTTCCACGGGACCGTCCTGCTGAGCCATCTCCACTGGGACCACATCCAGGGGCTGCCGTTCTTCGGTCCCATCTCCGAGCCCGACGCCGTGCTCGACGTGTACGGCCCGGCGCAGGAGGCGGGCCCGCTCGACGCCGTGTTCAGGGGCGTGATGCAGCAGCCCTACTTCCCGATCACGCCCGACGAGCTGCACGGGACCGTCCGGTTCCACGGCGCCGGGAACGACGACTTCGCGATCAACGGCGCCAAGGTCCGGTCGCGCTGGGTACGTCATACGAGCCCGACGGTCGGGTTCCGGGTCGACCTCGAGGGCCACTCGGTCGCCTACGTGTCCGACCACGGCCCCGGCTGCTCCGACGACCCCGACGACTTCGTGCCGGCCGACGTGCTCGATCTCGCCGACGGGGTCGACGTGCTGATCCACGACGCGCAGCACACGTGCGAGGAGTTCGAGCAGAAGCGCCACTTCGGCCATTCGACGGTCGACTATGCGGTCCAGGTCGCGCGTGAGGCCGGGGCGAGGCAGCTGGTGCTGTTCCACCACTGTCCGTCCCACTCCGACGACAGCGTCGACCTCATGCACCTCTACGCCGGCGCGCTCGCCGAGCGCGTGGCGGGGAACCTCGAGGTGCTCGCAGCTCGCGAAGGCATGGTCGTCGAGCTGCAATCCGCGCTCGTGCGGTGAGCGAATCGGAGAGCGCCGAGACGCTCATGCCGCCGGACGAGCCGTCCTACCGGACGGTCCTCGGCCATTTCGCGACCGGCGTCACGATCATCACGGCGATGGACGGGAACGAGCCCATCGGCGTCTCGGCGAACTCGTTCTCGTCGGTGTCGCTCGATCCGCCGCTGGTGCTGTTCTGCGCGTCGAAGGACTCGTCGACGTGGCCGAAGATCGAGGCCGCCGGCAAGTTCACGGTCAACATCCTCAACGAGCACCAGGAGGACGTCTGCCGCGTGTTCGCGACCAAGGGCGCCGACCGGTTCAGCCGCATCGGTTGGCGACCGTCGGCGGGCGGCTCGCCCGTCCTGCACGACGCGCTCGCCTACATCGACTGCACGATCCGGGACCAGCACGACGCCGGCGACCACCTCATCGTCGTCGGCCTGGTGCAGGAGCTCGGGGTCCTCGGCGACGACGGGCCGCTCATCTTCTACCGGGGCGGCTACGGCCACTTCGACAGCTGAGTGGAGACACTCGTCCTCGCTGCCCGCCTGGCGCTCATCGTGGCGCTCTCCGGGTCGGCATTCTTCAAACTGCGCGCGCTGAGGTCGCTCCCCGCGCAGATGCAGGCGTTCGGCATCCCCGGCTCGCTCGCGGTGGTGGCGGCGATCCTGGTGCCGGCGGCCGAGCTCGCGATCGCAGTGTCCTTGGGCGTCTTCCGTGACTCGTCCGGTGCCCGCGTTCGCGGCAATCGGGCTGCTCTCGTTGTTCACGGGCGCGGTCGTCGCGAACCTCGCTCGCGACGAGCCTCCGCCGTGTCCGTGCTTCGGCATGGCGACGGCCGATCAGCCCGTCTCCGTCACGAACGATCGTCAGCAACGCGTGGCTGTTGGCGCTGGCCGTGATCGCCACCGGCAGCGCGGAGACGACCGGCGACACGCGCGTGTTGCTCGCGTACGTCGTCGGAATGGCGATGACGGCGGTCTATCTCTTCTTGGCGCTCGGCTACGGCCGCCGCCGGCGGGCGATCCGCCAGTAGAGGCCGGCCTCGATCCAGCCGCCGGTGGCAGCGTCGTAGGCCGCGGTCGCGACGACGGCCAGGGCGATGATCCAGCCGAGGAAGCCGAGGTCCAGGAAGACGAGGAGCGACGCAACGAGGAGCGCGCCCGTCTGGACCAGCACCGACAGCCGCACCGTCTGGCGGTCGACGAACGCGTCGGGCGGGCTCGAGCCAGCGGCCGGCCACCGCCGAGAACAGGCGGGGCAGCGGCGCTCGCCGCGGCCCCACCGCGCCGCTCACCGCGAGCACCACCGTGACCACCGGGATCAGCAGCTCGGCCTGGAACACGAACCCGATGAGCAGGACGAGCGCGACCACGCCCTGCTCGAACCGCAACGGACGGGAATCGAAGCCGCGACGCGACGGATGATGGACCACTACTCGAACGCACCCGAGCCGCGAACGAACAGGTGCCAGCCGATGAAGGCCCAGAGTGCCCACACGGCCCAGCGCGCCACCGGGTGGCGCATCAGGCGCGTCACGACGGCGTCCAACGTGGCGTAACGGTCGCGATGCGCATGCGTGAAGACGCCCCACAGGACCGCCACCGCGCCGATCACCGCGTAGACCGTGTAGCCGAACGTGCTCGAGCTCATCGGCGGAAGAGCCAGTAGCCCACGGCCAGCCAGGCGGCGAACATCCCGAACCGACCGGGGTGGGTGCTCATCGCCCAGTCGGCGATCGAGCTGAGGGTCGGATGATCGACGCGCGGCGACAACCGGTACGAGACGAGCTCCCACCCGACCAGCGCCGCGAACAACGCTCCCCAGACCCAGGTGCCGCGACGGGTCGCGTCCCCGGCGTCGACCCGCACGCGAAGCACCGCGAGGCCCGCGACGGCGAGGGGAATGGCGACCGCAATCTCTTCTGGATGCGTGAACGGCCGCAAGCCGGAAGCGATCCACGAGTAGGCGAGCCCGCCGACCAGCACGGCCACGACCCGCCACGTCGCGCGTCCGGGCCGGTCGCGTCGCCTCCACGGACCACAGTCTCGCAATCGCACCAAGCCCTCCGGAAGCCCGCTGGTAATCTCGAACAGCACCCCGACGACGCTGGAGCAGTCAGCCGCGGGGCGCGAGACGTTCGAGGGGGAACTGGTGGATCGCGAGCGGGAAACCCGGCGAGCCGGCTGGCGGCTGATGCGGGGCACGCTCGGGTCCCAGCGGGCGTGGCTCGTGCTCGGCGTGCTCTCCGGGGTCTCGTGGACGGCGGCCAAGATCTCGGTCCCGCTCCTCGCCGCCGGCGCCATCGACAACGGGATCCTCCCCGGCAACAGCCAGGCCATCCTCGTGTACTCGCTGCTCATCGTGGGCGTCGGCGTGGTGCAGGGGCTGTCGTCGGGGTTCCGGCGGTACTGCGCGTTCCGCATCGCGTACCGGTCCGAGACCGACCTGCGCCAGCGGCTCTTCGCCCACCTCCAGCGGCTGCACTTCGCGTTCCACGACGAGGCCCAGACCGGCCAGCTCATGGCCCGGGCGAACACCGACATCTTCCAGATCAACCAGGCCGTCATCCTCATCCCGCTCACGATCGCCAGCTCGCTCACGCTCGTCGGCGTCGTCACGGTCATGGCGCTCCAGAGCGTGCCGCTGACGCTGCTGTCGCTCGGTGCGCTCCCGCTGCTGAACATCGCCGCGACGCGTTTCAGCAAAAGAATGCAGCCCGTCACTTCGGAGCTGCAAGAGAAGCTCGGCGACCTCACCGCCGTGGTCGAGGAGAGCGTGGCCGGCGTTCGCGCCGTCAAGGGCTTCGGATCCGAGCGGCTCCAAGAGAAGCAGCTCGACCACGAGGCCGACGCCGTGCGGGACCGGTCGCTCGATTCGGCGCGACTCCGCTCCGGGTTCCTGCCGCTCGTCGACTTCCTCCCGGCGCTCGCCCTCGTGGCCATCCTCTGGTACGGCGGCCACCTCGTGCTCAACGGCGAGCTCCAGCTCGGCTACATCGTCGCCTTCAACTCGTATGTCCTCATGCTCATCTGGCCGTTGCGGATGGCGGGGATGCTCGTCGCCCAGGCGTCGCGTGCCTCGGCGGCGGCAGGTCGGCTGGACGCGATCCTCGTCACCGATCCCCAAGTGGTCGACAAGCCCGGCGCCCGCGAGTTGCCGCCCGGGCCGGGTGAGATCCGCTTCGAGAACGTCGCCTTCGGCTACCACGGCGGCCGGCCGATCTTCACCGATCTCGATCTCCTGATCCGCGGGGGCGAGGCGGTCGCGGTCGTGGGCACCACCGGCGCCGGGAAGACGACCGTCGCGCGGCTCGTCCCGCGTTTCTACGACGTCGACGGCGGTCGCGTGCTGCTCGACGGCACCGACGTGCGCGACGTCAAGATCCACGACCTGCGCCGCAACATCGGCATCGTCTTCGAGGACACATTCCTCTTCTCGGACACCGTGCGCGACAACATCGCCTTCGCCGATCCGCAGGCGCCGATGGAGACCGTGCGGGGCGCGGCGCGGCTCGCGGGCGCCGACGAGTTCATCGACGACATGCCCGACGGCTACGAGACGATCGTCGGCGAGTACGGCTACTCGCTGTCCGGCGGCCAGCGCCAACGGCTCGCCATCGCGCGGGCAGTGCTCGCCGACCCGCGCGTGCTGATCCTCGACGACGCCACCTCCTCGGTCGACCCGACCAAGGAGCACGAGATTCGGGCCGCGCTGCGCGAGGTGATGTCGGGGCGGACCACGTTGATCATCGCCCACCGGCCGGCGACGATCGCCCTCGCCGATCGTGTCGTCCTCCTCGACCGCGGTCGGATGGTGGCGGAAGGCACCCACGACGAGCTGCTCGAAAGCTCCGAGCGCTACCGCGAGGTGCTCGCACAGGCAGCCGCCGTCGAGGCGGCCTCCACCGTGGAGCGGGTGCCGTGAGGGGCGGAGGCGGCGGTCCGTTCGGTCAGCACGCCATCGAGGAGAAGCTGACCCGCCACGACGCGACGCAGGTGCTGCGCCGGCTCGTGCCGTACCTGCGTCCGTACCGCTGGCGCATCGTGTTTTCGATCCTGCTGCTCATCGGGCAGACGTCATGCCTGCTGGCCGGCCCGGCGCTGGTCAAGCACGGCATCGACGCGGGGCTGCGCAAGAACGACGCCGGCGCGCTCAACCTCTCCGCCCTGCTCTATCTGTTCGCCGCCATCGCGGGCCTGTTCTTCGGTCGGGCCGTCATCAGGATGGTCGCCAAGGTCGGCGAGGCGTTCCTGCGCGACCTCCGTTCGAGGGTGTTCCGGCACCTGATGTCGCTCGGCATGGACTTCTTCGAGCGCGAGAAGACCGGCAAGCTCGTCGCCCGCATGACCTCCGACATGGACGCCCTGCAGGAGCTCGTGCAGATGGGGCTGGTCATGTTCGTGCAGAACGGCCTGCTCTTCGTGGGCGCGATCCTCGTGATCTTCCTGATGAGCTGGAAGCTCGCGGTCTGCACGCTCGTCGTCGTGCCGCCCGTCGTGATCGCAAGCCGCTGGTTCCGCCGGGCGTCGAACAAGGCGTACCTGCTGGTGCGCGACCGCATCGGGCAGAACCTCTCCACCCTGCAGGAGGGGCTGGCGGGGGTGCGGGTCGTGCAGGCGTTCGCCCGCGAGCGGGCGTTCACCCGTCGCTTCCAGGAGACGAACGAGGCGCAGTACGACGCCAACATCGAGACGGTGCGCATCTCGGCGAAGTACTTCCCGATCGTCGAGTTCGCAGGCGTCGCCGGCATCGCGATCATCGTCGGCATCGGCGGGGCGTTCGTGTCCGCCGACATCGTCACGGTCGGCACCGTCGCCGCCTTCGTGCTGTACCTGAACAACCTGTTCGAGCCGATCCAGCAGCTGAGCCAGCTGTACAACACGCTCCAGCAGGCGGGCGCCGCGCTGCAGAAGCTCTTCGAGCTTCTCGACGAGCGTCCGTCCATCGACGAGCACCCGGGCGCCGTGGACCTCCCCGAGGAGGGTGGGCTCGAGCTCGAGCACGTCTCGTTCGGCTACGGCGCCGAGGACGTGCTGCACGACATCTCGCTGCGGGTCCCGCTGGGCCAGCGGCTGGCGCTGGTCGGGCCGACGGGAGCCGGGAAGTCGACGCTGGCCAAGCTCATCGCCCGCTTCTACGACCCGCGCGAAGGAAACGTGGAGTACGCCGACGTCGACCTGCGTGACGCGACGCTGCGGTCATTGCGGGAGCGGATCGTCGTCGTGCCCCAGGAGGGGTTCCTGTTCGCGGGGAGCGTGCGCGACAACGTGATCGTCGGCAAGCCCGACGCGACCGACGAGGAGATCCGGGACGCGATCGCCGCCCTCGGGCTCGGCGACCGGTTCGACGCCTTCCCCGACGGGCTCGACACGGAAGTGCGCGAGCGTGGCTCGCGGCTGTCGGCGGGTGAGAAGCAGCTCGTGTCGCTGGTCCGGGCCGCGCTCGCCGACCCGGCGCTGCTCGTGCTCGACGAGGCGACGTCGAGTCTCGACCCGGGGACCGAGCGCACCGTCGAGCGCGCCCTCGGCCGCCTGACGGAGGGGCGGACGGTGGTCGTCGTCGCGCACCGGCTGTCGACCGCGGCCCGGGCCGACCGCATCGCCGTCGTCGACGACGGGCACGTCCCCGAGCTCGGCACGCACGACGAGCTGATCGCGCACGAAGGCCGCTACGCGAGCTTGTACGCGGCGTGGGACTCGCGCGCCGCGATGGGCCGCGCGTCCTAGCCGACCTTCGCGGTCTCCGCCTCTCGCTTGATCTGGCCGAGCACGATGCGGCGGATCAGGGCGCTGAAGCGGCCGATGAGCCACCAGTAGCGCGAGAACTGGCGGCGGGCCTCGTCGTCGGTGGACACGATGCGGGTCTCGGTCTCGACTCTGGACCCGCCGCCGGGTCGCGCGGAGACGACGAAGTTCCACGACCGCCTTGGCGAACCCCGGAGTGTCGAAGCCGATGAACTCGTCGGGCTCGATCCGGTGGACGCCGCTCGAGAGCTGCCAGAACTTCCCGACGATGCCGAGCACGAGCTCGCGATCCGGCTCCTCGCCGAGCACGACGAAGCCGGACTCGACGATGTCGTCGAGCTGGAGCCGGCGCTTCGGCTTCACCGCCCCGGTGAAGAGGTGCGGGAGCCCGCGGGCGAACAGCAACGCGAGGACGACCGGGGAGCGGGCGAGGTCGAGCTCCTTGACGGCGCGGTACGCCTCGTCGACCGGCGCGTCGACGTCGACTGCGTGGTGCTCGACGACGTCGTAGTCGGGCAGGAACTGGTCGATCAGCACGCATCCACGTTCGCGCCGGGGTCCTCGAAGAGCGAAGCGGAGCGTCAGTCTGGCTTGTCCGTGACCCCGGCGGCGTCGAAGGTCGCCATCTCGCCGAGGATGCGCGCCGCCGCCTCCAGCACGGGAAGGGCAAGGCACGCGCCGCTGCCCTCGCCGAGGCGGAGCTCGAGATCGAGGATGGGCTCGAGGCCGAGTGTGTCGAGAATCACACGCGCCGCGGGCTCCGTGGACCGGTGTCCCGCCAAGCAGAAGTGGACCGCACCCGGTACGAGCTGCGCCGCCGTCAGGAGCGCGGCGCCGGCGATGACGCCGTCGACGACGACGGGGACGCGCGCGGCCGCGCCACCGACGACGAAGCCGGCCAGCGCCGCGATCTCGAGGCCGCCGAGCGAAGCGAGGACGGCCAGGGGATCGTCACGACGCGGCGTCCGAGCCAGCGCCGCGTCGACCGCCGCCACCTTGCGCGACAGGGTCGGGTCGTCGATGCCGGTGCCACGGCCCGTCACCTCTTTGGCTCCTCGCCCGGCGAAGGCGGCGACCAGCGCGGCGGAGGGTGTGGTGTTGCCGATGCCCATGTCGCCGGTCACCAGGCAGGCGGCCCCGTCGTCGACCAGGCGGGCCGCGACGGCGGCGCCGACATCGAGCGCTTGCCGGGCCTCGGCGACGCTCATGGCCGGCTCCCGGGCGATGTTCCCGGTGCCGGCACGCACCTTCTGGCGCACCAGGCCGGGCGCGGCGTCGAGCTCGGTCGCCACTCCCACGTCGACCACGATCACGCGCGCGCCCGTCTGGCGCGCGAGCACGTTGATCGCCGCGCCGCCGGCGAGGAAGTTCTGGACCATCTGCGCGGTCACGTCCTGCGGCCACGGGGTCACACCCTCGGCGAGCACGCCGTGATCGCCGGCGAACACCGCCACCGCCGCCGGCGCGGGGACCGGTGGTGGGGACGCGCCGCTGATGGCCGCGAGCTGGACGCCGATCGCCTCGACTCGTCCGAGCGAGCCGCGGGGCTTCGTGAGTCGGTCGTGGTGCTCGGCCGCGGCGCGCCCGGCGCCGTCGTCGAGCTCGCCGACCGCCGCTGCCGCGACCTCGAACGCCCGCGGAGTTGCTGTCATGAGACGACCTCCCTGAGGGCGTGCTCCAGAGCGCCGGCCGAGAGCTCGGCCAGCCGGAGGTAGCGCGCGCCCATCTCCTCGGCGATCTCCTCGGCGAGGCCGAGGCGGCCCGCTCCGTCTTCGGCGTCGACGACGACCGCGTCGACACGACGGGTGCGGACCGTTGCCGCGGCAAGTCGCGCCGCCGCCACCGGGTCGCCGTCGCGCGCAGCCGTCGCTCGGCCGTCGCTCACCAACACCAGCAGCGGACGCTGCCCCGAGCCGCGGTTGGCGGGGCTCGTCGCGACGTCCAACGCGGCGTCGATGCCGGCCGCCAGGGGAGTGCGTCCGCCGGTCGGGAGGTCGGTGAGGCGAGCGCGTGCGACCTCGACGCTGCCGGTCGCGCGCAGGAGAACCTCGGCGCCGTCGCCGCGAAACGCGACGAGCGCGACGCGGTCGCGCCGCTGGTAGGCGTCGACGAGCAGGCCGAGCACGGCGCCCTTCACCGCCTCCATTCGCCGCCGTGCGCCCATCGACCCGGACGCGTCCACCGCGAGGACGAGCAGGTTCCCCGTCCGCTGCTCGCGTCGCGCCTCGCGCAGATCCTCGGCCCGTACCGCCGGGCCGTCCGGATCCAGGGCCCGACGCTCGGCGACGGCGCGGGCGGTGGCGGCGACGGCGACGGCGCCGACCGGCCCGTCCGGCACCCGGTCGCCGATCAGGCGGCCGCGGCTGCCATCGCCCGGTGAGCGGCGCCCGGCGGCGTCGGCCGGGGCGCGGGTCGCGCGCAGGGGGACGACCCGTTGCGGCGGGGCATCGGGTTCGGCGACCTGTTCCGTGTCGGTGTCGCCTTCGCTGTGGTCGTCGTCGGCGTCGTCGTTGTCCAGGGCGTCGAGCGCGTCGTCGAGACCGTTCTCCTGCGGCTCGTCGAACGGGGTGCGGCGCTGCCGGTGGGCGAGCGCGAGCGGCGCGACCCGCCGGACGTCGTCGACGGTGGCCTCGGCGCGACTCTCCCAACCGGCGAGGGAAGCCGCGGCGCGGCTGATGACGAGGTCGGCGCGCAGCCCGTCGACGCCGGCCGCCGCACACAGCGCCCCGATCCGCACGATGAGCGAGTCGGGGACGGGCGCGGGGGCGGCGCACGCGAGGCGGGCGCCGAGCTCGTGTTCGGCGGGCGCGTGCCGCCGCGCAACCGCGGCGGGGTCGGCGTCGAAGTCGAGGCGGCGCCGCACGGCCTCGGCACGGTCACGCGGTTCGAGGCTCGTCGTGAGGTCGACGGCGAGACCGAAGCGATCGAGGAGCTGGGGGCGCAGCTCGCCCTCCTCGGGGTTCATCGACCCGATCAGCACGAAGCGCGCCGGATGCTCGTGGGAGATGCCCTCGCGCTCGACGCGGTTCACGCCGGACGCGGCGACGTCGAGGAGCACGTCGACGAGATGGTCGGGGAGCAGGTTGACCTCGTCGACGTACAGCACGCCGCCGTGGGCGGCGGCGAGGAGGCCGGGCTCGAAGCGGCGCCCCTCGCCGGTGAGGACGGCGCCGAGGTCGAGCGTGCCGATGAGCCGGTCCTCGGTGGCGCCGAGCGGCAGGTCGACGAACGGCGCGTCGCCGGGCAAGAGCGCGGCGAGACCCGCGCGCCAGCGTCGTCTTCGCCGAGCCCTTCTGGCCCCGGAGCAGCACACCGCCGATGGCCGGGTCGATGGCAGCGAGGAGCAAGGCGAGCTTGGCGTCGTCGTGGCCGACCACGGCGCTGAACGGGAACCTCGCCGGCTTCGGCGCGTTCATCGAGACTCCTCCCAGCCCTCGGCCTCGAGCAGCGCCGAACGGAGCGTGTCGAGCGCGCCGGCGCTGGCGTCCCACAAGCCGCGCTCGTGCGCCTCGAGGAGGCGCTCGGCGATCGCGCGCAGCGCCCACGGGTTCGATCGTTCGAAGAACTTCCGGACGTCGGGGTCGGCGACGTACGCCTCGGTGACGCGCTCGTACATCCAGTCCTCGACGACGTGGGTCGTGGCGTCGTAGCCGTAGAGGTAGTCGACGGTGGCGGCGAGCTCGAAGGCGCCCTTGTAGCCGTGGCGCTGCATCGCTTCGATCCACTTCGGGTTCACCACCCGGCTGCGCACGACGCGCGCCGCCTCCTCGGCGAGCGAACGGACCCGGGGCCGGGCCGGGTCGGCCGAGTCGCCGAACCACGCCTTGGGGGAGTCGCCGGTCAGCGCACGCACGGTGGCGACCATGCCGCCGTGGTCCTGGAGGTAGTCGTCGGAGTCGAAGATGTCGTGCTCGCGGTTGTCCTGGTTCTTGACGGCGACGTCGATCGCGGCGAACCGGCGGCGCATCGCGTCGCCGGCCGTGACGCCGAACCCCCGCCGGCCGTACGAGTAGCCGCCCCACGCGAGGTAGACGGCGGCGAGGTCGTCGTCGGTCGCCCAATCCCCGGACTCGAGCAACGGCAGGATGCCCGACCCGTAGCCACCGGGCGCGGGACCGAAGACGCGCGGGTCGTCACCGGCGTGGGCGCGCACGTGGTTCGACTCCGGCGGCTCGTCGAGGCCGGCGACGAGCGCGCCGGCGTCGTCGAGCAGCTGCACGAGGTTCGGGAACGCGTCCCGGAAGAACCCGGAGATGCGGACCACGACGTCGATCCGCGGCCGTCCGAGCTCGGCGAGCGGGATCGGCTCGATGCCGGCGACGCGTCCCGACTCGTCGTTCCAGCGCGGCCGCACGCCGAGGAGTGCGAGCGCCTCGGCCACGTCGTCGCCCTGCGTCCGCATCGCCGCCGTGCCCCAGATCACGAGGCCGACCGTCTCGGGCACCGCGCCGTCCTCGGCGACGTGACGGGCGACGAGCTCGTCGGCGAGGCGGCGTCCCACATCCCACGCCAGTGGCGAGGGCAGCGACTTCGGGTCGACGGAATAGAAGTTGCGGCCCGTCGGCAGGACGTGCGCCATCCCGCGGCTCGGCGCGCCGCTGGGCCCGGCCGGCACGTAGCCGCCGTCGAGGCCGTGCAGGAGGTTGGCGATCTCGTCGGGTGTGCGGCGCAGCGCGGGCACGAGCCGCCCGCAGACCCAACGCAGCGTCGGGTCGTCGCCGCCGTAGCGCCAGCCGTCGCGCTGCAGGACAGCGAGCCGGTCGTGACAGTGCTGCTCGACGGCGTCGACGTCGGCGCGCCGCTCGAGGCCGACGGCGAGCTCGCGCGCCGCGGTCTCGCGCAGTGACGGCACACCGCCGTTGGGCAGGCGGGTGATCGCCAGCACGAGGTCGAGCTCGGCGTCCCCTTCGGGCGCCCGCCCCAACGTGTGCAGCCCGCCGCGGATCTGCGCGTCCTTGAGCTCGCAGAGGTAGCCGTCGACGTGCAAGAGGAAGTCGTCGAACTCGTCGTCGGCGGGCGCATCGGCGCGTCCGAGGTCGCGGTGGATCTCGGCGTCGACGAGCAGGTTCCACACCTTCTCCCGCACGGCGGGGACCTTCGACGGGTCGAGCGCCTGGACCTGCGCGTGCTCGTCGAGGAGCTGCTCGAGGCGGGCGAGCTCGTCGTAGGCGTCGGCGCGCGTGAGCGGGGGCACGAGATGGTCGACGATCACCGCGTGGGCGCGCCGCTTCGCCTGCGTCCCCTCGCCGGGGTCGTTCACGACGAACGGGTAGAAGAGCGGCAGGTCGCCGAGGGCGGCGTCGGGCGCGCACGCAGCGGAGAGCCCGACGCCCTTGCCCGGGAGCCATTCGAGCGTGCCGTGCTTGCCCGCGTGCACGACCGCGTCCGCGCCGAAGCCCGTCTCCAGCCAGCGGTAGAAGGCGAGGTAGTGATGCGTGGGCGGGATCCGGGGCGAGTGGTACGCCGCGATCGGGTCGGGGCCGAACGCGCGTGGCGGCTGCACGGCGACGAGCACGCCGCCGAGGTCGAGGCCCGCGAACGCGAGGGCGTCGCCGTCGCGCAGCACCTCGCCGGGCGGCTCGCCCCACATGTCGACGATCTCGTCGCGCAGCTCGTCCGGCAGGGCCGCGAACCACTCGGTGTACTCGCGCGCGCCGAGACGGCCGGGCGCCCGAGCGAGCTGCGCGGGGGTGAGCGTGTCGGCGTCGTAGGTGAAGCCGTCGGCCAGCTCGGCCATGAGCGCGTCGCCGTCGGGCGGGATGCGCTCGACGCGGTAGCCCGACCGGCGCAGCGCGTGGAGCAGCTGGATGATGCTCGCGGGCGTGTCGAGCCCGACGGCGTTGCCGAGCCGGCTGCGCTTCGTCGGGTACGCGGACAGCACGATCGCGACGCGCTTCTCGGCGTTCGGGAGCCGGCCGAGCCGGGCGAGGCGGACGGCCACGCCCGCGACGCGGGCGACGCGGTCCGGAACCGTTCGGTACGCGACGACGGGCGCGCCGAGCTCGTCGCCGTCGTCGACGACCTCCTTGAACGAGAACGGGACCGTGATGACGCGACCGTCGAACTCGGGGATGGCGACGCTCATCGCCGCGTCCATCGGCGTGAGCCCCGCGTCCGACGCCGCCCACTCGGCAGCGGGTCGGGTGGACGCGACTGCTTGGACGACGGGCACGTCGAGCGCCGCCAGCTGCGGCGCCGACCACTCGTCGCCGTCGGCGCCACCCATCGCGAGGACGGTGGTGATCACCGCGTCGACGCCGTGCTCGGCAAGCGCCTCGAGCGCCGGCACCACGCCGTGCTCGTCGGGGCGCAGCGAGTAGCAGAACACCGGCAGCGCGTTGGCGCCGGCGTGTCGGAGCCCGGCGCACAGGTCGTCGACGAACTGGGTGTTCCCCGACAGGACGTGCGCCCGGTAGAAGACGACGCCGACCGTGGGCCGGGTCGGGTCGAGCGCCGGCTCGCCCCAGAGCCCCCACGCCGGGACGTCCTCGGGCGGCGCGAAGCCGAACTCGGTGCCGAGCACCCGGTCGGCGGCGAACCGCAGCAGGTGCTCGAGGTTCGCGATGCCGCCGCGCGCCAGGTACTCGAACGCCCGTGCCACGACGTCCGCCGGGGCCGTCGAGGCCGCCGCCAGCTCGGCGTCGGGCACCATCTCGCCGCCGAAGGCGAGCAGCGGCACGTCCATGCTCGATGCACGTGCGGCGCAGCTCGTCGAACGGTCGCTCCCACGCCCGCCGGCCCCCGAGGAGGCGCACGAGCACGATCTGCACGCCGTCGAGGCCCGGCGGCTGCTCGAGCGCAGCCGGGTTCGCCGCCCGCACGGGCGGGAACCCCGCCGGAAGCCCTTCCAGCACCGCGCGCAGGCCGAGGATCTCCGTGTCGGCGTTGGTGAGCACGAGGATCACGCGGCGGCGCCTTCGATGAGCGCGCCGACGGCGTCGACGTCGAGGTGCGCCTCGATGAGGTCGGCGAGCCGCTCGAACTGCGTGTCACGGGCGGCGGCGAAAGACATCCCGGCGGGGACGAACGTCTTGCCGGCGCGTCGCCCGACCTCGGTCAGGAACGCGCCGCGGAACCCGTCCTGCTCGAACAGGCCGTGCAGGCTCGTTCCGAGCACCCGCGCCTCGGCGTCGACCGCGCCGTCGTCCTCTCGCCCGTAGCAGTCGTCGAGATGGACCCAGCCCGGCGACCCGTCGCGGCGCGTCACGCGGCCGTGCCGGATCTCGTAGCCGGTGGCGCGCTGACCCATCGACTCGCCGCGGCGCTGCCGCGTCAGCTTGCTCGGCTCGAACACCGTGTCGACGTCGAGGCGTCCGAGCCCGGCGACGTCGCCCCGGCCCGACTCGACCGGGTCCCGGATCGTGCGCCCGAGGAGCTGGTAGCCGCCGCAGATCCCGAGGACGAGCGCGTCGGTTCCTTCGAAGACGGCGCGCTCCATACCTCGGCTGCGGAGCCACTCGAGGTCGGCGACGGTGGCCTTCGTGCCCGGCAGGATCACGAGGTCGGGCCGGCCGAGCGCGGCGGGTGTCTCGACGAAGCGCACGTGTACGCCGGGCTCGATGGCGAGCGCGTCGAGATCGGTGAAGTTCGCGAGGCGGGGGAAGCGCACGACCGCGACGTCGAGCCCGTCCGCGCACGCCGGCGCCGCGGCGACGGGGCGAGGCCCCGCGAGCGCGAGCGAGTCCTCGGCGTCGAGGGCGACGTCGTGCACGAACGGCAGCACCCCGAGCACCGGCACGCCCGCGCGCGCTTCGAGCTCGCACAGGCCGTCGCCGAGGAGCGCCGGGTCGCCGCGCAGCTTGTTGATCACGAACGCCCGCACGAGCCGGCGGTATCGATCCGGCAGCAGCGCGACCGTCCCGTACAGGGACGCGAACACGCCGCCGCGGTCGATGTCGCCGACGACGATGGCGGGCACGCCCAGCTCGTCGGCGACGCGCAGGTTCACGATGTCGTGGTCGAGGAGGTTGATCTCCGCCGGGCTGCCGGCGCCCTCGAGGATCACGACGTCGAAGCGGCGGCGGAGGTCGTCGCAGGCGTCGAGCACGGTGGCCAGCAGCTTCGGCTTCTCGGCGTGGTAGTCGGCGGCGTCGAGGTGGCCGATCGGCTCGCCCATGACGACGACCTGACTCGTCCGCTCGCCGGTGGGCTTCAGCAGGATCGGGTTCATCGCCACCTCGGGCGGGACGCCGGCGGCGAGCGCCTGCACGCCCTGCGCCCGACCGATCTCGTGGCCCGACGGCGTGACGAACGAGTTGAGCGCCATGTTCTGCGCCTTGAACGGCGCCACGCGCACACCGCGCCGGTGCAACAGCCGGCACAAGCCGGTCACGACGTGGCTCTTGCCGGTGTCGCTCCCCGTGCCGCAGACCATCGAGCGCGCCGCGCATCAGGCCGACACCTCCTCGGCGGCGACGGCATCCAGAGCCCGGTCGAGACGTTCGAGCCCCTCGGGCCCGGGGACCGCGATGCGAGCGCAGCCGGCGAGCCCGAACGACGTGCAGTCGCGCACGACGATCCCGAGCGGCGCGAGCCGGTCGCGCAGCCCGTCGGCCCGGTCGACGAGCACGAACGGCGCGTCGGACGGCCGCGGGCGCAGCCCGTGCGCGTGCAGCACGTCGACGAGCTGCGTGCGGAGCTCGGCGATTGCCGTCGCCCACGCCGGGAGGTCCGCCCGCTCGAGCAGGTCGGGGACGAGCGCGGCGGCGATGCCGTTCACCGACCAGCGGGGCTGCCGGCAGCGGAGCCGCTCGGCGAGATGCGCGTCCGGCGCGAGCACGTAGCCCAGCCGCAGGCCGGGACACGCGAACACCTTCGTGAGCGAGCCGACGACGACGGCGCCGGCGTCGCCGCGGGTCCACGCACCGGCTGCCAGCGGGTAGAAGGCCTCGTCCCAGACCGCCGCGGTCTCGTCCGGCGGACGCCAAATGCCCGGTGGGGTTGCGCGGGTTCGAGCACCAGCGCGGAGCGCCCGCGAGCACCGCCGGAAGATGGCGCCGGTAGAGCGAGAAATCGGGCTCGTCGACCCATCCGGGCCCGAGCTCGGCGGCGACGATCGCGATCGCCTCCGACCCGCCGTTCGTGAGCACGACCCGGCTCGCGTCCACGCCGATCACGGCGGCGAGGGCGCGGGTCGCGCGCGCCGGGTCGGGGTAGCGCGTGAGCGCGTCGAGGTGGCCGAGCGCGAGCGCCCGCACGTCGGGCGCGAACGGGTTGAGGCTGACGGAGAGGTCGAGCACCGACGAGGCGTCGAGCCCGAGCGCCTCGGCGACCGCCGGTCCGTCGCCGCCGTGCCGGCCGGGCGGCGGCACGGTCATCGATGCCTCCCGGCGCGGCGGCGCCACAGCCACCGCAGCACCGACGGCATGGCGAGCAGTGCGACGAGTGCACCCGTCACGTCCCGCGACAGCCGCACCGCGGCGCGGATGTCGCCCGGCGCGGGTGTGCGGCCGCCACCGAGGGTGGGCCGGTGCTCGACGCGGTCGCCGTACCGGTTCGTGCCGCCGAGACGCAGCCCGAGCGCGGCCGCGAACGCGGCTTCCGCGACGCCGGCATTCGGCGACGGATGTGCCGGCGCGTCCTCGCGTACGGCGCGCGCGACGCGGGTCGCCGAGCGCGGGCGGACCGCGGCGACGAGGCCGGCCGTGACGCGGGCCGGGATCAAGCCGGCCAGGTCGTCGAGGCGCGCGCTCGCCCAACCGAACTGCTCGTAGCGCACCGAGCGGTGGCCGACCATGGCGTCCAACGTGTTGACCGCCCGGTATGCGAACACGCCGGGCGCGCCGGCGGCTGCCGCCCAGAGCGCGGGCGCGACGACGGCGTCGACGGTGTTCTCCGCCACCGACTCGACGACTGCACGTGCGATCTCGGGCTCTTCGAGCTGCCACGGTTCGCGCCCCACGAGGGCGGGGAGCTGCGCGCGAGCCGCGTCGAGGTCGTGGCGGTCGAGCGTCGCCTCGATGGCCAACGCGGTCTGCGCGAGCGAGCGTCCCGCGACCGCGACGTACGCCGCCGCCGCGGGGGAGCGGAGAGCCGCGCCGGCGGCGGTCGCGAGCCCGACCCCGAGCGCCGCGTGCGCGGCCCCCGCCCGGCGCGTCGTCGCGGTAGAGATGCGTCTCCACCTGGCGCATGACGGCGCCGAATCCGGCCACGGGGTGCGCTGCCACCGGCGGCTCACCGAGCAGGCGGTCGGCCATCACACCCGCCGCCGCGCCGAGCGGCCGGCTCACCATCGCGCCGCCGCCACGACGAGGCCGGCCGTCTCGCCGACCATGCCGCTCGCACCGAGCACGTCGCCCGTGAACCCGCCGATCCGACGGCGCGCGAGGAGGACGACCGCGGCCGCGCCCACGACGACCGCGCCGACCGCGACCACGCCGGGTACGCCGGGACCGGCGAATGCCAGCGCGACAGCGAGCGCACCGCCGATGATCGCGGCGGGAAGCGCGCGGCCACCGAGGAACGAGGACGCGAGCCCGCCCGGACGGGCGTACGGCACCGTCCGGGCCGTGACCGCCATCACCGTGCGCGACGCGCACCACAACCCGCCGAGGAGCAGCGGCGACGGCGCCGTCGTCGCGAGCGCGGCCCATCGCAGCAGGAGCACCGCCGCGACCGTCGCCACGCCGAACGCGCCCACGTCGGGTGTCGCCATCACCTCGAGGCGCCGCGACCGGTCGAGGTGAGGGAGCAGGCCGTCGGCGGAGTCGGCGAGGCCGTCGACGTGCAGCAACCCGGTCAGGGCGAGGTCGGCGGCGACGACGATCGCCGCCGCCACCGCCGCCGGCCACACGCGTTCCGCGCCCCACCACAGCGCGCCGAGGACGAGCCCGAGCGCGGCGCCGGCGAACGGGAACCACGTCAGCGTCTCTCGGCGCGGCTCCGACGCGCCGAACAGGGGAGTCAGGAAGGCGAGGGCCCGCCGCATCAGCCGGCCGGCTCGAGCCGGAGGGCGCGGCCGGCGACCACGAGGACGACCTCGTCCGCGACGGCCGCCACCGCCTGGTTCAGCTCGCCGAGCACATCGCGGAATCGCTGCCCGGCCGCGGTCGACGGGTGCACACCGAGCCCGACCTCCTCCGAGACGACGATGGTGTCGCCGTCGCGCCCGGCCAACGCATCGCAGAGCTCGGCGCCGTCGATGTCGAAGTCCGGCGCCGTCGCGACCCATGGGCCGAGCGCGTCGAGCACGACCGTTCCGCGAGTCGTCCGCAGCACGTCGGGCAGGTCGGGGCCGGCCTCGATGGTCGTCCACGACTCCGGTCGCCGGGCACGGTGCTCCTCGACGCGTGCGGCGAGGTCGGCGTCGCCGTCGACGCAGGCGGTGGCCACGTACGACACGGGCTCGGGGAGGGAAGCCGCGCGCCGCTCGGCGTAGGCCGACTTGCCCGACCGGGCGCCGCCGAGCACGAGCACGATCACGCCGGTGCGCCCAGCCGGACGGCGTCGCGGACGGCTCGGGCCAGCCGGGAGCCCCAGCGCGACCGGGGGCCGCCGAAGGTCTCCGCCCGCCCGTCGGCCGGGGTCGCGATGCACACGGCGTCGGTCGCGGTGCCGGTGCCGGCGATCCCGAGCTCGAAGAGCGCCTGCGCTTTGGCCTCGGTGGCCGTCGCGATCGCGTTGACGAGGGCGGCGTCCGAGAGCCGCTCCGGCAGCAGGGCGACCACGTTGATCGTCCCGGCCAACCGGACCGGCACCCGGGGCTTCGCTCGGGGCGCCGCCGCCCATTCCGGCTCGCCCAGCCCGACGGTGGCGACGACCTCGACGCCCTCGTCCACGGTGGTGACGAACGACCGCACATCGGCGGCCGTGAGCATGCCCACGCCGTGACCGGGCAGCCCGAGCGAGACGGCGAGCTTCCGGAGATGGTGATCGGGGTCGCGGCGCGCGTACGAGGGTGGCACCTGCGCGTTCACGATCCAGCGGCGGGTGGCGAGACCACCGCCGTGCGGGGCCGAAGCGGCCACGCGCAGCGGGCGATCGAAGCGCCACACGAGCACCGAAAGTTGGCGACCCGCTTCAGATCGGGACCGAAGCTGGAGTTCCACGACGTCTCCGCGTCTTCCCGAGGGTTCTCGGGCAGGCAGGTCTCCTGGCTCCGGATCGCCGCTCACCCCGGCCTTCCAACCCCGAAGGGCCGTGACCATCTGGTGGGGTTCGCTCCCCGGTCACAGTTGCGGGACAGCCCCGGACTCGCACCGGCGTTCCCTGCGCTGCGCCGCTCACCATAGCCAGCGCCGGCGCCGGGCGCTCGGGGCGGGGCCTACTCTGCGGCGCGTGGCGCGCGGCGAGTCGATCGTCCTGCTCAACACCGGGCACGGCAAGGGCAAGTCGTCGGCCGCGTTCGGCGTGATGGCACGCGGGTGGGCGCGGGGATGGCGCGTCGGTGTCGTGCAGTTCATCAAGGGCGGGAAGTGGAAGACGGGCGAGCGCAAGCTCGCCGATCACCTCGGGATCGAGTGGCACACGCTCGGCGACGGGTTCACCTGGGAGTCGACCGACCTCGACGAGACGGCAGCCAAGGGCCGGCACGCGTGGGACGTGGCGGCGGCCAAGCTGGCGTCGGGCGACTACGACCTGCTGATCCTCGACGAGCTGACCTACGCGGTGAAGTACGAGTGGGTGCCGGTCGACGAGGTGGTCGCCGGTATCCGCGATCGCGCCGAGGGAACGAACGTCGTCATGACCGGGCGCGACGCGGCCGAAGAGCTCGTCGAGCTGGCCGACACCGTCACGGAGATGCGCAAGGTCAAGCACGCGTACGACCGCGGGATCAAGGGCAAGAAGGGCATCGAGTACTGATGGGTGCGCTCGGGCCGCGCCTCGTCGTCGCCGGCACTCACTCCGGCGTCGGCAAGACGACCGTCGCCACCGGCCTGATGGCGGCGTTGCGCCGGCGCGGCGATCGGGTCGCACCCGCGAAGGTCGGTCCCGACTTCATCGACCCCGGTTACCACGCCCTCGCCACCGGGCGGCCGGGCCGGAACCTCGACGCCTGGATCTGCGGGGAGGACCGGATCGCACCGCTTGGCGGCGAAGGCGGCGATCGGCGCCGACGTGCTCGTCGTCGAAGGAGTCATGGGCCTCTTCGACGGGGCGGCCGAGCCGGGGAACCCGGCGAGCACCGCGGACGTCGCCCGGCTGCTCGACGCGCCGGTCGTGCTGGTCGTCGACGCGTCCGCGATGAGTGGCTCGGTGGCGGCGCTCGTGCACGGGTACGCGACGTTCGATCCTGCCGTTCGCATCGCCGGGGTGGTGCTGAACCGCGTCGGCAGCCGCGGCGCACGAGTCGATGCTGCGCGAGGCGCTGGAACCGATCGGCATCCCGGTGCTCGGCGTGCTCGCCCGCGCCGACGAGCTCGCCTGGCGCGACCGGCACCTCGGCCTCGTGCCGGTGGTCGAGCAGCGCGAAGCGGTGGAGAAGTCGCTCGAACGGCTGGCCGACGCGGTCGACGCGTCGTGCGACCTCGACGCCATCTCGGCTGTCGCCCGGGCCGCGCCGCCTCTCGCGGCGGCGAGAAGCTCCGACCGCCCGGCCGTCGGGCCGGGCCCGCGTCGCCGTCGCCGGCGGGCGCGCGTTCAGCTTCACGTACCCGGACAATCTCGAGCTGCTCGAGCAGGCGGGCGCCGAGCTCGTCCCGTTCGACCCGCGCGCCGACGCTGCGCTTCCCGCCGGGGTCGATGCCGTGTACGCGGGCGGCGGCTTCCCCGAGGTGTTCGTCGAGGAGCTCGCGTCCAACCAACCCCTGCTCGCCGACGTGCGCGCTCGGGTGGCGCGTGGACTCGTGACGTGGGCCGAGTGCGGCGGCTTGCTCTGGCTCAGCCGCTCGCTCGACGGGCACGCCCTGTGTGGCGCGATCGACGCCGAGGGACGCATGAGCGGGCGCCTCACGCTCGGCTACCGGCGTGCGCACGGCCGGCGTCGACACACCGCTCGCACCGGCCGGCACCGAGCTGCGCGGCCACGAGTTCCACTACTCGAGCCTCGAGCCTTCAGGGGACGCGCTGACGATGTCCGGCCGCAACGGTCGAGACGCGCGCCGGGTTCGCGTCTCCGCGCCTGTTCGCCAGCTACCTGCACCTGCACCTCGCCGCCGATCCCCGCATCGCCGAACGCTTCGTCGCCACCGCCGCGAGCTGACACACGCACCCTCGCCGCTCCCGAACCCGGCGGTTATGCTCCGCGAGCCGCGGTGTACGGGAAGCCGGTGCGAGTCCGGCGTGGTCCCGCCACTGTGACCGGGGAGCGACCCCTCGATGAGCCACCGGAGACCCCGGGAAGGCGAGGGCGAGCGACGATCCGGGAGCCAGGAGACCGGCTGCGGCGACGGGAGAAGCGTCCCACGGGGATGGGATGGCACCGGCGTTGGTCGGGGTGGGAGTCGGCCCCGGCGATCCCGAGCACGTCACGCTCGAAGCATTGCGCGCCCTGCGAGAGGCGGACCGCGTGTTCGCGCCGTCGCTGGCGCTCGACGTCGTCGGCCGCGCCGAGTCGATCGTGCGCGAAGCGGCGCCGGAGGTGCAGGTCGAGCGGCTCGTCATCACGATGCGCCGCGACGGCGGCCGAGAGGTGTACGGCGACGCGGCCCGCGAGATTGCCGCCGCCCTCGACCGCGACGAGCGCGTCGCCTTCGCCACCCTCGGTGATCCCAACATCTACAGCACGTTCTCTTCGCTGGCGCGGCGAGGTGCGCGCCCTTGCGCCCGGATGCGCCGATCGAGACCGTCGCCGGGATCATGGCGTTCCAGGCGCTGGCGTCCCGTGCCGGGTTCGTCGTGCTCGAAGGCACCGAGTCGCTCTCGCTGATCACCGCGCTCGACGGCCCCGAAGCGCTCGACGGCGCGCTCACCGACCGGGCCCGCGCCGTCGCCGTGTACAAGGGCGGGCGGCACCTGCCGGCAATCGCCAAGCGCCTCGCGGCCGCGGGCCGGCTCGACGGCGCGGTGGCGGGCGAGCTCCTCGGGCTCCCCGGCGAGCGCGCCGGCCCCCTCGACGAGCTCGCCGACGCGCCGGCCAGCTACCTCGCCACCGTGCTCGTCCCACCCGCGGGCCGGCCGTGATCTCGTTCGTCGGCGCCGGCCCGGGAGCCGCCGATCTCATCACCCTGCGCGGCCGCGATCGCCTCGCCGCCGCCGACGTCGTCGTGTGGGCGTCGTCGCTCGTGCCCGAGGCGCTCCTCGACCACGCGCCGCCCGGAGTCGAGGTCCACGACTCCGCCGGCATGACGCTCGAGGACGTGCTCGCGGTCTATTCCGCGCGTCCCGCCGCCCGCATCGTGCGTCTGCACTCCGGCGATCCCGTCATCTACGGCGCGATCCAGGAACAGGTCGACTGGTGTGTCGCGCACGAGCGCGACTTCGAGATCGTGCCCGGCGTGAGCTCGCTGGGCGCCGCCGCCGCGGCACTGGGACGCGAGCTGACGATCCCGACGGTGGCGCAGAGCGTCGTGCTCACGAGGCTCGGCGGCCGCACTGCGGCGTCGATGCCGGAGCGCGAGTCGGTCGCCGCCTTCGCCGCTCACGGCACGACGATGGCTGTGTTCCTCTCGGCGGCGCGCCCGGTCGAGTTGCAACGGGAGCTGCTCGCGGGCGGGAGCGGCTACTCGGCCGAGACGCCCGCGGCGGTCGTCGTGCGCGCGTCCTGGCCCGACGAACGGGTCGTCACGACAACCGTCGGCGGCCTCGCCGCCGACCTCGACGCGATCGGCGCGACCCGCACCGTCCTCGTCCTCGTCGGTCCGGCGTTGCGCGGCGCGGCGGCGCGTTCGCATCTGTACGCGCCGCAGTTCGCGCACATGTTCCGCCGCCGGTCCCGGCCGGAGTCGACCGCGGGGCGGCCGGCGTGAGTGCGCAAGCCGCCACGCGAGAGCCCGACCTCGCGCCCGAGGTCGCGGCGCGCACGAAGGGCCTGCGCGCCGGGTGGACCACGGGCACGTGCGCGAGCGCGGCGGCGAAAGCGGCTGCGGTCGGACTGGTCAGCGGCACGGCTCCCACCGACGTCGAGGTCGGCCTGCCGTCCGGGCGGCGGGTGAGCTTCCCCGTCGAGAGCGAGGTGCCGAACCGGTGTGTGGTCGTCAAGGACGCCGGCGACGACCCCGACTGCACCGACGGCGCCCGCGTGACCGCCGAGGTGGAGTGGGCGGCCGCGGGCACGCCCTCGACCGAGCTGCGCGCCGGGGCCGGCGTCGGCACGATCACCAAGCCCGGTATCGGCCTCGCGGTCGACGCGCCCGCGATCAACCCCGTCCCGGAGCGCATGATCCTCGCCGCCGTCGGCGAGGTCACCGAGCGGCCGCTGGTCGTGACGTTCGAGGTACCGGGCGGCGAGGCGATGGCCGAGAAGACGACGAACGCGCGCCTCGGGATCGTCGGCGGCATCTCGATCCTCGGCACCACCGGGATCGTGCGGCCGTTCTCCACCGCCGCATACCGGGCTTCGGTCGTGCAGCAGATCGACGTCGCCGCCGCCCAGGGCGAGCGCACCGTGATGCTCGCCACCGGGAGCCGCTCGGAGCGCGCCGCGATGCGGCTGCACCCCGCTCTCGACGACGTGTGCTGCGTCGAGGTGGGCGACTTCACGGGTATCGCGCTGCGCCGGGCCGCCGCCGCGGGCGTCGACCGCGTGGTCTTCGTCGGCATGGCGGGCAAGATCGCCAAGCTCGCCGCGGGCGTGATGATGACCCACTTCCACCGTTCGAAGGTCGACGGCGAGGTCCTCGCTGCGGCCGCCCGCTCCGCCGGTGCGCCGGCCCTCGTCGTGGACGCGGCCACCGAGACCGAAACGGCGCGCCACTTCTTCGAAGTGTGCGTCGCCCACGGCGCGCTCGCGCCGCTCCAGGTCCTGTGCGAGCAGGCGGCCGCGGCGTGCCGGCAGCACGTCGACGGCGCGCTCGAGATCGAGGTCGTCATGGTCGACTTCGACGGCGCGGAGGTCGTCGCCCGTGCCTGAGCGCATCGCCGTGGTCGGTGTCACCGGGGGCGAGCCGGTCGGGAAGGAAGCGCGCGCCGCCATCGAGGCGGCGACGGTCGTCGCCGGCGCGCCCCGCCACCTCCGCACGCTCGCCCCGCTCGGCGCCCGCACCCTGCCGATCGACGGGCCGCTGACCGACGTGCTGGACGCACTCGCGCGCGAGCGCGGCGGTGTCTGTGTCCTCGCCTCCGGTGACCCGGGATTCTTCGGGATCGTGCGCGTGCTCGCCGAGCGCTTCGGCCCCGAGCGCCTCGACGTCCACCCCGCGCCCTCGGCCGTCTCGCTCGCGTTCGGCCGCCTGGGCCTGCCGTGGGACGACGCCGCCGTGATCTCGGCGCACGGTCGCCCGCTCGCCGACGCGGCCCGCCGCGCCGTCCGGCATCCGAAGGCCGCGGTGCTCGTCGCCCCGGATGCGCCGCCCGAGGCGCTGGGCCGGGAGCTGTGCGCGCTCGGTGCGTCACACCGCCGTGCCGCCGTGTGCTCACGGCTGGGAGAACCGGACGAACGCGTCGACGTCGTCACGCTCGAGCAGCTCGCGGCCGGCTCCTTCGACCCGATGTCGGTCGTCGTCCTCCTCGACGGCGACGAGGTGGCGGCGACGCCGATCCCTCGAATGGGGCCGCTCCGAGCAGCGCTTCGCGGCCCGGGACGGCCTCGTGACGAAGGCAGAGGTGCGCGCGGTCGCGCTCGGCAAGCTCGCGATTCCCACGGCCGGCGTGATCTGGGATGTCGGCGCCGGCAGCGGCAGCGTCGCGATCGAGATCGCCGCGCTCGCGCCGCATGCGCGCGTGATCGCCGTCGAGCGGCACGACGAAGACGTGCGTCGCATCGAGGCGAACGCCACCGAGCACGGTGTCACGATCGAGGTCGTCCACGGCGAAGCGCCCGGCGCGCTCGAGCCGCTGCCCGATCCCGACCGGGTCTTCGTCGGCGGCGGCGGTATCGCCGTGCTCGACGCCGTGCTCGCCCGGCTGCGCGCCGGCGGTCGTGTGGTCGCCACGTTCGCCGCCCTCGACCGGGCGGCGGCGGCGTACGAGCGCCTCGGGAACCTCGCCGAGGTCTCGGTGGCGCGCGGCATGCCGCTCGCCGGTGGCGTGCGGCTCCAGGCCGAGAACCCGGTGTTCGTCGTGTGGGGGCCGGAGTCGTGAGCGGTCGGGTGCTGAGCGTTTCGGTGACCGAGGCGGGCCGGGCCCGGGCGCGCCGCCTTCCGTTCGAGCACGTGCACGGGTCGGCGGCGTCCGCCGTGCGCGAGCGTTGGGGCTCGGTCGACGGCTTCGTGCTGTTCCTCGCCACCGGCGCGGCGGTCCGGATCGTCGCGCCCCTGCTCGCCGACAAGAACCGTGACCCCGCCGTCGTCTGCGTCGACGAAGGCGGCCGGTACGCGGTGGCGCTCGTCGGCGGTCACGCCGGTGGCGCCAACGCGCTCGCCCGGCAGGTCGGCGCGTTGCTCGACGCCGAGCCGGTGCTCACCACGGCGACGGACAGCGCCGGCCGCGTCGCGCTCGACACGCTGCCGGGCTTCGTCGCCACCGGCGACGTCGCCGCTGTGACGGCCGCATTGCTCGACGGGCGCGCGCCTCGCGTCTCCAACGAGCAGGGTTGGCCGCTGCCCGCCGCGTCTGACGGGTGGCGATGGTCCGGAACGCATCGTCGTCACCGACCGGCGGGGCGCAGCCGACGCCCGGCGCGGTGACGCTGCACCCACCGTCGCTCGTCGCCGGTGTCGGCGCGTCGACGGGCGCGCCGGCGCACGCCGTGTCCGATCTCCTCGACGCCGCGCTCGACGGCGCCGGGCTCGCGCGCGCGTCCGTCGCCGAGATCGCGACACTCGATCGGAAGACGAGCGAGCCGGGTCTCCAGGCGCTCGGCGCTGCCGCTGCGCGGGTTCACGGCCGATGCGCTTCGCGCGTGATCGCCGTGCCGACCCCGAGCGCCGTCGTCGCCGACGCCGTCGGCACTCCCAGCGTCGCCGAGGCCGCCGCGTTGCTGGCCGCCGGCCCGCGGCGCCGAGCTCGTCGTGCACAAGCAGGCGAACGCGGTCGCCACCGTGGCCGTCGCCCGCCGGGTCGGCCCACCGGGGCGGTTGCGCATTGTCGGGCTCGGGCCCGGCGCCGCCGCGCTGCGTACCCCCGCCGCCGAGACGGCGGTGCGCCACGCCCAGGTCGTGATCGGGTACACGCCGTACGTCGACGCGTGCGCCGACCTGCTGCAACCGCGGCCAGGAGGTCGTTCGGAGCCCGATCGGCGAGGAGGTCGTCCGGGCCAAGCAGGCGCTCGCCGAAGCGGCCGGCGGACGCGAGGTCGCGCTCGTGTGCTCGGGCGACCCCGGCGTGTACGCCATGGCGTCGATCACCCTCGAGCTCGCCGCCGACGCTCCCGGCGTCGAGATCGAGATCGTTCCCGGCGTGACCGCGGCCCACGCCGCGGCCGCCGCGGTGGGCGCGCCGCTCGGCCACGACTTCGCCACCATCAGCCTGTCCGACCTCCTCACGCCGTGGGAGGCGATCGAGGCGCGCCTTCGAGCGGCGGCGGCCGCCGACTTCGCCGTGGCGCTCTACAACCCGCGTTCGGGACGCCGGACGTGGCAGCTCGACGCCGCCCGCCGGATCCTCCTCGCGCACCGCGCCGCCGTCGACACCGGTCGCCGTCGTCACCGACGCCACCCGCGCCGACGAGCACGTCCAGGTCACGACGCTCGCCGAGCTCGACCCGACCGACGTCGGCATGACGACGTGCGTCCTCATCGGGGCGTCGACCACGCGCGTCGCCGACGGGCGCGTCGTCACGCCGCGGGGGTACCGGCCGTGACGGTGACCGTCAACGCCGACTGCACCGCCTGTGGCGCGTGCTTGATCACGTGCCCCGAACGCGCATTGATCGCCGCACCCGGTCGGCCCGACGTCGTCGACGAGCGCTGCACCAGTTGTCTCGCGTGCGTCGAGGTCTGCCCGCGCGACGCGATCGAGGAGGTGGAGGCGTGATCCACCCGATCGAGACGGAGAGCTACCGGATCCTCGAGACCCGCGTCGACCTCTCGCATCTCGAATCCGGGCCGCGTGCCGTCGTCGAGCGTGTGATCCACGCCAGCGCCGATCCCGAGTACGCCTCGTCGACGGTCGTCGACACTGCCGCCGTCGACGCCGGCGTGCGCGCGCTGCGCGCCGGAGCGCCCGTGCTCTGCGACGTCGAGATGGTTCGCTCCGGCATCCGCGGCGTCACGACCGAGTGCTTCCTCGCCGATGCGCCGGCGACGGAGCAACGAGGCGAAACGCGTGCCGCGCGCGGGATGCGCGCCGCGGCCCTCGCGCATCCGACCGGCGCCGTCGTGGTCGTCGGCTGCGCACCGACCGCCCTCGACGAAGCGCTCGACCCTCGCCGCCGGCGGCGTCTTCGAGCCCGCCCTCGTGATCGGCATGCCCGTCGGCTTCGTCGGCGCCGCCGAGTCGAAGGCGCGCCTCCGCGCGAGCGGATTGCCCGCGATCTCCAACGTCGGCGAGAAGGGCGGCAGCGCGGTGGCGGCGGCGGCCGTCAACGCGCTCGTGCGCCTCGCCGCCCACTCATCGGAAGGGAACTCATCATGAGCCCACGTCCCGCGCTGCTTCTCATCGGCCACGGCAGCCGCTCGGCCGCCGGCGTCGACGAGTACTGGCAGTTCGCCGACGTGCTGCGCAACGAGGCGAACGGTCTCGAGATCGGCTGTGGCTTCATCGAGCTGGCCGAGCCCGACCTCGACACCGCCATCGACGCCCTCGTCGGCCGCGGCGCAACCTCGATCGGCGCCGTCCCGCTCGTCCTCCTCGGCGCCGGCCACATGAAGAACGACGGGCCCGCCGCGCTCGAACGGGGGCGCCGCCGCCATCAGGGAGTGCGGTTCGAGTACGGGCGCTCGCTCGGCGTCCACCCGCTCGTGCTCGCGCTCGCCGAGGACCGCATCCGCGCCGCCGTCGGCGCCGACGATCCGGGCGAGCTCGCGGTCGTGCTCGTCGGGCGCGGGTCCAGCGATCCCGACGCCAACGCCGACCTGTACAAGGTCGGGCGGCTCCTCCAGGACTCGCGCGGCTTGGGGCTCGTCGAGCCGGCATTCATCTCTTTGGCGCCGCCGTCGGTGCCCGACGCGCTGGAACGATGCCGTCGCCTCGGCGCGACGACCATCGCCGTCGTCCCCTACTTCCTGTTCACCGGCATCCTCGTTGATCGCATCCACGACCAAGCCGACGCGTGGGCCGCCGACCATCCGGACGTGGCGGTCCGCCACGGCGCGCACCTCGGCCCCGATGCCCGCCTCGCCCAACTGGTGCTCGAGCGCCACCGGGAGGCGATCGAGGGCGAGGCCCGCATGAATTGCGACTGCTGCGTCTACCGGATCGCGATCCCCGGGTACGAGGAGCAGGTCGGGCAACCGACGCCGCTCCACGCGCACCCGCACAGTCATGGTCACGACCATCCCCACAACGGTGGGGTAGCGGTCCACGAGCACACGGGAGGAGGTGAGCACATTGGATGAGGCATTGGAGCTCGAGAGGGTCAAGGTCCCGGCGTGGACCTGGCTGCTCGTCGCGCTGCTGATCTTCGCCGTGTACCTGATCACGTCGGAGAACGGCGCCGCGCTCGGAAGCCTGGCGCACCGACTGCACGAGTTCTTCCACGACTCGCGGCACTTCCTCGGCGTGCCCTGTCACTGAGTCATCGGAGAGGAGAGCCCATGTTGGGCAGCTTCATCCGCCGGGGCGCGATCGCCGGCCTCGCCGGGGGAGCAGCGAGCGCGCTGTTCCTCCTGCTGGTCGGCGAGCGCACCATCGGCGATGCCATCCGCTTGGAAGAGAAGCACGGAGGAGGCGGACAAGAGCTGTACACCCGCGGCACGCAGGTCTTCGGCGGCGCGCTGGGTGTCGTCCTGGTCAGCGTCGCCCTGGGCGTGATGTTCGCAGTGACGTTCGCCGCCGTTCGTCATCGCCTTCCTGGCCGCAACGACTGGCAACGCTCGGTCATCTGGGCGGCGACGGCGTTCGTCGTCGTGTACCTCGTGCCGTTCGCCAAGTATCCGCCGAACCCGCCATCAGTCGGTGACCCGAACACCATCGACGAGCGGACGATCCTGTACTTCGCCATGCTCGCATGGTCGATCGGCGCCGCGTACCTCGCCGTGCGACTGGGCCGGTGGATGCGGACGCGTCAGTACGCCGATCCCGCCCGCCAGAGCGCGGTTGCCGGCGCGTGGGTCGTGCTCGTCGCGGTCGGGTTCATGGTGCTCCCGGGGACTCCGGACGCCGTGACCGCGCCGGCCACGTTGATCTGGCGGTTCCGGCTCGCGAGCGCCGGCGGCGCGCTGGCCCTGTGGGCGGTCACCGGCGTCGTCTTCGGCTTGCTGTCGCTGGCGGCAGCGAAGGACAGCGCGGGTGTCCGGCGTGAGGCGACGGGGGTGACGTCCGACTCGTGAGCAGTGCGGTGATCGCGGGCGCGGCGGGGCTGGAGATCGGCCTCGTCGCGACCGCGCTCGCGCTCGGGTTCCGTCACGGGTTCGACTGGGACCACCTCGCGGCGCTGAGCGACATCGCCGCGTCGCAACAGAGCCGGCGCCGCTCGATGATGCTCGCCACCCTGTACGCGTTGGGGCACGCGGCGGTTGCCTTTGCGATCGGGGCCGCCGTCATCCTCGCGTCCGCGCACCTGCCGGAGTCGGTCGGGGAGTTCATGGAGCGTCTCGTCGGCGTGACGCTGGTCGCACTCGGCATCTTCGTGATCGTCTCCACCATTCGCCACGGAAAGAGCACGGGCATGCCGAGTCGCGGCGCGCTCCTCGTCTCCGGCTTCCGACGCCTCCGGCGGCGCCGCGCCGCGCCGGTCGTGATCGAGCACGAGCACGACCATCCGTCGGGTGAGCATCACGACCACGACCACGACCACGAGCACGAGCCCGAGCCGGTCGGTGCGCGAGGGCGGACCAAGGTCAGGCCGAAGCACAGCCACCGTCACCGTCACGTCGGCGCGTTGCCCGACGACCCGTTGCCGACCTACGGCGGGGGCGCGGCTGTCGGGGTCGGGATGATCCACGGCATCGGGTTCGAGACGCCGACCCAGGCGCTCGTGTTCGTCACCGCCGCGGGGGCGGGGAGCCGCGCGGCCGGCTTGTTCGTGCTGGCGTGCTTCCTCGTCGGGCTGCTCGCCGCCAACACCGTCGTCGCGACCGCGAGCACGTTCGGGTTGACCGGCGCGAGCTCCCGCGCCCGCCTCTACACCGTCGCGTCGCTCGTGGCCGCCGCCGCCAGCCTGGCGCTCGGCCTGCTGTACGTGTTCGGCAAGGGCGACATCATGCCGGGCTAGAGAACGCCGTTTCGGCGCCCGGCTCCGGTACGGTTCGTCGATGCCCACCCGCACGCGATCGTTCGGCGCCGGCAATCGCGAATCGCACGACGCCACCCCGTTCTACGAGCGCTTCACGGAGCCCGAGCTCTCGGACGACGACACCGTCAACGCTTGCCGCGCCGCCGACTCGATCTTCTGCGGCGACGCCCGCGACATGCAGGCCGTCGACGACTGCTCGGTCGCGTTGGTGGTCACGTCCCCGCCGTACTTCGCCGGCAAGGAGTACGAGGCCGCCCTCGGCGAGGGCCACGTTCCCGGGTCGTATCTCGACTACCTGGCGATGCTGCGCGACGTGTTCGCCGAGTGCCGGCGGGTGCTCGAGCCCGGCGGCCGCATGGCTGTCAACGTGGCGAACCTCGGCCGCAAGCCGTACCGCTCGCTGGCCGGCGACGTCGTCCGGATTCTCCAGGACGACCTCGCCCTTCTCCTCCGGGGCGAGATCGTCTGGCAGAAGGCCCGCGGCGCGACCGGCTCCATCGCGGTCGGCTCCTACCTGTCGGCCGCCAATCCGGTGCTGCGCGACGTGACCGAACGCGTCGTCGTCGCCAGCAAGGGTCGCTTCGACCGCGCCGTGAGCCGGGCCGAGCGCGAGCAACGCGGGCTCCCGTTCGAGAACACGATCTCGAAGGAGGAGTTCTTCGCGGCGACGCTCGACGTGTGGGAGATCCGGCCCGAGCACGCCCGCCGGGTCGGGCACCCGGCGCCGTTCCCGGTCGAGCTCCCGGAACGGCTGATCCAGCTCTATACCTATCGGGGCGATGTCGTGCTCGACCCGTTCCTCGGCTCGGGGTCGACGGCGGTGGCGGCCGTCCGCGCCGACCGGCGGTACGTCGGCTACGACACGGACCCCGCGTACGTCGACCTCGCCGAAGGTCGCATCGCCGCCGAACACGCCGCCTGATCCCGGCGGATGGAGATCGCGCTGGGCGCACTCGTCGCGCTCGCCTACGGGAGCGGCGACTTCCTCGGCGGGATCTCGGCCAAGCGTCTCCCGACCGTCACCGTGCTGCTGGTATCGCAGTCGTTCGGCCTTGCGGTTGCCCTCGTGCTCGTCGTCGCGCTCCGTGACGCGCGGCCCGACGCGCACGTCTTCGTGCTGTCGGCGGCGGCCGGCGTCGTCGCGGTCGTAGCTCTCGGCTTGCTGTTCCGTGGCCTCGCACTGGGCCGCATGAGCATCGTGGCGCCGCTCAGCGCGATCGGCGGCGGCGTGCTGCCCGTGGCGTGGGGTCTCCTGCGCGGCGAGCGTCCGTCCGCGCTCGCGCTGGCCGGCGTCGGCGTGGCGCTCATCGCGGCCGCGATCGTCGGCCGGGGTGCGGAGCACGATCCCGCCGGGACCATCTCGCCCCGGCTGGAGCTCGCGCTGGGCGCCGGCGCCGGTTTGGGATTCGGTGTCGTCTTCATCTTGTTCGCCGAGAGCTCGAGCGGCTCGGGGATGTGGCCGGTGCTCATCGCCCGGTGCGCGTCTGTGCCGGTCCTCGCGATTGCCGCCGTCGTGCTCGGCCATTCGCCACGCATCGCGCGCGCCGACCTTGCTCCGGTCGCCGGTGCGGGCCTGTGCGACGTGGGCGCCAACGCGCTCGTCGTCCTCGCCGTGCGGCGCGGGCTCCTCTCGCTCGTCGCGCCGGTCGCGTCGCTGTATCCCGCGACCACCGTCGTGCTCGCCCGGCTCGTGCTGCACGAGCGGATCGGCCGGCAGCGAGCCGGCGGTCTTGCGTTGGGTCTCGTCGGGCTCGCGCTGATCGCGACCCGCTGAGTCTTTCGGCGTCGGCCGCCCCTAGCATGTGCGCGTGTTCGGGGTGTCGCCGTCGAACGTCAACGTGCTCGTCGCCTTCGGCGGCGGGATCATCTCCTTCTTGTCGCCGTGCGTGCTCCCGATCGTGCCCGGCTACCTGAGCCTCGTCACCGGCCTCACGATTGGCGAGCTCGAAGCTCCCGACGCCCGACGCCTCACGCGGATCGCCGTCAACACCGGGCTCTTCGTGCTCGGCTTCACGCTCGTGTTCGTCGCCCTGTTCCTGACGACGTGGTCGGTGAGCGACGTCGTGTTCCGCAATCAGGAGACGCTCACGCGCGTGTCGGGCGCGCTCGTGCTGCTCATGGCGCTGTACCTCGCCGGCTCGCAGCTCCTGACGACGCCGCGCCTGTACCAGGAGTTCCGCTTCCATCCCCACCTCGAGCGGTTCGGCCCGTTCGCCGCACCGGTGGCCGGCGCCGCGTTCGGGCTCGGCTGGACGCCGTGCATCGGGCCCGTGCTCGCCGCCGTGCTGGCGGTGGCCAACGCGCAGGGGGAGACGGCGAGGGGAGCCTCTCTGCTCATCGCGTACTCGCTCGGACTGGGAGTGCCGTTCCTGCTCGTCGGCCTCGGCGTCGGCCGGTTCGCGCCCGCGCTCAACTGGGTGAAGCGCCACTCGCGGGCGATCACGCTGGTCTCGGCGGCGTTGCTCGCCGTCTTCGGCGTGATCCTGCTCCTCGACCGGCTGCCGCTCGTCACCGCCCGCCTGCAGGACGCGCTGCGCGCCGTCGGCCTCGCCCGGCTCGTCAACATCGGGTAGGCAGGACGCATGGCGGGCACCGTTCTCTACGAGCGTCGACGAGCACGTCGCCACGATCACCTACAACCGGCCCGAGGCCCGCAACGCGATCAACGCCGAGCTCCGCCAGGACCTCAACGCGGCGTGGGAACAGTTCCGCGACGACGAGGATGCGTGGGTCGGCATCGTCACCGGCGCGGGCGACTCGTTCTGCGCCGGCGCCGACATGAAGGACGCCGGCGGCTCGGCCGGCACCTGGCCCGGCTCGTTCTGGGAGATCCCCACGATCAACTCCTATGAAAGTGGGCTCGAGGTCTGGAAGCCGACGATCGCGGCGGTGAACGGGTTCTGCCTCGGCTACGGCCTCACGCTCGTCACGCGCTGCGACTTCGTGATCGCAGCCGACGACGCGCAGTTCGGCTTCCCCGAGGTCCGCCTCGGCGTGCCGACGATCGTGGGCGCTCTGCGCCTGCCCGATCGCGTCGGGTGGTCGAACGCGATGGAGCTGTTGCTGACGGGCGACCGCGTCGACGCGTCGCGCGCGCACGAGATCGGGCTGGCGTGGAAGGTCGTGCCGCGCGGCGAGCTCATGGACGAGGCGCGTCGCCTCGCCGGCCGGCTGCTCCAAGCTGCTCCGCTGGCGGCCCGGGCGACGAAGGAGGTCGCGGCGCGTGGCCGGTACCTCCCGTGGGCGGAAGCGGTGCGATTCGGGGAGACGATGCGTCGTGTCGCCGCCGCCACCGACGATGCGACCGAAGGCTGGACCGCGGCGCGCGAGCGCCGGCCGCCGAATTGGCGGGGGCGCTGAGCGTCTATCCAGGCTTGACCCGGTAGAGGGCGAGCGGTTCGTCGACACCGCGCATCATGCGCACACCGACCTCCTCGACCGGGATCCCCGCCTTGTCTGCGGCGTTCGCGACCGGCTCCGTCAGCAGGATCTGGCCGGGCATGGCGCCGTTCACGACGCGGGACGCGACGTTGACGGCGCCGCCGAGGTAGTCGCCCGTCCGGTACAGCGCGGGACCGGTGTTGATTCCCACCCGGATCGCGGGCAGATCGGGATCGCGCGCCAGCTCGGCCTGGGTCTCGATCGCGAACTGCACGGCGGCGGCCGGATCACGGAACGCGAGCATGAACCCGTCGCCGACCTGCTTGACGACCTTGCCGCCGTGGTCGACAACCAGCGGCCGGACAATGTCATCGATCCGGTCGAGGATGCGCATTGCGGCGTCGTCGCCGCCCGTCTCGGTCAGGGTGGTGAACGACGCGATGTCGAGGAACGCGATTGTCGCCTCGACGGAGCCGGAGGAACCGGCGTGCCCGTTCTGGTTCTGCGAGGTGGAGGAACGCGTCCTCGATCAGTGCCTCGACGAGGTACTGGCGATACAGACGTCGAAGCAAGCTGTCGGTGAGTGGGATGAGGGTCTCCATGCCGACGATCTGCTGTTCCACTTCTTCTTGGGAGAAACCCTCGGCGGTCAGCCGTTCGTGGATGTACACGTGGACGGCGCGGATCTGCGCCTCTGCGATCCGACGTAGCGAGTCACCGAGGACGCGGGTAACTCCGAGGATCGCGTCCCACGGCAGACCGGCTTCCAGCGCCGCCCGTGGCACCGTGAAGAGCTCGTTCACGTCTTGTTCGCTCAGGTTGGACGAGGGGAGCCCGAGCGCGGCGGTCAACTGCCGGAGCTGATCGGGTTCGAGACCCGCTCGGGCCGCGGCATCGTCGGCGCTCAGCGGCGGGGCGGTGTCGAACAGCTGACCGCCGTAGGGCGTCTCGACGTGTCCGTCACGAATCCCAGCGGCGAGGCTCTCGGGGTCGAACCCGACGTGCTCCACGTAGCGGCGTACGACGCGGACTCGCATGATGTCGACGTCGTCGAGCAGTCCGTCGTCCTCAGGGTCGAGCAGTCCGAGCGAGCGGTAGCTCTGCACCGTCTCCAGCGGCAGCCCGACGAGGTCCGCGAACTCCTCCGGCTTCATTGGCTGACGCACGCCACGAGCGTAGGCCTACGTGCGGTCGACGGGCCCTTTCTCGGACGACCACCGCCACGTGACCGAGATGCGCGGCCCGGCGGTTTTCACCTTGGGCACGCCGTGCTCCCATCCGACCTGCGTGCGGCCGCCCATGACGAGCAGGTCGCCGGATGCGGGGGAGATGTCGCGCGACTTCCCGCCGCCGCGCGGCCGGATGCAGGAACGGGCGCTGCGCGCCGAGCGTGACGATCGTGATGAGCGTGTCGTCGAGGTGGCGCAGCTCCCGGTCGCGGTGGGGCGCGACGCTGTCGCGCCCGTCGCGGTAGTAGTTGAGGCCGATCCCGCCCAGCGGGACGTCGTAGTGCGCTTCCAGTGCCGACGCGCACCGGCGCGAGCGCGGGATCGGGAAGCGGCTCGTCGGCACTGATCCAGCGCGACAGGCGCGGGTCGTCGACCATGCGCTCGTACATCCAGCGCCGGTGCTGCTCCCAGTCGACCGACTCGATCAGCGCGTCGAGGAGCGTGTCGGCGCCGTGCAGCCAGCCCCGCGCCACGTCGACCCACGACAGGTCGTCGAGCCACAGGCGCTCGAACGGCACGGTCGGGTCGACGGCCGGGTCGCCCGCACCGAGCAGGGAAGTCTGGTACGCCGTCACAGACACACGAGTCTACCGCCGTCGAACACGTGTTCGCTACGAGGAGGGCCCATGCCGGAGCCGGCCGCCAGCCGTCCGCACATGCCGGGCTACGGGATCGCCGGCCCGACCGAGGGCCGAGGGTTGCTGCCGTGGTCGTGGGCCGAGGAGCGCCTCACGAAGTCGCACGACTACTGGGTCGCCACCGGCCGGGCCGACGGACGGCCGCACCTCATGCCGGTCTGGGCCGTCTGGGACGGCGGCGCGCTGTGGTTCAGCAGCAGCCTCGGGTCGAGCAAGGCGCGCAACCTCGCCGCCGATCCTCGCTGCTCGATCGCGACCGACAACGCCTGGGAGCCCGTCGTGCTCGAGGGCACCGCCCACGTCGTCACCGACCACGAAGCGCTGGCGCGCTTCATCGATCTCGAGAACGAGAAGTACGAGACCGACTACGGCGTCGACTTCCTCGATCCGGCCGTGAACGCGACCTTCCGCGTCGACCCGTCGTGGGTGTTCAGCCTCACCGAGGACGACTTCACCGGCTCCCCGACGCGCTGGTCGTTCGGAGCTAGGCGGTCCTCCCGAGGGTACGCAGACACCGATGGGTTTCGCGGCGTGATGGAGTCTTACTCATGACTTGCACATCCTCGACCGACGCCCGGCGATGAAGGGAGGCTTCCGATGTGCCTCGTGACCTCATTATCACCGAGAACATCACCGTCGATTCCGTCATCGATGCATCCGGCGACTGGTTCGTACCCTGCCGGCGCCGAGAACGCTGCCGACGTCGCCGAGATGCGAGCGGTCGAGGAACGACTTCGCGCGACCGCCGACGCATTGCTCGTCGGCAGGGCGACCTTCGAGGCCTTTCGTAGCTACTGGCCGCACCAGACCGACGACCAGACCGGCGTCAGCGAGTACCTGAACGGTGTCGACAAGTACGTCATCTCCTCCACGCTCACGGACCCCGACTGGAGTGGAACCACCATCCTGCGTGGCGACCTTGCCGACGAGGTGGCCGGGCTCAAGAACCAGGCCGGCGGCGACATCGTGGCAACCGGCAGCATCACCTTGGTGCATGCCCTGAACCGGACGGGACTGGTCGACGAGTACCGGTTGTTCGTCTACCCGGTCGTGATGGGCAGCGGTCGTCGACTCTTCGAGGAACCGGTCGACCAACCCGACCTGAAGCTCGTCGAGGCGCACCCGTTCAGCTCGGGCGTCGTCCTGCTCCGCTATCGCACGCACTGACCGCGCAGCGCCGGCGTCTCACGCCCCGCGCGCTAGAGCCGCGGCGGCAGCACCGCGTCGACCAGGAACGGGCCCGGGTTCGGCCAGGCCGCGCTCGAGCGCGGTGACGAGCTCGTCGGCGGTGGTCGCGCTCGCCGCCGGCACGCCCATCCCCTTCGCGAGGGCGGCGAAGTCGAGGTCGGGGCGCGACAGGTCGAGCATGTCGAGCGCCTTGGGCCCGGGCGACTCGGCGCCCACCCGGCTCAGCTCGAGGTTGAGGATCGCGTACGACCGGTTGTTGAAGATCACCGTCGTGACGTCGAGGCCCTCGCGGGCCTGGGTCCACAGCGCCTGGAGCGTGTACATGGCGCTGCCGTCGGCTTCGAGGCACGACGCACCTTGCGGTCGGGGCACGCGACCGCCGCGCCCGTCGCGACCGGCAGGCCCTGGCCGATGGCGCCGCCCGTGAGCGTCAGCCAGTCGTGCGGCGGCGCGCCGGCGGTGGCGGCCGCGAGCCCACAAGCCCGCCGTGTTCGCCTCGTCCGACACGATCGCGCCCTCGGGGAGCAGCGCGCCGACCGCGTTCGCGACCGCCTCGCCCGTGAGCTCGCCGGACGGCCGGTCCGGCCGCTGCGCCGGCTGGATCGTGGGGTCGGCGCCGCCGACCACGTCGGCGAGGTGCTCGAGCGCGCCGACCGCGTCGTCGGCGCCGGCGGCGAGCACGTGCACGTCGCAGCCGTCGGGCACGAGGTAGCTCGGCTTGTCCGGGATAGGCGAAGAACGACACCGGTGCCTTCGCGTCGACGAGCACGAGGTGACGCAGCCCTGCGAGCTGCGCGGTCGTGAACTCGGCGAGGTAGCCGAGGCGCTCGAGCGGCGGACGTCCCGCGCCGCGTTCGCAGCCGGGCCGGGAACGTCTCGCCGAGGAGCTTGGCGCCCGTCGCGTTGGCGACGCGGCTCGCGGCGACCAGGCCGCGCTCGCGCGTCGCGCTGCCGCCGACGCAGCAGCGCCGCACGGCTCGCCCGACACGAGCACCTTGGCGATCGGCGTCGACGACGTCGTCGGGCACGACCGCGGCGCGGCGCAGGCGGGAGTGGGCGTCGCCGGGCTCGGCGCCTTCGCCCCACGACACGTCGGCGGGCAGGATCAGCGTGCCGACTCGCCCCGGCGGGCTCGTCGCCGCGGCGACGGCGTCGGCGGCATCGCGGGCGACGTCGCCGGTGCGTACCGACGTGCGCATCCAACCCGAGACGGCCCGCGCCACGCTGTCGATGTCCGACTGGAGCGGCGCGTCGTACTGCTGGTGGTAGGTCGCGTGGTCGCCGACGATGTTGACGAGCGGCGTGCGCGCCCGGCGGGCGTTGTGCAGGTTTGCGAGCCCGTTGCCGAGGCCGGGTCCGAGGTGCAGGAGCGTCGCCGCCGGCTTGCCGGCCATGCGGCCGTAGCCGTCGGCGGCGCCGGTGACGACGCCTTCGAACAGGCCGAGCGTTGCCGCGCATCTCGGGTACCGAGTCGAGCGCGGCGACGAAGTGCATCTCGGACGTGCCCGGGTTCGTGAAGCACACGTCGACGCCGCCGTCGACGAGCGTCCGGATCAGCGCCTGCGCTCCGTTCATGGTGTGCCTCCGCGGCTCAGTCGAAGAGAGTGCCCGGGTTGAGAATGCCGTTCGGGTCGAACGCGGTCTTGATGCGGCGCATGAGCTCGACCTTGGTCGGGTCCTCGAGCTCGAGGTAGTACCGCTTCTTCTCCTTGCCCACACCGTGCTCGCCGGAGATGGCGCCGCCGAGCGCCATGCCCGCCTCGAACAGGCCGCGCAGCACCTTGTAGCGCTGCTCGGCGTCGGGTTGGAACACCGAGAGGTGGACGTTGCCGTCTCCGGCGTGACCGCACCCGGCGATCAGCGACTGGTAGGTCTGCCCGAGCTCGGCGACCTTGGCCATGAACTCGGGGACGGCCGAGCGCGGGACGACGACGTCGACGATGTCGTCGGCGTTGTTGGCCTTGGCGACCCAGAACGCCTTCTCGCGGGCGTCGATGAGCTGCGTCGCGGCCTGCGGCGGCAGCACGTACACGTCGAGCGCGCCGAGCTCGGCGAGCTGCTCGCCGAGGGCCTGGACGTCCTCGTCGAGCCGGTCGGCGTGCGTGTTCTCCATCATCACGACGAGGTAGGCGAGCGCGCGGTCCTTGATCTCGGGCGGGACGCCGAGGTCGAGGCCGACGTGCGCGGTGATCGCGGCCATCGTCAGCGTGTCGATGTACTCGAGGATCAGGGGCCCGATGCCGCTGGCGACGATGGCGGGAACCGCTCGCGTCACGTCCTCGAGCACCGGGAACGGCGCGAGGACGGTCGCCTGGTGCTCGGGACGCGGGTAGAGCTTGAGGATCGCCTCGGTGACGAGCGCGAGCGTGCCTTCGGACCCGATGATCAGCTGGGTGAGGTCGTAGCCCGTCGTCGCCTTCACGAACCGGCCGCCGGTGCGGATCACGTCGCCGTTGGCGAGCACCGCCTCGAGGCCGAGCACCTGGTGGCGCGTCACGCCGTACTTGACGGCGCGCATGCCGCCCGCGTTCGTGGCGACGTTGCCACCGAGGCTCGAGCTGTACTCACCCGGATAGACCGGATAGACGAGCCGGTGCGCCGCCGTTGCCTCGTCGAGCTGGTCGAGGGTGACACCGGGTTGCACGACCGCGACGTGGTTGCTCGTGTCGATCTCGACGATCTCGTTCATGCGCTCGAACGACACGACCATGCCGCCGGCGCGCGGGACGGCCGCGCCCGACAGGCCGGTGCCGCTGCCGCGTGCGGTGACCGGGATGTTGTGCTCGTTCGCGATCCGCAGCAGGTCCGACACCTCGGCCGTGCTCCCGGGGCGGACCACGAACGCCGGCATCTCGGGCGTTGCGGTGAGGGCTTCGTCGTGCGCGTAGTCGTCGCTGATCTCGTCGCCGGCTAGGACGTGCTCGGGCGACACCGCCTCGCCGAGGAGCGCGGCGACGTCGGCCACGTCAGGGCCGCCGGCCGAGGAAGCAGAGGAGCTCGACCTGCGCGTCGGCGCCCGGAGGCGGGTCGACCTTCGGGCCGAAGCTCCCCGACTGTCGGAGCGCCTCGTCGTTCGGCCTCAGCCGCTCGAGCACGATCCCGGCGATCTCCGCGCTGAGGCGCTCGTCACCGCCCGTAGCGCGGGCGAGGTCCCAGGTGTGCACGGTGAGATCCGACAAGCGGGGGAGCAACGCCATCTCGACGGGCATCTCGCCGCGGATGCCTGTGATCGTCCGTTCCATGACGCCGGGCTGGCGCAGCGCGGTGAGCGCGGCGTCGCGCACGGCCTTCCACGTCGATCGGGGGTCGACGCCGTCGTCGTCGACGGGGACGTCGAGGCTGTCCGGGATCTGCCGCTGGATGGCGATCACGTGGTCGACGAGCTGGCGCACGTCCCAGTCCGTGCACGGCGTCGGGTTCGACCACTGGTCGTCGGCGACTGCGTCGAGTCGGTGGGTGAACCCGCCGGCAGCTTCCTCGTAGCGGTCGATGAGGTCCATGGGCCCCATCATCCCAAAGCGGACACGCACCCGCGCTCGCCGCCGAGCCGCAGGTCAGGAGCCCTCTGGTAACTTTGATGCGCGGGGTGGAGCAGTCTGGTAGCTCGTCGGGCTCATAACCCGAAGGTCGAAGGTTCAAATCCTTCCCCCGCCACCAACGAAGCGCAGGTCACACGGGCCGGCCTCCGAGGGCCGGCCCGTTGTGCGGTCGCCGATGTCAGCGGATTGTCACCACCGGGGTCGCTGAGATGGACACACCCCGTCGGTAGGCAGGAGTTGTCGACGAGTCGGCTCGTCGAGCTTCTCGCCCCCGGGATCGAGCGCTGACCACGCGATCTGCGGAGGCATTGCGCGCAACCGCGCCTCGTACTGCCCCCAGCTTCGTTGATGTGTGACGTGACGAATACGAACAAGTGTTCGATGTGTGGGCTAGCCTTTCGGCTAACTCATCGACCAAGTGGCGCACAGAATGTCGCGCCAGAACGACGTTGGCGGCGAGAGTTGGCGCGCACTGATCGGCACATCGGCGTGCCCTTGACAGCGGCGCTTTATGAGTGGCTCTGTCGCGCCGGACGGATGACCGCCGAGGCCCGGAGTTTCATATGCGAAGACTCACGATCTTCCTCGCGCTGAGCAGCTTCGCCGCGATCGGCGGGCCCGCGTCCGCCGCCGCCCCACCGCACGCGCCTTCGCGGCCACACACCTACCGCACCGTCATCCACCTGTCCGGGGACGAATACGAGGACGCGCAAAACAACCTGCTGAATAACCCTCGCGGTACCAAGTGTCCGGCTCCGCCCGACGTCCCGGTGCGGATGGGATGCTGGACCTGGACCGCCAAACACCTCGGTCACGGCACCTACACGCTCAGCCAACCCAGCCTCGACGGCGCCCACCTCAGTCTGGACCTTCACCTACACGGACTCCCACGGCGACAATCTCACCGGCACCGTCGCCGAGGGATTCATACCGGACCCATCACCATCTGATGCCATCACGCACGCCAACCGGTACCCCGCGACCTACACCTTCACCGGCGGCACCGGACACTTCGCCGGCGTCACCGGCGTCCTCACCGCCACCGCGACGACGACCACGGTCAAGGTCGACCCCGCAACCGGCACCGCCCACACCAAGTTCGCCAGCAAGGCGGTCGGCACCCTCACCTTCCCGTCCAAGCTCTAGGTGCAGCGACAACCCGGCGGCCCAAGCTGGGCCAGTCAAGTACGACGACATCCCGACACCGCACGCCGTGCATATCGCCGGTTATGGCGCTGCGAGGTGGTGACCGGGAGGTGTCGTTGTGTGCGGATGAGGGGCACACCGTGGGCGTCGCGACCAGCACTGAAGCGACGGGGAACCACGGCCGTAACCGTCGCCTCGGCGATTCGTCCACCGGCTCCCGGGCCGCCCCTAAGCCTTGCGGTTGGCGGTCAGGTGGGTGAGCGCCTGGGGGTTGGGGCGAATGCGGCCAGGATCACGTCTGCGGTTTTTTCGGCGGCGTCGGGCGCTAGCGGCTGTCCCCATACGACGGCTCGCATGAAGAGCGGCCCGACCAGCAGGTCGTAAATGAAGGCGAAATCGACGTCGGCGTCGAGCTCTCCTCGGTCGACACCGCGTGAGAGGACTTCCCATACCGTTGCCCGGCGCGGCGCCAGGAATTGGCTGACATAGGTGTCGGCAAGCTCCGGGTCGTCGGCCAGATCCGCGATCAGCCCGGCCGTGACCCGGCGAGCGTCGGGCGAGTTCATCCGCTCGACCTGATGGCGTTGCACGGCGATCAAGTCGTTTCGCAACGAACCCGTGTCCGGCGCTGGGAGGGCCAGCCGGTCCGACTGGACGAGCGCCGCGACGACGACTGCGGGCTTCGAAGGCCATCGGCGGTAGATGGTGGGCCGGCCGACCCCGGCGCGGGTTGCGACACCCTCGATGGTGACGCCCCGGTAGCCCTGTTCCAGCAGGATCCCCAGCGTCGCGTCGAGGATGGCTTGGTCGTGGCGGGCGTCGCGGGGTCGACCCGGGCCTCGGGACGCGCCGTCGGTGTCCCCAGCGGCTCGATCCTTGGTCGCCACGGCGGCCTCCTCGACCGGACAAATAGATTACAGCCCCTTGCGTAATCTATCTCGCTAGTTTAGCATGGCAGTGTAACGATACACCGCCATACGAAAAGGTCCGCCCAGGTCGTCTCGGGCTCAGAAAGCCATCAAAGAGAAGGAGCGTTGTCATGATTCGCATTCCGTGTACTCGACGAGGGATCTCCATGAGATTCGCTGAAACGGTTGGGTGCGTTCGCCGTGTTCGCCGCCGCGGTCCCGATCGTGGTGCTCGGGGCGTCCGCGGCTGGTGCGGCCGGTCCCAACACGAGCTTCGCGTTTCAACGCACGCGACATCACCGGGCTCAACGAACCTCCGGCGCGGTCACCCTGACCGGCGGCGGCGCCTTCAACTCCTCCACCACCCATCCCGCCCACTCCGGAGGCAGCTTCAGCTGCACCTCACCGGTGGGTGGCCGCCCACGCGCTTGCTCGCCGGATGTCAGACGGGAGAGGGCGTCCGCTGGGACAGCGACATTCTCCTGCCGAGCACAGACGTTCAAGTGCGTGGCGACCGAGGCGGTCGCCAAGCACCGTGAGCACCAGCGACGACACCGTCGTGCTGCACGCCGACTTCTACCGAGCCGGCGACGGAACCGACGAGTCGTTCCAAGCCAACATGATCGTCTCGGCGCACGACATCGATAGCACTCTTACGGGCGTCCAAAACGTCTGGGTGCAGGGCGTCGGCTGCGCAACCGGAGCGGTGCACTTCAGCCCCTGAGAAGAACCCCGCACGCACCTGTGCTCGGCTCGAAGAGGCGCTGTGGTCGCAGGTCGAAGCACCTGCGACCACAGCTCGATCTGATGTTCAGAACGCAGCCATGTAGGACCTGGATATCCATTCCGTCCCCCAAACGAAAAGGAGCGAGGATGACTCGCAGCAGATGCACCACCTTCTTTGCCCGGGCGGCAATCGTGCCGCTCGCCGCGCTGGCTGTCGCCGGCTATGGCGGCGTGAGCTCCGCGAGCGTGTCGGCGGCGAAACAAGAAGCCACGAAGGCAAAGCCAGCGACGGTTCGCGTCCGCGAAGACCAACCTCGGGAAGATCCTCGTCAACTCGAAGGGCCGCACTCTGTACCTGTTCCAGGCGGACTCAGGGACGACCAGCGCGTGCGCCGACGCCTGCGCAGCCGCGTGGCCGCCGCTCACGAGCGCCACACCGAAGATCGGGAAGGGCGCGAAAGCCTCCCTCGCCAGCACCGCGACGCGGTCCGACGGGAAGCCGCAGGTCATCTACAACGGCCACCCGCTCTACACGTACTCGGGCGACAAGAAGGCCGGGAACACCAACGGCCAGGGCGTCAATGCCTTCGGCGGCCTCTGGTACGTGCTCTCACCCACAGGGAACGAGATCACCAGCACGCCGTCGACCTCTGGCGGTAGCGGTGGCTCGAGCGGTTCCCCTGGCTACTAGCGCACCCGCGCGGCTGTCGCGAAGCGCGGCCGGCAACGAGCCGGTCGTGCCCGCGGCAACCGCAGACCAGAGCGGCGTTCGAGAACGCCTTTCGAACGCGCCATAACGTGCACACCGAACATCCATCTCCAGGAGCAGATGAGGAGCACCGAACGGCACATATGCGCTCGTGGCGCTCGACGCCCAGAACGCCGGTTATGTGCGGTTCGGTGGGTCTACTAACGACGGCTGGCCGACGTTCGCGAACAGCCCCAATACGTCCCAGCTACGGCGGCTTTGTTCTTCTTCGCGCCGGTTGCGCCAGCAAGGACGGGGGTTCGGGGCCTTGCGCTCGAAGCCCGAGACGCGCTCGGATCTGCGACGGCTGCCCCAAAGGACTCGCGGTGCGCTTCCTCCGTCTTCGCGAACCGAAGATCGGCGTGGACACGTACGTGCCGTTCGGGCGCGATCATCGGCAGTCGACTGTGCACATCGCGGTGGCTACCGCTAGGCGAAGGGGAAACGCCTCATCGGGCACTCACCTGCGGTCGATGTGCAGCGTCCCCGGCTCGACTACGGAAGGGCTGTAGGTCCCTTGCGCTCGCGCCGTCGTGCTGGCAGCCTCACTGAGCGGGGCCTTTCTTGTTCACTTCCCCGGGCGGAGGCCTCGTTCGGACTCGGTGAGTCCGGGGCAGATTGGGGCGGTCATGTACCTGTTCAGCCGCCGGCTCCGTTTGGGACCCGGCAACACGCGCTCATCCATGGAATGGGCGCTCGACCAGACCAAGAGCGTCAACAACATCACCGGTCTGCAGGTGAGTCTGTTCATGCAGGTTTACTCGCCGGAGGTCGGTGCAATTGCTTGGAGCACCTTCGTACCGGATCTCGCCACCCTCGAGGCAGCCGGCGACAAGTTGAACGCCGACGACACGTTCGCGACCGCTGTCGACAAGGGCAGTAAGTACACGGTCGGTGGTGCGGACGACCTTCTTGCACAGGTGGTCCACGGCGAACCAGACCCCACCCGGCAGATCGAGTACGTGACGGCGGTCCAGACGGTCTACGCGAACGGCAACCTCGGTCGCGGCATGGAGCTCGGCGTCGAGCTGGCGAAGAAGGCTGCGAAGCTCATCGGCTCCCCGACGTTGTTCCTCGCCAACGTGAGCGGCACCTACGGCAGCGTCGGATGGATCACCGGTCACGAGAACGCACAAGCGCTCGAGGCGTCCGAACAAGCGCTGGGGTCCGACGAGGATTGGGTGAAGTTCGTCGACAAGGGAGTCGCTGGCGTGTACGCCGACGACCCGAGTGCGACGACGCAGCTGATCTACCGCCGCCTGGCGTAAGAGCCGAGCGCACACACGAATCGAGCCCGGCGGGCGGCCGGGCACGACCGCGGTCCGCACATTTCACTGGCGGTGCGTATTACCGCATCAGAGCGAGTTTGTTCGTGGCTCGTCGCGCCAAGCTGACGATTGCCGCCGAGCGGCGTCACAGACCTGTGATCCGTGCCTTGGATGACGACCGGAGTTAGCGCAGCGCCCTCAGCACCTCTTGCGCCGCGGCGGGTTCGGCGGCAGCCTCTGACAGACGTCGTATTGCCTGCGATTTCGTTCGCCATCACCCGAGCGCACCCAACGCGCCTACCGAACGTCACCCGATGGGCGTCACCGTGCGCGCCATATCGGCACCGCTGTCGTGGCCGGCCTCTGCCGTGCTCCGCGCCGCAGCTACGTTGATGCCGTGCCTAGCGACAGTGCAGGGCAGATCACTCCGGAGGATCTGCATGAGGCGGGCGTCTACGACCCCGGTGCTCCTGGCGCTACGGAACGCCTTGCTGCGCTTGAGCTCCTGGTCCAGCACGGCGGGCGCTGGACGACTTGCGGGCGGAACTGCCTGATTATGGCGCGCTTGCCGCCCGCCTCGCCCTGCGGCCTGGTGGCGGAGATCTGACGAGGCGCGAACTTGCCGAACGAGCCGGCCTGCAAGAAGAGACGGTCCGGCGGCTGTGGCTACGGCTGGCTTCGCTGATCCCGGGCCCGATCTCCCGATCGCCACCGAGGCTGACACCGCTGTCTTTCAGGGCTTCGGCGCCGCGGTCTCACTCTTCGGCGAGGACACCGCGTTCCAGCTCACCAGGGTCGTGGGCACGGCGATGGCCAAAGTGGCCGACACGATCGTCTCGGCCTTTGTCACCAACGTGGGCCCGGAAGCCATGGCTTCCGATCCGAGGACGGTCTCGCCCTGGTCCGCGCCAACTTGGAGTCGGCTTCATACATGCCTTTCCTGGTGTCGGCCATGGACCAGCTCCTGCGGATGCACCTGGTGGCAGCGTCCCGTACTTCGCCCGACGTCAAGTTCGGCTACGAGACGCAGTGTCTCGTCGTCGGCTCCGTCGACCTCGTCGGCTCGACGGCGCTCTCCGAACAGGTCGATATCGCTGGCCTCGGTGCTGCCCTCGGTGAGTTCGAGACGACAGCCTCTGATGTGGTCGTCGCCGCGGGCGGGCGGGTCGTCAAGCTCATCGGCGACGAAATCATGTTCGTGGCTGCAAGCATCGACGCGGCCTGCGGAATCGCCCTTGAGCTTGCCGACCGTTCCGGGCTCATCCCGTTCTCCCGCCGATTCGGGCCGGGCTCGCCTTCGGCGATGTTTTTGTCCAAGGCGGCGACTGCTTCGGGCCGGTGGTGAACCTGGCCGCACGCGCCGTGAGCGAGGCCCAAGCCAACGAGGTCTTGTGGACCCTCCCTCCAAGCGGCCCTTCCGGCGCCTTACCGCATAGCCGCTCGCGCCGAACGATGGCTGAAGGGGTTCACGTCGCCCACATCGCTCGGGAGCCTCCCCGCGGCTAACCAATGGTGTGCGAAGACGGAGGGCAGGCCGTGACACGACGGGTCATGGTCTGCCAGGACCGCGATCACGCGTGGCAGTACGTCCTGATCGCCGAGTTCCCGTCCTACAAAGGCGCGAAGAAGAACGACGAGCTGCCCGAGACGCAGGCCTTCTCCCACGAACGGATGATGGAGCGCGCTGACGGGCCGCCGACCTTCCATGACCTTGATCTTGAGCGCGTCGAACACGGCTGAGGGCTTGCTTCGACGTAGCGCTTTTCGATCGGGCCATGCGCTGCGAACTCCGGACCGGTTCCCTTACGCGGTACCGATTGGAGACGCGCCATCACACGAACGTCGAACGTCTTACCGCGAAGCGCGGGTGGAGCCCGCTCGACGCGTACGCGTGCGATGGTCAATTCGGCGGATGCCTCGCTGTGACCGTGCTCAGCCTGCCCTGAGGCATCCTCATCTCCCGCCGTGTTGCGGAGGGCGGTTGGCTTGGGCTTCCATGATTGCGGAGCTAGCGAACGAAATGTAGAGGAGCATGGGCAAGCTCATGAGTTTCCTCCAACACCCGCTGCCCCGAGTGCTGTTCTGGTTGTCGATCATCTTGATCTTCGAGGCCTTGGATCTCCCGTGGCGCTGGCGGAAGCTGCGCGCTCGGCTCTCTTGATCCGTCCCTTCACGAGCACAGAACCACGCCCAGAACGCCGCTAGCGGCCGGAGTTGGCGCGCACCGAACGGCACGTATGGGTGCCGCCGCGCTCGCCGCGTCAGTAGCCGCCGAACCGGTCGACGAACGATAGGGCAAGCCATGGTCGTCGCCCGCCGGCAATCAAGCGACCCCGAGCGATCTGGGTCCATTGTGAGCGCCGCTTGTACAGCACCAGCACGAGCGCGACGGCGTCGCCCCAGATGCGGCAGTCGGGGCGGGTCGCCCGACCGGCTTCGACGGTCAGGGAAGTGGAGGCAAAGCGGAAGCTGAATGTGGGACCTTTGCGAGCGTTGACCTCGAATTCGGCGTCGCGAACCGCGCCGCGAGCGTCGACGAACCAGGGGGCCGCCTCGGCGATGGCCTCGAGGACGATCGCGCCCTGTGTTCGGGTGATGGGCCAGGGCCGCCGCAGCGTTCGAGCCACGTCGTCGCCGTGGATCAGCAGCTCACCCAGGTAGATCCCGTAGACGGTGCCGACGGTGGCGGACACGTCGTGCCACCGCATCGGATGAGTCGCGTCGAGGCCGTCGCTTGCCGCCAGGAAAGCGGCGCTGGCACGGGCCAGCCGGTCGGTGAGGATGCCAATGTCGCGCTCGTCCAAGCGAGCGAGGTTGCGCGCGTTGTCGAGGTTTAGATCGTGCACGCGAACGACGGGATCCGCATCGTCTTGTAGGTATCCCTCGTAGGCTTCCGCGAAGCTCAGAACGTGCGCCGCCACGTCGGCGATCGTCCAGTCGGAGTGGCGGATGCGCATCGGGGATTTGGCGAAGAGCGCACAAGCGCCGCGAAGCGCTTGGTTGCCTCATCGACCGCGATCCGCGCATCGGCCATATTCATCGCGGCGCCCTCTTGGGACGACGTCTCGCTCCGCAAGACTACGGGTTGCATACGTCAAACGCGGGCTGGCCGCCGCCGAGTCGCTCGCTCGAGCCGCCGGCGTCGAAACTGTCGTCGCGTACCGGCACCTGCAAAACGGGACGGAATGTTGATCGAGTCGCGGGGCCGCGCCCCGCGTCGGCGGTCGTCGCGGTCGGGACTCTCCCCGGTGGAGGCTTTGTACATCCTGCAGGAGAAGTGGGAGCCCTCCTCGTAGAGAACCCGACCTAGCACGATCGCAATCTCGGCTGGCTGGGGACCCCGCGAGCGGGGCCACGCTCACCCGCAGCCCTAGGACCCGCTCACATCTCTCATGCGTCGGACGGTGGGCGCTTGACCACTGGGGGTGTTTCTGCGCGGACAATGTGGATAACTCCCGAGGGAGTCCTCTCCGCCCCCCAAGCTGGGAATGGGACTCCGCGACGGGAGAACTGGGAGGCGGGAGACCACAAACACGACCGGTTCTCTCGCCTCCCGCGTCTAGCGCGGGCCGACGCAGCCCGAAGCAAGTGGCGTGAGGTCTGGTTTGGGTCCGCCGAGCGCGCCCGCCCGCGCCCTGTCCGCGTCCGCCTCGCGGACAACCTCGTGGTGCACCCGGCGGACCGGCCGGACCCTAATGGAGCGTCGGGGAGTCGGCATCCGGCATGCCGCTTGGAGCATCCGCCTGCGCTCGCGCACGCGTCGGTACGGTCACCGCTGATGGCCGCGGCAGCGACGCCGGAACCGCCCACATGTGTCGCTGATCGAGCTCGCGCTCGAAGCCGGATACGCGTTCGCCGACCAACGCTGGCGGCTGCGCGCTGCGTGCGCCGGCGCCGATCCCGAGGTGTTCCTGCCCGACCGGGGCGCCTCGCAGGAAGAGCCGCTGTCCTACTGCCGCCGCTGCCCGGTCCGGTGCGACTGCTTGGACGCTGCGTTCGAACTCGGCCAGAAGGCGCACGGCGTGTGGGGTGGTACCAGTGGACAAGAGCGGCGCTTGGCGAACGGTGTGGGCTGACCGCCGCGGAGCTGCTCGCCGAGCTTCGATCTGTTGGCGAGGGCTAGCGTTCGACCGTGGATTGGGGCACTGTCCCCGCCTGGGTCGCAGCGATTGGAACGGTGCTGGCGTTCGCCGTCACGTTTGCGCTCTTGCTGTGGGAAATCAACATAACGGCGCGCCCAAGCGGCCGATCAGGAGATGCGGCAGGCCCGACTGGCGTGGGTCGAGGCGAACGGAACGGAGATATCGCCATCGTGAGGCAAGGTCACCGTGGTTACGCGGCCGGTAGTCCATAACGCCAGCGACGAAACAATCCACGGGCTGTTCGTCAGGGTGTACGACGAGTTTGGTCAGCTCTTGGGCGACACGATGCCGGCGGCGGCGTCACTACCGCCCCGCAGCGAAGTTGCGTGCTATCTGAGGGTTGACGTACCTCAAGAGCACGCGAGGGATCGAAGTCAATGTCAGTGGAGCTGTTTTTCACCGATGCCGACGGCAGACGGTGGAAGAAGGACCGAGACCACAGGCTCGTGCGCCAGCTCAAGCGCTGAGCTACAAACACATCTGCACCACATCGGACGGGCCTTTACTGCCTTTTAAGCTGTGGTTGCGAGGATCCCTACCTTCGAGGGCATCGCCCCCAGCAGTGGGCCCTCGAAGCGCACGGACACGGGAAGGCGGGAGGTCATTGCGCACGGGCCTCCCGCCTTCCGTGTTCGGTTCGCACGAAGACGCCCCCTGGGGTTCCGAGTCGCCGGTGCAACCCAGACTGCTGCGCTCGCGGCAAGGCCGGCCTTGACCGTTGCGTGCGCGAACTTCCGACGCGTCAACTCACCAGCCCGCTCGGCCTCGTTAGCCTACCCTCGGGCACGTTCGGGAATGTGACCAAACCGATAAAGGACTGGTTAAGCTGTGCGGCCGGACGGGCGAGGGAGTAGAGCACCGAGCGGGTCCGGGTGACGCTCACGACGGCTTCATCCTCGTCGGGCGGACGTGACAGAACCCGAGATAGACCTCTGTGACTTGGTACTGCTCGTCGTTGATTTCGAGAACGAAGCCGACTTCGGGGTCGTGGGGGAATGTGTGGCTTCCCAGGTTCTGCCTCGGCTCGAACATCCCTCCGGGCCCGTAGTTCCCGGCTTCACGCCAGACGACACCGGTCCACATGGCGCCAGAACCTAGAGCGGCGAGACTCGGGGGGATAGAGCGATTCGGGCCTCGGATTTTCGAAACGCCGAGGAGTCGGTGTTCACCCCCTCGACGTCCCACACCTGTCGGGCGAGGTCGTGATGATTCTGTGTGCGCGCCCCGGGCGCCAGAACAGGCAATCTGTTCGGGTGACGTCAACACAGCGAGGCAACGTTGAGCTCATCCGCAAGGCATTGGATTCAGACCCCGATGCACTTGCTGACAACATCGTTTGGCACTTCCAGTCTCCGCATCCCGAACTCGTGACGCACTTCGAGGGCAAAGACAAGGTCCTGAAGGACTGGCCCAGGATGCTCGACGATCTCACGGATGGGACCTTCAACAAGCGTGCCGTAGATATTTGGCCCGTCGGCGAGGACCTCGTCGTCGCACATCTCGAGGTCGAAATGACCATTGGCGACGTTCGCCATCAGGGAAGCAGCGTTGTCGTGTACCGGCTCGCGGACGGCGTCGTCCTCGAGGGCTTCGACATACCGAGCCTGTCCCTCTTGATCAGTTCGGATTGACTGGCACGCACTCTTGCTTGTTGAGTTGCGGAGGAATATCCCAAGGGCGTAGTCGCTAACGGTTAGCGAGAACCCCTAGGAGATGTCATGGCCATCATGCTCACGAAATGGGAACGTCGCGAAGGCACCGACCGGGAGGAGTTGGGCAACGCAGCGTTTGTTTTTTGCCGCGAACAGCGGGCGACGCCGGGGGTCACCGACTGCCGGTTCTTCTGGACGAACCCCGACGAGGTCGCTGTCCTTGCCGAGGCCGAGTCGGCGCAGGTGTTCGATGCACCTCCGAAGCCGGAGATGAACAGGGCGATCTTCCACCTGGCCGACATGGCCCGCCAGACGGTGACGGAACGGTGGATTGACCCCCGCGACGGCATGGAGGCTTACCGCGCCGCGGGCCGCTAACACCCAACATCGCCACAGACCGGCGCACGTTCGGAGGGGCAGCGCCCGGCCCACCGCGCCCGCCTCTGGGCCGCGAACCCGCGCTTTACCCCTCGTCCTCGGCCTGGTCGCTGGGGCAGTGGCTCGCTTGTTGATCCCGGACGACGCCTTCGAACACGCCGGTCGGGAACGCCATCGGCGACGCCGACCATCCCCGTTGCGTGATCCCGGTGAACGACAACAGCTCGCAGCTTTCGGAGGCGAACCTCCAGTTGAAGATCCGCTTCGCACGGTGAATCGGACCGTGGCCAGTGGGGCGAGCGATCGGCTCCGCTTCGTGGATAAAGCGACGCTGCTTTAGGTCTGGGTGCCGCCTCGTCATAGGCACCCAGAACTGCCGATCTGCGCCTGGCCTCCGCGCACCGAACGGCGCACAGAACGTCGGCAGATGAGAGCCGCCAGGCGCGCCATATCGGCACATCTGTGCGCGTCCGATCACCGTCATTGATGTGCGCCGCCCACTGCCTGGCCAGTCCGAAGCCGATAACACTTTCTGCGGTAGCTGGCGGCGGTGGTGGCGGGCCTGAGACTGACCGACGGGGAAGGCGGGAGCCCCCCGGTCCTTGCGGAGTTGGGCTCCCGCCTTCCCCTTTTCTCCGAGGGCCCCGTTGGCGGTTCCCTCGGATGGCCTGCCGATCATGCGTCTGCTGCCCCAGTGCTCCATGACGCGCGACACGGACATCGGGTGACGTCTGACACATGAGGGCCAGTCCAGAAAGCCGGTCATCGGAATGGGCGACCGAGCCCGCGGCCCGTCACCCTTCCGACAGGGCGCCGCACGAGACGGTTCCCTACGGGTCCGCGCTTGAGGCGCTGCTCTCCTCTAGCGAAGTCGCGTGGCTATTGAACGTCACGCCGAAGACGGTCTGGCGCTGGCCAACCCAGAGTGGATTGCCGTCGGTGCGCACAGTCGGCGGTCATCGCCGCTACCGATGGGCCGTAGTTCGAGAATGGGTGTCCGGCTAGCCAATCCGACGCCGTAGATCCCTCACCTCGCGGAGGGCCTCGAGAAGCTTCCTCAGCACCTCGAGAGCCTCGTCCGGGATCAAGTGGCGGCTCTTCGGCAACAACCTCCGCGGAGGAACGGACCGTTGCCTTGCACCACGGCTGCACCACTCGGCACGGTCAAACACGGTCACTCGCGGGCAACCTCGCGGGCTGCACCAAGACGCGAAATCCACCGAGAGCGCCGTGCGGCGCGCGATCGTTTCATTCACGGAGTGCCAGCACGTGCATTGGCGGCAGCCTGCCGAACCCGGAAGGCGTCCTAGGGAAGGAACCTCCATGGCCAGCACAAGCGCGCCTGAAATCCCGGCGTGGCTCGACCTTGACAAGATCATCCCGACCCAAGTTCTCGAGGCTATGGACGAACTCGCGGACGAAGTTCAAGCCCTCAAGTGCAAGATCGCCGATCTCGGACAGACCGGATCCGAACTCGACCTCGAGTACGAGCGCTACCTCGACAAGGCATTCTGTTGCGTGCCTGACGAAGCTCGCGAGGGACTCCGCGGGCCAGTCGACGTCGCCAGCGGGTACGGCCGATTCCGTGACAGCTTCCTCGCGGTCTCGGTGCCTCTATCAGCCTGGACCGGCGATAATCCTTCGCCGCTCGCAGAGCACAGGCACGAGCGCTGGGCGCGGCGAGAGGCCCGTCTCGGTCCGGTCAGCTAACCGCTCTGGCCGTGTGAATCGGCTGACGGAAGGGTCCCGGACAACCTCTCCGCTGATCGATTCGCGGGATATCCGATGTCAGCGCGATGTCAGCCCAACTCTGGGAAACGGAGCGCAACTTGCGTCCAAATCGTGCCTTCCGGCTATACCAAGTGTGACCCCGAGCAGCACTAACGCGAACTTGCGCCAACTCTCGTTCACTCGCTGCGCGATCTCATAACCCGAAGGTCGAAGGTTCAAATCCTTCCCCCGCCACCAACGAAGCGCAGGTCAGAGGCCCCGGACAAGCAGTCCGGGGCCTTCCTGTGCCCGGGCTTGTCGCCGATGAGTCTCGGCACCTTGAATCGTCTCAGCTGACAGGCTCCCCAGGGAGCCCGCGAGCACACGAGACGAGACCGCGGAGGACACCATGGCGACCACGCCCGGCAACGCGAGCAGCAACCTCCCCGGCAAGCCGCCCGTCGTCGACCTGGCCACCTGGCAGGCGGCGCGCGAGGAGCTGCTGGTCCGCGAGAAGGCGCACACCCATGAGGGCGACGCGATCGCCGCGGCCCGGCGGCGGCTGCCGATGGTCGAGTTCGACGGCGCGGTCGAGGTCACCGGCGCTGACGGTCCGGTCCCGTTCCTCGACCTGTTCCAGGGTCGCGACGAGCTCATGGTCTACCAGCAGATGTGGTACGACGGCGCGCCGTTCCAGGGGCAGTGCGAGGGCTGCACCTTCAACGTCTGGCACATGAAGCACGCCGAGGACGCCGTCTACCTCAACGCCCGCGGCGTCTCGTTCGCCATCCTGACCTCGGGCCCGTGGGACGAGGTGGCTCCCTTCGTCGAGTTCATGGGGTACACCCAGCCCTGGTACTCGGTGCGGGGCCTGGAGCCGCCGATCGGCGAACAAATGGGGCACATCGTCTGTTACCTGCGCGACGGCGACCGCGTGTTCCTCACCTACTCCGCGACCGGCCGTGGCGACGAGCCGCTCGGCGCGTCCCTCGGCCTGCTCGACATGACGCCCTACGGCCGCCGCGAGGCGTGGGAGGACAACCCCGAGGGCTGGCCCGAGGCCCCTGATGCCGGTTCGCCGGCCGGTGGGCATGGTGCGCCGATCTGCTGGTACTGGCGCACGGACGCCGACGGCGTCGCCACCTGGGGCCCGACCGGCCGGCCCACGGCGCAGTGGACCCGCCCCGGCGCGACCCCCGTGGAGACCCTCGGCCGCACGAGCGACCCCCACTGACACGGGTTCCGTCGGGCGTCGCGCAACCGAGCCTCAGAGGTTTTCGCCGGGTGGCTCGACGTCGTCGTACACGCGCACCGCGGCGAGGAGGCCGTCCCGGCCGCGCTCGTGGGAGGATTCACCGAGCCGTGCCGACACGGCCGAGGAGGCAGGACATGAGCAGCGTCGCGGACTTGGACCAGAAGCTCGAGGTCATGGTCATCCCCGTGTCGGATGTCGACCGCGCGACGGCGTTCTACAAAAGTCTCGGGTGGCGACAGGACGTCACGCCGCCCGGGTCGGGCATCGTCCAGTTCACCCCGCACGGCTCCGAGTCCTCGGTGCAATTTGGCGCGCCGCTCACGTCGGCCGCGCCCGGTTCGGCCAAGGGGTACCTGGTCGTCTCCGACATCGTGGCCGCCCGGGACGCGCTGGTCGCCGCCGGCGCCGACGTGAGCGACGTCTTCCATCTCGGCCCGGACGGTCCGGAGAGTGGCGCGGATCCCGAGCGTCGCAGCTACTTCTCGCGTGCCACGTTCAAGGACCCCGACGGCAACGAGTGGTTGATGCAGGAGATCACGACCCGCCTTCCCGGGCGCGTCGACGCCGCCGCGACTTCGTTCGGTTCCATCAGCGACCTGGCGAACGCGATGCGGCGGGCGGAGTCCGCCCACGGCGAGCACGAGAAGCGAACCGGACAGAGAGACGAGAACTGGCCCGACTGGTACGCCGCGTACATGGTGGCGGAGCAGTCGGGCGCGGAACTGCCCACGTGAGCGACTACGACGCGATCGTTCTCGGCGGCGGGGCCCCCGGCGAGCACTGCGCGGCGGCGCTGGCGGCGCGCGGGCTGCGCGTCGCCGTTGTCGAGCGAGAGCTGGTCGGCGGCGAGTGCTCCTACTGGGCTTGCATTCCGTCGAAGTCGCTGCTGCGCCCGGGCGAGGCGGTGCAGGGCGCGCGCGACGCGGGTGCGAGCGCGCAGGTCGACGTGCAGGACGCGCTGGCGTGGCGGGACTTCATGGTGTCGAACTACTCCGACGCCGGCCAGGAGCACTGGCTGGCGGACCGGGGCATCGCCCTCCTGCGCGGTACCGGCCGACTTGCCGGCACGGGGGCGGTCGAGGTCGACGGCGAGCGCCACACGGCCGACCACGTCGTCATCGCGGCCGGTGCTGATCCGATCGTGCCGCCGGTTCCGGGGCTGCGCGAGCTCGACGGCGTGTGGACCAACCGTGAGGCGACGGGCATGAAGGCGGTCCCGCGCCGCCTCCTGATCCTGGGCGGCGGGCCGGTCGGAGTCGAGATGGCGCAGGTCGTGCGCCGTCTCGGCGGCGAGGCCGTGGTCGTCGAGGGTGGCGACCGCGTGCTTCCCCGCGAGGCGGCGCCGCTGGGCGAGGCGCTCGGCGAGGCCCTACGGCGCGGCGGCATCGAGCTGACGCTCGGGATGCACGCCACCGCCGCCCGGCGAGAGGGTGACGAGTACGTCCTGGAGTTCGACGGCGGAACGGAGGTCCGGGGCGACCGGCTGCTCGTCGCAACCGGCCGTCGACCACGTGTCGAGGGGATCGGGCTCGAGACGGTGGGCGTCGAGGCCAACCCCCACGGGATCCCGGTCGACGACCACCTGCGTGTCGGCGAGCGCCTCTGGGCGATCGGCGACGTCACCGGCATCTGGCCGCTGACGCATGTCGGCGAATACGAGGGAGACGTCGTCGCCGAGAACATCGCCGGCGACGGGCGTCCCGGCGAACTACGAAGCCGTTCCGCGCGTCACCTACACCGATCCTCAGGCGGCGGCGGTGGGAGCGCTCGAAGGCGAGTACAGCGCCACCTGTCCCGTGTCAGACGTGCCGAAGGCGGCGACGTACACACACGCGTACGCCGAGTCCAACGGGTTCATGACGCTCCTCAGCGACGGCGAGCGCCTGACCGGCGCCTACGCGCTCGGGCCCGAAGCCGGTGAGTGGCTGCAGCAGGCGACGCTCGCCATCCGCGCCCATGTCCCGGTCGAGGTGCTCGGCGACACGATCCAGCCCTTCCCGAGCTGGTCGGGGATCTACGACACAGTCGTGAAGGCACTCCGGATGAAGATCGCGGACATGCCGCCGCCGGTCGGCCCGATGGACGCGCAGATGGCGAACATGTCGGGCTGAGGCGACGACGTGAGGGAACTGGACGGACAGACCGTCGTCGTGATCGGCGGCAGCGCAGGGATCGGGCTCGAGACTGCTCGACGCGCCCGGGCCGAGGGTGCCGAGGTCGTCCTCGCCGCCCGCAATCCCGATCGCCTCGAGCAAGCGGCGCAGGAAGTCGGCGCCCGGAGCACCGCCGCCTTCGACGCCAACGACACGGCCTCCCTGGAGGCGTTCTTCCGAGGATCTGCCGGATCCGATCGACCATGTGATGGTCACCGGCCCCGGCCCGCGCTACGCGCCGCTGCTCGAGATGGACGCGGCCGACGTGCGCGAGGTGCTCAGCGGCCACGTGGCGCTGGCGCTCGAGGTCGCGCGCAACGCGGTCGGCAAGATGAGGCCCGGAGGCACGCTGCTGTTCATGGGCGGCACCGGCGGCCGGCGCATCGATCACGCGTCTCGGGATCGCCGCTTCCGGCCACCGCCGCGCTGCCTCCGTTCGTCGGCGAGCCCTCGCGCTCGAGATCGCGCCGGTTCGCGTCAACCTCATCGCACGCCGGCTTCGTCGACACCCCGTTGTCGGCGTCGCTGCTCGGAGATCAACTCGACGAGCGCCGGAACGAGCTGCGGGCGACGCTCCCGATCGGCCGCGTCGTCGGGCCCGCCGACGTCGCCGCGCTCGCCGTCCACATCATGACCAACACGGCGCTCACCGGCGCGACGTACGACATCGACGGCGGGCAGCAGTTCATCTCCTGACGAAAGAGACTGCCCGGAGCGACGATGAATGAGCGGATACGCCGAGCTTCCGAAGAAACAGCTGAGGGCGGCGAACGGTGTCGACTACGCCTACCGCGACACGGGAGGTGGCGGGACACCTCTCGTGGTGCTCCAGCACTTCCGCGGAAACCTTGACAACTGGGATCCACCGCTGATCGACGCCCTCTCGTCGTCCCGCCGCGTCGTCGTGTTCGACAACGTCGGCGTGGGCGGAAGTTCCGGGACCACGCCACACCGCATCGATCAGATGGCGATCGACTCGATCGAGTTCGTGACCGCGCTGGAGCTCGAACAGATCGACTTGCTCGGCTTCTCGATCGGAAGCTTTGTCGCACAAGAGATCGCGCTGACCCGACCCGCACTGCTGCGCAAGGTCATCCTGGCGTCGTCCGCTCCGCAGGGAGCAGCCGGCATGCACGGCTGGGCGCCGGAGGTGATCGACGCCGTCGGCAAACCCGAACCAGACCCCGACGGGTACCTCCGCGTGTTCTTCGCCGAGTCGGCGTCGAGCCGAAGCGCCGGCCAGCAGGCTCTCCAGCGCATCTTCGGCCCAAGGAGCGACCCCGACCAGCCGACCACCTGGCAAACCAGAGAAGCGCAGTACGACGCCGTATGCGATTGGGGAATTCCGGACCACAGCCGCCTGCAGCGGGTGAGCGCCATCGACATGCCGGTGTTCGTGGCGAACGGCGACAGCGATCCGATGATCTTGCCCCGCTACTCGTATCTGCTCGCCGGGCTGCTACCCGACGCGCGCCTCAAGATCTATCCGGACTCGGCGCATGGCTTCCTCTTCCAGCACTCCGCCGAGTTCGCCGCCGACGTCGGAGCCTTCCTGGACGAGCCGATCTGACCGCAGACGATGGATGTGCCGCACAGCCTCGGCTTTTACACGCCGTGCGCAAGGACGTTAGGTTCGTCCCGTGCCCGGTCAGGCGAGCGGGGTTCGAGTTCGGCCAAGGGTGGTCGCGGCTCTGATTGTCGCCGCGCTGACGGTCGCCCTCGCCACGGTGATCACGAGCTCCGCCGGCGCCAAACCTGTCAGGCCCGCGAGGCGGAAGGCGTCGCCGTGGGCCCCGGATCAGCCCGGAGTGCAGCACCTGCACTTCAAGTACGGGCCGGTCCAGATTCAGCCGGGCCAGAACAACATCACCTTCAGCGAAGGTGAGGTGCCGAAGCCGGCCGAGGACGGCTACATCGTCGGGATCCATCCCAACCTACGCACCAAGGACGGCAAGGTCCCGCCGGTCGATGTGATCCACCTTCACCACGGCGTGTGGCTCAACGAGTCCGCCGAACGCGACCGTTCTCGGGGAGTGCCGAACTTCTTCGCCGCCGGCGAAGAGAAGACGATCATGAAGTTGCCGACCGGCTACGGGTACCCGTACCGGGCGTCCGACAACTGGCGGATCAACTACATGATCCACGACCTCACACCGGGGCCGTATCAGGTGTGGATCACCTACGACCTCGACTTCGTCCCGTCGTCGTCGCCGGCCGCGCAGCAGATCACGCCGGCGCGGCCGATCTGGATGGATGTCCAGAGCGGCAGCATCTATCCGGTGTTCGACGTGATCAAGGGCTCGGGCACGAACGGCACGTTCACCTACCCCGACCAGGCGAACGATCCCTATGGCGGCGGCCGGCAGAAGAACGTGGTGCGCGTCGACCGCGACAGCGTGCTGCTCGGTACCGCCGGCCACCTGCACCCCGGCGGCCTCCACGACGATCTGTACGTGGATCGTCCGGGCGCGACCGGTACGCCGGGGTCGAGCGTCGTAGCGGGCAAGCCGGACACCGCGCACCTCTTCCGATCGGTGGCCGACTACTTCGAGCCCGCCGGCGCGGTCAGCTGGGACGTGTCGATGACGGCGACGCCGCCCAACTGGAGAGTGCAGGTGCACGCGGGCGACATGCTGCGGATCAACACGACCTACGACTCCAAGCGCGCGTCCTGGTACGAGTCGATGGGCATCATGATCGTGTGGGCCACGGACGGCACGGGCGGACGCGATCCGTTCACCACCAAGGTGGACACCAAGGGCGAGCTCACCCACGGGCACTTGCCCGAGAACAACCACCACGGAGGGCAGAAGACCACGCTGCCCAACGCGAGCCGCTTTGCGCCGACAGATGCGTCCTCGGTCGGCATCGACAACTTTCTCTACGCGGTCGGTGACGCGACGGGCAAGCACCAGATCCCCAAGGTCAACGCCGGGCAGTCGATCACGTTCACGAACAACGACGCCGCGAAGGATGCCAACGGCATCTGGCACTCGATCACTGCATGTCGCGCCCCGTGCAACAAGGAGACGGGCGTGGCGTATCCGCTTGCAGACTCGAGTGTGCAGTTCGACTCCGGGCAGCTCGGCGCGGCCGGGCCGCCGACCGCGGGCCGCGTCACGTGGGACACGCCGGCGGACTTGAAGCCGGGCACGTATACCTACTTCTGCCGCATCCACCCGTTCATGCGCGGCGCCTTCAAGGTCGCGCCGTAGCCCGGGGCGTCCCCGAGGCGCCGGTCGAACAGCCCAGCGACGGTCAGGCCCGGCCCGACCGCCGACCCGGTCCCGGGTCTCGTATCCGGATCCGAAGGGCTCCGGCAGACCCCGGGCGCGCATCTTGTCGCCTCTGCGTTGCATGCGGACAGCTGCGCTCGCTAGCGTCCCCGCTCGTGCGAGTGGGCCAACTTGCGCCGGTTTGGCGCGTTCTCGTCGCGATCTGCGCGGTGGCGGCCGCCGGGATCGCGCTCCTGGCGCGCCCGGCGGCCGGTCAGCCCGCCCCCAACCCCCAGCGGGATGCCAATGCCGCCGCCGCGGCCCAGTACGCGGACATCGAAACTCGCTACCACCTGATCGACGACCAGATCGCCGCCCTCGACCAGAAAATCCAGGAGGGGGAGGCGCGTCGGGCCCAGCTGCGCACCGATCGCGCAGCGGCGGGCAGCGGTCGCATACAAGAACGCGGGCGCCGACCTCGGGGTGCTGTTCGAGGCGAAGAACCCGACCGAGGGCGCGCGTTCGACCGCACTGCTCGACCGGGCCAACGAGGCCGACGATCACTTGGCCGACGAGATCGGCGCGGTGAACGCCCAGCTCACCGCCCAGCGCGACCAGCTCGCCGACCGGCAGAAAGAGCAGCAGGGCGCGCTCGACCAGCTCAACGGGATGGACGCCAGCTTCGCCGCGGCCGCTGCGGGAGGTCCGGTGGAGATCATCGACGGGATGGCGTGCCCGGTGCCCGGCGCCGCGTTCACCGACGACTTCGGCCGGCCCCGCCCCGGAGGGCGCACCCACGAGGGCATCGACATGCACGCGCCGATGGGCATCCCCGAGCTCGCGGTGGTGAGCGGCAACGTCACCTACGGCAACGGCGGCGCCGGCGGGATGGGTGCGTACATCGCCGGCGACGATGGGAACAAGTACGTCTACTTCCACTTGTCCGCGTACGTGGGCCCGCCGCGCCACGTGAGCCCGGGCGAGGTCATCGGCAAGCTGGGCGCGACCGGCGACGCGACCGGGCCGCACTTGCATTTCGAGATCCACCCCGGGGGCGGTCCCGCCGTCGACCCGTACGCGACGCTCTCGAAGATCTGCTGAGAGGCCTGTACCGAGCGGTCCAATAGGATCCGCCCGTGGACTTCTCGCTCACCGAGTCGGAACGCGATCTGGTGGGCCTCTGTCGCGACTTCGCGCAGAAGGAGATCGCCGGGCGCGCCCCGCGGCGTGGGAAGAGGAGCGGTGCCCGACCGACCTGCTGCGCGAGATGGGCGCCTTGGGCCTGCTCGGCATGCTGATCCCCGAGAAGTGGGGTGGCATCGGCATGTCGACGGTCGGCTTCGTGGCGGCGATGGAGCAGATCGGCCTGGCCGACCAGTCGGTCGCGTCGGCGTGGCAGGCGCACGTGACCATCGGTTCGTTGCCGCTGTACCTGTTCGGCAACGACGCGCAGCGGGAGCGGTGGCTGAGGCCGCTGGCCGAGGGACGCGCCCTCGGCGCGTTCGGATTGACCGAGCCCGATGCGGGTTCCGACGCGCGCGGCATCCGCACGCTCGCGGTACCCCGCGATGGCGGTTGGGTGATCAACGGTCGGAAGACGTTCATCTCCAACGCCGGCACGGACATGTCCTTCGGCGTGACGCTGCTCGCGCGCACCGAGTCGGCCGAGGGGGAGGCGTCGAACTTCGCGACCTTCGTTGTAGAGAAGGACACGCCCGGCTTCACGATGGGCCCGAAGATGCACGGCATCGGCTGGCGGGGCCTCGACACCCGCGAGCTGTTCTTCGACGACGTCTGGGTCGCCGACGATCACCTCATCGGTGACCGCGACCTGGGACTCAACCAGTTCCTGCGCACGCTCGAGGTGGGCCGCATCTCGATCGCCGCCTTGTCGCTCAGCCTGACGCAGGCCGTGCTGGACATGGCGACCGACTACGCCCGACAGCGCGAGCAGTTCGGCCAACCCATCTCGAAGTTCCAGGCGATCCAGTTCAAGGTCGCCGACATCGCCACCGAGCTGGAGGCGGCGCGGTGGCTCACCTATCGCGCCGCGCACCTACGGGACACGGGCCAGCCCTTCCTCAAGGAGGCGGCGATGGCGAAGCTCAAGGCCAGTCGCGTCGCGACGTGGGCGGCATCCGAAGCCGTGCAGATCCACGGCGGCCTCGGCTACATGCTCGAGTCGCCGGTGGCGCGCTTCTACTGCGATGCGAAGGTCCTCGAGATCGGCGAAGGCACGAACGAGATCCAGCACCTGGTGATCGCGCGCGCGTTGGGCTGCTGAGCTCAGACGGCGGCGAGGCGGCGGATCGTGTCGGCGATGTCGTCGCGGTCGGGCAGCCACGCGCCTTCGAGGTCGGGTGCGTACGGCGGGGGAGTCGGTGCGGCGCCGATCCGTTGGATCGGCGCGTCGAGGTCCCAGAAGGCCTCGCGGGCGACGGTGGCCGCGATCTCGGCGCCGATGCCGAACGGGACGACGGCCTCGTGCGCGATCACGAGCCGGTTGGTCTTGTGCACGGAGTCGAGGATCGGCGTCATGTCGAGCGGTGCGACGGTTCGCAGGTCGATCACCTCGACGGAGATGCCTTCGCCGGCGAGGCGCTCGGCCGCGGCGACCGCCTCGTGCACCATCCGTGAGACCGACACGACGGTGAGGTCGTTTCCGGGGTGCACGACGGCCGGCGCCCCGATCGGGACGACGTGGTCGGCCGGCGGCTGAGGTCCTTTCATGCCGTAGAGCAACCGGTTCTCGATGAAGACGACCGGGTTCGGGTCCTGGATCGCGGCACGCAGCAACCCGTACGTGTCGGCCGGTGTCGACGGCATGACGACGCTCAGGCCGGGGATGTGCGCGAGCAGCGCCTCGAGGCTCTGCGAGTGCTGGCTTCCCGAGGAGCGCCCCGCGCCGAACTGGGTCCGCACCGTGAGGGCCATCTGCGCGGTGCCGCCGGTCATGAACGGCAGCTTCGCGGCCTGGTTGAGCAGCTGGTCGAGGCAGACGCCGACGAAGTCGAGGTACATCAGCTCGACCACGGGGCGCATCCCGGCCATCGCGGCGCCGACGCCGAGGCCGATGATCGCGCTCTCGGAGATGGGGGTGTCGCGGACGCGATCGCCGAAGCGGTCGTGCAGGCCGCGCGTCAGGCCGAACACGTTGCCTCCGGCCGCGACGTCGATCCCCGCGATGAAGACGCGCTCGTCGCCGGCGAGCTCCGCTTCGAGCGCGGCTCGGATCGCATCCATGGTGCGGAACACCGGGGCATCGGCGGCCGGCGCCGGCGGCTCGGCGCGTTCGGGTCTCGGCCGGGCGACGAAGTCGGTCAGCGTGGCGACCGCCGGAGTCGTCAAGCGCCGAGCTTCCTCGACGGCATCGTCGAGCTCGTGCGCGACCGACGACTCCATCGAGCGGATCGCATCGGCGGAAATGCCCGCTGATCGGAGCCCGCGCGCGCTGACGAGCAGCGGATCGCGGGCTTCCCACTCCAGAACTTCGTCGGGCGATCGGTAACGCTCCGGGTCGCCCTCGTAGTGACCGTGCCAGCGATAGGTGGCGGCCTCGACGACGACGGGACCGCTGTCCGGTGCGAGTCGCCTCGATTGCTGAAGTCATCGCGGCTGCGGTCGCCACGACGTCGTTCCCGTCCACGGCGACGTAGTCGACGCCGTAGCCGGCGGCGCGCCGCTCGAGCGGCGCCGCGTGCTGGGTCCGATGCGGGCGAGAACTCGGCGTAGCCGTTGTTCTCGCAGAAGAAGATCACCGGCAACCGCCAGACGGCGGCGAGGTTGATCGCTTCGTGCAAGGTGCCGTGGGCGACCGCGCCGTCGCCGAAGAACGCGACCGCCACGCTGCCGTCGGCTCGGAGCTGCGCCGCCGTCGCGGCACCCGCCGCGATCGGCAGGCCGGCGGCCACGATCCCGTTGGCGCCGAAGATGCCGATCGTCGGATCGGCGATGTGCATCGAGCCCCCGCGCCCGCGATTCGTGCCCGCGTCCTTGCCCATCAGCTCGGCGAACATCCCGAGCGCGTCCAGACCCTTCGCGAGGCAGTGGCCATGGCCGCGATGGGTGGACGTGATCACGTCCGCGGGGCCGAGTGGCCAACACGCGCCAACAGCCGACGCCTCCTGCCCGATCGACAGGTGCACGAACCCCGGTACTTCGCCGTCGCGGTAGAGCGCGGCGACGCGTTCCTCGAACCCGCGAATCAGGAGCATCCGCCGATGCATCTCGACGAGGTCGGCGTCCGAGAACATGAAGTGTGTATTGTACTGATCGGTACAAACCGCATCGGCACAAGGGGAACGGCGATGCCCGACCAGATCGACATCCCCGCGTCCTTCGCTGGTGTTGCGGACGTGACCGCGAAGCGTGTGGTGATCACCGGCGCCAGCCGGGGACTCGGTCGGGTGCTCGCGCATGCCTTCTCGCAGGGCGGCGCGCGGGTGGCGCTGGTGGCACGGACGGAGACCGACCTGAAGACGGTCGCCGCAGAGCTTCCCGGACCATCCCTCGTGCTCAGCGGCGACGTGACCGACGGGGAGTTCAACGAGGCGGTCGCCGATGCCACCGTCGCCGAATGGGGCGGCGTCGACGTTTGGATCTGCAACGCGGGGATCTCGCCCGTCCTGGCCGGACCGCGCGGGACCGATCCGTCGGTCTGGCGGGAGGTTCTCGAGGTGAACCTCACGGGGGCGTTCCTCGGGGCCCGCGCCGCCGCCCGGGTGATGCGCGAGGGCGGGCGCCTGATCTTCACCGGCTCGGTCCTGGGGGAGCGGCCGCGCGAAGGGCTCGCTGCGTACAGCGCGTCGAAGGCCGGCCTCGTCGGCATGGCGAAGGGTCTCGCGCTCGATCTCGCGCCCTCGGCCATCACCGTGAACGTTGTCGCTCCAGGTTGGTTCGACTCGCCGTTGGCCGACCGGTGGAAGAACAACCCCGAGCTCGGGCCCGGCGTGCTCGGGCACACGGCGCAACGACGCTGGGGAGCGTCCACCGACCTGCCCGGCGCGTATCAGTTCCTGGCCTCCGACGCGTCGGCGTTCGTCACTGGCACCGTGCTCAACGTCGACGGCGGGTACCTGCTCGTATGAGCGAAGGGCGACGCGTCGTCGCGATCACCGGCGCGGGCGGAACCCTCGGCGCCGAGCTGTCCAGCCGGTTCGCGGGCGAGCCCGATACGGACGTCGTACTGAGCGACGTCAGTGCACCCTCGCTCGAAGCCACGGTGAACGGCTTACCGCAGCGTCGTGGCGCGGTCGAGACGTTGCGGGCGGACGTGGGCGAGGTCGCGGACGTCGAAGCAGTCATCGGCCTCGCGGTGGACCGCTTCGGCCGGCTCGACGTGCTGATCAGCAACGCCGGGGTGCTCTCTGCGAATGGTCGCATCCACAACCTGGCGACCGAGGAATGGGAGCGCGCGTTCCGGGTCAACGTCCTCGGTGCCGTCAACGGCATCCGCGCCGCGGTGCCGGTCATGCGCGCACAGAAGTCCGGGTCGATCGTCCTCACGGCGTCGGTTTCCGGTCTCACCGCGTGGTCGCACGCCGCTCCGTACTGCGCGACGAAGGCTGCCGTGATCCAACTCGCGAAGGTGGCGGCAGTCGAGTACGCGCGGGACGGGATACGTGTCAACTGCGTGTGCCCCGGGACGTTTCGTTCGGGGATCCACGCGGACCTCCCGCCGGAGGCCGTCGACGCGATCGCGGCCAAGCATCCGCTCGGCCTGGGAAGTGCAGCCGACCTGGTAGGGGCCTACTCGTATCTCGCGAGCGACGCTTCCCGCTGGACGACAGGGTCGGCGATCGTGGTCGACGGCGGCTACGCGGCGCCGTAGGGGATTCTGTGGAGGACGCGCCGCCGATGCATCCGGACATGAGTTGGGTCGGAGTGCTCGAGCACCACGCGAGCCGCACGCCGAACAAGCCGCTCGCGATCCAGGGCGACGCGACCGTCACCTACGGCGAGATGGCCGCGCGCTCGGCCGCGCTGGCAGCCGGGCTGCACGAACACGGTGTCGCCACCGGCGACGTCGTGGCGTTGCTCTCGTACAACTGCATCGAGTTCCTGGAGACGATCTTCGCCGCCAACTACCTGGGTGCCATCGCGATGCCGATCAACTGGCGGCTCGCCGCGCCGGAGCTGCGGTTCATCCTCGAGCACTCCGGAGCTCGCGCGCTCGTCTGCGACGACCAGCTCATCGAGCTCGCGAACGACGCGACGAACGAGTTGAAGGACGACCTCCTCCGCGTGTGCATCTCGACCAAGGAGGTCGCAGGGTGGGAGCGGTTCGCCGATCTGGGTGCCGGGTCCGCTCGATCGGTCCGTGCGCACGTCCAGGGTGATGACATCCACCGCCTGATGTACACATCCGGGACTACCGGGCGCCCGAAGGGGGTCATGATCACCCACGCCAACCTGGCGTGGAAGAACTACGCGCACATCGCCGAGTTCGGGTTCACCGCTGCCGACCTCGGCCTGGCCTGCGGCCCGCTCTACCACGTGGGTGCGCTCGACCTCACGACGACCTCGCTGATCGCCGTGGGCGCCACGATCATCGTCCATCGCGTGTTCGAGGCGTCCGACGTCGTCGACGAGATCGAGCGATCGCGTGTCACGACCGTGTGGCTCGCACCGGCGATGGTGAACGCGATCATGGCGCTGCCCGACATCGAGCAGCGCGATCTGTCGTCGGTGCGCCTGGTGATCAACGGCGGCGAGAAGATGCCGATCCCGCTGATCGAGCGGATCCAACGGACGTTCCCGTCGGCGTGGTTCGCCGACGCGTACGGCCTCACCGAGACCGTCTCGGGCGACACGTTCCTCGACCGGGACAGCATCGTGACCAAGCTCGGCAGCGTCGGTCGGCCCTGTCAGTATCTCGAGCTCGACATCTGGGACGAGCACGGCGCCCCGGTGTCGCCGGGAGAGCGTGGAGAAGTGGTCCTTCGCGGCCCGAAGGTGTTCAAGGGCTACTGGCGGGACCCCGACGCAACGAGTGCGGCGTTCGCCGGTGGCTGGTTCCACACCGGAGACATCGGCGTCCAGGACGAGGACGGATACCTCTACATCGTCGATCGACTCAAGGACATGATCGTGTCCGGTGGTGAGAACATCGCCGGCTCCGAGGTCGAGCGCGTGCTCTACGAGCACGAGTCGGTTGTCGAAGCGGCCGTCGTCGGGCGTCCCGACGATCGATGGGGAGAGGTCCCGATCGCCTACGTCGTCTCGAGCTCGGAGACGACGACGCCCGAAGAGCTCATCGAGCACTGCCGTCGGCAGCTCGCGCGCTACAAGGTCCCGAAGCACGTGGCGCTCGTCGATGCGCTGCCGAGGAACCCTTCGGGCAAGGTCCTGAAGAGAGAGTTGCGGGCCCGCACCTCCTGACGGTCGACCCCGAGTGAGGCGGCGGTCACTCCGGCGGCGCGGACCCGCGCGATCGGGCAATCTGTGTCGTGCGGGTCCGGCAGTCGGCCGGCATGAGCGTGTCCGTCTCAGCAGGGGAGGAATGACCGTATGAGTGAGCAACCGAACATCGTCTTGGTGCACGGTGCCTGGGCGGACGGTTCCAGTTGGAGCGGCGTCATCAGGCTCCTGCAAAAGGCGGGGTACAACGTGACGGCGCCGCAGTTTCCACTGACGACACTCGAGGCCAATGTCGCACGGCTTCGGCAGGTGCTGGCGCCGTTGACGGGCCCGACCCTTATTGCCGGACATTCCTACGGCTGTCAGATCATGACTGCGCTTGGTACGGATGCCCCGAATGTCGTCGGACTGGTGTACATCTCGGGCTTCGGCCTCGATGCCGGCGAATCGATTGGCGCGTTGCTCGCGCAAGGTGAGCCGACTCCGGCGTTGGCGCATTTGCGCATCGATGAACAGGGCTTCGCCTGGCTTCCCCAAGATGACTTCGTGCAGCACTTTGCGGCGGATGTCGATCCGATCGAAGCGAACGTCATGTATGCCGTGCAGCAGCCTCTCCCCGCGGCCGCCCTCGAGGAAGTGATGGGGACCCCTGCGTGGAAGAACGACGTTCCCACCTGGTACGCGGTCGCACAGAACGACGAGGTGATCCCGCCCGACGTCGAGCGTCTCTTCGCCAAGCGCATGGGCGCCACTACCTCGGAGCTCGTGTCAGGTCATGTAGGGATGGTTTCGCACCCCGACGAGGTTGCCGGCCTGATCCAGACCGCGGCGAAGTCGGTGACGTAGCCGAGATCGTTCGACGTCATATGAAGTCAGGCAGGGGTCGGGGAGACAGGCGCATGACCGCCGATCTGTTCGGCGGCTCCTAGGAACATTTTCGGGACGCCTCCATGCGAGGCCATCAGCTCATCAGTGTTAGCGACCTCGCACCAGAACGGGCAATATGCGCCGATGCCCAATCGTCGATCAGTCCGTCGCGGATGGAAGCTTTCAGCGATGGGGTGTTTCTGGTAGCGGGTCAGTTTGATTGACGGGAGAACATGCGGCGGATCTCGTGGAACGGCACGACGAGGAACACAGCGACCGCGAGATACAGGACGATGGCGACGGTGGGGAGCGCAAGCCCGACCAGGATGACGACTGCGTAGGCAATCAGGACGGGGAGCAGGGTTCGCCGATCGGCTATTAGGTCGTCGTCGGCAGCGCCGGTTGTGTAGAGGTTCTCGCGCCGGGCGTACGCGTCAAGGGCGGCGCCGAGCAGCCGGATCGTCAGCAGCGTTAGGCCGTAGAAGGTGACGAACACGCGCTCCTCGTCGGAGTGGTGGATCGCGTCGGCCATCAGTTTCGTCGGGAAGGGCAAGAACGCGATGACGAGGAGCGACAGCAGATTGATCCGCAGAAGCACCGAGTCCACACGGTCCAGTCGGTCTGTGACCGCGCTATGTCCGAGCCACGCTGCACCGATCGTCAAGAAGCTGATCAGGTAGCCGAGGTAGGCAGGCCATGTGTTCAGTACTTGTTTCAGTGCGGTGTCGCCCGACGCGAGCGCGATTTCCAGTACCAGCAGGGTCGCGGCGATGGAGAACACGCCGTCGCTGAACCCGGTCATGCGGGCCGGACTGATGGAACGGGGAGTGTTGCCCTCGGCCATCCGCACTTCTTAGACCGGATCGAGGGCGGCCGCTACCGGCTCACGCTCCGCCCGTGTACTTCGCCCTCGCCGTGTTCCCGTTGTTCCGAGACCTCCGACGCCTTCTCTTCAGTCGCTCAGAACTGATGCGATGAAGGAGCGGGGCCTCCGCTCCCCGTGAGGTCCGAGTCGGTTCAGACTCGGTGCTTCACACACGTGTTCCTCTTCGGAGGAAGGGAGGCCCCTATGGGTCGACAGTATGTCGGGATCGACTTTCATCGTCGACGGTCAGTGATCGTCCGGAAGAACAGCGCGGGCGAGAAGTTGAGCTCGGTGCGCGTGCCTAATGATCCCTTGGCGATCGCGGCGGTGGTCGCGGAGGCGGGTCCGAGCCCCGAGGTCGTGATCGAAGCGACCTATGGCTGGTATTGGATCGTCGATTGGCTGCGGGAGCAGGGCGCGACTGTGCATCTAGCGAACCCGTCGGGGTTGAACTGGGGCACACGCCGCGTGAAGAACGACGAACGTGACGCGATCGATCTGATCGACATGCTCCGGCTCGGTCGGTTGCCGGAGGCGTGGATCGCGCCGCCGGCGACGCGTGAGCTCCGCGAGCTGGTGCGCTATCGGGCGAAGCTGGTCGCGTTGCGGTCCGGGCTCAAGGCGCAAGTGCATGCGGTGATGGCCAAAGCGGGTGTGCTGCCTTCGGTGTCCGACATGTTCTGTCAGGCCGGCAACGCGCAACTCGACGACTTGCAGCTCGGTGACGCATACGCGATCCGAGTGGAATCACTCCGCCATCTGATCGAGCTCTACGACCGTGAGGTGACGATGCTCGAGGCGCAGATCCGCAGCCGCCTGCGCGGCCATGTCGGCTATCGGGCGATCCAAACAATCAACGGGATCGGCCCGACCATGGCCGCGATCTTGGTGGCCGAGATCGGCGACGTCACCCGCTTCCGATCGGCGGCCGCGTTGTGTTCGTGGGCCGGGCTCACGCCCAAACACAAAGAGTCCGACACCACCGTGCACCGAGGGCAACTCACCAAGCAAGGATCGCGGCTCGTGCGTTGGGCTGTCGTCGAAGGCACCGTCCGCTATCACGGCGGCGGCAAACTCGCAGCCGACTACCGCAAGATCGCCGAGCGGCGCGGCAAGAACAAGGCGACCGTCGCGATCGCTCGCAAAGTCCTCACCCTCGTCTACTACGGCCTACGCGACGGCACGATCCGCTGCCTGGCCAACGCCGCATGACCACGCTCGGACACGACCCGACGCGCGCTCGAAATCGGCATGACCCCCGCACGTCGCGGCGCGGTCGACGAACTGCTTGAGCCCGCCTGGTCGTGGCCGGAACGCACCATGCTGCCAACAAGTCAGCGAAGGAATGCCCGGCAGCCGAGCCTGCCCACCTCAGATCGACGAACCGTGGTGCGGAACACGACAACCCAACCATCCGGCGCCACGTGAGCCACCCGCGCCCACGTCCACCACACCCAAACTCGCGACCAGCACCAACACCTTGACACGGCCCCACCCCTTCAGGAATGCCGATCCGTGTCTGTCAAAGTGGCGGTGTGCCTGAGCAGCAGCTCGATGGCGGGATCGCGAACGCAGGCCAGGTCGTCCGCGTCGGTCCGCATGTTCTTCGCCCCTCGAGTCCGCACTCGGGTTCGATCCACGCGTTCCTACGGGCGGTGAGACACGCCGGATTCGAGGGCGCCTCGTTACCAGTCGGCATCGACGAGGACGGACGCGAGCGCCTCGTGTTCATCGACGGCGAGGTCCCCCTGGCGCCCTATCCGGACTGGAGCCAGTCCGACACCGCGCTCGTGTCCATCGCCAGGCTGCTGCGCGGGCTGCACGACGCCGCCCGAGGGTTCGACCCTCAGGGTCTCACCTGGAACGACGCTCTGGCTGACCCTGCGGGCGGAACGCTCGTGTGCCACAACGACGCGGAGCCTTCGAACATCGTCTTCCGTGACGGCATCGCCGTTGCGCTGCTCGACTTCGAGTTCGCGGCCCCTGGCCGCCCCGTCTACGACCTCGCGCAGCTCGCCCGCCTCTGCGTACCGATCGACGACGACTTCGACCTGGCCCGGCTCGGCTGGCGGCCCGCCGACCGACCGGCACGGCTACGACTCGTTGCCGACGCCTACGGACTGGACCGGGACAGTCGGCCAGAGCTCCTCACCGCCATGAACGATGCCATCGACCGCGTCGAAGCAGCCGTCCGACGCAGCGTCGACGCAGGCGACGCGAACACCATCGCGATGTGGAACCGGACCGGTGGCGGCGAGCGTTACGACCGCCGACGCCGCTGGTGGACCGACCACCACGACCAGTTCGCCGCCGCCCTCCTCTGACCAGGCATCCCTTGGCACCCATGCACGCCGCGTTCCGCGAAGCGATTGCGTAGCCACCGAGCAAGCCGCGATCGCCGAATTGATGCGGATCCCGAGCGTTGGCACTCCAAGGGGTGACCGTCCAGACTTTCGACGGCTGATCCTGTCGAGGACGGATGCATGACGGAAGAACAGGAGGGCACTGCAGCGATCCGGACGCCGGATCAGCGTCTCCGCGTCTTCGTGAGCTCCACGCTGGCCGAGCTCGCCGATGAGCGTGCCGCGGTGTCCCGTGCGATCTCGGCACTCCGGCTCACTCCCGTCATGTTCGAGCTGGGGGCTCGACCGCACCCACCTCGCGAGCTGTACCGGGCGTACTTGGCGCAGTCCGACATCTTCATCGGTCTGTATTGGCAGCGGTACGGCTGGATCGGGCCCGGCATGGAGATCTCGGGTCTGGAGGACGAGTTCCGACTGTCCCACTCGATCCCCCGGCTCCTGTACGTCAAGACACCGGCACCCGAGCAGGAACCTCGGCTGACGGCCATGATCGGCGAGCTCCAGAAGGAGGGCGCCGACTCATACCGTTCGTTTCGTAGCCCACGGGAGCTCGGGCGACTTGTCCGCGACGACCTCGCCCTGCTCCTCAGCGAACGGTTCACGACTTCCGGTGGTCTCGCCGACCCTTCGGCATCGTCCGCGGTCGACACCGACGGGCGGAGCGAGCGCTCCCTGCCGGTGACGTCGACGTCGTTGATCGGGCGGGAGCACGACATCGCCGAGGTCTCGGAGCTGCTCCAAAAACCCGAAGTCCGGTTGGTCACCCTCACGGGCCCCGGCGGCATCGGCAAGACCCGGCTGGCGATCGCGGTGGGTGAACAACTCGATGATCGCTATCCGCACGGGACGGTGTTCGTGCCGCTCGCCGCGATCGCTCAGCCCGAGCTGGTGCTGCCTCGCATCGCGAACGTGGTGGGTGCGACCGTCGAGGGCGCTCGCGGACCGCTGGACGTCCTGGTCGAGCACTTCGCGGAGACACCCACGTTGCTCGTGCTGGACAACCTCGAACAGGTCGTGGGCGTCGCGCCCGAGCTCGACCAGCTCCTGGCCCGCTGCCCCGGCCTCGAGATCCTCTCGACGAGCCGTACCGTGCTTCGGGTCCGGGCCGAGCGGGAGTACCCGGTCGCTCCGCTGACAGTGCCCGCGTTCGCGGAGCGGCCGCCAGTCGAAGAGTTGGCCTCGCTGCCGGCCGTACGGCTCTTCGTCGATCGCGCGCAGGCCGTCCGCTACGACTTCGCTCTCACCGAGGACAACGCGTTGGCCGTCGTGGAGATTTGTCGGCGCCTCGATGGTCTACCGCTCGCCATCGAGCTCGCCGCGGCCCGTACTCGATTGCTGGAACCAAGTGCGCTTGCTCGCTCGGCTCGAAGATCGCCTCGACGCCTTGGGTACCGGCCCGGTCGATCTTCCCGAGCGTCAACGCACCCTGCGCGCGACCGTTGAATGGAGCGTCGGGCTGCTCGAGGACGCCGAGCGGCACATGCTGGCCACCCTCTCCGTCTTCGCGGACGGGTGGACGGTCGACGCGGCCGCGCAAGTCTCCGATCTCACCGAAGACGCCGCACTCGATCTGCTCGATGCACTCGCCGGGCACAGCCTCGTGCAGGTCGACGCGACCGACGCCGGGCCAAGGTTCCACATGCTGGAAGCCGTGCGAGAGTTGGCCGCCGAGCAGCTTGCTGCCGGCGCCGACCGGGCCGGCGTCGAGGAGCGGCACGCGCAGCTACTTCGGTTCGCTCGTCGAGAACGCCGACTGGCCCGCGGAGCGACAGGCGGAGTGGGCCGAGCAGTTGCGAACCGAGGAGGAGAACCTTCGAATCGCCATCCGTTGGTTCCTGACCAACGACATCACGCCGCTCCCGCACATGTTCCGCATCCTCTGGCTGTATCTGGCAGATGCGCGGGCGCATGCCCGAGGGTCGAGCCTGGATCGACGAGGTGCAGCGCAGGGCGGACGCACTGGACGACCGCGCCCAGGCGGAGTTGCTGTTCACGTCGGCCGTGACGGCCGTCGAAGTGGGCGACGACGAGAGCGCGCTGGCCGCAGTCGAGGGGCTCGAGCGACTCCAGGGGCGCATCGACGATCCCTATCTCGAGAGCGCAGCCCACCTGGCGCTCTCGTGGATCCTGCCGATCGAGGGTGACCTCGACGGAGCGCTGCAGGCCGCGTCGACCGCCCTCGACGGCTTCCGCCGGCAGAACGAGCCGTTCATGGCGTTTGCCGCTTTGACGGTGGGAATGACGGAGATGGCGCTCGGCCGAGACGACGCCGCGCGCACACACCTCACCGAGGTCAACCAGCTGGGCGGACAGTTCGACAACAGCTGGCTCGAGTCCACGGCGCGAACGCAACTGGCCTTGCTCGCGGTGAGCGCGGGCCATCTCGATGAGGCTCGGGCTCTGCTGATGGAGTCGGTGGAGGCGAGCGAGGAAACGGAGCTGAGCTCCCTCGTCATCACCTTCTCTCTCGTTGCCACTGCCGAGCTGGCGCTCGCCGAAGGTGATGCCCGGCGGGCTGTGATGGCCCTCGGTGCCACCGATGGGTTGCGGCGGCGTGCAGGCCTCCGGGCATGGCCCTCGACGCGGCCGCGTGAGGCCGAGCTGGTCGCGCGCCTGAAGCAGGAAATCGATGGCGATGACTTCACGGACGTCTTCGCCGCCGGCTCGGAGCTCAGCAACCGCCAAGCAGTCGCCCTCGTACGCGGTGACGGCGCGCGGGGAGCGGCCGCGGCGGAGGCGGAGACGTCGTAGCCCGCTCTCGACCGCGTTCCGGTGTGCCTAGGGGCGCAGGTGTGCCATGAAGGCCGCCGACCAGTCGGGCAGATCGGTAGGGACGTAGTACCCGGTCTCGTCGTTGATCGTCGCCCAGTTCTCGGCGACGTTCTCGATCGTCGGCTCCGATCCCGCGTGGACGTACCCCTGGGTCGAGGCGATGAAGATGCGCGCGAAGCGACCGGCGCCGGCGGCGTAGATCTCGCCGCTGACCGGGCAGGCCTCGTGGGCGAGGAACGCGGCCATCGGCGCGACGAGGTCCGGCGACATCTGCGGAGAGCCGGCCTCATCTGCAGCCTGGCCTGCCATACGCGTCATCGCCGCGGGTGCGATGAGGTTGACCTTGATGCCGTGAGCGGCGCCGGCGGTGGTGAGGCTGCGCGTGAGGCCGATGACGGCACCCTTCGCGGTGGCATAGGAGACGTTGTTCGGCAGTCCGAACATCCCCGCGGAAGTCGTCATGACGACTCGGCCGTACTCCTGTTCGACCATGTGCGGCCATGCGGCGCGGGTGGTGTTGAACGAGCCGGTGACATGCACGGCGAGGTGGCTCGCGAGGTTGTCCGCGTCGGCTTCCGGAAAGCCCGCCCATCTGACGATGCCGGCGTTGTTGATCACGATGTCGAGGCGCCCGAACTGCGCGACCGCCGAATCGACGAGCGCCTGTGCGCCGGCAGGCGTGGCCACGTCGCTGTTGTCGGCGATCGCGACTCCGCCGGCGGCGACGATCTCGGCAGCGACGGTGGACGCGGGTTCGGCGTCCGCACCGACTCCCTCCATCGAGCCACCGAGGTCGTTGACGACGACCCGCGCGCCCCGGTCGGCGAGCAGGCGTGCATCGGCTCGCCCGATTCCGCGTCCCGCGCCGGTGACGACGGCGACGCGCCCCTCGAAGCTGTGCTCGTTCATCCCCTGACCTTCCTCACACCCCTGACGGGTGTACCGACCAGTCATTATCCTTCTGGGCCAGCACCTCGACGCGGGAGCCTTGTCTTTGACCGCCGTGCTCTACTCGTCCTCCGACCGGATCGGCGTCATCACCCTCAACCGCCCCGAGGCTCGCAACGCGGTCAATCGCGAGGTGGCGCTCGGCCTCGAGGCCGCCGTGGACCGGCTGGAGGACGATCCCGAGGTCCGGGTCGGGGTCCTGTGCGCCGACACCGCGGATCAGGAGCACCCGGTCTTCTGCGCGGGCGCCGACCTCAAGGTCATCAGGGAGACCGGTTCCGCAGCGACGCTCGACACCGAGCGGGGCGGGTTCGCCGGGTTCGTGTATCGCGAGCGCATCAAGCCGATCCTCGTCGCCGTCGACGGCCTGGCGACCGCGGGCGGTTTGGAGATCGTCCTCGCGGCGGACGTCGTCGTGGCGACGTCCCGATCGGCGTTCGGGCTCGCGGAGGTTCGGCGCAACCTGATCGCCGCCGCCGGGGGACTGTTCCGGCTCCCGCGCGCGATCGGTCAGGGTCCGGCAATGGACGCCATCCTCACCGGTGAGCCGATCGATGCTCGCCGCGCGTACGACCTCGGGCTCGTGAGCCGGCTGGTCGAGCCGGGCGCCGCGCTGGACGAGGCACTCCGCCTCGCGGGGCAGATCGCCTCGGCGGCTCCACTCGCGGTGCGTGCCAGCCGGCGTGTCGTCTTGGCGGCGCACGAGCGGGACGACACGCTGCGCCGAATCTCGAAGGAGCTGTTGGACGAGCTGCTCGCGTCGGAGGATGCGAGCGAAGGGCTCTCCGCGTTCGCCGAGAAGCGCGCGCCGCAGTGGCAAGGTCGCTGATGAGCGTGCGCGCCCGAGTACCGTCGGAGCCCATGCCACGAACCGGAGGGAGCAACGAGCCCCGACGCAGCGAAAAGTGGCAGGCGCGTCGCGACGTGATTGTCGACACCTCCGCGCCGGTTTTCGCGCGACGCGGCTACCACGCCACGGGCATCGCGGAGCTGTGCGAGGTCAACGGTCTCGGCAAGGGCGCGTTCTACCACTACATCGGGTCGAAGGAGGAGCTCCTCGCCGCCATCCACGATCGTGTGATGGACGAGGTGATGCTGGGCGCCGATCGCGTCGCCCAGGCGGGCGGATCGCCGTCTGCACAGCTGGCCATGCTGGGCGACGAGCTGCTCGACGTCATCCACCGCTATCCCGATCACGTCTGGGTCTTCCTCCACGAGTTCCCGGCGCTCACGGCCGAGCGCGCCGAGAAGTTCCGCGGGCGCCGGCGGGAGTACGAGCGAAGGGTCGAAGGGATCGTGCAGGCCGGCATTGATTCCGGGGAGTTCCGCGACGTCGACGCGAGGCTCACCGCCCTCGCGTGGCTCGGCATGCACAACTACACGTACCTGTGGCTGAAGGCGGGTGGCCGCCTGTCGGCTCGCGACGTGGCGAAGCCGTTCGCCGACATCTTCATCCGCGGGATCGCCGGCTCGGAGTCTTGACGCGTGGCGAACACAGATCGCATTCGGATCGTCCAGTGGACGACGGGGAATGTCGGGAAGAGCTCGGTGCGGGCGATCGCAGCGAACCCTGCGCTGGAGCTGGTCGGGTGCTACGCCTGGTCGACCGAGAAGGTGGGCCGCGATGTCGGTGAGCTGTGTGGCATCGATCCGCTTGGTGTCGCCGCCACGGATGACGTCGACGCGCTGCTCGCGCTGCAACCGGACTGCGTCGTGTACAACCCGATGTGGGTGGACTCCGACGAGTTGGTGCGCATCCTCTCGGCCGGCGTGAACGTCGTGGCGACGGCGTCGTTCATCACCGGGCGCAACCTCGGCCCCGACCGCGAGCGGATCGTCGAGGCGTGTCGGAGCGGCGGCGCCACCATGTTCGGATCGGGCGTCAGTCCCGGCTTCGCCGAGCTGTTGGCCATCGTGTCGACGATGGTCTGCGATCGGGTCGACAAGGTCACGGTCAACGAGGCGGCGGACACCACGTACTACGACTCGCCCGCGACCGAGCTCCCGGTGGGGTTCGGCAAGCCGATCGACCACCCCGACCTGCTCGCGATGACGACACACGGCACGGCCATCTTCGGCGAGGCCGTGCGGCTCGTCGCCGACGCGCTCGACGTCGAGCTCGACGAGGTGCGCTGCGAGGCCGAGTTCGCGCAGACCACCGCCGACCTCGACCTCGGGTCGTGGACCATCGGGGCGGGATGCGTCGCGGGCGTCGCCGCGAGTTGGAAGGGGCTGGTCGGCGACAGGACGGTCGTCGAGCTGAACTTCCGGTGGCGCAAGGGTCAGTCGCTCGACCCCGACTGGAAGATCGACCAGGACGGCTGGGTGATCCAGGTCGAGGGGCGGCCGACGGTGACGGCCACGATCGGCTTCCTCCCGCCGCCCGACTTCGAAGCCGAGACGATGGCGGACTTCATGGAGCTCGGGCACATCATGACGGCGATGCCGCCGATCCACGCGATCCCGGCCGTCGTGGCCGCGGCGCCGGGGATCGCGACGTACAACGACCTGCCGTTGACGCGGCCGCGCGGCATCGTGCCGTTGGGGGAACGCTCCTAGATCGTCCGGGGCTCAGGCGAGGACCGGGACTTCCAGCCCGAGCAGCCGGCCGAGGGTTCCGCCGAGCATCGCGGCCCGCTCGTCGGCGGGGACGCCGGCGAACTGCTTCGCGATCAGCTCCCGGCTGCCGCGGAACGTCCCTTCCGCGTGCGGGTAGTCGGAGCCCCACACGATGGTCGACACGCCGGTGAGGTGCCGGCACGCGACGGCCACGGGATCGTCCTGGAACTGCACGTGGAACTGGCGCCGGACGTACTCGCTCGGCGTCAGCGGGTACGGCCACTTCTCGTTCAGGCGGAACAGCTGCGCCATGCTGGGCTGGTCGGTCGGGGGCCGGGCGTCGTCCCAGTAGCCCAACCACCAGTCGGCGTCCTGGCCGATGCCCGTCACCCAGCACTTGTCCATCGCACCCATCAGCGACGCCAGCCAATGGGCGTTGAACTCGATGAGCGCGAAGTGGAGGTCGGGGTACCGCTCGGGAACGCCGCCACCGATCAGCTCGCACATGAGCTGCTGGGGGACGATCGTGCCGTAGATCGACTGCGTGATCATCCGCTTCGATGCCGACTTCTCGGTCATGGGTTGGTTGACCTGCGCGGCGGACTCCATGACGACCTTGAGCGTCGTCGACGCGGGATCGTCGACCTTCACGCCTCCGGTCTGGGTGTGGAAGAACACGTGCACGCCGCTCGCCCGCGCTGCGGCCCAGATCGGGTCGAAGTCGCGCGAGTAGTACGGCTTCGGCGGAGTCGCCGGGCAGGAGGATCGCCCGGAAGCCGGCCGCGGCGACGCGCTCGATCTCGGCGACCGCGTCGTCGACATCGGTGATCGGCACGGGAGCGGTGGGCACGAGCCGCGAGAAGTACGGCGAGAACCGCTCGGCGACGTAGTCGTTGTACACGCGGGCGTGCGCCATCGAGAGCTCGTGGTCGTCGGAGTAGAGGCCGAACAGCGACAGGTTCGGGTGCATGACCTGGACGTCGATGCCGTCGAGGTCCATGTCCTCGAGGATCCGATCGGGGTCACCCTCCGGCATTCGGCCGCCCGTCTGGCGATACCGGGAGATCGTCCAGCCCTCGTATCCCGGAGTGTGCAAGCGCCGGAAGATCCGGGCGCCGCCCTCGACGAGCGGCTCGATCTCGAAGTCCTCCTCCCAGACCGCGCGATCCCGCAGGTGCGTCGGCAGGCGAGAGCGAAAGAGATCCGTCGGCTCGAGGAGGTGCCCGTCGCCCGAGACGACGAAGTCCTTCCGGGTCATCATTTCCACGCTAAACCAACCGGTCGGTACAGGCAACGCACGTTCCGCGGCTTAGGATCGGGCCGCTCCCGACCGGAAGGAGTCGAGTCGTGACGAAGCGGTGGAAGCAACGCCCGCCCGGCTCGACGTGGGGCGATTGGGGCGAGGACGACGAGCTCGGCCGCATCAATCTGCTCACGCCCGAGAAGGTCCTCCAGGGCGTGCGCGAGGTCGAGGCCGGCATCAGCTTCTGCCTGAGCCTGCCGCTCGACTACCCGGGTGGCACCGCGCTGAACCAGCGGCGCCACCCGCCGGTTCTCGCGCCCACCGAGGACATGCAGGGCAATCCCGGCACCTTCTACAACGTCCACATGAGTGAGATGGGGGACTACGGCGATCCCCGTTACGTCGACGTGTGGGCCGACGACGTCGTGACCCTCGCGCTGCAGTACTCGACGCAATGGGACTCGCTCGCCCACGTCGGCGCCGAGTTCGATGCCGACGGCGACGGGAACGAGGAGCCCGTCTATTACAACGGGTACCGCGCCGGCGTCGACCTGGTCGGGCCGCAGCCCGACGCGGCGGGGGACGGCGGCAAGCACCTCTCCTTCGCGCACCACCTCGGCATGGAGCACATGGCCTTCGCGGGAGTGCAGGGGCGCGGTGTCCTCGTCGACCTGGCCCACCACCTGGGCCACGACTGGCGTGGAGTCGACCGGAACACACTCGAGGAGATCATGGCGGCGGACGGCGTCGTCGTGGAGCCGGGCGACATGCTCCTGTTGCACACCGGCTTCGCCACGAAGGTCCTCGAATGGAACCGCGACCCGGATCCCGTGCAGATCCACACGATGTGCACCTATCTCGACGCGCGGGACGAGTCATTGCTGGAGTGGATCACCGAGTCGCAGATCTCGGCGCTGGTGGCGGACAACTACGCGGTCGAAGGGCTGCTCGGTCGGGATCGCGACGAGAGCCGGCACTCGTTCCTCCCGATCCACCACCTCTGCCTCTTCCGGCTCGGCGTCCCCCTCGGAGAGCTGTGGTATCTCCACGAGCTCGCGACCTGGCTGCGCGAGCACAACCGGAGTCGATTCCTGCTCACTGCGCCCCCGCTGCGGCTTCCCGGAGCGGTGAGCTCCCCGGCGACGCCGGTCGCGACCGTCTGAGCCGGTGGTTCAGTCGGCGAACTCGGGCAGGACGTCGCGGGCGAACCCTTCGACCTGGGCCCGGCCGCGTTCGGGCCAGCCGCAGACGAGATAGCCGTAGCCCGCGTCCCGCCACTTCGCCGCGTGCTTGCGCGCGGTGTCGAGGTCGTCGAGCGACAGCGAGCCTGCCCGCATGATCGACGAGGGATCGCGTCCGGCTTCGGTCGCGAGCTCGTCGAGCCGTTCGTTCGTCCCGCGCAACGAATTGGGCGTCCCCCACGTGTGCCACACGTCGGCGTAGCGAGCGACGAGGGGGAGCGTTCGCCGCGGACCGCTGCCGCCGATCCAGATCGGCGGGTGCGGCTGCTGCACCGGCAACGGACGGAGCTGCGCGTCGCGCAGCGACACGACGCGCCCGTCGTACGACACGACGTCGCCGGTGAACAGCCGGTTCACGATCTCGAGCGCGTCCTCGAGCAAGTCGAAGCGCGCCGGCGTCGGCGGGAACGGGATATCGAGCTCGATGTGCTCCTTGTCGTACCACGCCGCGCCGAGCGAGAGCTCGAGCCGGCCGTGCGAGGCGTGGTCGATGGTGAGGGCCTGGGCGGCGAACACCGAAGGGTGCCGGTAGGTCACCCCGGCCACGAGCAGCCCGAGCCGGATGCGCGACGTCACGCCCGTGAGCGCGGCGAGCGTCGTCATGCCGTCGAACGTCTCGCCCGGTCCTTCGCCGTACATGGGCTGGAAGTGGTCGAAGCCCCAGGCGCCGTCGAAGCCGAGCTCCTCGGCGAACTGGACGCGGCTGACCACCTCGTCCCACGGCATCCGCTGCTGCGCTACATCGAGGCCGAATCGCATCGTCGCAATCTACGCGACCGGGTCGCGGGCCTTCCTCATGAGCTCGCGGACCTCGGCGATCGCCGCGCTGACCTGGTCGGGCCGGCCGGCGACCTCGTCAGCCAGGTCGGCGACACCGCAGTGACGGAGCATGTCGGGGAGGTGGTGCTCGACGCAGGCGAGCGAGAACTCGACGGGATCGCCGACGGCCAGCTCGTCGATGCGGACCACGGTGTTCGCGGCTTTCGCCTGCTCGATGTAGTGGTAGTGCGGCTCGTTCTCGAAGCAGTCGAAGCGCAGGTGCTCGAGACCGTCGGCCGTACCGCAGACGTGGAGCGTGGCGCCGAAGTCGTCGAAGGCCATCTCCGGTTCGACGCCGTCGTGGACGGCAGCCGCGATGATCTCGTTCGTCAACCTCCGGGACTCCACAACGAGCTGGACGGCCCCTCCGTCGACGGCGATGCAGTGCTCCGTGACCATCGGGATCGGCAGCCGGTCATAGCGGTTCCCCCGTCGGTACGGGGACTCCTGACGATCGATCGCCATCGCTCAGCTCCTCTGCGCCGTGGTGCGCGTGGCGTGGGACGAATTCGACAGCCTGAATGCCTTGTAGTCGTTCTCGCGAAGGTCGGCGATCATCGCGTGGAGCTTCGGCCGGCCGCCCGAGTTCAGGAGGTACCGGCGGGGCTTTCCGGGGATGTTGGCTCCGAAGAAGTAGCTCTTCTCCCCACCGAAGAGGGTCTTTGACGCGCCGGCGTCGACCATGTTGGTCCACGCCTCTTCGGCGGCGGGATCCACTTCGATCGTGTCGAAGCCGTGGTCGCGCACGTACTCGAGTGTGTCCGTGATGAAGTCGACCTGGTCGCCGTTGTACCGGGGGTTGTTGCCGGCCGCGGCGTGCGGCCCTCCGGGGAAGAAGAAGTTCGGGAAGCCGGTGGTCTGGACGCCGAGGAACGTGCTCGGACCATCGGCCCAGTCGTCCACGAGCGCGCGATCGTGGCGGCCGCGGATCCCCATGCGCATGAGCGCGCCGGTGCCGAAGTCGAAACCGGTCGCCCACACCACGATGTCGAGCTCCCGCACGCCGTCGGCCGTCTCGATCCCACTCTCGGTCATGCGCACGATCGGCGTCTGCTTGAGGTCGACGAGCGAGACGTTCGGCTCGTTGAACACCTCGTAGTAGCCGGTCACGTACGGAGGCCGGTTCTCGCCGAAGAGCTGGTCCTTCGGGATCAGCTTCTCCGCCGTCTCGGGGTCCTCGACGACGCTCCGGATCTTCTCGGCGATGAACTCGCACCACTCTGCGTTCGCGGCCTCGTTGAACAACAGGTCGGTGTAGTTGCCGGTGAGCTTCGTGAAGCCGGGGCTGTTCCACAGCTTCTCGAAGAACGCCCACCGCTCCTCTTTCGAGTCGTCGAAGGTGGCGCGGTCGTGCGCGGCGTGGAGGAACCCGCTCGGCGATGTGTTCAGCGTCTCGCACATCGCTTCGAATTCAGCCCTGAGCTTCGCCTGCTCGTCCGGCGTGATCGGAGCGTTGTTGAGCGGTGTGCACCAGTTGGCGGTGCGTTGGTACACCGTCAGGGAGGCAACCTCGCCGGCGATGGCCGGGATCAGCTGGACGCCACTCGATCCGGTACCGATGACTGCGACGCGCTTGTCCGCGAAATCGACCGGCGTCGCCGGCCACAACCCCGTGTGGTACGACTCACCCCGAAAGTCGTCGCGCCCCGGCACGTCCGGGAAGTACGGCACCGAGAGGACGCCGGTCGCGGCGATGAAGAATTGCGCCCGGAACGCGGTGCCGTCGCCGACCACGACGGTCCACTTCCCCGACGACTCGTCGTACGCGGCCGAGGTGACCTTGGCGCCGAATCGCATGTGGCGCCGAAGGTCGAACCGGTCGACCACGTGGTTGAGGTAGCGCTCGGTCTCCGGTTGCTGCGCGAAGTGCTCTTGCCACTCCCACTCTTCGAACAGCTCTTTCGAGAACAGGTAGCCGTAGGTGTAGCTCTCCGAGTCGAACCGTGCCTGGGGGTAGCGGTTCCAGTACCAGGTACCGCCCACGCCACCACCCGCCTCGAGCAGCAGCGCAGAGAAACCTGCTTCACGTGCGCGGTACAGCTGGTAGATGCCCGTGATGCCGGCGCCGACGACCAGGACGTCGACCTCGGCCGCGTTGCGACGCGCGCGCTCGTCGGGTGCGGGTCCGGAGGGGTTCATTGTACCGACCGGTTAGTATACGGTCGGTCCCGACAGCGCACTCCGGAGCGGGAAAGGGGCGCTGCGTGGCGATCGCGGATCGGAAGAGGTCGGCGCTTCCCGTGCCTCACGCGATGGAGTACCCGGACCGGGTCCCCAAGGAGCGCTACGTCGATCCGGACTTCTACCAGATGGAAGTCGAGCTGCTGTGGCCGCGCGTCTGGCAGATGGCGTGCCGGCTCGAGGAGATCCCGGCGCCGCACGACTTCGTCGAGTACGAGTTCCTCGATCAGTCGATCATCGTGCTGCGGACCGACGACATGGGGGTGCGGGCGTTCCAGAACGCCTGCCGCCACCGTGGCGTCAAGGTCGTCCAGGGAAGCGGGACGTGCGAGAACGGGTTCACCTGCCCGTTTCATGGCTGGTGCTACGGCCTCGACGGCGTGAACGCAGCCGTCCCGCGGCGAAAGACGTTCTCCGAGCACAACCTCCAGCCGGACGACATCAACCTCGTCCCGGTGCGGTCCGAGGTGTGGGGCGGGTGCGCGTGGATCAACCTCGACGACGACGCGCCGCCGTTGCGGCCGTGCATCGAGCCCGCCGCGAGCACGCTCGACGCGTGGAAGGTGGAGTCGTTGCGGACCGAGCGGTGGTTCGCGTGCCGTCTTCCCGTGAACTGGAAGCTCGCCGAAGAGGCGTTCGTCGAGATGTACCACGTTCCGCAGACACATCCCGAGCTCATCATCCCCACGAGGTACGGGTTGCGCGACGGTGCGTCGTTCGATCCTCGTGCCTTCATCGACGCGGACATCCAGTACCTGCGCACGATGAGTGACGGCATGGCCGGGATGGTGCACGCGAACGACGTGCGCATCGCCGAGGGTCTGCGGGACATCGAGCTGCCCGACGACCCGGCGCTGGCGATGGCCACGTGGAACCGCACGCTCAACGACGCGGTGACGAGCTGGCACCGGGACCGGGGCTCTGACGCCCCCGACCTGAACGAGCTCGACGCGCAAGGGCTCAACCAGGAGTTCTACCAGTGCTTCCCGCACTACTTCGTGTTGCCGATGTACAGCAGCGCCTCCTCCTACCGCTTCCGCCCGCTGGGCCCGGAGGAGACGCTGATGGAGATCTGGTCGCTCACGCGGTTCCCCGAGGGCCAGGAACCGGTGAAGCCGACGCCGCCCGAGGTGTGGGAGTGCGACGATCCGCGGTGGCCGCCGATCCCCACGCAGGACTTCTCGAACCTGCCGCGGCAGCAGCAGGGCCTGCACGCGAAGGGCTTCGAGTACATGCGCCTGTCCAGCGGCCTCGAGGGACACATCTCGAACTTCGAGCGGACGATCGACGGCTTCCTCGCCGGCCTTCCCTACGAGCAGCTGCTCCCGGCGGTGCAGTCGATCAACGTGTACCCGTTCGACAAGCCCATTCTCGACATCGGCTTCTGATGAGCACGACGACGACGTACGCAGAGGTCGTCGAGGGCGTCCGCGCCACTCTGGCCGCGTACGCCCAGGCCCTGGACGACGGCCGGACCGACGACGTCGTCGCCACGTTCTGTCCCGACGGCGTCTGCGACATCCCGGGCATGGGCACGCACGAAGGCCACAACGCCCTCCGCGAGGCCTACTCCAAGTGGAAGCCGGTGCGGCCCCAGCGCCACCTCGTCGTCAACACCTTGGTCACCGACTGGAACGACGACGAGGCCAACGCGATCAGCGACGTGATCTTCGTCTTGCAGGGTGACTCGGGCTGGGCGATCCAGCTCGTGGGCCGATACCGGGACACCCTCCACCGCGACGACGGCGCGTGGCGGTTCCACCATCGGGCGGCCGAGTTCGTGACCTAGCCGCGTCGGAGCCGGGTGAAGGCTCACCGGCACGCCCGAATAGTGCGCCATGCCGGTCGTCGGGTCGATGTCGTTCTCGCACGTGAGCGCGTTGACGTTGGCGCGCTGGTGACCGTGGGGGACGGACACCGCGCCGGCACGCGTGGACGGATCCACCTTCGCGAGCCCGACGAGCTCGCCCTGCGCGCTGCGAACGATCACCGGCTGACCGTCGACGACGCCGGCAGCGATTGCATCGTCCGGGTGGACGATGATCTCGCAGACCTCGTCCAAGAAGTCCAGTTGCGAGTTCAGATGGCGCATCTGTCGTCGCGGCACGAGCACGAGCGGCGCGGACTCGTCGTCGAGCGCCGCCAACTGGTCGACGAGCCGCTGGGGCGCGAGCCGCCAGCCGCCGAGCCGGTCGACATGCTCGTCCACCCATCGCGCCGGGAGCTCGTGGCCCTTCTCGACCCAGCCAGCGGCGACGAGCTCGTCGAAGGTGGAGCGCGCGCCGGCGCTGAGCATGGCGAGCCTGGCGTCGTCGGTGGCCTGCTCCCCGCTGGTGTCGGCCAGCTCGTGGCCGAGCCTTCGTCCCGAGCTCGGCGAGCACCCACCACGTCGAACGCCGGTCGCCGACGGGATCGATCAACGCCGGTGTGTGCTGGGCGGCGACGCGCGGGAGCAGGAAATCCCAGAGCGTCACGTCGGCGCGCTCCAGCTGATCCTTGGTCGGGAGCACATGGGTCGAGAGTGCCGTCGTGTCGTTCCCGATGATCTCGATCGTGGCGAACACGTCGAGTGATCGGAGGGCCGGTACCAACGAGTTCGCGTCGGGGAACGCGGTGACGAGATGCCCGCCGAGGTTCAATACCGCACGGATGTTGCCGGCACGGATCTCGTCGGCGAGAACGGCGCACGGCCACTCGCCGAGAAAGGACGACGACTCGGGACGGGTGGGGGGACCGGGCCCGAACAAGCCGCCGTCAGGAGGCGACACGGGAAGCTCGAAGGTCTCGAACTGATGGGAGAACCCCGGGTGGAACCAGACTCCGCCGGGGCGGTTCATCGAACCGGTGAGGATCATCAGCACCCACGCGAGCCACTGGGTCACGTTGGCGCCGGCCGACATCGTGAGCCCGGTTCCGGTGACGACCGCGACACGCCCGGCCCGGCGCACCGCTTCCAGGAGCTGCGTCAGCACGGCCTCGGACACGCCGGCGACCCTCGCCGCGTGTGCGAGCGTGAACGGGGCGACCGCCGCGGACAAGGCGTCGCCCCCGGCCGTTCGGTGCTCGAGCACTTCGCGGTCGGCGCCCTCCTGCAAGATCTCTCGCACCAAGAACGCGAAGACCGCGTAGTCCGTACCCGGTCGCGGCGCGACGTGTTGTGTCGCCAACCGTGCCGTCTCCGTGCGCCGCGGGTCGACGACCCAGATGTCCGCTCGCGTCCGAAGATCGCGGAGCGCGGTCACCGGATCGGGGAGCGCGGACGTATGGCCGTGCGACACGACCGGATTGACGCCGACGTACACGACCAACTTCGTGTGCTCGTAGTCGATGTGGGGGTTGAGGCCCGGGAAGCCGCCCACCAGATCAGAGACGAGCACCTTGGCCGTGCCGTCGATGGTGAGCGGGCTGAACCGCGCCGGCGTGCCGATGGCGGCGTAGAGCTTCTCGGCCATGCGGTAGCCGGCTGCGTCCATGCCCACGCCGCTGCCGAAGAAGACACCGATCGCTTCCGGTCCGTGACGATCGACGATCGCCCGCAGCCGCGACCCGAGGTCGTCCAGGCACGCGTCCCACGTGGTCGGCTGCAGCCGGTCGTCGATCCTGATCTGCGGTCGCTCCAAGCGCTCCGGGTGGTGGTGCATCTGCGGGAGCGCGCGCCCCTTCGGGCAGGTGTAGCCGTGCGAGAACGGATGCTCCTTGTCGCCGCGCACCCGTACGACCTCGTCACCCTCGACGTCGACGAGGATCCCGCAGACGGCAGTGCAGATCCGGCAGAAGCTGCGTTCCGTCCGCACGTCCTCGGTCATCGAGACGTTCCCCCTGCTGCGCCTACCCGCTTGGCGGCGAGGTCCGTGGTGATAATCTAATTCTCGTTTACCGAGTGTGCCACTTCCGCGGGGGAGAGGATGGCCGACGAGAGCCGACACGTCGCCGACCTCGTGCTGCTGCACCAGCTCTGCGCCCGGTACATGGCGTACACGAGCCAGTTCGTCGAAGACCGGTGGCTCGACGTGTTCACACCCGACGCCGTGTACACCGCCTTCGGCACGCCGTACACCCTCGAGCGCTTCCCGGCCCTGCTCGCCGCCGCACCCCGCGGGCAGTTCATCGGCAACATGCCGGTCGTCGACGTCGACGGCGACTCCGCCACGGGCGAGCAGCACTTCGTGTTCATCGACCAGCAGACGCACGCCATGCGCCTGGGTTGGTACAACGACGAGTACGTGCGCACGGCCGATGGATGGCGTATCCGGCGCCGCTCGACCACGTTCATGCGCAAGCACGGCGGCTTCGACTCCGGCGAGCAGCACGATCCGCTCGCCGACTCGGACTGAAAGGCGAAGCGTGACGCAGTTCCCGGGCATGATCAGCGTCGACGACCACGTCGTCGAACCTCCGCACCTGTGGCAGGAGCGGCTTCCCGCACGGATGCGCGAACACGGACCACGGGTCGAGCGCGGCGCGATGGGGCGACTTCGCGCTCACCGGCGGTGCTTCGTACAAGCAGGAGATGACGGACGACGGCACGTGGGGCGACTACTGGCTCTACGAGGACCGCCTGATCTACGTCCACAAGCGGCACGTCGCCCTCCCGCTCGACGCCACGCCCGACGGCGACGTCCGTCGCTTCGACCGCACGAAGCTTGCGATCGCCGCGCTCACCTACGACGAGATGCGTCCCGGATGCTACGAGCCGAAGGCGCGCGTCGAGGATCTCGCGCTCACCGGCGTCGACGGTTCACTCGCGTTCCCGACGTTCCCGCGGTTCTGCGGCCAGACGTTCATGGAAGGCAATGACCTCGACCTCGGCCTCGAGTGCGTGCGCGCCTACAACGACTGGATGATCGAGGATTGGTGCGGCGACTCTGACGGCCACCTCATCCCGCTGTGCCTCGTTCCGATGTGGGACGTCGAGCTGGCGGCGGCCGAGGTACAACGCAACGCCGATCGCGGTGCGCGTGCCGTGTGCTTCAGCGAGATCCCGCCGCACCTCGGCCTGCCCAGCATCCACACCGGTTACTGGGACCCGCTGTTCGCGGTGTGCGAGGACACGCGCACGACGCTCTGCATGCACATCGGTTCCTCGTCCAAGATGCCGGCGGCCTCCCCGGACGCCCCGCCCTCGACCGACATCATGCTGTCGTTCAACAACTCCATGGCGTCGCTGGCCGACTTCCTGTTCTCGGGCGTGCTCGTCCGGTTCCCCGAGCTCAAGCTGGCGTACTCCGAGGGGCAGATCGGCTGGATCCCGTACGCGCTCGAGCGCGCCGACAACGTCTGGGAGCTCCACTCGAACTGGACGGGCGCGAAGGACACGATCCCCGAGCGTCCGTCGTCCTATTACCGAGGGCCGGATCTTCGGGTGCTTCACGAACGACGCCCACGGGGTGGCATCCATCGCCGAGGTCGGCGAGGACAACATCTGCTTCGAGACGGACTACCCGCACACCGACACGACGTGGCCGTTCGCGCGTGAAGAGGCCGAGCGCATGACCGCCGCGCTGACGGACGAGCAGCGATACAAGGTCCTGCGCGGCAACGCCATCCGCATGCTGGATCTCGACCGCGTCTGACGCGGCTGCTTCAGCCCTGAAGGCCTCGGAGGCAGAACTCCCAGGTGTCCTCGGCGGTGACGCGCATCCGTGAGTTCTGCACGATGCGGTTGCCGAACCAGCTGTACATCACGGTCTGCTGGATGAGTGACGCGCTGCGGCGCGTGTCGGACGACTTGATCGACCCCGCCGCGACGGCTGCGTCGATCAGGTCGAGCAACATCGTCGAGACCGGGGCCATCGCCGCGGTCACCTGGTCGGGATGCGTGACAGCCAGCTGCACCGAGAACTCCGAGATCGGACGGCGGTTGTGTGAACCGCGCTTGCGTGGGGCCTCGGTCGGATCGCACCACTCGTGCAGGCGGATGGTGAAGGCGCGCAACCGTGCGAGCGGTTCCGATTCGGCTTCGCTCACGCTTTGCAAGTCGTCGACCGACTCGCGGACGGTCTCCTCGAACAGCGCGAGGAGGAGCTCGTCCTTGCCGTCGAAGTACTGGTAGAAGCCACGCAGCGACTGCTTCGAGCGGTCGATGACCTCTTGGATCGTGAAGTCGGTGGTGCCCTTCTCGTCGATCAGCGCGAAGGCCGCATCCAGGTACCGCTGGACGCGCTGCTCGGCACGTGAACGCGCCGCGTTCAGGCTGCGCGAGACGGCACGCTGCCGCCAGGCCGGCTGTGCTGCTGCGGTGTCGTCGTCAACGGTGGCCAAATCAGAATCCTGCTTCACTCGAACGAGGGTACCAGCGCGCGAACACGAGAACGGACTTCACAACGCGCGTCATCCCGTTCTCCGCTTCGCGCTCAACGCTTCGACCGCGGCCCAGTGCGCGTCTCCCGTCCACAACCGCGCGAACGCGTCGGTGGCATCGGCCTCGAGCTCGGGGTGGAAAGACGGGACTGCCGCGCCGACGACGGCCTTCACGGCGCGCGTCGTGCCCGGAGCCGATGCCGCCAGCCGGCGTGCGAGCGCCCGCCATTCGTCGTCGAACATCGACGCGCGGGACGACGACGTCGACGAGGCCGAATCGCTGCGCGGTCGGCGCGTCGTAGACATCGCCGGTCGCGATGGCCAGGAGCGCGCGACTGCGACCCACCAACTGGGCGAGCCGCTCCGCGCCGCCCCACGCCGGCATGATCCCGAGCGCCACCTGGTTGAAGCCGATCTTGACGTCGTCGGCCGCGATGCGGATGTCCGCCGCGACGGCGACCTCCGCTCCGCCGCCGAGCGCGTGCCCGTTGAGCGCCGCGATCACCGGGACGGGGAAGGCGGCGACGCGGTCGAGCAGCCTCCGGACCCGGCTCGCCATGGCGACGGCCGCATCGTGCGTGCGGATCGAGCCCAGCTCCTTGATGTCGCCGCCCGAGACGAACGCGCGATCGCCGCTGCCCCGCAGCACCAGCACTGCCGCGCCCGAGTCGGCCACCTCGTCGACCGCGGCGCCGAGCGCGTCGATGGTCGCGAAGCCGATGGCGTTGCGGGCCTCGGGCCGGTCGATGGTCACCACCGCAACGCCGGCATCGATCTCGAGTCGCACGTCCGAGGCCTGCCGAACACGAAGGGAGAATACCGCTCTCATGATCCTGCGTCACGTTCCCCATTTTCTGCATATCCAATTTCCGCTACGCTCCGGCTCGTGGACGACGGCGTGCACAGCGAGGCCGGGATCCCTCTCGCCCCGAGCTACGGGCCGGCCGACCTCCCGCCGCCCGAGTCGATCCCGCCGCCGGGTGTGTTCCCCTTCACGCGCGGCAACTTCCCCGACGGGTACCGGGGCCGTCTGTGGACGATCCGCCAGTACTCGGGCTTCGGCACACCCGAGGAGTCGAACGAGCGCTACCGCTACCTCCTCGCCCAGGGAGGCACCGGCCTCTCGGTCGCGCTCGACCTCCCGACCCAGTGCGGGTACGACTCCGACCACCCCGACGTCGAGGAGGAGGTCGGCCGGGTCGGCGTCGCGCTCGACACCCTCGCCGACGCCGAGATCCTGTTCGACCGCATCCCGCTCGACGCGATCAGCACCAGCTTCACGATCAACGGCACGGCGGCGATCCTGCTGGCGTTCTACGTGGCGGTCGGGGAGAAGCAGGGCGTCGACCGGTCGAAGCTGCGCGGCACGATCCAGAACGACATCCTCAAGGAGTACGTGAGCCGCGGCACGTGGATCTGGCCGCCCCGCCCGTCGCTGCGGCTGATCGCGGACACGATCGAGTTCTGCGCGCAGGAAGTGCCGCGCTTCAACGCCATCTCCGTGGCGGGCGCGCACTTCCGTGACGCCGGCGCCAACGCGGCACAGGAGATGGCGTTCACCCTCGCGGACGGGGTGACGTACTGCGACGAGGTGATGGCGCGCGGCCGGATGACCATCGACGAGTTCGCGCCGCAGGTGTCGTTCTTCTTCTACACCCACGGCGACTTCTTCGAGGAGGTCGCGAAGTACCGCGCCGGGCGCCGACGCTGGGCCCGTATCGTGCGGGAGCGGTACGGCGCCAAGGACGATCGCTCGTGCATGTTCCGCGTGGGTTGCGTCGCCGGCGGCGCGTCGCTCTACGCGCCGCAGGCGCACAACAACGTCGTTCGTGTCGCCTACGAGGCCTTGGCCTCCGTGCTCGGGGGAGTCCAGTCGATGTTCACGGCCGCGTGGGACGAGCCGTTCGCGCTCCCGAGCGAGGACTCGGCGACGCTGGCGCTGCGGACGCAACAGGTGCTGGCGCACGAGACCGGCGTGACACGCGTCGCGGATCCGCTCGGCGGCTCGTACTACGTCGAGGCGCTGACCGACGAGATGGAGGCCCGGGTCGTCGAGATCATGGACGACCTCGAACGCCGCGGCGGAATGGTGAAGGCGGTCGAAGAGGGCTACCTGCAGCGGCTGATCTCGGAGGAGGCCTTCCGGGTCCAGGCGGCGATCGCGTCGGGAGACCGGACGGTCGTCGGCGTGAACCGGTTCGAGACCGAAGAGGAACCGCCCGAGGTCGAGGGCTACGAGATGGACGAGAAGGGCCGCATCCGCCAGCTCGAACGGCTCGCGGACGTGAAGCGCTCACGATCGGCGGCCGACGTGCGCGACACGCTCGCCGCACTCGACGCCGCCGCCGACGGGAGCGAGAACCTCATGCCCCTGCTCGTGGACTGCGCCAAGGCGTACTGCACGGTGGGGGAGATGGTGGCCGTGCTCAAGGACCGGTGGGGCGAGTTCCGGCAGCCGGCGGTCTTCTGATGCCGGTCCGGGTGCTCGTCGCCAAGCCCGGGCTCGACGGGCACGACCGGGGAGCGAAGCTCGTGGCGCGGACCCTGCGCGACGCCGGGTTCGAGGTCATCTATACGGGCATCCGTCAGCGGCCCGAGGCGATCGCGGCCGTCGCGATGCAGGAAGACGTGCGCATCGTCGGCCTCAGCGTCCTCAGCGGCGCGCACGTCGCGCTCACGAGGAAGACGGCGGAGGCGTTGCGCAGCGCGGGGGCGGACGACGTGCTGCTCGTGGTGGGCGGCACGATCCCGAAGCGGGACGTCCCCCGCCTCGAGGCTGCCGGCGCGGCCGCCGTCTATCCGACCGGCACGCCGCTCGAAGAGCTGGTCGACAGCATGCGGGCGCTGTCGGGTACCGCTCAGGCGCCCTTGTAGACGCGCCCGCCCTTCATCACGAAGCGCACGTCCTGCGTCGTCGTGATGTCCTCCGACGGGTCGCCCGGTACCGCGACGATGTCGGCGAGGAGCCCGGGCTCCAGCCGGCCCGCGGTCGTCGACGCCGATGAGCTCGGCGCTCATCACGGTGGCCGCCTGCAGCGCCTGCATCGGCGTCATGCCGCGGTCGACCATCGCCCAGAGCTCCTTGGCGTTCTCGCCGTGCGGGATCGCGGGCGCGTCGGTGCCGCACGCGATCTTCACGCCGCTCGCGATCGCCTTGCCGAGCATCGCCCGTGCCCGCGGGAACACCTCGGCCGCCTTGGCCTGGAGCTCGGGCGCCGCCCTCGACATGTCGAGACCCTCGGAGAGGTAGCTGGTCGGCACGAGGAAGGTGCCGTTCTCGACCATCATCTGGATCGTCTCGTCGCTCCGCGAGCGAGCCGTGCTCGATGCAGTCGACTCCGGCGCGGATGCACGCCCTGATGCCGGCGTCGCCGTGCGCGTGCGCCGCGACCTTGATGCCGGCGCGGTGCGCTTCGTCGACGATCGCCGCGCAGCTCCTCGTCCGAGTACTGCTGCGCGCCGGCGAGGCCGCTGTGCGACATCACGCCGCCCGATGCGGAGATCTTGATGAGGCGGGCGCCGTACTTGATCTGGTAGCGGACGGCCTTGCGCACCTCGGGCACGCCGTTGGCGATGCCCTCCTCGACGCTGAGCGGCATGATGTCGGGCCCGAACCGCTCGAACATCGTCGGATCGAGGTGCCCACCGGTCGGCGTGATGGCGTGCCCGGCCGGCACGATGCGCGGGCCGTCGATCCAGCCGTTGTCGATCGCCCGCGCGAGCGCGACGTCGAGCAGATAGCCGCCGGTCTTCACGAAGAGGCCGAGGTTGCGGACGGTCGTGAAACCCGGCGAGCAGCGTCGTGCGGCAGTTCACGGTTCCGCGCAAGGTGCGGAACGCCGGGTCGTCCTGGACGTCGCTGCGCCGGTTCCCGCCGTGGGGCCCGCCCAGGAGCATGTTGATCTCCATGTCCATCAGGCCGGGGAGCAGCGTGACGTCGCCGAGGTCGATCTCCGTCGCGCCGGCGGGCAGGTCGTCGGCGCCGACGGCTGCGATGCGATCGCCCTCCACGACGACGGTCGCCGGCGACCGGACGAGCCCGGCGTCGACGTCGACCCACCGGTCCGCCCGCAGGACGGTGATGTCCGCTCACGGGATCGGTTCGATCAGGAGGTCGAGGTAGGCGGCGCCGCTGTCGGGGACGTGCGGCTGGCGCCAGACCTCGACCGGGAACGACACCATGACGAGCGAGTACAGCAGCTGCAGCAAGCGCTCGCGCGTCGTCGGGCATGTCGTCGAGCGGGAACTTGTCGCAGTACTGCGATCGCTTCCTCGGCCCGCGGGAAGAAGGCGTCGTAGAACGCCTGCATCTCCTCCATCGAGCTCGTCATCCGTTGCGCGAACCGCTCCCGCTCGGTCGGCAGGCACCACGTCGCGGCGAACGGCTCCAGCTCGGAGAACTCGCCGGGCAGCAGGGCTTCGCTCATCGGGCTCCCACCTCCACCCGTTCGCGCGTGTAGTCGTCGACCCAGTCGGCGGCCACCTTGTGCAGGTGCCGGCAGAGGATCTCCTGGTCGTTCAGCGGGAACGCGGTCACGACGCGTGACTCGAGCATGGTCTGCGTCGCCTCGAGCGTGTTGCCGTCCTGCAGCGCGTACTCCTTGAACGTGACCGCGGCCATCTCCTGCGCGAGGCGCTCACGCGCGTTCTTCGGCGGGACGAAGTAGAGGTTCCCTTCGAAGACGTGCGTGTTGTGCGACGTCGGCCAGTAGTGGTACGTGAGGTACCAGCCTCGCTCCCAGATCAGGATCACGAAGTTCGGGCAGAACTGGAACGAGTCGAGGCCCCACGTGCTTCCGGTCGGCCGGGTTGACGCCCGCGGGCAACGGGTCCGGGCCGAGGTCGGGCGCGTCCCACGGACCGAACAGGCCGCTGCGCGTCACCGTCTCCATCGGCTTCAGCATCTCGGGCGGCATCCGCCACCCTTCGCCCGCCGGTACGTCGTCACCATGCCGGTGCGGGCCGTCGATCTGGTAGTGCAGCGCCTCGAAGCCGGCGGCCTGCACTTCGGGACGCGCCGCGACCGGGCGACTGCTTCGCGTGCAGCACGGGTGCGTGGTAGAACTCCTGGAAGGCGTCGATGAACAGCTTCCAGTTGCTGCCGACGTCGGCGCGGTACGAGAAGCGCTCCGTCATCTGCGTCGAACGGGTAGCCCTCGATCGCGGTCGATCATCGGGCCGAGGAACTCGCGCAGCGACTGGCGCGGCTCGTCGGTCGAGGTTCACGAAGATGAAGCCCGACCACACGTCGCAGTGCACCGGCACGAGCCCGTAGTCGGCCTTGTCGAGGTCGAAGAACTCGCCCTCCTGCTGCACGAACGTGCAGGCGCCGTCGAGCTCGTACCTCCAGCCGTGGTACTTGCACACGAACTGGCGGCAGCTGCCGCTCGTCTCCTCGCGCGGGAAGTCGGTCCACACCAGCTTGTTGCCGCGGTGGCGGCAGATGTTGTGGAACGCGCGCACCTCGCCGTCCATGCCGCGCACGACGACGATCGACGTGTTCGCGACCGCGAGCTCCTTGGTGAAGTAGCTCCCCTTGCGGGGCAGCTGCTCGACCCGCCCGACGTTCAGCCACGTGCGCTTGAAGATCGCCTCGCGCTCGAGCTCGTAGAACTCGGGCGAGATCGAGTCCTCGTACGACACCGGCCCGGTGCCGAGCTCCGGGTAGTGCGCGGTCCAGCTGCCTTCCGGCGGCTTCTCGATGCGAGCCATCTCTCTACTCCTCCGAGTCGGGGAGAGGCGGAGCCGCGAGCGTTCGCAGCTCGGGGTCGAGCTCGCAGCCCGAAGCTGTTGAAGGCCATGGCCAGGCACGTGTACGTGCCGACGACGAACACGACCTCCACGAGCTGGCGCTCGTCGAGGTGCTCGGCCAAGCGGGCCCACGTCGCGTCGTCGATGCGATAGCCGTCGATCAGCTCGTCGGTCGCGGCGAGGAGGTCGGCTTCGAGCGGCGTCCACGGCGCGTCGTCGGCGGCGCCGAGCCCGATGGCCTCGATCTCCTCGTGCGTGACGCCGCACCGCTTGCGCCAGGCGCACGTGCTGCACCCACTCGTAGGTCGAGCGCGTCCGCCACGCGACCCGGAGCACCATCAGCTCGCGCAGCCGCGGTTCGAGCGCCGGCGTGAACAGGAGCACGCTGTTGAACGCGAGGAACGGCCCGGCGAGCCCGGGGTGGTGCATGAGCGTGGTGAGCGCGTTGGGCACCGGGATCGCGTCCGGCCCCGGCGAGAGGAACCGGTCGGTCGCCTGCTTCCCGAACCCGGCCTGCAACGCCGCCCGGGCGTCGTCGTCCCAGCGCTCGACGGGCAGGGGAGCGAGGCGAGGCCCCGCGGCCGCGGTCACAGGTACCACCCGCCGTTGACGCCGATCTGCTGCCCGGTGATGTACCCGGCGTCGTCGGAGCAGAGGAACGCGCAGGTGGCGGCGATGTCTTCGGGCGTGCCGGCTCGCCGCACGGGCGTGGCGCCGGCGATGGTGTCGATGCTCGGGACGTTGCCCGCCTTCTCGGCGCGGCGCGCCATCGGCGTGTCGATGAATCGCGGGAGGGATCGTGTTCACGGTGATGCCGTGCGGGCGCGAGCTCGACCGCCAGGGCCTTGGTGAGGCCGATGACGCCGCCCTTCGACGCGACGTAGTGCGCCATGTTGGCCGCGCCGGACTGCGCGCTCGACGACGAGATGGTCACGATGCGGCCCCACCCCGCAGCCAGCATGTCGGGGACCGCCGCCTGCAGGCAGTGGAACGTGCCCGTGAGGTTGACCGCGAGGATCCGCGCCCACGCCTCGGGGGTGATGTCGGTGAACGCGGCAGAACTCGTCGAGCCCGCGCTCGTGACCATGATCTCGACGGGCCCGAGCTCGGTGCGGACCTTGCGCAGCGCTTCGTCGACCGCCGCACGGTCGGTGACGTCGACCTCGCAGGCCGAGCGCGCGCGCGTCGCCCGCCCGTAGGTCCTCGGCGGCGCGCTCGCGCGGCGTCGCCGTCGAGGTCGAGCAGCCCCACCCGGTGGCCGCGGTCGGCGAGGTGCCGGCTCACCGCGAGCCCCATCCCGGATGCGGCGCCGGTGACGACGGCCACCCGACCCATGAGCTCCCCCTTCGGAACGTGCGCTTCCCGTGAGTATTGACCATGGTCGAGATCCGGTGCAAGACTGTTCTCGAAAAACGAGAACGTCATTGCCATTCGGCAATCGCCACTCCGCGCAGGGGGCGTGCATGCGGATCGGGCTGATGATCGGCCCCGAGAAGGGGCGGTACGCGCCAGAAGGTGGCGCGAGCTCGTCGCCGACGCCGAGGCCGCCGAGCGCGCCGGCTTCACGCTCGATCTGGGTTCCCCAGATCCCGGACGACTTCGACGCGCTGACCGCGATCGCGCTCATGGGCCGGGCGACCGACCGCGTCGAGCTCGGGACGGCGGTGCTGCCGATCCAGACCCGCCACCCGGTGGCGATGGCGCAGCAGGCGCTCGTCGAACCAGGCGGTGTGCGAAGGGCGGTTCACGCTCGGGCTCGGGCCTTCGCACCACTGGATCGTCGACGACATGCTCGGGCTGTCCTACGACAAGCCCGCCCGCCAGGTGCGGGACTACCTCGAGGTGCTCAACGCCGCGTTCGCCGGCCCCGGCCCGGTCGACGTCGAGAACGACAGCTACCGCGTGCACAACCCACTCGACGTCACCGACATCGCCGACGCCGGTGCTCCTGGCGGCTCTCGCGCCGGTGATGCTCCGCATCGCCGGCGAGCACGCGTCGGGGACCATCCTCTGGATGGCGGACGAGCGGGCGATCGGCGAGCACGTGCGTGCCCCGCATCACGAAGGCCGCGGCCGAGGTCGGGCGCCCGAGCCCGCGCATCGTGGCGGGTGTCCCGGTGGCGCTGTGCCCCGACGACGAGGTCGACGACGCGCGCAGCGTGGGCCAACCAGGTGCTCGGGCACGCCGAGTACTCGCCGAACTACCAGCGGCTGCTCGAGCACGGCGACGCCACCGACGTCGGCGACGTGCTCGCCGCCGGCGACGAAACCGCGGTCGTCGACCGCTTGCGCAGCTTCCGCGACGCGGGCGTCACCGACCTCGCGGTGCGCGTGCTCCCGCTCGGCGAGGACCGGGCCGCGCGCATCGAGTCACGCGAGCGGGTCTCGAGCTTCCTCGCGTCGCTCTGCCCCGAGCTCTGAGCGCGCCCGTGTCGGACGCGTCGCCGGGCCCGCTCGCCGGCATCCGGATCCTCGAGGTCGGACACATCCTGGCGGGGCCCTTCGCCGGCATGCTCCTGGCCGACCTCGGCGCCGACGTGGTCAAGATCGAGCCGATCGACGGCGACCTGTCGCGGCAGGTCGGGTCGGACTACGTCGGCGAGCACAACGTGTACTTCGCGAGCCTGAACCGCAACAAGCGCAGCGTGCACATCGATCTCACGACCCAGGAGGGCCAGGCCGAGCTGGGCGCGCTGGCGGAGACGGCCGACGCGCTGCTCGTCAACCTGCGTCCGTCGACGATCCGCAAGCTCGGTCTCGACTACGAGTCGTTGCGCCGGTTCAACCCGAAGATCGTGTGCGTCGCTCTCACCGGGTACGGCCTCGAGGGCCCGGCGGCCGAGTGGCCCGCCTTCGACTACGTCATCCAGGCGAGTGTCGGCGTCGCCAGCTTGACCGGTGAGCCCGACGGGCCCCCGACGCTCCCCGGGTACTCCGCCGTCGACAACTCGTCGGCGATCATGGCGGCGCTGGCCCTCGTCGCGAAGGTGCACGAAGGCAAGGGCGGGCAGGTCGACGTCTCGCTCTTCGATGTGATGCTCTCGCAGCTCAATTACAAGGCGGCGGCGTATCTCAACGGCGGAGAGGTCCCCGCTCGTCAGCCGCTCGGTGCTCACAACTTCTACGTGCCGGCGCAGCTGTTCGAGACGGCGTCGGGCCACCTCGCGCTGTTCGTGACCCACGACGAGTTCTGGCGCCGGCTGACCGTGGAGATCGGTCGCCCCGAGTGGGCGGACGATCCGCGCTTCGCCACCATGCACGCGCGGTTCGAGAACCGCGCCGAGCTGCTGGACGCGCTCGGTGCGCGGCTGAAGGAGGCTTCGGCGGAGGAGTGGACCGAACGCCTCCGCCCGCTCGGGATCGCCGTCGGCGCCGTCGCCGACCTGGGCGACGCGCTCGACGGCGAGCTCGTGCGTTCGCGCGGGATGGTCGTCACCGTCGAGACCACAGACGGACCGCTGCACCTGGTCGCGAGCCCGATCCGGTTCGACGGCCAGGGGGCGGAGTACCGCCCGCCGCCGCGCCTGCACGAGCACACCGACGACCTCGTCGCCCGGCCCGGTCGACAGCCGGGTCACGCGTCGTAGTCGACGACGACCTTCTGGCTCGTGGGGAGCGACTGGCACGTCAGGACCCAGCCCTCGTCGACCTCGTCCGCGCGCCAACGCGTTGTTCACGCGCATCGTCACGGATCCCTCGTCGAGGTGGGCCATGCACGTGGCGCAGCTACCCGCCTCGCACGAGAACGGCGGGCTCAGTCCGGCACGCCGGGCGGCCTCGAGGATCGTGTCGCCGGCCTGGTACGGGAACGTCTGCTTGCGCCGATCGATCCGGATCACGAGCGATTCGGTGACGCTCTCCTGCTCCGCCGCCGGTTCTGCGGCAGGCACGACGAAGCGCTCGATGAAACGTCGCTCCGCGCCGACACCGAGCGTCGACAGCCCCGCTTCGACGGTGTCCATATAGGGGCCCGGTCCGCAGATGTAGAAGTCGGCGTCGCGTGCTGCCGTCCACGAGCGCGGCGCAGTCGGTGGCGTCGAGGAAGCCGCGTTCCGAATCGTGGTGGTGATGGACGGTCAGCCGGCCACCGGACCCCGCGCGGAGGCGCTCGAGGTCCTCGGAGAAGATGACGGCGTCCGCGCTGCGGTTGGCGTAGACGAGAGCGATCGGCCGTTCCGTGGTCGCGAGCGCGCTCTTGACGAGCGAGATGACCGGCGTGATGCCGCTGCCGCCGGCGAACGCCACGATCGGCGCGTCGGTCGCACGGAGCACGAAGAGCCCCGCCGGGCGCATCACGTCGATGGTGTCGCCCGGCTCGAGCGTGTCGTTCATCCAGTTCGACATCCGCCCACCGGGGACGCGCTTGACCGCCGTGGTGAAGCGCTCGCCCACGTCCGGCGAGCTCGACATCGAGTAGCAGCGAGAGACCGTCTCGCCGTCGATGGTGGCCCGGAACGTGCAGTACTGCCCGGCGGCGTAGGCGAACGTCGACTCGAGCTCCGGGGGGATCTCGAGGACGAACGACCGGGTGTCGGCCGTCTCGTCGACGACGTCCACCACGGCCAAGGGGTGGAACTCGTGGTCGAGCAGCATCGGCGGGTTCCCTCGGCGGCGAGCGCAGTCTATGATAACCCCGCTCTCGAAAAATGCTAACTCCGTTTTCGGAAGGCGAGGGGGGAGAGCCGCGGTGCGCAGCGAGGTCACGTGGCCGTCGGTTCCGGAGATGGTGCGGGATGCGGCGCGGCGCTTCGGCGACGCCGAGGCCGTCGTGGACGGCACCCGGCGCGTCGACTTCGCCGCGCTCTCGGCCATGGTCACCGACGCGGCTCGTGCGCTCCTCGCATCGGGAGTCCGGCGAGGCGATCGGGTCGCGGTCTGGGCGCCGAACTCACTCGAGTGGATCGTCGCCGCGCTCGGCGTGACGACGGCGGGCGGGGTGCTCGTCCCCGTCAACACCCGGTTCCGCGGCCCCGAAGCGGCCTTCGTCCTCGCCCGCAGCGGGGCCCGCGCCCTGTTCACGGTGCGCGGCTTCCTCGACACCGACTACCCGGCGCTGCTCGCCGCCGCCGGCGTTCCGCTCCCCGCGCTCGAGCGCACGGTCCTCGTCTCAGTCGGGCGGCACGGTCGGCAAAGCGTGCCGCGCGACGGTCGGTGGGTTGGGACGAGTTCCTCGCGGCCGGTGGTGCCGTGCGTGACGGGGACGTCGACGAGCGCCTCGAGTCGATCGGCCCCGACGATCCGAGCGACGTCGTGTTCACGTCGGGGACGACGGGGGAGCCGAAGGGCGTGGTGATGACGCACGGCCAGACCCTGCGCGCCTACCTCGACTGGTGCGACTGGGCCGACCTGCGAACGGGGGACCGCTACCTGATCGCGAACCCGTTCTTCCACATCTTCGGCTACAAGGCCGGTTGCCTCGCCTCGCTCATGCGCGGTGCCACCATCGTCCCGCTCGCCGTGTTCGACCCGGGCGTCGCGCTCGAGCTCGTCGAGCGCGAACGGATCTCGGTGCTGCCGGGACCGCCGACCATCTACCAGTCGTTGCTCGAACACGGCGACCGTGACCGGCGGGACATCTCGAGCCTGCGCCTCGCGGTGACCGGCGCGGCGGACATCCCCGTCGAGCTCATCCGGCGCGTCCGGGAAGAGCTCCCGTTCGAGCGCATCCTCACCGGGTACGGGCTCACCGAGGCCGGCACCGTCACCGGGAGCAAGCCCGACGACGACTTCGAGCACATCGCGACCACAGTCGGCGTCGCCGTGGCCGGGTTTCGAGGTTCGAACGGTCGACGACGCCGGTGGCACCACCGATCCGGGCGAGCCGGGTGAGGTCGTCGTACGCGGCGAGACCGTGATGCGGAAGTACCTCGACGATGCGGAGGCGACCGCGGCCGCGATCGACGTCGACGGCTGGCTCCACACCGGCGACCTCGGCGTGTTCGACGACGACGGGTACCTGCGTATCGTCGGTCGCATCAAGGACATGTTCATCGTCGGCGGGTTCAACGCGTACCCGGCAGAGATCGAGAACCTCTTGCTCCGCCACCCGCGGGTGACGCAGGCCGCCGTGATCGGCGTGCCCGACGAGCGCCTCGGCGAGGTGGGGATGGCGTTCGTCGTCGTCGACTCGGGCGCTCCGCTCGAGCCGGCCGAGCTCATGGAGTGGGCACGAGGCGAGATGGCCAACTTCAAGGTGCCGCGGTTCGTGGAGATCGTCGAGGCCCTCCCCGTGAACGCCACGGGGAAGGTCGTCAAGGACGAGCTCCGGGCCCGAGCGGTGCCGTCGTGACGACCCACGAACGGAGGAGCTGATGGCGCGGACGCCGGTGGCGGAAGGCATCTTCACGTGGCCGGCCGAGGAGCCGCAGCTGATCGGGAGCCGGTGCACGGCGTGCGGGATCGTGACCTTCCCGGCACAGGACTCGTGCCCGCGCTGCGCGGCCACCGCCATGGAGGAGCAGCTGCTCGCGCGGCGCGGCCGGCTCTGGGCGTGGACGACGCAGAACTTCCCGCCGCCGTCCCCGCCCTACGCGGGACCGACGGGCGACGCGTTCGAGGCCTACGGCGTCGGATACGTGGAGCTCCCCGGTGAGGTGAAGGTGGAGACGCGGCTCACCGAGGCCGATCCCGACGAGCTGGCGGCGGGCATGGAGATGGAGCTCGTGGTGGTGCCGTTCCGCACCGACGACGAGGGCAACGAGGTCATGACGTTCGCGTTCCGGCCGGCCGGCTGAGCACGCGGCGCAACGAGAAGAGCCACAAGGAGGACATTGCAATGGACGTGGCCATCGTGGGCGTCGGCCTGCACCCCTTCGGCCGCTTCGCCGGCGTGTCCGGCATCGAGATGGGCGCGGTCGCGATCCGCCGGGCCCTGGCCGACGCCGGCGTCGAGTGGCGCGACATCCAGTTCGCGTTCGGGGGCAGCTACGAGGTCGACAACCCCGATGCCGTCGTCGCGCTCATGGGGCTCACCGGGATCCCCTTCACCGACGTGTACAACGGATGCGCGACCGCAGCGAGCGCATTGACGCTCGCCGCGAACACGATCCGCCTCGGCGAGCACGACCTCGGCGTCGCGGTCGGCATGGACAAGCACCTGCCCGGCGCCTTCAGCGCCGATCCGCGTCAGTACGCCTGCCCGTCGTGGTACGGCGAGCTCGGCCACTTCGTCACCACGAAGTTCTTCGGGATGAAGATCAACAAGTACATGCACGATCACGGCATCTCACCGTCGACCCTGGCCGGAGTGGCGGCGAAGAACTATCGCAACGGGGCGCGGAACCCGAACGCGTTCCGGCGCAAGCCACTCTCCGAGGAGGAGATCCTCGCGTCGCCGATGCTCAACTACCCGCTCACGCAGTACATGTTCTGCAGTCCCGACGAAGGCGCAGCCGCCGTCGTGCTGTGCCGCGCGGAGAACGCGCACCGTTACACGGACACGCCGATCTACCTGCGCGCCGCCACCGTGCGGACGCGGCGTCTCGGCGCCTTCGAGGTGCACAGCCCGTGGCTCCCGATCGAGGAGACGCCCGGACCGACCGTCGACGCGTCGCGAGCCGCCTTCGAGATGGCGGGCATCGGACCGGAGGACGTCGACGTCGTCCAGCTGCAGGACACCGACGCCGGCGCCGAGGTCATCCACCTGGCCGAGAACGGCTTCTGCGCCGACGGCGACCAGGAGGCCCTCGTTGCCGACGGCGCACTGGAGATCGACGGGTCGCTGCCGGTGAACACGGATGGCGGGCTCATCGCGAACGGTGAACCGATCGGCGCGTCGGGGTTGCGTCAGGTCCACGAGGTCGTGCGGCAGCTCCGCGGCCAGGCGGACGACCGGCAGGTGCCGGGGACGCCGAAGGTGGGGTACACGCAGCTCTACGGCGCGCCCGGGACCGCGGGCGTCTCCATCCTCTCGGTCTGAGTCGTGGACACGCGGGACTCGCCCGAGCAGGCCGAGCTGCGGCGTTCCGCCCGCCGGCTCGCGCAGGAGCTCGGTCCCGCCACGGTGGCCGGGCTCGACGACACGACCCGCGCCAAGCGCCTCGCCGAGGCCGTGTTGGACGCGGGCTGGCTCGAGCTGCGAGACGACGGCGGGGACGGGCAGCCGCTCGCGAGCGGTGTCGAATCGGCGATCGTGGCCGACGCCCTCGCCGGAACCGCGGCCGACGTCGCGTTCTCGGGGCCGGTGCTCGCCGCCGATCTCGCCCGGCGCGCGGGCGCGCCCGACTTGGCCGGCGCGGTCGTCGCCTTCGCGCCCGGTCTCGTCGACGTTGCGGTGGTCGACGGGGACGTGACGAGCTCGCCCGTCTACGCCGTCGACTGCAGCAGTGATCGGCCCCCCGAATTCCTCGTGCTCCAACCCGAGAGCGCCGGGTTCCGACTCGCGCTCGTGCGGAACGACGGAGCGATCGACGGCACGGGCGGCGGTGCCGACCTCACCCGGCGGATCTGCACAATCGCAGACGGCGCCGCCGTGGTCCCGGTCGTCGGGCAGGGGCGGCTCCTGACGCGCGAAGACCTGGCGTCATGGACCGCCCTCGGGCTGGCGCTCACGAGCGCCGACCTCGTCGGGCTCATGCGGGGCGTGCTCGACCTCACGGTCGCATACGCCGCCGAACGCCGGCAGTTCGGCGTGCCCGTCGGATCCTTCCAGGCGGTGCAGCACCTGCTCGCCGAAGCGGTGTGTCTGATGGAGGGATCGCTCAGCGTCGCCCTCCACGCCGCGTGGGCCGTCGACGCCCTCGACGCCGACGAAGCGCGCGCCGCCGGCCGGGTGGCCAAGGCGTACTGCGCGCGTTCCGCCCGCATCGTCTGCGAGACGGCCATCCAGGTGCACGGCGGGATCGGCAACACCTGGGAGTGCATGGCGCACGTGTACCTGCGCCGCGCCTTGCTCTCGTCACGATGGTTCGGTGACGCCGACGAACAGCTCCGTCACCTGGAGCGCGAGCGTCTGGGGGCGGTCGATGGACTTTCGTGACTCGCCCGCCGAGGCCGAGTTCCGGGCCCGTCTGCGTGCCTGGCTCGCCGACAACAACCCCGGCTTGCCGACCTCGTCGACCGACGACGCGTACTGGGCGCGCCAGGCCGAGTGGCACGCCGCGCTCTACGACGCCGGCTTCTTCGGGTTGAGCTGGCCGACCCGCTACGGCGGCCACGACCTGCCGGCGGTGTTCGACGTGATCCTCGACGAGGAGCTCGCGGCGGCCGGGGCTCCGCCGCGGCCGAGTCTCGGCTATCTCGTCCAGGGGATCACGACGCACGGCAGTGACGCGATCAAGGACCGGTTCCTGCCCGGCCTGATCAGCGGACGCGATCGCTGGTGCCAGGGTTTCAGCGAGCCGGACGCCGGGTCCGACCTCGCGTCGCTGCGCACCACCGCGATACGCGAGGGCGACGAGTACGTGATCGACGGCCACAAGGTCTGGACCAGCTACTCGGATGTCGCCGAATGGTGCTTCCTGCTCGCGCGCACGGATCCTGACGTCCCGAAGCACAAGGGCCTCTCGGCGTTCGCGGTGCCGATGGACCAGCCCGGGATCGAGCAACGCCCGCTGCGGATGATCAACGGCATCACGTCCGAGTTCGGACAGGTCACGTTCGACGGCGCCCGCGTCGCCGCCGAGAACATGATCGGAGCGCCCGGGGAGGGATGGCGTGTCGCGATGACGATCGTCAGCCACGAACGGGAGCCCGGCGAGCTCGGGTACGTCGCCCGCTACGCGAAGACGGTCAAGGAGCTCGAGCGCGCCGTGCGCGCCGATCCCGGGGCCTTCCGGAGCGACCAGCGTGAGGACGTTGCCTGGGCGTACGTCCAGACCGAGATGTTGCGCCTGCACGTCTGCCGCCGGCTCTCCGAGCGTTTGGACGGGATCGACCACGGGCCGGGCGGCTCCGTCGACAAGCTGCTGATGACCTGGGTCGAGCAGGCGGTGGGGGCGGCCGCGCTCGACGTCTCGGGGTCGCGTGCGGTCGTCGACCCCGACGACGTGGCGCTCAAGGTGTACCTGTACGGCCGGGCCCAGAGCGTGATGGGCGGCACCTCGCAGATCCAGAAGAACATCATCGCCACGCGGATCCTCGGCCTGCCGACGGGCTGAGCGGACCGACCCTTACGAAGAAGGAGCTCCGATGGACTACGACCTCCCGGGCGTCATCCGAGTGGACGTCGACGGGCCGGTGCGGGTCGTCCGCCTCATGCGCCCCGAGCAGCTCAACGCCGTGAACGACGAGCTCCACTTCGGGCTCACGCGTCTCTTCCCGCAGCTGAGCGCGGACCACGACGCGCGCGTCGCCGTCATCACGGGCGAAGGGCGCGCGTTCTCGGCCGGCGGCGACTTCGACCTGCTCGACCGGATGGCCAAGGACCGCGACCTCCGGCGCGACGTGATCGCGGAGGGCCGGGAGCTCGTGCTCAACATGATCCGGTGCCGGGTTCCGGTGGTGGCTGCGGTGAACGGTCCGGCCGTCGGTCTCGGCTGCAGCGTGATCGCGCTCTCGGACGTGGTCTACATGGCGGAGTCGGCGTACCTGTCCGATCCGCACGTGACGGTGGGCCTCGTGGCTGCCGACGGTGGCCCGCTGAGCTGGCCATTGCATACGAGCCTGCTCCTGGCGAAGGAGTACGCGTTGACCGGGGAACGCATCCCCGCAGCGCGCGCGGCCGAGATCGGCCTGGCCAACCACGTCTGTCCCGACGGCGAGGTCCTGGCCGCCGCGCTTGCCGCGGCGCAGAAGATCGCGGCGCTACCCCGGCAGGCGGTGGAGGCGACGAAGCGGGTGCTGAACCTGCACGCCGAGCGCGCCGTCCTCGCCACCATCGACTTCGCGATGGCGTCCGAGACGGAATCCTTCGACACCCCCGAGCTGCGCGGCGAACGTCGACCGCTTTCTCGACAGTTAGCGGATAGCTCAACCTTGGATCATTGATGGCTCGGCGAACGCGAGCAGGGCGGCGCGGTCTTCGGGAAGCACGAACCCTGCCTTGATCGCGGCGTCGGCGGCTCGGTCGTATTGCTTCTTGTAGACGGCGCGTGACGGATAGAGCTGGGCGAGCCGCTCGGCGGAGATCGGATTGGTCGAGCCGAGGAGCAGGCAGATCGCCGACGGGTTCGGCCCGGGCGCGCCCGACAGCGCTGCGACGGGCACGTCGACGGGTGGCGTGCGGATGCCGCCGAGCGCGATGCCGTCGGCGTTGCGCTGGATCTGCGGATCGACGGGCCCGACGCCACGTCGATGCGCGGCGCCTTCGGTGGGGCCTTGCCCGTTTCGATCCACGTCGTGAGCGCTCGCAGCCCGGCCTTGGCGACGACGTGCAGCGCCCCGTTGTTGATCGGAACGCCGCACTCGATGTACTGGACATTGGACCCGAGCAGATGCGCGTCGGCGTGGGCGGTGCCGGCAACCTCCCACAGCCGGAACCGATCGGTTGTCGGGTTGGCGTGCCACGTACGAGTTGAGCACGCTCGTGAGGTCGGTCTCGGTTTGGATGTCGAGCACGGGCGCGTCCTGGTCGGTGCGGAAGGTCGTGGGCGTCCCGCCGATCGCGTTGGCGATCCCCGCGGACTCGCCGGGACCGACCAGCGGCAGTCCGCCTCCGCCGCGGCTGTGCACGAAGAACCCGTCGAAGGCGTTCGTGAGCGGCTGCACGCCGTTGTAGTAGGTGACGAGCGCGAACGCGGACTGCGATTCGCCGGCGGCGATGACTCGCTTCGGCCGCAGCCCGGCCATGCCGGCGCCCGAGCGCACCGCGCGGGCGACCTGCGTGTAGATGTCGAACGAAAAGCCGTCCCCGGGCTGCTCGAGCGACCCGTAGCGGGCGGGATCGATCGCCTTCAGGCCGAGTCCGGCGGCCTCCGAGCCGGGGACGTCGACCCTCACCAACACCGGCCCGCCCTCCACGCCGATCCGCTGCGCAGAAACGCCGACCCATGCATCGCCGCGCCGCAGGATCTCTTCGTGGGTGGTCGACCATTCAGGGTCGGCATCGACGCCGCCGCTGACGTTCAGCCACTCGACGACGACCGTGCCGCTGAAACGCGCCCGGTCGCTCGGGCGCCGCACGAGGACGCGTGTCCGGTACGGCGCAGTACCGTCCGGCGCGAACGACCAGCGGCCGTCCTCGGCGAGCGGGCTGGTTGCCGTGTACGACGTCGCCGTTCCCGATGCGGCGTACTCGTGTTCGACGTAGCCGGCGCGCTCGAGGTTCACGGGGATCGGGTCGCCGAGGAAGACACCGTTGCCGCCGGAAATGTCCGAGAAGGCGGCGGACGGTCCGGCCGGGCGCGGCCGCGTCGTCTCGCCGGCCCCCGCGGAAGTGCTCGAGCCGCCGACCGCCGCCATCAGCAGCGCGATTGTCCCGGCCACGGCGAGCGCAGCCGACCTAGGCAACGGATGTGAACTCCAGATTGAGCGCGCGCAGCCCGCGGAGGATGAAGGTCGGTACGTACTCGTAGCGCCGGGCACCCGAGGGACCGTGCTCGGACGCGGAGACCGTGATGTCCGCCATGCGGTCGAGGAGGCGCTCGATGCTGACGCGGGCCTCGGCGCGGGCGAGCGGTGCGCCCGGGCACGTGTGGGCGCCGTGTCCGAACGCGAGATGCTGGCGCGCATTCGTGCGGTCGACGTCGAACTCGGCGGGATCGTCGAAGTGGCGTGGGTCGCGGTTCGCGGCGCCGTTGAGCACCATCACGGTCGTCCCCGCGGGGATGTCGACGCCACCAACCGTCGTCGGGACGCGTGAGAGCCGGAAGTCGCCCTTGACCGGGCTCTCGATCCGCAGCGTCTCCTCGATGAAGTTCGGGATGCTGGTCGCGTTCGTCCCGGAGCAGGCGCTGCAGGTCGGGATGGTCGCCGATCAGCTGGAGCGCGGCACCCAAGAGGCGGACTGTCGTCTCCTGTCCGGCTGCGAACAGATTGGCTGCGATCCGCACGACGTCGGCCACCTCGCGGCGTCGACCCGTCCGGGAACGTCGCGGTGGCGAGGCCGGTGAGCACGTCGTCGCGCGGTTCGCGCCGGCGATCCTCGACGTACGTCGGTGAAGCTCTGGTACAGGAACTCCAGCGGGTTGTGCGTCATCGCTTTGACGCGTCCGTGCTCCCGACGGCGCTTGATCCGGACGGCCGGCGCCCTGGATGCGCTTCACGGAACTCGCGTGGTCCTCTTCGGGGACGCCGAGGAGATCGGCGATCACGACAGGGCGAACGGGGCGGCGAACTCGGTGATGAACTCGCACTCGGCCCTCGAGCGATGAACTCGTCGATCTGCCGGTCGGCGAGCCGCCACATGAACGCCTCGTTCTCCTTGAGGCGCTTCGGCGTGATCAGCCGCATCAGCAGGGCGCGGTGATCCGTGTGCTTCGGCGGATCGAACGTCGGGAGTTGGTCGCTCATCGGCAGTTCGTCGCGGTGCTGCTCGATGAGGGCGCTGACGTCGTCACCCTCGAGCGGCACCGGGAAGCCGGGGAACGGTCCGCTCACCGAGTTGCACGACGAGAAGCTCGCAGTGTCGTGGTAGACGGCGATCGCTTCGTCGTAGCCCGTGACCATCACCACGTCGTGATGCTGCTCGTGCTGCACGGGGCAGCCGCTCGCGGAGGTGGTCGAAGTACGGGTACGGGTCGGCGACGAGGGACTCGTCGGTGAAGAAGTCGATCGCGTCGAAATCGCTCACCGTGTCGCTCCAACCGCCTCGGGTGCGTCGTCGATCGGTGTGAACTCGAGGTGCAGGTTGCTGAGGCCGCGCAGGATGTACGTCGGTTCGTAGTCGTAGTGACGCGCCGACGCGGGGCCATGCTCGGACTCGGAGATGCGGATGTCGGCCATGCGGTCGAAGATCCGCTCCAGGCTGATGCGGGTCTCCGCCCGGGCGAGCGGCGCCCCCGGACACGTGTGGATGCCGTGGCCGAACGCGATGTGCTGCCGGGCGTTGGCCCGGTCGACCTGGAACTCGTGCGGGCACTCGAAGCGACGCGGATCGCGGTTGGCTGCCCCGTTGAGCATCATCACCGTGGTGCCGGCCGCCACGTCGACGCCTCCGAGCGTCGTCGTCCGGCGAGCCATGCGGAAGTCGCTCTTCACGGGGCTCTCCATGCGCAGCACTTCCTCGACGAAGTTGGGAATGAGGTCCCGCTCGTCGCGGAGGCGTTGCTGGATGTCGGGGTTCTCGGCGATCAGCTGGAGCGCGCTGGAGAGGAGACGGGCCGTGGTCTCCTGGCCGGCCGCGAAGAGGAAGGTGGCGATCCGCACCACATCCAGGACGTCGGGAGTCGATCCGTCCGGGAAGGTCGCGTTGGCGAGCCCGGAGAGCACGTCATCGCGCGGCGCGCGTCTCCGATCCTCGACGTAGGAGGAGAACCAAGTGTCGAGGAACTCCAACGGGTTCGATGACGACCACTCGTCGTCGGTCGTCGCGATGTCGCCGGGGCGCTGCGCACCCAAACGCTCGCGGAACAGCTCGTGGTCGGCCTGCGGCACGCCGAGCAGATCGGCCACGACGAGCATGGCGAAGGGTTGCGCGTACTCCTTGATGAACTCGCACCGCCCGGCGGGAAGGAGCTCGTCGAGCTGGCGGTCGGCGAGCTCCCACATGAACGCTTCGTTCTCCTTGAGGCGCTTCGGCGTGATCAGCCGCATCAACAGCGCCCGATGATCGGTGTGCGCCGGGGGGTCGAAGGTCACCAAGTGCTCGTACATCGGCAGCTGGTCGCGGTACTGCTCGATGAGCGCGCCGATGTCGTCGCCCGTGGGCTCGACCGGAAGCCCGGGGAACGGACCGGTCACCGTGTTGCACGACGAGAACGCCGCGGTGTCGTTGTACACGGCGACGGCCTCGTCGTGGCCCGTGACCGCAACCACGCCGTGGTGCGGCTCGCGGACCACCGGTCCCGACTCGCGCAGGTACTCGAGGTACGGGTACGGGTCGGCGACGAGGGACTCGTCCGTGAAGAAGTCGACGCCGTCGAAGTCGCTCACGACACAGCTCCCGTCCCCCGAGACGCGCGCGACGGCGATGCCGACGCAGCGATTACTCCATTAGCATCGTAGGAGAGCGGCGTTTCCGCCGCAATCCGCCAGGCCATCCGACGGAGGACGACGGTGCGACCGCTGCCCCTGGTGCTGCCCGAGACCGAGGCCTTCTGGACCGGCGGCCGAGAGGGGCGGCTCTGCATGAAGCGGTGCCCGGCGTGCGCGCGCCTCTGGCATCCGTCGCAGTCCGTGTGCGCCGCGTGCCACCACCGGGAGCTCGAGCCGGCCGCGGTCTCGGGACGCGGCACGGTCGTCGGGTTCACGATCAACCACCAGCAGTGGCTCCCGGACCCGGCGCCGCCGTACGTCGTCGCGATCGTGGCGCTCGACGACGACCCGCGTGTTCGCCTCACGACCAACATCGTCGATGCGAAGCCCGACGACGTGCACGTCGGTCTTCGGGTGCAGGTCCGGTTCGAGCAGCAGGAGGACGTCTGGCTGCCGCTCTTCGCACCGACGTCCGACGGTGGTGGTGATGCGCCCGCCGCGAGTGCGGAGGCGCCGCTGCCCGAAGTCGCCGTCCGCCCGAAGGCGAGCGACGACCGGTTCGAGGACCGCGTCGCGATCACGGGGGTCGGCATGTCCGACGTCGGCCGGCGGCTGATGCGCCCGCCGCTCGCGCTCACCGCGGACGCCTGCCTCGCCGCCATCGCCGACGCCGGGCTCAGCGCCTCCGACATCGACGGGCTCACGACCTGGCCCGGCGCCACGCGCGGCGCCACCGGCATCTCCGAGGGCGGGATCGGTCCGGTGGCGAACGCGCTCGATATCCGACCGACCTGGCACCACGCCGGGATGGAGACACCGGGTCACAGCGGTGCGGTCGTCGCCGCGATGATGGCCGTCGCGTCCGGCCTGTGCCGGCACGTCCTGTGCTACCGCACGGTCTGGGAATCGACCGCGACCGAGCTCATGCGGTCGGGGCGCCTCGCGCCGCCGGCGCAGGGGCGTATCGACGGCGACTTCCAGTGGCTCATTCCATTCGGTGCCGCGTCGGCGGCGAACTGGATCGCGATGTACGCCTCGCAGTACTTCCATCAGTTCGGCGGCGATCGCGAGATGCTCGGACGGATTGCGCTCAACGCTCGCGCGAATGCAGCGCACAACCCGGCGGCGATCTACCGCGACCCGCTGACGATGGACGACTACCTCGATGCGCGAATGATCAGCACACCATTCGGCCTGTACGACTGCGACGTCCCGTGCGACGGCGCGATCGCGCTGGTCGTGTCGGCCGTGGATGCCGCGGCCGACGCCCCCAACCCGATCGTCGGCGTCGAAGCCGTCGGCACGCAGGTGACGGAGCACGTGTCATGGGACCAGGGCACCGTGACGCACGAACCCTTGGTGTTCGGGCCGGCCGCGCACCTCTGGAGCCGCACCGACCTCACGACCGCCGACGTCGACGTGGCGGAGATCTACGACGGGTTCACCTTCAACTGTGTGTCGTGGCTGGAGGCGCTCGGCTTCTGCGACCTCGGCGAGGCGCCTGCCTTCCTCGCCGGTGGTACCGAGATCGCCCTCGATGGCTCGCTGCCCCTCAACACCCACGGTGGGCAGCTCTCCGCCGGTCGCACCCAGGGCTTCGGCTTCCTGCACGAGGCGGTGGTGCAACTGCGCGGCGCCGGGGGCGCACGCCAGGTCGACGGGGCCGAGGTCGCGGTCGTCACCACGGGCGGGGGAGTGCCGGGCGGAGCGATGCTGCTGACACGAGCGCGCTGACGCGCGCGCCCGCTGCGGCCGAGCGCGTCAGAGCTCGATGAGCGTCGGGACCGTGCGCTCCGCCATGAGCTGCCTCCCGATCTCGACGACGATGCCGTCCGTCGAGCCGAACAGGCCTTCCAGCGCCAGCGCGCGCTTGAGGAATCGGTGGAAGGGGTGGTCGGTGGTGAAGCCGATGCCCGCCAGCACCTGTTGGCAATGCGTCGCCACGGTCCGCGCCGTGCGACCGGCTGATGCCTTGGCGAGGGCAGCGGTCGTCGGGCCGGGCTCGTCCCACGCCGAAGTCAACGTGGCCTCGAGCGCCTCGACGGCCACGAGCGCTTCGGCCAGACGGTGCCGCACGGCTTGGAACCGCGCGATCGGACGGCCGAACTGCATCCGCTCCACGGCGTGCGTCCGTGCGAGGTCCAACATCGTCCGGCACGTCCCGGCCAATTGGTGGGCGACGGCGCGCCGACCGGCGGCGACCGTCGCATCCCAGACCTCGGTCTCGAGCTCGGCGACGTCTGATGCCGCGTGCTCGACGCGGACGAGGTGCAGGCCGGCCTCCGGGTCGATGCCGCGAATCGGAGTGACCTCCACCGCTGAGATCGGGACGATGACGCGTCGGAGCGCCGCGCCGTCCCGGCACACGACGACCAGATCGGTCGCACCGGCGACGCGTGCCGTGCCCAACCCCACGGCGTGCGTTACACCCGCGTCGAGCCGGCCGGGAGGGATCCACGACGCGAAAGACGGGAGGAGCGCGGCGAGATCGGAACGGGGCTCCACGCCGAGAGCGTTCACGACCACGTCGTCCAGAACGGTTGCGGTGGCGTTGGTGGCACCGAGCTCGGCGAAGACGACGGCGACGGCGTCGCGCGGCTCGGCCTCGAGCATCTCGGGCCAGCCGAGTCGCGCGAGCGCGTCATCCGTGCCTGCGGAGCTCGAGCCCTCGATCGTGTCACGCACCGCCTTCTCGAGCAGCGCGCGCTCGGCCGCTTCCATCAGTCGTCGCCGAGTTCGAGGAGCCGTCGGGCGATGATGTTGCGCTGCACCTCGGCGGTGCCGCCGTAGATCGTCGCGGCACGCGAATAGAGGTACTCGGCGCGCCACGCCTCGCCGGCGGGCGTGTCGTCGAGCTCCACGATCCCGGGCAGGAGTCGGAGGGCGGCGTCGTAGATCGTCTGCTCGGTGGTCGCGACGAGCACCTTGTCGATCGACGTCTCCGCGCCCAGCGTGCCGCCGCCGGCGAGCCGGTGCTGGGTCGCGCGCGAGCGGGCGCGGAGCTCGTGCAGCTGCAGGAACGCCTCACCCACGACGCCGGCGGTGCGCTCGTCGTCGACCGCTGCTTCCACGAGCAGCTGCAGTCGTCGAGCCAGGTATGCGGTGCGCTGCCAGAAGCACGACGAGCGCTCGTAGGGGAGGATGCTCATCGCCACGGCCCAGCCGCCGCCGACCTCGCCGAGCACGCGGTCGGCGGGCACCACGACGTCGTCGAAGAACACCTCGGCGAACTCGGGCACCTGGTTGATCATCTCGATCGGCGCGACGGTGATTCCCGGACTCTCCATGTCGACGAAGAACGCGGTGATGCCGCGGTGGCGCGACTCGGTCGATCCGGTTCGCGCCAGGAGGACACAGCGGTCGGAGTATTGCGCCAGGCTGGTCCACACCTTCTGACCGTTGATGACCCAGCTCGCTGTCGACTCCGCCCGTCCGTCGGCCACTGCGCGACAGGAGAGTGACCCCAGGTCGCTGCCGGCTTCCGGTTCCGAGAAGCCCTGGCACCAGACCTCTTCTCCGGAGAGCAGTCGCGGGACGAACTCGGCGGCGAGCTCCGGCGACGCGAAGTCGATCAGGGTGGGCGCGAGCACCTCGACGAGCGAATAGAGGCCCGGATCGGCCAGGTCCCGCGCCGCGAGGGCGGCGCCGAGCTCGGTACGCAGCATGGGGGAGCCGCCGAGTCCGCCGACGCGCTCGGGCCAGCCCCAGCGCATCCATCCCGCGTCGAACAGCTGGGCCTTGACCCGCTGCATCTGCGCGACGTGGTCGTCCAGCGTCCCCGGTGGAGAGAAGGTGGGCGCGAGCTCGGCGTGGTGGGCATCGAGCCACGCCGTGAGCTCGGACCGAAACTCGGCGATGTCCATCGGCTTGGTCAGCCGCCGGCGGGAAATGGCATTCTCTCGCACCGTAACGCCATTACCGCGACGAGACCAGCGGATCGCCAGGGGGAGCAATGAACAGGGTGAGCTCCGCACGACTCCGCGTCGTGCAGTGCGGCACGGGCAACATCGGTCGCCGCGCGCTGCGGGAGGTGATCCGTCACCCGGAGCTGGAGCTCGCCGGCGTGCAGGTGTACGACGCGGCGAAGGAGGGCGTCGACGCCGGCGAGCTGTGCGGAGAAGAGCCGGTCGGCGTCGTCGCCACCAGGGATGGAACGGCGATCCGCGCCCTCGCGGCGGACTGTGCGCTCTACATGCCGAGTGCACTGGATCTCGATCACGTCGTCGCGCTGCTCGAGTCGGGAACGAACGTCGTGACGACGCGCGGTGAGCTGTTCGCGGGTGGATCTCGACTCGGCGACGAGAGGACCCGCGTCGTCGAGGCATGTGAGCGCGGCGGGTCGTCGATCTACGCCACCGGGAGTAGTCCCGGGTTCATCACCGATGCGCTCCCGTTCGCGTTGCTCTCACTCCAGCGTCGCGTCGAGCTGGTGGAGATCGAGGAGTTCGCGAACCTGTCGCGCCGGGACTCGCCCGCGTTGCTGTTCGAGTTGATGGGGTTCGGCCGCCCGCTCGAGTCGTTCGACGCCCGCCGTTCGTCGTACCTCCTGGGCGAGTTCGGGCCGCCGCTCGGCATGCTCATGGAAGCCGCCGGCACCCCCGTCGAGGAGTGGCAGAGCGCCGGCGCGGTCGCGGCGGCGCGCCACGCCACTTCGATCGTCGCCGGCGACATCGACGCCGGGTCAGTCGCGGCGCAACGGACGACGATCACCGGCAGTCGAGGCGGCGCCGACGTGGTGCGGTTCACGGCGAACTGGTACTGCACCACCGACCTGGAGCCGGCGTGGGATCTCCTCCCGACGGGCTGGCGCGTGCGCGTGCGCGGCGATGCACCACTGGACGTTCAGCTCGAGTTCCCGATCGCGCTCGAGGACCTCGGGTCGTTCACCCCTGCGTACACCGCCAACCGGCCGGTGAACGCCATTCCGTACGTGTGCGCCGCGTCACCGGGGATACTCGCGACCGCGGATCTCCCTCCGATCGTGCCCGCCGGCCCGCGGTAACGGTCCTACTTCCCGATGTCGGACTGCACGGCGGCGGATTGGATCTCCTTGGCGTCCGCGTCGACGAGGAACCCCGCGGCTGCGAGCGGACTTCGTCGCTTCGACTCGAGGCGGACACGAACTGTCCGTGGTTCTTGTAGAGCGCCGCCAGCTGGGACGGAGTGAACGGCACCGTCGTCCCGAACAGGAAGCAGAACTGGCTGCCCCCCTGGGGAAGACCGCTCAGCTTGGCGACGGGCGCATCCACGGCGGGCGTGCGGATGCCGCCCGCAACGTTGCCGTTGGCATCGGTGGCGAAGACCACAGGACCCGCCCCGGTGGTCTGGAGACGAGGTGCGACCGGCGGCACGTCGCCCTCGGCCACCCACCGGTTGAGGCTGGAGAAGGCGGCGTCGAGCACGAAGTGAGCCGGCCCGGTGTTGATCGGCGAGTTGCAGGTGAAGTTGGGGTTCGGCTGATTCGTGGGGTTCTGCATCGACGCGAGCATCGCGACCGCACCCTGGCCGTCGCCGATGTCGGTCATCCCGATGCTGAGCCCGTAGAAGTCGAAGTGCGAAGTTCCCGCGACCTCCCACAGCCGGTACGTGTCGGTGTCCGGCTGGCGGGCATTCAGGTTGCTGTTGAAGACGTCGGTCTCGGTCTGGAACACGAGCACCGGAACGCCGAGGTCGTCGCGGATGGGCGCCGGCGTCGGAACGGGCACGCTCGGCTGCGGAGCCTGCGACAACGCCGCGCCTCCGGCACCGCGGCTGTGCACGAGGAAGCCGTCGTAGACGTGGACGAGCGGGTGGACGGCGTCGATGTAGGTGACCAGGCGTCCCGCGGACTGCGACTCACCGACCGCGATGACATGCTCGGGCGTCAGGCCGCCGAGAATCGTCCCGGTCGTCACGAACGGCCTGCCCCGCCTGGGAGAAGATGTCGTACGAGAAGCTGTCACCCGGGTGCGACAGGCCGGCATAACGAACGGCATCGCCGCGTAGAGGATCGGACGACTTGAGCGCGTCCACACCCACCTTCTGTGCGGAAACGCCGACCCAGGCGAACCCTTCGCGGACCAGCTCGTTGTGGGCGAGGATCCAGTCCGGGCCGGCGTCGGCCCCTCCGGAGACGTTCAGCCACTCGACGACGACCGTTCCGTTGAAACGGCCTGGGTCGATCGGTCGCATCACGACGGCGCGGGTCGTGTACGGCGCGGATGCTCGTCGCCGCGACGCTGTACTTCCCATCGGTGCCGAGCGGCGCGGTCGGCTGATACGCGTTCGCCATCCCCGAGAGGAAGACCTCGGACTGCTCGTAACCGACGACTGCCGGATCGAACTGCGTGAACCCGGGAACCACCGCCACCCCGCCGCCACCGGTCGCGGGAGTCACGGTCGGACTGGCGGCGCTTGCACCCGCGCTGGCGCTATTGAGCATCAAGATCAGGGAACAGGCGCATGCCGCCACCGGGAGCGTGACACCGCGAACACGAGTGCGAACACGCATCGTTCCCCCTGACGTCGCGCCGCAGAGTGCGATGCCTGCCCGTGAGTTGGTGACACTAGTGCCATGAACTCAGGCATGTCAACGCCGTACGCTGATCCCGCGTGGCAGAGACTCCGATTCGCGATCGCAAGACCGAAGAGACGCGTACGCGCATCGCCGAGACCGGCCTGAAGCTCTTTGTCAGTCAGGGGTACGCGGAGACGACGATCGATCAGATCGCTGGCGCCGCTGGTGTGGGTCGTCGCACCGTGTTCCGCCACTTCGCGACGAAGGAAGCGATCCTGTTCGATCACTTCGTCGTCCGGCGCGATCACGCGGTGCAACGCCTCCGGGAGCGACCAATGGAGGAACCGCCGCTGGCGAGCCTGCACGCCGTGCTGCGGGAGCTGTGCGAGGAGGGTTACGACCGGCAACTGCTCGCCCAGATTCGAACCGTGCTCGCGACGGACCCTGGACTCGTAGGTGAGGAGATCGCGCTCTTGATCCAAGGCTTCGAGCGGAATCTGGTTGCAGCACTCGAGGACCGAATCGGCAAGCAACGGTCGCAATTGGAGCTCCGTGCGGTGACGTTGATGGCCCTGAGCTGGTTGGACGCAGCCGCTCGCATCTATCTCATGGAAGCCAAGCCGTCGCTGGTCAAATGCTTCGACGAGGTCGTTGCGACCTGCCTTCGATCAAGCGCGCGCGACCTCGCTCCGTCGGTTCCGGGTCGGTCACGCTCGCCGCTCACGCGGTAGCGGCGACGTCGACGACCACCTTCCCGATCGCGCGCCCGTCGGCGACGTAGCGCAACGCGGCGGCGGTCTCGTCGAGCGGGAACGCGGCGCCGATGTGCGGAACAACGCGGCGTGTTGCGAGGAGCTCCATCAGCTCGTCCTCGTTGCGACGGAGGTCGTCGGCGAAGTTCGTGGCAAAGGCGAGGAATTCGAAGCCCATGATGTGGACGCCCTTGAGGAGCACGAGGTTCAGCGGGATCCTTGGGATCACGCCTGACGCGTAGCCCACGGTCACGAAGCGACCGCCCGAGTGCAGCGAGCGGAGCGCGGGCTCGGAAAGGTCGCCACCCACCGGGTCGACGACGACGTCGGCGCCGTCGGGCAGGGCCTCCCGCAGCTTCTGCCGGAGGTCACCGGAGCGATGGTCGATGACGTTGCCGGCGCCGTAGGACGCGGCGACGTCGAGCTTTTCGGGGGACGACGCCACGGCCGTCACCGAGGCGCCGAGCAGCGCGCCGAGCTGGACCGCGGCCAGACCGACACCGCCGCCCGCGCCGAGGACGACGAGCTCGTCTCCGGGCTGCAGCCCGGAGACCGTCCGGAGCACGTGGTAGGCGGTGCGGTGGGCCACGCCGAACGCGGCGGCGTGACGCTCGTCGATCCCGGCCGGGATGCGGGTGACGGCGCCGGCTGCGACGACCACCTCCTCGGCAAAAGCGCCGACGAGCCCGGTGCCGCTGACCCGGTCGCCGACGACGATGTCGCTCACCCCGTCGGCGACCTCGGCGACGACGCCCGCGAACTCGCTCCCGGGGATGAACGGTGTCGGCACCTCGATCTGGTACTCGTTGGCGACGACCAACACGTCGGGGAAGTTGACCGCCGCCGCGCCGACTCGGACGCGTACCTGCCCGGCGGCCAGATCCGGTGACGGAACCGTCTCGAGCTGGACGACCTCGGGAGGCCCGTAGGACCGGCAGAGCGCGGCGCGCACCTCAGCTCACCGGCCCTGCCAGACCGGCGCGCGCTTCTCGACGAACGCCATGGCGCCTTCCTTGGCGTCCTCACTGCTGAACACCACGCGTCGCCACTCGTCCAGGCGCTCCCGGGCACGCGCGGCGTCGGAGACGCCGAGCCGGACGAGCTCCTTCACCGCCGCCACCCCGAGCGGCCCGTTGGCAGCGATCCGTTCCGCGAGCGCGACGGCGGTATCCAGCACCTCGTCGGGCGTCACCACGGCGTTGACCAATCCGAGGTCGTAGGCGCGCTCGGCGCTGATCGCATCCCCTGTGAGAGTCATCTCCAACGCGATGCCCAGCGCGACCTTCGTGCCGAGAAACGTGCCGCCCCCGGCGGGGAACAGCCCGCGCTTCACCTCGGGCAGCCCGAACTCGGCTTCGGACGAGGCGACGATCACGTCGCATCCGAGCAGCAGCTCGAAGCCGCCGGCGACGGCGGTGCCGTTGGCAGCACCGACGACGGGGACCGTGGCGTCACCCTCGATCAGCCGGGTGAACCCCCGGCCGGCCTCGTCGTCGCTCAGGCCCGTCTGCTCACCGGCGGCGAAGGCGCGCAAGTCCATGCCCGCGCAGAAGGCCCGGTCGCCGGTGCCGGTGAGGACGACGGCACGGATCTCGGGATCCCCCTCGGCTTCGACGATCGCGGCGCCGATGCCCCGGATGACCTCCGGGGTCAGCGCGTTCCGCGCGTCGGGACGGTTCAGGCGGGCGACGAGGACGGGCCCCCGCCGATCGCGCACGAGCTCGTCCGTCACGGCCGGCGTCGCTATCGGTTGAGCAGCAGGTTGGCGATGGCCGTCGCGTCGGGGAACGACCCCGTGATGCCCGAGCTCATGTAGCCGGCGTCCGAGATCATCGTGATGCCCGTGATCGCGGCGGCGGCATCGCTGCACAGGAACACCAGGGGATAGGCCTGCTCGAGCGGAGTCGAAGGCTCGACGCCGACCTCACCGCGGTAGTCCTCCCCGAACCCGAGCCACATCTCCTTGTTGGCCTGCGCGAGCGGCGTGTCGGTCGGACCGGGGCAGATGGCGTTGATCCGGATCCCCTCCTTGAGCAGGGGGAACGCCTGGCGGGCGACGTAGGCGCAGATCGCCTGCTTCATCGACATGTAGTCGGCCTTGCCGTGCTCCTGCACCCAGCTCGCGGCCGAGTCGAAGTCGGGCGTGTCGAGGAGCTCGTTGAGCAGCGGCAGGTTCGGCTCCCAACCCAGACCCGCGGCCGAGGAGATGAACCCGATCGCCGATCCACGCGGCAGCATGCGCTTGGCGAGCAGCCGGTCGATCAGGTGCCGGTGGCCGATGAAGTTGATCTTCTCGATGCCCGGCGTGCCGTCGGCGACTCCGGCGCACGAGAAGAGCGCGTCGACCTGCCCACCGCACTCGTCGACCGCCGCGTCGATCGACGCCGCGTCGGCGAGGTTGACGTGGACGGCCTTCGCTCCCGGCAGTGTGACGTCGGCGAAGTCCATCACCACGACCTCGGCGCCCGCGTCCTGGAGCAGCTCCGCCGTCGCCGCGCCCATGCCGCTCGCACCGCCGACCACGAGGGCGCGTTTGCCGTCGTACCGAAATGCGTCGAAGAGGGTCATGTCACGTTCCTATCAGCTCGTGGCGATGTTGGTCACCAGCGTCTCACCCCGAACGCGGGCCGACCAAGCTGGTGAGACGGTCGTCAGAGCTGATGGCGGTGCCAGTCGTATTGTGCGGCTTCGCCGAGGTCGGGCGTTGAAGGAGGAGCACCCATGGCAACGTACGTCCTGGTGCACGGCGGTGCGCACGGCGGTTGGTGCTACCAACGAGTGGCGAGGATCCTCCGGTCGGCGGGACATGACGTGTACACGCCGACGATGACCGGCCTCGGGGAGCGGGCGCACCTCGTCAGCGCCGACGTCGACCTCGACCTGCACATCAGCGACATCGCCGCGGTGCTGCACTACGAGGACCTGCGCGACGTGATCCTCGTCGGCCACAGCTACGGAGGCATGGTCATCACCGGCGTCGCCGATCGCGCCACCGACCGGATCGGCCGCCTCGTGTACCTCGATGCCGCCACGCCGGTGAACGGACAGTCCCTCGTCGACGTGGCGGGACCGATCATCGAAGCCGTCCGCCCCGATGGCAAGGTGATCGACGGCGTCGAAACCGTTCTGCTGCCGTCGCCCGACGCCGCCCTGCTCTACGGCGTGACCGACCCCGACGACATGGCGTGGATGGCAGAGCGGCTGACCGGCCATCCCTGGAGGTGCTTCGAGCAACCGCTCGAGCTCACGAACGAGGCGGCGATGCTGGCGATCCCGCGGTACCACATCGTCTGCACGTCGACGTTGGCCAGCCGAGATCCCGAGCTCGTGGCGAACGCGCGCGCCGAAGGTCGCCTCTGGGACATCGACACCGGCCACGACCTGATGATCACCGAGCCCGAGGCTGTGGCCGATCGGCTCCTGCGGGTGGCATCCGATCAAGCACCTATCGTTCAGCCGTGACGCCGCGTGACCTGCTCGATCCCGAGATCGCCAAGGCGATCGAGGTCGTCCCGTTCGACGAGGTAACCGCCGAGATCCTTCCTTCGCTGCGCGGCGCCATGCCGGAGCCGCCGCTCTCGGACGCAGTCGATCGGATCGACCACGTCGTACCCGGCGAACCCGAAGTGCGCGTGCGTGTCCATCGCGCCAAGGGGGCCGCCACCGCGCAGCCCTGCGTGTACTCGATGCACGGCGGCGGCTACGTGATCGGCACCAACGCCGCCGACGACCCGCTCTTCGACAAGCTGTGCCCGAAGCTCGGCCTGGTCGGCGTGTCGGTCGAGTACCGGCTGGCCCCCGAGACGACCTACCCGGGGCCGCTGCTGGACTGCTACCAGGGATTGCGATGGACGTACGAGCACGCGGGCGAGCTGGGCATCGACCCGGAATGCATCGGCGTCATGGGCGTGAGCGCGGGCGGGGGCCTGGCGGCGGCGCTCGCCCTGCTCGCGCGCGACCGCGGCGAGCTGCCGGTGGCGTTCCAGCTGCTCGACTCGGCGATGCTCGACGACCGGCAGATCACGCAATCGAGTCAACAGGACGGCCTCCCGGTATGGAACCGCAACTCCAACTCGTTCGGCTGGAGGTCGTACCTGGGCGACCTCTACGGCCGCGACGACGTCCCGGACACGGCGGCACCGGCGCGGGCCACTGACCTCTCGGGTCTGCCGCCCGCGTTCGTGTCGGTCGGCGCCGTCGACGGCTTTCGTGACGAGGACGTCGACTACGCCCTCCGCCTGAACCAGGCGGGCGTACCGGCGGAGCTGCACGTCTATCCCGGCGCCTGCCACGGGTTCCACCACTTCGCGCCCGACGCTCCCGTCGCGAAGCAGTGCATGCGTGACCAGGAGGAGTGGTTGAGCCGGCAGCTCCGTCGCCGCAGATGACCGCGGCCGACGAGTTGTTCCTGCCGGAGCCGGCACCCCGCGAGGTGAAGTTCACCGTGATCTCGGTCGACGACCACGTCGTCGAGCCACCGCACACCTTCGAAGGGCGGCTCCCCGCCGCACTCCAGGAGCGGGCGCCCAGGATCGTCGAGACGCGCAAGGGCCATCAGGTCTGGGAGTTCGAGGGCGAGCGCTACACCCAGGTGGGGATGAACGCGGTGGCCGGACGGCGGCCGGAATCGGTGAAGCTCGAGCCGTTCCGCTTCGACCAGATGCGCCCCGGCTGCTACGACGTCGACGCCCGCGTGCGCGACATGGACATCAACGGCGTGTGGGCGTCGGTGAGCTTCCCGTCACAGATCACGGGGTTCTGCGGTCGCGTGTTCTTCGCCATTCCCGACCGTGAGCTCGGGCTGGCGTGCATCCGCGCGTGGAACGACTGGTTGTTCGAGGAGTGGTACCAGCAATACCCCGACCGCATCGTGCCGCTCGGGATCACCTATCTCGCCGACCCCGCGGCCGCCGCCGGCGAGATCCGTCGCAACGCCGAGCGCGGGTTCACGTCGGTGACGCTCCCCGAACGGCCGCACGCGATCGGCTTGCCCTCGCTGTGGGAGCGCGACCACTGGGACCCGATCGTCGAGGCGTGCGCGGAGACCGACACCGTGATCTCCTTGCACGTCGGCAGTTCGGGGATCCACGAGTCGCCGCCCGGTGCGCCGACCCAGCAGATCAGCGCCACGCTGTTCAGCCAGCTGGCGCTGACCGCGTGCGCCGAGTGGCTGTGGTCGGGCTATGCGGTGAAGCATCCGAGCCTCAAGATCGCGATGAGCGAAGGGGGCATCGGCTGGGTCGCGATGCTGCTCGACCGGCTCGACTCCATCGTCGACCGCTCGAGCTACGGGCTCGGATGGGACGAGCGGCCCGCCGACGTGCTCGAGCGCAACTTCTGGTTCTGCACCCTCGACGACCCGTCGACGATCGACACGCGCTACCGCATCGGTGTCGAGAACATCATGGTCGAGGTCGACTATCCCCACGGTGACAGCACATGGCCCGACACGCAGCTGGTCATAGAGAAGGCGTGGGGCCATGTCCCGGTCGAGGAGCTGCGCGCCATGTGCAGTGAGAACGCCGCCGCGCTGTACCGCCACCCGCTCCCCGAGACCGTCCTGCCGACAGGGCCCTGAACGTCTACGCGCCGCGCCGGCTGGTGGTCTCCGACACGCGGCCGAACAGCTTCGTGAGCACGCGGTACTCCATGTTGCTGTACGGCCATTGGGTCACGATCTTTCCCGGTGGGGACTTGAAGTAGTTGTTGCTCATGGTCCAGGACGTGCCCTCCATCCTGGACTGGAGCCAGCGGTACCACCTCGCCTCGAAGCCGGGCTTCACCTCGATCGCGGTCACGCGCTCCCGGATCATGCGCTTCATGGCCCGCACGGCGTACTCCGCCTGGCTCTCGAGCATGACCACGAGCTCGCCACCGTTCGTGCCCGGCCCGTACAGCATGAAGAAGTTGGGAAAGCCCGGCACCGTGATGCCGAGGTAGGCGCGCGGCTCGTCGGCCCAGTGCTCCTGGAGGGTCCGGCCGCCGCGGCCCACGACCCGGAGTCGGGCGAGGTAGTTCGCGGGCTGGAAGCCGGTGGCCATGACGATGACGTCGACGGCTCGCTCCACGCCGTTCGCGTCGACGATGCCGGTTGGGGTCACCGACGCCACCGCTCGGGGGACCAGCTCGACGTTCTCCTTCTTGAGCGCGGAGTAGAAGGTGCTGGCAATGACGGGCCGCTTGCCGGGATAGGGGTACTTCGGCGTCACTGCCTCGCGCAGGTCGGGTCGGTCGGCGAACTTGCGGGCGATGTAGTCGAGGCAGAACTGCTTGCGGGCCTCGTTGAGCTTGGTGCCGGGACGGTAGAGCTGCCCGCGCCACAAGGTCTTCTCGAGCATGTACTTCAGCCGCCAGCGCTCCCACGCGCTCCGCCATGGCTTGGCGAGAGCAGCGCGCTCCTCGTCGGTGAAGTCGCGCTCGCCCTTGGGCATGATCCATCCCGGCTCGCGCTGGAACACGTAGAGCTTCTCGACCATCGGCTGGATCGCCGGCACGACCTGGGTGGCCGACGATCCGGTGCCGACCACGGCCACGACCTTGCCGGTCAGGTCGTGCTGGTGCTCCCAGCGGGCGGTATGGAACTTCGGGCCCTCGAAGTCGTCGAGACCGGGCCAGTCGGGGTAGCGGGGCACGTTCAGGAACCCGACTCCACTCAGGAGCACGTCGCACTCGTCGACGGTCCCGTCGTCGAGCTCGACCCTCCAGACGTGACGGTCGTCGTCCCATGTGGCGGCCTCCACGCCGACACCGAGCTGCAGGTGCGGCCGGAGGCCGAACTCGTCGACCGTCTCCTCCAGGTACTTCTGCAGCTCGGGCTGCGTGGCGTGCGTGCGGGTCCAGTCGTGGCGCTTGAACGAGAAGCAGTACAGGTGCGAGCCCACGTCGACCTCCGCACCGGGGTACGTGTTGTCCCACCACGTCCCACCGATGCCGAGCGACGACTCGTAGATCGTGAACGTGTGGATGCCGGCCTGCTTCATCTTCACGCCCGCCGCGATCCCGCCGAACCCGGCGCCGACCACCACGGCTCTCGGGGATCCCGTGGGACCGAAGAGCGTCACGTCAACTGCACCCCGCCCGGTGCAGTTCGAATCGCGGCCACCACGCCACCATCGACGGGAAGGTCGATGCCGTTGACGAAGCTCGCTTCGTCGGACAGCAGGAACGCAACGGCCGACGCCACCTCCTCGGGGCGCCCCTCTCGGCCCAGAGGCGTGTGCTGCACGAGCAGGTCGTTGGTCTCGCGAGCGGCTGCCTCCTGACGGTTCATCGGCGTGTCGATGATGCCGGGCGAGACCGAGCAGATGCGAGCTCCGAGCCGGCCGAGCCGCACCGCTTCGCGCTGCACGAGCCGGTGGACACCCCGCTTGGCCCAGACGTAGGCCATGCCCGAGTCTTCGATCTCGGCTCCCAGCGCCGCGTGCAGCCGATCGAGGAGGCGTGGGTCGAGGGGATCGTCGAGCGCGGCATCGACGGCCGGATCGACGTCGACGGCCGCGAGCAGCGGCGCCATCGACGCGAAGCACACGATGGCGGTGTCCGTGCTCGCGAGAGGAAGGAGCGCGTCGACGAGCATGGCGGTGCCGACGAGGTCGACCGTCACCACCGCGCGCCAGTCCGCCATCGTCGGCGAGACGCCGGCGGCGTGGACGACCGCGTGCAGGTTGCCCAGCTCCGAGACGCGAGCGGCCAGGCGTTGCAGCCCGTCGCCGTCGGTGACGTCGAGGCCCATCGGTTCGACGTCAGCTTGCCGCCCGACGCCCGTGAGCCGCGTCGGCCGCTTCGGCCACGGATCCCTCGTCTCGGTCGACGAGGACCATGACGTCGACCATGTCGACGAGCCGCGCCGCGCACGCCGCGCCCATCCCGCGTCCCGCGCCCGTCACGATTCCCACTGTCGTCATGACTCGTCGGCAGTATGACGCCCCTGTTAGACACCCGGCAATGGCATCCCTCCGGCTCCGCGGCTGAGTAGCCCACGTCTACGAGGGTGCCTGGCACATGGGCGACGCGGGTGTTATATATGGCGCCGCAAAATGACGGAGCGAGGCAGGTCGGTGCGGCCGGCCTGGGGGGTCGTCATGGGGGGAGTGCGAATGTCACGTTCTCGGGTGCGCGCCGGGCGTTGGGTGGCGCTGCTCGCGGTCGATCTCGCTCGTCGGCGTCATCGGCGTCTCCGCCGCGGGCGCGCAGCAGAACCCGCCGGTCAACCAGCCGGGTGTCACCGACTCCGAGATCCGCGTCGGCGGAGTCGGGACCGTGTCGAACGACCCGACCGGCAACAATCCCGGGGGTCCCGCCTTCGACGGCACGCAGGCGTACTTCGACTACATCAACGCGTCGAAGGACAAGGGCGTCTGCGGCCGCAAGCTCGTCCTCTCTTCGAAGCGCGACGACTCTCTCGCCAACAACCGGCAAGAGGTTCAGGGGCTGCTCGACGACAACGTGTTCGCCGCGCTGCCCATGACGACGTCCCTGTTCACGGGCGCCGATCTGCTCGTCAGCAATGGGATCCCCACCTTCGGGTGGCTCATCAACGGCGAATGGGGGTCCGAGGACGTCAACCCGGGCCCGCCCAACCTGTTCGGTCAAAACGGATCGTTCCTCAACCTCAAGTCTCCGGGTCCCAACTACTACGCCGACGCCTGGCTGGCGCAGAAGCTCAACAAGAAGCGCGTCGGCCTGATCGCGTACAACGTGCCCCAGTCCTCGGGATCTGCCGACGCCATCGATGCCACCTTCCAGAAGTTCCCGAAGGCGGGGAAGGTCGTGTTCAAGGACACGAGCCTCTCGTTCGGCGCGGTGGACTACAGCGTCCAGGTCTCCAAGATGAAAGACGAGAAGGTCAACCTGGTGATCCCGTCCGTCGACGCGAACGGCGCGTTCACCCTCGCCCGCGAGATGAAGAAGCAGGGCCTCAACGCCCCGATGATCCTGCCGAACGCATACAACCAGGAGCGCATCGCGAAGAACGCCGACGTCGCCGAGGGCAGCTACGTGTTCACACTCTTCACGCCGTTCGAGAGCAAGTCCAAGCCCGCAGGGCTGAAGCTCTACGAGAAGTGGATCAAGAAGAGTGGAGGCGCCAAGAACGAGAACTCGGTCATACGGGTGGCTGAACGCAGATCTGTTCGTCAGAGGCCTGAAGGCCGCGGGATGCGACTTCACGCGCCAGAAGGTCATCGACGCCGTCAACCAGATGACGGACTACACCGCCGATGGACTCATCGCCCCCGTCGACTGGACGAAGGCCCACCAGACGGCTCCCAGCTGCGTCGCGTGGGTGAAGGTCGAGAACGGCAAGTTCAAGCCCGTCTTCGGGCAGTCCGGCAAGCCGTTCTTGTGCTTCCCGGCGGATCTCACGTCGATTCCCGCCAACCCCGAGGCCGTCGGGTTAGCGAAGGAGTTGCCCGGCACGTAACGCAGGACCTTCCGAAGCTGCGCGAGGCTGCTCACGCCGAGCCCGCCGAGCATCTCGAGCACGAAGTGGGGAACCTGTGATCGACTTCGACCGCCTCGCGGCCTGGATGGACGACAACGGCCTGCCCGGCAAGGGCGAGCCGATCGAGCCCACGTTCCTCTCGGGTGGATCGCAGAACGAGATCTACGAGATCCGCCGCGGCGACGAGCGCTGCGTCATCCGGATCCCGCCGCCCACCGCGCCGGCGAACCGGGACGAGGGCATTCTGCGCGAGTGGCGGATCATCGAGGCGCTCGACGGCACCGACGTGCCGCACACGCCGGCGGTGGCCATGTGCGACGACGCGTCGGTGCTGGGCCGGACCTTCTACCTGATGGGCCTCGTCGACGGCTGGTCACCAATGGACGAGAGAAGCGGCTGGCCCCCTCCGTTCGACACCGACCTCGACGCCCGCGCCGGGCTCGCATTCCAGCTGGTCGAGGGAATCGCCCTGTTGTCGAAGGTGGACTGGCGCGCCAAGGGCCTCGAGGGCCTCGGCCGTCCCGACGGCTTCCACGAACGCCAGGTCGACCGTTGGACCGCCTTCCTCGAGCGGATCAAGGGCCGCGAGCTGCCGGGGTTCGACGTCGCCGCCGCGTGGCTGCGCGAGCACCGGCCGCTCGACTACGTCCCCGGCATCATGCACGGCGACTACCAGTTCGCCAACGTGATGTACCACCACGGTGCGCCGGCTCGGCTCGCCGCGATCGTCGACTGGGAGATGGGCACCGTCGGCGACCCGAAGCTCGACCTCGGCTGGGTGGTCCAAGGCTGGCCCGACAACATGGACGCTCCCGAAGCGGGCGAGCTGAGTTACGTCGACCACACCGGTATGCCGTCGCGTGAGCAGGTCCTCGAGCGCTACGCCGAGGTGTCGGGACGACAAGTCGACGACATCGACTACTACGTGGTTCTCGCCAAGTGGAAGCTCGCCGTCGTCCTCGAGCAGGGCTACCAGCGCGCCGGCGACGACGAGAAGCTCCAAGCGTTCGGTCCCATCGTGCTCGACCTCATGAAGGGCGCGGCTGAGCTCGCCGAGAGCACCGGCTACCGCTCGTGAGCGACTGACGTCTAGCGAACCGCCCGAACCGGCACGTTCGAGTAGCCGGCGACATTCGCCATCCGCACCCTGCGCAGCCCCGCTTCGTCGACCTCGAGCCGCTGCCACCGCGTCGGCGAGCTCCTCGATCGCGATCCGGCTCTCCATGCGCGCCAGCGCGGCGCCGAGGCAGCTGTGCACGCCGTGGCCGAACCCGATGGTGATGCCCGGTTGCCGTTCGATGTCGAACTCGTCGGGGCGCTCGAACGCGCGCGGGTCGCGCGTCGCCGCGCCCGTGATGAGAAGGACGGGGAAGCCGGCAGGCACGGTCCCGCTCTCGAGCTCCCGCTCCTCCACGCAGAACCGCCCCTGGTACTGCGACGGCGGCCAGTACCGGAGGATCTCGTCGACCGCCCGTGGGATCTTCTCGTGGTCGGCGACGAGCCTCTGCCACTGGTCCGGGTGTTGCCAGAACAGCACCACGGCGTTGCCGACGAGCTTCGTGACCGTCTCCGCGCCCGCCCCGCCGAGGAGCGAGGCGAAGCCGGTGATCTCGGCGTCGTCGAGACCCGTTTCCGTGCCGTCGCCGCGGTCGACCGTGACCTGGGTCAGGCGGGAGAGCATGTCGTCGCCCGGGTTCTTGCGCTTCTCCACCGTGAGCTCGTGGAAGTAGATGCCGTTCTCGAGGATCGCTTGCATGTTCTCCGCGCTCGGCTCGGTCTGTCCCGGCTCACGATGGAGGCCGAGGTCGATGCGGTGACGGATCCCTTGACGGTCTTCCTCGGGAACGCCGAGCATGCGCGAGATCACCTCGACGGGGAAGGGGGCGGCGAAGTCGGCGACGGCGTCGAACTCGGGCGCGTCGTTCAGCGAGTCGAGGAAGCTGCGGACGACCTCGTGGATCATCGGTTCGAGCGCGGTGACGGCACGCGGTGTGAACACGCGGCTGACGAGTGACCGGAACCGATCGTGCTCCGGAGGATCCATCATGATGATGTTCCGGTAGCTGGCGATCTCCTCGGGGTCCTTCGAGAGCAGGAAGAGCTCGATGCCGTGCGCGCTCGAGAACCCCTCCCAGTCCCGGTGCGCGGCCAGGACGTCGGCGAACCGCGACAGCGCGTAGAACCCGTACTGCTCGCTGAAATAGACGGGGGCCTCGTCGCGGAGGCGCCGGTACAGGTCGTACGGATCGTTGAAGAACTCCTCCGAGAACGGATCGAACTCGACCGGTGCTGTCGTCACGCTCATTCGTGCTCCTTGATGTCCGGGCGGGGCGCGACGGTCACGGACGGCATCGACAGGCTGGCGCCACCGCGCAGCACCGCGTCGACCACCGAGACCAGCTGGTCGACGGCGATCAGCGAGCCACTCAGGAGACCGCGTTCGACCCAGCCGGTCGCGAGCTCTCCGGCGAGCTCCGCGTCCCATCCTTCGGCGAACTCCGTCCGCGAGTCACCCTCGCCGCCCCCGCAGTCGCCGACGACGAGCCGCGTGAAGCCGATGCCCGGATGCTCCGCCCGCCACGCCTCCACGAGCTTGTCGAGCGCCGCCTTGCTCACGATGTACGCGCCGAGCCCGGGCCACGGCGGCGTGAGCGACGCGCTGACGGACGACAGGAACGCCGCGGTGCCGGCGGTTGCTTCGAGGTGCGGGACCGCGGCCGCGGTGATGCGCGCCGCGCCGGTGACGTTCGTGTCGAACACCCGCCGCCACGTCTCGCCGTCCACGTCGACGAGCCGGGCGAGGGGGCCGATCGCCGGCGTGTACACGAGGGCGTCGATGCCACCCAGACTGCGTGCCGCCTCGTCGATCGCCGATCGGCACGACTCGTCGTCCGTGACGTCGCACGCGATCGCCGACGCGCCCGGACCGGCCTCGACGAGCCGCGGCGTCGAGGCGCTCCTTCCGCCGGGCGAGCAACGCCACCTGTGCGCCTCGCTCGGCGAGCCCGATCCCGATGCACCGCCCCAGCCCGCTCGACGCCCCGACGACCACTGTTCGCACCTTGCCGACCCCTCCCGACGCAGTGACGCAGATGTTAGATAGCCTGCCGTGCCTCCATCGAGGCCAAGCGACTGGCTCCCTTCTAAGCCGCGAGGTCGGTGATCACCGCGCGGCCTGTGTACTCAGCGCGCTCGAGCTCGCCGAGGATCGAACCGAGCTCTGAGAGTGCACCGACTCGCGACACGTGGCTGGTCACACGGCGGGCTGCCGCGAGACGGACGAGCTCGCGCATGTCCTGCACGGTACCCACGGCCGAGTAGACGATCGTCGGGTCCTTCATGAAGAGCTCCATCGGGTCGAGGTCGAACGTGCCTTCACTCTTCGGCGGGAGCGCGACAGCGACGAAGAGGCCGGCGGGACGCAGCACCTGAAGACCGAGCCGGAACCCTGCCATCCTCACGGCGAACACGAGGCTGGCATGGGCACCGCCGAGCGCTCGAATCTGATCCTTTGCCTCGCTCGCGTCGAAGACATGATGCGCATCGAGTGACCGGACGAACTCGAGCCTGTCCTCTCCGACATCGACTCCGATGACGTCGTAGCCGAACGAGGCGGCGATCTGCACTGCGTAGTGCCCGAGGCCGCCGGCGGCGCCGATGATCGCGATGCGCTGGCCTGGCCCCACCCCGTGATCCTCCAGCTTCTTCACTGCGCCATACGCGGTGAGGCCGCCGCACGCGAGCGGGGCGTCGTGGTCGGCGATCGTCTCGGGGACAGCGACGAGAGACGGGGCCCACAGCGAGGTGTACTCCGCGAAGGTGCCGATGATTCGCTTGCTCTCTGGGCAGTGGCGAGGCAGGCCCCGCAGGCAGTACTCACACGTGCCGCACCAGTAGCCGCCCATCCCGCCAAGACCGAGGATCACTCGGTCGCCGACATGGACCGAACGCTCGGCACCCGGCCCGAGTGCCTCGACGATCCCGATCGCCTCATGTCCGATCGGCATGGCGCGAGGACGCGCGCTCGGACCATGTGAAGATCCGAGTGGCACACACCGGCGGCGGCGATGCGGACGAGGGCCTCCTCGCCCTCTGGGGTGGGCAGAGGGACGTCACGCACATGCACTGAGCCGTCTTCGATGATTGCGGCCTTCATCGCCGAATCTCCCATTCCGAGGCGCCGTGATCGATCCGACGTTACGCAGCGCGAGGGAGGGAGTCCGCCGATCGGCTGACCCGACACTCGTCTTGACGGCCATCGCGATTTGACGCCATAGTCATGGCACGAATCCTGCGCGGCGACGTGCCGAGCGAGACGAGGTCGCCAGGTGGGCCTGTTGGACGGCAAGGTCGCAGTGATCACGGGCGCCGGCTCCGGAATGGCGAAGGCGTCGACGAAGGTGTTCGTCGCGCGAAGGGCGCGAGGGTCGTCGCCGCCGACATCAGCGGAGCGGAGAAGGACACCGCGGCCGAGGTCGGCGCCGGGTGTTCTCCCGGTGCACTGCGACGTGACGCAGGAGGCCGACGTCGAGTCGATGATCGGCGCCGCCGTCGAGGAGTTCGGCCGTCTCGACGCAGTCCTGAACGTGGCCGGCATCGCCGAGGGCGTCATGCTCACCGACGTGACCAAGGAGCACTACGAGCGCACGATGGACGTCGACCTGCGCGGCGTGCTCCTCGGGATGAAGCACGGCATCCGTGCCATGCTCGCCGGGGGCAACGGCGGCGCGATCGTCAACTGGTCGTCGATCGGCGGGCTCAACGTCGTCGATCGCGACGAGCGTGTACGGCGCGGCCAAGGCGGGCGTGATCTCGCTCACGAAGTCGGCGGCGCTCGAGTACGGCAGGCAAGGGCATCCGGGTGAACTGCGTCTGCCCCGGTTCATCCAGACCGAGATCATGGGCGCGACGCTCGAGCAGTACCCGGGCGCTGCCGAAGGAACGCCGCTCAAGCGCGCTCGGGCAACCGCACGAAGTCGCTGAGGTGGCCGCGTTCCTCGTCTCGGACCGGGCATCGTTCGTCACCGGCGCGATCATCCCGGTCGACGGTGGTCGAAGCGTCCAGCTCGTATGAATCCGGACGAAGCGAGATCGAGAGTGGTCGACAGCGGGGTCTACTACGACCCGTACGACGTCGACATCGACGCCGACCCGTACCCGGTGTTCCGGCGGCTGCGCGAGGAAGCGCCGCTCTACTACAACGAGCGGTACGACTTCTACGCCGTCAGCCGCTTCGAGGACGTCGAGCGTGGCCTCAAGGACGCGCGACACGTTCATCTCCGGACGCGGCGGCATCCTCGAGCTCATCAAGGCGAGCATCGAGATGCCGCCCGGGACGCTGATCTTCGAGGACCCGCCGACGCACACGATCCACCGCAGCCTCCTGTCGCGGGTGTTCACGCCGAGGAAGGTCGCCGCCCTCGAGCCGAAGATCCGCGAGCTTCTGCGCCGCCAGCCTCGACCCGCTCGTCGGCGCGGGCGGCTTCGACTTCGTCGCCGACCTCGGCGCGCAGATGCCGATGCGCGTGATCGGCATGCTGCTCGGCATCCCGGAGGAGGACCAGGAGTCGATCCGCGACCGGACCGACGCCAGCCTGCGCACCGAGCCGGGCAGCCGATGCAAGTGTCCGGGGAGCTTCGAGATCGGCGCCGAGATGTTCGCCGAGTACATCGACTGGCGCGCCGAGCACCCGTCCGACGACATCATGACCGAGCTGCTCCAGGCCGAGTTCGAGGACGAGACCGGCACGATCCGGCGCCTCACGCCGCGACGAGATCCTCACCTACGTCACCGTCGTCGCCGGCGCCGGCAACGAGACCACCACGCGGCTCATCGGCTGGGCCGGCAAGGTGCTGGCCGAGCACCCCGACCAGCGCCGCGAGCTGGTCGAGGACCGTCGCTCATCCCGAACGCCATCGAGGAGCTGCTGCGCTACGAGCCGCCGGCGCCCCACGTCGGCCGCTACGCGCCGCACGACGTCGAGCTGCACGGCAGACAGTGCCCGCAGGCAGCGCCATGCTGTTCCTCGTCGGCGCCGCCAACCGCGACGACCGCCGCTACCCCGACGGCGACCGCTTCGACATCCACCGCAGACATCGGCCAGCACCTCACCTTCGGCTACGGCATCCACTTCTGCCTGGGCGCCGCGCTCGCCCGCCTCGAGGGTCGCGTCGCGCTCGACGAGGTGCTCGACGCGGTTCCCCGAGTGGGACGTCGACTCGACGGCGCCAAGCTCGCGCCGACCTCGACGGTCCGGGGCTGGGAGACGCTGCCGGTGGTCGTCCCGTGACGGCGACGCGGCCGGCATCCGCGCGTCGGCGCTACGACAGCCCGCTGCGCCGTGCAGCGCGCGGCGCGAGACGCGCGAGCGGATCGTCGCGGCGGGTGTGGAGATGCTGCATCGCTTGTCGATCCGTGACTGGCGCGCGCTCACCGTGCGCGCCGTCGCCGAGCGGGCGCGGCGTGAACGAGCGGACCGTCTACCGCCACTTCGCCAACGAGCGCGAGCTGCGCGACGCGGTCATGCACCGCCTCGAGAGCGAGGCCGGCATCGACCTCGACGCAGACTGCGCCTCGAGGACATCGCCGACGTCACGGCGCGGATCTTCCAGTACGTGGCGCTCGTACCCGCTCGAGCCGCGGCCGCCGCTGACCCGACGCTCACCGACGCGAACCAGCGCCAGCGGGAGGCGCTGCTCGCTGCCGTGGCGGAGTGTGCGACGCGGATGGCCGGCTGAAGACCGCACGCTGGCGGCGGCGATGTTCGACGTGCTCTGGGCCGTCGCGTCGTACGAGCGGCTGGTGCGTCGACTGGGAGCTCGACCGCGAGGATGCGATCCGCGGCATCACCTGGGTCATCGGGCTGGTCGAGGACGCCGTCCGGGAGGGACGGCGCCCTCCGCGAGCGAGGCAACGAGCCGATTGATCGCCGGTGAAGCCCGCGCCGTTCGAGTACCACGCACCGGACACGGTCGCCGACGCCGCGCAGCTCCTCGCCGAGCTCGGCGACGAGCGCGAAGGTGCTCGCCGGCGGTCAGAGCCTCGTCCCGATGCTGGCGCTGCGGCTCGCCGTGTTCGACCACCTCGTCGACATCGGCCGCATCGCCGAGCTGCAGGGCATCGAGCGTCGACGGCGACGCGCTCGTGGATCGGCGCCGGGACCACCCAGGCGCGCGTCGAGGCGAGCGCCGAGGTCGCGTCGACGGTGCCGCTGCTCGCCAAGGCGACGCCGTTCATCGGTCACTTCCAGATCCGCAACCGCGGCACGCTCGGCGGATCGATCGCCCACGCCGACCCGGCCGCCGAGTACCCGGCCGTCGCGCTGGCGCTCGACGCCGACATCGAGGTCGCCTCGCGCCGAGGGCCGCCGCACGATCGCGGCGCGCGACTTCTTCGACGGCCTGTGGAGCACCGACCATCGGACCCGACGAGCTCCTCGTCGGCGTGTCGTTCCCGATCTGGGGCGGGCGGTGCGGCTTCGCCGTCGAGGAGTTCGCCCGCCGCCACGGCGACTTCGCGATCGCCGGCGCCGCCGTCGGCGTCGAGCTCGACGACGACGACCGGATCCGGCGCTGCGCCATCGGCCTCATCGGCCTCGGGTCGACACCCGATGCGGGCCGACGCCGCCGAGGCCGAGCTCGCCGGCGCGTCCGATCGCCGACGTCGAGCCCGACGAGGTCGGTCGCCTCGCGATGGCCGGCCTCGGCGTCGGTGCCCGCCGACCTGCACGGCTCGGCCGCGTACCGCACGCGCGTCGGCGCGGCCATGGTGGCGCGCGCCTGGACGACGGCCACCGCGGAGGCGCTCGATGGCTGACATCGCGGTCCAGCTCACCGTCAACGGCCAGCGTCGGACGGCGACCGTCGAAGCCGCGCGTGACGCTCGCCGACTTCCTGCGCGAGCAGTGCCGCCTCACCGGCACGCACCTCGGCTGCGAGCACGGCGTGTGCGGCGCGTGCACGGTGCTCGTCGACGGCGCGGCGGTGCGCTCGTGCCTGGTGTTCGCGGTGCAGGCCGACGGCGCCGAGGTCACCACGATCGAGGGCATCGCGCTCGCCCGACGGCGAGCTCTCGACGGTGCAGGCGGCGTTCCGCGACTGCCACGGGCTGCAGTGCGGCTTCTGCACCCCCGGCTTCGTCGTCTCGGTGACCGCGTTCCTGCGCGACAACCCCGACCCGACCGACGACGAGATCCGCGAGGCGCTGTCGGGCAACCTCTGCCGCTGCACCGGCTACCAGGGCATCGTCCAGCGCGGTGCGCCAGGCGGCGCGCCGGCGATCGCGACGGCGAGCCGCGATGACCGACACCGACCGCCAGCGGCGCCGCGCGGTACGTCGGCGCCCGCGTCCACCGCGTCGAGGACGCCCGGCTGCTCACCGGGCCGGGGCACCTACGTCGACGACATCGTCGCTGCCCGGGATGCTGCACGCGTGCTTCGTGCGCAGCCCCTTCGCCCGGGCCGCGATCCGCGGCATCGACACCTCGGCGGCGCTGGCGCGCCCGGGCGTGCGCTTCGTGTTCACCGCCGCCGACCTGAACCCGGACGTCAAGGAGCAGTGGCACACGTCGATCGGCCCGGCGAGCCCCGAGACGCCGCGCCCGCCGCTCGCCGAGGGCGAGGTCGCGCTTCGTCGGCGACCCGGTCGCGCTCGTCGTCGCCGACAGCCGCTACCTCGCCGAGGACGCGGCCGAGCTGGTCGAGGTCGACTACGAGCCGCTGCCCGGCCGTCGTCGACTACGCCGACGGCCGAGCGACGCCGACGCGCTCGTCCACGAGAGCCACGGCTCCAACGTCATCGGCGAGATCGACGGCCTGCCCGCGTCGGCGCTCGACGACGTGTTCGCGTCGGCCGCCCACGTCGTGAGCGAGACGATCTACCAGCAGGCGCTACGCCGCGGTGCCGATGGAGGGCCGCGGCCTCGTCGTCGACTACGCGCCGCGCGACCGGCGAGCTGACGATCTACGCGGCGACGCAGTCGCCGCACGAGGTGCGGCTGTTCTGCTCGCGCCTGCTCGGGATGCCCGAGCACCGCATCCGCGTCGTCATGCGCGACACCGGCGGCGGCTTCGGCCAGAAGGTCATGGTCCAGCGCGACGAGATGTGCCTGATGCTCGCGGCGCCGAAGGTCGGCGCGCCGCTGAAGTGGGTCGAGGACCGGCGCGAGAACCTGCTCGCCGCGGGCAAGTCGCGCCACGAGCACGGCGACGTGACGATGGCGTTCGACGCCGACGGCGCGATCCAGGCCGCGCACATCGACTTCGTGTCCGACTGCGGCGCCTACCCCACGCCGTGGCCGGTCGAGCACCGCGGCCGCGGTCGGCATGCTGTTCCCCGGGCCCGTACCGCGTGCCGCGCGGCGGCTTCGCGACCAAGGCCGTCTACACGAACACCGTCGGGCGCACGCGCGTACCGCGGGCCGTGGCAGTTCGAGACGCTGGCCCGCGAGGTGCTGCTCGACATCGCGGCGCGCCGGATGGGCATCGACCCGGTCGAGCTGCGCCGCCGCAACCTGCTGCGCCGGCGACGAGCTCCCGTACACGAACCCGAACGGCATGACCGTACGACAGCATCTCGCCGCTCGAGACGTTCGAGCAGGCGCTCGCGATGCTCGACTACGAGGCGTTCCGCGCCGAGCAGGCCGAGGCCCGCGCGAGCCGGCCGCTACCTCGGCGTCGGCGTGTCGACCTACGTCGAGCCGTCGACGCCCGGCTACGGCTACTACGGGACCGAGGCGGCGACGATCCGCATCGAGCCGTCGGGCACGGTCAACGTGTACATCGCCGGCGGCTCGACCGGGAACAGCATCGAGACGACCGTCGTGCAGCTCACCGCCGACGCGCTCGGCGTCGAACATCGAGGACGTCAACACGATCCAGGGCGACACCGCGGTCACCGGCTTCGGCGCCGGCGCCGCCGGGAGCCGCAGCGGGTCGATGACCGCGGGCGCGGTCGCGCGAGACGGCGGCGATCCTGCGCGAGCGCATCCGTCGCCATCGCCGCCCACAAGCTCGAGGCCGCGCCCGACGACATCGAGCTCGCCGACGAGCCGGGCGAGCGTGCGCGGCACGCCGTCGATCGGCATCTCGTTCGCCGAGATCGCCGCGCTCGCGTACTTCGAGCCGGCGTCGCTGCCGCCCGGCGTGCCGGCCGGGCCTCGAGGCGAGCGCGCCGCTACACCGCCGACGCACCCGTCGATCTGGGTGAACGCCACCCACGTGTGCACGTGCGAGGTCGACGTCGACGACCGGCGCAGGTGAAGCTGCTGCGCTACATCGTGAGCGAGGACTGCGGCCCGATGATCAACCCGAACGTCGTCGAGGGCCAGATCGCGGGCGGCGTCGTGCAGGGCATCGGCGGCGCGCTGCTCGAGCACCTCGCGTACGACGACGACGGCAACCCGCTCGCGACGACGTTCATGGACTACCTGCTGCCCGACCGCGGCCGAGGTGCCCGATGATCGAGTACGGCCACATCGAGACGCCGAGCCCGGGCCCGGGCGGCTACAAGGGCGTCGGCGAGGGCGGCGCGATCGGCGCGCCGCCGGCGGTCGTCAACGCGGTGGCCGACGCGCTCGCGCCGTTCGGCGTGACCGTGACACCGCCTGCCGCTGAGCCCGTCGCGGATCGTGGCGCTCCTCGACGAATCAGCGCACGGTTCGGAAGAAGGTCCGCAGGTCGTCGACGAAGAGCTCGGGCTGCTCCATGGCGGCGAAGTGGCCGCCGCGCGGCATGTCGGCCCAGTGCGTGACGTTGTAGCGCCGCTCGACCCACGAGCGCGGGAAGCGCACGACCTCCTTCGGGTAGCGCGCGATGCCGGTGGGAACCGCGACGTACTCCGGCGCGCGCCGGCCGCGAGCCGCTGTGCTGGTGCTCCCAGTACAGGCGCGCCGACGACGCGATCGTCTGCGTGACCCAGTACAGCATCACGTTGGTGAGCAGCTGGTCGCGGGTGAAGACGTTCTCGGGGTGGCCGTCGCAGTCGCTCCAGGTGCGGAACTTCTCGACGATCCAGGCGAGCAGCCCGGCGGGCGAGTCGTTGAGCGCGACGCCGAGCGTCTGCGGCTTGGTCGCCTGCTCGTTCGCGTAGCCGGACTCCTCGCGCTGGAAGCGCTGCATCGCCGCGAGGTCGGCCTGCTCCTCGTCGGTGAGCGGCGACCGGCTCCTCGGGCGGGCCGGCGATCGCCATGTTGAGGTGGATGGCCGCGCAGTGCTCGGGATCGAGCGCGCCGATCCGCGTCGCGACCTGCGCGCCCCAGTCGCCGCCCTGCGCGCCGTAGCGCGCGTAGCCGAGCCGCGCCATCAGCTCGACGAACGCGCGCGGCGATGCGCCAGGTGTCCCAGCCCGCGCGTGCGCGTCGGCTCCGAGAAGCCGTAGCCCGGGCAGCGACGGCGCGACCACGTGGAACGCGTCGGCGGCGCTGCCGCCGTGCGCCTCCGGATCGGTGAGCCGGGGAATGACGTCGAGGAACTCCACGATCGAGCCGGGCCAGCCGTGCGTGAGCAGCAGCGGGAGCGCGTCCGCGTGCGGCGAGCGGGCGTGGACGAAGTGGATCGACTGGCCGTCGATCGCGGTGCGGAAGTGCGCGAGCTCGTTGAGCCGCGCCTCCTGCGCGCGCCAGTCGTACGTCGTCGCGCCAGTACGCCACCAGCTCGCGCAGGTAGTCGACCGGGATCCCGTACTCCCAGCCGGTGTCCTCGATCTGGTCGGGGAAGCGGGTCTGCGCGAGCCGGCGGTGCAGGTCGTCGAGCACCGCGTCGTCGACGCGGATGTGGAAGTCCTCGATCACGCGATCTCGGGCCGCGTGCCGGGCCGCGCGTCGAGCGAGTCGAGCTGCGATCTCGTCGCTGCGGATCGGCGTGCCGTTGACGAGCACGTGCCGCACGCCGGTGGGCTCCTCGGCGGTCAGGCGTTCGGCGTCGGCCGGGAAGTCGCGCACGCGCCGCGTCGGGCCCGGTGCCCACGGTCTGCGGGTCGAACACGCAGACGTCGGCCCAGTAGCCCTCGCGGAGGTAGCCGCGGCGCACGAAGCCGAACATGTCGGCCGGCTCGCCGGTCAGCTTGCGCACCGCGCGCTCGAGCGGCATCACGCTGGCGCTCGCGCACCCACGTGCCGAGCAGGTCGGTGGGCAGCGGCGCGTCGCACAGCTGGTCGACGTGCGCGCCGGCGTCGGAGAGGCCGAGCGCCACGTGTCTCGTGCGTGAGCAGGTGCCCGACCGCGTCGACGTCGTCGTTGGCGATGTACGCGCGGAAGCGCGTCGTGAGATCCTCGGCGACCGCGAGCTCGCACATCACGTCGAGCGGGCTGCAGCCGCGCTCGCGCGCGAGGTCGCTCACGCGCCGGCCCTGCAGCTCGGGGAACCGCTGCGACTCGGAGACCTCGAACGTCTCCCAGCGCGGCTTCATCGGCGAGTGCTCGAGGTCGGCCGCCGCGCAGCGCCCGCCACGTCGGGATCGCGGTACGCGGCGAGGCGCACCGCGCGGCCCACCTTCATCAGCTCGCCGAACACCGTGCCGGTGTTGAGGCTGTACGGGTCGGCCATCGTGAACTGCATGGTCAGCGGCCGCGGCGTGACCTGCGGCCAGACGTCCGCGCCGCGAGCCAGGCCCTGCTCGTGCAGCCGCGACCGGCTCGAGGTGCTTGCCGCCCGGCGCCGCGAACAGCGGGTAGGTGAACGGCCGCCCGACCCGCGGCTGCCATTCGTAGACGTCGGCGTAGGTGCACTGCTCGCCCGGCGTGATGAGCACCACGCCCTTGCCCGCTTCGCCCGCCGCGAGGAACAGCGCCTCGACCTCGTCGCGCTTCGGCGAAGCGGCTCGGGACCGGCTTGCCGTCGACGCCGCGGTGCGCGTACGAGAAGCTGGTCGAGAAGCCGGCGGCGCCGGCGTCGATCGCCTCGCGCACGAGCCGGCACATGCGCTCGATCTCTTCGGTCGTGGCCGCGCGTTCGTACGCCGCGTCGCCCATCACGTAGAGCCGCAGCGCGGAGTGCCCGATGTACGCGGTGAAGTTGAGCGTCGTCCCGCGCCGTCGGACGGAGTCCAGGTACTCGGGAAAGGTCTCGAAGTCCCAGGTGACGCCCGGCGGCGAGCGTCGCCGGATCCATGTCCTCGACGTTCTCGAGCGTGCGCACGATCGACGTCGTGATGTTCCGGGCGTGTGGGCGCGATCGTGAAGCCGCAGTTGCCGGCGACGACGGTGGTGACGCCGTGGTACGACGACGGCCGGAGCGCCGGATCCCAGAAGACCTGCGCGTCGTAGTGGGTGTGGATGTCGATGAAGCCGGGCGTGACGGCGCATCCCGAGGCGTCCAGCTCGCGCTCGCCCCGCAGGTTCGGACCGATCTCGCGGATCACGCCGCCCGCGATCGCGACGTCGGCAGCCCGGCCGGGCGCGCCGCTCCCGTCGAAGACGGTGCCGCCGCGGATGACGATGTCAGCCGGCATCTGGACTTCCCTCTCGACGGTCAGGTGGATAGATCATGAACTCCAGGAGGTTCCCGTCCGGGTCGCGCACGTACACGCTCGACGCGGCTCGGCCGGCGACCGCCTTCGTCGCGCCACCGGGCCCTCGATGATCGTGGCGCCGCCTCGTCGAGCAGCGCGTCGCAGCGATTCGGGTGATCCGTCCCACACGAAGCAGAGATCGCCGCACGGCGGCTTCGCGGCCGGCGCCCGCAGCGTGAAGTCCTCGCGCTGCCACGTCTCGGGACGATGAAGGTTGATCATCTGGTCACCGGCGTAGACCGATACGACGTGCGGGTGCTCGGCGACATCCAATCCGAGCGACCGGTAGAAGGCCACCATGGCGTCGGTGTCGCTGCATCGGAAGCGAGACATGGTCGAAGCCGTCGATGCTTCCGGTGTGATCAGGACTCATGCGCGAAGCCGTACAACCGGGCGCAGTTGGTCGCGGTGATCTTGCGGCGGTCCGCGCCGGGCAGCGTGCCCAGCGTCTCCTCGATCGCCTGCCGCGAGTTGGGGAACGTGCTGTCGGTGTGCGGGTAGTCCGACGCCCACATGCACGAGTCGGCGCCGAGGAGCGGGATGAGCGTCGCGCCCAGCGCGTCCTCCTCGAAGGTGGCGAGCACCTGGCGCCGGAACAGCTCGCTCGGCGGGGTGTCGGGTCGCGTAGTCGAGCTTGTCGCGCAAGCTCTCCCACTCGAGGTCCATGCGGGCGAGGAAGTACGGCAGCCAGCCGACGCCCGACTCGGCCAGCACGAGCTTGAGCCCGGGGTGCCGCTCGAGCGCGCCGCAGAACACCATCGTGGCCAGCGGCTCGTCGAGCTGGAGCGGCAGGACGCTGGCGTATGCGGCCGACTGCCACTTGCCCATCTGGTAGCTGAGCTTCGACGAGGTGCCGCCTTTGATGTGGAAGCTGATCGGCAGGCCCGTGTGCTCTCGCCGCGGCCCAGAGCCGATCCCAGGCGGGTCGCCGAGGTCGATGTCGAACGACGCCGATGATCGCGCCGCGGTGCCCGCGCGCCGCGCATCGCTCCAGCTCGGCGGCCGCAGCCTCCGGCGAGTGGCCGGGCAGGAACGCGAGCACGCACAGCCGATCGGGAGCGACGGCGTTGAACTCCTCGACGGCCCAGTCGTTCCACGCCGCGTAACAGGCGCTCTGCAGCTCGGGGTCGTCGATCGGAAAGCCGAGCGAGAGCGGTCCGTAGATCACCGAGGCCCACAGGCCGTCGCGGTCCATGTCCTCGAGCCGCAGCTTGGGAGTGCCGGCACGGAAGCCGTCGTCCTCGATGCCGGCGCGCCCGATCGCGCTCAGCTTCTTCGCGACCTCGCTGTTCGTCGAGATGCCGCTGCGGCCCATCACGCGGTCCTCGCACACCCAGACCGACTTGCCGTCCCGCGTCGACCACGTGCGGACCGCGGTCGGCCTGGTCGCGTGGCAGCCGCGACTGCCACACGTCGGGCGGCACCGCGTACAGGTCCAGGTGGTCGTCGCAGGAGTAGACGCTGGTCGCGGGATCCATGTTGTTCACTCCGCCTGCGCTACGGGTCGGGCGCCTGGCCAGGAAGTCCTTCATCGGCCGCGGCGGCGGGCCGGCGGTCGTCCCGCCGTCGACCGGCAGGACGATCCCGGTGACCTGCGCCGCCCGGTCGCTCGACAGGTAGAGCACCGCCTCGGCGACGTCGCGCGGCGATCCCAGGCGCTGCAGCGGCTGCATGAGCCCGCACGATCGCCTCCTGGTCGAAGGTCGCGTTGATCGTCGGTCGGGATGTGGGCCGGCGCGATGCAGTTCACGCGGATGCCGTGTTCGCGCGAGCTCGATCGCGATCGACCTGGTCAGGTGGATCACCGCGGCCTTCGACGGCGCGATAGGCCATCACACCCGGCGCCGGCGTTGATCCCGCCGATCGAGGTGATGTTGATGATCGACGCCGCCGCCGTGCTCCGCCATGTGCCGCGCCGCGCGTTGGCATCCGACCATCACGCCGAAGACGTTGACGCGCCATCGTGCGCTCGAAGTCGTCGAAGTCGTCGTCGAGGAAGCGCTGGTGCGACCCGCCGATGCCGGCGTTGTTCACCATGACGTGGAGCCCGCCGAACTCGCTCGACGGCGAAGTCGACGGCCTGCCTGCACCTGTCGTCGGCGTCGGCGACGTCGGTCGGCTTGAACGCGGCGGCGGCGCCGAGCTCGGCCGCCAGCGCCTTGCCGCGTTCGGCGTCGACGTCGGCGATGACGACGCGGGCGCCTTCCTCCACGAAGCGCTCGACGATGGCGCGGCCCGAGGCCGCCGGCGCCGCCCGTGACGATCGCAACCTTGCCCGCGAGCTCCTCACCCATTCGGCGATTGCCTCTCGACCGTGTCAGTCGTCCTCGATCCAGTAGTCCGGGACCGGGTTCGACGTCGTGACGCTCGAAGATCGCGTCGATCTCGGCGAGGTCGGCGTCGGCGATCGACCAGCCGATCGCGCCGACGTTGTCCTCCACCTCGGCGACTGTGCGGCAGCCGACGAGCGCCGTGCTGACGGCCGGGTGCGAGATCGCCCAGCGGAGCGCGAGCTGCGGGAGGCTCTTGTCGTAGCGGGCGGCGATGCCCTTCAGCTCCTCCACCGCCCGGACGTTGTCCGGGAACGACTCGGGGCCGAAGAGCGCGTCGAAGAGCTTGATCGAGCCCATCTTCCCCTGCCGGGCGCGCCAGTCGTCGGAGCCGAAGTCCATGTCCTCGGTGAAGGTGCCCGTCAGCAGACCGAACGCGAGCGATCCGTACGCCATGAAGCCGATGCCGTGCTCCTGGCAGTACGGGAAGATCTCGCGCTGCATGCGCCGGTCGAACATGTTCCAGCCGTACTGGACGACGTCGACGCGCCGCACGCGCCATGCAGGCCTCGATCTCCTCCCGCTTGAAGTTCGAGACGCCGACGAAGCGGGCCTTGCCGTCGCGGACGACGTCCTCGAGCGCGCTCATCGTCTCCTCGAACGGGGTCTGCGCGGTCGGGCCAGTGCACGAGGTACACGTCGACCCAGTCGGTGCCGAGGTTCTTGAGGCTCTTGTCGATCGACGTCATGACGCGCTCGCGGCTGCTGTCGCGGAGGTTCGGCATGTCCCGGTAGTTCATCCCGAACTTGGTGACGACGATCGCCTCGTCGCGACGCCGGCCGAGCGCCTGCCCGAGGGCGCGCTCGGAGGCGCCCATGCCGTACCCCTCGGCGGTGTCGAAGCAGTTGATGCCGAGATCGAGGGCCCGCCCGACCGCGTGCGCGAACTCCGCCTCCTCGACCTTGCCGTAGCCGCCGCCGACCTCCCAGCAGCCGAAGCCGACGGCCGAGACCTGGAGCCCGGTCCGTCCGAACGGTCGATGCTCCATCGTCAGGCCCCCTCGTCGCGCGATCAGCGGCTGAGCTTAAACTAACGTTCGCGTCATCGCACCCTGGACCGAGCGGTACAAGAGCGTTCGGTCTCGTCATGACCTCTCGGTGGCCTACTAACGGTAGTGTCATCTCACCCACCCGGCGACGTGGCGACCCGGCGCAAGGAGCCCAGATGGCGGACGACCAGCGGGATCGGCACCCCGACGGTGCCGTCGCGGTCGTTCGCCGGGCTCCGTTCTCCGACAACCCGCGAGGTCGGGGCCCGGGGCCAGCGGACGCAGCAGCGCATCCTCGACGCCGCGCTGCAGGCCTTCGGCGAGGACGGGTACCACGGCTGCAGCATCGAGCGGATCACGAAGCTTGCTCGCTGCTCGCGGGTCTCCTTCTACCAGTACTTCGCCAGCAAGGAGGACGTCTTCCGGCATCTCGCCGAGCAGGTCGCCCGCCAGGTGACCGCGTCGACCGAGATGCTCGACCCGCTCACGCCCGAGCTCGAGGGCTGGACGGCGATGCGGGCCTGGGTCGCCCGCTACGCCGAGATCTACACGCGCTACGAACCGGTGTTCCACGCGCTGGAGAGCGACGACGTCCTCGCGGCCATGGCGCGCGCGCACCGGCGCGGAGACCATCGCGCGGATCCACTCGCGGTTGGCGACGACGACGTTGCCGCCGCGTCAGCTCGACCCGGTGATCAGGCTGCTCCTGGAATGCTTGAACCACACGCTCGACGTCACGGGCATTCTGCGCAGCGTCGTGCCGGCCGCGTATCCGAGCGAGCGCGTCGAGACCGCTATCACCGATGTCCTGCACCGCACGTTGTTCGGCCTGCGCGCCGACGTGAACGTGCACCCGCCGAACGGTTCGCCACCGCCTGCCCTCGAGTTCAACCCCGCGATGCTCGAGTGGCTCCGGCAGGACGGGGCGACCCACGAACCGAATGCGTCGGCGAACCGCGCGCTCGACGCGCTCCTGGCATCGGGGCGCGATGTCTTCATCACCCGCGGCTACCACAACACCCGCGTCGACGATCTCGTCGAGGCCGCCGGCGTCTCCCACGGAGCCTTCTACCGGTACTTCCGCAACAAGGACGAGCTCGCGCGCATCCTCACGGCGCGCGCGATGCGCACGCTGGGCACGACACGTGATGGAGATCCCCGACGTCCTCGCGCACGACGGCCCGTCGGCGAAGGGAGTCCTCCGCCGGTGGCTTCGCCGCTACCACGCCGCTCACGCCAACGAGGCGGCGATGCTGCGCGTCTGGGTCGATGCCGCGCTCCAGGACCCCGCCCTCAGGACCGAGTCGGCTCCGCCGCTCGACTGGGGCCGCCGGCGGATGTCGCGCTACCTGCGACCGCGCGGCTTCGGCGACGTCGACATGGAGGCCGTCGTCATGGTGGCGCTCCTCGGCGTGTTCGGCGCACGGCGACGAACCGCGGCCGAGGTCGAGGCCGCGGCGCACATCATCGAGCGGGGACTTCTCGGGCCGCTGACCTTCGGATTGGAGGATCTGTGAGCAGCTCCGACTTCGACGACGTCGACTTCTTCCGCGCCAAGCCGCTCTACCAGGACCCGTACCCGTACTTCGAGTACCTCCGGGAGCAGGGTCCGGTGTGGCGCGAGCCGCATCGCGGTGTCGTCATGATCACGGGCTTCGAGGAAGCGATGGCGGTGTACAACGACGCGGCGACGTTCTCGAGCTGCAACACGGTCGCCGGACCGTTCGCCGAGTGGCCGGTCCCGCTCGAGGGCGACGACATCAGCGACATCATCGAGCAGTACCGCGACGCGCCTGCCGTTCAGCGACCAGCTGCCCTCGTTCGACCCGCCGAAGCACACCGCGCACCGGGGGCTGTTGATGCGGCTGATCACGCCGAAGCGCCTCAAGGAGAACGAGGAGTTCATGTGGCGGCTCGCCGATCGCCAGATCGACGAGTTCATCGTCCGGGGCGAGTGCGAGTTCATCCACGAGTACGCGAACCCCTTCACCCTGCTCGTCATCGCCGACCTGCTCGGCGTTCCCGAAGAGGACCACGAGGCGCTCCGCGAAGAGCTGCAGGGCGACCGGCGCCCCACGAACGCCAGCGGGCCGGTGGCGCACAAGCCGCTGGAGTTCCTCTACGAGCGGTTCACGAAGCTACATCGAGGAGCGCCGCCGCGAGCCGCGCGACGACGTCATGACGGAGCTGGCCACCGCGACCGTTCCCCGACGGCTCGCTGCCGGAGGTCGACGACGTCATGCTGATCGCCGCCAACCTCTTCGCCGCCGGCGAGGAGACCACGGCCCGCCTGCTCGGCACGATGCTCCGGCTCATCGGCGATCGCCCCGAGCTCCAGCAGCAGCTCCGCGACGAGCGCGACCGCATCCCGGCCTTCGTCGAGGAGACGCTGCGGCTCGAGACCCCGCTCCACGCGCAGTTCCGCTTGGCGCGCGTCCCCACGACGGTCGGCGGCGTCGACCTCCCCGCCGGCACCACCGTGATGGTGCTCAACGGCGCCGCGAACCACGACCCGCGCGCAGTTCGACGACCCGGACGAGCTCCGCCTCGACCGGCCGAACGGCCGCCAGCACCTCGGGTTCGGGTTCGGCATCCACACCTGCGCCGGCGCGCCGCTTGCCCGAGCCGAGGCCCGCGTCACGCTCGAGCGCATCCTCGACCGCATGGCCGACATCCGGATCTCGGAGGCGGCGCACGGCCCGGCCGGCGCGCGCCGCTACGAGTACTCGCCCATCTACCTGCTCCGCGGGCTCGAGCAGCTCCACCTCGAGTTCACGCCCGCCGGACGCCGTGACGGCGCGTGCGGATCGCGGGATGCACGCTCTCTGCGAGCCGAGCAGTTCCGCGACGAGCTGCGTGCCTGGCTGGCCGGCGCACCCTCCGCCCGACGTCGACAGTCGCGGCGACGCCCGAGGACGCCGAGGCGCTGCGGGAGTGGCAGCGCACGCTCGCACGCCGGGCGGCTGGGTCGGGATCCACTGGCCGGTCGAGTACGGCGGGCGGGGCGCGTCGCCGACGCAGGTCGCCGATCTACAACGAGGAGCTCGCCCGGGTGCAGGCGCCGCCGCTCCTCGGGCGCGCCGGCGTCAGCCTCGTCGGGCCGACGTTGATGGCGCACGGCACCGAGGACGCAGCGCCGGCGGTGGATGCCGCAGGATCCTCGCCGGCGACGACGTCTGGTGCCAGCTGTTCAGCGAACCCGACGCGGGGAGCGACCTCGCCGCGCTCACGACGCGCGCGGAGAAGCGCGGCGGCGTCTACGTCGTGAACGGGTCAGAAGGTGTGGTCGTCGTACGCGCGTGTTCGCCGAACTGGGCGCATCGCGCTGGTGCGCACCGACCCGAACGCGCCCGAGCATCACGGGCATCTCGATGCTCGCGATCCCGATGACGGCGAAGGGCGTCGAGGTCCGCCCGCTGCGCCAGATCACCGGCGAGAGCGAGTTCAACGAGGTCTTCCTCGACGGTGTCGAGGTCCCGGTCGAGAACCTCATCGGCCCCGAGCACGAGGGCTGGCGCGTCGCCAACACGACGCTCGCCAACGAGCGCGGCGCCTCGTTCGTGTGGAAGGAGCAGGTGCTCCACGAGGTGGCGATGGACCTGCTCGCCGAAGACGTGCGCACGCCCGCGGCCGGCTCGGCGACCCGCTCGTGCGCCAGCGTCTCGCGCAGTCGTGGATCGACGTCGAGATCTTCCGCCTGCACAACGCGCGCACGCTCGGCGCGGCTCGCCCGAGGCGAGGAGATCGGCGCCGAGTCGAGCCTCGTGAAGCTGTTCTGGGCGGGCATGAGCCAGCGGCTCTACGAGACGGCGGTCGCGGTGCTCGGCCCCGACGCGCTCCTCGTGCCCGACGACGAGCGACGCGATCGACGGGGACGGTGGGCGCTCGGGCTGCTGGCGACCGCGCGCCAACTCGATCATGGGCGGCACGAGCGAGATCCAGCGCAACATCATCGGTGAGCGCCTGCTCGGTCTGCCCCGCGAACCCTCGGTCGTGAGGTGATTTCGTGTCGATGACCGCCGACGTCGATCCGCTCGACCTCGTCGACCCCGAGCGCTACGCGCGCGGCGGCTACCCGCACGACGTCTGGACGCGACTGCGAGCCGAGGCGCCGGTCGCGTACTTCGCGCCGGAGGGCCTACGAGCCGTTCTGGGCGATCACGAAGCACGCCGACATCCTCGAGATCTCGAAGCAGCCGCTGCGCTTCTCGAGCGCGCAGGGGATCACGCTGCGCCCCGCCGGTGTGGTGTTCCCGCCGTCGGAGATGGTCGTGATGCTCGATCCGCCGCAGCACGGTCCCGTGCGCCGCGTCGCGAACAAGCGCTTCACGCCGCGTGCGGTCCGCGAGGCCAGCGCGCCGACATCGAGCGGATCGCGGTCGAGATCCTCGACGACGCGGCGCCCGCGGGCGCCTCGGCCGAGCTCGACTTCGTCGAGCGCATCGCCGCGCCGTTCCCGCTGGGCGTGATCGCCTGGGTCCTCGGCGTGCCGAGCGACGACTGGGAGCTGCTGTTCCGCTGGACCAACGAGGTGATCGGCAAGGACGATCCCGAGTACCGCCGGCCCGGGCGAGACCCCGGGCGCAGACGAGCAAGCGCGCGCGCGGCGAGCTGCACGCCTACTTCCAGACACCTCATCGACGAGCGCCGCGCGCGAACCCGCAGGACGACCTGGTGAGCGAGCTGATCCGGGGCGAGATCGAGGGCGCAGCCGCTCACCGAGGAGCAGCTCGTCTCGTACTGCGAGCTCCTGGTGGAGGCGGGCAACGAGACCACGCGCAACGCGATCAGCGGCGGCCTGCTCGCGTTCTCGCGAGCACCGCGACGAGTGGGAGAAGCTGCGCGACCATCCCGAGCTGCTGCCCGACGCGGTCGAGGAGATCCTGCGCTGGGCCAGCCCGATCAGCCACTTCACGCGCACCGCCACCGAGGACTGCGAGGTGCGCGGCGACGCACGATCCGCGCCGGCGAGCAGGTCGCGCTGTACTTCGCGTCGGCGAACCGCGACGAGGACGTGTTCGAAGATCCGTTCGCGTTCCGCGTCGATCGCCGCCCGAACCCGCATCTCGCGTTCGGCTTCGGCGAGCACTTCTGCATGGGCGCGCACGTCGCTCGAGTCGAGCTCGAGACGATCTTCCGCCACCTGCTCGCACGGCTGGAGTCGTTCGAAGTGTCGGGACCGTCGAGCGCCTGAGCTCGATCATCAACGGCAGCATCAAGCACCTGCCGATCCGCCTCAGCACCAAGGAGAGATTGAGATGACCACCGTCCGAGACACGACTGCACCGGTGCGTCATGCCGATCGCTTCTTCATCGGCGGCGCATGGGTCGCGCCGTCGTCCGATGCGACGATCGACGTGATCGACTCCGGGACCGAAGAGCTGTACTACCGCGTCGCGGCCGCAGGCCCCGACGACATGTCGCGCGCCATCGGCGCCGCCCGGCGCGCCTTCGACGAGGGCCCGTGGCCCCGCTCGACGCACGCGGAGCGGGCCGAGGTACTCCGCGCCTTCGCGGCCGGGATCCAGGAGCGCAGCGACGTGCTCGGCCAGCTGTGGCCACGCGAGTCCGGCACGCTCTACAAGAACGCGCAGTACGCGGGGCGGATCGGCTCCGGTGCGCTCGCGTCAGTACGCCGCGCTCGCCGACACGTTCCCCTTGGAGGAGGAGTGCCCGCCGACGGCCGGCGGCGAGTTCGGCCTGCTCGTGCGCGAGCCGGTCGGGGTCGTCGGCGCGATCATCCCGTGGAACGCGCCGGTGGCGCTGATCTGCCACAAGATCGGGCCGGCGCTCCTCGCCGGGTGCACGGTCGTGCTCAAGTCGTCGCCCGAGGCGCCGGGCGAGGGCTACGTGTTCGCCGAGGTCGCCGAGGAGATCGGGCTGCCGCCCGGCGTGCTCAACGTCGTCACCGCCGACCGCGAGGTGTCGGAGCTGCTCGTGCGCGACCCGGGCGTCGACAAGATCACCTTCACCGGATCGACCGCCGCCGGGCGGCGCATCGCGTCGTTGTGCGGCGAGCGCATCGCGCGGTGCACGCTCGAGCTCGGCGGGAAGTCGGCGGCGGTGATCCTCGACGACATCGACCTCGACACGGCGGCCAAGACGCTCGCCCGCGCCGAGTGCGCGCTCAACGGGCAGGTGTGCTCGTCGCTGACACGGATCGTCGTGACGAAGGATCGCCACGACGAGCTCGTCGAGGCGCTGGCCGTCGAGGTTCGCGCAGACGCGGGTCGGCGATCCGTTCGACGAGCAGACGCAGCTGGGCCCGCTCGTCTCCGAACGGCAGCGCGACCGCGTCGAGGGCTACATCGCCAAGGGCGTCGACGAGGGTGCGACGCTCGCGGCCGGTGGCGGACGCCCCGAGGACCTCGACCGCGGCTACTACGTGGAGCCGACGGTCTTCGGCAACGTCGACAACGGCTCGACGATCGGTCGCGAAGAGATCTTCGGGCCCGGTGCTCAGCGTGATCGCCGCCGACGACGAGCGTGACGCGGTACGGATCGCGAACGACACCATCTACGGCCTGAACGCGTCGGTGTTCACGAACGACGTGGACCGCGCCCGCGACGGTCGCGCGGCCAGCTCCGGTCCGGCACCGTCGGGCACAACGCGTTCCGCACCGACTTCGGGATGGCGTTCGGCGGCTTCAAGCAGTCGGGCATCGGCCGCGAAGGCGGCAAGGAGGGACTGCTGCCGTTCCTCGAGACCAAGGCGGTGATCCTCGACGCCAAGCCCGAGGGCTTCGCGTGACCCCACGCCCACAGCTCTCGATCATGCTGCGTACGTACGCACCCGAGGACCCCGGGACGTGGCAGCCGGTCCTCGACACCGCGCGCGCGGCGGATGCCGCGGGCGTCGACCGTGTGGTTGTGTCGGACCACGTCGTGTTCGGCGAGAACCTGGACGCGTACGGCCGGCCCGAGACCGGCGGCGTCGAGGGCGGCAAGCAACCGACGGGCCCCGACGGTCACTGGCTCGAGCCCATGACGACGCTCTCGGTGTTGGCCGGCGTGACGTCGCGCGTCCGGCTCGGCACGAACATTCTCATCGCGGCGCTGCGCCGCCCGGTCGTGCTCGCGAAGGCCGCGGCGACGCTCGACGTGCTGTCGAACGGCCGGCTCGATCTCGGTGTCGGCATCGGCTGGCAGCGCGAGGAGTACGAGGCCGCGGGCCTCGACTTCGGGAGTCGAGGACGACAGCTCGACCTCACCCTCGAGGTGTGTCAGACGCTCTGGCGGGAGCCGCGCGCGAAGGTCGATCTCGATGGGCTCGTTTTCGAGGCGATCCACATGATGCCGAAGCCGCGGCAACCGGGCGGCGTGCCGATCTGGGTGAGCGGCCGCGTCAACGAGCGCGTGGCGCGGCGACTGGCGCGCTTCGGCTCCGGCTGGATCCCCTGGGGTGAGGACGCCGGCGATCCCGCCGCCAGCATCCCGCGCATGCGCGAGGCGGTGGCAGCCGCCGGCGGGGAAGGTGATGCCATCCAGGTCGCCGGCACCCTTCCGGCCGTGCGGCGAGAAGACCGCAGCATCGATCTCGACGCCACGATGGAGCGCGTGGGCCCACTGGTCGAAGCGGGCGTCACGGACTTCCGCGCGTACGTGCCGGTGCCGAGCGAGTACGACGCCGCGGTCGACCACCTGCGCGGCATCGCGGACGTGTTCCACAGCGCCACGCGGTGACCAAGGGTTTCCCGCGTCAGTCCGCGCTCGGCCGCGGCCTCGACCAGTCGACCCCGACGGTGCCGGCGACGTCGGAGTGTTCGTGCAGCCAGCGCCGGGCGTACGGGCACCACGGCACCACGGTCAGGCCGTCGTCGATCGCGCGCGCAACGGCGGCGGTGACGAGTTGGCCGGCGACTCCCTGACCGCGAAGAGCATCGGCGACTTCGGTGTGCAAGAGGAACAGTCGGTCGCCGTCTACCTCGTACGCGAGCTCACCCACCGCGCCGTCCTTTTCGAGCACGAAGCGTTGCTGTGGACGATCGTCGCGGACAGTCGTCATTGGACCGATCCGCCGCGTGCGGGGACGGGAAGGTCGTCGTGTCGCAGCGCCCAGCTCGGCAGCGGCGGCGGCTCGGAGATGCGCCCGACCTCGACGGCCGGGAAGCCGTCGACCTCCGTGCCGCCGGCGAACTGCGAGCGTTGCTTGACGACGGCGCCGGCGCGCACGACACAGCCGGGGCCGAGCACGCTGGTGTCACAGACGATCGCCCCGGGTTCGACGACGGAGCCGGCGCCGATGCGACAGCCGTGGATCATGGCGCCGGGGCCGACGATCACACCGTCGTCGATGATGAGGTCGTTGTCCGGCAGCAGGTGCAGGACGGTGTTCTCGAGGATCTGGACGTCGTTGCCGATGCGCACGGGCCCGTGGGAATCGCCGATGATCTTCACCCCGGCGCCGATGATCGTGCGTTCGCCGACGACGACGTCGCCGGTGATCTCAGCGGTCGGGAACAGGGTCGCCGACGCGGCGATGGTCGGCAGGATGTCTCGGTACGCGTACAGCTGGCCCATCGGAATGGCCTCCTGTCGGTTCTCGATTGTGATGGCCGTCGCCGGCGGGATGGAGAGGTCGCCGTCGCGCAATGCGGTGAGACGACGGATGTCGTCGGCGGAGGCGGATCGCACGATGCGCGCCGGCCGCCCGACCGCGACGACGTCGTTCGGCAGGGTCGTCCCGGCCGGGACGAGGGTGCCCTCGCCGAGGAACACGCGATCGCCCACCCGGGCGCCGGGCATCAGGATCGAGGCGTTCCCGATCTCGCACAGGTCGCCCACGGCTGCACCGATCACCTTGCAGCGGTGCCCGAACGTCGTGCGGCGGCCGATGACAGTCGGGATCTCCGAGTTGCCGACGACCGCGGAGTTCTCGAGCACGGCTGATCCTGTCCCGACTTCGACACCCGTGCCCGAGGAGCGGATGACCGCGCCCTGGGCGAGCAGTGATTGCTCACCGAGGCGCGCCGTTCCCAACACAACGGCGGAGTGCGCGATCTGCACCGAATCGGATCGCAGCGCGTCGAGCGCACTCCCGGGTCCGGCGCTCATCGGTCGAGGATAGGTTCGCTCACGGCCCGTCCGATCCGTCCGGTGACCGGCCGAGGACGGCGCCGTTCCGCAGCACCGACACGGGACCGTCCGCGCTCACCGCCACGACGGTGGCGGACGGGTCGTCGAAGCTGTACCGGCGACCGGAGGTGTGGCGGGTACCACCCAACGCGTCGACGTCCTGCTCCGCGGTCGCGCTCGGCACCAGCCGCACGCCGAGCTGTCGGAGCACACCGTCGACGTCGAACACCGCTGCGCCGTCGACCTGGGCGAGGGCATGCCGCAACGGGGCGAGGTGCGTGGCGGTGCGGATCCGCAGTGGTGGCGGCGTCGGGAGCCGCTCCTCGACGGCGGGACCGGGCTCCGGGCCGGGCCGATAGACGAGAAGCGAGCCGATGCCCCATGACCCGAGGTCGTGAACGGCGAACTCCAGCATCGCCTCGAGCACGTCACGCTCGCCGACGAACGGGGGAGCGGTGACGCTGCCGATCCAGGTCGAGACGGGTGGCTCGTAATGCCACGCAAGCTCGACCCAACGGAGGACGCCGAAGGGCCCGACGACTCGAACCGATCCCGAGGGGTGCCGCTGGACGATCGTGGCATCCAGCGCGCCGGACAGCACCACGAGATCCCTCTCGGAGCCGGCGGGCCGGTCGAACACCATCCACTCGTCGTTGCCGTCCGTGCGGCGCACCAGCCAGCTCGAGAGTCCATCGGCAAAGCGGCGCGCCGCGGCGAGCGGCTGATGCAGGATCGGCGCCGCGCGCGATGTCGAGTTGCGTTCCGGCCGCCCAGCGCTCCGGGTCGGCCGCGGGTTCGAGGATCGCGCCGCTGCTGGCGATGCGCCGCTCGTGGACGGTCGGCCGGAGGACCTGATCGATTTCCTCCAGCAACATCTCCCGGAAAGGCTCGCTGCCGCCCTTCGGGAGGCCGACCTCCTCGAGCTCCTCGGCGAGGCGCCACAGGCGTCCGGCGCTCGGCTGACGCGAGGGAGGGATCACCGATAGTCGTCGAGGGAGGCGTCGAGCCCGGGCTCGCGGACTTCCTCGATGAAACGCCACATGTCGGGCTGCGACCCGTCGACGTCGGTGAACCCGTATTCGAGCGCGAGCTGACCGGAGTTGACCGATTGCTGGTTCCATCTCGCCCGGTCCGGATCCGATGCCAACGCGACGACGGCGCGACCGACGTATCGGGGCGATTCGGAGAGCGCGAAGTCGGGCGGGGCGATGTCGGACTCTCGCCAGTTCTCCTCGGAGACGCCGAAGGCGTCGAGCATCATCTCCGAGCGAAGCCACCCCGGCGTGACGGCGACCGCGGTCGCGCCGAAGGGCTCGAGCTCGTGTCCCTGCGAGAACGCCAGCCGGTTCACCGCCACCTTGGCCAGGTCGTAGAACACCGAGATCCGGTAGCGCGACGCGTTGTGCTCGGCAGTGCCGTCCGTCACCTCGACGAGCAGGCCGCCCGGCTTGTCGATGAGCAGCGGGAGGAGGTGATGGGAGGTGATGAGGTGGGTGTCGATGGCGAGCCGGAGGATTCGGAGACCGTCGTCGAGATCGAGCTCCCAGATCGGCTTGTTCCAGTCGGTTGGACCGCCTTTGAGCATCTCGGCGCCCCAGATGTCGTTGACGAGCACGTCGATGTGGCCGTGCTCGCGCCGGATGTCGTCGGCCAAGCGCTTCACCTGGTCGGGATCGAGATGGTCGACGACTGCCGCAATACCGGTTCCGCCCAGATCCGTCACGAGCTCGGCCGTCTCTTCGATCGTCTCGGCCCGGTCGTAGTCGGACGGCGTGGATCCCGTCCTCGAGCTGCGACCCGTGCACACGACGGTCGCGCCCGCCTCACCCAGGGCCGTCGCGATGCCGCGGCCGGCGCCTCGCGTCGCGCCCGCGACGACGGCGACACGACCACGGAGTGCGTCGCGATCCGGCGACCATGCCATCGCCCGACCCTACCGATCGGCAGATGGCGTCCGTGCCGCTACGCGGACAGCCCCGAGAGCCCGGCCGCGACCGCGAAGCCGAACGCCGTCACGATCCCGGCGACCAGGCCCGACTTGGCGGTCGCGTCGGGGATCATCGTGTCGACGAGCATCACGAGGAGGGCGCCGGCGGCGAAGCCGTTGATCCCGCCCTGCAGACCCGACGACGCCACATCGGCGAGCCCGTATCCCACCACGGTCGCGAGCGCACACGCCGCGGCGACGGCGACCCAGAGCAGGATCACGGTTCGATTGCTGCGTCCCGCCGCTCGGAGCTCGCTGGAGGAGCCGATCGCCTCGGGCAGGTTCGACACGAAGATCGCCACCAACAGGCCCACCCCGACCGCGCCCCCGGTGGCCAGACCGATCCCCAGGACGAGCTGCTCGGGGATGCCGTCGAGCACTGCTCCCAGGGCGAGCGCGGGGCCGGCGTCGGAGCTTCCCGCGCCGGCGCGACGCGCCTCCATTCGCGCACTCATGCGATCGAGGGCGGTGTCGCAGACGAAGTAGAAGAGCGCTCCAAGCGCGAGGCCGATGGCGACCGCGCGGGCTCCACCGATCTGGACGCCCTCTTCCGCGAGCTCGAAGCTCACCGCCGCGATGAGCGCGCCGGCGCCGAACGCGAGGACCAGCCCGACGAGCCGAGGCGGCCACACGCGCACGATCCCGAGCAGCGCGCCGAGGACGAGCGACGACGCGGCCAGCGTTCCCCACCCCAGCGCGGCACCCATCGCCGAGCGACATTACGCGCGTCGAGGGAATCACCCAATCGCCCGCATAAGGGGCAAGCCGCGTCCGGTTCACCCGCTTCGGGTGATGCCCGGTCGCGTGCGTAGTCCGTACCTTCGACGCAATCACACAACCGACTCGAGGAGAGCGCCGTGCTCGCGTACGACTATCCGCTCCTCAGCGTCTTCTGGACGCTGGCCCTGTTCTCGCTGTTCGTGCTCGTCCTCTTCGTGATCCTCTGGGCGTTCGTCGACAACTTCCGTCGCACGGACCACAGCGGGTGGGCGAAGGCGGGATGGTTCATCGTCATCCTCTTCTTCCCGCTCCTCGGGGTGTTCATCTACCTCATTGCTCGTCCTGCCGAGGTTCCGGCGTAGGGGAGGTCGGCGCGCGCGGGGGAGACCCCGCGCGCGGCCGCTCGTGTCCGTCTCGGCTGCCGCCCGGTTCGTCGACGAAGTCGACACGGACGCGCTCTTCCGGTCGACGTTCCTCCTTTCGCGCGAGCTGCCGGAGCGCTTCGCGGTCGGGCTCGGTGAGCGGCGGCTGGACGATGCTGCGCGGGTACAGGTGGCGCGCCAGCACGACGTTGAGCTCGGCGGCGTACAAGCCGATCTGCGCGCCGAGGTAGAGCCAGAACAAGAGGCCGAGGACGATCGCGAACAACCCGTAGACCTCGCTCGTCTGCTCGAGCCGCTGGCTGACGAGGTACCCGCCGATGAGCTGGAGGACGCTCCACGCGACGCCGGTGAGCACCGCACCCGGCACCAGATCGCGCGAGGGAATGACCCTGGGCGTGAGCAGTCGGAACCCCGCCAGGGAGATCGCCACGTTGAGGACGGCGGTCACGAGCAGCGTCAAGCCTCGAAACACAGGCATGGTCGAGTTGAAGACTCCGAACCCGGAGAAGATCGTCGTGACGATCGAGCCGAGACCGAGAACACCGATGATCGACGCGCCGCGCGCCAGCCGGGGGAAGAACCCGGGACGGTCGACGCCGGGAACGTTCCAGACCTCCGCCATCGCGTGCTGCCCGGCTTGCGTGAATCCCAGAGATCCCCATGCCAGTCCGATGAGGCTGATCACGAGGCCGAGGCCGGTCGCGCGGAGCGAGCTGACGTTCCTGGCGATCTGATCGCCGATGATCGGGAAGTCCGCCAGCGTCGAGTCGACGAGCCGGCGCTGGAAGTCGGAGTTGTGCGACGCGAAGAACCCGAGGATCGTCACGAGCAGCAGGAGCAGCGGGAAGACGGCGATGAAGGTGTAGTAGGCGAGCAGCGCGGCGAGCGAGCCGGCTCGGTCGTCGCCGAACTTCTTGACGACGCCGAACGCGAATCCCGGGACCCGATGATGCTGTTGGAACGCGTCGACGCGCCGCACGACCCGCTCGGCGGGGTTCATAGCTGACCCGCTTGTACCCTCCGTGACATCCTGAGGAAACCGTACGTGGGTTCACGTCCTGCCGCGGGTCTGCGAGGCTGAGGACCATGGCTCGAAACGTTGCGCAGAAGCTCATCGCCGAGCACGTCGTCGACGGCGAGATGACCGCAGGCGCCGAGATCGGCATCCGGATCGACCAGACGCTCACCCAGGACGCCACCGGCACCATGGTCATGCTCGAGCTCGAGGCGATGGGCCTCGACCGTGCGCACACCGAGGTGTCGGCCCAGTACATCGACCACAACGTCCTCCAGACCGACTTCCGCAACGCCGATGACCACGTGTTCCTGCAGAGCGCCTGTCGCCGGTTCGGTCTGTGGTTCAGCAAGCCGGGCAACGGCGTCAGCCACCCGGTGCACATGCAGCGCTTCGGCGCCCCGGGCAAGACGATGGTCGGCTCCGACAGCCACACCTGCGCCGCCGGCTCGCTGGGCATGCTGGCCATCGGCGCCGGCGGTCTCGAGGTCGCGCTCGCGATCGCCGGCGAGCCGTTCCATTTCACGATGCCGGAGATCTGGGGCGTCCGGCTGGTCGGCGAGCTCCCCGAATGGGTGAGCGCCAAGGATGTGATCCTCGAGATGCTGCGACGTCACGGCGTCGACGGGGGCTTCGGCCGGATCATCGAGTACCACGGTCCGGCCCTCGAGCAGCTGTCGGCGATGGACCGGCACGTGATCGCGAACATGGGCGCCGAGCTCGGCGCCACCACGAGCGTCTTCCCGTCCGACGACGAGGTGCGCCGTTTCCTCGCCTCCGAGGGTCGCGAGGACCAGTGGCGGGAGCTGCGCGCCGATCCCGACGCCACCTACGAGCACACCGACGAGATCGATCTCTCCACCCTCGAGCCGCTCATCGCCTGCCCGTCGAGCCCCGGCAACGTCGTGCCCGTGCGCGAGGTCGCCGGGCGCGACGTGTACCAGGTCGTGATCGGGTCGTCGGCCAACCCGGGCCTACGCGACTTCGCCGTCCCGGCGATGATGGTGCGCGGCCGCCAGACGCACGAGCGCGTGTCGTTCGACGTCAACCCGACGTCGCGTCAGACGCTCGAGACGCTGGCCAGTGAGGGCTGGCTCCTCGACCTGATCGCCGGAGGCGCCCGGCTCCACCAAGCCGGCTGCAACGGGTGCATCGGGATGGGGCAGGCGCCCGCGACCGGCAAGGCGAGCCTGCGCACGTTCCCGCGCAACTTCCCCGGGCGCTCGGGGACGAAGGAGGACGAGGTCTACCTCTGCAGTCCTGAGACCGCGACCGCCGCCGCGCTCACCGGAGTGATCACCGACCCCCGTGATCTCGGGATGCCGTACCCGCGGCACAGGTCGCCGGCGCGCAGCTACGTGAACACCGAGATGCTCGTGCCCCCGGTCGACGGACGCGACGTCCCACTCGAGAAGGGACCGAACATCGTCTCGCTCCCCGAGTTCGAGCCGCTGCCGAATCGTGTCGCGGGCCCGGTGCTGCTGCGGCTCGGCGACGACATCTCGACCGACGAGATCATGCCGGCCGGGGCTCGCGTGCTCCCGTACCGCAGCAACATCCCGGCGATGGCCGACTTCGCGTTCGACGTCGTCGACGAGACGTACCCGGAGCGAGCACGCGAAACGGGGGACCACTTCGTCGTCGGAGGCGACAACTACGGGCAGGGCTCGAGCCGGGAGCACGCCGCGATCGTCCCGCGGTACCTCGGGCTGCGCGCCGTGCTCGCCAAGAGCATCGCCCGCATCCACGGGCAGAACCTCGTGAACTTCGCCGATCCTGCCGCTGACGTTCACGGACTCCGGCGACTACGACCGCATCGCCCAGGGCGACGTTCTTGCGATCGACGAGCCCGCCGAGCAGCTTCGGCGGGGAGAGCACGTCGAGGTCGTGAACGAGACGAAGGGCGAGACGTACCTCATGCGCCACCGCCTCACGCCCCGCCAAGTCGAGATCGTGGCGCAGCGGCAGCCTCATCAGCGTGATCCGCGACCGCGAGCGCGCGTAGAGAGTCGTGATCAGGGCGACTCTTCGAGCTCGAAGAGCTCGGTGATCTCCAGCACGTCCATCGCCCGCCGCACCATCGGGCGAAGGTTGGTCAACACGAGCCGTCGGTCCTGTGCCCTCAGCGCCTTGGCGAGGCGCATCAGCGTGTCGAGCCCGGATGAATCGGCGAAGGTGAGCTCGGTGCAATCGATCCACGCGTCGCCGGCGGCGCTCGCGATCTCGTCGACGCGGTGCTGAAGCTCGGGCGCGGTCGCTACATCGAGCTCACCGACGAGCTCGATCCTCAAACCACCTTCGGCAGCCTGGACGGCGACCCGTAGGTCGGGGTCGGGCATTGCTCCCTGTCCGGGTCTCGCAGCTGCGGTCGCCCGTGCCCTCAGGACGGAGCCCACTGAGGCGACGCCGTGTGAGTATCACCCGGGATCGCACGGACAGACAAGCAGCGCGTCAGCGCGCCGCACGTCGGCCGCCCCGTGAACCCGGGCAGGAGAGACGGAATGGGCGCGAGCTACAGTTTGGAGCGGCTCCCTCTCCCGGGACCGGGGAGGTATGCGGCCCGATGGCCACGGCAGGGTCTGAGGTTCCCCGGTGGGCACGCCTCGACTCGCCGCTCCTGCGCGAGATGGAGTCGGCCATCATCGTCACCGACCTCGCCGGCACGATCCAGTCGTGCAATCCGCATGCGGAGGTCTTCTTCGGTCGGCCCGCATCCGAGCTGATCGGGCGCGACTCCGCCGATTTCGCCGCCGAGCCCGTGCGGGAAGACCTCGCTCACGAGATCTACGACGCGCTCCGGGCCGGACGCACGTGGCAGGGCGAGTTCGCGATCCGGCGCAAGGACGGGGCGATCGTCACCGCCCACGTCGTCGATTCCCCCCTGCACGACGATCGCGGGCAACTGGTCGGTGTGGCCTCCATGTCGCTCGACCTGACTGCTCGCCGGCACGCCGAGAACCGGCTCCGCGCTCAATACGAGATTGCCCGCACGCTGGGGGAGGCGCGCTCGATCGAAGAGGCCAGCGAGAGGCTCCTCCGAACCGTGTGCGAGGCGCTCGGCTGGGACGTGGGCGCGCTGTGGGGACTCGACATCGAACGGTCGGTCCTGCGCTGCCTTGCCACCTGGCGCTCGCCCGACAGCAAAGCGGCCGCCTTCGAGGATCTCAGCGCGCGGACGACCTTCCGCACGGGCAGAGGGCTGCCCGGGCGCGTCTGGGCCCGGGGAACGCCGGCATGGATTCCGGACGTGACCCGAGACACCAACTTCACCCGTTCCGACGTTGCCGCCGCGGATGGCTTGCACGGCGGGTTCGGGGTCCCCATCCGGCGCGGGCGCGACGTGCTCGGCGTCATCGAGTTCTTCGCCGCCGAGAGTCGCGAGCCCGATGACGAGGTTCTCGAGATGATGGACGCCGCCGGAGCGCAGATCGGCCAGTTCATCGAACGCACGGAGACCGAGCGTGAGCTGCGCGCGAGCCGTGCCGGCCTCGCGCAGCTGGCCGACACGCTCCAGCAGAGCCTGCTCCCTCCTCATCTTCCGGACATCGCCGGCATCGAGATCGCCGCGCACTACGAGGCGGCGCGAGACGGGAGCGACGTCGGCGGCGACTTCTACGATGTGTTCGAGAGCGCGCGCAATGACTGGTCGGTCGTCATCGGCGACGTCTGCGGCAAAGGCCCCGAGGCCGCGGCGCTCGCAGCCCTGGTTCGATACACGACCCGCGCCGCCGCCATCCAGACTCGCCGACCTCGACTCGTGCTGAACCTGGTCAACGAGGTGGTGCTTCGCCAGCGCGAGGAGCAGTTCTGCACCGCCGCCTACGTTCGTCTCAGGCTCGAGGGCGAAGGGGCGCGCGTCACGATTTCCTGCGCGGGCCATCCGTACCCGCTGCTCCTGAGAGCCCGGGCGGGGTCGAGAGCGTGCCCTGCCGCGGCCGTGTGCTCGGTCCCTTCCCCGACCTGGCGTCGGTGGACCGCGTCGTGCAGTTGGATCCCGGCGACGCGCTCCTGCTGTACACGGACGGGGTGACGGACGCCCGCAACGCGGACGGCTTCTTCGGCGAGGAACGCCTCCGGGACACGCTGGCCTCCTGCGCCGGGTCGAGCGCCGACGACATCGTCAAGGTGCTCGATCGCGCGCTGAACGACTTCCACGGGGGCAAGCCGCGCGACGACATCGCGTTCGTCGTCCTGCGCGTCCCGGCCTGATCACCGCCTCGTCGGCGCGTTGACACGCAGCTCGCACCAGACGGTCTTCCCGCTCCCACCGTGCGTCTCGGTGCCCCACTGCTCGGTGAAGGCTTCGACGATCTGCACGCCGCGGCCGGACTCGGCCGTCCACGGATCGGGGTGAGCTCGGCGCTCGGGCCCGCCGAGACCGCCGTCCGTGACCAGGACGCGCACGGCGCCGTCTGTCAGGCGCAGGTGCGAGGCTGATCGTCGCACTCTCCGGGGAGTGGAGCACGGCATTGGTCACCAGCTCGCTCACGACGAGCTGCGCCGCGTCGACCTCTTCGGCCTGGATATCCCAGGCCGTGAGAGTCTCTGCCACGAACGCCCGCGCTGCGCGCGGCGCGCGCAACACGGGAACGAGCTCGAGTGACGCTTGCTGATCCACGGCGTGCTTCGCTTCCGTATTCCTCCTTCTTTCGGTACCCGACAGCGACGCGCCGAAACCGGCCGTTTCCTCGTCGGCTCGGATGGGCACGGACGCGGAGAGACATACCGCCAGGAGGTGAGCACGGATGCCGCAACGAGCATGGAATTCCAAGCGAGAGCGGCAGTACGAGCACGTCAAGGAGGGCCTCGAGGAGCGGGGCCGTCCCGAGGATGAAGCCGAGGAGATCGCGGCCCGGACCGTCAACAAGGAGCGGGCACGCAGCGGCGAGGCGAAGCAGGCCAGCCGCACATCGACGGAGGACATCTCCTCCGGGCGCCGAGGCGGGATGCGGTCCCACCGAGGCCCCGGTGGGAGAACCCGGGACCAGCTCTACGAGGAGGCCCGCCAGAAGAACGTCAAGGGCCGCTCGAAGATGACCAAGCGGCAGCTGGAAAACGCCGTCGGGCGCTGAGGGCGGCGCGTTTAGCGGACGCCGGGGTTGTGGAACGCTGGAGCCGTGCCCGTTTCCCCCGCAACCGCGACCGTCCGTGAAGCGTTCACGCCGGACGATCACACTCCGCCGGTTGCCGAGGGGAAGAGCGGCGGCCAGGTCGCCGGGGTCGAGCCCGGCGGCCGGTCGCGCACTCGGCGCATAGCGCTCGTCGGCGCGTGCGTCCTTGCGTTCGCTCTCGGGTTCGCGGGTGTGACGGTGCTCACACGTGGCTCGGACAACGCATCGAGCCCCAGCACGAAGCCGACGCAACCGGCCCCCGCCGCCGGCGCCCCGGCCGCACCGGCGTCGTCGCCGGCAAAGGCTCCGACGTCCGCTCCCACGCCCCCGTCCGAGCGCGCTCGTCGGCGCCGTCGGGAACGATCAGGCGCCCGTACGCGCAATCGTCTCCGCCGCCGATGCCGCGGGACGGGAACGCGGGTTCCCCGACGCCGCCCACGACCACGTCGGTGCCGTCCACGACCGCGCCCACGACCACACCGAGCACCACGACGCCCTGACCCGTACGCGGCGTTGACGCCGCGAGCGACCGCGCGCGACTACGCCCGGGGATCAACCCCGGGCGCACGAACGGGCGAAGCGCTCAGCTACTTGCGCTGAAGCTTGTCCTTCGCCTTGTCGACGAACTCCTCACCCTTGTCCTTCGCCTTCTCGAGCTTGTCCTTGACCGAGCCGGCGGCGCGATCCGCTTTGCCTTCGCGCTTGAGGTCGTCGTCGTCGGTCAGGTCACCGGCCGCTTCTTTGACCCGACCCTTGATGTCGTCCTTCTTGCCTTCCTTGCCTTCCATCGTCGGTTCTCCTCTGTCGCTTCGATGTCTTGTTCCCGAAGCAGACCGGCAGGAAACGTCAACCCCGAAACGGACGGAGTACGCGTCCTTTCGTGGAACCTCGATGCACGACCTCAGCGTGTACCGGGGCGAAGGAAGCTAGGAGGCGACGGCCAGCGCGCCGGCGTCGATCCCGTAGAGCGACGCCGCGTTCTCGGAGAGGATCGCCCGGCGTTGCTCGTCCGAAAGGGCGCCGGCGTGCTCGTCGAGCATCTCCTGCGACCACGGCCACGTGGAGTCGCTGTGGGGAAAGTCGTTCGCCCACATGAGCCGGTGCCAGTTCAACAGGTCGGCGGTCTTGAACGCGACCCAGTCGTCCTGGAACGTCACGTAGATGTTCTCGGCGAAGTACTCGGACGGCAGGCGCGACAGCTCCTGGCCCGGTGGCAGCCAGTACCGATGGCGCTTGTACGCGTGGTCGAGCCGGTACATGTAGTGCGGCACCCAGCCCGCGTCCGCTTCGACGCAGACGACCTTCAAGGCCGGGTGGCGCTCGAAGACGCCGCCGAGCACGAGGGTGCCCATGATGTCCTGGCATCCGCGCACCACGGACAGGAACATGTTCATGCGCGGGCCCCGCGTCGGCGCCGTCTCACGCGTGGTCAGGATGTGGAACGACAGGGGCAGTCCGAGCTCGACCGCCGTCTCCCAGAACGCGTCGTACACGGGCGAGTCGTAATCCTCGACGGCGGGATTGCCGGGCATCATCACGCCCCGCAGGCCGAGCGCGGCAATCGAATTGAGATCCTCGACGCCCTCCTCGGGTGAGCGCATCGCGGTCTGTCCGCAGCCGAGGAGACGGTCGGGATGGCGCGAGGAGTACTCGGCGATCCAGCGGTTGTAGGCCTCGAAGCAGGCCCGCTTGTAGTCGAAGTCCTTGTGGTTGCAGAGCTGCATGCCGACGGTGGGGTAGAGCACCTCGGCGGCGACGCCGTCGCGCTGCTGGTCGGCGAGGCGCGCCTCGGGGTCCCATCCGCCCCGGTGCAGGCTCTCGAACCGCACGCCCGTGACACGGATCTCCTCCGCCGGCTTGCCCGCCGCTGCTACCAGCCCCATCGGCACGGGCGTCTTCATCCCCGGGATCACGAAGAGGTCGCCGACCTCCTCGCCCATGAACTCGAGGTGTGGCGCCTGATCGCGCCACTTGGGGTCGATGCGGTCGACGTACGTGTCGGGCGGCTCGGTGATGTGCGAATCGGCGGAGATCACGGGAAAGTCCACGGACCCGAGCGTACGCGCTGGCCCTTTGACGTGCGCTCCGGCGCCTCTCAGCGGATCAGCCGAGCGCCGGTAGCACGTCGGTCGCGAATCGCTGGACCGCCGCGCGCGCCTCGGCCGGGTCGGCGCCGAGCGTGGGCCCGGTGACGATCAGCTTGTCGAGCCCCAGGTCGACGAGCTCGTCGAGCCGCTGCGCGCACTGGTCCGGCGTGCCGACGATGCCGAAGCGGTCGATGAACTCGGGTGTGAGCGTGCCCGCCTGCGGGGAACCGACCTGCGTGTGGCGGGTCATGTCGTACGCGTCGTGGACCGCTGCGAACGTGTCGCGCTCGGTCGGATCGGCCGGCCCGCTCACCGTGCCGTGCATGACCGAGAAGCGGGCGAACGTGGCGACACCGCCGCTGGCGAGCTCGCGCGCCACGTCGACGTCCGGGTGCGCAACCACGTTGACGAACGAGCCGACGGACGTCGCGCCCGCAGCCCGGACGGTTTCGATGCCCCAACGCACCCGGTCGGGATCGGCGCCCAGCGCGAGCAGCACGCGGTCGGCGTAGCGGGCCGCGGCGGCGAGGACGCGCGGTCCGGTGGCGGCCACCTCGACCGGCACCTTCGGCAGGTCCGGCGGGAGGAAATGCAGACGGCTCGCCGTGGGGGCGCCGGCGAGCCCGAGCGTGTCGACGGGAGGCGCGACGCCTTCGTGGAAGCCGAGGTCGTCGAACGCGATCTCGTCGCCGCGGAGGTACGCCTGGAGCACGGAGAGGTAGCGCTCGAACGTCGCGACCGACGCGGGAGCTCGTCCGAGATGCGCCAACGCGGAGTCGCCCCGCCCGATCCCGAGGACGAAGCGACCCGCCGACGCGACCTGGAGCGTGACGGCGGCGGCGGCGGTAACCGCGGGGTGTCGTGTCACGGGGTTCGTCACCGCGGTGCCGAGAGAAAGTTGCTCGGTCTCCCGGGCCGCGAGCGCGAGGCCGACCCACGGATCGCCGGCCAGGTTTTGTGAGTCCACGACGGCGAGCCCGTCGAAGCCCGCCGCTTCCGCGCGCGTGGCCGCCCGCTCGACCGCGCCCGGCCACGCGATACCTGTGGTCCAGACCTCGGGGCGCGCCATCAATGGCACCCTAGGTCCGGGTCGGTGACGGTTCGTCGGGCACGGGCACGGTACGGAACCATCGCCAGAGCAGGACGTCGTACAGGCTCTTGATTCCGCCGGCGAGGAAGAACGGCAGCCCGAACGCGATGGCCTGGCTGACACCCGCGAGCGCGGGCCCGACCGGCCGTACGGCGTAGCGCGCCGTGTTCGTCGTCGCCGCGGCCGGCGTCCTCTCGTCCGGGTCGACGAGCGCCATGACGTACGCCTGCCGCGTTGGCACGTCCATCTGCGCGAGCGCGGTACGCCCCAGCAGCAGCAGCGCCGCCACCGGGAGGTTCGGTGCGAACGGAATCGCGATGAGCAGCGCGTTGGACGGCAGGTGCGTGAACACCATCGTGCGCAGGAGCCCGAACCGTTCGGCCAGGCGCGTCGCCGCGAGGAACGACATCGTCTGGAGCAGGCCCACGGCGAAGAACACGACGCCGAGCACTCCGATCGACGCGTCGAACTGCACCGTGAGCCAGTACGCGATGAAGGACTGGACGACGAACCCGCCGCCGAAGCTGTCCATCGCGAACAGTCCGGACAGCTTCAACACCGTCGGACGTGACCGCTCCAAGCGCGAGGGCGCCCGCGGCGCGGTCTCTTCAGGCGCCGGCTTCGACGAGTCGGGACAGAGTGCATGCCACGGCCGCGCCGCCGAGCGCGACGGGCACGAACACCAGGAAGAAACGCTGATCGGGCGGAGCGCCCGACCACACGCGACGCAGCAGGTCCGGGCCGCCGGCCGCGAGTGCGCCGACGGACCCGGCCGCGGTCGCCACCGCGTTGTACACGCCGAACCCGCGGATCCGCGCCCGCCCGCTGAGGTCGGTCGCCAGCATGGATTGCTCGAGCGACGTGAACGCACCCGACTCGACCACTTCGGTCGAGAGCGCCCCGGTCAATGCCACCGCGATCAGCACCCACACCTGGTCGGAGAACGCGAAGACGACGCCCGTCGCCGCGAGCGCCAGATAGAGGGCGATGTACGACCGGCGCCGGCCCCACCGGTCCCCCCAGCGCCCGACGGCGAGCGACGAGATCACGGTCCCGGCGACCACGGCGGCAAGGACCAGCCCGACCTCGCCCGACGAGAAGCCCTCGCGGTCGAGCGTCGACCCGAGGAGCACGGCGCCGAACCCGTATGCGAACGCGCGCAGCGCCTGAGCCCACAGGATCCGGTCGCGCGTCGGCAGTCAGCTTCGGCGTCGTCACTCCGGCGTCGTCACTCCGGGCGCGACGGACGGTGCCAGCGTTGCCTTCGTCACCTCGCATCGGCGAAGGAGACTGAGCGCGGTGGTGGGGAACACGAGCGCCGAGAGGAGACCGGCAGCGACGAACGCAGCTGCGGTGGCCGGCGTAACCGTCCCGAGCGCGATGCCGATCTGGGTCGCGGCCACGATGAAGGGGAGTGACGTGGCCTGGAGGAGGCCCGCCGCCACCGCGCTGCGCGTGCCGACAACGGCCGGTACAGGACAGCCGGGAGCGCGTGGACGAAGAGCAACGCGGCGAGGAAGATCGGAACCCTCGCGAGCGTCGAGGGCTCGTCGAGCAGCGCAGAGAGGTCGAACGTGATGCCGCTCGTCACGAAGAACACCGGAATGAGGAAGCCGTAGCCGATCGCATCCAGCTTGAGACGGAACTGCGGATGGGTTCGGGTGGCGTCCCGGTCGACGACGCCGAGGACGGCCCCGGCCACGAACGCGCCGAGGATCGCTTCGAGACCGAACTGCTCGGCCGCGACCACGAGCAGTATCAGCAGCAACATCGCGCCTCGGACGCGGATCTGCGCCGTCGAGTCCTGCAGCCGCAGGAGCACCTTCGAGATGGCCATCGACCGCGTTCGGCGCGTCAGCGTCACGTACAACACGCCCACGAACACGACGAACCCGATCAGGAGGACGAGCCTCGAGCTCAGATCCGTGGAGTCTCGGGAGAAGAGCAAGGAGAGGAGGATGACTGCAGCGAAGTCGCCGATCGACGCGCCCGCGAACACGAGTTGGCCCAGTTGCGACTCGCTGTGCCCTCCTTCCTTCAGCACCGGGATCACGAGGCCGAGCGACGTGGACGTGAGGATCACTGCCGCGAGTAGCGGCGATTTGACGAGGCCGGCGGCGTCGAACGCGACCCCGGCGACGAGCGCGAGCACGAGCGACACTGCGAAGCCGGCGCCGGCGATCCTTCAGCAGCCGACCACGCAACTGGTCGAGGTCGATCTCGAGACCGGCGAGGAAGAGGAGGAACGCGAGGCCGATGATGGACAGGACCCGCACAGGCTCGTCTGCCGATGCCCAACCGAGCACGTCGGGGCCGACGACGATGCCGAGGACGATCTCGACCACGACCGCGGGGATCTGCAGGCGAGGTACGAGCCCGAGCGCGAGCGGTGTCACGAACGCAACGGCCATGACGATGGCCAGGCTTCCGAACGAGACGTGCTCCGGCACGGCGAAGGAAGTCTAGGGTTGCCCACGGCCGAGAGACGGGACATCGAAATGGCTGACACGGCGGCGAAGATCAGCGAGCTCTTGCACGAGGCGGGCGAGACGCACCATCGCGTGTACCGGATCGTCGACGGCGCCGACGACGACTGGGCGTCGTGGTACGCGGACTGGCTCATCCGCCTGTCCGAGCTGCCGGACCTGCTCGGCACGACACCGGTCCGCAGCGAGCTCGTCTACATGCTCGTCCGGCTCGACAAGGAGTACACCGAGAAGAAGCCGGCGGGCCCGTGGGAGGACTACTACGCCCGGGCGCTCATCGAGTACTTCTCGGGCCCTCTGACGTAAGGCTCACCCTTCGCTCACCGGGCCTCGTCACAGTGCACGCGTGAACACGCATCGCGGAACGCGGTCCCTTCTGGTCCTGTTGGTCGCCCTGGGAACGGTCGCCGGCCTGACGACGGCCGCCGGTGCCTCGGAGCCCGAGTCGGCGCCGCAGGTCAAGTCGGAGAAACGGCCCAACGTCGTCTTCATCCTCACCGATGACCTCGACCTCAACTCCTACCTCGACCCGTCACGGTTCCCCAAGGTCAACTCGCTGCTCACCCAGAAGGGCACGACCTTCTCGAACTACTTCGTCACCGATTCGCTGTGCTGCCCGTCCCGGTCGTCGACGCTGCGCGGCCAGTACGTGCACGAGCACGGCGTGCTCGGCAACCTCCCGCCGTCCGGCGGCTACGAGAAGTTCCATGCCAACGGCGACGAGAAGTCGACCGTCGGCACGTGGATGCACGACGCCGGCTACAGGACCGGGCTGCTCGGCAAGTACCTGAACGGCTATCCGGACACGGTGGACCCGACGTTCGTCCCGCCGGGCTGGGACGAGTGGGACAGCCCGACCAGCGGCGGCAACCCGTACTCCGAGTACAACTACCGGCTCAACGAGAACGGCAATCTCGTCCGGTACGGGTCGACGCCGCAGGACTATCTCGTCGACGTCCTGTCGCGGAAGTCGAGCGACTTCATCCAGCAGAAGAGCGACAAGCCGTTCTTCCTGTACGTCGCGCCGTACGTCCCCCATCTGCCCGCGACCCCGGCGCCCCGTTACGCCGACGCGTTCCCGGGCGTGCAGGCGCCGCGCACCCCCTCCTTCAACGAGGCGGACATGAGCGCGGAGCCGCAGTGGCTCCAGAACCGGCCTCTGCTGAACGACCAGCAGATCGCGCACGATCGACCAGGTCTACCGGAAACGGCTGCAGAGCATGCTGGGCGTCGAGGACCTCGTCCAGAACGTCGTCGACACGCTCCAGAAGACCGGCCAGCTCGACAACACCTACATCGTCTTCAGCTCCGACAACGGCTTCCACCTCGGCCAGCACCGCCTCCCGCCCGGGAAGATGACGGCGTTCGAGGAGGACATCCACGTACCGCTCATCGTGCGCGGGCCCGGACGTCCCGCAGGGCAAGAAGGTGGACGACTTCGCCATGAACATCGACCTCGCGCCCACGTTCGCCGACCTCGGCGGAGGCCAAGACGCCGAGCTTCGTGAACGGGCGGTCACTGGCATCCGAGCTGCACGGCAAGAAGCCCGACCACGAACGCAAGAACGTGCTCGTCGAGCACTACGCCGAGAGTCCCCGGGGCCAGCGGCGAAAGAACGCGGCGCGGCGGCGCAGCAGGACCCCGACAACGACGCCAATCCGCCGAACAGCGGCACGCCGGCCACCGGTTCGCAGGCGCCCGCGGTACGGCGCGGGCAGTTCCAGCCCCTCGGTCTGCCCGAGTACGCCGCGCTCCGGACCGACCGCTACACCTACGTCGAGTACGTCACGGGAGAACGTCAGCTCTACGACCTGCGCGCCGACCCGGATCAGCTCCACAACATCGTGTCCACCGCGGACCCGAAGCTCGTCCAGGACCTCGCCAAACGGCTGTCGGCCCTGAAGAAGTGCAAGGGCAGCGGCTGCCGCGTGGCCGACCGGGGGTAGGCGCCGGTTATCCTGCGGGTTCGCCCCATGAGCCCCGTACTGAGCCCCGCGCCGCCGCAGGCGGCCCCGACCCGGCTGGGCCGCAACGTTGCCGCCGTCGTGGTCGGAGGGATCGTCGCGTTGGCGCTGATCTTCGGCGGGGCGCAGGCGCTCGAGGGGCCCGCCGTGATCAACCGGGTTGTGATCGACAATCCGACGCCGTATCCCGTCGAGATCGCGGTCGCCGGAAGCGACGGCGGCAGTCTGCTCACGCTGGGCCGTGTCTCGTCCGGCGAACGCCACGCGTTCGCATCGGTGATCGATCAGGGCGACCGGTGGGTCGTGCACGCGTCGAGCGCGGCGCACCGACGGTGGCACGTTCGTGGTGCGCCGGGCTGATGTGGAGCGCACCAACTGGGTGATCACCATCCCGGACGCGGTCACCTCGAAGCTCGCCGCCAACGGCGCGTCGGCGCGCGCCGGGTCCGAATAGCGGGCGTCCGCCCTACGAGAAGTGGGTCTGTGGGCGCTGCCGGCGCTCACCGTCGATGACGAGGTCGACCTTCTCGTTGTAGAACGCGACGAGGCCGGCGATCTTGACGCTGTCGGGGAGCGGAGTCCGGTACGACCACGCAACGTCTTCGAAGGTCTCGCCGCCTGCTTCCACCGACCAGTACCGGGCAAAGCCCTTGTACGCGCATCCGCTCGTCGTGTCGGTCGGTGTCAGCAGGTCGAGCCGGACGTCGAGCTTGGGGAAGTAGTAGCGCGTCGGGAGGCCGGTCTCGAACAGGAGCGTCGGCTGACGGGTGTCCGCGACCGTGACCCCGTTCACCTCGACTTGCACGTGGCGCGAGCTGTGCAGGATGTCGATGCGTGAGTACGGGTCGTGGGGATGGACGAAGACCTCCTCGTCCTCCTCGAACCAGCCGTCCATCGCGTCCCAGTCGAAGCGGATGAGGCCGCGGAGCTCTTCGACGGGCGATTCGGGGTAGTGCCACGCGGCGTCCTCGGCCTCCCGGTCGCCGCCCTTGACGGTGAACTGGTGGGCCTCGCCCCGGCTCGTCGAGTGCCGCGTATGACCGTTCGGGGTCAGGAGCTCGGTGCGGACGTCCTCGGCCGGGAAGTAATAGGCGGGGTAGTACGGAACTTCCCAGACCAGCTTGGGGCGGGTCGTGTCGGCCACGAGCTCGCCCCCCAGGTACGTGCGGACCCGCTTCGGCCCGTCTTCGATGCGCACTCCGTCTTCGTTGTTCAGGCATCAGTGCCTCCGTGGTCAGAGACTCGCGCGCTCAGAAACCGTTCTCGGCCCCAATCTTCCCCCGAGCCCGTGCCCGCTACGCCAGCGGGGGTCCCGGCGGGGACTCGTCCGGCGGTCGCCAGCTCCGGAGGAACTCCTCCGCGAGGGCGCACACGCCCGGACGGTCCCCGCGCGTCATCGCTCGACGCGGCAACGAGGTCGATGATTGTTTGCTCGACGCGCTCGAGGACCTGCGCCCGCGACGCACTCGCCGGTGACGTGTATCCCACGACGGCGGCCCGTTGCACACGAAGTCGGCGTGTGCGGCGACGCCGCGGTCTCCGAGGGCCTCGAGGCCGCCGGCGGTGTACGGCACATTGGCTGCGGGCACGACAGCGCGTGCTCCGAGGCGGCGGCCCGGTGCTCGTCGATCACGCCGACGCGCGCGCCTGGCACGAGCACGTCGGCGTCGATCTCGAAGAGCGCGTGGCGGGGAGGCACGATCTGCCCACCTCGGCGACGAGCCCGTCACCGTGGACGGCGCGCCCTTCCCACAGCTGGTCGATATCGAAGCCGCCCGGGTCGGCGACGCATCCGGCGAGCGTCGAGACCGCGACGACGTGCCCTCCTCGGTACGCTACCTCTCGGGCGACCCCCGCGCCGACCTTCCCGAAGCCCTCGACGGCGACGGTCCGGCCGTCGAGCCCGCCGACGGCGGCATCGGCGGCGACGGCGACTCCGAAGCCGGTGAGCACGTCCTCGAACGCGACGCCATCGACGGTCGAGTTGAGGACGTGCGGTTCCCAGTCCGACGTGCGGAACGGTGCGAAATCGGCTTCGTAGGTCCCCAGGTCGGGGCCGGTCAGGAAGCGGCGCGACGCGACGAGCGGGCGGATCTCCTCGCAGTACCGCGCCATGGCCGCTGCTCGCCCGTCGGAATCCGATCGGACGAGTCCCTTGGCGCCGCCGATGGGGCGGCCGAGCACGGCGAATTTGTAGGTCATCGCGCGAGCGAGAAGTGCACCCTCCCGTTCCGACACGTCAGGCGCCAGGCGCGTCCCGCCGGCGGCGTGCGGCGCGTCGTCCAGGTCGAACACGACGAACGCATCCACTTTCTCCAGCCGCAGGGTCTCCATCGCCGGTCAGCGGTGTGTTCCGGCGAGGTGTTCGAGGAACCAGCGGGCGGCGAGGGCGGCGACCGCCTCGAGCGCGCCGGGCTCCTCGAAGAGGTGCGTCGCGCCGGGGACGACCTCGATCCGGTGCTCGCAGCTCAAACGGCGCGCCGCGTCGCGGTTCATCTCGAGGACGGCCGCGTCGCGTCCGCCCACGATCAGGAGCGTGGGTGCGCGGACCGCGGCGAGGCGGGGGAGAGCCAGGTCGGGGCGGCCGCCGCGGGACACGATCGCCCGCTACCGGCGAGTCGGGCTCGGCCGCGGCCCACAACGCCGCGCCGGCCCCGGTGCTGGCGCCGAAGAGGCCGATCGGAAGCTTGGGAGCGTCCTCCTGGTCGCGCAGCCAGGCGGTCGCGGCGCCGAGACGTCCGGCAAGGAGTGGGATGTCGAACACGTTGGCGCGGTCGGCTTCCTCCTCGGGAGAGAGGAGGTCGAACAGCAACGTGCCGAGGCCGGCGTCGTTCAGTGCCCGGGCCACGGCTTGGTTGCGGGGACTGTGCCGGCCGCTGCCGCTGCCGTGCGCGAACACGACGAGCCCGCGCGCGCCGGACGGGACCGTGAGACGGCCCGGGAGCTGCCTGCGCTCGGCCGGGATCACGACTTCTCTGTCAGCTCCGCTGACTCCGCCGTCTCTCGGTCCGCGCCGCTCCGAGCGAGGAGCTCGACGACCTCCTCGTCGGAGGTAGGGGAGAAGTCCGCGTACCAGCCGCCGATGGCGAAGAACGGCTCGGGGGTCTCCACCGCGACGACGTCGTCGGCGTCGCGGCGCAGCGCGGCCACGGTCTCGGGCGGCGCGACGGGCACCGCCAGAATCACACGGTCGGCGCCTCGCGCCCGCGCCACGTGCACGGCTGCCCGCGCCGTGCCGCCGGTGGCGAGCCCGTCGTCGACGATCACCACCGTTCGGCCCGCGAGGGGAATGGCGGGGCGGCCGCGCCGCAACCGCACCGCCCGCTCCTCCACCGCGGCGCGTTCGCGTGCCTCGACCTCGGCGAGCTGGGTCTCGGTGACGCCGGCCTGGCGAAGCACGTCCGCGTTGAGGACGCGCACGCCGTCCTCGCCGACGGCGCCCATGCCCAACTCGGGCTGGAACGGGACACCGAGCTTGCGGACGACGAGGACGTCGAGCGGAGCTGCGAGCGCTGTTCGCCACCTCGAACGCGACCGGGACGCCGCCGCGCGGGAGGCCGAGCACGAGCGGCGACGAGGCCCGCAGACCCGAGAGCCGCTCGGCCAGCCGCCTGCCTGCCTCACGCCGATCGCGGAAGGGCATCGGTCAACCATCATGACCCGCATGGTCACCGTGCGTGGCCGTCCGTGCAGAAACGGTGACCTTCGGCCCTGTTCGGGGCGGCGCGCCCTGCCTACCTTCGCCCCATGCCGCTCGTGCAGGATTTCGTCCCCGTCGCAGAGCGCTTCGAACAAGCCGGCATGCTGCTCGTCTCCGGCCGGGCGTCCTGGCTGGCCGAGCTGGCTGCCGCCGCCGTCGCGCCGGACGAGCTCGTCGCCGTGGAGTTCGGCGCACCCCGGTCCGTCGAGCACGCCCTCATCGCCCCGTTGCACTGGGAGACCGACAACCGGCCCGTTCACGACGCTCGACGCCGACCTCCGTCTCGAGCCGGTGCCACCTGCGGGCTCGCACCTGGGCTTCAGCGGCACGTACGAGATGCCCTCACCGGCGCCGGCAGTCGGGACACGCTCACCCGGCAGCGGGTCGTCGAAGTGTGCGTGCACCGCTTCGTCACCGGCGTCGCCGCGACCCTCGAACGAGGCGGAGCGGACCTCCACCTGATGACCAGCCCTCGGTAACGACCGCCGAGCAGAGAATTCGGTCGAGGATCAGCTGAGCGGGACGCGCCACTCGACCACGGTGCCTGCGCCCTCGCCCGGCCGCACCGAGGCGTTCCCCCCGAGCTCCAGCGCCCGTCGTTCCATGTTGCGAAGCCCCTGACCGGGCTCGATCCGGTCGGGCAGCCCGGCGCCGTCGTCGGCGACCCGGAGCAGGAGCTCGTCCCCCGCCTCGACGGCGACGTCGACCTTTGACGCGCCGGCGTGCTGGGCGACGTTCGACAGCGCCTCGTAGAAGGTCGCCAGGAGGTGATCGGCGGTCGTCTCGGGGACGGCCGAGTCGATCGGGCCTTCGAGGCGCAGCTCGGGCGTGAACCCGAGCACCTCACGTGCCGCGTCGACGTGGGCGAAGATGTCGACGCGCACGCCGCGTCGCGACCGGGCTTCGAGGGCGAAGATCGTGCGACGGATGTCGCGGATCGTCTCGTCGATCTCTTCCACGGCCTGCGTGATGCGGGTGGCGACCTCGGTTCGAGCCGCCATCGGCAGGGTCGTCTGCAGGCTCATCCCGGCCGCGAACAGTCGCTGGATGACCTTGTCGTGGAGCTCGCGGGCGATGCGCTCCCGGTCCTCGAGGACGGCCATGTGCTCGAGGCTCGATTGCAGGCGGGCGTTGTCGATGGCGACGCCCGACGCGGCGGCCAACGTCACCGCCAACCGCTCGTCCTCTTCGCTGAACTCGTCACCGCTCTGTTTGTCGGCGAGGTACAGGCTGCCGATGGCTTCCTTGCCGCGGATCGGCACGCCGAGGAACGACGTCATCTCCGGGTGCCCGGGAGGGAATCCCTGCGCCAGCGGGTGCTCGCTCAAATCGCGCAACCGCAACGGCTTCGGGTCGCTCAGGAGGACGCCGAGGATGCCCTCGAACTCGGGAAGGCGCCCGACCGCCTCGTGGGTCGACTCGTCGACGCCGCTCGTGGCCAGATCGGTCAGCCGGCCGTGGTCGTCCATGACGCCCAAGGCGCCGTACCTCGCGTCTACCAGCTTGCAGGCCGACTCGATGATCCTCTGCAGGACCATCGGGAGGCTCAGGTCAGAGCCGATGCTGAGCATCGCGTCGAGCAGTTGCTGGAGGCGCACGTCAAACCGCTGCACGCTTGCCACCACTGGCCATTTTGCCCCCGAAGTCACCATTTGGGAAGTCTCCGCCGCGAATTCGTACCAGAGGTGGTGGGCGCCGGCCCTGCCGCCGGCACCCCCCTGTTCCTACGAGTCTGTGGTGTGCTTCGGATTCAGCCCTGGGCGTAGAGCATCCCGAACCGGTTCGTCAGGGCCCGGTTGGTGCCCATGCGCTTGGTGAACTCGTCGCTGACCCGCTTGAACTGTCCGGTCTGCAGGCCCTGCTGCTGGGCCCACTGGTCGACCTCGGCCTCGTCCTTCAGACCGGCGCCGGCCACCGACTTGCAGAGCTTGGCGTACTGGTCGAGCGTGACGCCCTCGACGGGCTCGAACCCCGCGTCGTTGGGGTCGTAGGAGCCCTCGGTCATGCCGGCCTGCATCGCCGTCGCCTGATCCTCGGCGGCCTGCTTCGCCGCCGGCGCATTCTTGGCGGCCTCGGTGGCGCTGCCGAGGGTGCTCTTGATGTCCTTGAAGAAGCCCACGGTCGTTCCTCCTCGTTCTGAGCTCGGATCGGTCGGTCGCTCCGGGTCGGCCCGGCTACATCGACGCCTGCGACATGAGCGTGCCGATGCGGTTGGCGACGTGCTGGTACTGCTGCATCCGCTGCGTCCAGCCGATCGAGATGTCGCCCCACCGGCCCGGCGGCACGCCGTTCGAGGTCACGTACGCCTCGACGTTCTCCGGGCCCATGATCTGGTTCTTGCCCAGGCCGCCCATGATCCGGGCGTACGTGTCGCAGTCGACACCCTCGATGGGCGCGAAGCCGGGGTCGTTGGGGTCGTAGCCGACCTCGCCCGACTGGATGCCGGCCGTCTCGGCCTGCAGCTGCTTGCTGGCCTTGGCGGCCTCGGTCGCACTGCCCATCGTGCTCTTGATGTCCTTGAAGAATCCCACGGGGCTGCCTCCTGGTCGTCGTGGGGGCCGTACCCCCGCCATCGGTTCCCAGGGTGCCTGGGCCGGTGCCCCGCCGCCTGAGTAGCGCCTACTCATTTCCGCGCCGCCGCGAGTTGAGTAGCCGCTACTCAGGCGCGGCGCGCGGAGCTCGCGGTTTCATGAGCAGAACAAGCGTCCCCTCGAGGAAAAGGGAGCAGGTGCCGTGGGACTGTTCAAGAAGGACAAGGCCGAGAAGAAGCCCAAGGACGACGGCAGCGACAAGTCCTGGGGCCAGATCTTCCGGGACATGCCGAAGATGCCCACCACCCGCGACATGGCCCAGGGCACCGCGAACGCAGCCTCGTTCATGAAGAACATGGCGAACCAGGGCGACGTGGGCCGGCTCCGGTCCACCGGGCTCAAGGGGACGGCGACGCTCCACCAGTTCCGCGACACCGGCGGGCGAGCGGGGATGAACCCGGTGGTGGAGATGGAGCTGATGGTGCACGTCGACGGGCGTCCCGACTGGCCGGTGACGCACCAGGAGTCGATGGCGCCGTTCGTGTTCAACGCGCTGAAGCCGGGCAAGGAGCTGGTCTGCTTCGTGAACCCGGAGGACCCGACGGAGATGGTCCTCAACCTCTAGCGGGCGGCTCCACGAGGATCACCCGGCGCGCACCACGTCCTCCCGTACGACGTCGCGCGGGTCGCGGTCGTCGCGGAGGCCGAGATACACAGGCGCGCGGACGGCTCCGGCGCTCGTCCACTCCGTGAACTTCACCTCGGCGACGAGCTCCGGTTCGACGAACACGGCGTCCTTCACCCGCGGCGCCGGCGTGAACGGGCTCGTCTCGCGGCGCAATGGTTCGAGGAGCCCGACCAGCCGCTGGAGCTCGTTCTCGGTGAGACCGGTACCCACCCGTCCCGCGTACCGCAAGCGGGCGTCGGGCTCCGTCGACTCGTAGTAGCCGATGAGGAGCGCGCCCAAGCTGGCGCTGCGCGCTCCCTTGCCAGGGGCCCATCCGCCGATCACGAGCTCCTGGCTGTTGTGGTTCTTCACCTTCAGCCACGCGCGCGAGCGGCGGCCGGCCTCGTACACGCTGTCGAGACGCTTGGCGACGACACCTTCGAGGCCGAGTCGTTTCGTCGCGTCGAGGAGCGCGGTGCCGCCCTCTTCGTGCGCGGCGGGCGTCTGCCACGACGGACCTTGCGGGCCGAGCTCGTCGAGGAGCTTCCTGCGCTCGCGGTAGGGGAGCGCGAGTGTCGAGTGTCCCTCCAACCAGAGGAGGTCGAAGATCACGTAGACGACGGGAACCTCGCCCATCAGCCGCCGCACGGCCCGTTCGTTGCCGACGTGCATGCGGCGCTGCAGCCGCTCGAAGCTCGGTCGCTCGCCCTCGAACGCGACGATCTCGCCGTCGAGCACAGCCGAGGTCGAACCGAGCGCCGGACCGAGCCCGCGTAGTTCCGGATACCGCGACGTGATGTTGCCGCCGCGCCGGCTCTCGAAACGTGCCTGCCCCCCATCGACGTACGCGATCGAACGCACGCCGTCCCATTTCACCTCGAACCCGTAGCGGTCCTCGTCGGGAGGGAGATTCTTCGAGAGCGTCGCGAGCATCGGCTCGATGTGCGCCGGCATCGGCTCTCGATCGGGATCCTCGGGCGGGTCCATGCGGTGGATCATCCAGTTCTTGCCGTCGGTCTGGAACAGCGCGTACCGGCCGCGGACGCGATCGCCGTGGAACGTGACAATGACCTCGTCGTCTTCCATCTTGTGCGTCTCGTACCGGCCGCGGTCCCAGACGCGCATGGTCCCGCCGCCGTACTCGCCTTTGGGGATGTCACCCTCGAACTCGAGGTACTCGAGCGGGTGGTCCTCGGTGTGGACCGCCAGGTGGTTGCGCTTCGGGTCGGGCGGGATGCCCCGGGGCACCGCCCACGACAGCAGCACCCCGTCGTGCTCGAGACGGAGGTCCCAGTGCAGCCGGCGGGCGTGGTGCTCCTGGACCACGAACCGCCCGCCCGGCTCCCCGTCGTCGGGGCCGCCGGCGGGCTCCGGGGTCGCTTCGAAGTCCCGCTTCTGCCGGTACCGGTCGAGGCGCTTGCTCACCCCACCATGGTGGCGCGCCGCGGCCGGAGCCTGCGACGGCGCCAGGCAGAGCCGTCAGCGCGCGGCGACCCGCCGGCGCAACGTCACCCGGGTGCCCGCCCCGGCGCCGGACGGGACGATCTCGACGTCGTCCATGAGGCCGTGCATCAGCGCCAGACCCCGTCCGCGCTGGTCGGTCCGGCTCGGCGGTCGCCACTCGCCTTCGTCCTCGACGACCACGACGAGCCGGCCGTCGTCGCGGCGGGCCCGCACGATCAGCTCGCCGGGGCCGCGGGGATATGCGTGCTCGACCGCGTTCGCCGCCGCCTCGTGCACGGCCAGCGCGATCTCGGCCCCCACATCGGACGGCGCGCCTTGCCCGTCGAGCCACGTCCCCAGCGCCTGACGGATGCCGCGCAGCTCCTCCGCCTGCGCGGAGGTGCGCATCTCGAAGTCGTCCGGGGCCCGGTCCTGCCTCTGGGCCACGGGACCAGGGTACGCGCGGCGGGCCCGCCATTCCGGACACCTGCGCGGCCCTGCAGCGCTGGCACCGCGTTCGCGATGGCCTCACAGTCCGCTCATGCTCGTGGTGTTCGATGAACGGGCTCGCACACGAAGGGAACCAGGATGAAGAAGCTCGTTGCCGCGGTCACGGTCGCCGGTGTGCTCCTCGCCGGGGGGAGCGCGGCGTTCGCGGCGCAACCGGACGGCTCCGGCGGCTCGGGCGCGTCCGGAGGTGCGGCGCGGCGCAGCAGGGGCGGCGCGGACACGGCGCGCGGCTCGCGCTCCAGACCGCGGCCACCACGATCGGCGTCTCGCCCGCGGATTTGGCAACGCAGATTCGGGGCGGCAAGACCGTCGCCGCGGTGGCCGGCGAGCACAACGTCGACCCGGCCGGCGTCGTGAACGCAGTGGTCGCGGCGCTCAACCAGCGGATCGATCAGGCGGCGGCGGAGGGCAAGATCGACGCCGATCGCGCCGCGAAGGCCAAAGAGAAAGTGCCGGACCTCGCCAACCGGTTCGTCAACGAGACGAAGTCCAAGCAGGGCCGGGGCCGAGGGCGCGCTGTCCTCAAGGATGCCGTGAGCGCGGCGGCGAAGGAGATCGGCGTCTCCGAGAACGACCTGAAGCAGGCGCACAAGGACGGCAAGTCGATCGCGCAGGTGGCGAAGGAGCACGACAAGTCCGCCGACGACGTCGCGAACGCCATCGTGAAGGCGGCGACGAGCGACATCGACCAGGCGGTCAAGGACGGCAAGCTCGACTCCACGAAGGCCGACCAGATCAAGAAGAACCTGCCCGACCGCGCGAAGCAGCTCGTGAACCGCGAGCCCAAGCAGCGCGGCGCCGGTACGACGACGACGACCTGACGAACTCCCGGCCTACGCCGGGTAGACGCTGATCTCGGTGGCCTTGATCGAGGCCCACACGTCGGCGCCCGCCGCCAGCTCCAGCTCGGCGACGGCGGCGGGCGTCACCTCGGCGGTCACCGGTACGGGCCCGGCCACCATCACGCGCACGCGGTCGCCTTCGACGTCGAGGTGCTCGACGGTCCCGGCGAAGACGTTGCGGGGTGTTCCCTCGGGCTCACGGCGGTGCAGCGCGACGGCGTAGGGATGTACGACGGCGAACACGTCTCCGTCGGTGGCGTCGGCGGCGACGAGCTCGGCGCCGCCCGGCAGCCGGATCCGGCCCTGCTCGGCGCGACCTCGATAGAGGTTGACGCCGACGAGATCGGCGACGTAGCGGGAACGCGGTTGCTCGCGTAGCTCCGCCAGCCCCCCGGCCTGCACGACCCGGCCGCTCTCGATCACCACGACCTGGTCGCCCAACGTCATGGCGTCGACGGGGTCGTGCGTGACCACGACCCGAGCCCCCGGATGCTCGCCGAGATGACGGCGGAGCTGCCGGCGTGTGTCGACCCGGGCGGTGGCGTCGAGCGCGGCGAGGGGCTCGTCGAGCAGCAGGACGCGCGGCTCCAGCACGAGCGCGCGGGCGAGCGCGACCCGTTGCGCCTGCCCTCCGCTCAACGCCCGAGGTCGGGCGCCGGCGTGGTCGGACACGCCGACGCGCTCGAGCCATGCGTGCGCTCGCCGGTTCGCCTCGCCGCGCCGCACACCGCGCGCGCGAAGCCCGAACGCGACGTTGTCGAGCGCGCTCATGTGGGGGAACAGCGCATGGTCCTGGAACACGTACCCGACCGCACGGCGCTCGGGCGGGATCCATTCGCCTGTCTCCGGGTCGTCGAGGACCTGGCCGTCGAGCCGGACTCGTCCGGAGTCGAGCGCGAGCAGCCCCGCGACCGCGCGTAGGACGGTCGTCTTGCCGGCGCCGTTGGGCCCGAGCAGCACGACGGTCTCGTCGGGCCGGGCGGAGATGGTGACGTCGAGCGCGAGCTGCCCGAGATTGATCCCGACCGCTGCCTCGAGGCTCACGCGGGGAACCAGCGGTCGCGCAGCGAGACGAGGACGACGATCGAGACCGCCAGCAGCACGAGACTGAGCGCGATCGCCCCGCCCAGGTTGGTCTGGAGCTCGACGAAGATCGCCAGTGGCATCGTCTGCGTCTTGCCCTGGAGGTTGCCGGCGAAGAGGATCGTCGCCCCGAACTCGCCCAACGCCCTGGCCCAGGTGAGCGCGGCTCCGGCGACGAGCGACGGCGCGATGAGCGGGACCACGACCCGGCGGAAAGTGGTGAAGCGACTGGCGCCGAGCGTGGCCGCCGCGTCCTCGTAGCGACGGTCGAGCGATCGCAGCCCTGCCTCCACCACGATCACGAAGAAGGGCATGGCGACGAACGCCTCGGCGAGGATCGCGCCCCACGTCGTGAACGGCAGTGTGACGCCGAACCACTCGTCGAGGTACTGCCCGACGAGCCCCCGCCGCCCGAAGGCGAGCAGGAGAGCCACTCCGCCGACGACGGGCGGCAGGACCATCGGCAGCAGCACCAGCGCCCGCACGAGGTGTCGCCCGGGGAGGTCGGTGCGGGCGAGGACCCACGCCAGGGGGAGACCGAGGACAAAGGCGAGCGCGGTGGCGCCCACCGAGCAGACCAGCGAGAGCCGCAGCGCGTCCCGCACGACCGGGTCGGTCAGGTCGTCGACCAGATCCGACCATGGCGCGCGCTGGAGGAGCCCGATCAGGGGGAGGACGAAGAACGCGACTGCAACGGCGGCGAGTACCGCGACGACGACCGGCGGCCGCCGTCGGCGGTGTCTCACGGCGGCAGGAACCCGAACTTCTTGAGTGTCTTCTCGCCGTCCTTCGAAGTGACGAACTTCACCCATGCGTTCGCCGCCGTCTGGTTCTGACTCTGCTTCACGACCGCCATCGGGTACGTCGCGATGACGTTGACGTTGTCGGGGATCTTGACGCCGCTCGTCCCCTTCGCTGCTTTCACGTCCGTGACGTAGACGATGCTCGCGTCGGCCTCACCGATCGAGACCTTGCTCACCGTCGCCTTCGCGTTCTCCTCCTTCGACGCCGGCGTGATGTTCACGCCGGCCTTCGAAAGCGACTGGGCCGCGTACTTCCCGCACGGGACCTCGTCGCCGCAGAGGACGACGACCGTCCCGGACTTCTCGAGATCGGCGAGGCTCTTGATCTTCTTCGGGTTGCCCTTCTCGACCGCGATCTCGAGCCGGTTCTTCGCGAAGACGACGGGCGGCGGGGTGGCGGTCCCGGCATCGATGGCCTTCTGGAGGTTGTCCTGGTCTGCCGACGCGAACACGTCGGCGGGCGCGCCCTGATTGATCTGCGTCGCCAGGTTCGACGACGCGTCGTAGTTGAACTTGACGTTGACGTCCGGGTACTTCTTCTCGAACTGCTTCCCGATCGCGTCGAAGGACTCGGTGAGGGAGGCTGCGGCGAACACCGTGATCTCGCCGGACGGCTTCTGACCGCCCGCAGTCGCGGGCTGTGCGGCCGCGAAGAGCAGTACGGCCAGTGACGGTGAGGGCGACGAGTGCGCGCTTCATCATGCCCCCGGTACTTCGATCACGACGTTCGTTGCCTTCACGGATGCGACGGCGAGGGTTCCGGGCTCGAGCCCGAGCTCGTCGGCCGCCTCGCGGGTCATCAGCGACACCACCCGGTGCGGGCCGGCGCGCATCTCGACCTGCGCCGCCACCTTGTCCTTGACGACGCGCGTCACGATCCCCGGTGAAGCGGTTGCGGGCCGATTCGCTGACGATGGCGCCGGGCTCGGGCGCCGCCTCCTGCTCGGCCGCGAACTCGGCCAGCGCCGCCCCGTCGACGTACCCGCTGGCCGCCCTCCGTTCGGGTCGTCGTCAGGCGGCCCTCGTCGGCCCAGCGCCGCACCGTGTCGGCGCTGACCCCGAGCAGCTCGGCGGCCTGCCCGATCCGAAGCTCGCTCACGCGGGTGACTTTAGGCGAATACCTCGGATCTGCGAGCCGAGGCGGGAGCGGTATCGGCGAGTCGGGCCGGTTCCTCGAACCCTCGTCGGTGTTTGGCCTCGCGGCGGCGACGGGCTAAGGTCGGGGTTACCAGCCAGTAACTTCCGGATCGGCGACCGTCGCCGCAAGGAGGGCCCGATGGCCGAGTTCTCGCTCGATCTCAACGAGGATCAGCAGCAGATCCAGAAATGGGTGCACGACTTCGCCGAGCAGGTCGTGCGGCCCGCCGGTCACGAGTGGGACGAGCGTGAAGAGACGCCGTGGCCCGTCATCGAGGAGGCCGCCAAGATCGGCCTCTACTCGTGGGAGTTCATGGCGCAGTGCTTCTCGGACCCGACCGGGCTGCTGTTCCCGGTCGTGAGCGAGGAGATGTGCTGGGGCGACGCCGGGATCTCGCTGGCGATCTTCGGCAGCACGCTGGGCGCTGCGGGCATCGCCGGCAACGGCACGCCCGAGCAGATCGCCGAGTGGGTGCCGCAGTGCTTCGGCACCCCCGACGACATCCATCTCTCCTCGTTCTGTGTCACCGAGCCCGGCGCCGGCTCCGACGTGTCGAGCCTCCGCACGAACGCGAAGAAGGACGGCGACGACTGGGTGATCAACGGCCAGAAGACGTTCATCACCAACGGCGGCTTGCTCGACCGCCCCAACGTGCACGTGGTGGTCGCGAGCGTCGACCCGGAGCTCGGGTCACGCGGCCATGCCTCCTTCGTCGTCCCGCCCGGTACCCCCGGGCTCACGGGAGGAAAGAAGGAGAAGAAGATGGGCATCCGCGCCTCGCACACCGGCGAGGTGCTGTTCGACGACGTGCGCATCCCGAGCTCGTGCCTGCTCGGCGGGGAGGAGAAGCTCGAGTCGCGTCTCGCCCGGGCCCGCGAGGGCAAGAGCTCGAAGGTGCAGGCGGCGATGAGCACGTTCGAGACGACCCGGCCGATCGTCGGCGCGCAGGCGCTCGGCATCGCCCGCGCCGCCTACGAGTTCTCCCTCGACTACGCGAAGGAGCGCGAGGCGTTCGGTCGCAAGATCATCGAGAACCAGGGCATCGCCTTCAAGCTCGCCGACATGAAGATGGAGATCGACGCGGCGCGGCTGCTCGTGTGGCGGGCGTCGTGGATGGGTGCGACGAAGAAGCCGTTCGAGAACGGCGAAGGCTCGATGAGCAAGCTCAAGGCGGGCGAGGTCGCGGTCTGGGTCACCGAGCAGGCCATCCAGATCCTCGGCGGCTACGGCTACATCCGCGACTTCCCGGTGGAGCAGTGGCACCGCGACTCGAAGATCTACACGCTCTTCGAGGGCACCTCCGAGATCCAGCGCCTTGTCATCGCCCGCGCCGCATCGGGCATGCACATTCCGTAATCGGCGCGCTCGGCTAGGAGTGTGTGACGTTGTTCGATTCGACCGCTACGTCGTAGCGGTCGATGTACGCGGCGAACCGCTCCGCCAGCTCGCCTGGGTCGAGCCCGAACTCCGCCAGGTCGTACCCGTGGGTGCCGAACTTGCCCTTCGGGTGGGCGCTCACATACGCAGCGATCGCGTCCGCGCGCGGTGTCATCGAGCACTGCGCCACACGCGACGTAAAGATCCTCGACCGTCCGGAGCGGATCGTGCACGAGGTCGCCGTACTGCACGTCGACGATCGGGTGCTCGGGATGTGCAGCTCGGAACGCGTCAATGCGCTGCACCGACTCCTCGAGCATTGCGGTCCAGTGCTCGGCCACGTACGCCGTGTGGTCAGCGTCGGTGAACGTGCCCGAAAGGGTGCTGATCAGGCTGCACACGGACGCGCTGAGCACGATGGGGTCGCGGTGCAGGAGCACGAGGCGGACGTCCGGGTACACGGCCGTGAGCGCGTCGAGGGCGATCGCATGATGCGGGCTCTTGAGCGTCCACCGGCCCCGCGACTCCGCCGCTCTGGAGGACCTGCAGCGTCGAGCCGGTGGTACTCGTACGCCGAGCGTTGATCGGTGGCGAGCAGCCAGCGGCTGTACGACGGCACGTTGGCGATCGCCTCCCACGACAGGCTCTTGAAGTCCTGGCTCATCATCGCGATGCATTCGGTCGGGCCGTCGGCCTCTTCGTGGTGGATCGCCTTCATGGCCGGATTGAGGTCTTCGAGCATGTCGTTGCCGCGAGCGCGCGGCGTCGACCCGGGGTCCGGACCGGAAGTTGGCGGCTGACGGCGGGGAGCGCTGTCGCCCGCCTCCCAGCGCAGGAGCGCGCGGTTGCGGGCATCCTGATCGAGGAGCTGGCTCAGGAAGGTCGTCCCGGCCCGGAACATGCCGATCACGACTATCGGCGCCTCGATGCGCCCGCCGGCAACCTCGGGATGGCGGCGGATCCAATCGACGACGCGCAGCCGGTTCGCCAGGCTGTTCGACCACCGTGCCTCGGATCGCTAGCTCGCCGAGTTCGTTCAGCCGCGCTTCACCGTTGATCGACTCGCACAAGACCGCGAGCCCTTCCCGGAAGTCGTCGGGACCGAACTCGTCGAAGCCCGTCTTCTCGCACGCCTCGGTGACGACGTCGTCAGGGAGCAGCTCGGGCATCGTCCGCCGGTCGCTACCCGCGAGAAACGTCGACGACGGTCCGGCCCGATCGTTCGCCGGTGCTCGTGGTCGTCGAGCGCTCGCGGCCACTTCGTGCCATCGAGATGCGCCGTCCGACGACCGGCCGGATCGCGCCGGCGGTCGACGAGCTCGAGCAACGCGCGCGTGTACCTCGCGACCGACCTCCGGCGGGAAGGTGTTGACGCCGAACCTGCGGAACTCGATCGGCATGTCGGTGTACCCGAGCATCACGCCGAGCACCGAGAAGTTGCCCATCGACACCTTGCGCAGCGGACGTCCGGTGAGCCCGGACTCGGGATCGTCGTTGAAGCCGACCGGAACGTAGCGGCCCTCACGGGCCACGCACGTCCAGATCGTCTCGGTGCTGCTCGCCGCCGATGAGGTCGACGCACGACCTCGGCGCCGCGGCCGTCGGTGAGGGCCATCACACGATCGAAGATGTCGTCGGCCGTGTGGTCGATCGCGGCTCGCGCCGAGCGTCCTCGCACAGCTCGCGCCTTCTCCGGCCCGCCGGCGATCGCGATCACCTCGGGCACCGGCCGCGGTGCCGAGCTGGATCATCGCGGTGCCGACCGCGCTCGCGCCGCCGACCACGAGCAGGGTCTCCCCGGCGGTCAAGCGTGCCCGCCTGTGCAGCGCGAGGTAGCCCGTATGGAAGGGCAGCGTGAACGCGGCGGCCTCGACGTCGTCGAGCTCGGGTGGAGCGTCGAACACGCTCGTCACGCGAGCCAGCGCGGACTCGGCCATGCCGCCGAACGACTGGTTGGTCATCGCGACCACCCGCCGCCCGATCCACTCCTCGGCGCCCTCGCCGGCCGCGTCCACCACCCCGCACACGTCCATGCCGAGCGTGAACGGCACCTGCCCCATGGACGCTCGCGACGCCTGCCGCGGCAGCGGGCGATGTCGCCGAAGTTCAGCGACGCGGCCGAGACGGCGATACGCACCTCGCCGGGCCCGACGTCGGGGACCGGGATGTCCTGGACCTCGATCGCCTCCGTGGGCGCGCCGTGCCGCACGACTCGAACCGCCTTCACGTGGCCGATGCTAGGTTCCCGTGACTTCGCGCAACTCTGACAGGGCGCTCACGATCCGCACGCGCTGGGTCGGCAAGATTGGTCTTGTGATTCCGACCCGGATCACCAGTCTCGCCGGCGTGGTCGCCCTCGTCGCGCTGACGGCCGGCGTCGCGACCCCCGACACGGGCCAGGCGTCGAGCGAGGGCTCCGGCATCCACAAGATCAAGCACGTCGTCGTGATCATGCAGGAGAACCGGTCGTTCGACAGCTACTTCGGCACGTACCCGGGGCCGACGGCATCCCGACGACAGGCGGCAAGCCGTCGCCGTGCATCCCGAACGCGAAGACCGGCAAGTGCGTCAAGCCGTACGTCGACCACGCCGACGTGAACGGCGGCGGGCCGCACGGCCAGGCGAACGCCACCGCCGACATCGACGGCGGCAAGATGGACGGCTTCGTCGACCAGGCCGACCAAGCGCGCAACGGGACTGCTCGCGACCCGACGAACCCCGCGTGCGCGGCGACCGACACGCCCGACGTGATGGGCTACCACGACCAGCGGCGACATCCCGAACTACTGGGCGTACGCCGACGAACTTCGTGCTCCAGGACCACATGTTCGAGCCCAACGCGTCGTGGAGCCTGCCCGAGCACCTCTTCCAGGTGTCGGAGTGGTCGGCGAGCTGCACGCAGCACGACAACCCGCCAGCTGCACGAACGCGCTGCAGGCGCCCGGCCTCCCGCCCGACTTCGGCGGACGGCGGGCGAACGGCGACCGAGGCCGGACCCGATCTACGCGTGGACCGACCTCACGTACCTCCTGCACAAGAACCACGTCTCGTGGGGCTACTACGTCGTGAGCGGCACCGAGCCCGACTGCGAGAACGACGCCGCGATGTCGTGCGCGCCCGTGCGCGCAGAACGCCACGACACCCGGGCATCTGGAACCCGCTGCCGTACTTCGACACCGTCCAGCACGACGGCCAGCTCGGCAACATCCAGTCGGTCGACAACTTCTACAACGCCGCCAAGGCCGGCACGCTTGCCGGCGGTGTCGTGGGTCGTGCCGTCGGGCGCGGTGAGCGAGCACCCGCCGGGGCCGGTCAGCTCCGGCCAGTCGTACGTGACGAGCCTCGTCAACGCGGTGATGAGCGGCCCCGACTGGAACTCCACCGCGATCTTCCTCGCCTGGGACGACTGGGGCGGCTTCTACGACCACGTCGCGCCGCCGAACGTCGACGTCAACGGCTACGGCCTGCGCGTACCCGGCATCGTGATCAGCCCGTACGCCAAGCACGGGCTACATCGACCACCAGACGCTGAGCTTCGACGCCTACGACAAGTTCATCGAGGACGACTTCCTCGGCGGCCAGCGCCTCGACCCGCGCACCGACGGACGCCCCGACCCGCGCCCGACGTCCGCGAGAACGTCACGATCCTCGGCGACCTCACGCAGCGACTTCGACTTCAACCAGACGCCGCGCAAGCCGCATCTCCTGCCCGTGCACCCGAAGACGACGCTCACCGGCACGCCCGGCCCACGCCAGGTCTCCCCGTCGGCGACGGCCGGCGATCCCGACGGCTGAAGCGCGTCCGCCGAGCGGCTCGAGCACATGGCGTCGTCCTAGGCGGTGCTCGCCGTTTGCAACGCGCCTCGCACCATGCCGACGTAGATCTCTTCGAGGAGCTCCGCATGGTCGGCCGTGGGACGGAGCCGCCACTGCGTCAGCACGGGGTCGATCGCCGCGAGCAGCGTCGCGGTGGTCGCGGTCGCGTGGCGCCGGTCGAGACCGAGCTCACGCATCGCCCGTCCCGCGAAGGCCCGGACGGTCTCGACATCGCGGCCGCGTTGCTCACGGCGCAGCTCGTGACTCCGGCCGCCCGCTGAACGCAGCGCGCTGAAGACGTGACCGCGTTCGGCAGCTGCCTGCAGCGCGCCCCGGATGAGGGTCCTGAACATTTCCTCGACCGTCGCCGCCGCCCCGACCTCGGCCGCGAGCTCGCGATGGAGAAGGGTTGCCTCGCGCTGGTACACCGCCGCCAGCAGCTCGCCCCGGTTGGCGAAGTGCTTGTACACGAGCGGTCGGCTGACGCCCGCCCGCTCGGCCACCGCCTCCATCGAGACCGCATCTGCGTCGCCCGAGACGACGAGCTCGACGGCGGCGTCGAGGAGGGCGTCGCGTCGATCCGCTCGAGTCAGGCGCCCGGATTCGAGGGACTCGTCGGTCGTCTCCGACCGGGTTGCCGTCACCCTCGGCATGGTGTCATTCTGTCACCACTTCGGTGACAAAGTGTCACCCTGAGCTGTGGGGGCCGCATGACCTACGCCGGGCACCGAACGATTCTCGACGCCGACAGCCACGTCATGGAGCTGGGCGACTTCCTCGACGACTACATCGATCCCGGGCAGCGTGAGCGACTGCGGCGTGCCGGCATGGAGGCGCTCGAGCCGGTGCTCGAGCGTGCGGTCGCGCGCGCCGACGCGCGCCGTTCAGAGCCGGCCGAGGCGGCGCGCGCGGAGGAGCGGCTGCTCCGGGACAAGGGATGGGATGCCATGGGCGCGTTCGATCCCGAGGAGCGCAGCCGTGCGCTCGACCTGCTCGGCTTTCGGAGCCAGCTCGTCTTCGCCACGTTCGCAACTTCGATGTTCGCGGGCCGCGACGTCGACCGGCTCTACGCGGGGAGCCGAGCGCAGAACCATGCAATGGTCGACTTCTGCGCCGATGACGAGCGACTGCTCCCCGTTGCGTTCGTTCCGCTCGTCGACCCGGATCGCGCCCACACGCTTGCAGCCGACGCGATCGAGCACGGCTGCGCGGCGGTGATGGTCCCGTCGACCGCGGCCGGCGATCGCGCGCCGACGCACCCCGACCTCGATCCGTTCTGGGACACGTTGAGCGAGGCGAGCGTCCCGTTCGTGTTGCACGTCGGTGGGGGAGGTCGCCTGCTCGACCCGGCGTTCCACAACAACGAGATGCCGGTGACCGATCATCTCGGCGGCGGTGAGAACGTCCGCTCGAAGGATTTCCTGGCGATTCACCATTCTCCCGAGCTGTTTCTCGGCGTGCTCATCTTCGACGGGTTGTTCGACCGTTTCCCGAAGCTGCGCGGCGGGTGCATCGAACAGGGCGCGGGGTGGGTCGTCTCCTGGCTCCGTCATCTCGAGCAGGGCGTGCGTGCGTTCCGGCGGACGGAGGAGCCGTTGCGCAACCTCGAGCTCACGCCTACCGAGTACGTACGCCGCCATCTCAAGTTCACGCCGTACGCGGGCGAGCCCGTGGGCTGGATGATCGAGCAGGCGGGCCCGGAGCTGTTCATGTTCTCCTCCGACTACCCGCACCCGGAGGGCGGCCGGGACCCGCTCGCCAAGTTCGAAGAGGCCCTGACGTCCACGAGCGGCGCCGATCAGGCAAGGTTCTACGCGCAGAACATGCAAGAGCTCGTCTCCGGGGCCGCGTAAGCGGACCGACCGCCAGGGGGGATACGCATGGTCACCACCCGGTACCGCCGAGCGCGGACCGCTCGTCGCCGACTGTCGTGGGTTGCAGCGCTCGCCGTCGTCTCCGTCGTCGTGGGCACGCTCGCCGCGACCGCCGGCGCGGCCCCATCCGACGACACCGCGGACGCACAGAAGAATGCCGCGCTCGTCAAGGCCGGGCCGATGACGCCCGAGAAGGCGGAGCTGCTCGGCAAGACGGTCGACTTCGGTCCCAACTGCGACGCGACGACGGACCGGGTGAAGCTGCCGACGGTGTACGCGCCGCCGTGTGTTCAGCCGTTCACGGGGAAGAACGGCGGCGGCACGTCGCCGGGCGTCACCGACAAGGCGGTCAAGGTCGTCGTCTGGGTGGGCGACCCCGCCAAGGACCCCGTGCTGGCGGGTCAGATCATCGCCGCCGGGGCCAGCCTGGACACGAACACGATCAAGGCGACGTGGCAGGGCTACGTCGACATCTACAACAGCGTCCTCGAGCTCTACGGGCGCAAGATCGACGTCGAGTTCTTCGACGGCACGGGCAGCGGGGCCGACACCGCAGCGGCGAAGTCCGATGCCATCGCCATCGCCGACAAGAAGCCGTTCGCGGTCATGGGCGGTCCGGCCCAATCTGGCTCCGTGTTCTCCGACGAGCTCGCGCACCGAGGCGTGATGTGCCTGGGCACCTGCGCGGTCGCGGTGCCGCAGAGGATCACGATCCAGAATCAGCCGTATATCTTCACGGATGCGCCGTCCCCCGAGGAGTCGTCGCAGCTCACCGCCGACTTCATCGGCAAGCAAGCGGCGCCGGGCAAGGCGCAGTACGCGGGGAACGACGCGACCAAGAGCAAGAACCGCGTGTACGGGATCGCCCACTACGACACGCCCGACGGGCAGTACAAGCAGCAATTCGACACGCTGAAGGCGGGGCTGAAGAAGCACAAGATCACAGCCAAGGCCGACCAGTCCTTCTTCCTCGACCCGGCGAAGACCCAGGAGACCGCCCGGACCGTCATCACCAAGTTCAAGGACGCGGGCGTGACGACGGTGATCTACACCGGTGATCCGCTCACCCCGGCCGCGCTCACGAAGGAGGCGACGGCGCAGGACTATCACCCCGAATGGATCGTCGGGCCTACGGTGCTCGCCGACACGACCTTCTTCGGGAGGACGTTCGACCAGGAGCAGTGGGCACACGCGTTCGGCGTCGCGTTGGTCTCGGGACGTGTTCCGCAATCCGTCAACCCGAACTACTTCCTCTACACGTGGTTCCACGGATCGCCGCCGCCCAACAACACCTACAACGTGATCGCGCCGACCGTGTCCGTGCTCGGACGTGGCCTCACGATGGCGGGGCCGAAGCTCACGCCCAAGGCCTTCCGGGACGGGCTCTTCCGGTACCCGCCGTCCGGCGGCGACCCGGTCAACCCGAGGCAGTCGTGGGGCAAGCACGGCTCGTGGCCGTTCGTGGACTACTGGGGCTCGGACGACGCCGGCATGCTCTGGTGGGATGCCACCGCCACCGGCGAGGACGAAGTCGGCAAGTCGGGTCAGGGCATCTACCAATACTCCGACGGCGCGAAGCGTTTTACGCTCGGGAAGTTCCCGGGCCCGGGACAGGGTGGCCTGTTCGACGCCGCCACGTCGGTGACGGTCTTTCCGGAGCTCCCGCCCGAGAGCTCGACGCCGAGCTATCCGCCACCGGCGGCGCCGACCGGATAGCGCGCGCCGATCGCCCGCCTCGGTGGTGTCAAGCAATTGGAGAGTCAGCGCAGCGACGCGCCGATCGCGACCATGCGTGCGAGCGGGAGGTCGCCCTCGATGCGGATGGTGAGACCCTCCCGCTGGAAGACCAGGGCGTTGCCGACGAGCCGGCCGTCGGCCGTCGCCCCCTCGCCGGTGGCGGTGTCGTAAGCGAGGAAATGGTCTCCGCCCGTGATGAACACGCCGTCGTACGGACCGACGGCGACCTGCTCCGCGTGCGACCCGTTCGTGAGGTACTTGTGCAGGAACCCGCTGCCGTCGCCGGAGAACTCCTGGATCAACAGCCCGATTCCGTCGGTGTGCTTCGCCGCCGGCAGCCCGGGGCCGGCGCGGTAGACGAGCGAGGTGACGCCGCCGGCCTTGGCGTCGAACCAGACCTCGTCGGGTGATCCGAGCCCGCGGGCGGCGGGAACCACGGCGGGCATCCGGGCCCGCGCCGCGTCGAGCGTGGTGAGCTCGCCGAGCAGTAACGGGCCGGCGGCGGCGCGACCGTCCGGCGGCGCGCCCTCGTGGACGCGTACGGCGCCGACTTCGAGGAAGTTCGTGACGGCGGCGCGAGCCGGGGGGATCGCGAGCGTGGCGGTCACGGCCAGGGTCGCGACCAACGCGCCGACGAGCCGCCGCCGGCGAGCGCGTTCCCGCGGGCGGATGCGGGCCGACGACGCCTCCAGTCGGCTCGTGACGGCGCTCGAGAGGTCGAGCGGTTCGAGGGCAGCGTCGAGCTCGTGCGAGTAGGCCCGCAGCTCGGATTCCACGAGCAGGCGCGAGTTGCTCTCAGGCATGGTGCACCTCGCGATCGAGTTGTCGTTCGAGGCGGTCGAGCCCCCGCGACAACCGTGACTTCACGGTTCCTCGAGCAATGCCGAGGACCTGCGCGGTCTCGGCTTCGCTGAGGTCGAGGAGATAGCGACACGAGACGACGTCTCGGTAACGAAGCGGGAGCGCGTCGAGCGCAGCCCGTACCGTGCCGTCCCGCCGCCGGGTGAGCGCTTCGTCCTCGGCCGAGGGCGCGTGCATGGCGGGGATGCCGCGGTCGACCGGAGCACGCACCGCCCGTGTCCACCGGCGGGTCGAGCGGCTCTGGTTCCGCGCCACGTTGGCGACGACCGCGAGCAACCACGGCCGGAAGGGCGATCCCGACCGGAAGCGGTGCAGGAAGCCGAAGGCGCGCACGAATGCCTCCTGGGCCGCGTCGTCGGCGAGGTTCACGCCGGCGATGACGGCGGCCGTGCGCCGAGCGTCGTGTTGGTAGCGGCGCACCAGCTCGCCGTACGCGTCGACGTCTCCCTGCTTGGCCTGCTCGATCAGCTCGACGTCGTCCGTGGTGCTCCTTCCCCCCGGCCCCCTTTGCGGGGCCTCAGCGGTTGTACACCGGCCGGGCGTTCGGGGTTCCGGCGGCGCCCGCGCTCCCTTCTATCGATGGCTGACGTCGCCGTCGCACGGCGCCGCCGGTCGGTCCGGTCCGCGCACGTCGTAGTCGGGCGGCTCGTGGAACCGGTACAGGAGGATGGTTCCGCCGAGGTTCCCGACCGGGCAGTAGGCGCGCAGCCAGCCGAGCACCGGTCGGAAGTAGGCGGTGAGTGCCGTCGCGCTCACTGCCAGCCACCGGTTCCGCAGCCTCTCCGGATCGAGGATCGCCAGCACGCCTTTCTCGTCGGTCGGGAGGAACAGCGGCTCCGATCCCGGCAGGTTGGGCACGGGCTCCAGCGGCCCGAAGTACAACACCACCGGTCTCTTGCCCTTCGCCCAGTCCTGGAGCCGGTAGAAGTCCTGTCCCCAATCGAGGTTGGAGTCGGTCGCGACGCGGTAACCGGGGCGGAACGGCGGCGCGGTCCACGCCAGCGAGTGCGGCTGCGACTGCCAGAGGAACGCGAGCTGGCCGACGGCGAGGACACCGAGCAGCAACGCGCCCCAGCGTCGACGTCCGATGGTGACGAGGGGTGACGCGGCGACGAGCCCGAGCGCGACCACGGGCAGCAGGTACCGCACGCCGACCGGCTCGGGATAGGGGAGCAGGATCGCGGTCAGCACGACCGCGAGCGGCACCAGCACGACCGCGGCGCGCCGCCGGCTGGTGCGGTCCACCCGTCGCCAACACACGAGGCCGCCGGCGAACGCGGCGAGCACGGTGATCGGGAGCTTCACGACGAGGCTGCCGGGCCAGTACCACCAGTTCGCTCCCCACCACGCGTCGCCGAAGAGGTACCCGGGAGTCTTCTGCGTGGCGAACCGAGCGGTGTCGTAGATGCCCGCGTCGTACTCCACGGGCCACGGCACGAGCCGGACGAGATCGGCGGCGACGGGCGCGTCGTGGACGCCGGGCAGCGGGTCGACGTGCGTGAAGTCGGGGACCGGCGAGACGACGCGCATCCCGATCCACAGTGCCGCGAAGGCGACCAGGAGCAGGAGGCCGCCGCGCAGCAACCCCGTCGACAGGCGCGGCCACGCGCACAGCACGACGACGAGGGCAAGGACCGGAACCACCGCCAGACCCGTGATGCGCACGAGCAGCGCGCCGCCGCCGGCGAGGCCGACGATCGCCGCGTTGGCCCACGTCTGTGCGCGCAGGTATCGCAACAACGCCAACGCGGCGAGGACGACGACCAGCGTGAAGGCCACGTCGTTGCCGTCGAGATGACCGAGGCCGAGCACGAACGGGATCGTGAGCCAGAGTCCGCCGGCAAGGAGCCCCGCCGCCCGTCCGAACAGGCTGGCGGCGAGCGCGTACAGCGCCCATCCGACGCCGACCGCGATCGCCAACGGCACGAGCCGGGAGACGAACGTGACCTCCTGCAGCTTTCCTGCGTCGAGCTGCGCCTGCAGGAACTCGTCCGGATAGGTGAAGCCGTCGCCCCGCTGCCAGCTCTCGCCGTGCGGGATCACCGGATGCGCCGCCAGTACCGGCAGCGCCGCGAGCACCTTGGGGAGCGGCGGGTGCTCGGGCGTCAGGCGGAGCTGGTGGTCCGTGAGCGCGGTCACGCCCCCGGCCAGGTGGTACTTCTCGTCAAAGGTGGGGGAGTCGCGCCAGGCCTGCACGAGCCCGAGCGCGACGAACTGCACCGACAGCAGCGCGAGCACGACAAACGCCACCCGCCGGCTCACCGTCACGGGCCGCACGATATCGACGCGGGTGTCTCAGCGCGCGAGTACCCCGTCCCGTTGCCCGAGTGACGAACGCGCCCTCACTCGATCGCGGTCTCGACGCGCCCGCGCCGCAGTGCGGATGCGACCTTCCGGCTGGAGCAGGTCCGGCTTCGGGAAGGCCGGTCGGCACGCCCACGCCGGCAAGTCGTTCACGCTGCGGGAGATCGTGCGACGGGGACAGCGAGTCGGGCGGCGGGCGCCGAACGAGGACCTCCGGGACTGGTTCCGGCGACTCTCGGCGGGACGGACCCGCATGGAGCTCGTGGGTGCGTGGCACCTCGACGTTGCGGACCCGGCAGGACAGGGAGCCCTCGCGATCGAGCAGACGGCAGACGAGGTTCAAGACCTCGTCGACCACCTCGCCGCTCTGGCCTGGCCCCGGCGGGGGCGCTGATCCCCGAGGCGCCGGCGAGACCGGAGTCGCCCGGTCTATGGCGTTCTGGGCGAATGATCCGGGTACCCTGCCCCGCATGCCCGGGCCCGACGAGCGCGCGCGCGGCGACGATCTGAACGTCTACCTGGACTGGTCACCCGGCGAGGACGCCGATGGGGATGGCCCGCAGGCGAAGGCCCCGAAGGCGCGGCGCTTGTTTCTCGGCCAGCTCCCGGACGATCAACCGGACGACCATGGGCGGACGATCCAGCCGACTCCGAACGGTTCGAGCCTGACGACCTTCGAGACCGAGCTCGTGGAACCGGTCGAGATTCCTGCCGGCGAGAGCGAGCAGTCGTGGGCACCGGTGATCGACGAGCCGATCGGCGATGCCACCGCCGCTGTGCCGCCCGTTGCCACCGCGGCCGTGCCGCGCATCGGTGGGAGGGAGGCCCGTCGCGCCGCCGCGCAATCAGCGCGCACGGTTGCGACGCGCCCGCATCGGGGTCGTGGTGGGGGTCATCACCGCGCTTGTGGCCGGCACTGCCGTCTACGTCGGAACCCGGGCGAATGGCGGTGACCAGCGCGCGCGTCGTCCCACGTCGACGTCCTTCGAGCGGCAGTCGTCCTCGACCACGGGCACCACCGTGGGCGTGTCTGATGCTGCGCCCGCCACCGAGCCCGCGCCCTGTCGGACCCCTCAGCCGGATCGGCGGCGCCGGGTCCGGCGCCCGGCGCGCCCCGCGGCACCAGCCCGACCCAGACCGGACCAGCCGGGACCGGCGGCGGCCCGGCTGCGACCTCCCAGCCGGCGCCGGGCTCGACGGGGGCGCCTCCGAACAGCGGCTCTCCGCCGAGCGCGCCGCCGAGAAGCCCGACGTGTCAGCTGCTCGCGGTCGTGTGCCCCTAGCCCGAGCTGAGTGCTGCTCAGCCGATGACCTGCGATTCGAGGTGACGGTCGCCCCCCGTGCGCTTGGCGCTGTACATGAGGGCGTCGGCTTCGACGAAGAGCTCGTCGATGCTCTCGGGCGGGCTGTGCCACGTGACGAGACCGGCCGTGACGGATGCAGGCTCGCCCCCGTCGGCTTCGGCCAGGCGGCCTTGGATGCGGCGCACGACGGCGGTCGCCTCGTCGTAGTCGGTGTCGGGGAGCAGCAGTACGAACTCGTCGCCACCGACACGTGACAGCAGGTCGGTCGGGCGCAGGACGGCCTGGGCGGATTTCGCGAGGTGGATGAAGGGCGGCGTCGCCGGCGGCGTGGCCGCGGCCGTCGTTGATCTGCTTCAAGCCGTCGAAGTCCAGGAACGCCACCGAGAGCGAGCCGGCTCGCCGGTGGAGGCGCGCGATCTCGACGGTGCAGCGCTCTTCGCACGCCCGCCGGTTGGAGAGACCGGTCAACGGGTCGAACCGTGCGCGGCTGGCCTCCCGCACCATCTTGGCGTGGATGAAGTCGACGACAGCGGCGGTGGCGAGAAGGAGCACGAACGCCTCGACCGCGTTCGTCGAGCGCGGTACCTGTTGCGACCGAGTTCTGGATTCCGTCGAAGAACACGGCCACCGAGGCGCCGACCGCTCCGAGCAGCGCCGACGCGAAGGCTCCCCGCCCACACCATGAGCGCGACGCCGGCCACGTAGACGAGCGAGAGGGACAGGTCGCGGCCCGTCGTCACGTCGACGACGAAGCCCAGCCCGATCACGACCAACCCGATCGCGACGGCCAAGGTCTCGTGCCTGATTCGCGTGATCCCTGCCGCTGACACGCTGCAAGCGTATTCGTCGTCGCGATCGGCGACCCGCGTTGAGGCTGACCCTTGCGCCACCGCGCTGAATCTCGCGCCCCCGATCCGTGGCGCGACGATCTCGTGGACGCTCGACCCGGCCGCCCGGTTCGTGTAGATTGAGCGGATATGAGTAGTTCGGGAGGAATTCGCAGGCGGGTGCCGTGGATGGAGGATCCGGGCTCGTGACCGCAGCCGTGGCCGCCATGGCCCCGCCACGCAGGCCGCCGGCCAAGGTCCGGCTCGGGGCGGAGATCGCGTGGACGACCCTGCGCGTGCGGCGGCTCGTCCACCGGAACGACCTGCCCACCGCGCTCGAGCGCTGCCGCGCTGCGACAGGTCAAGGCGCGCCGGCGCCCTCCCGCGATGAGGTCGTGCGCGTCGCGTCGAGCCGTACGGAGAACCCTTGGCGCGCTTCCCGGCGACTCGCGGGGTCTCATTGCATCGCTCGTCCTCATCGCCGTGCTCGCGCGCCGCGGCGTTGCCGCTTCACTCGTTGTCGGGCGCCCTCGCAACGGGTTCGGCGCCCACGCGTGGGTCGAGGTGGGCGGGTTGCCCGCGCTGCCGGCGGCGAAGGACAAGTTCGCGCAGCTGGTTGCGCTGTAAGAACGCCGGCGGCCGAGCGAGCGGGGGGTCTCGCTCGGCCGAGCCGGCGGGGCGGATCTAGGTGGCGAGGCGGTAGCGGTGCACGGCGAACGGCGCCGCCACGGCGAGGATCGCGACGCACCACAGCACGGCCGCGATGAGGTCGAACGTCGTGGCTCCGCCGATCGTGAGATCGCGAACGGCGGTGATGACGACCGAGACGGGTTGGTGCTCCGCCCAAGGCTGGAGCCAGTCGGGCATCGACGCCACGGGCACGAACGCGTTGGATGCGAACACGAGCGGCGCCAAGATCGGAAACGCAGCCGCCTGTGCCGTCTCGGGGTCCTTCGACGACCAGCCCCACCGTGGCGAAGATCCACGACAAGGCGTAGCCGAACAGCAGGATGAGCAGCACGGCGCCGATCAACGGCATGAGGCCCGTGTGCACGCGCCATCCCGACGGCGAACCCGACTGCGAACATCGAGCGCGACCACGAACACGTTCCGGACGAGGTCGGCGAGCGTTCGGCCTGCGAGAACCGCGGAGCGGGCCATGGGCAGCGATCGGAACCGCTCGATCAACCCCTGGTTGATGTCCGTGGCCAGCCCGATCGCGGTGTTCAGCGCGCCGAACGTCACCGTCTGGACGAAGATCCCCGGCATCAGGAAGTCGACGTACGGGACCCCGGGCACGCTGATCGCGCCGCCGAAGACGTAGCGGAACAGCAGCACGAACACGACCGGCTGGATCGTCGAGAAGACGAGGAGCTGCGGCACCCGCCGGTACGCGATGATGTTCCGAGCCATGACCGCGAACGTGTCGTTGACGGCGGTCGTGAAACGGCGCAGGCCGCGGAGGTCGAGGTCGGGCGTGAGCCCGATGGGAGTGACGGTCGTGGCGGTCATGCTGCACCTCGCGTCGGCTTCCTCGGGCGCTTCCTCGGGCTCGACGCGCCGGCCGGTGAGCGCGAGGAACACGTCGTCGAGGCTGGGTTCGCGGACGGCGAGGGTCGCCGGCGCGAGCCCCTCGCCGTCGAGCGTCCGCAACGCGTCGACGATCACGCGGGCGCCGTCGCAGATCTCGAATCGAACCTCGGAGCCGTCGACATCGGGCGGCCTGACCGCGTAATTCGACCAAGTAACCCTGGGCGCGGCGCGCCTCACCGGGGTCGGCGAACCCGACCTCGACCACGGTGCCGCCGAGCCTGGACTTCAGCTGCACCGGTGAGCCGGAGGCGATCACCTGGCCGTGGTCGATGACGACGAGGTCGTCGGCGAGGCGGTCGGCCTCCTCGAGGTACTGCGTCGTGAGCAGGATCGTGGCCCCCTCGGACTGGAGGTCCTCGATGACGGCCCAGAGCTGGTTGCGGCTGTAGAGGTCGAGGCCCGTCGTGGGCTCGTCCAGGAACAGGACCGGCGGCCGGTGGACGAGCGCGGCGCACAGGTCGAGGCGCCGGCGCATCCCACCGGAGTACGTGCGCGCCGGCCGGTCGGCGGCGTCGATGAGGTCGAACTGCTCGAGGAGCTCGGTGGCGCGGTCCTCGATGAGCCGGCGGGGCAGGTGCGTGAGGCGGCCGATGAGGCGCAGGTTCTCCCGGCCCGTGAGGTTGCCGTCGACGGCGGCGAACTGGCCTGCCAGACCGATGCGGGCGCGCACCCGTTCCGGTTCGTCGGCGACGTCGAGGCCCAGCACGGTCGCCTGGCCGGCGTCGGGGCGGATGATCGTCGTCAGCACCCGGACGGCGGTGGTCTTGCCGGCGCCGTTCGGCCCGAGCAGGCCGAACACGGTCGCGGGCGGGCACCTCGAAGTCGATGCCGTCGAGCGCGACGACGTCTCCGAAGCGCTTCTGCAGACCTTCGACCCTGATGGCTGAATCAGGCATGGATGGATTGCTCCTCAATGGGTCCTGCTCACTCAAGCGCGAAGCGATCGCGTGCACATCACGCGACCACGGAGAACACGATGGCACGGATGCTTGAAGTCGTCAAGAGTCGTATCCATCAAGTGTCGAAGGTCACAATAGTTGAACTATCCAGGTCCTTGGCGTATTCTCCGTGTATGGCACGGACTCCGCCGGCGAGTAAGGCGACGCTCGCTGCCGACGTGTGGCGGGATTTGTTCTCCTTCTTCTGGAGCTCCGGCTCGCGCAACGCCATGGTCGTGGCGAGCCAGGAGCTCGGAGTGACGCCCGGTCACGTGAAGGCCCTGCTCGAGCTCGAGCCGGGGCAGGCTCGGCCCATGCGCGCACTCGCCGATTCGCTCCATTGCGACGCGTCGAACGCGACCTGGCTCGTGGACCGGCTCGAGGAGCAGGGTCTCGTCGAGCGAGGGAGTGTGCCGACCGACCGGCGAGTCAAGACGGTCGTGCTCACCCCGCTCGGTGCCAAGACGCGGGACTCGGTGATCGAGCGCCTGCACGAGCCCCCCGAGGATCTGCTCGCCCTCGACCGCGAGGACCTCGAGGAGCTGCGGGCCGCCCTTGCCAAGCTGCCGAAGAGCGAGCTCCCCTTCGGCGCCTGAAGGTGCGGCGCGTAGGCTCACGTGCGGCGACGGCGGCTTTGCCGACCGTCGCCGCAAAGCCGGAGCTTGCGACGGCGCCAGGAGGGACCGTTGAAGATCGTCGTGAACCGTGACCTGTGCGAGAGCAACGCGGTGTGCATGGACGTGGAGCCGTCCGTGTTCGAGGTGGACGACGACGACGAGCTCCAGATCCTGAACGAGCACCCGGACGAGTCCCTCCGTCCCAAGATGGAGGAAGCCGTCCGCCGCTGCCCCAAGCAAGCCCTCTCGATCGAAGAGGACTGACGCCCGCGTTCAGATGGCCCGCTCCCGCCCTTCCCAGTACGGGTCGCGGAGCTTGCGCTTGTAGAGCTTGCCGTTCGGGTCGCGCGGCATCTCGGCGATGAAGTCGATCGACTCGCGGCGTCTTGAACTTCGCGAGCTTGTCGGCGCAGAACGCGAGGATCTCGTCGGCGAGCTCGGCGTCGCGGCTCGACGCCGGCGGCGGGCTCGATGACCGCCTTGACCTCCTCGCCCCAGTCGTCGTGCGGGATGCCGAACACGGCGACGTCGCCGACCTTCGGGTGGGTGAGCAGCACGCTCTCGATCTCGGCCGGGTAGATGTTGGCGCCGCCCGAGATGATCATGTCGGACTTGCGGTCGCGGAGGAACAGGTAGCCGTCCTCGTCGAGGTAGCCGATGTCGCCGACGGTGAAGAACTTGCCGCGGCGGTTCTCCTCGGTCTTCTCCTTGTCCTTGTAGTACTCGAAGTTGCCGGTCTGCATCGACATGTAGACGGTGCCGATCTCGCCCGGCGGCACGTCGTTGCCGTCGTCGTCGAGGATGACGATCTCCGAGATCGGCCACGGCTTGCCCGACCGTGCCCGGCTTCTTCAGCCACTCCTCGGCGAACACGATCGTGCCGCCGCCTTCGCTGGCCGCGTAGTACTCGTCGATCACCGGGCCCCACCACTCGATCATCTGGCGCTTGATCTCGGGCGGGCACGGCGCGGCGGCGTGCACCATGTGGCGCAGCGACGACACGTCGTACTGCGCCTTCACGTCGTCGGGCAGCGCGAGCAGGCGGTGGAACTGCGTCGGCACCATGTGGCTGTTCGTGACGCCGTACTTCTCGATGAGCTGCAGCATGCGCTCCGGCGTCCACTTGTCCATGAGCACGACGGTGTGGCCGATGTGCAGCGCGCCGCCCGCGAACACGAGCACGGCCGTGTGGTACAGCGGCGAGCCGCAGATGTGCACGTTGTCGTCGTGCGGCTGCAGCCCGAAGAGGAACAGCATCCCCGAGAAGCCGATGACGCCGTCCTCCGGGCGCCGCGCCGACGAGCGGCCGGCGCACGCCCTTCGGCTTCCCGGTCGTGCCCGACGTGTAGTTCATGACCGCGCCGGTCGTGCGGTCCTCGGGCATGGTCGTGGGCTGGCCGTCCTTGAGATCGCCGTAGGGCCGGAAGCCGGGGATGTCGCCGACGGCGAAGCGCTGGTCCTTCGGGAACGCCGATCTCCTCGGCGGCGGCCGCGCACTCGTCGGCGAAGCGCTCGTGCGCGACGAACGCCTTCGCCTCGCAGTCCTGGACGATGTAGGCGATCTCGGGCCCGACGAGGTGCGTGTTGATCGGGACGAGGTAGAACCCGGCCTGGAGCACGGCGAGGTAGAGCTCGAAGACCTCCACGCTGTTCGGGAGCACCATTGCCACCGCGTCGCCCGGCTCGAGGCCCAGCGGCGCGCAGGCCGTGCACGACCTGGTTGCTCGACGCGAGCAGCTCGCCCGCTCGCACCTCGCGCTCGTCGGGGTCGACGACCGCGAGCTTCTCCGGGTCTTCCCGGGCGATGCTCCAGAAACCGAGCTCGGCCATTACAGAGCACTCCTTACTTCTTCGTCTTCACGCTCGCTGGTCGCGAGCTTCTTGGCGGCGCGGTAGTCGGGCTTCCCGACCGGGGTGCGCGGGATCGTGTCGGCCAGCAGGAGCCGGCGCGGCAGCTTGTAACCGGCGAGCTTGTCGCGTGCGTGGGCCTGGAGCTCCTCGAGTGACGGCTCTGCGCCCGGTCGCGGCTGGACGATGGCGGCGACGCGTTCGACGTACCGGTCGTCGGGGATGCCCACCACGACGGCGTCGAACACGTCCGGATGCGACTTCAGTGCCGCCTCGACCTCCTCGGGGTACACCTTCTCGCCGCCGCTGTTGATGCACACCGAGCCCCGGCCGAGCAGGGTGATGGTGCCGTCGGTCTCGACCACGGCGAAGTCGCCGGGGACGACCCAGCGCGCGCCGTCGGCGGCGGTCACGAAGGTGGCCGCGGTCTTCTCGTCGTCCTTGTAGTAGCCGAGCGGGATGTGCCCGCGGCGCGCGAGGCGGCCGACGACGCCCGCCCCGGGTGCGACGGGGCGCAGGTCGTCGTCGAGGACGGTCATGAACTTGCCCATGGTGAAGCGGGGACCGGCCGCCGGCCCCTCGGTGTCGAACACGGTGCCGCCGGCGCCGGTCTCGGAAGCGCCGAAGCTGTCCATCACCATCGCGTTCGGGAGCTGGGCGCGTAGCTGCTCCTTGACCGGAGGGGAGAGGATCGCCCCGCCCGACCCGACGATGACGACCGACGAGGTGTCGTACGTCGCTCCGGGCGCGGCGAGGGCTTCGGCGAGCGGGCGACCCATCGCGTCGCCCACGACCATCACCGAGTTGCAGCGCTCCCGCTCGACCGTGCGCCAGATCAGGTCGGGGTCGAAGTGGCGGTCGCAGTTGAGCACCACGGTCCCGCCGCCGAAGAGGTTGATGAAGGCCATCCACTGGCCGCCGCCGTGCATCATCGGCGCGTTCACCATGGGGATGGCCCGGGCGTCTTCGGCCGGGATCCGGTCGGCGAGCTCCTCGGGCTTCGTGATCGGCGGCTGCCCGAAGCCGCCGCCGCCGAGGGCGGCGAAGAAGATGTCCTCGGACCGCCACATCACGCCCTTCGGGACGCCCGTCGTGCCGCCCGTATAGAGGAGGTAGAGGTCGTCGGGCGATCGGGGTCCGAAGTCACGCGCCGGCGACGCCGCCGCCAGCGCGTCCTCGTAGGAAGTTGCGTCGGTCGACGCGTCCGTGCCGTCCTCGAGAACGACCGCGTGGCGGAGCTTCGGGAGATCGCCGCGGATCGCGTTCACCACCGGCGCGAACGCCCGCTCGTACACGACCACCACGGCATCGGAGTTGTCGAGGATGTAGCGCGCCTCGTCGGCGACGTAGCGGTAGTTGACGTTGATCGGGACGGCGCGGGCCTTGTACGCGCCGAGCATCGCCTCGACCCACTCGGCGCGGTCCCACGAGTAGATGGCGATCTTGTCGCCCGGCTCGACGCCGTGGTCGAGGAGGTGATGGGCGAAGCGGTTGGCGCGCTCGTCGAGCTGTGCGTAGGTGCGGCGCTGGTCGCCGGCGACGAGTGCCAGCCGGTCCGGGACCGCGTCTGCGACGATCTCGTAGAGGTCGGCGAGGTTGAACTCCATTCCGGGCAAAGTAGAACACGTTCTGATCGCGGGCGGCAACCGCGACGGGCGGGTCGCGCTCGAGGAGGGCACATGGCGCGCATCAGGGTTCCCGACGGCGATGGACCCGAGATCGCGCGGGTCTGGTCACTCCGCCCCGAGCTCGGTGGGCCGGTGGCGGAGTTGTCCGCGGCCGTGTACGGCGAGAGCAAGCTCCCGGGGCGCGTGCGCGAATCGGTGCGCATGCGGATCGCGCAGATCAACCAGTGCCCCATTTGACTGGGTTGGCGGATTCCGCAGTTGGCGGAACAGGGCGTCACCGAGGAGATGTACGCGCACGTCGCCGAGCATCGCGACCACCCCGAGTACTCGGGCGCCGAGCAGATCGCGATCGAGTACGCCGAGCGCTTTGCGCTCGCTCACCTGGAGCTCGACGACGAGTTCTTCGCGCGGCTCCGGGAGCACTTCAGTGACGCCGACATCCTCGACCTCACGATCTGCATCGCGGACTTCCTGGCGTTCGGGCGGCTGACCGAAGTGCTGCGGCTCGACCAGGAGTGCTCGCTCGAGTTCCCTTGAGCCAAGACGCGCGCCCGCTGCTGTTCTCGCCTCTGCGGATCGGGCCCGTCACCGCGCCGAACCGCATCGTCTGCGGCGCGCACTTCACCCAGTTCGTCGAGCCGGCGACGACGGTCGGCGAGCCCGGCTACTACGGCGCCCGCTACGGCCGCTACCTGGGCGAACGAGCGGCCGGCGGGGCGGGCGTGATCGTCGCCGGGCAGGCGCAGGTCCACCCGACGACCGCGTACCAGATGCGGAACAACGCGATCGCATGGGACGAGGCGGCGATCCCGCACTTCGAGCAGGTGACCGCGCCCGATCCACGAGCACGGCGCGCTCGCGTTCCTCCAGCTCGCGCACAACGGCGGCGTGAACGACGGCACGTGGTCGAAGCTGCCGGCGTGGGCGCCGTCCGCCGTCGCCAACTACAACGAGCCGCCCAAACCGCTCGAGCGTGACGAGATCCGCGAGCTGGTCGAGTACTTCGCACGCTCGGCTGCCAACGCCGCCGCCGGCGGCTTCGACGGCATCGAGGTGCACGGCGCGCACGGGTACCTGATCCACGAGTTCCTGTCGCCCAAGAGCAACCACCGCACCGACGAGTACGGCGGCAGCCTCGAGAACCGGATGCGCTTCTGCGTCGAGGTGCTCGATGCGGTCCGTAGCGTCGTGGGCGACGGCGTGGCCGTGGGTCTCCGTCTCGTCGGGGACGAGGAGCAGCGTGACGGTTCGGGCCTCACCGCCGACGACGCCGCCGAGATCGCCGCCCGCTTGGAGGACGCCGGTCTCGTCGACTTCGTGCACGTGAGCGTGGGCGTGTCGGGGATGGGCATGGTGCGCCCGCTGTACGCGCCGCACCTGCTCGGTGTGTACGCCGCGCACACGGTCAAGAAAGCGTTGCGCGACACGCCGGTGTTCGCGGTGCACCGCGTCCTGACGCCCGACGAGGCCGAGGGGATCCTCGAGCGCGGGGAGGCCGACGCGGTCACGCTCGTGCGTGCGTTGATCGCCGATCCCGACTGGGGTGTGAAAGCGCGTGGCGGCGTCGACGAGACCATCCGCCGCTGCACCGGCTGCAACCAGGGTTGCTACGGGAACCTGATCCAGAGCCTGCCGATCAACTGCGTGACGAATCCCGCGGTCGGTCGGGAGACGGAGCTCGGTGCGGGGACGCTGCGTCCGGCGGCGGTGGCGAAGCGCGTCGTCGTGGTCGGCGGGGGACCGGCCGGGCTCGAAGCGGCGTGGGTCGCGGCGGCGCGAGGACACGAGGTGACGTTGCTCGAGCGGAGCGACGAGCTCGGCGGCAAGATCCGTCTGGCCCAGCAGCTCCCGGGTCGCGAGGAGCTGGCCGACTTCGCCGACTGGCGGATCGGGGAGTGCGAGCGCCGCGGCGTCGACGTGCGGGTGGGGGTCGACGCGACCGCCGACGATGTGCTCGCGCTCGAGCCCGATGCGGTCGTCGTAGCCACCGGGTCGCGCGCGACAACGGCGGGCGCATCGAAGTGGCACCCGATGCCGGTGCCGGGGAGCGACCAGCCGTTCGTGATCGACCACGAGCAGGCGCTGCTCGCCGCCGACGAGCTCGACGGCCGCGT
>CAVYIP010000007.1:0-141800 GCA_963768605.1 uncultured Actinomycetes bacterium | reverse complement strand
GAGATCGGTGCCGAATCCGGTCAGGATGGCGAGGTAGAGGAGCCCGGTCGCGGCCATCACCGCCGAGTAGTAGCGCTCGCGGAGCGCCAACCATGTGACGACGAGCAAGGCGATCGTGGTGACCGCGCACACCAGCCACGTCCACCCGAGCAGTCCGTCGAACCCGTCGTCGATCGTCCCGTCGAGCACCTGCGCCATCCCGACCGGCCAGAGGTAGGCGGCGATCTCGAACGGCCACACGATCGCGGCGAGCACGACCATCTGCTTGATCGGCCCGCGGTCGAGGCCGGGCTGCACGAGATACCAGTGGCCGAGCAGCATCGCGTCGGTCAACGCGCCGAAGAACAGCGCGCCGACGACGAGCCGGAACGCGCTCAATCGCGTACGGCCCGCCGACGTACGCCGCCGCGCCGAGCAACGCGATCGAGCCCGGCCGCGGCGGCCGCGAGATCGAGGACGGGCGGGAACTCGGGCCCGTCAACGTCGGGCGCCGTCGGAGCCGAGCGCGCTCGCGTGCCGGCCATCGCCGCGACCCGCTCGGCCCGCTCCGCGCGACGCGCGCGCTGGCCGCGCACGCCGCTTCGCCGCCGCCCGATCGAGACGGCGAGCGCGACGGCGGCGGCGAGCGCCATGGCCACGGCCCCCACGGAGCTCACTGCTGCGCCCGCGCCGCCGCGGTCGCCGGCGGCGATCACCCACGCAGCGGCCACGGCTATCACGAGGAACACGCCGCGGAGCAGCCAGCCGTAGCCGATGCCGACCTCGCGCCGCCGGGTCGTCACCCACAGGAAGAACAGCCCGCCCGCCGACCACTGGAGCAGGACCGTTCCCGCGTCGAGCCGCATGGCCGCGGCTACTCGACGACGGCGAGGTCGCGCGGAGCCTGGTTCAACCGCTCGGGCCCGTCGGGGGTCGCGACCACGATGTCCTCGAGCCGGAGCCCGAAGCGGCCCGGCAGGTAGATGCCGGGCTCGATGCTGAACGCGTTCCCGGGCGCGAGCGGCGTGGAGTTGCCGGCCACGATGTACGGCTCCTCGTGGGTCTCGACGCCGATGCCGTGCCCGGTGCGGTGGATGAACCGGTCGCCGAAGCCGGCGTCGGAGATGATGCGCCGCGCCGTCGCGTCCACCTCCTCGCCCGGTGTGCCGACGCGCGCCGCGCGCACCGCCTGCTCCTGGGCACCGACGAGCACCGCGTACGTATCGCGCACCTCGGCGGACGGCTCTCCCACGACGAACAAGCGCGTGATGTCCGAGCAGTAGTGGCGCATGCTGCCGCCGAAGTCGCACACGACGACGTCTCCGGACTCGATCGACGCGTGAGCCCGCCTCGTGGTGCGGGCTCGCGCCGTTCGGGCCCGAGCCGACGATGGCGAAGTTCGCCCGTTCGTGCCCGGCGTCGAGCATGCGCTGCACGAGCTCCCGGTGCACGTCGGCCTCGGTGCGCCCGCCGAACGGACGGGCGCGCATCGCACCCGCGATGGCGTCGACGGCGCGCGGCCGCGGCGCGCAACGCGTCGACCTCGACCGCGTCCTTCACCATGCGCAGCGGGCCCGTGACCTCGCTCGCCCTCCGGAACGTGGTGCGCGGCAAGCGCGCGCTGGAGGTCGAGCACGAACCGCGCCCAGGTGTGGTCGCCGATGGCGGCGGTCGCCGGGCGCGCCGGCGAGGCCGGCGACGACCTCGATGGGTCGTCGGTCTCGTCCCAGGCCACGATCGAGAACGCGTCGGCCTGCTCACGTACGCGCGCCGCCTCGAGGCGGGGGACGACGAGCGTGGCGTCGCCGTCGCGCGGCAGCACCAGCATCGTGAGCCGCTCGGTCTCGAGCGCCTCGTAGCCGGTGAGCCAGGGCAGGTCGGCGCCGGTCGAGAGCAGCAGCACGTCGACGCGCGAGCTCGTCCATGCGGGCGCGCACGCGCGCCATCCGGTCGGCGTACATCACGAGTCGCGGTCGGCGAGACCGGGCAGGCCGTCGATGCTGACGGCGTTCTTCTCCTCCCGGTACTCGACGAGCCCGTCGGGGCCGCGGCGCTCCGCCCACGTCGTCAGCTGGTCGCGCTCGCCCTCGTAGCGGCAGGAGCGGGACGCCGTAGCCGCACGACGTCGAGACGCGGTCGACGTGCACCCGGATCACCGACCGCGCGCCGGGGTAGCGTGCCGAAGCGCGGCAGGAGCGCGTCGGCCTCGGGCTCGCCGATCGCGAGCACGTCGCCCCGGCCGTAGAGGCGCACGATGTTCGGCTTGCCGTCGAAGGCGCAGAACATGATCGTGATGCGGCCGTTCTCGCGCAGGTGGGCGATCGTCTCGATGCCGCTGCCGGTGAGGTCGAGGTACGCGACCGTGTTGCGGGTCGAGGACCGCGAAGGTGTCCAGGCCCTTGGGCGACAGGTTCACGTGGCCGCCGTCGGTCGGCGCGGTGGCGACGAAGAAGACGCGCTGGGCGGCGATGAACGCGGCCAGCTCGTCGGTGATCGCGTCGAGGACCCGGCCCATTAGGAGAAGCCGGCCGCGGCCGGCGACGTGCGTCGAGTCGACGCCGCCGCCTGGCGGGCGTGGTAGCTCGAGCGCACGAGCGGGCCCGACTCCACGTGGGTGAACCCGAGCCCGCGGGCGTAGTCGCCCAGGGCGCCGAACTCCTCGGGCGTCCACCACCGGACCACGGGGAGGTGCCGGGCCGTCGGGCGCAGGTACTGGCCCAAGGTGAGGATGTCGACGCCGACGTTCCGGAGGTCGGCGATCGCGCCGTGCAGCTCGTCCTCCGTCTCGCCCATGCCGAGGATGATCCCCGACTTGGTCGTGAGCCCGGCGTCCTTCGCGCGTGCCAGCAGCGCGAGCGATCGGAAGTACGCCGCCGACGGTCGCGCCGCCCGCTGGAGCCGGGCGACCGTCTCGAGGTTGTGGTTCAGGACGTCGGGTCGGGCGTCGAAGACCACCGCCAGCGCCTCGGGGTCGCCCTTGCAGTCGGGAATGAGCACCTCGACCGCGGTGCGCGGCGTGCGGGCACGCACGGCGCGGATCGAAGCCGCGAACACGCTCGCGCCCCCGTCCGGCACGTCGTCGCGCGCCACGCTGGTGATGACGGCGTGGGCGAGGCCGAGTTGTGCGACGGCGTCGGCGACGCGCTCGGGCTCGTCGTGGTCGAGTGGTTGCGGATGGCGCGTGTCGACGAGGCAGAACCCGCACGCACGCGTGCAGCGATCGCCGAGGATCATGAAGGTGGCGGTCTTGTCGGCCCAGCACTCGTAGATGTTGGGGCAGCCCGCCTCCTCGCACACCGTGTGCAGCGACAGGCCCCGCATGAGTCGCTTCGTCTCGCGGTAGTTGGGGCCGAGGTCCGCCCTGACCTTCATCCACTCCGGCCGGCGGAAGGCGGGATCCTCCGCCGGCGCGTCGACGCCTGCTTCCGCCAGCCGGCCCAGCAGGCGCACGGGCGCCTGCGCGGCGGGCTGCTCCCCTGCTCCGTCGCGCGCCTCGCGCGTGAACGCCGACAGATCGGCGGCGCGCTCGCGCCACACGACGTCCTGGCGTTCGACGTCGGCGTACGGGAAGAGCTCGGCGAACCGGGCGGTGACGGCGTCGACGACGCGCTGCATGTCGGGAGCGTCGCCGAGTTGCGCGGTGAGCGAGGTGACGCCCCGGTCGGCGATGCCGCACGGCACGATGTGGCCGAACATCGACAGGTCGGGGTCGACGTTGAGGGCGAAGCCGTGGCGGGTCCGCCCCCGCGACACGTGCACGCCGATGGCGGCGATCTTCTCGTCGCCCACCCACACGCCCGTGTACCCGTCGTCACGGCGGGCGTCGACGCCGAGGTCGCCGAGCGCCGCGATCAGCACCGCCTCGAGGCGGCGCACGTAGGCGACGACGTCGCGCTGGCCGGCGCGCCATTCGGGCAGCGTCACGATCGGGTAGCCGACGAGCTGTCCGGGCCCGTGGTAGGTGACGTCGCCGCCCCGGTCGGTGCGCACGAGGTCGGCGCCGACCGACGCCGGCGGCACGAGCACGTGAGCGGTATCGGCCGACTTGCCGAGCGTGTAGACGTGCGGATGCTCGAGCAGGAGCAGGTAGTCGTCGGCGGCGCGCTCGAGCAGGGCCCGCTGGAGCTCGTCGGCCTCCGCGTACGGGACCCGCCCGAGCCAGCGGACGCGCAACGGCGTCACGCGAGCTCGGCCTCCCAGTCACGCCCCTGGATCTCGTCCTTCATGGCCTGGAGGAACGCGGCGGCGTACGCGCCGTCGAAGGCGCGGTGATCCCACGTGAGCGCCAGGATGCCGACGTGGCGGATGGCGAGCGAGTCCTCGCCGTCGGGGCCGGTCACGACCCAGGGCCGCTTGCGGATGCCGTCGGTGGAGAGGATCGCGACCTGGGGCTGGTTGATGATCGGCAGCGTCATGTAGGTGCCGAACGGGCCCGGGTTCGTGATCGTGAAGGTTCCGCCCGACGATCTCGTCCGGCATGAGCTGCTTGCTGCGGGCGCGGGTCGCGAGATCGTGGATCTCTCGGGCGATGAGCCGCAGGCGCTTGCCGTCGGCGTTGCGGATCACGGGCGCGATGAGGCCCTTGAAGTCGAGATCGACGGCGATGCCGACGTGGATGTCGTGGTGGACGATCAGGTTGTCGCCGTCGACGCTGGCGTTGACGTTCGGGTACTCCTCGACCGTGTCGCAGAAGGCGCGCACGATGAACGGGAGGTACGTGAGCGGGAACCCCTCGCGGATCCGCCAGTCCTCCTGCTCGCGGCGCCGGGCGCGGTCGACGCGCTCGTAGTCGACCTCGATCGACGTGTAGACGTGCGGGCTCGTCGCCTTCGAGCGGACCATGTGCTCGGCCGTGCGCCGCCGGATGTTGTCGAAGGGAACGGTCTCGTCGCCGGTGGAGGGCGCCGCCGGCGCGGCGGCTTCCTCGGCGCCGCCGGCGCCGGCGCCGGCGCAACGGGCGCGGCGTCGCGGCGGCGGGCGGTGCGGTCGCCCGGGGCGGCGGCGACACGGTGCGTGAAGGCGCGGTCGGGGCGGGAGGCGAGGCCGCCGCCGGCGCCGAGGGCCCCTGCCGGGCGGCGGCTGCGAGGACGTCGTTGCGGGTGATGCGGCCGCCTTCGCCGCTCCCCTGCACCTCGCCCGCGTCGAGGCCGTACTCGTTGAGCAGCCGGCGCACGACCGGCGACATGAGCTGACCGCCGGTGGACGTGGGCGGCGGCGCCGGGGACGCCGAGGTGGTCGCCGTGGGCGCCGAGACCGGCTCCTGCCGGGGTGGCGGGGTCGGCGGCGAGGGCGCGGACGGCGAGGGGGCGGACGGAGCGAGGCGGGCGCGGCGCGGGCCGGCTCACGTGGCGGTGGCGGACTCGGCGGGAGCCGGCTCGCGGCCGGGGCGCCGGCTGCGGCGGAGGCGCCGACTGCGGCGGAGCCGCCGAGGTGGTCGCGGCCGCCGCCGGTGCGCCGGCACCGCCGGCGCCGTCCGAGATGACCGCGAGGCGGGTGCCGACCTCGGCCGTCTCCCCCTCCTGGACGAGGATCTCGCTCAGCGTTCCGGCTGCGGGCGCGGGGACCTCCGAGTCGACCTTGTCGGTCGAGACCTCGAACAGCGGCTCGTCGGCGTCGACGTGGTCGCCCACGCTCTTCAGCCAGCGCGTGATCGTCCCTTCGGTGACGGTCTCCCCGAGCTGCGGCATCTGGATGTCCACCCGTGGTCCTCCGTCGTCAGGCGTGCAGGCTTCGACCGGTGAGCGCCAGCGCAGACTCGCCGAACAGCTCGCTCAGCGTCGGGTGGGGATGGATGAACGCCCCCACCTCCGCCGGGCTCGCCTCCCAGTTGACCGCGAGGTAGCCCTCCTGGAGCAGCTCGGTCGCCCACGGGCCGGCGATGTGCACACCGAGCATCGCCCCGTCGCGCTCGGCGACGATCTTCACCAGGCCGTCGGTCTCGCCGATGATGAGCGCCCGGCTGTTCCCGCCGAAGCGTTGCACCTGCGTCACGACGTCGTAGCCGAGCTCGCGCGCGTGTTCCTCGGTGTATCCGGCGAACGCGACCTCGGGATGGCAGTAGATCCCCCACGGGACCTTCTCGTAGTCGACGGGGGTCGCCTCCTCGCCGAGGATCGTCTTGATGGCGACGACCGCCTCGGCGAAGCCGACGTGCGCGAGCTGCGGCGCGTCGACCACGTCGCCTACGGCGTACACGCCCGGCACCGTCGTCCGCATGAGGCCGTCGACGCGGATGAAGCCGCGTTCGTCGACCTCGACCCCCGAGCCTTCGAGGTTGATCCCTTCGGAGCGCGGCTGACGACCGATGCTCACCACGACCTTGTCGACGACGACCTGCTGCGAGCCTTCGGACGTGTCGTAGCTCACGGTCAGCTCGCGCGCGCCGTCGATGCCGGTGACACGCACGCCGGTGTGCAGGCTGACGCCCCGCTTCCGGAACGACCGGGCCACGACGTCGGCCGCTTCGACGTCGACGCCGGGCAGGATGCGCGGCAACGCCTCGACCAGCGTCACGTCGCTGCCGACGTCGCTCAGCAACGAAGCGAACTCGCAACCGATGGCGCCGGCGCCGATGATCAGCACCCGGCCCGGAACCTCGTCGAGCATCAGCACGTGGTCGGAGTTGAGGATGCGCTCCCCGTCGAACTCGAGCCCGGGCAGCGGCCGCGGGAGCGAACCGGTGGCCAGGATCAGCCCGGTCCCCTGGAGCTCGGAGCCGTCCGACACGCGCACGTGACGGGCGCCGGCGTCGACGAGCGAGCCGGTCCCCGGCACGACGGTCACATTGCGGTTCTTGAGGAGGCCTTCGAGGCCCCGGGTGAGGCGGTCCACGACCTGCTGCTTGCGCGTCTGGCTGGTGCCGAGGTCCAGGGTCGGCTGCTGGCCGGCGTCGACGCCGAACTCCTTGGCGCCCGAGACCGTTCGGAGCACCTCGGCGGTCTGGAGGAGCTCCTTGGCCGGGATGCAGCCCCGGTGGAGGCAGGTGCCCCCGACCCGCTGGTTCTCGATCATCGCGACGCGCAGGCCCGCCGACGCGCCGTACAGCGCGGACGCGTACCCGCCCGGTCCTCCTCCGAGGACGACGACGTCGAACTGCTCGGCCAGGATGGCCACCCCCTTCTCTCACCGATCTGGTGTAGAGGTCATTCTTTCAGGTCCGCCGTGCCGGACGACTGTCGTCCTCCAAGGGCGTCTCAGCGGGCGAGGAGGATCTGGATCGCCCCGGCGGCGAGGATCGCCAGGCCGGTGACGGCAGCCAGCAGGATGAGCGTACGGGTACTCATGTGGCAGGCGATCCTCGCGCCGGAGGATCGACGCCGCCACAAGCGGCTCCCCTTGGGGATGACGGGATACGCTGACTGGTCGGTCCCGGGAACCGCGCAAGCCCGGGGGATCGATCCACCCAGCAAGGAACCGATGGCACAACGCGCACAGCGGTCGCTCGAAGCGGCCAAGAAGGCCGTCCCCGAGGGCACGTTCGCGGTCGGGATCGGCCTCGCCGTCACCGGCATCACGACGTACGCGTTCTTCGTCGCGTGCGCCCGCGGCCTCAGCGAGAAGGACTACGCCGCCGTCATCGGCGGGCTGTGGCCTCTGGTGTTCGTGGTGGCGCCGGGATGCTTCCTCCCTCTCGAGCAGGAGGTCGGTCGCGCGCTCGCGCACCGTCGCTCGCAGAACATCGGGGGCGGCCCGGTCGTGCGGCGCGCCGCGATCGCCGCGTTGTGGGGTACCGCCGGTCTGCTCGTCCTCACGCTCATCTTCAGCGGCGTGCTGCGCCAGAACCTGTTCAAGGGTGTCGGCGGCCTCGTCATCTGCTTCGCGATCGCGCTCATCACGTACGCCGCGCAACACCTGACGCGCGGCACGCTGTCGGGGAACGGGCGCTTCGGCCCCTACGGCGTGATCCTGGGGGCCGAGGGGTGCATCCGGCTCCTGCCCGCGGTCATCTTGTGGATGGCGGGTGTCACCAACCCGGTGGCGTACGGGCTCTGCCTCGCCATCCCGCCCGTGCTCGCGAGCCTGTTGTCGCTCCGGGGCCAGCACGGTCTCGTCGAGCCCGGCCCGCAATCGCCGTGGTCGGAGCTCTCGACGAACCTCGGATACCTGCTGAGCGGATCGGTCCTCGCCCAGGGCTTGAGCTACGCGCCGATCCTGATCGCGACCGTCCTCGCCACCAGCGCGCAGCACGCGGAGGTCGCGGCGTTCGTCTCCGGGTTCTTCCTCGCTCGCGTCCCGATCATCCTGTTCCAGGCCGTGCAGGCGGCGTTGCTCCCGAAGCTCGCGCGTCTCGCGGGCGCGGGCGAGCACGAGGACTTCAAGAACGGCCTGCGCAAGCTCGTGCTCATCGTCATCGGTGTCGGCGTGATCGGCGTCGTCGGCGCGCTCGTGCTCGGTCCCTGGGCCGTGCAGCTCTTCTTCGACAAGGACATCAGCGGCGGCGAGCTCGCGATGCTCGCGGCCGGAAGCGGCGCCTTCATCCTGGCGCTCACGCTCGCTCAGGCGCTGATCGCGTTGATGGGGCACGCCAAGGCGACGGTGTCGTGGGCGATCGGCATCGCAGTGGGCGCGATCGCGCTGGTCGCGATGTCCGCGGCCGACGTCGAGCTGTTCCTCCGCGTGGAGCTCGCCTTCCTGTTCGCGTGCCTCGGGTGCGCGGCGGTGATGGCGATCCTGCTGGTTCGTCAGATGCGCGCCGGGGTGCCCGCCCAGAGCGTCGAGCGGCTCCTCGAGGGCATCGAGCACGAGCCGCTCGAGATCTGACTCCATTGGCTCCATTGGCAGTCGGATGAGCGCGCCGCTTCGGCTCGCCGTCGACGGCACGCCGCTCCTGGGGCAAGCGACCGGCGTCGGCGAAGTCGCCCATGGGCTCCTCGACACGCTCGCCGGGCGGACCGACCTCGACCTGGTCGCGTACGCGCTCACGTTCCGGGGCCGGCAGAAGCTCGCCGATCGGATCCCGCCCGGCGTCCGCCCCGCCGTCCGCGCCATCCCGGCGCGCCTCGTACGCCGCGTTGTGGCTGCACAGCGACATGCCGCGCGTCGAACGCTGGACGGGCGAGGTCGACGTCGTGCACGCCACGTTCATCGGCCCGCCGGCGCGCTGCCCGGTCGTCGTGACGATCCACGACCTGACGTTCATCCGGTTCCCGGAGCTGTGCACACGCGACACCCTCCAGTACGGGAGGCTCGTCCGGCGGGCGCTGAACCGCGGCGCGACGGTGCACGCGACGAGTGAGTTCGTCGCCGGCGAGGTGCGGGAGCACTTCGCGATCGACGACACGCGAATCGTGCAGATCCCGCTCGGCGTCCGTCCCAGCGCCGGCGGCGATCCGGACCGCGGACGCGCGATCGCCGGCGCGACGCGCTACGTGCTCGCGCTCGGGACGGTCGAGCCGCGCAAGAACCTGCCCGTGCTCGTGCGCGCGTTCGACAAGATGGCGGCGAGCGATCCGGAGTTGCGGCTCGTCGTCGCGGGTGCCGACGGATGGGGAGCATCGGAGTTCCAGGCCGCGTGGACGGCGGCGAAGCACGCCGACCGCATCGTGCGGCTCGGGTACGTGAGCGACACCGAGCGCCGGGACCTGCTCAGCGGGGCCCGTGTCCTCGCCTACCCCTCGATCTACGAGGGCTTCGGGCTCTCGCCGCTCGAGGCGATGGGCGCCGGCGCGCCGGTGGTCGCGGCCCGGGCCGGGGCGCTGCCCGAGACGCTCGGTGACGCCGCCGTGCTCGTCGACCCGACCGACGTCGACGGCCTGGCAGACGCGCTCGATCGGGTGGTGCACGACGACGAGCTCCGCCGCGACCTCGTGGCCCGCGGCTGCCGGCGTGTCGAGCAATACCGCTGGCCGCAGATCGCACCCAGGTTCGTAGACCTGTACCGGTCGCTGGCATGAGGGTCGCGGTCACGGGGAGCAGCGGCTTCGTCGGGAGCCACCTGGTCCCCTACCTCCGCAGCCGCGGCGACGACGTCGTCACCATCGACCGCACCGGCACGCCGCCGGTCGACGTCACCGCGGCGGCGGAGGTCCGCGAGGTGCTGCGGGCGGCGCGGCCGGAGGCCGTGTACCACCTGGCCGCCTTGAGCCACGTCGGCCGGTCGTGGGATGCACCCGAAGCCGTCTTCCGGATCAACGCCGTGGGGGCGCTCAACGTGCTGCGGGCGTGCATCGACGCCGGCGTCGGGCGGGTGCTGGTCGCAGGGCAGCGCCGACGTGTACGGCGTCGTCGGCCCCGAAGACCTCCCGCTGACCGAGGAGTCCCCGATCCGGCCCGTCACGCCGTACGGCGCGAGCAAGGCCGCCGCCGACGTCCTCGCGTTGCAGGCGCACCTCGGCGACGGGTTGGGAACGTTGCGCGTGCGCGCGTTCAACCACACCGGTCCCGGACAGGGCGCGTCGATGCTCGTCCCCGGCCTGGCGCAGCGCATCGCCGACGCCGAGCGCGCCGCGGGCTCCAAGGTCAAGGTGGGTCGACGTCGACGTCGTCCGCGACCTCTGCGACGTGCGCGACGTGGTGCGCGCGTATCGACTTCTCGTCGAGCTCGGGACACCGGGAGAGTCGTACAACGTGTGCTCCGGTCGCGGTGTGACGCGTGCGGGACGTCGCCGACACGATGCTGTCGATGAGCGACGCGCCGCTCGAGCTCGTCGTCGACCCCGAGCTCGTCCGCCCGGTCGACGTCCCCCGCCTGGTCGGCGACCCGGCCCGGCTCCGCGCCGCGACGGGGTGGGAACCGCAGATCCCGCTCGAGCAGACCTTGCGCGACGTGCTGGCTACCGCGCGGTCGCGCGTCACAGACGCGTGAAAGGGGCACCTCCAGCAGGGGCCGGCGTCCCGCCGGCCCCGGACCGAGACGATGGTCGGCTGGAGCACTTGCGCAAGCAAGTGCGACCAGAGTGATCAGCGAGGCTTCGTGCGCCCGGTGGCGCGTCGCCCGGCGGACCGGAGGGCTTCGGCGACCCGCTCGCGCCGCTGCTCGCGTCGCGCCTGAAGCTCCTGGTACCGGTTCAAGGCGTGCAGGTCGTCCTCGCTCGGGAGCAGCGGGTACGGGATGTCGGTGTCGGTGTGCCCGTGGGCGATCAGCCATTCCAGATAGCGGCCCGGGTTGGGATCCAGGCTCGGGAAGTGCGACCGGAGATCGGGTCGGTCGCACCACCGCTCGTACAGGTAGCGCGACACCACCGGAGCCGCCGGCGGGAAAAGCCGCTCGTCGAGCCAGCCGTAGAAGGCGGCCAGATCCACCTCCGGATCCGGCACCTCCGGGCCGCGCGTGGCGATCAGCCGGCGCATCGTCGGATCGATCGGCGCGCCGTCGGGCAGCCAGTCGAGCGTGCCGGAAGGCAGATCGGCACGGCGTCGTCGGCGCTCCCGCCATCCGTCCATGAAGAACTTCCGCCACGTCCCCCGGATGGCGCCGCGGGCGCGAGCACCGTCCAGCATCCGGACCAGCTCGCCGCCCCGGGAGGCCAGGGAGAAGTCGGTGCGGATGCGCTCCTCGGCCCGCAGGCCCCGCTCCCGGGCCTCGTCCGGCCGTTCGACGACCCGGCGCATCAACTCGGCGGCGTGGTCGATGCGGGGCTGCGCCCAACGGCTGTCCGCCGGGTACGGCTCACACCCGGGTCCGACCGGTACGAGGTCGTAGTCGACGAGGTAGACGGTGCCTTCGTCCATGAACTCGAGGTTCCCGGAGTAGCCGGTTGCGATGACCGGCTTCCCGAGCCCCATCGCCTTCGCCATGTCCATGCCGAAGCCTTCGGAGCGGTGGAGCGAGACGTACGCGTCGCAATGGCCGAGGAGTGCGCTGTGTTGCTCAGGTGCGAGGTACGCGTCGCGCACGATCACGTCGGGTCGGCCCGCGGCTGCGAGCCGGACCCGTTCGAGTTGCGGGAGCCTCTGCTCGCCGTTGATCGACTTGAGCACGAGGATGGTGCCGTCGTCGGGACCGAAGGCGCGCGTGTACGCCTCGATCAGCCCGACGGGGTTCTTCCGTTCCGCGGTGCTGAGGAAGTCGTAGACGAACAGGAAGACGAACCGGTCCTCCGGCAGCCCGACCTCTGATCTCGTGATGCCTTCCGGCGCGGCCGGCACGACGACGGGGAGCGGGAACTTGCGCACGGGCCGCGGTGCCACCGGCGCGATCGCCTCGAGCACGAAGTCGCTGGCGACCCATACCTCGTCGAGGACCGCGAAGGCTTCCGTCATCGAGGGCGGGAAGTCCTCGACCTCCCAGAACCACACGCCGATCGTGCGCCGGTCGGCGAAGAACTCCGGGCCGAGCTGCTGGGCGAGGTGTGCGGTGTGGTCGGCGTTGACGCAGAGCACGTTCACGTCGTACGGCGCCGCGCTCGACGGCCGCGAGTCGAACGCCAGGCTCTGCTGGCTCATGGTCGTGCGGTTCGCGACGACCGCCGTCGGCACGTCGGCGGCGTCGAGCGTCGACGCCAGCAGCCGGCTGACCTCGCCGACGCCCAAGACCGCCGTCACGTAGCCGACGACGTTCACGCCCCGTGACCACGGCGCGGTCGGCCGTTCCTGCCACCGGCGCTTCATGAGCGCGCGCACGTCGTCCTCGGACGGGACGACCCAGTCGGGGATGTCGTGGTCGTGGCGACCCGCCGTGCGGATCCAGCCGAGGTACTCCTCGGCACCCTCCGCGGCCAGCGACGGGAACAGTTGCTGGATCGCTCCGTCCTCGTGCCACACCCGCGCGAGGTAACGCGAGACCCGCGGGTCGGTCGGCGGTTCGGTCGGCTCGTCGACCCAGGCCACGAAGTCGTCGGGTCCGTCGGCGGCGAACGGCGACGGCGGTTCCGGATCGCCGCCCTTGCTCGCGTCCCGCAGCGCGTCGACGTACATCCTGCGCATACGGGCGTCGATCTCCCTGCCGTCGGGCAGTGCCGCGTATCCGTACGCGGCGCGCGGCGGCGTCGTATCCAGCGGCGCGGAGGCGGGCGCCGTGCTCGTCGCAGAGCCGCGCCAGACGCGGGCGCTCGGCGAGGAGGATCCGCGGGCGCTCGAGCTTTGCCGAGAGCAGGTGCGGCGCGTGCGGCGAGTACCCGTCGAAGTGGAACCAGCGCAGCGGGCTCCCCGAGACGTCGTAGCCGTCGTTCGTGGCGCCGGACGTCGCGCGTGTGCAGGTTCCAGATCGACGCTCCGCATCCCGGATCAAGCAGCGGGTGGAACGGGAACAACGCCGGGACCGGCTCGGTCCAGGGGCCCCACGGCTCGGCGCCGCCGGCCTGGAGCGCGGCGCGCTCCTCCCGCTCGCACCACCAGTCGAGGAACGGCGCGGCGCTCGGGCCGACGGCGACGAACTCGGATGCGATGGACCGCGCGGCCGCGTAGTCGGCGGGCGTGGGCTGGCGGCCGTCGTCGGGGAGCGGCTCGTCGAGCCGGAAGGTCAGGACGATCCCGTGTTCGCCGGCGAGGTCGACGAGGTCGGGCAGTGGGGCGAAGACCTCGGTGTCGGGACCGAACGCCACCACGGCGGGGGCACCGCCCTCGATCAGCGCCCGCACGAGGCGAGGCGCGAGCGCGTCGGCGAGCTCGGTCGCGGTGCACGCGGTCGCAAGCCGGGAGAGGACGTCGCCCGGCACGCCGATCGCCGAGGGTGATACGAGCCGGACGCCCGGCGGCTCGCGCTCGGCCCCGTTCGACATCGTCGACGACGAGCAGTGTGATCTCCGCGTCCGGATGATGACGGCGCAGCGACTCGCACAGGACGCGCGCCGCGGGAAGTTGGGCGCGAGTCGCCGTCGTGCATGCGTGGAGCGGTGCGCTCGGAGTCATCGCGACGCTCGCACGAGCTCGAGCACCAGTCGCGGCCGCGCCTTCGAGATCGTCGGCGGAGGCCGTCTGCGTGGGCGTGGGACGCGCGAACGGGGCGACCTGCGCCGGGCCGTTCGGCGCCACCGTCTCGGGCGGGACGAGACGCACTCGGGCTGCGCTGGCGAGCGCGTGTGCGTCGGGGCACTCGGCCGGCGGCACGAGGAACCACACGACGCCCGGGTAGCGGCGGGCGGCGTCGAGGACGGCCGGCGGGGTCGCCTCGTCCACGAGATACACGAAGGCGTCATAGCTCCACGGGTCGACGGTCTCACCGAGCACGCCGATCGGCTGGCGCCGCCGCACCTCGTCCCCGTTTCCCGCACCGGATGCGTCGAAGCAGTCGACCTCCACTTCTTTCCCGAGCATGTGCACGAGCCGTGCGCTCCAGGACGCGCGCGCTCGCCGTCGGGCGAGAACGAACCGACGAGCCCGACGCGCGGTTTGGGGACGCGCCGCCGTGTGCCGGCGGCGTCGAGTCGGCGCACACGCCGTGATCGTCCGGTCGGCGACGCGCTCCCATGTGTGGCGGGCCGCGGTCGCCTCTCCGACCCGGCGCAGCTCCAGACGGAACTCCTCGTCGGCCAGGCCGCGCTCCACGACGCTCGCCATCTCGTCGAGGTCCGATGGGCGAGAACGACGCCGGCGACCATTGCAAGACCTCGGGGACCGCCGACGCGTTGGACGCGACCGCCGGACAACCGCACTGCGCCGCCTCGAGCACGGGAAGCCCGAACCCCTCGTAGAAGGACGGCAACACGAACAGGCGCGCCTGCTGGTAGAGGGCGCGCAGCACGTCGTCGTCGACGTAGTCCGTCACGACGAGATCACCGTCACGGAGACCGCTGCTCGCGGCCACGGTCGATCCACGCGGCGCCCGCCTGCGGCGGGAGACGGCAGGTCAGGACGAGCTGATGCGCGTCGCGGATCGCACGCGGCAGGCGCGCCCAGGCGTCGATCAGGCCCTCGGCGTTCTTGTGGGCCGACCACCCCGTCACGCACAGGACGAACGGCTTGGTGATCGCCGGAAGCCGCTCGGCGAGCAGCAGCGCGGGCTGGTCGCCGGGCACCGGAGGACGGAAGAAATCCGACGCGCCTGCGCCGATCACGACCACCCGCTCGGGCGGCGATGCCGAGGCGTTCGATCGCGTCGCGCCGGGTCTGATCCGAGAGTGCGAGCACCAGGTCGACCTGCTTGATGAGCTCGCGGCGGGCGCGATACCCCGCCATCAGCTCGGCCGGATACACGTCGATGACCTCGGGGATCAGGTCGTAGAGGACGACGGCGATGGGCATGCCGCTCTGCACGACGTATCGCGGCAACGCCGACGACGCCGGTCGGGTCCGCTCGAACGGGGACGTCATGACGTACGCCCCCACGCCTTCGTCATCGAGTCGACGCAGCGTCGCCACGGTGTTCCACGCCGCTTCGGGCGCGTCTCGGAGCTCGGTGGGTATCGACTCGTGGTTCGGACGGTTCGGATTCCACAACACGGCCGACACGGCGCGCTCGCGCAAGAGCGCGAGCGTGAACGACATCGCGTAGCGGCGGATTCCTCGGTCTCCGAAGAACCCGCCCTGCGCCGTCTGCAGATCGACGACGAGGCGCGCCTCGGCGGACTGCCTGCCCGCTCAAGGGGTCGTGAAGGTGCACGGCAAGGCGCGACGCGCTCGGAGAGCCACGACGCCATCGTGGCATACTCCGTGCGTGGCCGACTCCGATTCCAACGTTCACGGCGCGCCGGAACCGCAATCCGGCGCGAAGCGCGCGGCCATCGGCGTCGCGCGACCGCTCGTCGGCTATTTCGATCGTCGGTTCCAGGACCTCCACGACCATCTCGACCGTCTCCCGCCGCCGCCGGACCCGACGGCCCGGCTCGACGAGGTCGTCGCGCTCATGCGGCAGACGCGCGAAGACGTCGCGGGTGACGCAGACACGATTGCCGAGCTCGCGTTCACGCTCGAACGGTTCTCCGATCTGTTCACCGCGCGCATGGAAGACATCGTCGAGTCCATGTTCACCGCGCTCGGCCCGGGTGGCGCGTCCATCGACGCCCACGTCGTCGAGCTGCCGTTCGCATACGCGGCCGCAGACGCCCTGCCGGCCGGCGCCGGCGTGGCGACGTTCGGCGGTGACGACGGTCCTCTGCCGCTCGCGCTCGCCTCACTCGGCCTCCGCGTCACGGCCTTCGCCGCCGGACTCCCCGCGGGGCACCCGAACCTCACTGCGGTGGAACAGCCGGTTGACCAGTGGAGCGGACCGGCGGAGCCGCTCGACGCGATCTTTGCGCTGTCGGCCGTCGCCGGCCTCGGGCTCGAGCGCGACGACCCCGTCGACGACCTCGACCGGCAGGTCGTCGACCGGTTCCGCAAGTGGTTGCGCCCAGAAGGGCTGCTCGTCCTCACGGTCCCGTTCGGCGAGTGGTCGGTCGGGCGCCGCAACCGCACCTACGACGAAAGCCACCTCGCCGAGCTGATGACCGACTGGAAGATCGAAGCGCGGCGCACCTTCGAGCGCATCGACGATCACGTGTGGCGCGTCGTCGAGCCGGACGACACGCCTTCCCGCACGGGGATGGCGCTGGTCCGCGCGACCCCCCGTCCGTGACGCCGCGCTCGGCGCCCGTACCTCGACATCCAGACGGTCCAGAGCCGCGGGTTCTTCGAGCGCGGCATTCCCCGCTACGCGACGCAGCTGAGCATCGAGCTGCTCCGCACCGGCGCGTCCGTCGCCGGGTTCGGGCTCAACCCGAACCATCCCTTCCCGCGCCACCTTCCGCCCGAGCTCGCACGCGCGCCGCAACTGACGTGGAACACGGCCGCGGCGTTGCGAGCAGTGCAGCAGGACGGCCCGATCCTCTATCACGTGATGTCGCCGTTCGAGCGGCCCGACGTACGCCCGAGCGCGCTCCCGAGTCACGTGCTCGGCCGCGGCATCCCGATCGTGTGCCAGGTCTACGACCTCATCCCCGACGTGACCGGCATGCTCCAACCCGGCAGCGACGGAGAGCGGTTCCACCGCGTCCGCAACCGTGTGCTCACCGACGCCGACTTCCTGATCGCGCTCTCGGAGCAGACCCGGAGCGACGTCATCGAGCACCTGCAGGTCGATCCCGACCGTATTGCCGTCGTGGGCGCGGCGACGTCCGACTTCTTCCGGCCGCCCGAGGCGGGTGAGCGGCCACGCGAGCTGCTCGCGCACGAGCTGCCACGCGTGACACGACCCTTCCTCCTCACAGTCTCGGCCTGGCAGCCGCACAAGAACACCGAGCTCCTCCTCGAAGCCTTCGCCCGGTTGCGTCCCGACCTTCGCAGATCGCTCCAGCTCGTCGTGGCGTGCACACTCCCGCTCGAAGGCTTGATCCGGTGGGAGGCGCACGCGGCTCACGTCGGGCTCGCCCGCGACGAGGTCGTGTTCACCGGGTTCGTCTCCGACGCGGTGCTCCGCGCGCTGTACCAGACGACCGAGCTGTGCGTGTACCCGTCGCGCTACGAGGGATTCGGGCTTCCGGTCCTCGAGGCAGCCCGCTGCGGGTCGCTCGCGATCACCTCGAACCGGGCCCCGCTGACCGAGGTGCTCGACTGGGCGCCGGCGACGTTCGATCCCGACGACGCCGGCGGGCTGGCGGCGCTGATCGAGCGCGGCCTGACCGACACCGAGTACCAGTCCGGACTGCGCGAGAAGGCCGCCGCCGCCGTGCACCGCCACACGTGGGATCGAGTCGCGCGACGCACGCTGGCCGCCTACGAGCGCGTCGAAGCGCCGTCGGCCCGGCGCCGGCGGCGGCACTCGTCGCGGCTGCGCATGGCTCTCGTCGGCCCGTTCCCGCCCGTGCGGACGGGAGTCGCGCGCTACAACCTCGCCGTCGCCGACCGGCTGGCCCGCGACTGCGACCTCGACTGCTTCGTCGACGCCTGCGACTGGGTCCACGACGACATCGCCCACGAGCTGCCTTCACGCCGGGTCCAGGCCGTCGGCCCGCGCCGCCCTCGCACCTCGGCCGCGGGTTGGTTCCCGGCCCGCGCGCTGGGCAGGACGATCGATCCGGCGCGCTACGACGCCGTCGTCTACACGATCGGCAACAGCTGGTTCCATCACGACACGTTGGCCGCCGCCCGGCGGTATCCCGGCATCGCGTGGTTCCACGACGTCGATCTCGTCGGGCTGTACATCACCTACGCGCACCGGCTGCTCGCGGACGACCCGCCCGCCGCGCTGACGTTGTTCCGTGAGCTGCTCGCCCGCTACGGATCGCGTGTCCCGGGGCTCACGGTGTCGATGGACGACCGGCGCTGGGCGGCGTACGAGCCGTACCGGCGCTCGGGCCTTCGGCTGACCGCCGAGCTGGCGGGCGACAGCCGGACCAGCATCGTCACCTCGCACCGGGCGCAGACGTTGCTCGAGCACGACGCCGGCCCGGTGCCGCTCGCGCCCATCGAGGTGATGCCGTTGGCCGTGCCGAGCCGGCGCGCGACGGCGCAGCGACTTCCGAGCACACCGCCCGTGGTCGTGACGCTCGGACGCGAGGAGGACGCGAAGCAGCGAGACCTGATCGTCGACGCGATCGCGATCTTGAACCGCGAACGAGAGGTGCGCCTCGCCGTGGTCGGCCAGATCAGGCCCGACCACCTCGATCGCCTGCTTCGCCGGATCAATGCGCGAGGCGTCGGCGATGTCGCCGACGTCACCGGCTTCGTCACCGATCGCGAGTACCACGAGTGGATCGAGAGCGCGACGTGTGCGGTGCAGCTGAGCTCGCACAGCAACGGCGAGGGCTCGGCCGCCATCGGCGACGCCTTCGCCGCCGGCGTCCCCGTCATCACGAACGTCGCGTCGTGCCTCGAGCTGCCCGACGGCACCGTGGCGCACGTGCAAGCCCAGGCAGACGCAGGCGAGGTCGCCCGCGAGATCGCGCGTGTCCTCGATGACGCCGACCATCGCCAGCGGCTCCGTGCCGGGGCGCTCAGATATGCGAAGTCATGGACGGTCGACGACGTCGTCGGCCGGCTCCTCGACATCGCCCGCGACGATGTCGACCGAATGGCCGCGTCGAGTCACCGTGTGAGCGCATGACCCCCGCCGGCCGGTGGGCTGCCCTCGAGCTTCCGTGGCGGGACACGCTCGACATCCTCCTGCCGGACGACTTCGACTTCCTCGCCCAGCACGTGATGGCGACGCACCGGTATTTCCCTTCACATTTCGAGCTCGCGCTGGACCTCGCTCCGCCATCCGGCGTGATCCTCGACCTGGGCGCCCATCTCGGCACGTTCGCCCTCGCGGCGGCAGCGAGCGGGCGCCGCGTCATCGCAGTGGAGGCGTCGCCGCGCAACGTCGACCTCCTGCGTGAGAGCGCTCGCGCCAACGGGCTCGACGATGCCCTCACCGTCGTCCCGGTTGCGGTCAGCGACCGCGAGGGCACCGTCCGGTTCGAGCAGCAGGGGGCGTGGGGGCAGATCACCGACTCGCCGTGGGCGGTCAACGTCGTCGAGGTGCCCGTCCGCACCGTGCCCGACATCCTCGGTGACTTCGGTCTGGCACGCGTCGATGTCGTGAAGCTCGATGTCGAGGGCTCGGAGATCGCCGCCATCGTGGGCATGTCCGGGATGCTCTCCGCTCCCGACGTGCCGGCGGTGCTCTACGAGAGCAACGCGCACACGTTGCGCATGTTCGACGCCACACCCGAGAAGCTGATCGGCGCGCTCTCCGAGCTCGGCTACGACAACTATCTGGTCGAGGAGGACGTGCCGCGGCTGACCCCGGTGACCCCGGCGTCGTTCCAGCCCGAGACCAACGTGGATTACGCGGCCGTCAAGGGACCGCTGGAGCTCCCCGAGAAATGGATCGTCCGCAAGCCGCGCACCGAAAACGACCTCGCTCGGATCGCCAATGCCGAGGCCTGCCAGGCCAGCGTCGCCCTCCGCGCCCAGGTCGCGCGGTCGTTGGAGCGAGCGCCGGCGTCACTTCTCGCCCGCCGCGACGTGCAGCTCACGCTCAACGCGCTCGGCGCTCGACCCCGACGAGACTGTGGCGCGGGCGGCGGGGTGGTGGGTGCACGCCGACCACGACGCCGGTCACGCCGCCACCGGGCTCGCGGGCGTCCGCCGGCGTTTCCACCTCCTCGGCGAACAGGGGCGGGCGCTTCGCGACCGTCTCGAGCAGATCCGGATCCGTTGGGGTGCCCGCCCGTGACTACCCTGAAACGCGTGAGCGTCCCTGCGTACAAGGAGTGGGCCGTCATCGTGCACGCGCTGCTCGAGGGCGAGCAGATCCTCGACGTGCGCAAGGGCGGCCTGCGTGAGGACGGCAGGCGCTTCGGGCTCAAGTCGACGCGCGTCTGGCTCTACCCGACCGCCGAGCACCAGCGGCCCGAGCTGCTGAAGCCCGCGTACCGACAGATGGTCGGCCTGGCCGTTGGCTCACCGGTCGGCGAGCCCATCCGCATCGACGGCTGGGCCGACATCGTCGGCGCAGCAACGGTCACCGATCCCGACGAGCTCGCCGCCCTCGACTCCAAGCTCATCTGGACGTTCGAGTACGCCGAGTCACGCCTGCAGTGGAAGAAGCGCCAACCGCTGTGGGTGCTCGCGATGCGCGTCCATCGCCTCGTCGAGCCGCTCGAGGTGCCGTGGCGTGAGGAGTACGGCGGGTGCACGTCGTGGGTCGACCTCCTCGACCCGCTCCCCGATCCCGACGAGCTCAAGAGCGAGCCCGCACTGTCCGACACGGCGTTCGTGGCGCGCATGAAGGGCGTCAACGGCGCGCTCGGAACGCCGCTCGAGGAGCCCGCGCTCGACTGAGCGCGAGTCGGCCGCTACGCGCCGACGTCCTCGCGGGCCTGAATCGATCGGTGCGGGTGGTACCCGCGGTTGCGGGCCTCGGCCATCGTGTCGGGGGCGAACGCGGCGAAAGCCTCGGATTGCATCAGCTCGTCGATGACCGACTCGAGACCCGCGCTCTCGGTGAGATCGAGGTCGTACACCGTCTGGTTCCGCTTGTCGCCGAGGTAGCGGAAGCTCTCGAATCGGGATGGCCGGCTCACTCGAGCCTCCTGTCTCTGCGGGGCCGCAGCGGCACGAGAGTACGCTGCGCGTCGCGATGAGCCCCGATCCATCCGTCTCCGCGGCGTTAGAAGTCGCGTCCATCCTGAGCGATCTGCTCGACGAGCCGATCGTGATCGCCGACGTGGGCTGCCGCTGGGGATTCGCCGACACGTGGGAGCAGCTCGGGGGCCGTTGCCGCGCCATCGGGTTCGAGCCCGACGAGGAAGAGTGCGAAGCGCTGCGGGAGCGTTACCACGACCGCCCCTGGGTCGAGATCGTCGCCCAGGGCCTCGGTCGGGAAGCGGGCAAGGAGACGATCCACATCACGCGCGAGCCGGCGTGCTCGTCGCTGTACGAGCCACTCGACGACGTCATCGACCGCCACCCGCGCCTCGAGCCGCAGCGGCTGGCCGACAACCAGCAGATCGAGGTCGTCGCGCTCGACGACTGGTGCCGGCGCAGCGGCGTCGAACGCATCGACGTCATCAAGCTCGACACGCAGGGATCGGAGCTCGACGTCCTCCGGGGCGCCGCCCGCACTCTGGACAGCGTCATCGCGGTGCAGACCGAGGTCGAGTTCAACCGCATGTACGAGGGGCAGCCGCTGTTCGGCGACGTCGACCGGTTCCTCCGTGACCGTGGCTTCATGCTGTGGCACCTCGACAACCTGAGCCACCATCGCCAGCGTGGCGCGCGCTCGGGGCTCCAGAGGTGCAATCAGTTGTTCGACTTCGACGTCGCCCGCTTCAATCGACGCGCCGGCCAGCTGTTCTGGGCCGACGCCCTCTTCGTGCGCGCCGACGTCGCCCGCCCGCAGCCCGCGACCGACTGGCGCGAGGCGCTTCGACACGCGTGCGTCACCGCCGCCCTCGGGCTCGACGACCTCGCCGGGCTCGCCCTCGACCTCCACCACCGCGAGCTCGACGGAGAGGTGCGCGAGACGGTGGAAGCGATCCGAGCTGTCCTGCCCGAGCCCGACCACGAGACCGAGTGGCTGACATCGCTCGTCACGCGCAACGGGTACCAACCCGAGGAGACCACCGCCCGCGGCGGAGTCCTCGACGGGGACCTCGTGGTGCCGCTCGGCGAGCCGATCGTCGGCGCGGGGTGGCGCGAGCCGCACCGGCTCGTGACGGGCCACGGTCGGTGGACGGGACCGGGACGGAGGGCGTGGATCGACGTCCCGCTCCAGCTGCCGCCCGGGACCCTCGTCGAGCTCGTGGCCGTCGACGCCCACGACCGGCGCGGCTTCGACGGCGTCGGCATCGACGTCAACGGCGAGGAGCTCGAGCTCGCGCAGACGCCCCGCGCCGAGGGCACGGTCCTGTCGGGGACGGTCCCGCTTCGCTACAAGTCCGACCGGACCTTCACACGCGTCTCGATCCGGACCCCGGAGCCCGGCCAGCCCCACGGCAGCCCCGATCCGCGCAAGCTCGGCATCGCCGTCACCGAGCTCCGCCTCCACGCTCCCGCCCGCCCCGAGCGCGGCGGCTGACGAACGCGAGTGAGGGGGCGCACGAAGCGCCCCCTCACCCACTACACGGCTGAAACGTCTTCGCCGACCGGGATTACAACGGGTGGGACAACTCCCCGTCCGGGCGGCAAGGGTGCGGCGGTTTGAACTCCGCCAGGCGGTCCAGCCTGACACGCCCGCATTTGCGGACGCGACGACGACCTAACGGCCGCGCACCTCCAGAGTCCCGCGTTGCTCATGCATCAGCTGGACCACCTCCTTTCCCTGGTACTCCAACTTGTACCACGGACGGAGGGGGGAGGTGTGGCAGTTCTCAGGTGTCGCAGCCGATGTGCGGGGCGATCTCGGCGGGCACGCCCTGCGCCTCGCCGAGCTTGCCGGCGCTCCGGTTGACGCGCGACCCCAGTGGTCGCCCTCCGCCCGGTCGAGGGTAAGGCGGGCGGAGGCCCGTCTACCGACCGTCGCGTTCGTCGCCTGCAGGCGGCCCGACGGCCCCGATGGAGCGCAGGTACGCGAGCTGCGTCTCGAGCACGCCGTGCACCTGCTCGGGGAGGTAGGCCTCGCCCGTGCTCGCGGCGCGCTCGACGATGTAGGCGACCGCCTCGGCGCCGCCGATGACGATCGGCCCCGACACCTTGGCGCCGGACCCGTTCCCCGACACGCCCTCCTTCTCGAAGTACTCGAGCTGGAACTCGAGGATGCGACGCACGTCGTCGGACGTGAGCGTGGCGGCGACTTCGTCGGGCACGTGCGCGACGACCCAGTCGTGGGCCTCGTCGAGGTCGAAGAGCGCCGGCGGCGGCTCCTTGGCGATGCGCCCCGCCTCGCGGATGACCAACCACGCGGCGACCGCGACGACGACCGCGACGACGAGCATGCCGGCGATGATCTGCACGGGCGCCGCGCCCCGTTCAGATCCCGATGCGCTGCGCCAGCAGCTCGCGGTGGTAGGTGGCGTCGCCGAGCAGGATCTCCGAGCTCTTCGCCCGCTTGAAGTACAGGTGCGCGTCGTGCTCCCAGGTGAAGCCGATGCCGCCGTGGATCTGGATGTTCTCGGCGGCGGCGTGGAAGTACGCGTCGGAGCAGTACGCCTTGGCCAGGCTCGCGACCACCGGCAGCTCCTCGTTGTCCTCGGCCGCGGCCCACGCCGCGTAGTACGCCGCCGACTTGCGCCGACTCGACCTCGAGCAGCATGTCGGCGCACTTGTGCTTGATGGCCTGGAACGAGCCGATCGGGCCGGCCGAACTGCACGCGCACCTTCGCGTACTCGACCGCCATCTCGAGCACCTTCTGCGCGCCGCCGACCATCTCGTTCGACAGGCCCACGGCCGCCTGGTCGAGCGTCTTCGACAACGCGGCCCATCCCGCGCCGGGCTCGCCGAGCGGGCGGGCGGCGACGTCGGAGAAGTCGAGGCGCGCCTGCTTCCGGGTCTGGTCCATCGTCGCGAGCGGCGTGCGCGTGAGGCCGGACGCGTCACCGTCGACGGCGAAGAACGAGATGCCGTCCTCGCCGCTGGTGCCGGCCAGCCGCGCCACCGACGATGATCGTGTTCGCGGTGTGCCCGTCGATCACGAACATCTTCGTGCCCGACAGCTGGTAGCTGTCGCCCTTGCCGCTCGCCTCCATCGTGATGCCCGACGCGTCCCACCGGCCGTTCGGCTCCGTGAACGCGAGCGCGGCGATCGTCTCGCCCGACGCGATGCCCGGCAGCAGCTCGCCCTGCTGCGCATCGGTGGCGGCGTTCATGATCGCGTCCGCCGCCAAGCACCACCGTCGAGAAGTACGGCGCGCACAACAGGACGCGGCCCATCTCCTCGAGCACGATGCCGAGCTCGACGAACGTGAAGCCCTGACCGCCGTGGGCCTCGGGCAGGTGCAGGCTCTGGAGGCCCAGCTCCTGCGCCATCTGCTTCCAGACCGCTTCGTCGTAGCCCTCGGTCGTCTCCATGAGGCGCCGCACTTCCGATGAAGGCGACTTCGCCTCCATGAACTTGCGGACGGCTTCGCGGAGCTGCTCCTGCTCCTCCGAGAACGCGAAGTTCATTGCTCCCCCTCAGACTCGCGGCTCACGCGGGAGCCCGAGCACCCGCTCTCCGATGATGTTGCGCTGGATCTCGCTCGCGCCGGCGTAGATGGTCTCCGACCGGCTGACCATGAACGTGCGTTCGAGCTCGCCGAGCTCGTACTCCCCGCCGGGCTTCCCGTCGACGAGCAGCCCGTCGGTGCCGAGCACGTGCATCGCGATCTCGCCGAGCCGGCGGTGCCAGGAGCTCCAGTAGAGCTTGCCGATGCTCGACTCGGGCCCGAGCACGCCCGTCTTGACCAGCTTGGTCAGCATGCGCAGGCCGTTGTATTTCATGATCTGGACGCCGACGAACGCGTCGGCGAGCTCCTGGCGGATCGACGGGTCGGCGGTGGCGCCGTTCTTGTGCGCCACCTCGATCAGCTCCGACGTCTCTCGCTGGAACGCGATCTGCTGGGCGAGGAACGCCGTGCCGCGCTCGAAACCGAGCGTGGCCATCGCGACCTTCCAACCGTCGTTCACCTCGCCGACGACGTTCGCCTTGTCGGTGCGCGCGTCGTCGAAGAAGACCTCGTTGAACTCGGCGGTGCCCGTCATCTGCTTCAGCGGACGGACCGAGACGCCCGGCTGGTCCATCGGGACGAGCACGTACGACAGGCCCTTGTGCGCCGGCGCGTCGGGATCGGTGCGCACGACCGCGAAGCACCACTGGGCGCGGTGCGCCAACGTGGTCCACACCTTCTGCCCGTTGACGACCCACTGGTCGCCGTCGAGCACGGCGCGCGTCTGCACGTTCGACAGGTCGGAGCCGGCGTTCGGCTCCGAGTACCCCTGGCACCAGAGCTCTTCGGCGGACTGGATCTTCGGCAGGAACCGGCGCTTCTGCTCCTCGGTGCCGTACGCGAGCAGCGTGGGCGCGAACAGCCCCTCACCGAAGAAGCTCACGCGGGTCGGCGCGTCCGCCTTGGCGTACTCCTCGTTGAAGATGATCTGCTCGGCGAAGCTCGCGTTCCGCCCGCCGTACTCCTCGGGCCAATCGAGCCCGACCCAGCGGTCGCGCCCGAGCTGCTTCTCCCACTCGACGCGCAGCTCCCAGGCGGTCTCGTCCGACGGCCCGCCCCCGCCCCGAGCTCGGCGAACTCGCCCACGAGGTGCTCGGCGAGCCAGGTGCGCACCTCGTCGCGGAACGCGGCTTCCGCGGGCGTGTCGAGGAAATCCACGGCTACCAGGCTCCCGCGGGCCGGCTCGTCAGCACGATTCGGACGGTACTGGACCGCTCGGTCAAGTTGCCAGGGCGCCGGTACCCTGCAAAGTGTGAACCGGCCGGCCCACTACGAGACCCCCGAGCTCCGGATCGACAAGCTCACGGTCGGGCCGTTCGAGAACAACGTGTTCATTCTCCGGAGCAAGGGCACCGGCGACGCGCCCTGCTCGACGCCGCCAACGAGCACGACCTGCTCCTCGACGTCAGCCGGGCCACGGGCGTCCGGCGCGTCCTCACGACCCACGGGCACTGGGACCACATCCAGGCCGTCGAGGCCGTGCGCGACGCCGGCATCGACGTCGGGATCGCCCCCGAGGACGCGTCGATGCTCCCGTCGTACGACTTCACGATCCCCGACGACGACGTGATCGAGGTGGGCGACCTGCGGCTGCGCACCATCCACACGCCCGGGCACACCGCCGGATCGACGTGCTTCCTGCTCGAAGGGCACCCCGTGCTGTTCAGCGGCGACACCCTGTTCCCCGGCGGGCCCGGGAACACGAGCCTCCCGGGCGGGAACTTCGACCAGATCATCGAGTCGATCGACCGGCGCCTGTTCTCGCTCCCCGGCGATCTGCTCGTGCTGCCCGGCCACGGCCTCGACACGACGCTCGACACCGAGCGCCCGCACCTCCAGGAGTGGATCGACCGCGGGTGGTGAGGAATACGCCGGTGTTGTACGAGGTGAGGAATCCAGGAAGGGTGATCCGATGACGGATACGAAGACCGAGCAGGCGACGTTCGCGGCGGGATGCTTCTGGGGTGTCGAGGGCGACTTCCGCCAGATCCCCGGCGTGATCACCACGACCGTCGGGTACACGGGCGGGCGCACCGAGCACCCGTCGTACGAGGAGGTCTGCAGCCACACCACGGGTCACGCCGAGGCCGTGCTGGTCGAGTTCGACCCTGCGCAGGTCTCCTACGACGAGCTGCTCGACACTTTCTGGCAGCTGCACGATCCGACCCAGCTCAACCGCCAGGGACCCGACGTCGGCGACCAGTACCGGTCGGCGATCTTCTTCCACTCGCCCGAGCAGGAGGCGAAGGCGAAGGCGTCGAAGGAGGCCGCGCAGGCTCGGTTCAAGCGGCCGATCGTCACCGAGATCACGGCGGCGCCCGTGTTCTGGCCCGCCGAGGAGTACCACCAGCAGTACCTGCAGAAGCGCGGTCTGGCGAGCTGCGCGATCACCGTCAGCAACTGACGCGATCAGAACTCATACGCGAACCGGCCCCGCCGCGAGGCGGGGCCGATCGCGTTCGGGCTTCGCCGACGGTCAGGTCAGCTTCTGGTCCTTCAGGAACGTCGCGGCGACGTCCTTCGGGTCTTCCTTGTCGTTCTGCACCGCCAACGTCATCTTGCGGTACTGCTTGGTCGTGATCTTGGCCGACACCTTGTTCAGCGTCGCGTCGAGCTCCGGCGTGTTCTTGTCCTGCTTGACGAGCACCACCGGGTTGTCGGCGCCCTGCAGGCCCTTGTCGTCCTTCAGCAGCACCGCGTCCTTCGGGATCACGCTGCTGCCGGTGAAGAGGATCCCGACCTGGATGTCGCCGTCCTCGAGCGCCTTGACCGTGACCGGGCCGCCGACGTCGAGCTTCTTGACCTCCTTGAACTGGAGGCCGTAGAGCTGCTGCGACTGTGGCGCCGAGGCACAGGTCACGTTCCTCGCACTCGGGCGGCCCGCCGAACGTGAGCTTGGCGCGACCTGTGCCGTGAGGTCCGACATCGTTCTTCAGCTTGTACTTCTTCGCCGTCTTCTTCGTGACGTAGAAGCCGTTCACGTCGACGGCCGGCGCGGGCGTCGTCGCCACGATGCCCATGCTCGCGAGCAGGCTGTCGAGCTCGCTCTTCACCTGCGTGACGTCCGACCCCCCGGTGCCCGCCGAGGAACTGCACGCAGCGTGTCCTGGTAGTCGGGGTACAGGTCGATGTCACCGTTCTCGAGCGCGGCGAACACGACCTCGGTCGGAGCCGAGATTCTCCTTGTAGGACATGCTCGTAGCCGTCCTTCGCCAACGCCTGGCCGTAGACCTGTCCGAGGACTTGCGCGCCGGGCAGGTTCTTCGAGCCGATCGTGAGCGAGCCCTTGCTGCCGCCACCGCCGGCCGGGCTGGCGCCGCTCAACCCCGCGGTGGCCACGACGAGTATGAGCCCGATCAGCATCGCCCCGAGGGTTCTCCCCGGGAATCGCACTCGTGCCTTGATCATCCCCCGTTCCTTTCTGTTGGGACCCGTGCACTCGCTTACCCGGTCGGGCGCGGCTGCGCGCCCGGCGTGGGCGCGACCTCCGGGACCGCCCGTTCGACGCGGCGCTCGGGACGCGCACTCACACGAAGGCCGCGCGACACCGTGAGGTGCTGCAGCCCGGCGAGCCCGAACTCGAACACGATCGCGAGCAGCGCGACGAGCACCGCGCCGGCGAACACCTGCACGTAGTCCTGGGTGGAGAGGCCGTCGATGATGAAGCGGCCGAGCCCGCCCCAACCGGTGTACGCGGCGAGCGTCGCGGTCGCGACCACCGCGATCGCGGCCGTCCGGATCCCGGCCCACACGAGCGGCAGCGCGATCGGCGCCTCGACACCGCGCAGGAGCTGCCGTCCCCGACATGCCCATGCCGCGGGCGGCCTCGCGCACCTCCGGGTCGACCCCGACCATGCCGATGTAGGTGTTGGTGAGCATCGGCGGGATCGCGAGGGCGACCAGCACGACGAACGTCGGGAACGACCCGATGAACGAGAAGGCGCCGGACGGCTCCCCGAGCCCGAAGATCTGCACCATGAGGATGAGCAACGCGAACGACGGCAGCGCTCTTCCGATGTTCGAGATGTTGACGGCGGCGATGCCGCCCTTGCGCACGTGACCGATCAGGAAGCCGATCGGCAGCGCGATCAGCGCCGCGGCCAGCGATGGAGACGACCGAGATCTGGACGTGCTCGGTCATGCGATGGACCACGCCGTCGTTGCCGCTCCAGTGCGACCCGTCGCCGAACCAGTTCCAGACGTCTCCGAGGAAGCCCACGCCTAGCTCCTTCTCCTCTCCGCGCGTGCCCACGGCGAAACCAGCCGCTGCGCGCCGACGAGCAGGAGGTCGGCGATCACCGCCAACACGACGGAGAGGATGATCCCGACCGTGAGCGGCGTGCGGAAATCGCGCTGAAAGCCGTCGATCATGAACTGCGCCGAGGCCGCCCTGACCGATGAGCGCGGTCACGGTGATCAAGCCGATCGTCGTGACCGTGGCGATGCGGATCCCCGCGACGATCGCGGGGAGCGCGAGCGGGAGCTCGACGGAGAACAGCTGGCGCGTCCGCCGGTAACCCATTCCCTCCGCGGCCTCGCGTACCTCCGGCGGAACACCGTCGAGGCCGGCGACGATGTTCCGGATCAGGATCAACAGCGTGTACGCGACGAGAGGCACGAGCGCGGTCGTGCGCGACAACCCCGTCCACGGGATCAGGAACACGAACAACGCGATCGACGGGATCGTGTACAGCACGCCCGTGACCCCGATGACCGGCGGGTACAGACGCCGGTAGCGGGCCGCGAGCAGCGCGAGCGGGAACGCGATCAGGAAACCGAGCAGGACGGCCCAGAACGTGAGCGTGATGTGCTCGGCGAGTCGCGTGCGGATCTCGTCGAGGTGGTCACCGACCCAGGGCCAGTAGATCCACTTGGAACCGATGTCCTGCGCGAGCTGCAGGGGTCCCATCCGGGCTGATTATGCCTCGACTGCCTCGAGATATATAGCCCGCGTCTCCTCCGCGCAGCGCGCCCACGAATAACGCTCCGCGCGCGCACGACCGGCGACTGCCCAACCGTGACGAGTTCGGCCTCGTCGTGCAAGAGGTTGTCGAGCGCGGCTACCCACGCATCGAGGTCGTCGGGCGACCGCAGCACGGCGGCACCGCCTGCGATCTCCCGCAGCGCGGGGATGTCGGCGGCGATGACGGGCGTCTCCTGCGCCATCGCTTCGAGGACCGGGATCCCGAAGCCCTCGTGCCGGCTCGGGAACGCGAACAAGTCGGCCCCGCGGTACAGCGCGCCCAACACAGGGTCGCCGACCCGGCCGAGGACGCGGACGCGGTCGCCCAACCGGCGCGCGGGCGCGAGCACGGAAGCCTCGTCCTCCAGCCAACCGGCCGGGCCCGCGAGCACGAGCCGGTGCGGAAGATCGGTGTGCAACGCCCAGCGCACGAAGGCGTCGACGAGCAGCGTGACGTTCTTGCGCGGCTCGAGGCTCCCGATCCAGAACACGTACGGCGCGTCATCGATCCCGAGCTCGCGGCGGGTGGCTTCGACCTGCGCGTCCCCCGCGATCTCGAGGTCGACACCGTTCGGCACGACTCGCATTCGCTCCGGCGGGATCGCCGTGTACGTGGAGAGCTCCTCCGCCGCCGATTGCGAGACCGTGATCACGAGGTCGGCGCGCTTGGCGGCGGCGGCAAGGCCCTGCGTGTGGAACCGACGGCCGCGCCGCGGGTACGTCTCGGGGTAGATGAGCGGCGCGGCGTCGTGCGCGGTCACGACGAGCGGCGCGTCCGACTTCGGCGGCACCGCGACCGACGGCGCGTGCACGACGTCGACGTATCGCAGCCGCCGCGACCGTCCCAGCCGCGGCCGGCGAAGCAGATGCCACGCGTCGTACAGGAGCGGTCGTGGGAGCGGGAGCACGACGGGATCGACGCCGGCGAGACCGAACTCGCGGAGCCGCGCTTCGACGTCCTCGCGGCGATGGCGCGCGACGAACGGGACCAGCGTGACGTCGTCTCCGTCCGTCGAAGGGAGGGTGGGCAGTAGCCTCGCCAGCTCCGCCGTGTAACGACCGATCCCACCCGGGGCCGGTTGAAGCAACTGCTCGAGGTTCAGGGCGACGCGCATGATCCGGCTGCTCTCCGTCCAACCGGTCGCCGAGCGAGGCGGATCGGATCACCTCCTCGTGCGGATGCTGCGCAGCCTTCCACCCGACGAGTTCGACTGCCACGTCGCGCTGCCGGGTCCCTCGCCGCTGGCGGAGGAGTTCGCCGCCGCCGGCGCCGACCTCCACACGGTCCCGATGGAGCGCCTGTCGACGAGCCACGGCGCCGGCGAGTGGGCCGGCTACGCCACCGGGTGGCCCGTCGCCGTCGCGCGCCTCGTCCGCCTGATCCGCGAGCTGCGCATCGACGTCGTGCACTCGAACTCGCTCCATTCGCTCGTACGGGTGGGCGGCCGCCACGACCACCCGGCGGCCGCACGTCTGGCAGGCCCGCGAGATCGTCGTGCAGTCGCGCGCCGCCATGCAGCTCGAGCGCTTCCTCGCTCGGCACTTCGCCGTGAAGGTCGTCTGCATGTCGCAGGCCATCGCCGACCAGCTCGACCCCGCGAACGTCGAGGTCGTCTACGAGACCGTCGACCCGGCCGAGTTCCGCCCCGAGCTGGCGGGGCGGTTCCGGGGCGGCGTCGGGATCCCCGACGACGTGCCGCTCGTGGGAGCGGTCGGGCGCATCGATACCTGGAAGGGCTTCGACGTGCTGCTCGACGCGTTCGCGCGCGCCAAGGAGCGACGACCCGACCTGCACCTCGTCGTGGCGGGCGCGCCCGTGACCGGGAAGGAGCAGCTCGCCATCGACCTCGCCACCCGGGCGACGCAACTCTCCGACGTCCACTGGCTCGGTCCCCGCACCGACACGCCCGAGCTGTTCGCGGACCTCGACCTGTTCGTCTTGCCGTCGACGGAGCCGGAGCCGTACGGGATCGTCGTCGTCGAGGCGCTCGCGAGCGGCGCCCCGGTCGTCGTGACCGACGCCGGCGGCGCGCCGGAGATCGTCGCCCGCGCCGCCCCCGGCAGCGGCACGACCGTGCCCCCCGGGGATGGCACCGCGCTCGCCGACGCGATCGTCCGCATCGCTCCCGTCACGACGGACGCCGCCGCACGGAAAGGCCGCCCCGCACTGCAACCCCCTGGCGACACCGGCCGGATGGCCGAGATCTTCCGCGAGGCCGCGGAAGATGGTCACCGGCGCCACTGAGCCCGGGGTACCCTTCGGCGACCCACCGGGGGTCCGGCCCATGATCCGCCTCGACTCGGTCTCCAAGCGCTTTCCCGACGGTACCCACGCGGTCACCGACCTGAGCCTCGAGGTGCCCGAAGGCGAGATCTCCGTCCTCGTCGGTCCGTCCGGCTGCGGGAAGACCACCACCTTGAAGATGATCAACCGGCTCATCGAGCCGACCAGCGGCCGCATCTACCTCGACGACGAGGATGTGACCGGCGTCGACCCCGTCGGTCTGCGGCGCCGTATCGGCTACGTGATCCAGCAAGTCGGCCTGTTCCCGCACCAGACCATCGCCGCCAACGTCGGGACCGTCCCCCGTCTGCTGGGCTGGAGCCGCGACCGGGTCAACGCCCGCGTGAACGAGCTCCTGGAGCTCGTGGGCCTCGACCCGACGACGTACCGGCGGCGGTACCCGACCCAGCTGTCCGGCGGCCAGCGCCAGCGTGTGGGTGTGGCGCGCGCCCTGGCGGCCGACCCGCCCGTGCTGCTCATGGACGAGCCGTTCGGCGCCATCGACCCCGTCACCCGGATGCGGCTGCAGGACGAGTTCCTGCGCCTCCAGGACGACGGTCCGCAAGACGATCGTGTTCGTCACCCACGACATCGAGGAGGCGGTGAAGATGGGAGACCGCATCGCCATCCTCCAGGTCGGCGGCGTGCTCGCGCAGTACGACACGCCCGCCGAGGTGCTCGGCAACCCCGCCTCCGATTTCGTGGCCGACTTCGTCGGCGCCGACCGGGCGCTCAAGCGCCTCAAGGTGACGCCCATCGAAGTCGAGAGCCTCGAGCATCCGCCGACGGTGCTGCCGTCCGAGTCGCTCGCCCACGCCCGCAGCATCATGAGCCGCACCGGGGCGTCCTGGGTCGCGGTCGTCGACACCGACGAACGCCTGCGGGGCCACGTACGCGCCGCCAACGCCGACGGTGAAGGCACCGCCGGTGAGCGCGCCGAGCGGGTCGAGTCCTGGATCTCGACCGACGACTACCTGGAGAATGCGCTCGCCGCCATGCTCCTCACCGATTACGGGTGGGTCGCGGTGGTCGAAGGGGAACGCTTCATGGGCGTGCTGACCCCCGATGCGATCTACCGCGCCCTGCGCACCTCCCTCGACGAGGCCGCCGCCGAGCACGCGACCGCCGCGCCCGACACGCCGATGGAAGCCGAGCGAACCTCGGCCTGAGCGCGTGCGGCGCGCGGTCATCCGAGCCCGGATCCCGTCCGAATCGTCCCCGAGCCCGTACTACTCCCGACCAACCGAACCGAAACAAGGCAGGAGGAACCCAATGAGCTCCTGGTACCAATGGACCTCCCCCGTGCGAAACCTCGCCTGGGTCAGCGCGCACTACGGGTACCGGTAACCGTGCCCGCCGCAAGCCGGTCCCTCAGGACGCGCGACGTCCACCACCTGGTCGACGAGCAGTGCTTCCGGCCCTCGCCCTCGGGGCGGGTCGGCGTCGAGATCGAGTGGCTGGCCGTCTGCCTGGCCGACCCGACCGAACCGGTACGGCCCGAGGTCGTGGGTGAGGCGGGTGCCGAGCTTCCCGCCGGCAGCCGCCTCACCTTCGAGCCCGGCGGCCAGGTCGAGCTGAGCTCGCCGCCGCTGCGCGGCATCGGCCCCGCGTGCGCGTCCATCGCCGCCGACGCCGCCGCGCTGACCGCCGCCCTCGCGGACCACGGCGTCGGCCTGGTCGGGCTCGGCCTCGATCCCGGCCCCGCCCGGGCCCGCTGCGTCGACTCGCCCCGCTACGAGGCGATGGAGGCCTACTTCGACGCCCAGTGCGCCGCCGGTCGCACGATGATGCGATCGACCGCCGCCGTGCAGGTGAACGTCGACCTCGGGCCGACCCCCGAAGACGCCGCCCGGCGCTGGCACCGCGCCCACGACGCCGGCCCCCTGCTCGCCGCCGCGTTCGCCAACTCGCCGCTGTCGGATGGCGCGCCCAGCGGGTGGCGCTCGCGCCGGTTGGCGGTCTGGACCGACGTCGACGAGTGCCGCACCACCGCCGCCGACGGCAACGGCGAGCCCGACCCGGTGCGGCAGTGGACCGACTACGCGCTCGCGGCGCGCGTGATGTTCATCCGCCGGGACGAGTCCCGCTACGTGCCCATCCTCGAGCCGCTGACGCTCGGCGACTGGATCGCGGACGGCCACGAGCTCGGCTTCCCGACCCTCGACGACGTCGAGTACCACTTCACGACGCTGTTCCCACCCGTGCGGCCGCGCGGCTGGCTCGAGATGCGGATGATCGACTCGCTTCCCGACCCGTGGTGGCGCGCCGCCGTAGCCGTCTCCACCACGCTCGTGTGCGACGACACGGCGGCCGAGGCCGCCGCGGACGCGATCGCACCCACGCGTGGGCGCTGGCTCGACGCCGCCCGCCACGGCCTCGGCCATCCCGATCTCGCCGGTGCCGCCCGGGACGCGTTCGACGTCGCGCTGCAGGCGATGGTGCGCCTCGGCACCGACGCGACCACCGTGCTGGCGGTCGAGGCGTTCGTCGACCGCTACGTGGACCGCGGCCGTTGCCCCGCCGACGACCGACTCGACGCGTGGCAGGACGACGGGACGCTGATCCCCGAGCCCGACCAGTTCGCGGCGGCGACGTGGGCGTGACCGTCGACACCACCAGCCGCGTCGAGGCCGGGCTCGAGGGCGCGCGGGCGCGCACGCTCGGGCTCCTCGCGCCGATCGCCGACACCGACCTCGTCGACCAGGTCTCTCCGCTGATGTCGCCCCTCGTCTGGGACCTCGCGCACATCGGCCATTACGAAGAGCTGTGGCTGCTGCGCAACGTCGTGGGCGCCGCCCCGACCAATGAGCTCTTCGACGACGTCTACGACGCGTTCAAGCACCCGCGCCGGGACCGCCCGTCACTGCCGATCCTGGGACCGCCGGAAGCTCGCGCCTTCGTCGCCGGCGTGCGCAAGCGCGTGCTCGACGCGCTGGCGACGATCGATCTCGACGGCGACGATCCGCTGGTGCGCGACGGCTTCGTGTACGGAATGGTCGTCCAGCACGAGCACCAGCACGACGAGACGATGCTCGCCACCATCCAGCTCATGGAGAACTTCGCCCATCCCGATGCCGACGGGTGGCACCCGACGCCCGTTCTCGGCCGCGAACCGGGCGCTCCCCCGTCCGGCGTCCCGGAAAACGTGGCGATCGACGGAGGGACGTACGCGATCGGCACGGACGAGCACGCGTGGGTGTACGACAACGAACGTCCTCGGCACGCGGTCGAGATGCCGCCGTTCCGGATCGACCGCACGCCGGTCACGAACGGCCAGTACCTCGCCTTCGTCGAGGACGGCGGCTACGGCGACGCACGGCTGTGGAGCGCCGCGGGGTGGGACTGGCGTCAGGATGCGGCGGTCGAGGCACCGCAGTTCTGGAGGCGCGAAGGGGGCGGCGACTGGTCGCGCCGTCGCTTCGGTCGGCGGGAGGAGCTGCCGCTCGACGAGCCGGTCCAGCACGTCTGCTGGCACGAGGCGGAGGCGTTCGCCACGTGGCGCGGCGCCCGTCTCCCGACCGAGGCGGAATGGGAGACGGCGGCGGCGCGCGACGGCGAGCCCGATGGGCCGCAGCAGATGGTCGGCGACGTATGGGAGTGGACGGCCACCGACTTCGCCGGGTACCCGGGCTTCGTGTCGTTCCCGTACCGCGAGTACTCGGAGGTGTTCTTCGGCCCCGAGTACAAAGTGCTGCGGGGCGGATCGTGGGCGAGCGACGACAGCGTGCGTCGCGCCACGTTCCGGAACTGGGACTATCCGATCCGCCGGCAGATCTTCGCCGGCTTCCGCTGCGCGGCCGACGCCTAGACCGACATGTGCCGCCACCTCGCCTACGTCGGACCTTCGGTCACGCTCGAGAAGCTGATCATCAAGCCGGAGCACTCGCTCCTGCAACAAGCGTTCGCGCCGCGCTACCAGACCCACGGGACGATCAACGCCGACGGGTTCGGTGTCGGCTGGTACGACCGCGACAAGCGGGCCGAGCCCGCTCGCTACCGCACGACGCGTCAGATCTGGGCCGACCCCTCGTTCGCGAGCATCGCCGGCCTCGTGAGCTCGAACGCCGTTCTCGCCGCGGTGCGATCGGCCTCACCGGGCATGGCGGTCGAGGAGACGTGCACCCCGCCGTTCACGGACGGCCCGTGGCTCTTCTCGCACAACGGGTTCGTGCCGGGATTCAGCACCGGCGTCGGCCGGGAGCTGCGGCGCAAGGTCAGCGAGACGCGTGTGCACGCGATGGCGGGCGCGACGGACTCCGAGCTCTTGTTCGCGCTCGTGCTGGACCGTCTCGACGCCGGCGCGCCGCCCGCCGAGGCCTTGGTCTCCGTCGTCGGACTCGTCGACGAGCTCACGACGGCGCGCCTGAACTTCCTGCTGACCGACGGTGAGCGGGTCGCGGCCACTGCGTGCCGAAACTCGCTCTTCGTGCTCGACGATCGCCAGCTCACCGGGGCGGTCGTGATCGCGTCCGAGCCGTACGACGACGACCCGAGCTGGGCGGTCGTCGACGACGGCTCCGTCGTCGAGCTCGGTGACGACAAGCTCGAAGTCCGCCCGTTCTGATCGAGAGGTCCGCCATCTCCCCCACCTCATCGCCGTCTCGCGTCGACGTCCACCTCGGGCCCGACGACCTCACCGCCGCGCTGCGTGCCGACGCGCGCGGCGGGCTCACCGCGAGCCCGAAGGTCCTGCCGCCGAAGTGGTTCTACGACGAGGAAGGCTGCCTGCTCTTCGACGAGATCACTCGGCTGCCGGAGTACTACCCGACGCGTACCGAGCGCGTGATCCTCGCCGGGCACGCCGGCGATATCGCGGCGCGCACGTCCGCGGACACGCTCGTCGAGCTGGGCTCGGGCACGTCGGAGAAGACGCGGCTGCTACTGGACGCGCTGTCGGCGCACGGTTCGCTGCGGCGGTTCGTTCCGTTCGACGTCAGCGAGCCGACCCTGCGCGACGCGGCAAGCGCGATCGAGGCCGAGTACGCCGGCGTCGACGTGCACGCCGTCGTCGGCGACTTCGAGCGCCACCTCGACCGCCTGCCCACGGGCGGCACGCGCCTCGTGGCGTTCCTCGGCAGCACGATCGGCAACCTCGACCCGGACGGCCGGGCGCGCTTCTACCGGAGCATCGCGGCCGGGCTCGCGCCGGACGACGCGCTCCTGCTCGGCACCGACCTCGTCAAGGACCCCCGCCGGCTGGAAGCCGCGTACGACGACTCCGCCGGGGTGACGGCGGCGTTCAACCGCAACGTCCTCTCCGTGCTGAATCGGGAGCTCGCGGCCGACTTCGCGCCGGAACGCTTCACGCACATCGCGCGGTGGAACCCGGCGGACGAGTGGATCGAAATGCGCCTCCGGTCGCAAGGCGCACAAACGGTGCGCGTGCGCGAGCTCGATCTGCGGGTCGAGTTTGCCGACGGCGAGGAGATGCGCACGGAGATCAGCGCCAAGTTCCGCCGTGAGCGGGTCGAGGCGGAGCTTGCCGCCGCCGGCCTCGCCGTTGCTGCCTGGTGGACCGACCCCGGCGGCGACTTCGCGCTGTCTCTTTCGGCTCCCTGCCTGACGCCCGTAACGTTCGTTAGGGTTTGGGGGTCTACAGACCCAATGGTCCATCGGACCGTTGATGGTCTCGGGTCAACTGTCCACCCGCAAGGTCGCATAGCAGCCGTCCGGCCCCCCGGGTGGCAAGGACGGAAGCTTGAGCGATATCCGCGTCGGGATCCTCACGGTCGAGACGCTGAATGAGGACGCGCGCGATCGCGTGGCGATCGCGGCGGCCGCCGGCCTCGACTTCGTCGGGAGCACCGACCACGTGTGCTTCCAAGGCGGATACGGCGTCGACGGCTTGACCACGGTCGCAACGTATGCCGGTCTCGACCCCACGATCGGCTTGTACGTGGGCGTCTACCAGTTGCCGCTACGCCATCCCGTCGCCGTCGCCCGGCAGGTGGCGACGCTCGCGCATTTCGCGCCGGGCCGGCTCACCTTCGGCGTCGGGATCGCGGGCGAAGACCCGCGTGAGGTCGAGAGCTGCGGTGTCGACATGCGCACGCGCGGTCGCCGCGCCACGGAGTCGCTGTACGTGTTGCGCCGGCTTCTTGCCGGCGAGTCGGTCACGCTCGACGGCGACTTCTTCCGTCTGCAAGACGTGCAGGTGTTGCCGGCCCCGGATCCGTGGGTTCCCCTGATCGTCGGCGGCAAGAGCGACGCTGCGCTCCGTGCGGGCCGCGACGCTCGGTGACGGGTGGACCGCTGTGTTCTCCTCCCCGCGGCGCTGCGCCGAGTCCATCGCGCGCATCGCCGAGCACGCCGAGAGCGCCGGCCGCGAGGACGTCGCATGGCGACACTCGCTCGAGCTGTGGTGCGGCTTCGGGCCCACCGTCGAGGACGGCCGCGCCAGGCTCGCCCCTGCGATGGAGCGCTTCTACGGCATGCCGTTCGACGCCCTCGACCGCTACAGCCCGGCGGGAACGCCCGAGGACATCGCCGCTGCGCTCGTGCCGTACGTCGAGGCCGGCGTCCGCACGTTCCATCTGCAACCGGTCGCGAGCTCTTCGGAAGAAGCCGCCTACGGCGTCGCACAGGTGAAGCAATGCCTTGCCCGTGCGGTCCCAGTATCCGTTCGTACATAGAAGGTGGACGACATGTCGACCTGTGAAACGCCCGTCCACTTCGCCGGATGGGGATCCGACGTTCCCTCGGCCGTCCTGGGGAACGAGGAGCTCGAACAACGCTTCGGCGTCGACGAGGGCTGGATCCACTCGAAAACCGGCATCGGCGCGCGGCGAGTAGTCGCACCCGAGCAGTCGTCGGCGGACCTCGCCACGAACGCCGCCCGCGCCGCGCTCGCCAGCGCAGGGCTCGCGCCGCCCGACATCGACCTCATCGTGGTCGCGACGTGCACGCCGGCGCAGCTGGCGCCCCACACGGCCGCGTTCGTCGGAGGCGAGCTCGGCATCTCGTGCGGCTCGTTCGACCTCAACACCGCCTGCACGGGATTCGTGTACGGGCTCGTCGTCACGGGCGCGCTGTTGAACGCGAGCCCCGTGAACCGGGCCCTGCTCATCGGGGTCGAGGCGTACTCGCGCTTCATCAACCCGCAGGACCGGGGCACGGCAGTCGTCTTCGGAGACGGCGCCGGCGCTCTCGTCCTGGACCGGGCCGTCGACGACGGCGCAGGGATCCTCTCTTCCGACCTCGGGTGCGAAGGTTCCCTCACCGACATCGTGGGAATTCGCGCCGGCGGGAGCGCGATGCCCGTCACGCCCGAAGTCGTCGCCAGCGGCGATTACCGGATCCACATGACGGGCAAGGCGGTGTACGAGTTCGCCGTCGGCGCTCTCGTCGAATCGATCGACGTGACGCTCGCTCGCGCCGGTGTGGACCTCTCCGAGGTCAAGTGGTTCGTCCCCCACCAGGCCAACCTCCGAATCATCGAGGCGGTGGGTGAGAAGCTTCACATCGATCCAGCGCGCGTGGTCCTCAACATCGACCGCTACGGGAACACGGGCGCAGCGTCGATCCCGATCGGCCTCGCCGAGACGGCCCGCGAAGGTCGCATCCAGCGCGGTGACCTCGTCCTCCTGTCGAGCGTCGGAGCCGGGATGACCTGGGGGAGTGCACTGATCCGCTGGTAGTTGCCCGACGACCCCGTCGACGCCGCCGAGACGCCGGAACCGACCGAGGATTTTCACTACGTCCGTAGTGTTATTACAATCGGGCCATGGCCTCGGATTCGAACCCCGACCCCGTGCTCGAGATCGACGATCTCCACGTCGCGGTCGAGGGCAAGGAGATTCTCCAGGGAGTGTCGCTCGCCGTGCCCGCCGGCGAGGTCCATGCCCTCATGGGCCCGAACGGCTCGGGCAAGTCGACCCTGGCGGCGACGCTCCTCGGGAACCCCGCCTACGAGGTGACGGCGGGGCGGATCCTGTTCGAGGGCGAGGACGTCACCGCCCTGTCGACCAACGAGCGCGCCAGCCGGGGGCTGTTCCTCGGCTTCCAGCACCCCGAGGAGATCCCCGGGGTGAGCGTGCTGAACTTCCTGCGTCAGGCGATGTCGGCCCGGAAGGGCATCGACGACTTCTCGGTGCTCGAGGTCCGAATGGCGGTCCTGGACTGGGCGAAGCGCCTCGGCATGGACTCCCGGTTCATCGAGCGATACCTCAACGAGGGGTTCTCGGGTGGTGAGAAGAAGCGCAACGAGATCCTCCAGATGGCGGTGATGGAGCCCGATTTCGCCGTGCTCGACGAGACCGACTCCGGTCTCGACATCGACGCGCTCGGCGTCGTCGCCGCGCGGCATCGACGCGGTCCGCGAGGCGCGGCCGGAGCTCGGGATCCTGCTCATCACGCACTACCGGCGGATCCTCGAGCACCTCACGCCCGACGCGGTGCACATCCTGCTCGGCGGGCGCATCGTCGCCTCCGGCGGCCGCGAGCTCGCCGACAATCTCGAGCGCGAGGGTTTCGACGCCTTCCGCACCGCGGAGGTCGGCGGATGACCGAGGTCCTCGACGTCAGCCGAGTCAAGGCCGACTTCCCGATCTTCGAACGCAAGGTCAACGGCAAGCCGCTCGTGTACCTCGACTCGGCGTCGTCGTCCCAGAAGCCACGTGCGGTGCTCGACGCCATGGAGCACCACCACCGCCACCACTACGCGAACGTGCACCGCGGCATCTACACGATCGCCGAGGAGTCGACCGCCGCCTACGAGGGAGCTCGCGCCAAGGTGGCCAAGCTGCTCAACGCACGTGCTACGGGCGAGATCGTCTTCACGAAGAACATCACCGAGGCGATGAACCTCGTCGCGTACTCCTGGGCCCGCAAGAACCTCGGCCCCGGCGACCCGGTGGTCATCACCGAGATGGAGCATCACGCCAACATCGTGCCGTGGCACATCCTCGTCGAAGAGCGCGGCGTCGAGCTGCGCTGGATCCCCATCACGGACGATTTCCAGCTCGACCTCACCGACCTCGACCGGTTGCTCGACGGTGCGAAGCTGCTGTCGGTCACCGCGATGTCGAACGTGCTCGGCACCCTCAACGACATCCGGTTGCTGTCCGACGCCGCCCACGCGGCGGGCGCGCTCGTGAACGTGGACGCCGCCCAGGCCGTCCCCCACCTGCCGGTCGACGTGCAGGCGTGGGACGCCGATTTCGTCGGCTTCACCGGCCACAAGATGCTCGGCCCGACCGGTCTCGGCGGTCTGTGGGCCCGGGCCGAGCTGCTCGACGCGATGCCGCCGTTCCTCGGCGGCGGCGAGATGATCACCGACGTGCGCTTCGACGGCTTCGAGCCCAACGAGGTGCCGTGGAAGTTCGAGGCCGGGACCATGCCGTTCGTCGAGGCCAGTGGTCTCGCCGCCGCCATCGACTACCTCTCGGCGCTGGGCATGGACGCCGTCCGCGCCCACGAGAAGCAGCTGACCGAGTACACGCTCCGCGTGCTCGAGGAGCGCTTCGAGGACCGGCTGCACATCCACGGCCCCCGCGACGTCGACCACCGCGGCGGCGCGATCTCGTTCCTGTTCGACCGCATCCACGCCCACGACGTCGCCCAGGTGCTCGACGAGGACGGCGTGTGCGTGCGGGCGTCACACCACTGCGCGAAGCCCCTGATGCGGGTGCTCGGCGTGCCCGCCACCACCCGCGCCTCGCTCTACGTGTACAACGACGAGAGCGACGCCGACGCGCTCGTCGAGTCGTTGGCCAAGGCCGAGAAGTTCTTCGCCATCTGAGAACGGAGTCCCCGATGCCCGGCCTCGAAGACCTCTACCGAGAGATCATCCTCGACCACTACCGCTCGCCCCGGAACCGCGGCGAGCTGTCGGTGCCTCCGGCCACCAAGGCCGAGGGGTTCAACCCGCTGTGCGGCGACGAGGTCGTGCTCTATCTCGACATCGACCCCGACTCCGAGGTCGTGCGCGACGTCAAGATCGACGGTCAGGGCTGCTCGATCAGCCAGGCGTCGACGTCGATGATGAGCTCGGCCGTGAAGGGGAAGCCGGTCGACGAGGCCCGCAAGCTCATCCGCGCGTTCAAGGCGCTGATGTCGATCCACGAGTCGAAGCTCGAGGGCGAGAGCGACGGCTCCGACCTCACCGCCGAGCTCGAGGGCGCGCGCCTCGGCGACCTCGAGGCGCTCCAGGGCGTCGTGAAGTTCCCGGTGCGCATCAAGTGCGCCACCCTCGCCTGGAACACCCTCCAGCAGGGCCTCGACGAACGCGAGTCGGTCGACGCCTAGCCCTCGGAGCGTGCTGACCCGACCGGGTCAGGCGTTGCGGCTGTTTCAGCCGGGGCGGAACGGAGGGAGACCGTCGCCCTCGTCGGACACTGCGGCGCCGCCGGCGGCCTCGGCGAGTCGGTTCCACCGGTCGCGATCCCACGACACCACCGCGTCGCGGACGGTGCCGTCCTCGTCGACGCGGAAGAGCGTCGGGACGGTGTCGATGCCGAAGGCGTCCGAGGCGGGATACGGAGCGGTCTCGCTCAGGGTGGTGACCTTCTGCCCGTGCCGCTCGGCGTACGACTGGATCTCGGGCGGCGCGTCCTCGCCGACCGCGACGACGCGCACCCCCGCCTCGGCCAGCGCCTGCACCTTGGGCGCGGCCATCTGGCAGACCGGGCACGTGGTCTTGAAGAAGGCCAGCACGACCGGGCCCTCCCGCCACGGGTCGGTGACGGATTCGCCGGTGGCGGCGTCGGGTAGCACCAGCGAAGGAGCGCGGTCTCCGGCGGCGAGCATCGTGCTCAGGCTATTCGGGTCGAAACGCCCCGCTGACCAGGGGTGACGTCGTTCACACCCTGGTCATAAACGTGACACGGGTATGGAACGCGGACCGAGTACGTTGAACACTCGGAAGGCCGACTGGGAAGGGGCTGAGATGAGCGAGGCGCTGGTGACGATGATCGACTCGGCACTCGAGCAGTACCGGAGCCGCGACCTCGTCTCGGCGGCTGAGGTGGTCGACTTCCTGCTCGACCTTCGTCTGGCCGCGATCAACCCCGACAGCGACCCCCTCGAGCAGCTGCTCGAGCAGGAGTCCACGCACGCCGGGAACTGAGCCCGCGAGGTCGGGGCGACGCCTGTCGCCTCGTCCCTGTTCGGTAGTCTGCGGACCCCATGGCGGGTACAACCCCTTCGTCTCCTCGCTCCGCGCGTTCTGAGCGGCGTGAGCACCGCACCCGGATGCGGGCTGCCGTCGCCGCCGGCGTGGTCGCCCTCCTCGCCGTCGCCGGCGTGGCGGGATGGGCGCTGCTGCGCGACGACGCCAAGGCCACACCCAAGAAGAAGGCCGCGGCACCGACGACGCACCGCGACTACCGCCGCCCCGGTGCCCGTGGGCGCGGTCACGGCCACCCAGAAGGTCCCGGAGCTCACGGCGTACCAGGACGCGGTCGAGACGTCGACGCCGGTCACCAAGCTGTCGGACAAGACCGAGTACAACCTCCCCCGCACCTACCTCGTCACCGACCAGAGCTCCCGCCCCGGATGGCTCAACGTGCTCCTCCCGATCCGACCCAACGGCGCGAGCGGCTGGGTCAAAGCGAGCGACGTCACCCTCGGCAAGAGTGACTACGAGATCAGGATCGAGCTCGGCGCGCACAAGCTCACGCTCCTGAAACTCGGGCAGCCCGTCCTCGATTCCGGCGTCGTGATCGGCGCCGACAAGACGCCGACCCCGGCCGGCAAGTTCTACGTCACCGATCCGCTCGACCTGCACAGCCAGCCGAACGCCGGGTACGGCGTGTTCGCGCTCGGCATCTCCGGCTACTCGGACGTGCTGACGTCCTTCAAGGGCGGCCCCGGCCAACTCGCCGTGCACGGCACGAGCAACCCGGGCCAAGTCGGCCAGAACATCTCGAACGGCTGCGTCCGCGTCCCGAACGACATCATCGAGCAGATCGCAGCCCAAGCGCCGCTCGGCACCCCGGTCACGATCGTCGCCTAGGCGGCGAACTCCCGGACCAGGGCGGCGAGCTCGGCGGGCTTCTCGAAGGGGAGCCAGTGGGCGGCGTCGGCGATGACCTCGAGGCGCGCGTCGGGGATCTCGGCCGCGAACGTCTCGGCGTAGACGGGGGGCACGAGCCCGTCCTGCGCGCCGGCGACCACGAGCGTCGGCGCGGTGATGCGGCGCAGGCGGCCGCGCAGCTTCGGGTTGTGGAGGTACGGGTCCCAGCCGAGCTTGGCGGTCGCGCTGATCGCCTTCCACATCGGCAGCACCATCTCGATCGGGATCTCGACCTCCCGGCCGACGTCGCCGGTGAACTCGGACATCGCGTGCATCGCCTGTGCGATCGGGTGCGACTGGTCGGCGAACAGCATCTCGGCAAGCTCGGCGGGGGTGCGCCCGAACATCTCCGCGATGGGTTCGCCGTCGATGTGGATGCCGACGGGGTTCACGAGCACCATCTTCCCGACGCGCTCCGGGTAGCGCGTGGCGAGCTCCATCGCCATCCACCCGCCCAGCGACAGGCCGACGACCAATGGCGCGTCGAGCCCGAGCAGCTCCCACATGTCGAGGAGGTGGAAGACGGCGTCCTCCATGTCGTCGATCTGGTCGATGCCCTCCGACTCGCCGAAGCCGGGGAACACCGGCACCGTCACCGCGAACGAGTCGGCGAGGTCCTCGAGTGCCGGGTTCGTGGGCTCACCGCCGGCGGAGTGGAGATAGACGAGCGGGTCGCCCGAACCGGCCCGGAACACCTGGATCTTGCCGATGGGCGCGTCGACGCGCTCCTCGGTGAGCGTCTGCGGCATGGCTACGCCACCGCCGCCTGCGGCCGGTACACCGGCTTGCCCTCCGGGAACTCGGCGCGCAGCTTCGGCATGACCTGCTCCGCGAACAGAGCCATGTTCTTGCGCGTGAGATGGTCGGGCAGGCTGCCGAGCTGGAACAAGCCGAGCAGGTTGCCCGTCCCCAACGCACTCAGCGCGTCGACGAGCTGCTCCGTGACGGTTTCGGGCGAGCCGACGATCGCGTAGCGGCCGTCGACGATCTGTTCCCACGTCTCCACGTTGAGCATGAAGGTGCCGGCCGCCTTCATGATGCTGGCGAGCGACCGCACCGACGTGTACCCGGGCGGCTGGATCGTGATCCCCGGCAGCAGCCGCTTCACGAAGTACCAGAGGTGCTCCTCGTACTCGCGCCGGGCCTGCTCGTCGGTCTCGGCGACGTAGATCGGGCACGAGCCATCCCGCCTGGAGCGGGTCGGCCTCGTAGCCCTCGGACTCGCACGCGTCGCGGAACATCGAGAAGTACCGCTTGAACACGTCGAGGTGGAAGTACGGGATGCCCATGTACGCGTAGCGGTTGCGGGCGACGAACTCCATCGTCTCGATCGAGCCCGCGCCCGGGATCCAGATCTCCGGATGCGGCTGCTGGATCGGACGGGGCCATGGGTTCACGTACCGGATGCGGTAGTGCTTGCTCACCCACTCGAACGGGCCCGGCGTCGTCCACGCCTTCGTGATGAGGTCGTGCGCCTCCTGGAAGCGCTCCCGGGCGTGCGCGGGGTTCACCGAGAACGAGTAGTACTCCGGGCCCGCCGCCGACGACCATGCCGGCGATGAGGCGCCCGCCGCTGATCACGTCGATCATGGCGAACTCCTCGGCGACGCGCGTCGGCGGGTCGTAGAGCGGCAGCGCGTTGCCGACGACGGCGATCCGGATCCGGCTCGTCTGCCGGGCGAGGATCGAAGCGATGAGGTTCGGGGACGGCATGTTGCCGTAGGCGTTCTGGTGGTGCTCGTTCACGCACACGCCGTCGAACCCGACCTCCTCGGCGTAGACGAGCTCGTCGAGGTAGGTGTTGTAGAGCTCGTGGCCGAGCTGCGGGTCGTACAGCTCGTTGGGGCACGTCACCCAGGCCGGGCCGTCGTAGTCGGGCGACAGCTGCGTGTAGGGCATGAGGTGGAACGAGAAGAACCGCACGGCGACCCCCCGGTCCGGCTCCTGGAACCGGCGTCACCCTATTACCCTTGACCGGGCGGTCAAGTCTCGTCCTGGACGACCGCCGGGCAGGGCCCTCGGAATCCCGAGTGCGCGGGCCGGCGTACCCGCCCCGGTACGATTCGCACACTTCCGAGCGGCGACAGGAGCGACCCTGAGGCAGGTTTTTCGACCCCCCGTGCTGGTCTCGTTGGTGATCGCGGCGCTCCTCGTGTCGGGCATCGCCGCCGCCGGCTCGGCGCTGCGCGACGAAAAGACCACGAAGCGCGCCCAGCCGACGACGACCACCGCTCCGGCGCCGACGACGACCACGGCCCCGGCGCCGACGACCACGACCCTTCCGCCCACGACGATCATCCAGCCGCCGTGGGCGTCGCTGCCCCCGGTGCCGGGTGGCGTGATCGGGCTCGGCGCGCAGGGCCCCGAGGTGCAGGCGTACGAGCAGCGGATGGCCGACATCCGCTTCGATCCGGGCCCGGTCGACGGCGTCTACGACCAGAAGACCGTCTACGCGGCGCAGACGCTCCAGAAGTACGGCGGCGGGTACCCGAGCGGTCGCATGAACGACGCCGACGTGTTCGCGCTCAGCTTCTTCCGGTTCAAGGACCCGATGGCGGCGCCGCCGGAGCCGAACCGGACCGAGGTCGACATCACGGGACAGACGCTGACCCTGTACGAGAACTACCAGCCGAAGCTCATCACGACCATGTCGTCGGGCTCGGGCGAGAACTACTGCTACGACACGCCCCGTGAGAACCCGACCAGTCACGTGTGCGAGGACGCCAACACGCCGTCCGGCGACTTCACGTACACCGAGTTCCGCGCCGGTTGGGACAAGTCACCGCTCGGACAGCTGTATAACCCGTATTACTTCAACAAGGGCATCGCCGTGCACGGCTACGACTCGGTGCCGACCACGCCTGCTTCGCACGGCTGCGTGCGGATCCCGATGCACATCTCCGAGTACTTCCACGATCTCGTGCACCGCGGTGACCCCGTGCACGTGTACGGAGGGAAGCCCGCCAACATCACCTCGTCGACGCCCATGCCGCAGCCGACCCCGCCTGAGCCCACCGACCGGCCAGCCCTCGCCGATCACCGACCCGCGTCCCGCTCTTCGACCGGCTGACAGTCTGGGCATGCCCGACGACAACGTCGCCGCGATCCGGCGTCTCTACGACGCGCTCGCGGCGCGAGATGCGAGCGTCATCCAGGAGCTCTTCGCGCCCGACGCGGTGATCTGGCAGAGCCCCGAGCTCCCCTGGGGCGGCAACTACGAAGGCCATGACGGCGTGTTCACGTTCTTCCTGACGTTGGTCGAGCACATCGAATCGCAGGTGACGACGGAGTCGTTGTTCGCCGCCGGCGACCACGTCGTGCAGACCGGCCGTACCCGCGGCACCGTGCGGGCCAACGGCGCTTCGTTCGACGTCCCCGAGGTGCACGTCTGGGAGCTGCGTGACGGCAAGGTCGTGCGGTACCAGTCGTACATCGACACCCCGGCGATGCTCGAGGCCCTGAGTCGATAGGGCACGGGAGATGCCCGGCTTCCTCGTGTCAGCCCGGCCGCACTGCTAACCGCTCTTCACCGGCTGACGTTGCAGTCCTAGGACTCGCCGCCGTCCGCCAGAAAGCGGACCGGGAGCGCGTCGGGCGACCGGAAGGCGGTGCCGACGACCTGGGGCCGTGGGGCATCAGGGTCGATTCGGAGATCGTGGAGTCGCTCGAGCGTGGCATCGAGTGCGACGCGAGTCTCCATGCGCGCGAGATGCATGCCGAGGCACATGTGCGGTCCGGACCCGAACGACAGATGCGGTGCGGGCGTGCGGTGGATGTCGAACCGGTCGGGCTCCTCGTACTGGCTCTCGTCGCGATTGGCCGAGCCGATGAAGAGGTTGAGGACTCGGCCGGCGGGGATGTCGACGCCGCCCAATCGTGCGTCCCGGACGCTTTGGCGCGGGACCATGACGACCGGTGTCTCCCAGCGCAGCGCCTCCTCGATGGCGGCGCCGCGCAGCTCGGGTTGCCGGGTGACCTCGTCGAGCTGATCGGGGTGGGTGAGCAAGGCGAACAGGAGGTTGCCGAGCGAGCGGTAGGTGGTCTCGATGCCGGCCGGGAGCAGCAGTCGGAGGAAGGCGAAGATGTCCTCGTCGGTCAGGCCCTGCCCGTCGACCTCCGTCTGCACGAGCTCGCTGATGAGATCGTCTCGTGGCCGCGCTCGGCGTTCGGCGACCTGTTCGGCGAAATAGTCGCGCAGCGCGTGCGCCGCCGCGACGCCTCGGTCCCAGTTCGACGACCATGCTGATGAGCTCGAGCGACCAGCGTTGGAACTGCTCGGCGTCACGTTCCGGAAGCCCGAGGATGCGGGCGATCACACGCACGGGAAACGCGAACGTCAGGCGGCGGACGAGATCGGCACGACCGAGCGGCGCGAAGGAGTCGATCAACTCGTCGACCACACGTCGCACGAGGTCCTCCTGCCACCGCGCGAGGAGCTTCGGACGGAACGCCGGCGCGACGAGCGCGCGGTGGGCCCGGTGCTCGGGCTCGTCCATCGCGATCATCGTGTGGTCGAGCATCGGGCCCATGATCTCGGAGAGCACCGTCGACGAGTACGTCTCGTGATCACGCAACACCGTCATCACGTCGTCGTGCCCCACCACGTTGAACGACGGGTCGACTGCCGACGACGCTCTCGGCGTCCTCGTCGAGCGCCACCACGTCGCCCGGGAACGGCCACTCCGCCAGCCACCGAGCCCTGCCGGCGCGCCGCCGCGAGATACGGATACGGATCGTCGATGCCGCCGAGCTGGATCGTGTCGGGCAGCTCGAACGGGTCGAACTGGACGGGTCCGTCGGCTACCCTCTGGTCCATCAGATTCCGATCCGTCGTCTGCATACCGATGAGTATGTGGGCGCAGGGCCGGTGCGTCAAGAAGGAGCCCCGGTGACGTTCGAGCCCCTCACCCCGGAGCGCCGGCGGGCCATGACCCGCCAGCACCTCCTCGACGCCGCCGCGATCGTCTTCGCCCGCAACGGGTTCCACGGCTCGACGCTCGACGAGGTCGCCGCCACGGCCGGGTTCAGCAAGGGCGCCGTGTACTCGAACTTCAAGAGCAAGGACGACCTGTTCGTCGCGCTGCTCGACGACCGCATCGAGCGGCAGTTCGCCGTCGTGAGCGAGGTCCTGGAGACCGGCTCCCACGACGCCGCCGAGCAGTTCCCCCGCATCCGCGAGATCTTCCGGAGCGACATGTTCTGGAGCGACGACTTCCTCACCCTCTGGCTCGAGTTCGTCCTCTACGCCCGGCGAAATCCCGAGGCCCAACGGAAGCTGGCGGACAGCGCCCGGCTGTCGCACGCGCGGGTGCAGGAGCTCATCGAGCACGAATACGCGATGGTCGGCGTCAGCCCGAGCTACCCGACGAGTGACCTCGCCGAGATCTCGTTGGCTCTCTTCAACGGCCTGGGGCTCGATCGGCTCGTGAACCCGTCCGCGGTGACGGATCAGATGCTCGATTCGACGCTCGCGTTCCTCTACGACGCGATGGGCGTCGAAGACAGCGCCGTCGACGACCGACGCACGCAGGCAATCGACGCGCTAGGCGAGCGGATCCGCGAAGGGGTTCGACTCGATCGTCGTGTCGGTGAACGGGTCGGGCTCGGCGGGCGCCTCGACGGCGAGCGTCTCCACGCCGAGCTCCTCGGCGAGGCCCTCGTAGCCGACCCGTTCGAGCTCGTCGGCGAGCTCGGGACCGCCGCTGGTCACGACGCGTCCCGCCATGAGCACGTGCACCCGGTCGGCGCGCAGCTCGTTGAGCACCCGCGCGTAGTGGGTGATGGCGAGCACACCGAGGCCGCTCTCCTCGGTCATCGCCTCGACCCGCCGGGCGACGTCGCGGAGCGCGTCGACGTCGAGGCCGGAGTCGATCTCGTCGAGCACCGCGATCTTGGGCTCGAGCACGGCGAGCTGGAGCGTCTCGGCGCGCTTCTGCTCGCCGCCGGAGAACTCGACGTTGACGCCTCGGGTCAGGAACTGGTCGCCGACCGACAGCCGCTCCGCCTCCCGGGCGAGTCGCTCGGCGAGGCCGTTCGGCTCTCCGCCCCGGCCGCGGATCGCCGCGCCGAGGAAGTCGACCAGGCGCACGCCCGCCACCTCGACCGGGTACTGCATCGCGAGGAAGAGCCCCTTGGCGGCGCGCTCCCACGTCGGCAGGCCCAACAGCTCCTCGCCGTCGAGGGTGACCGAGCCGCCGAGCACCTCGTACTCCGGCCGACCCATGAGGGCGTGGGCGAGCGTCGACTTTCCCGAGCCGTTCGGGCCCATCAGTGCGTGGACCTCGCCCGAGGAGACCTCCAGGTCGACGCCGCGCAGGATCTCCTGTCCGTCGACCGCGACCCGCAACCCCGCGATCCGCAGCGTGCTCACGCGTTCGTCACCACCACGTCGTCGCCGTCGATCTTGACGTCGTACACCCGCACCGGCTGCGTGGCGGGCAGGGTCGCCGGCTCGCCCGTTTCGAGCGAGAACGTGGACCCGTGCTTCGGGCACTCGATCTCGAGGTCGTCCTCCCAGACGTCGCCCTCCGACAACGAGTAGTCGGCGTGCGAGCACGTGTCGTCGATGACGTAGAAGTCGTCGCCGATGCGCACGACGCACAGGCGCTGACCGTCGACGTCGAAGCGCCTGGCGGATCCCGCCTCGACGTCCTTGACCGAGCACACGCGCAGGTCACCCACGGCGGTGCTCGACCTTCTCGACCACGCTGCGCCGGAGCGCCCGGACCAGCGTCGGGACGGGCAGTCGGTCCAGCACGTCGTCGAAGAATCCCAGGACGATCAGCCGTTCGGCGTCCTCCGGTCGAACGCCGCGGCTCTCGAGGTAATAGAGCTGCTCCTCGTCGATGGGCCCGACCGCGCTCGCGTGCGAGCACTTCACGTCGTTGGCTTCGATCTCGAGGTTGGGAATCGAGTCGGCCCCCGCGCCTTCGGTCAGCACGAGGTTGCGGTTCGTCTGGTTCGCGACCGCCTTGCGCGCGTCCGGGCGGAGCCGGATGAGCCCCGAGTACACCGAGTGCGCCTGATCCTCGACCGCGCCCTTGAACAGCAGATCGCTGCGGGTGTTGGGGGCGTCGTGGTCCTGGAGCGTGCGGAAGTCGAGCATCTGGGTGTGGTCGCCGAAGTAGACGGCCATCAGATCGCTCTCGGCGTTGTCGCCGCCGAGCAGCGACTCGCTCCGCAGGCGCGCGTAGTCGCCCCCCAACGCGACTGCCGACGAGTGCAGCGAGGCGTCACGCCCGACGTGCGCGCGCTGCAGCGCCACCTGCCACGTCGTGGGGCCGTGTTCCTGCACGGACAGGTACCGGAGCCGGGCGTTGTCGCCGACGAGCGAGCTCGACGACGGCATCGACGAGATGGCCGGAACCACCGACATCGGGTGTGCCGAAGCGGTCGACGACCGTGATCTCCGAGCTCTCGTCCGCGACGACCAGCGTGTGCGGGAAGGTCACGAGGCCCTCGCCCTCCGACCAGTGGAGGACGATGATCGGCTTGTCGACGACGACGCCGGCAGGAACCTTGATGAACGCCCCGCCGGCGAGGAACGCGTCGTGCAAGACCGTGAACGCGTCGGGCGACGCCTGCGAGCACGACCCCAGCACCTCGGCGACGTCGGCTTCCTCGCACGTCGCGAGCCCGCAGACGACCACGCCCTTCCCCGCGAGCGCGTCGTCGAGCTCGTGGTGCACGACCCGACCGTTGCGTACCACCACGAGGCCGGCGCGCTCGCCCGCTTCGGCTGCGACCGGGCCGCCGCCGGGCGCCGACTCCGGGCCGGGCTCGCCCAGCTCGTCGCGCGACGGCGGTCGGAAGCGGTCGAGGTCGAGCTCGTCGATGCGGCTGTAGCGCCAGATCTCCTCGGCGTCGGTGGGCCAGGTGATCCCGTCGAGCTGCTCGGCCGCCGCAAGACGACGCTCGACGAGCCAGTCGGGCCCGCCGAGCGCGCGTGAGGCTTCGGGCGTGAACGCGGTCATGGAGCCGTTAACCAACGGCTCCTTCCATGTTGAGCTCGATGAGCCGGCTCAGCTCGACTGCGTACTCCATCGGCAGCGTCTTGACGATGGGCTCGATGAAGCCGTTCACGATCATCGCCGTCGCCTGCTGCTCGCTCAGCCCGCGGCTCATCAGATAGAAGATCTGGTCCTCACCGACCTTCGAGACCGTGGCCTCGTGCCCGATGCGGGCGTCCTTCTCCTCGATCTCCATGTACGGGTACGTGTCGGAGCGGCTGTCCTCGTCGAGGATCAGCGCGTCGCAGCGGACGTGGCTCTTCACGTTGTGGGCGCCCTCCTCGACCTTCACCAGGCCGCGGTAGGTCGTGCGCCCGCCGTCCTTCGAGATCGACTTCGACTCGATGATCGAGGTCGTGTCGGGCGCGACGTGGGTCATCTTGGCCCCCGCGTCCTGGTGCATGCCCTCGCCCGCGTACGCGACCGACAGCACCTCACCGTGCGCCTTCGGACCCGTCATCACGACCGACGGGTACTTCATCGTGAGCTTCGACCCGATGTTGCCGTCGATCCACTCGACGGTCGCCTCGCGCTCGGCCTTGGCCCGCTTCGTGACCAGGTTGTAGACGTTCGGCGACCAGTTCTGGATCGTGGTGTACCGGATGCGCGCGCCGGGCTTGGCGACGAGCTCCACCACGGCCGAGTGCAGCGAGTCTCCGGTGTAGATCGGAGCCGAGCATCCCTCGACGTAGTGCACCGAAGCGCCCTCGTCGGCGATGATCAGCGTCCGCTCGAACTGGCCCGCGTTCTCCGCGTTGATGCGGAAGTACGCCTGCAGCGGCATCTCGACGTGCACGCCCGGCGGCACGTAGATGAACGAGCCACCCGACCACACCGTCGAGTTGAGCGCGGCGAACTTGTTGTCGCCCGGCGGGATGACCGTTGCGAAGTGCTCGCGCACGATCTCCGGGTACTCGCGCACCGCGGTGTCCATGTCGGTGAACAGGACACCCTGCTTGGCGAGCTCGTCACGGTTCTTGTGGTAGACGGTCTCGCTCTCGAACTGCGCCGTCACACCGGCGAGATACTTCCGCTCCGCTTCGGGGATGCCGAGCTTCTCGTAGGTCGCCTTCATCGACTCGGGGAGCATGTCCCAGTTGTCGGCGACCTCTCCCTTGTCGGTCGGCTTCAGGTAGTAGTAGATGTCGTCGAAGTCGATGGTCGGCATGTTCTTGGCGAACCACTCGAGCATCGGCTTGCGCTCGAACCGCTTCAGCGACTTCAGCCGGAAGTCCCGCATCCAGTCGGGCTCGGACTTCTGGCCGGAGATCTCGCGGACGATCTCCTCGTTCAGGCCCTTCTTCGGGATGTAGGCGTAGTCGTCCGTGCTGTCGGCCCAGCCGAGCTTGTACTTGCCGAGATCGATTCCACTGACAGCCATGCGCCCTCGCCTCCGCTACCGGGTGGCGGTCTCAGGGTCCGGAACGTCCCCGGGGGCAGGGGTTCCGGGAATTTCCACTACGTAGATAGTAACAATCCCGGGGGTCTCCGACCAATTCCCCCGCTCGATTCCGGCTCGATTCCCCGCCCCCGCCGCCGGGTCAGGGCTCGGCGGCCGCGCCCGTGGCCGACGTCTGGCGGGCGGGCGTCGTGGTCGTCGTCGTGGCGCCGGTCCCGCCGCCGCCGCCCCCGGCCGCTTGCTGGGCCTGGTTGATGAGGTCGCCGACCTGGTTGATCAGTTGCTGGTAGGTACCCAGATCGCCCTGGCGCAACGCATCCTGGGCCTGCTGGTACTTGGCGGAGGCCTGGTTCAGGAGATCCTGCACGTTGCCCGCCCGTGGGCGGGGTGGGGGTGGTCGGCGCCGCGCCACCACCGGGCAGCGGCTGCGCCGGTGGCTGGCCGAACAGTTGGGCCAGGCCGTCGTTGACGGTGGACGCCAGGACGGGGTCTTGACCGGCGTACGCGACGACGACGAAACGGAACTGCGGATAGCTCGATTCTCCGGCTGCCTGCACGTAGAAGGGCCGGATGTAGAGGATCGAGTTGCCGACGGGGATGAGCTGCAGGCTCCCCTGGATCACGGTCGAGCCCTGCTGGTTGAGCAGCGTGAGGTTGCGCGAGACCTCGGGCGTGCTCTTGATCCGGTTGTCGATCTGCACCGGGCCGAGGACCGATTCCCCCTGTGGCATCTCGAACGCCGACAGCTGGCCGTAATTCTTCGGGTCGGAGCTCGCCGTCATGAACGACACCAGGCGCGTCTGCTTGTTCCCGGCCGACACCGGGACGAACGGCTGGAGGATGATGAAGCTCGGCTCCGACTCCCCCGGCTGGTTGATGTAGAGGTAGTAGGGCCGCATGCGCGCGCCGGTCGAGGTTGCGCCTGCGCCTCTCCTGGCCGGCGTCGAGTCCGGGGCGGTGCACCGCCTGCAGCTGTGCCGCCGTCAGCCGACCCGAGCCCGGGTCGGGGGACAGGAGCCACTTCGCGCTCCCCTGGTAGAAGCGCCGGCTCTCGGTGACGTGGTAGCGGGAGTACATGTCCGACTGCACCCGGAACAGGTCCTCCGGGTAGCGCAGGTGCGCCTGGAGGTCCTTCGGCATCTTGTTGAAGTCGGTGAACAGGTCCGGGAACGCCGACCGGTACGACCGGATGAGCGGGTCCTTCGGGTCGATGACGTAGAACTTCACCGTGCCGTCGTAGGCGTCGACCGTCGCCTTCACCGAGTTGCGCACGTAATTGAATTTGTGGTTGAGACCGGTGTCGCTCGGCCCCGACGTCATCTGCGAGTACGGGTAACGGCTCGTCGTGGTGTACGCGTCGAGGACCCACGTGACGCGGCCGCCGCTGACGACCGGGTACGGATCGGCGTCGAAGTCGAGGAACGGGGCGAGCTTCTTCACCCGGTCCTTGATGTCGCGGACGTACAGGACCTTCGTGCCCCCGCCGACCTGCCCCGAGATGAGCGGGTTGATGTCGCCGAAGCGCAACGCGAAGGCAGCCCGACGGATCGGGTTGTCGAGTTTGACCCCGTCCTTGCCCTTGTAGCGCGTCGTCGCGTCGGCGCGACCGGGACGTGAGTAGTTGAACTCGCGTTGCTTGGCGTCCACGAGCGCGTACCCGGGTTGGCGCTCACCGAAGTACAACTCGGGTTGGTTGAGCGCGATCGGCGCGTCCTTGGGGACGGGGATCCCGCTGAGGAGGAAGTCGGGGTTCCCGTCCTGGGCGGCGACGTTCGTCGGCGACGCGATGATCCCGTAGCCGTGCGTGTACACGAGGTGCTGGTTCACCCACGACTGGCTCGGAAGCTCACCCTGGCTGATCTCGCGCGCGGAGAGCACGACCTGGCGGGTCTGGTCGCCGACCCCGTACCGGTCGATGTCGACGTCGTCGATCTTGTAGAAGGTCTGGAGGCCCTGGAGTGATTGGTACGTCGACTGGATGACCTTCGGATCCCACAGGCGGGCGTTGTCGATCGACGGCCGCGTTCTGACTGACGACGGACGCGTCGAGGTTCTGCTGATAGTTGAAGGGCTGGTTGTTGACCTTCGCGAGCCCGAACGCCCCGCGTGTCGCCGCGATGTTGCGCTCGATGTACGCCTGCTCGTTCTGGAACTCGTTCGGCTCGACCCGGAACTTCTGGACGCCGGCCGGGTAGATCGTGCCGATGACGATCGAGACGAATCCCCAGAGGCCGACGGCGATGATCGGGAGCACCCAGCCCCGCCGCCAGATGTTCCAGATGAACAATCCCGCGGCCACGATCGAGATGAAGATCAACAGGTTCAGCGCCGGCAACTGCGCCTTCACGTCGGTGTAGCTGGCGCCGGTGACGACGCCACGTTGCGAGAAGTCGAGGTTGAAGCGGTCGAGGTAGTACTGCGCCGTCTTCACGAGCGCCATCACGGCGAGGATCACCGACAGGTGCGCCTTGACTTGGGGGGTCACTCGTTGGAACGGGCTCTGGAATCGGATGCCGCCGTTGAGGTAGTGCGCGACCGCCGTCACGAACAGCACGATCACGAGGCCGGCGAAGAGCCAGTTGGCGATGAAGCGCAGGAACGGCAGCTGGAAGACGTAGAAGCCGATGTCCCGGTTGAACTGCGGGTCCTTGACACCGAAGTCGACCCGGTGGGTGAACAGCACCCATTCCTGCCACTGCGAGGAGACCCCCACGCCCGCGATCAACGCGAAGAACAGCGAGACGCCGACGCGGATCCGCCCCTGGTACGGCGACACGAACTGCTGGTAGCGCTCGACGAGCTCGTCCTCGGGGCCCATGGATCGGTATTTCGGGGCCAGGCGATCGGCGATCAGCAGGCTCGCCAGCATCATCACGAAGAACACCAGCGTGAACACGAGCGCCGGCACGACCTTGGCCGAGAGGAGCTCTCGCCACGTGCCGCCCTGCCCGATGGAGTCGAACCAGAGGAAGTCGGTGTAGAAGCCCGCCAGGCCGCGCAGGCTGAACAGCAGGATCACCAGCAGGATGACCCCCGCGATGATCCATCCGCGCACGCGGAAGCCGCGCCGGCGACGTGGGGTTGTGGGCACGCGCATCGACTATTTCTCCTGTCGGCGAAGCCGCTGTCCGCCGGGGAAGCCTACTGCCGGGGTATCGAAATTCCGGGTCGCGTCGTCAGCCGTTATTCGGGGCTGTGCTCTTCGTGCACGACCGCGAGCAAGCACCGACAACCAGGGTGCGCCGGCGGGAACTGTTGGCCGGTTGGGAAGCGGCCCCCGCGCCGTGTGGGCTCGAGCGCGTTGTCGTCGGCGTCCGGACACTGGCCCTGCTCGGCGGGGACCCAACGCAGGCGTGCGCCTTCCGGCGCGGCGTCGTACACACCGCGCGCGTACACCGCGGCGAGGAGATCGCGGATGCGGTTGTCGAGCTCCTGTCCCTTCCACTCGCGGTAGCGCGCACCGATCCGATGGGCGATCACGTCGGGGTTGGCGTCGTCGCCGAGCGTGTCGTCGACGGCCGCGAGAAGACGATCGCGCAATGGCGTGACGAGCACCTCCACCATGCCGGTGACCATGCGCTGCGGTGCTCCGTTCACGGGCTCACCGTCCGGCGCGGCGGCGGTCCGCGCCGCCGCGTACGCCTCGACGATCGCCGGCGTCAGCACCTCCGACCAGGCCTTCACCTGCTGGGAGAGAGGCGGCATGAGCTTGTCGGTGGTCAGGCGGCCGCGCTGGCGACGGAGCGCGTCGAGGATCTCGTTCTGCTCGTTCTGCAGGACGCGCTTGCAATGCCGGACGAGCTCGTTGGCGATCGGCGTCAGGAGCTCGTCGCGCCGCGCCAGCAGCTCGGGGTCGCCGTCGGTCGTCGCCGGGCGGGGTGCCGGCGCCGATTCGACGAGGACCTGGCCTTCCGCCGCGTCCGTGGCACGACCGGCACCGCCATGGTCGTCGGCCCGGGCTTCGTCGAAGTCGATGCGGGGCTCCTCGACGGTGTCCGCGCGCATGCCGCGAATGCGCTCGAACAAGGCGTCGACTCCCCCGTCCGGCTCGGACGCCGCCTGCGATTCGGCCTCCGGCGCGCCCGCCGACACCGGGCCCGGCTCGCGCTCGGCGACGGGCTCCGGTTCGCGGTTCGCGTTCCGGTTCGGGTTCCTGTTCCGGTTCGGGTTCGGGTGCCGGTGCGGGTTCGCTCGCGGCGGTCGATGCACTCTCCGCCGCGGGTTCCGGCTCCGGCTCCGGCTCGGGCTCGGGTCTGGCGTGGCGCGGGCGGCGACGAGGGCTCCGCGTCGCGTTGGCCGGGTAGCTCGCCCAGACCGATACCGGTCGCGGGCCGTGGCCTCGGCACCGGAGGTTGCGGCGGCGGCGTCTCGCGCTCCGGTTCCGACGGTGCTTCGCGTTGCACCCACGGCGGCGGCTCGGGCGCGGGACCGCGCGAAGCGGGATGGTCCAGTGCCGGCTCGGAGTCGGACGGATACGAGATGTGCGGCCCGGCGTCGGCAGTGACCGGTGGGAACGGTCGACCGGCGCCGAATTGCGAGAGCTTCTCGTTCGCATCGGACACGGTGTCCCGCACGACGAGGTACGCCTCGGCGAAGCGATCGCGATCCTCTCGCAGCTGATCGATGTACGCCCGCAGCGTGTCACGACGGCGGTTCAGGTCTGACAGCACGCGCTCGCGGAGCGCCCGCGCCTCGGCGACCATCTCCCGGCCCCGTTCGCGCGCGGTCTCGACGACGGCGCGCGAATCTCTGTTCGCCAGTTCGAGCTGCTCGGTCCGGATGCGTGCCGACTCCTCCCGCGCCGCTCGTTCGACGTTCGAGGCCTCCTCACGCGCCCGCTGCGCCACCTTCTCGGCCGACTCCTCGGCCGAACGCAGCGTGCGGGCCACCTCCTGCCCCACCTGCTCGACGAGCTGATCGCGGGACGGCAGGGGCGGATGCCGGACCTGGCTCTCGAGATCGGCGAGCCGCCGGTTCACCGCGTCGAACTCGTCGGCCACCCGCCGCAAGAACGCGCGTACCTCCCGCTCGTCGAGGCCCTTGCGCACCTTCCGGAAGTCCTGCCGCTCGATCTGAGCGGGCGTGAGCCGGGGCTCGTCCGAGCCGGCCGGGCGGGGCGCTTCGATCGACATCGGCGCAACTGTATTGGGACTAAGGGCAGGCTGCGGCGGGAGCCGCGGGCGGCACGCCGGTGTCGTCGCCACCGAACTTCTTCAGCTCGGTCAGGGCGTCGTCGAGGCTCCGGATGCCGACGACCTTCATCCCGTCGGCACGGCTGCGCGCCTCTTTGACCTCCTCGGTCGGGACGAGGAACAGCTTCGCTCCCGCCCGGCCGGCGCTCACCGCCTTCTGCTCGGCGCCCCCGATGGGCCCGACCGTGCCGTCGGCGCGGATGGTCCCGGTGACCGCCACCTTCTTGCCGCCCGTCAGGTCACCGGGGGTGAGCTCGTCGAGGATCGTGAGCGTGAACGCGAGCCCCGCCGACGGTCCGCTCACGCGGCCGGTGTCGATCTGGACGTTCACCGGGAAGTCGAACTTCTCGCTGCGGGTTGCCGTCTGGACGCCGACCTGGGCCCGGCCCTGGCAGGGACCTGCCTGTGCGGCACGGCTCACGACCGTCACCGGCGTGCTGCTTCCGTTTCGGTCGACCGTGAAGGTGACCGGCTGACCCGGAGGGCCGGCTGCGCACGATCGGCCCGAGTTGCTCGGCGAGGGTGACGGGCTGGCCGTCGACGGCGGTGATGACGTCGCCGACCCGGAGCTCGCCGTCGGCCGGGGAACGCTTCTGCACGGCCGTGACGACGGCGCCGGCCCCCGTCACGGGGACGGTGTATCCGAGCCGTTCGAGCGCGACCTGCTTGGCGGTCATCTGCGAGTCGGCCATCTCGAGCTTGTTGAGCCGCGCATCCTCGGCGCGGGAACGGCCCTGCAGGACCTCGTCCTCCGAGACGACGTCCGTGTCGTCGTCGAGCCAGCCGGAGAGAACCGCGAACGCGTTCGGACGATCACTCGACACGGAGACGGTGAGGAACAGCAGCTGGCCGCGGTGCGAGTACGTCGGCGCGCCCTCGATCTTCACGACGCGCTCGACTGAGCTGGCGGTCCCCGGGGCGATCAGCACGTACGGGAGCCGGATGAGGGAACCGCCGAGGATCACGAGCACGGCGATGATGGCGGCGACTGTGCCGGCGGCGACGAGCGGGCGCCGGCGACGCCGGGCCGGCGGCGGCGGGAACGGCGGGGGCGGGAGGGGTTCGCCCCTCTCCTCGTTCATCGACAGAGCCTGCCATGCACCACCCCGGTCGACGGTCGCGGCTCCCTATGGTCTGGGGATGCCCGCCCGCGATGGCACCGACCGGCGAACGGCCGTCGAACGAGCCGCCGACGCGGCAGCGCTCGGCATGCGCGCGCGGCTCCCCGCGGGCGCAGCCGCCGACCTCGAACGCGCCGCCAGTGACGACCCCGACGCGCGCGTGCGTTCGGCGGCACTCGGCGCGCTCGCCCGCGCCGCCGGGCGGCGACGGGCAACCGCGACGTGGCGCGTCGCGCTCGCCGATGCCGACCCGGCGGTGCGCCGGCGCGCCGCCGACCTCACCCCCGGGCTCGGCGCACCGGCTCGGCCGCTGGTGAATCTCCTCGGCGACGACGACGTCACCGTGATCGAGGCGAGCGCGTGGGCGCTCGGCGAGCTCGGCGCGGCGGCGGTGCGCGCCGGCGCGGTCCCCGCGCTCGTCACCATCGCCGGGGCGCACGAGGACCCACTGGCCCGCGAGGCCGCAGTGGCCGCGCTCGGCGCCCTCGGCCACCCCGCCGGTCTTCCCGCCGTGCTCGCCGCCTGCCGGGACAAGCCGGCGGTGCGCCGCCGCGCCGTGCTCGCGCTCGCGCCCTTCGACGGCCCCGACGTCGAAGCCGCCCTCCACGCCGCCCTGGAAGACCGCGACTGGCAGGTGAGACAGGCGGCCGAGGACCTGCTCGCGGAGTGAGACCGCGGACGGAGCCGGTCAGCGCGAGGCCGGTTCGAGGAGGTCGGTGACGAGCTGATCGAGAGACGCGAGGAGCGTGTCCCGATCGAAGGCGAGGCAGAGGCCGATCACGCGATCGACACCACGTTCCCGGTACCCGTCGATCATTCCCGGCCCGACCGGCTGCAGGTACGGACAAACCGACAGCATGACGTCACCGCGCGAGCGTCCCCGCTCCGCGACGAGCTCGTCGAGACGACGCAGCGGTGCGACGAGATCGTCGGGAGCCCGGTTGAAGCTGTACCAGCCCTGCCCGAAGTCCGCGACTCGCCTGAGCGCCGCGTCACTCTCACCGCCGACGTGGATGGGCGGGTGAGGTTGCTGGACCGGCTTCGGGTACATACGACAACTCCGGAGCTGGTAGAGCTCGCCCTGGTACTCGGAGACGTCGTCGCTCCACAGGGCCTTCATCACCTCGATGTGCTCTCGCATGCGATCGCCCCGTCGCTCGAACGGGACTCCCAGCGCGTCGAACTCCTCTCGCAGCCAGCCGGCGCCCACGCCGAAGTCGACCCGACCGCGCGACAGCGCGTCCAGGTCGACGACCTGCTTCGCCGTGTACACGGGATTGCGCTGGGGGACGAGGCAGATGCCTGTCCCGAGGCGGATGCTGCTCGGTGACGGCGGCCAGGAACGTGAGCGTCGACGAACGGCTCGAGAAGGCCGGCGTCGCCGCCGCCCGGGAAGCGCCCGTCGGGCGAGTACGGGTAGTTCGAGTCGTAGTCGTCGAAGAGCACGACGTGCTCCGCGACCCAGACCGACTCGAAGCCACGAGCCTCGATCTCCCTTCCCGCCGTCTGAAGCAATTCCGGATCTGCGTTGGCCGCACCAACCGGCAGGAACACTCCGACCTTCACGTGGACACCTTTCGACAGCCTCCTGATGGGACAGTGGACATGGCGAGCTCGAGGGGTCGCTCCTCGCTCAGGCGCGCGGTCGGTCCATGAACATCTCTTTGAGCCGATCGAAGTTCTCGAGGCAGCGACCGGCGCCGTGCACGACGCACTCGAGCGGCGCGTCGACGAGGTGGACGGGCAGCGCGGTCTCGTTCGAGATGCGCTGATCCATGCCACGCAGCAGGCCGCCTCCGCCGACGAGGTTGACGCCCTGGCGGATGAGGTCCTGGGCGAGCTCGGGCGGCGTCTGCCCGAGCGCGCGCACGATGATCTCGAGGATGGCGCGCACGGGCTCGTCGACGGCCTCGCGCACTTCCTCCGGGCTCAGCACGATGACCTTGGCGGTGCCGGTCGTCAGGTCACGCCCGCGCACCTCGGCCTTGTACTGGTCGCCGCTCGAGAACGCCGAGCCGATCGCGATCTTGATCTCCTCGCCCGTGCGTTCGCCGATGGCCACACCGTATTCACGCCGCACGTACGCCTGAATGGCGGCGTCCACGTCGAAGCCGCCGACGCGGACCGCTTCGAGCGCGACGACGCCACCCAGCGAGATGACCGCGACCTCGGAGGTCCCGCCGCCGACGTCGACGATCATGTTTCCGAGCGGCTCGTGGATCGGCAGCGACGCGCCGATGGCGGCGGCCATCGGCTGCTCGATCAGGAACGTCTGGGCGGCCCCGGCGCGCCGGGCCGCCTCGAGCACGGCGCGTTGCTCGACGTGCGTGATGGCCGACGGCACGCAGATGAGCACGCGCGTCCGGTAGAAGCGCGACACGCCCGCGCGCTGGAAGAGCATGCGCATCAGGCGCTCGGTGATCTCGAAGTCCGTGATCGCGCCGCCGCGCAGCGGCCGGACGGCCACGATGTATCCCGGCGTGCGACCGATCATCTGCCACGCCTCGTGACCGATCGCGAGCACCTCGTTCGTGCGGCTGTTGAGCGCGATCACCGTCGGCTCGTTGATGATGATGCCCTCGCCACGCGAGTAGACGAGGGTGTTGGCGGTACCGAGGTCGATGGCGAGATCCCGGGCCAGGGCCGATCACCCGGCCGTGGTCGACGGGCGGACCGGCCGAACGGGGTTGGCGTGCTCGGCCCATTCGGAGCCGTCGGCCCAGTGCTCTCGCTTCCAGATCGGCACGGTCTCCTTCAGCGTGTCGATACCGAAACGCGCCGCCTCGAATGCCTCGGCGCGGTGTGGCGCCGACACCACCACCGCCACGGACGGCTCGGAGAGCGCGAGCTCACCGACGCGATGGAGAAGCGCCACCCGCTCGACGTCGGGCCAGCGCCGTCGCAGCTCCTCCGCGATCTCCCCGAGCCGGCGCGTCGCCGCCTCTTCGTACGCTTCGTAGGTCAGGCCGCGCACGCCGGGCCTGCCTTCGGAGTGTTCGCGCACGACGCCGAGGAAGGACACGACCGCGCCGCTGCCCGGCGTCGTGACCCAGGCGTTGGCGGCGTCGACCGGAAGCGGCAGCGACGTGAGTGCGACCCAGTCGCGTCCGGCAGGGGGCGCGAGCACGCACGCGATCGTACTGCGGCACCCGAAGAGAGCCGCGGCCTGTCACGAAGAACGCGGCTTTACACTCCCGACCATGGCCGGTCACGACCCTGAGGACGAGCGCGCCGGCGGCCCGCCGCCCGACCCGTCCGATCGGACGTGGGTCCACCCCAGCGAGATGACGTCGTTCGTGGCCACGAGCCGGCCTCGTTCGTCGCGACGCGGTCGGTGGGTGGCGCTCGCCGCCGGTGTGGCCGTGGTGGCGGCCGTGGCCGGCGTCGTCGCGGTCATGACCGTCAACGACTCGGGCCGGCCTGCCTCGCAGGCGCGCAACGGCGCGATCCAACGGGTCGTGGCGGCGCTCGCGCCGAGCGTCGTCGCGGTGCGGACGACGCGCGGTGACGAGACCGGACGAGCGTCGGGCGTCTGTGTGCAGGCCGGCCAGGTCCTCACGACCGCGCACGCGGTGGACGGCGCGAACACGGTGTCGATCGTCACCGCCGACGGTCGCACGATGCCTGCGGCCGTCGACGCAAGTGATCCCGTCTCCGACCTCGCCGTCCTTACGGTCGACGGGAAGAACATGCAACCCGCCCAACTCGGGGTGTCGGCAGGTCTCGAGGTCGGTCAGCAGGTGGTCGGAGTGGCGGCGGCGTCGTCGGGACGCCACCGCTGGGTCGACGTCGGCGAGATCGGGGCCTTCAACCACGCGTTCGTCTGGGGTCAAGGAGTCTCGGTGCCCGGGCTCATCCAGACCGACGTGACGGCCGGCGGCGAGCACTCGGGCGGCGCGCTCGTCGACAGCCGGGGCGCGGTCATCGGGATCCTCGTCGTGCCGCCGGACTCCTCCACCGCGGGACTGGCGCTCCCGATCGACGAGGCGCGCGACGTCACCGCCCAGTTGACCGCACGCGGGAGCGCCGAGCACGGCTGGCTCGGCGTCTGGGCCACCGACGACACCGACCGCGTCGGCGGCGGCGCGCGCGTTCAGGGCGTCGTGCCCGGCAGCCCTGCCGACGATGCGGGACTCGTGCAGGGAGACGTCATCGTCGACGTCGGGAAAGCGGGTTCTACGACCGCGATTTCGAGCGTCGCCCAGCTGATGAGCGAGGTCGGGCGGCGCAAGCCCGGTGAGAAGATGAACGTCACGCTGTATCGCGACCGCGGGAAGCGCCGCATCAGCCTCGAGCTCGGCGACCAACGCGACGCCGGCACAACCGCAGGCTCCGTGCCCGCCGAACCGGGCAACGCGCAGTGATTTGCCGGGCGAGGGCGACCTCGGCACGATGGAGCACATGAGCGTGAGCGAGGAACCGCTCCTCGAAGAGCCGCGTGCCGGCGAACTGCACGTCGACCAACTCGAAGACGCCGACCGCGAGCTGCTGAATGCCGTCCAGTGGGACTTCCCGCTCGAGCCGCGTCCGTACGCGTGCTCGCCGAGCGGCTGGGCACCGACGAGGCCGAGGTGCGCGCACGCATCGCGCGCGTCAAGGAGCTCGGTGTGCTGCGCCAGCTCTCGGCGATCTTCGACACGCGGGCGCTCGGATACGGCTCGTCGCTGGTCGCGGCGAAGATCGATCCCGACCGGGTCGACGAGGCCGCCGCGGTCATCAGCGCGCACCCGGGCGTCAGCCACAACTACAAGCGCAACCACGCCTACAACCTCTGGTACACGATCGCGGTACCCCCCGGTGATTCGCTCGACGACCACATCGAGGTGCTGCACCGCGCGTCGGGTGCGCTCGTCACTCGGAAGCTCCCGACGCTCAAGCTCTACAAGATCGGCGTCAAGCTCGACATGACCGGTCAGACTCCGGCCGACGCGCAGCGTCGAGGTGCTGGAGCACGAGCGGCCCGAGCGCAGGGAGCACATGGAGGCGCCCGAGCTGTCCGAGCTCGAGGTCGCGGCGATCCGCATCTCGCAGGAGGACCTTCCGCTGGTCGAGCGGCCGTTCGCGGCCGAGGCCGAGCAGATCGGCACCGACGAGGAGACGCTCCTCGCCATGCTGCGTTCGTTCAAGGAGCGCAAGCTGATGCGCCGGTTCGCGGCGGTGATGAACCACCGGAGCGCGGGCTACAAGGCCAACGCGATGGGCGTATGGGCGGTCCCGGACGAAGAGCTCGACGAGATGGGCCCGCGGATGGCCGGCTTCGCGTTCGTGAGCCACTGCTACAAGCGACCGACGTACGACGACTGGCCGTACTCGGTGTTCACGATGGTGCACGGCCACAACGGCCGGGACTGCGAGCAGACCATCGCCGCCATCCAGGCCGAGACCGGCGTCGACGACTACGCGCTGCTGTGGTCGGTCAAGGAGTACAAGAAGACCCGCGTGCGCTACTTCACCGACGAGTGGGACGACTGGCGCCGCGCGAACCTCACACCTGCCGGCGCGTAGGGATCCGGCGAGCGCTAGCTCGTGCAGGCGCGCCTTCGCCGGCGACGCCAGCGAATCAGCAAGCCCGGCGGCGGTGCCGAGCGTCGCCGCCAGCACGGCGCCGCCGGCGTAGCGCACGGCGTGGGAGGGAGGTGGCAGGGAGTCGAGGCCTTCGATGATCGCCTCTTCGTTGGTGTGCTGCGGGCGCCAGCCGGCGGACCGCAGGCGATCGTTGGCGACCACCCACGGGTGGACGAGGTAGGGCACGACGTTGGGTGGAACGTCGCCCAGGCCGCTCGCCCACAGGCGGGCCAGCAGCCGCTCGAGCAGCTCGGCCGGCAGCGCGGGCAGCAGCGACCGGGGCAGGAGCGCCCGGGCGTCGTCGGCGCTCAGCCACCCGTCGGCGGCGACGTTGTACGTGCCCGGGAGGTCGCTTCCGACCGCCAGCAGCAGCGCGCCGACCAGGTCGTCGACGTGGACGACCTGCACGGGCGGGCCGGCGCCCCGGACGCGCAGCGGCGGCCGTCCGAGCAGCAGGCGCGACGGGAGCCGCTCGGCGCCGGCGCCGAGCACGGGCGCAGAGCGCATGGTCGTGACCGTGACCGCGGGGTGCTCCTCGCGCCAGTCGCCCAAGAGTCGCTCGACCTCGGCGGCGTGGACGGCGGGTGCGAAGCCCGGGTTGGGACGCAGGGTGGCGTCCTCGGTCAGGGGCACGGGGTTGTTGGGCCACGCCCCGTAGACGGCCGCGCTCGAGACGCGGATGACCTTCCGCACGCCGACGGCGGCGGCGGCGTCGAGGACCCTCCGGGTGCCCTCGATGTTGACGCGCGCCATCAGCGTCTCGTCGGGAATCGGGTCGACGACCGTGGCCAGGTGGACGAGCACGTCGGCCGCGTCGAGGAGTGGCTTGAGCTCGGCGCCGCCGATGTCGACCCGGTGGAACTCGAGGTTCCGGACGCGGCGCAGAGGGTCGCGCACATCGAGGCCGATCAGCCGCGTCACCTGCTCCTGCTCGGCCAATCGCGGGAGCAACCGCTGCCCCACGAGCCCGGATGCGCCGGTGACGGCAATCGCAACCACGTCCATAGACTGGCCGCGTGACGGACCGGCCTCAACCTGGCGACCCCGACGAGCCCGGCAAACCCGAGAAGCGCGACGAGCCGGAGCCGCAGTCGTCGTCCGGCCTTCCGGGGATGCCGTTCGGGGGCGGTGGATTCGACCTCGCCCAGCTCATGCGCATGCTGCAGTCGCAGGGCCCGATCAACTGGGACGTGGCGCGCCAGATCGCAGCGTGGGTCGCCCTCGAGGGTGGCACCGAGCGTGCGATCGATCCCGCCGCGCACGAGCAGCTCGACGAGCTGGCGCGCGCCGCGCAGACGAACGTGGTCGCCGAGACCGACCTGACGGCCACGTTCGCGGCGGCGCCGCTCCGCACGCTGGGACCTCAAGGTTGGGCCGACCTCCACCTCGACGCGCTGCGTCCGGTGCTCGAGGCGCTCGCGACCACGCTCGGGCAGGTGATGCGAGAGGCGGGGCCCGAGCCGGGTGAGCTCGAATCCGGCGAGCCGGGATCCCCCGGCGCCGCCGGCGGCGGGCCGTTCGGCCCCGAGATGCTCGGCGGGATGATGCAGATGCTGGCGCCGGCGCTGCTCGGGATGCAGGCGGGCTCGATGATCGGCTATCTCGCGCAGCACGCCCTCGGGCGGTACGACCTGCCCCTTCCGACGAGCGACGAGCCGAGCCTCTGCTTCGTCGTGCAGAACATCGACGCGTTCGAGGAGGCGTGGTCGCTCGAACGAGCGGATCTGCGCTTCTACCTCGCGGTGCACGAGGTCGTGCACGCCGCCGAGCGTTCGGTCCCGTGGGTGCGCGACCGGCTCGTGCGGCTGTCGACCGAGTACGTGTCCGCCTACGAGGTGGACCCGAGCGCGCTCGAGGACCGGTTCGGGTCCGTCGATCCCAGCGACCCGTCGACCTTGGGCTCGATCGCCGAGGATCCGGACGCCCTCCTCGGCGCGATGCACTCGCCGCGCCAGGACGAGCCGCGCCGGCAGCTCCAGCTGCTCACGGCGGTCATCGAGGGCTACGCAGACTCGGTGCTCGAACGCGTCGGCGAGAAGCTCATCCCGTCGTTCCGGCAGATCCACGAGGCGATGCAGCGACACCGGGTGGAGCGGGGCGAGGCCGAGGTGTTCATCGAGGGATTGCTCGGCCTGAAGCTCGAGCGCCACCACTACGAGCAGGGGGCGGCGTTCTGCCGCGGCGTCATCGAGCGGGCAGGACCGGAAGGGTTGAACCGGCTGTGGGAGTCCGAGCGGATGCTGCCGACGCCGGCCGAGCTCGACGCGCCCGGTCTGTGGCTGGCCCGCATCGAGCTCCCCGAGGAGACGGCGTGACCGACGCGCCGGTCACGACGACCCAGCGCGTGATCAAGATGGCTGCGCACCCGGCCGGGACCGTCAAGGAGAGCGACTTCGAGATCGTCGAGGCGCCCGTTCCCGAGCCCGCCGACGGCGAAGCGCTCGTCCGAACCCTGTACCTGTCGCTCGACCCCGCTATCCGGGTCTGGATGAACGGCTTCGACACCTACGTCCCCGGCATCCAAGTCGGCGACGCGATGCGCGGCGGTGCGATCGGCGAGGTCGTGCAGTCGCGCAGCCCGAACTACCAGGTCGGGGACCTCGTCCTCGGGATGGTTGATTGGTCGGACTACGCGATCGCCGGCTCCGGCCCCGACGGGATGATGGCCGTGCCCCGTCAAGATCCCGTCACCGCGTATCTCAGCGTGTTCGGCGTCACCGGGCTCACGGCCTACTTCGGGATGCTCGACGTCGGGGAGACGAAAGAAGGCGACACCGTCGTCGTGTCGGGCGCGGCGGGTGCGGTCGGGTCGATCGCGGGCCAGATCGGCAAGATCCTCGGCTGCCGCGTGGTCGGCATCGCCGGCGGTCCGACAGAAGTGCGCATGGCTCACCGACGAGCTCGGTTTCGACGCATGGATCGACTACAAGGCCGACGACGTGAGCGCGCGGCTGCGCGAGACGTGCCCCGACGGCATCGACGTGTTCTTCGACAACGTCGGCGGCGACATCCTCGATGCCGTCCTCGGACAGATCAGCCTGCACGCGCGGATCGTGCTGTGCGGAGCGATCTCGCAGTACGACACGGCCGACCTCTCGCCGGGTCCTGCCAACATCCTCAATCTCATCCCGCAGCGCGGGCGCATGGAAGGGTTCATCCTGCTCGACTACCGGGACCGGTTCCTCGACGCGATCCTGCAGCTCGCGCAGTGGGTGCAGGACGGCCGGATCCGGTACGCCGAGCATGTCGTCGACGGGCTCGAGAACGCACCCGCCGCCTTCCGCACGCTGTTCAGCGGCGAGAACACCGGCAAGCTCATCGTCAAGGTCGCCGAGTGAGCGCGGTGAAGAAGATCGGCGTGCTCGGAGCGGGCGTGATGGGCAGCGGGATCGCCCAGGTCACGGCGACGGCCGGGTACGACACGGTCTGTTACGACGTCGACCCGGGCGCGCTCGACAAGGGTCGGGAGCACGTCACGACGGGTCGGTACGGGATTGAGCGGGGCGTCGAACGCGGCAAGGTGACGCGCGAGCAGGCCGACGCCGCTCTGGCGCGACTCACGTTCACGAGCTCGTTCGAGGAGGCGGCTGCCACCGATCTCGTGGTCGAGGCGGTGCCCGAGCGCCTCGAGCTGAAGGTACGCGTCTTCCGCGATCTCGATCGGGCTGCACCGGACGAGACGATCCTCGCGTCGAACACGTCCGGCTTCGCGATCGCCGGCCTGGCGGCGGCGACCGACCGCGCCGACCGCGTGATCGGCTGGCACTGGGCGTCGCCGGCGCCGGTGATGCGCCTGGCCGAGATCGTCTCGACCCGCGAGACCAGCGACGAGACCGTCGCCGCGGTCAGCGACGTGGCGACGAAGTGCGGGAAGAACGCCGTCGTGATCCGGGACACGCCGATGGCGTGGGGGTTTGTGACGAACCGGGTCTACTTCGCGATGGTCGCGGAGGCGCAGAAGGTCGTGAACGAGGGCATCGCCTCCGCCGAGGACGTCGACCAGCTGATGATGGACTGCTTCCGCTGGCCCACCGGCCCGTTCGGCATGGTGCAGGGGGCGAGCTCCGGCTGGGGCTAGGCCACGTCCGTCGTCGGGGGGACGAGGGCGTCGACCTTGTAGCGGTGGTACTGGTGCTGCTCGCCTGCGCCCCGACCGAAGTAGTGCCACGCCGGGAAGTTGAAGTCCGTCGTGATCGAGGTCGGGAGCATCAGCGCGGCGCGGAGGAAAGCCTCGAGGTCGGGCACGGCGTAGAGGTTGACCTCGCAGCCGAAGTCCTCGAGGGACTCGAGCAGCGCGCGGGCGTGCTCCCCCGCCCAGCTCACGGAGAAGCGGCTGACGCCCCAGCTCATCAGCAGCTTGATGGTGTCCCAGGCCCGCTCGGGGGCGGCGAGCACCAGCGGTGCGAGGAAGTCGACCGGGCACTGCACGATGGCGTCGGGGTGCGCCGCCACGAGCCGGCCGACCCCGTCTTCACCCAGCGCCTCGATCCGGGCGTTGAACCACAGGTCGGCGTCGTCGAAGCCGTGGGCGTCGACGGCGGCGAGCACGTCGTCGAGGATCGCGTCGCCCTCCTTCAGGTCGAGCTTGACGCCGCGGCCCTGCTCGCGCAGCCGCGCCAACAGGTCGCCGAGCTCGAGCCCTTTCTCGGTGCGTGACCACGGGGTCCGCTCGAACGAGTCGTGGCGGAGCACGAGCCGCCCCAGGGGGTCGCGCCGCACGTCGCACTCGGCCCAATGGACCTGGGAGCCGAGGAACTGGCGCAGGTTCGCTTCGTCGTTGACGCCGTGCCACACGAGCTGCACGTGGTGCGGGAGGTCTTCCTCGGTGACGAGCGCGGTGAGGTCGTACGACCGTCCGCGCACGGTACGCGGGGTGGGCACCCGCCGCGATTCGGAGAACGTCTGAGCCTGCAGGAAGAGGATCTCCCCCGATTCGTCCGCCTCGGCCAGCGCGGCGATCACGGCCGGCTCGTTGTCGACGACGGCGAACGTCCGGAACCCGGCGTCCGCGAAGGTGCGCAAGCCTGCGACCTTGCTCTCGATGACACCGCCTTCTTCGCCCGACTCGTTCATCGCGAGGAGATCGGCACGGAACTCGACCCGGTATTCCCGACCGAGCGCGTTCAACGACCGCAGCGTCTCGTCGCGCAACTGCTCGGGGCGGCCGGTGTTGAGCCCGACGAACGTCGCGGGCTGCAGCTGGAACCAGCGGATGACCTCGAGCACGCCCCGGTAGGGGCGGTGGGCGGCCAGCACCGAGTCGGGCTGCCACCGCCGCTCGAGGTACCACGCCAGGACGTGCTCACGTGTCTCGGCTGCGAGCGCGCGACCCTCGAGGAACTCCTCGACACGGTTCTCGTGCACGTCGATGTCCTCGACACTCAGACCGTGGAACAGGTCGCTGCCGTGGGCGCGGTCGTAATCGAGCAGCACGTACCGGACCATGTAGCGGAGGTCGAGGATCGTGCCGTCGATGTCGAAGACGATCAGGAGCCGATCGTCGGGGTAGCCCTGCCGAAACCGGGCGTAGTGGTCAGCGAGGCGACGCATCCAGTCGGTAGAACCGGTCGTCTTGCTCATCGCAATTCGACGGTACCGACTGCGGATGAATGGCTGGTTGATTGCGGCTGACGCGCCGCTGAACACCTCGGCGGGATGTGTCGGCTGGGCGTATGCCAGACCTCAAAAATCGGTCATCGAGAACGGCAATGGCTCGACCGCGAACATGGCATCGGCGATCGCCAGCGCTCCGGGGGTGCGCTCGTCGACGAGCCCGGCCCGGGCCAGTGCGGACGCGCGCACGCCGCCGAGCAGGATCCCGCCCAGCTCGGCGACGTCGAGCACGAGGTCGGGCTCGTCGGTCGTGCGCCGAGCCTCGGCGCCGTCGGGCCCGCCGTCGAGAACGAACCGACCGGCCGCGTCGCCGTCGGGACGGAGCGCGTCGACGACCTCGAACACCACCTGCCCGCGAGCCGCGTACGTCCGCGCCGTCAGCGCGGCGGGCGCATCGAGCACGCGCACCCAGAGGCTCTCGCCCACGCGCGTGACCGCCATGCGGCGCGGCTCGCGCAACATCCACCGCAGCGGCTCGTCGAGAGGAACGACCCACGCCGTGATCGTCGCGACGAGGTCCACGTCGAGCAGGTAGCGCCACAGCACCGCCCGAGCAGCCGGGGTGACGGAGACGAGATCGCCGACGTGCAGTGTGCCCTCGGGACCGTTTCCCCAACGTGGCTCGAACCGGTAGGCGGCGTACCCGTCGAGCACGCCCTCGGGGGATTCGTACACGCAGTAGAACGCGGTGCCCTTGTCGTCGGGATCGGGCCAGAAGAACTGGTCGGGCCACCAGGCGTCGACGCGTTGCACCGCGCCGGGCTGGACGCGACGGGCGCGGTCGAAGATCTCGGGGAACAGCTTGCGCGCCGCGTCCTCCTCGACGAGGCGGACGCGTCCTTCCGGCACCGGATGCAAGAACGCCGAGTGGCGGCGCTCGACGCTCACGCTCATCGAGCTCGTCGAGATGCCGTATCCGAACCGGCGGTAGATGCCGGCTTCGGACGCGTACAGCATTGCCAGCGCCTCGCCGCGCTCGGCGGCGTCTTCGAGCTGCTGGGTCTTGATCGCGGTGAGGATCCCTCGCCGCCGGTGGGTGGGCAGGACGGCGATCCAGCTCACCGCGGCCGCCGGCAACAGCCTGCCGCCCGGCATGGTCAGCTCGAAGGAGAAGAGCCGGCCCGTCCCGATGATCTCGTCGCCGTCGAAGGCGGCGAGCGTGCGGTCGAGCTCGAGACTCGTCCAGTCGAGCTCGAGGCGCGCGCGATCCATGCGCTCACCGAACGCGATGAGGGGGGTCATTGTGAACTCGGTCAGCTCGTCGCGTGTGACCGGTCGAAGCAGGAAGTCGGATGCCACGGGCTCTTGTCTACTTGACCTCGTTCGGACCCGGCCTCGATTTCTCCCCTGCCCTTGGCGGTCTCGCCGCCGTCTCTTGGGCGACGTCCCGAGCGACGCAGCCGCGCGAGACCGGCTCGGAAGCCGCGCCCGACTGTCTCCCGGGTGCGCTCCACGCGACGGCGACGACGCGCGACCGCTTCGCGAGCGGCGCGCATGCCGCCGATGTACGAAAGCCCCGCGAAGCCGAGCCCGATGGCGAGCACGAACAGACCGATGCGGAGGTCTTGGTACACGGGCGGGATCGCAACCGGGATGAGCGCTCCCGCCACCCACGTGATCTGGAAACGAGTCTCGAACCGGGCGAAGCTGCGCCCCCGGATGGCGTCGGGCGCGTCGCGCTGGAGGAGGCTGTCGAACGCGACACGTCCGGCCGCGGCGCCGGCGGCGATGAGCAGCGCGCCGAATGTCGTCATCGTGATCGATGACGAGCGCGCCGCGAACAGGCATCCGACCGCGGGCAGGACGAGCGAGCCGGCCAATATGACCTCTTCGCGCGTGATCTTCCGGAGCTGGGGCGCGACGAGGTTGCCCAGGAAGCCGCCGATGCCGCTGACCACGAGCACGACCCCGAACACCCACGCCGCCTCGTCGTTGTCGCGGAGCCCGAAGGCGAGGAAGAACGTGAGGAACCCGACCGCGCCCCGCAACAGGCCCATCGCGCTGCCGGCCAGGATGATGCTCGGCGCGTGGAGCTCTTCCTTCTCGAGCTCCGTATCCGGCCCGGCCTGCTCCTGTTCGACCCGTGGGATCCGCCACGAGAGCATCGAGGCGACCGCGTACACGAACGCGGCGAGGATCAGGGAGCCTTCGGCGCCGAAGAACCGGTAGATGCCGACGGCCGGCAGGCCGCCGACGAGGCCCCCGACGACGCTGATGATCGCCAGACGCGAGTTGGCGCCCACGAGCTCGCGCTCGCCGTTGACGAGCGAAGGCACGAGCGCGCTCCTGGCGATCGAGTACGTCTTCTGCGCCACGAGCAACCCGAACGCGAGCGGGTAGATCAGCAGGGCCTCGGCGCCGCTCGCGTTCACATAACGCGCGATGAAGAGGCAGAGCACGCCGCGGACCGCGCACGTGATGAAGATCATGAGCCGCCTGCCACCGCGGACCCGGTCGAGCAGCGGGCTCAGCAAGGGTGCGATGACGGCGAAGGGCGCCATCGTGATGATCAGGTACAGCAGCACCTTCTCGCGCGACTGACCGGGCGACACCGAGAAGAACAGAGACCCGGCGAGCGAGACGGTCAGGCAGACGTCGCCGCAGATGCTCGCGGCGTGGGTGATCGCAAGTCGTGCGAACGGTGTCGGCTCGGCGAAACGGGAGTCGGTCGGGCCGGGACGCGTAGGGCGACGAGGAGGCGGTGCCGTGGCCATGGCCGAAGCAACGATATCGGTCGCTGTGAACCGATTGGGGTGGGCAACAGAGTTCACACACCGTTCCTTCGACGGCAATTTGGGTGCCATGTGCCGTCGGTACCGTCCTCGTTGCAGCTCCGCGGCTGTCTGCCCCTGCGCCGTGCAGCGGCAACGCTCCGTCGGCCGGGTCCCCCCGCCGGCCGACGAGCCCGGCGGCCTGCCGGCTCGCCATCGGCGGGCCGGTAGGTCGTCGCCAGCGTGGTGACGGCGCCGCAGGTTGCGCCTGGTCACAGGGCTCAGAACCCGGGCGGGGAGGCAGAACTACGATGAGGGCGATGGCCGGCCTCGACGTGTCGGTCGAGGGCAGCGCATCTGATCTCGGACCTGCGCTCGATCCCCCGACCCAACTCCAGCCCGAATCCCGGTTCCTCAACCGCGAGCTCTCCGCGCTCGACTACTTCGCGCGCGTGCTCGCGCGTCGCCGCGGACAAGGCCGTCCCGCTCCTCGAGCGGGTGAAGTTCCTCGCCATCGTCAGCCAGAACCTCGACGAGTTCTTCCAGGTCCGGGTGTCCGGGCTGCGTGAGCAGCTCGACGCCGGGATCCGCGCCACGTCACCCGATGGGCTCGACGCCGGGGAGCAGCTGCGCGCGATCCGTGCCCGGGTGGAGCCGATGATGGAGCGTCAGGCCGCCGTCTTCAACCGCGAGGTCGCGCCGGCGCTCGACGAGGTCGGCATCGGGTTCTCCGACTGGGACGGCCTTGTCCGAGACGGACCGTGAGCACCTCCGCGGCGTCTTCGACGAGCGGGTCTTCCCTGTGCTCACGCCGCTGGCGGTCGACCCGGCCCACCCGTTCCCGTACATCTCGAACCTGTCGCTGAACCTCGCGGTCGTCGTGCGCGACCCGACGACCGCGCGAGGAACGCTTCGCCCGGGTGAAGGTGCCGCCGCTGCTGCCCCGCTTCCTCGTGCTGCCCGACGGCGAGCGGTTCGTTCCGCTCGAGCAGGTGATCGCGGCGCACCTCGACAGCCTGTTCCCGGGCATGGAGACGGTCGCCCACCACCCGTTCCGAGTCACCCGCGACGCCGACTTCGAGCTCGACCGACGACGCCGAGGACCTCCTCGAGGCGATGGAGCTCATCCTGCGCCGGCGCACCAAGTTCGGGCGCGTCGTGCGGCTCGAGGTCGACGGGAAGATGAGCGACGAGGTGCTCGAGTTGCTCTGTCGCGAGCTCGAGCTGGGCGACTCCGACGTCTACGTCGTCGACGGTCCCCTCGGCCTCAGCGGGCTGTTCGGGCTGTACGACCTCGATCGGCCCGAGCTGAAGGACGAGCCGTGGACGCCGCAGACGCAGCCGGCGCTCACGCGCGCCGACGGACCGCATGACATGTTCCGCGTCCTCGAGCAGGGCGACGTGCTCGTGCACCACCCGTACGACTCGTTCGCGACCTCCATCGAGGCGCTCGTCGAGCAGGCGTCACGCGACCCGGACGTCCTCGCGATCAAGCAGACGCTGTACCGCACCGCCGGCCCCGACAGCCAGCTCGTGCGGTCGCTCATCCACGCCGCCGAGCAGGACAAGCAGGTGGTCGCGCTCGTCGAGCTCAAGGCGCGCTTCGACGAGCAGGCGAACATCGAACGGGCGCAACTGTTCGAAGAGGCGGGCGTCCACGTCGTGTACGGGCTGGTCGGCCTCAAGACGCACGCCAAGATCCTGCTCATCGTCCGCCAGGAGCCGGACGGGATCCGTCGCTACTGCCACGTCGGCACGGGCAACTACAACCCGAAGACCGCCATGACCTACGAGGACCTCGGGTTGCTGTCCGCCGATCCCGATCTCGGCGCCGACGTCACCGAGCTGTTCAACTACCTCACCGGGTACAGCCGCCAGGGTCGCTACCGCAAGCTGCTCGTCGCGCCGGTGACGATCCGGCCCGAGCTCCTGAAGCGGATCGAGCGCCAAGCCGAGCTGGGGCCGGAGGGGCGCATCACGATGAAGATGAACAGCCTCGTCGACCCCGAGATGATCGACGCGCTTGTACTCGGCGTCACAGGCGGGCACGCCGATCGACCTCATCGTGCGCGGGATCTGCTGCCTGCGCGCGGGTGTGCCGGGCCTGTCGGAGACGATCCGGGTGCGCTCGATCGTCGGCCGATTCCTCGAGCACTCACGCATCTACCGGTTCGGTCCCGATCCGCACACCGCCGAGTACGTCATCGGGTCGGCCGACCTCATGCCGCGCAACCTCGACCGGCGGGTCGAGGCGCTCGTCCCGGTGACGGCGCCGGCGATGCGCGACCGGCTCGACGAGATCCTCACCATCAACCTGGCCGACGACACGCTGGCGTGGGAGCTCGGGAACGACGGGACGTGGCGCCGGGTGCCGCGCACCGCCGGTGTCAACACGCACCTCCAGCTCCAGGAGCTGGCCATCCAGCGCGCACGTGCCGTCGAGCCGCGGGCGTGACCTCGCACGAGTCCCTCTCGTCGCCCCCCGGGTTTCATCTCCCCGCAGCTCAACGACGTCGCGGACGGGATCGTCTCCGTCGAGGCCGAGCCGACCGTCATCGAGCTGACCTACTACGACACGCCCGACCTGCGCCTGGCCCGGGCCGGCGTGACGCTGCTGTACCGCGGCGACGACGGCTGGGTCGTGACACTCGGCCGCGAGACCGTCGCCGGGCCGCAGCTCCGGCACGACGAGCACCGCTTCGAAGGCGAGGCGGGCCAGCCGCCGCCGGCCGCCGTCGACCTGGTGCGAGCGCTCGTGCGCACGGCCCGCGTCGCGCCGGTGGCGCGTCTGCGGACCCGCCGTCGGCGTGTCGAGCTCCGTGACTCGTCGGACAAGACACTCGGCGAGGTGCTCGACGACGAAGTGACGGTGCTGGCGAGTGGACGGGTCGCCGCCCGCTTCCGGGAGCTCGAGGTCGAGGTCGACGACGCCGCCCCCGCGGGCCTCGCCGACACACTCTTCTCCCGCCTCCGTGCCGCCGGCGCCGGACCGCCCGACTCGAGCCCCAAGATCGTGCGCGCGCTCGGCTGGCGGGCGATGGAGCCGCCCGACGTCACCACGGTGCGCCGGCTCGGACCGTCGCCGTCGGCGGGCGACGTGATCCGCAACGCGCTGGCGGCGTCGGTGGCCCGGCTCGTCGCCCACGACCCGGGCGTCCGCCTCGGCGACGACCCCGAAGACGTGCATCAGGCCCGCGTGGCGACCCGCCGCCTGCGCTCCGACCTGCGCACGTTCCACTCCCTCCTCGATCAGGAGTGGACGCAATCGCTGCGACGGGACCTGAAGAGCGTCGGCCACGACCTCGGCGCCGTCCGCGACACCGAGGTGCTCCTCGACCGGCTGCGGGCCCACGCCGAACGCCTCCCGACCGGCGATCAGGCAACCGCCAGGAAGATCATCCAGCGGCTGCTCCAGCGGTGGGACACGGCGCGAGCCGAGCTGCGCGAGGCGCTCGGGAGCACGCGGATACGCCGAGCTCCTCGACCGCCTGGTCGATGCCGCACGCGAGCCGGCGCTCATCCCGTCGGCCGCCGATGACCGCGCCGCCGACGTCCTGCCGCCGCTCGTGAGCAAGCCGTGGGAGAAGCTGCTCACCGCCGTCGAGGAGCTCCCCGAGGACCCGACCGACGAGGCGCTCCACCACGTACGCATCAAGGCGAAGCGATGCCGCTACGCGGCGGAGGCGGTGGCGCCGGCGGTCGGCAAGCGGGCCCGCGCGTTCGCCAAGGCGATCGCCGATGTCCAGGACGTTCTCGGCGATCACCAGGACGCCGTCGTCGCCGAGCAGTGGCTGCGCGACGTCTCGTCGTCGACGATCGGCCGTGAGGTGTTCGTGGCCGGTCAGCTGGCGACCCTCGAGCGCGTCGAGATCGAGAGCACCCGCGCCGCCTGGGGCAAGGTGTGGCAGGCGGCGAGCAAGAAGAAGCTCCGGCAGTGGCTCTGAAGTTGTGGCGGCGCCGGTCGCATCCGGATCAGGCCGAGGCCGAGCCGCTGGTGCGGGCGGGTGGTGGCGTCGTCCGCCGCCGGTCGAAGAACGGCCGGACGCAGTACGCGCTCGTGCACCGTCCCCGCTACGACGACTGGAGTGTCCCGAAGGGCAAGGTCGACCCGGGGGAGACCGACGAGGAGGCGGCGCTGCGCGAGGTCGAAGAGGAGACCGGCGTGCGCGCCATGCTCGGCCCCGAGCTCGAGTCGACCAGGTACCGGGATCGCAAGGGCCGGCTGAAGCAGGTCCGCTACTGGCTCATGGAGCCGGCCGACGGCAAGTCGCCCAAGTTCCGGCCCAACGACGAGATCGACGAGGTGCGCTGGTGCTCGGCCGCTGATGCGGGCAAGCTCTTGGACCACGAGCACGACCGAAAGCTGATCGGCGACGCGGAGGCCCTTCCCTGAAGCTCTATCTCGTCCGCCACGCCAAGGCTGGCAGCAGGAGCGCGTGGGACGGGCCCGACGAGGAACGGCCGCTGTCCAAGGCCGGACGCCGCCAGGCGGTGGCGCTGGCGAAGCTGCTGCGCGAGGAGCCGATGGGCCGCATCGTGAGCAGCCCGTACGTCCGGTGCCGCGAGACCGTCGCCCCCCTCGCCGAGCGCCTCGGCCTGCCGGTCGAGGACGCGGACGCGCTGTCCGAGGGCGCGCCCTTGAGCGAGGCTCTCCGCCTGCTCGAGAAGGTGACCGACAAGCCGACCGTCCTGTGCTCCCACGGCGACGTGATCGGCGACCTGCTGCACCACTTCGCCGGTCAGCATGTCCGGCTCGACGCCGGCGACGACGCGGCGCCGAGCGAGCTGCGGTTCCCCAAAGGCTCGACGTGGGTCCTCGACGTCGAGGAGGGGCAAGTCGTGCGCGGCCGCTACCTGCCCGCAACGTGACGGAAGCGGCGATCACGGGCGTCGACTCGCTCCTCGGCGTGCTCGAGTCCGGCGCCGGCGAGACCGACGCCGAGGACGTCGATCTGCTCGCGCACGGGCTGCAGTGCGCGGCGCTCCTCGCCGGGGCCGCGCCGGACGACCACGAGCTCCAGGTCGCCGGGCTCGTGCACGACGTGGGCACCGTGCTGTGGCCGGGCCGTCCCCGCACGCACGCCCGCGCCGGCGCGGCGGCGGTGGCGGGCGTGCTGGGCGAACGGGTCGCGTGGCTCGTCGGCCACCACGACGAGGCCAAGCGCTATCTCGTGACGGTCGACGGCGACTACACGTCCCGCCTGAGCCCCGGGAGCATCCATACCCTCGAGGTCCAAGGCGGCCGGCTCGACGACGCCGAGCGAGCCCGCCTCGACGCCGAGCCGTGGCTCGACGACCTCCTCACGCTCCGCCGCGCCGACGACGACGCCAAGGTGCCGGGCCGGGACGTCCCGCCTCTCTCGCACTGGCGCCCGATCGTGGAGGCAGTGGCCGCCGGTTAGCCGGTGGCGACGCGGGTGGGCTTCTCGTAGCGGTAGCCGACGCCCCGGATCGTGACGACCCGGGTGGGGTTCGAGGGGTCCTCCTCGACCTTGGCCCGCAGGCGCTTCACGTGGACGTCGAGCGTCTTGGTGTCGCCGAAGTAGTTCGGCCCCCAGATCCGGTCGATGAGGACGTCGCGGGTCAGGACGCGCCCGGCGTTGGCGAGCAGCAGCTCGAGGAGCTCGAACTCCTTCAGCGGCAGCGGCACCGGGTCGCCGCGGACGAAGACCTCGTGGCGGCCGGCGTCGAGACGCACGTCGCCGATCTCGAGCACCTCCTGGTTGGTGATGCCGGCCGGCTCCTCGTCGGCGCTGCGGCGCAACGCGGCGCGTACGCGGGCGATGAGCTCCCGGAGCCGGAACGGCTTCGACACGTAGTCGTCGGCGCCGACCTCGAGGCCCACGACGGCGTCGATCTCGTTGCTGCGGGCCGTGACCATGATGATCGGCACACGCGAACGGGACCGCAGGTCGCGGCACACGTCCACACCCGAGATGCGAGGCAACATCACGTCGAGGAGCACGAGCGACGGGTTGGTCGCGTCGAACTGGTCGATCGCCTCCTGGCCGTCGGCGGCCACCTCGACGCGGAAGCCTTCGCGCTCCAATGCGACCGTGAGTGCATCGCGGTACGACTCCTCGTCGTCGACCACGAGGATGAGCGGAGCCGCATCTGCCATCAGGACGCCTCCGAGAGCTTCTTGGACGACGGTAGCGGCACGCGCAAACGGAACGTGGAACCCTCGCCTTCGGTCGACTCGACCGTCACGTCGCCGCCGTGCGCCTGCGCGACGTGCCGCACGATCGAGAGGCCGAGACCGGTGCCGCCCGTCGCGCGGCTGCGCGCCCGGTCGACCCGGTAGAAGCGTTCGAAGATCCGCTCGAGATCGCGTGCGGGGATCCCGATGCCGTGGTCGCGCACGGAGATGCAGACGCTCCCGTCGACCACGGTGGCGTCGACCTCCACGGGCTCGCCCGGCTCCGAGTACTTGATCGCGTTGTCGAGGAGGTTCGTGACCGCGCTCACCAGCTGCGAGCGGTCACCCGCCACGACCAGGTCGGTCGCCACCGGCGGGACGTTGAGGGGGATGCCGACGGCGTCGGCGGCGCCGCGCACCCGCTCGGCCGCCTCGTGCAAGCACGACGTGCACGGGGACCGGCTCGCGGGTCGGCCGTTCCTGCGCCTCGATGAGGCTGAGATCGAGGAGATCGTCGACGATGCGCCCCAGCCGGTTGGCTTCGCGCTGCACCCGGTCGGCGAGCTGGCTGTTGACCGGGGAGTCGTCCCCGGCCGCCATCGTCTCCGCCAGCAGCGACAACGCGCCGATCGGCGTCTTGAGCTCGTGGCTCACGTTGGCGACGAAGTCCCGCCGCACGCTCTCGACCCGTCGGAGCTCCGAGACGTCGCGGACGAACGCGACCGCGCCGATCACCCGGTTGCGGCGCAACAGAGGCCCCGTGCGGACCAGGAGGACCTCGCGCGGTGGACCGAACAGCTGGAGCTCGCGCTCGGCGCGCTCGCCCCGCAGCGCCGGCGCGAGCAGCGTGCGCATCGCGTCCTCCACGAGGGCGTCCGCATGACGGGCACCGCGAAAGCGCTCGCCGGCGGCGTTGCGCATGACCTCGTTGCCCCGGGCGTCCACGACGACCACGCCGTCCTCGAACGCCGCCACCGCACCGGCGAGCGCCTCGCGCTCGACGTCGCCGCGTGGCCCACGGCGCTCCATGTCGAGCGGCTCGTCCAGCTCCTCCGCCAGGCGGCGGAGCTCGCGCCGCTGTGACCGGATCGTGAAAGCGAGGAACCCCACTGCCCCGACGAGCGTGACGATCACGACCGTCACGGCGATCGCGACGATCAGCCGAACCTCCCGGTGATGTACCCCTCGGTGCGAGGGTCGGACGGGTGCGTGAAGATCGTCTCGGTCACGTCGTACTCGATCAGCCGACCCCGGCGATGACCGGCGTCGTCGACCTCGGCGGTGAAGAACGCAGTGCGATCCGAGACGCGCGCCGCCTGCTGCATGTTGTGGGTCACGATCACGATCGTGTACTCGTTCTTGAGCTCGTCCATGAGGTCTTCGATCCGCGCCGTGGCGATCGGGTCGAGGGCGGAGCAGGGCTCGTCCATCAGGATCACGTCGGGCTCGACGGCGAGGCAACGGGCGATGCACAGACGCTGCTGCTGACCACCCGAGAGCGCCAGCGCGCTCGTGCTGCAGCTTGCCGTTGCACCTCGTCCCAGAGCGCGGCCTGGGTCAGCGCCTTCTCCACCCGCTCCTCGACCTCGCTGCGCTTCGTGCCGTTGATGCGCGGCCCGTACGCGACGTTGTCGTAGACGGACTTCGGGAACGGGTTCGGCTTCTGGAACACCATGCCGATGCGCCGCCGCACCTCGGCCGGGTCGACCTTGGACCCGTAGAGGTCCTCGACCGTGGTACGTGACCTTCCCGAGCACCTCGGCGCCGGGCGTGATGTCGTGCATGCGGTTCAGCGAGCGGAGCACGGTCGTCTTGCCGCAGCCCGACGGCCCGATGAACGCGGTGATCTCGTTGGCGGCGATGTCGACGTTGACGTCCTGCACGGCGGTGACGCCGCTGTACTTCACCTCGACGTCCGAGAGCTGGAAGACGATCTCGCCGCGCCCGCTCGGGCTTCTCCTCGGGAGACGGCTCACCGGGGAGCTGCCTCGTCCGGACCCTTGGCCACGGATTCGTCGCGAGTCGTGGTCACCGGGCCGAATTTAGTGGCGGCGATCGCGGTGTCGGTCATTTCCGGCTCCAAGGGTCAAACCGCCGCCGAACGGCGGGTGTAGATGGCCGTGACGATGCGGGCGACCAGCGTGAACAGGAAGACGAGCAGGATGAGCGCCAGGGCCGCGCCCCACGCCCGGTCCTGTGCGGCGGGGAAGCCGCCGAAGGTCCCGGCGTTCGATGTAGATCTGCGGCGGCAACGCCGTGTTGGGCCCGTCGAAGACGTTGAAGTTCGCCGTCGACACGATGCCGATCGTGAACAGCAGGGGCGCGGTCTCGCCCGCCACACGGGCGACGCCGAGCAGGGCGCCGCTGATGATCCCGGGGGCGGCGTTCGGGAACACGACCCGTGCGGATCGTCTGCGCCTTGCGGGTCCCCAGCGCGTAGCTCCCCTCGCGGAGCTCGTCGGGGACGAGCTTGAGGATCTCCTCGGTGGTCCGGATCACGATCGGGAGCATCAGGCAACCGAGCGCGAGCGCACCGGCGAACCCGCTGAGACCCGCCTGCTTCCGGGGCAGGACCCAGATCGTGTAGATGAACAGGCCCATCACGATCGACGGCACGCCGGTCATGACCTCGGCCAGGAAGCGGACGAACCGGGCGAAGATCCCGTGCCCGCCGTACTCGTTCAGGTAGATGCCGCCGAGGATCCCCAGCGGTACGGCCATCGCGCGTCGCGGTCCCGGTGATCACGAGGGTCCCGACGATGGCGGGGTAGATCCCGCCGCCCTCTCGCCGGTTGCTGAAGGGAAGGTCCTCGGTCAGGAAGCTCCAGCTGAACGACGACGCGCCCGGCCTGGACGACGTAGATGACGATGAGCGTCAGCGGGATGAGCGCGATCACGAACGAGGCCACGATCAGGCCGGTCGCGACGGCGTTCTTGAGCTCGCGCCGGCCCTTGCGAGTCGATTGCGTGAGGGGCACCGCCGGCGCGGTCATGCGGCGCCCGCCGACCGTCGGTCGGTCCTGGCCGACGACCGCCCGCGCCGCCATGCTGATCAGGATCGTGATGACGAACAGCACGACGCCGCACCCGATGAGCGCGGCGCGGTGGGTGCCGCTCGCCTCGCCGAACTGGTTGGCGATGACGCTCGCCAGCGTGTCGCCGGGCCCGAGGATGTTCGCCGTCACCCGCTGCGACGATCCGATCACCAGGGCGATCGCGATCGTCTCGCCCATCGCCCGGCCGAGGCCGATCATCGTGCCGGCGACCATGCCGCTGCGGCTGTGCGGGAACACCGCGCCCCGGATCATCTCCCAGCGGGTGGCGCCGAGCGCGAGCGCGGCCTCCTTCTGCGACGCCGGGACGGTCGCGAACACCTCACGGGTGATCGAGGTGATGATCGGCGTGATCATGATCGCGACGATGATCCCGGCGGTCATGAAGCTCTTGCCCGACGCGCTGGGGTTCGCCGAACACCGTTTTGAGGACCGGGATGCCGGCGGTCGCGTCCGACACTGTCTCGAACAGGTTCGCCAGCGGCGCGGCGAGGACGAGGAGCGCCCACAGCCCGTAGACGACCGACGGGATCGCGGCGAGGAGGTCGACCGTGTACACGATCGGCCGGCGCAGGCGTTGCGGCGCGACGTCGGTGACGAACAACGCGATGCCGATGCTGATCGGGAGCGAGAGGAGCACTGCGATGGCCGACACCAGCAGCGTGCCGTAGATCAGGCCCAGCGCGCCGAAGCTGTTCTTGGCCGGGTCCCAGTTGTCGGTGAAGATGCCGAGGCCCTCTTCGCGGAACCACGGCAGCGCCTCGCGCGTCGTCGAGATGCGCGATCAGCGCCGAGGATCACGAGGACCATCAGCGCCGCGAGCAGGGCGAGGATCCGGAAGCCCCGGTCGGCGATGATCCCCGGCGGTCGGGTCCCCTTCGTGAAGCTCTTGGGAAGGGCAGGAGCGTCGGTCGCCATCGCCAGCTTTCAGGAAGGCGAGGAGGGGCGGGCGACGAATCGCCCGCCCCTCGTGTTCGCCGGATGCTACGTGGTGGACGTGCTCGCGCCCGTGGAGCTCGACGCGGCCCCCGACCTGCTTGACCTGGGCCTTGGCCTTGTCGAGCAGGCTCTTCGGGCAGTGGTGCGTAGTCCACCTCCGGGGCCAGCTTCTGGCCGTCCCCGTAGATGTAGTTCAGGAAGCTCTTGATCGCCGTGCCCTTCGCCGCGTCGCTCTGGTTCTGGTACACGAGCAACCAGGTCGGCGCCGCGATCGGGTAGGCACTCGCGCCGCTCGCGTTGAGCGGGTCGTACGTCAGGTCGGCCTTGACCTGCGCCTTGTCGACGGCCGCCGTGGTCGCCTTCACGCGTCGGCGCCACGTACTTGCCGTCCTTGTTCTTGATCTTCGCGAACTGGAGCTTCAGCGCCTTGGCGTCGGAGAAGTCGACGTAGCCGATGGCGCCGTCGGTGCTCTTCACGATCTGACCGACGCCCGGGTTGCCCTGGCCCGCCTGCGTGTCGGCCGGCCAGCTCACGGTCGAGCCGGAGCCGAGCGTCCACGCACGTCGGTGCCGCCGCGGTGAGGAACTTCGTGAAGTTCTCCGTCGTCCCCGAGCTGTCAGCCCGGTGCACCACGGTGATCGCGGTGGACGGCAGCTTCACGCCCGTGTTCTCCGCCTTGATCGCGGCGTCGTCCCAGGTCTTGATCGCACCCGAGAAGATCTTGGCGATCGTGTCGGCGGAGAGCTGCAGCTTCTTCACGCCCTTGAGGTTGTACGACACCGTGATGGGCGCCGCCACCGTCGGGAAGTAGAAGAACGTGCCGCCCTTGACGCCGGCGCGCGTCCTCGGGCTTGTACGGCGCGTCCGAGCCGGCGAAGTCGACGACCTGGTCGGCGAAGTCCTGGCGGCCCTTGCCCGAGCCACCGCCGGCGTAGTTGATGGTGACGTTCGAGTCCTTCTGCTTGAAGGCCCCGATCACTTCTTCGTAGTACGCCTGCGGGAAGGTGGCACCCGACGCGTTGAGCGTCGCCGAGCCGCCTTGAGCAGGAGCATCAGCTGCACTCGCGATCGCTCCGCCCAACGGAACCAGGCCGACGATCAAGGCCGTGGGTACCAGCCACCGCAGGTAGCCAGTGATGCGCTTCATAGAGTTGATCCTCCTTGGAAGGTCGCGGCGCGGACGCTACGGAGCGATGCTGGCGCGGCCGTGGCTTCGAGGTAGCCGAACGGTAAACAGTGCCGGAACGGTTGGGGGAACGTCCGGCGGATTCGGGCAATCCTCGCTGTCGGTGCAGACGTCGCGTCGCGCGATCCTGGCGCGATCATGGCGTCGGAATGGCCAGATCGTGAACACTGCCGGAACGATCCGAAGGTCGAGCGTCGACGAGTGAGGCACATGCGCCGGAATGGGATGATGTCGCCGTGACCGACACCGCCAACGAGGCCCGCAAGAGCTTCCAGGACGCCCTCGACGAGCTGCGGATCGACGTGATCCGGCTCGCCGCGTTGACGACCGAGGCGATCGGCGCCGGCACGCAGGCGTTCCTCGACGCCGACCTCACGGCCGCGGAGCAGGTCATCGAGAACGACGACGACATCGACGACCTCACCCACTCGATCGAGGACAGCTGCTACCAGCTCCTCGCTCGCCAGCAGCCGATGGCGACCGACCTGCGGACGGTCGTCTCCGTGTTGCGCATCGTGCACGAGCTCGAACGGTCGGCGGACCTGATGGTGAACGTCGCGAAGACCACTCGCCGCCTCTATCCGCACAGCCTCGACCCGAAGCTGCGGGGGATCATCCAGCGGATGGGCGAGCAGGCAGGCACGCAGACGCGAGTCGCGCTCGACGCGTTCGCCGACTCCGACCCGTCGGCGGCATTCGCGCTCGCCGACATGGACGACACGATGGACGACCTGACCAAGAGCCTGTTCCGGCACATCCTCGCCGGATCCGGGCCGGGCGCCGACGACGAGGGCAACGTGCTCCTGGCCGTGCAGCTCGCGCTGGTGGGCCGGCACTACGAGCGGATCGCGGACCACGCCGTCACGATCGGGCAGCGCGTCGGCTTCATGGTGACCGGCGAGCACCCGCCGCGTTCGCGACGAGTCGATCGACTAGCTAGCTCTCGCTCTCCTCGTAGCCGAGGTCCCACTCGAGGATCAGGCGCTCACGTTCGGCGTCGCGTGCGACCCGCTCCCGGTTGCGCCGGAACTGCGGGTCGTGCGGCGGGAGCAGCTGGAGCCGCGCGAGTGCGCGCTGACGGAACTGGTCGATGAGCCGCCCGTCGCCGAACACGCCGTGCACATCCCAGTGCGGTGCGACCGCGCCCAGGTACACGACCTTGACGTGTCCCTGCGGCGGCAGCTGCTCGAGCTCTTCTCCCTCGACACTCATAGATCGCCCAGGGTACCGGGTGCTCCCGGTCAGCCGGAATCCGGTCGCTGGACCAGCGTGACGTCGGTCGTCTTGCGGTCGGATCCGCGCACGTAGGTGACGGTCACCTTCTCGTCGGGACGGTGCTTGCGCACCGCGGTGGCGACGCTGCCGCTGTCCTTGGTCGGGGTGTCGCCGATCTGCACGATCACGTCGCCGCGCTTGAGACCGGCGTCGTCGGCGGGCGAGCCCGAGGTCACGTCACTGACCACGGCGCCTTCGTCGACGTTCACGCCGAGCTGGTTCTTCAGCTCGGGGGTGAGATCGGCCGTGCCGACGCCGAGGAACGCCGGCTTCCGGCCCGCCTTGATGTCGTCGACGACAGGCTTGGCGTACGAGATCGGGATGGCGAAGCCGACGTTCTGCGCCGGCTGGGTCCCGGTGCCGGAAGCGACGGCGGTGTTGATCCCGATGACGCAGCCGTTGGCGTCGACCAGCGGTCCGCCGGAGTTGCCGGGGTTGATGGCGGCGTCGGTCTGCAGGACGGTCTCGAGCGCGGTGCCGATCTCGCTCCCCGGACGGGGCGGCCCGGAGATGATCCCGCGCGTGACGCTGAGCCCGCCTTCGAGCGCGAGGGCGTTGCCGATCGCGACGACGTCGTCGCCGACCTGCACCTTGTTGGAGTCGTCCGTGCACACGGCGGGGAGGTTGCCGGCGTCCACCTTGAGGACGGCGACGTCGGCGCTCGGATCGCGGCCCACGACACGCGCGTCGAGGCTGCGGCCGTCGTTGAGCTGGAGCTTGGCGGTCTGTGCGTCGCCGACTACGTGCGCGTTCGTCGCGAGATAGCCGTCCTCCGACAGGACGAAGGCCGTCCCCGCGCTCTGGCCGCCGCGCTCGTTCACGGTGACGGCGGCGACCGCGGGCTCGACCTTGGCGATGATGCCGGCGATGTCTCCGTTGCGACTGATCGTCGACGACTCGCGCGAGACCTCATTGGTCTTGTTGGCCGGCGCCGAGGTCGAAGAGTTGTCGTCATCGCGGCCGAACGCGAAGAACGCGCCCGACGCGACGAGTGCACCGCAGAGGCCGCCGATCAACGCGCCCACGAGGAGCTGGCGGAAACGCTTCGGGCGCTCGGGGGAAGGCGGCGGCGGACCGGGTGGCGTGGGCCACGGCGGGACGGTCGGCGGCTCGTCCGGCCACGCCGGCGGAGGCGAAGGGGGAACGGTCAAAACGTCCGCGGGGGGTACGACGTCATCAGGCACCAGTCTGACTCCAAGGAAAGGCGTTCATCACCATCGACATCTCAAACGCCGCCGGATCCGTAGAAGGTTCCTGGAACCGTTGTCATGTTGCTCTCATCTCCGCCCCCGCATGATCCCACCCAATTCCGGGAACCGGACCGCGTCCGGCACCGTTTGAACCCCTGAAGCTATGGATTTCGACCTCCCCACCTCGCCCCCCGCCGACGACCAGGAGCATCAGTGGATGCTCGAGGCCAAATGCCGCGGCCGGGCGCCCCACGATTTCTTCCCCTCCGACGGGGTCGGCGTCGAGCAGGCCCGCAAGGTCTGCGCCGACTGCCCGGTCAAGGAGCCCTGTCTCGAGTACGCCCTCACCTACCGGATCGACCACGGCGTCTGGGGCGGCGCCTCAGAGCGCGAACGCCGGCGCATCCTCCGCCGCCGCCGCGTCGAGCATCGCACTCCTTCTCCCACTTCCTGAGCCGCGCGACCAGCGGACGGGACGCCGGGCGGCCGCGCCCGGGCCGGCAGGGGTTACCAGGAGAACGGCCCCACGACGAAGTCGGTGACGCGGTCGAGGGCGTTGCGTGATCCGGACGGACCGAAGTCGGCGACGACGTCGTCGATCTGGTCGACGGGGGCATCGGACACGGTCGTGTAGACGACGTCGCCTGATTGCCACACCATGACCACTCCGCCGGGCGTGTGGTACTGGCGGACGTCGCGCCCGTCGACCGTGCGGGACTCCGCCCCGGCGGGCAGGCCGGCGGGATCGAGGTCGCCCTCCTGCTCGAACACCGACACGCTGAAGAGCCCGTCGCTGTAGAAGAGATGAAGCGTGTCGTGGTCCTCGTCGTACCGGCCGGCGAGCTGGAACCGGTCGCCGGCGGTCCCGGGCGCGCGGAACGGAGCCGCGACCTCCCGGAGCACGCGCGGCTGGCGGCTCGTGCTGCGCGCCGGCGCGTGCGGAGCTTCGGCCGGGAGCGCGCCGACGAACGTACCGGCGGGCTCGCCGATGCTCGTGAAGCCGACAGCGCGCACCGTGCGCCCGCGGGTGTCGAGCTGCTCGCGCCGGAGGAGGAGGTTCGTCGACTCGTCGAGGTAGAGCCGCTCGCGGACGCGGTTGTCGTGGCGGTTGGTGGCGTCGATCTCTTGCGTCGGCCGGCCGGCGACGGTCGGGCCGTCGCGGACCGACAACACCCACTTGTCGGACGCAGGCGGCAGCTCCGGCGCGGTCTCCTGGCTCCAGACCGCCAGCCACCCGTCCGGTCCCTGCACGAAGCGGCGGGCGCCCTCGACGATCACCTGGGGCCGGTCGCCCAGCGCGAGCACGCCGTTGGCGCTGCGGACGAACACGTCGCTGCTGTGCTCACCGCGAGTGTCCGACCACGTCACTTCGAGGACGCCCGAGAAGTCCTGCTCCTGCGCGGCCCGGCGGGCGTCGTCGAGGAGCTGCACGCCCGGTCCCGTCTGCGACGTCGCCGCCGGCTCTGTCGAGAGGGCGAGAGGCGCCAGGCCGGCGAGCACGGCGACCCCCGCCAGCAGCGCCAGCCCCCGCGGCGACCACATGCTCATCGCCGGAACGGAGTGATCATGCTGAGGGCCGCCAGCTGGCTGACGGGCTCGTCGGAGACGGACGTGCGCACGGCGTGCGAGTCGGAGAGCGCAGGCACGCGCGGCGTGACGCGATCCGGAGACGGGATCACGAGCGACGCGATCACGACGGCGGCGACGGCGACGCCCGCAGTGGCCGCTGCGACGAGGCGCGGCAGCCGTGAGCGGCGTCGGCGCACGGGCGCGGGTCAACTCCGGAGAGAGAACACCCTCCCAGAAGCCGGGCGGCGCCTCGTGCACGGGCAGGGTGCGAAGTGCGTCGCGCGCGTATGCGACCGCGTCGCGTTCGGCGCGCCACTCCGGCGACTCGGCGAGGTAGCCGTCGACATCGGCGCGCTCGGCAGCGTCGAGCTCGCCGTCGAGGTAGGCGGAGAGCCGGTCGTCGGGAGCGGGACGCCCGTTCACGCCGTCTCTCCTGTGCTCACGAGTGCGTCGCGCAGCAGCCGGCGGCCTCGGTGGATCCGTGATCGAACGGTCCCGACCGGGACGCCGAGCGACTCGGCGATCTCCTCGTACGGCAGGTCGGCGACGTCGCAGAGGACGACGGCGGAGCGGAACTCGTCGGGCAGCGACGCCAGCGCGGCCTGCACGTCATCGGACAAGCCGGTGAAGACCTGGTCGGCGGCGGGCGCGGGCGGGAGCACCCAGTCGGGGTCTTCGGGGAGCGCGTCGGCGGGACGTCGCCGTCGCCGTCGCACCTCGTCGAGGAACACGTTCGTCACGATCCGGGCCAACCAACCTTCGAGTGATCCGGGCTGGTAGCGCTCCAGGCCCTTGCGGACCCGCAGCAGCGCTTCCTGCACGAGATCCTGTGCGTCGCTGTCATTGCCGGCCAGGCGGTAGGCGACGTTGTAGAGGAAGCGCCCGTGATCACGGGCAACTTCTTCCCAGGTCGGGACCCCGCCGGCCATCACAAAGAACGACGGGAGGGAGGTGCCGGGTTCCCGGCCCGCAGGCCGGGCAGATCGGACGAGCTCGCCGGGGCGAGCTAGGCCGAGTCTTCCTTCTCCGGCTTGTCCTCGTCGGAGGACTTCTCGCTCTCGTTGACGCCCTTCTTGAACTCCTTGGAGGCTTGGCCCATCGAGCGGGCGAGCTTCGGGAGTCGTGTGCTGCCGAACAGCACCAGGACGATCACGAGGATGATGATCAGCTCGGTCGGGCCCAGGTTCATGCGGCGTGCCCTTTTCCATTCGGGACTTCCAACAGAGGTTAACCCCTTTGTCTCGGCGGACGACCATCAGCTGCCCATTGCAGTGTGCTCAGGAGGAGAGGAGCGCGTGGGCGAGCAGCTCGACGTCGTCGAGTGTGGTGACCGAGAAGGGCAGCGGGCCGGCCCCGACGATGAGGGTCTCGACGCCGAGCGCCGTCCCATTCGTCGCGCTGGGCGCGTACCTCGTCGACGGTCCCGACCAGCCGGCCGGCGCGCCATTCGTCCAGCGTCTCGTTGACGACGCCGGCCGGCATGAGGTCACGCATGCGGGCGAACCGGCGCTCGAGGTCGGCACGGTCCTCCCCGGCCAGCGCGTACAAGCCGAGCGAGCGCCACACGGTGGCGGGATCGCGCCCGACCTTGTCGCACGATCGTTCGACCACGTCGAGGCGATCCCGGTACGCGTCGGGCGTCCACACCCAACACGTGTTCCAGCCGTCGGCGTGCTCGACCGCGAGCTGGATGAGCCGGTCGCCCTTCCCGCCCACGAACACCGGCGGTCGCGGCTCCTGCACCGCCGGCGGCCGGTTCACCGCGCCCGCGGCGCGGTGATAGCGACCGTCGAAGGAGAGCGGCCCGCCACCGAGCAGGCCGCGGACGACTTCGACCGCCTCGGCCAGACGGTCCAGTCGCTCAGCGGGCGGCGGGAACGCCAGCCCGACGGCCTCGTACTCGGGCGCGTACCACCCTGCGCCGAGACCGACGTCGAGCCGGCCGGCGCAGATCCGGTCGAGCGTGGCGAGGGCCTTGGCGAGGACCGACGCCGGCCGCAGCGCCTCGCACGCGACCAGCGTGCCGAGGCGGGGACGGGTGACGGTGCGAGCCAGCGCGGCCAGGGAGACGAGGGGCTCGTAGATCCCGTGGGGCTCGGCCGTCCCGCCGTACTTGGCGATGTCGAGGAACAAGTGGTCCGAGAGCCACAGCGAGTCGAAGCCGAGCGCCTCGGCCCGTTGCGCGTGCTCGAGCAGGGTGCCCCACCGCAGCGGCGATTCACCCGGTACCGAGTAGTCGTATTGAGGAAGCGCGAGGCCGACACGCACGACTGCCGAGCCTACGTGCGGCAGCACGCCGCTTCGTAACCTGTGCGGGTGCTCGAATGCGTGCCGAACGTGTCGGAAGGGCGACGCCGTGACGTCGTCGATCGGCTCGCCACCGCGTGTGGGGGTCCCCTGCTCGACGTGCATGCCGATCCGGACCACAACCGGTCGGTGTTCACACTCGCCGGCGATCCCCCGGAGGCGGTCGAGCGCGCCGCAGTTCAGCTCGCGGAAGCGGTCGCCCGACACGTCGACACCTCCTGGCGCGAGGGCGTGCACCCGCGGCTGGGCGCACTCGACGTCGTCCCGTTCGTCGCGCTCTCGGGGACGCCCGAGGCGCGGGCCAGCGCGGTGCGTACCGCGCACTACTTCGCGGGTTGGTTGGCGGACGCTCTGGACGTGCCGACGTTCCTGTACGGCGAGGCCGACCCCGAGGAGCGTCCGCTCCCGAGGCTGCGGCGCGACGCGTTCGCGCGCCGGATGCCCGACTACGGACCCTCCGAGCCCCACCCGCGGCTGGGAGCGACGGCGGTGGGAGCTCGCCCGGCCCTGGTCGCCGTCAACTGCGAGCTCGACCGTGACGACGTCGACCTCGCGCGCCGCATCGCCCACGACGTGCGCGAGAGCGGGGGCGGATTGCCCGGCGTGCGCGCCCTCGGCTTCGAGCTCACCTCACGTCGCCGGGTGCAGGTCTCGCTGAACCTCACCGACCTCGAGACCACCGGGCTCGAGGAGGCCTGCGCCGAGGTGGCGCGCCAGGCGCGCGCCGAGGGCGCGGAGCTGGATCGGATCGAGCTGGTCGGGCTGCTCCCCCGGGCCGTGCTCGAGGACTGCGGTCCGGCATTTCGCCGGCGCGCGAATCTCGACGACGACCAGACGATCGAGGCCCGGCTCGAAGCGCGTTGACCGGCGCGTCGGGTCAGGCGGTGAGGGCGCGGCGCTGGCGCTCGAGGGCCCGCTGGCGCCGGACCCGGCGGCGCTCCCGCTCGGACAGGCCGCCCCAGATGCCGAACTTCTCGCCGTGGCTGAGGGCGTACTCGAGGCACTCCACCCGGACCTCACAGCCCCGGCACACCGCCTTGGCCTCCTTGGTGGAGGCGCCCCGCTCGGGGAAGAAGAGGTCGGGATCGACCCCCAGGCAGTTGGCCTGCTCCTGCCAGCGACGCTCCTCCGGCCCGCCGTTCGCGCCGGCGGGACGGGCACCCAGACCCTCTGTTCGGACGATCTCTCGCATCGGCCATCCCCCTCTGGTCTGTCACCCCGAACGGGCCCGCCCCCCCGGAAATGACGCCGATGTAATTACAACAATGCCACTCTGACCCGTCCGGGCCGGCGGCGCAAGGGGAAATGTGCCCGAGCCGGTCCGATTCGTCCCGTTTCTGCCGGGTATCGGCGGCTCTAGGCTGCGCTTTTGTGGCGGCGGCGCTCGAGGCGGTGCAGGGCGATATCACCCGGGAAACCGTCGACGCGATCGTGAACGCCGCCAATTCGGGCCTCACCCGCGGCGGCGGCGTGTGCGGGGCGATCTTCGCCGCCGCCGGCCCCGACCTCGATGCCGCCTGCGCCGAGGTCGGCGGCTGCCCCACCGGCGACGCCAAGGCGACCCCCGGCTTCCGCCTCCCCGCCCGCTGGATCATCCACGCCGTCGGCCCCGTCTGGCGCGGCGGCGACGCCGGCGAGCCCGATCAGCTCGCCTCCGCCTACCGCCGCACCCTGGCAGTGGCCGACGAGCTCGGCGCCCGATCCGTCGCCTTCCCCGCCATCTCGACCGGCATCTACGGCTACCCGCTCGACGCCGCCACCGCGATCGCCGTCCGCACCTGCCAGGACGCCGACACCGACGTCGACCTCATCCGCTTCGTGTGCTTCGACGACCGGACGCTCGCCGCGTATCAGCTTGCCCTCGGGAAGTAGGGGACTCGACAGGATGCCGTGAGCGGACGCCGACGGCGTCGTCGGCGGGGTTCGGCGGCGAGCGCAGCGAGACGCCGGAGGTGGGCTGGGTGGGCCCCGCCGACGATGACCGGCGGCGGCCGCTCACCCTGCGTCAGCTGGCGCGGCGGGTTTCGCGCTTCTGCTCCAGGAAGTCGACGAGGACGTAGTCGCCGAGCGTGTCGGGCGTCGTGAAGAACGCTCGCCCTTTGTTCATGCGCATCATGCGCTCGACGAAGCTGCGGAGGTAGTAGCTCTCGTCGAGCATGAAGGTATTGATGCGGATGCCCTCGCGGGTGCACCGCATCACTTCCTTGAGCGTCTCCTCGATCGTCACCGGCGACGGCGGGTACTGGAAGTAGGCCTCGCCGCCCTCGATGTGGGCGGTGGGCTCGCCGTCGGTGACCATGATCACCTGCTTGGTCCCGCCCTCGCGGGCGAGTTGCTTCCGGGCGAGCATGAGCGCGTGCTGCATGTTCGTGCCCCACTCGAAGTCCCAGGACATCTCGGGGAGGAGCTCGGGCTTCACCTCGCGGGCGACGCGCCCGAAGCTCACCAGCCCGAAGTAGTCACGCGGGAACTTGGTCGTGATGAGCGCGTGCAACGCCATCGCGACCTTCTTGGCCGACAAGAAGTTGTCGCGCATCGGCATCGAGAGCGACACGTCCAGGAGCAGCACGGTCGACGAGCGGCTGAGGAGCTCGGTGCGCTCGACCTCGAAGTCGGTCGGTGCGAGGCGCACCGGGGTTCCGCCGCCTCCGCGCCAGATGGCGTTCTTGACCGTCTCCTCGACGTTGAGGTGGAACGGGTCGCCGAACTCGTAGGGCTTGTGCTCGAACGCGCGCTCGTTGCCGACGCCGGAGCGCTCGATCTCGTGGCGGCCGGCACGGTCCTTGAGCAGCTTGCGGTACAGGTCGCCGAGCGCCTTGTTGCCGATGGCGCGGATGCCCTTCGGGGTGAGCTCGAGGCGACCCTCGCGCTGTTCGATCAGGCCGGCCTCCTCGAGCATGCGGGCGAGCTCGCGCAGCCGTTCGAGTGAGCGGGCGGCGTCGTCGCCGAGCAGGTCGCGGGCCTGGTCGATGTCGACCTCGGCGAGCTCGCCGGGCTGGGTCGCCGACTGCAGCAGGTGCTCGAGGTCGTCGATGTTGCCGAGCATGTCGAGCAGGCCGGGGACCTGGCCGAGCTGCATCGGGTCGTCGCCCGAGAAGTTCATGCTGCGGTTCCACGGCATGTTCGGGAACGCGTTCTGCAGGTTGCGCGCCAGCTCGTCGACCTGCCAGCGCAGGTCGAGGTCCTCGAGCAGCGACTGGGCGAGCCCCTGGAGCTGGGCGCGCTGCTCGGGCGTCATCGAGTTCATCAGCTGTTGCATCTGCGCCATCGACTGCGCCATCTGCTCGAGCAGCTCGTCGAGCGTCTGCGGGTTGCCCGGGAAGAAGTCGCCGTACTTGTCCATGAAGCCCTTGAAGTCGGGCTCCTCGCCGCGCTCGCGCTGCTCCAGCATCTGGTTGAGGTCGGCGAGCATGTCCTTCATGCGCTGCATCTGCTCGGGCGAGACGTCGCGCATCCCTTCGGACATCTGGTTGAAGTAGCTCTCGAGCAGCTGCTGTCGCAGCTCGTCCATGAGCTCCTCGAACCGCTGGCGAGCGGCGTCGTCCATGAAGTCGTAGTTCTGGAGCCCCTGCACCTGGCTGGCGAGGTCGGGCGGGAGCTCGTCGAGCTCCTGCCGCCGCTGCTGCGCGAGGTCCTCGACGATCTCCTGCCGGCGCCGGTCACCCGACTGCTGGGCTTCGTCGACGCGCCGGTCGATGCCGGCCCGCTCCTGGTCGGTGACCTCGCGGAGCTTCTCGGCGATGTCGTCGTAGACGCCGCCGAGGTCGCGCCGTTCCAGCTCCTCGCGCCGGCGTTGCCGCAACCGCTCGAGCATCTCCCGGAGCCCCATGAGCTCCTCGTCGTTGCGGTCGCGGAAGCCCTGCTGGAGCATCCGGCGCAGGGCGGCGTTCAGGTCGCCGTGGTACAGGAGGTCGTCCGACATCTCCTCGAGCAGGGCGTCGGCGTCGAGGTCGAACCCGGTCTGGGTACCGTCCCAGCGGGAGTACTGGAACCCGCGCGCTTGACGCCGCCGAAGTCGCATATGCGTCGAGGCTACCGGCTCACGCCGAGCCTTCTGCCGCTTGCTTGATGCGCTCGAGCGTCTGCTGGATGTCGCCGGTGAGCTTCGCGGTGCGCTTCTCGGGCTTGGCGGTGATCTTCATGAATGCGCCGTAACGGAGCGCCTCGAACGACTCGGTCAACTCGGTGCCGCCGTCCTTGGGCGCGAACCGGTACGTCCAGCGGGTGGCTTCCTTGCCCGGCTTGCCGGTCTCGAACGTGAACTCCTTACCGGCGTCAGCGACCTTCACCGTCGGCGTGGTCGACCACCTCGCCAGCCCGAGCTTGTTGTGGCCCTTGAACCGGGCGCCGACGGCCGGACCGGTGACGCCGCCGACCCACTCGGCCCGAACGGTCTCCGGGCTCCACTCGCCCATGCGACTGACGTCGGTGATCATGTCGTAGACCTTCTCGGGCGGCGCCTGGATCTGGATCGTCGCCCTGCCCTCAATACCCTCTGCTGCCATCACCGCACCTCCCTGACGTGCGCTGCGCCGACCCTACGACTCCCGGTTCGGCGGCGCACTCCGCCACAATCGATGTCGTGCCCGCCCGAGTCGCCGCGATCGTCGTCGTCGTCGCTGCGGCCGCGACGCTGGCCGCAGGCTGTGGATCCGAAGGTGGCGACGCCCCCAAAGCGCCATTGGCGTTCTGCAAGGCGGCGGCGCGCTACGACGACCGCGTATCGAGGAACGCGAAGATCGACGAGCAGATCGGGCTCGTGCAGCGCATGGTCGACACCGCGCCCGCCAAGATCAAGGCCGACGCGCAGACCTTCGTCGACGCGTTGCGCCGGGTCGAGACGGACAAGTCGGTCAAGGACGACCCGAACGTCAAACGAGCCGTCGAGAACGTGAACCGGTACGCGGCCCAGGGGTGCGGGTTCTACGAACGCCAGGGCGGCGGCGGGATCTGATCGGCGCGTGGCTCAGGCGAGGCGGCGCAGGCGGCGCGCGCCCCACCAGACGAAGAACGCGCCGACGACGAGCAGCTTCACCGCCACGATCCAGAGCGTGATGTCGCGGGCGAGCTTGTCGTCGTTCGTGATCACCTCGGTCGGGTGATCGGGGTCGTAGCGGATCTGCACCTGCGAACCCACCGGCTTCTCTCCTGTGCCGGTGCGCACCGGCTCAGGTGCGTGGACGGTCTGGCCCGTGGCGGTCGTGAACTCGAGCCGCCGCTCGGTGCCGTCCAGCACGACCGTCGCGGTGGCGGGCGTGCCGCGACTGCGCAGGTCGGCGTCGTGCCGTTGCAAGGAGATGATCAGGGCCGTCGCCGCGACGCCGACTACGAGGCACGCGATACCGCCGGCAATCAGCCCAGCGGGCGCCGCGCCGGCTGGGCGGCGCCGCGGCTTGCGTCGTCGCGACCGGTCGCTCCGCGGCCGCAACGGGCGCGAGCCCGTGCGCCCGCCGCTCGTCGTAGTCACGACGGCGCTCGACGCTGGCGAGCACCCGGTATGCCGCTGCGACGCGCTTGAACCGGTCGTCGGCGGCGGGATCGGTCGGCCTCGCATCCGGGTGCAGCGTCTTCGCCAGGGCGCGGTACGCGGAGCCGATCTCGGCCGGCGAGGCGTCAGGGGCCACTCCCAGCTCGGCGTAGTAGTCGACGATGTCGGCCTGGCGCGTGCTCACACTCCCAGTGTGCCGCGCTGCGGTGGTCTACCCCCGGCCGCGGTACGTGGCCTTGCCGCCGACGGCGTCCTTGTTGAGGCGCTTGGAGAGATGGAGTCCCTCGAGGACGAACTCGACCGCGGACGCGACGCCGGCGGGCGTCTCGCCCACGCCGAGGTCGGCGAGCGCATCGCGCAGGCCGTCGAGCTTCGGGAGCAGCCCGGCGTACTCCGACGCGGCGACATCCTCGCCCGTGTTCACCGTGACACCCTCGTCGAACGCGGCCACCAGCCGCGCCAGGCGCTCGGGTCGGGTACGGGCCCGGAACACCTCGAGCACCGACGCCTTGACGATGCGCTCGAGCACCTGCTCCTCGCGGCCGTCGTCGAGCGTCTCGAACTCGATCTTCCCTGCCGTCGAGGCGACGAGCGCGTCGAGGTCGCTGACCCGCGGAACCACCTCGCGCTCGCCGCTGCGCAAGGCGCGTCGTGATGCGTTGGCGACGAGCGTCTCGTAGTTCGTGATCGACAGACGCACGGACACGCCGGAGCGCTGGTTGATGTGCGGCGAGCGGCGGGCCTGCTGCGTGATCTCGGAGACGATCTCGGCCATGAACTCGGGCACGTGCACCGAGAGCTGCTCGGCGGCGAGCGGCTGCGCCTCCTGCGCCACCACGTCCATCTCGACGTCGACGTCGAGCGGGTAGTGGGTGCGGATCTGGGCGCCGAAGCGGTCCTTCAGCGGCGTGATGATGCGGCCGCGGTTCGTGTAGTCCTCGGGGTTGGCCGACGCCACCAGCATCAGGTCGAGCGGCAGCCGGATCTTGTAGCCCCGGATCTGCACGTCGCGCTCCTCGAGCACGTTCAGCAGGCCGACCTGGATGCGCTCGGCGAGGTCGGGGAGCTCGTTGATGGCGAAGAGCCCGCGGTTGGTGCGCGGGACGAGCCCGTAGTGGATCGTGAGCTCGTCGGCCAGGTAGCGGCCCTCGGCGACCTTGATCGGGTCGACTTCGCCGATCAGGTCGGCGATCGACGTGTCGGGGGTGGCGAGCTTCTCGCCGAACCGCCGCTCGCGGTGCACCCACTCGATCGGGGTGTCCTCGCCGCGCTCGGCCACCAGCAGGCGGGCGTGCTGCGACACCGGCGCGTACGGGTCGTCGTTGATCTCGCTGCCGGCGATCGTCGGGGTCCACTCGTCGAGGAGGCTGACGAGCGAGCGGATGATGCGCGTCTTCGCCTGGCCGCGTTCGCCGAGGAAGATGACGTCGTGCCCGGCGAGCAGCGCGTTCTCGAGCTGCGGCAGCACCGTGTCGTCGAAGCCGATGACCCCGTCGACGAGCGGCTTGCCGGCCGCGATGCGGGCCAGCGCGTTCGCCCGGACCTCGTCCTTGACCGGCCGCGACTCCCATCCGCTCGCTCGCAGCTCACCGAGGGTGCCGGCACGGGTCATCGCAAACTCCGAGGAGAGAGAAGGAGAAGATCGGTCGACGCTGACGCTCACGTCGCAATCCGAGCGTATCAGCGGGATGCCGTCCGCCAACCGGCGACCCTAAGCTGAGCGACCCCGGAGCCACGCCGAGAGGAGCGCAGCATGGCCGACGAGCCGGACGAGCAGTACCTGGAAGCGAAGCGGCGGGTCGAGGCGAAGAAGGGCTTCTACGTGCACGCGTTCTTCTTCGTCGTGCTCAACGCAATCTTCCTCGTCGCGATCGGCTGGGATTTCCTGTGGGCCACGGTGTTCTGGGGTCTCGGCCTCGTGCTGCACGGCGCCAGCGTGTTCTTCAGCGGGAGCGACTGGGTGAAGCGCTGGGAGCACCGCGCGATCGAGAAGGAGCTCGGCCGGCAGGCGGGTGACTCGACCTCGAGCGGGGCCCCGCCGCCGTCCGCCTCCGCCGCCCCCGCCGACGTCGCCCCCGACCGCCGACGCCACCCAGCCCGGCACCACACCGCAACGCGCGAACGCAGCGAAGCCCACCTGAGCCCGGAGCCCGGCGCCCGCGAGCTCTCGGGCTCGTGGCGCGCCCACATCGGCGAGGGTGACCTGCACCAGCGGTTCGTCGAGCGCGGGTTCGACGACGCCGCCTGGAACGACGTCACCGTCCCCGGTCACTGGCGTTCGTCCCCCGGCTTCACGGACACCGACGGACCGGTGCTCTACCGCCACCGGTTCGAGGGCCCGCTGCTCGCCGACCGGCGCCGCGCCTTCGTCGTCCTCGACGGCGTCTTCTACTTCGGCGACGTGTGGCTCGACGCCGACTACCTCGGCGCGACCGAGGGCTACTTCTTCCCCCACGAGTTCGAGATCACCGATCCGCTGCGGCGGGACGACCAGCACGTCCTCGCGGTGGAGGTCGGGTGCCCGCGCCAGTCCGACCGCACCGCGAAGCGCCTCGTCACCGGCGTCTTCTCCCACTGGGACAACCTCGACCCGGACTGGAACCCGGGCGGGCTGTGGCGTCCGGTACGTGTGGTCGAGACGGGACCGGTGCGGCTGGCTCGCGTCCGCTGCGTGTGCATCGAGGCGACGGAGGAGCGGGGTCGGCTCCTCCTCGACCTGACTCTGGACGCCGCCGGTAGTGCCGGCGACGGCGAGCCCGCGCCACGTCCGGCGCGGTTGCAGGCGCGGCTCACCGGGCCCGGCGACGGCGGCGTGCTCCTCGACGTGTCGAGGGACGTCACGCTCGCCGGCGGCGACAACCACCTCACGTGGACGCTCGACGTCGACCACCCGCCGCGCTGGTGGCCACGGCGCCTCGGCGAGCAGCCGCTTTGCGACGTCGAGGTCGTCGTCGAGGTCGGGGGCGAGGCGAGCGATCGACGCACCCTGCGCACCGCGTTCCGCGACGTGCAGTGGCGGCGCTGGCAGCTCCAGGTGAACGGCGAGCGACTGTTCGTGATGGGGTCGAACCAGGGCCCGGCGCGCATGCAGCTCGGCGAGGCGACGCCGGCCGAGCTCGCACGCGACGTGCAGCTCGCGCTGGACGCCAACCTCGACCTGCTGCGGCTCCACGCCCACGTGTCGCGTCCCGAGCTGTACGACGCCGCCGACGCCGCCGGGCTCCTCGTCTGGCAGGACTTCCCGCTCCAGTGGGGGTACGCCCGCGGTGTCCGCAAGCCGGCGGTGCGCCAAGCGCGCGCGATGGTCGACGTGCTCGGCCATCACCCGAGCATCGTGCTGTGGTGCGCGCACAACGAGCCGCTCGCCATCGACATCGCACCGGGCAAACCGATGACGGCGCGCGCCAAGATGCGCCTCGGCGGGTCGATGCTGCTCCCGACGTGGAACAAGAACGTGCTCGACCGTTCGATCACACGGGCACTGCACCGCGCCGACCCGAGCCGCGCCGTCGACCCGCACTCGGGCGTGCTGCCCGGCCTGGGCGGCCCCGGCACCGACACGCACTTCTACTTCGGCTGGTACCACGGCAAGCTCGACGGCCTCGCGTCTGCGCTACGCGCGGTCCCACGCCTCGCCCGCTTCGTCACCGAGTTCGGCGCCCAGGCCGTCCCCGAGTCCGCCGCGTTCATGGAGCCCGAGCGGTGGCCCGAGCTCGACTGGGACCGCCTGTTCGAGCACCACGCGTGTCAGAAGGAGATCTTCGACCGGGTCGTGCCACCCGCCGACTTCGCGACGTTCGACGCGTGGCGCACCGCGACCCAGGCGTACCAGGCGGCACTCGTCCAGCTCCAGGTCGAGGACCTGCGCCGTCTCAAGTACGCGCCCACGGGTGGGTTCTGCCACTTCTGCTTCGCCGACGGCCACCCCGCGGTGACGTGGTCCGTCCTCGACCACGAGCGGGGCGAGAAGCGCGGCTACGCGGCGTTGCGCGATGCGTGCCGGCCGGTGCTGCCGATGATCGAGCCCCGCGCCGGGCTCGTCCACGTCGTGAGCGAACACCGGGACGACCTCGCCGGCGCGCTCATCGAGGTGACGGGCGACGGGGGCCGGCTCGGTCGCTTCACCGGCGACGTCGCCGCCGACGCGGTGACGTACGTGGGACGCATCGACCTGAACGGCGTGAAGGAGGCCTCGGTCACCGTCGAACACCCGGCACTGGGGCGGGTCGAGAACCGCTACGACGTGGCCTTTCTCGCTTCGGTCCGGGAGGAAGCCCCGAACTAGCGTCGAAGCGTGGCCCGGACGGAAGAAGAGGTCTCGACCGCCGACGAGAAGGCGGGCGCCGACGACGCCGACCGGCTGGCCACGGACTTCGGCAAGCCCGAGCCGGCGCCGGCCCGCAAGCGCCGGGCGCCGTTCTTCGTCCAGTTCTACCGGTCGGACATCGGCAAGAAGTGGGTCATGGCCGTCTCCGGCATCGTGCTGATGGGCTACGTGTTCGCCCACATGGTCGGGAACCTGCACGTGTTCGAGGGCGCCCGCCAGATCGACAGCTACGGCGAGTGGCTCCGCGACCTGCTCGACCCGCCGTTCCCGCGCACGATGGCCCTGTGGCTGCTGCGGATCACGATCATCGTCGCCCTCGCGCTCCACATCCACGCCGCCTACGCGCTGACCCGTGTCAACTGGCGCGCCCGTCCGCAGCGCTACAAGTCGCACCGCGACTACGTGGCGGCGAACTTCGCATCCCGCACGATGCGCTGGACCGGCATCATCGTCGGCCTGTTCCTCGTGTTCCACATCCTCGACCTCACCTGGGGCGCCGCCAACCCGGGGTACGTGCGGGGCGAGGTGTACCGGAACACGGTCGCGACCTTCGAGCGGGTCCCCGTCGCGCTCGCCTACATCGCGGCGTGCATCGCGCTCGGCATCCACCTCTTCCACGGCGGGTGGAGCCTGTTCCAGAGCGTGGGCTGGAACAATCCGCGCTTCAACATCTGGCGCCGGTACTTCGCAGTCGGCTTCGCCGTCGTCGTGACGGTCGGGTACATCAGCGTGCCCGTCGCCGTCCAGGTCGGCTTGGTGAGCTGAGCGAGTGAAGGAGGGTGGACTGTGATCGGTGAGCTCGACGCCAGGATCCCGGAGGGGCCCCTCGCCGACAAGTGGGACAACCACCGCTTCCACGAGAAGCTCGTCGCGCCGGCCAACCGGCGGCGCTTCGACGTGATCGTCGTCGGGACGGGCCTGGCCGGCGCGGCCGCCGCCGCCACCCTCGGCGAGCTCGGCTACCGGGTGAAGGTGTTCACGTTCCACGACTCTCCTCGCCGTGCGCACAGCATCGCCGCCCAGGGCGGGATCAACGCGGCGAAGAACTACAAGAACGACGGCGACAGCATCGAGCGCCTCTTCTACGACACGATCAAGGGCGGCGACTACCGCTCGCGCGAGGCGAACGTCTACCGGCTCGCCCAGATCAGCGTCGAGATCATCGACCAGTGCGTCGCCCAGGGCGTGCCGTTCGCCCGCGAGTACGGGGGCCTGCTCGACACCCGCTCCTTCGGGGGCGCGCAGGTGTCGCGCACGTTCTACGCCCGGGGCCAGACCGGCCAGCAGCTCCTGCTCGGCGCGTACCAGGCCCTCGAGCGGCAGGTGCACCTCGGCACGGTCGAGCTGCACGCCGCGCACCGAGCTGCTCGACGTCGTGCTCAAGGACGGCCGCGCCGCCGGCATCGTCACCCGCGATCTGGTGACGGGCGAGATGCGGTCGCACTCGGCGCACGCCGTCGTGCTCGCGACGGGCGGATACGGCAACGCCTTCTACCTGTCGACCAACGCCAAGAACAGCAACGTCACCGCGATCTGGCGGGCGCACCGCCGCGGGCGCGCTGATGGCGAACCCGTGCTTCACCCAGATCCACCCGACGTGCATCCCGGCCAGCGACGACTTCCAGTCGAAGCTCACGCTCATGAGCGAGTCGCTCCGCAACGACGGGCGCATCTGGGTGCCGCAGCAAATGGACGATCCCGCGGTCGCCGGACCAGATTCCCGGAATCCGAGCGCGACTACTTCCTCGAGCGCCGCTATCCCGCCTTCGGCAACCTCGTGCCGCGTGACGTCGCGTCCCGTGCCGCCAAGCGCGAGGTCGACGCCGGGCGGGGCGTCGGGCCGCTGAAGAACGGCGTGTACCTCGACTTCTCGGAGGCCATGAGCCGGTTGGGCCGCGACGGGATCGAGGAGCGCTACAGCAACCTCTTCCAGATGTACGACCGCATCACCGGCGAGGACCCGTACGTCGTGCCCATGCGCATCTATCCCGCCGTCCACTACACGATGGGCGGCCTGTGGGTGGACTACAACCTGATGAGCAACGTCCCCGGCCTGTACGTGCTGGGCGAGGCGAACTTCTCCGACCACGGCGCCAACCGGCTCGGCGCCAGCGCGCTCATGCAGGGCCTGGCCGACGGGTACTTCGTGCTGCCCGAACACGATCACCGACTACCTCGCCGGCCTGCTCGGCGACCCGCCCGTCCCCACCAGTGATCCCGTGTTCGCCGCCGTCGAGAGCGAGGTCGACGAGCGGGTGCGGACGCTCCTGGCGGTGAACGGCAGCCGGTCGGTCGACTGGTTCCACCGCGAGCTCGGCAAGGTGCTGTGGGAGAACTGCGGCATGGAGCGCAGCGCCGACAGCCTGAAGAAGGCGCTCGGCGAGATCCCGCCGCTGCGCGCCGAGTTCCACGCCGACGTTCGGGTGCTGGGTGAGAACGAGACGTTCAACCAGTCGCTCGAGAAGGCCGGCCGCGTGGCCGACTTCCTCGAGTTCTCCGAGCTCATGTGCCTCGACGCGCTGCACCGCGAGGAGAGCTGCGGCGGCCACTTCCGGGTCGAGCACCAGACCGAGGAGGGCGAGGCGCTGCGCGACGACGACGAGTTCTCGTACGTCGCGGCGTGGGAGTTCACCGGCGTGGACGAGAAGCCGGTGTTGCACAAGGAAGCGCTCGGCTTCGAGTCGGTCGAGCTCGCGCAGCGGAGCTACAAGTGAAGGTTCATCTCCGCGTCTGGCGCCAGGCCGACCCGAACGACGGGGGCCGCTTCGAGGAGTACGACGTCGACGACGTGAGTCCCGACATGTCGTTCCTCGAGCTGTTCGACGTGCTCAACGAGCGGCTCATCGCCGACGGCACGGAGCCCATCGCGTTCGACCACGACTGCCGCGAGGGCATCTGCGGCTCGTGCGCCATGATGATCAACGGTCGCGCCCACGGCCCCGAGCGCGGCACCGCCACCTGCCAGCTGCACATGCGCAAGTTCAGCGACGGCGACTCGATCACGGTCGAGCCGTGGCGGGCGGCGGCGTTCCCGGTCATCCGCGACCTCGTCGTCGACCGCAGCTCGCTCGACCGGATCATCGAGGCCGGCGGCTACATCACCGCCCCGACCGGCAGCCGCGCCCGACGCCAACCTCATCCTCGTGCCGAAGGAGGCCGCCGACGGGTCGATGGACGCGGCCGCGTGCATCGGCTGCGGGGCGTGCGTGGCCGCGTGCCCGAACGGCGCGGCCCAGCTGTTCACGGCGGCCAAGGTGTCGCACCTCGGTCTGCTGCCGCAGGGACAGCCGGAGCGGTACCAGCGCGTCGCGGCGATGGTCGACACGATGGAGGAGCTGTTCGGGAGCTGCACCAACCACGGGGAGTGCGAGGCGGCGTGCCCCAAGGAGATCAGCATCGACTTCATCGCGCTCCTGAACCGCGACTACATCAAGGCCCAGTTCAAGAACCGCAGGCTGTCGGGGCAACGAGCCTGACGCTCTGCGCGTTAAGCGGCCAGGCGCTCCGAGATGGCGCGGAGGTCGTCGACGAAGTCCTGGTACTCGACCTCGCGGCGCTCGTCGTCGGCGCGCAGGATCGCCGACGGGTGGATGGTCGCGGTGCCCTGCACGCCGTCGACCAGCTCGAGGAAATCGCCCCGCTGCTTGGTGACCCGGAACTTGGCTCCGAACACCGCCTGGGCCGCGGTGGCGCCGAGACAGCACAAGACCTTCGGCTTCACGACCGCCAGCTCCTGGGTCCACCACTGCCGGCACGCGCCGATCTCCTTGGCGTTCGGCTTCTGGTGCAGGCGCACCTTCCCCTGCGGCTTCCACTTGAAGTGCTTCACCGCGTTCGTCACGTACACGTTGCCGCGGTCGATCTCGGCCTCGGCGAGGGCGCGGTCCAGGAGCTTGCCCGCGGGGCCCACGAACGGGTGCCCGCTCTTGTCCTCCTGATCACCGGGCACCTCGCCCATCAGCATCAGGTCGGCGTCCTCGGGCCCTTCCCCGAACACTGTCTGGGTGCCGAGCTTGTACAAGTCGCACGCCTCGCACGTCGCGGCTTCGCTTCGCAGGTCTGCGAGCGACTGGCCACCCGCGCTCAGCACCTCCGGCAGCATGCTCGGCTGATACCCGGCTTTGCGAGGCGGCATTCGCCCCTCCGTTCCCCAGCTACGCGGCCACCGGCGGGGGGAAGCGGATGTACTCGTCGATGATCATCAGCGCGAGCTCGCGCGACGGCGGCGTGTCGCCGGTGATGCGGCCCCGCGATCGCAGATCCTCGACGAGTGTGGCGAGGGTCGCGTCGAGCGACAGGTCGTCGGTGTGCGTCCGCCACGCGTCACGCTCGGCCTCGTCGGCGAAGCAGTACGCCTTCCACGAGATCGAGAACCGCAGCTCGTCCCACTGGTAGCCGGCGACGGCAGTGTCGCCGTCGCGGACCGACCACCGGCCGTCGCCGTCGAACGCGAGCTGCATGCCGGGCTTGAGCGCGGGCAGGTCGACGGCGTCGCCCGGCGCGACCCGGTCGACGCCGTGGAACACGCTGTCGGTGTCGACGAGCAGCGCGGTGTTGTACGCGACCTTGTGGTACACGGGCGGGCCGTCGGCGCCGTCGGGATAGAACGCGAACTCGCCGCCGTCGCAGTCGTGGAACCACGCCACGCCGGTGGCGATCGGCATGCGCCAGTCCTCGAACAGGCCCGAGTGACGCATGGCGACGAGGAGCCACTGCGGGTGCAGCTTGCGGTTCACGCCCCGGAACTCGGGCACGTCGGTGTGCAGCGCCAGCTCCTGGCCCGGGACCATGAGGTTGGCGAACACGATGGCCGGCTCGATGACCTGCCGGCCGTGGATCTGCCGGGCCGCCTCGACGAACCCTTCGTGGAAGAGGAACGGCTCGATGCCGTCGATGGTGGCCCGGGTGCCGTAGGCGTACTCCTCGCGGAAGTAGTTGGTGCGGGCGGCGAGCACGGAGATCGGCTCGCCGGCCCCGTGCATGCCGCCCGCCTTCAGATAGTTGAGGACCGCGTCGTGGCGCTGCGTGAGGCCCTCGCCGATTTCCGGCCCGCCCTCGTTCTCCGCCGAGTACATGCCGTACCCGCCGAAACGCTCGCACAGCCGCACCATGCCCTCGGCGTCGCGGTCCGAGAACAGCGGGTCGAACAGGACGTACTCGTGGAGACTCATGCCGCGACGCTAGCCGTCAGTCCTCCTCGACGCGCTCGAGGTCGAGGTTGTAGAAGGTCGGCGGCCCGTCGGCGAGCTTCTGCATCGCCTCCGCCACGGCGGCGGTCTCGGGCAGCTCGTTGTTCTTCATCGCCGCCTCGTACGACGGGAACTCGACGATCGTCATGTACTGCCCGGGGTTGTCGCGGTCCCGGCACGTCATTGCCCGGGAGGTCGTGCGCTTGCCTGCCGTGTCCTCGCGGAACTTGTCGATGGCCTTCTGCATCTCGTCGAACTTCGACGTCTTGAACTGGATGATCTGGACGAAACCTGCCATGCCTGCCTTCTCTCGTTGATTCGATGTGGGACGCCAGTATGAGGACCGACTACCCCACGGCGTCAAGCGCCTGGCGCAGATCGGTGACGAGGTCCTCGACGTTCTCGATACCGACCGACAGCGCGCACGAGCGCGGGGTCGACGGCGAGGGGCGAGCCCGCCGCCGACGCGTGCGTCATCTCCGCCGGGTGCTCGATCAGCGACTCCACCGCGCCGAGGGACTCGGCCAGTGTGAAGAGCCGGGTCGACGCCACGAGCTTGATCGCGGCTTCTTCGCCGGCGGCGACGGTGAACGACACCATGCCGCCGTAGTCCTGCATCTGGCGACGGGCGACGTCGTGGCCGGGATGGCCGGGCAGGCCCGGGTACAGCACACGCGAGGTGGCGGGATGCTCGGCGAGCAGCGCGGCGATGGCGCGGGCGTTCTCACAGTGGCGATCCATGCGCACGGCGAGCGTCTTGATGCCGCGCAGCACGAGGTAGCAGTCGAAGGGGCCCGGCACCGCACCCGCCGCGTTCTGCACGAACGCCAGCCGCTCCGCGAGCTCGCCGTCACGGAGCGCCACGATCCCGCCGACGACGTCGGAGTGGCCGCCCAGGTACTTCGTGCTCGAATGCACCGCGACGTCGGCACCGAGGCCGAGCGGCTGCTGCAGGTACGGCGTCGCGAACGTGTTGTCGACGACCACCCGCGCACCCCGATCGTGCGCCAGCTTCGCCGCCGCCGCGATGTCGACCACGGTGAGGAGCGGGTTCGTCGGCGTCTCGACCCAGACGAGCTTGGTCTCGTCGCGCCAGGCGCCGGCGAGCGCGTCGAGATCGGCGAGGTCGACCGCCGTCCAGGTGACCCCGGCGGGCTCGTACAGACGGGCGACCAGGCGGTACGTGCCGCCGTACGCATCGGCGGGGATGATCACGTGGTCGCCGGGCTGGAGCATGGCGCGCAGGGTCGCGTCCTCGGCGGCCATGCCGCTCGCGAACGCCAGGCCGTGTGCGGCGCCCTCGAGGTCGGCGACGCACACCTCGAGCGCCGCGCGCGTCGGGTTGGCACTGCGGGCGTACTCGTAGCCGCGGTGGTCCCCCACCGCGTCCTGCACGAACGTCGTCGCCAACGTGATCGGCGGAACGACCGCGCCCGTCGCCGGGTCGGGCTCCGCGCCGGCGTGCACGGCGCGGGTCTCGAACCGGTCGCCGCCGGGATTGCGCCGTCGCTGCTCCGGCGCCGAGCCGGACGAGCGACGCCAGAACCGTCGTCTGGGCCTGCTCATCCGGGCGAGCGCGCCGCGAGGAACGAGAGCACGTCGGACCGGGTGAGCACGCCGACGGGATGGCCGCCCTCGAGCACCAACACCGACGGCGCCCGGTCGAGTTGGGCGACGAGCGACGAGACCGGCTCGCCGATCCCGACCATCGGCATGGCCGGGCTCATGATCTCCTTCACCGGCCGGTCGAGGACGGAGGCGTCGCCGAAGGCGCGGTCCATGAGGTCGAGCTCGTTGAGGACGCCGCTGACCTCCTTCGCCGCCAGCGGCTGCTCGGTGGTCACGCTGACGACGAGCTGCGAGATGCCGAGGTCGCGCATCATGCCGATGGCGCGGCGCGCGGGCTGGTCGGGCGTGATCAGGACCAGGTCCGGGACTCGGCGGTCCTTGGCGGCGAGGACGTCGCCGGCGCACGGACCGTCGCCGCAACGGAGGAACCCGAAGTCGATCATCCACTGGTCGTCGAAGATCTTCGACAGGTAGTTGCGGCCGGAGTCGGGCACGAGCACGACGACGACGGCATCGGGCCCGAGCTCTTCTCCGACGACGAGCGCGGCGTGCACCGCGGTGCCGCACGACCCCCCGATGAGCAGCCCTTCCTCGCGGGTGACGCGGCGCGCCATCGCGAACGACTCGGCGTCGCTGACCTTGATCACCCGGTCGACGACCGACGGGTCGTACGTCGTCGGCCAGAAGTCCTCCCCGACACCCTCGACGAGGTACGGCCGTCCCGCGCCACCGGAGTACACGGAGCCTTCGGGGTCGGCGCCGACGACCTGCACGTCGGGGTTCTGCGCCTTGAGGTAGCGGCCGACGCCGGTGATGCTTCCCCCGGTGCCGACGCCGGCGACGAAGTGCGTGATGCGCCCGGCGGTCTGGCGCCAGACCTCGGGGCCGGTCGACCGCTCGTGCTCGGCCGGGTTGGCCTGGTTGGAGTACTGGTCGGGCCGGAACGAGTCCGGTGTCTCGCGCACGAGGCGCTCGGCCGTGGAGTAGTAGGAGTCGGGGTGCTCGGGCGGCACGGCGGTCGGGCACACGACGACCTCGGCGCCGTACGCGCGTAGCAGCGCGACCTTCTCTTCGCTCATCTTGTCGCTCATCACGAAGATGCACCGGTAGCCGCGCTGGGCGGCGACGATGGCGAGGCCGACGCCGGTGTTGCCCGATGTCGGCTCGACGATCGTGCCGCCCGGCTTGAGCAGGCCGTCGCGCTCGGCGGCGTCGACCATCGCCACCGCAGGGCGGTCCTTCACCGACCCGCCGGGGTTCGTGGTCTCCATCTTCGCGATGAGGTCGCACGTGAGCCCGCGCCCGATACGCGGGAGCCGTACGAGCGGGGTGTCGCCGATGAGGTCGAGGACCGAATCCGCCACGTCCATCTCACCGGCCATCGCCCGCGACGGTACCCTCCCGCCCATGCAGGAGCACTCGTTCTCGATCGACGTCGACGCGCCGCCGGAAGAGGTGTGGGAGGTCTTCTGGTACCGCGGCGACGACCGGCCGAAGAACAAGATCGGGACGATCGACATCCTCCACCCGGGTGACGAGGTCGGGAACGGGCTCGTGCGCCACTGCACGTTCCCGGTACCGCGGTTCCTGCTGTCGGGCGGCGTCGGCCAGTCGTGGGAGTGGCTCACCGAGGTGAAGCTGCACGAGTCGTGGCGCTACGACGCCATCGGCAAGCCGCTGTGGTCGCGCGCCGAGGGGTTCCAGCGCCTCGAGGACCTCGGCGACGGCCGCACCCGCATCCACTTCACCGAGCGCTACGAGACGTTCAACCCGTGGATGCGCCGCCTCGGTCTCGAGCGATACGTGCACAACCGGCTGTCCCGCGACAACGACACGCTCCTCGCCGCCATCAACGGCGGGATCCGCTGGCAGCGGAAGCGCCGGGCCCGCGCCGAGGCGGGAACCGGAGAGGGATCAGGTTCGTCTGACCGGGCATGAGACGTCTCGCCGCCGTGGCCGCGCTGACGGCCACCGTCGCGCTCGCGGCGTGCGGCGGGAGCTCGTCGAGCCCGGGCGAGACGGGCCCGCCCCGGCCGCCGACCGGCGCCGACGAGGTCGTCGTGCGGGTCGTGACCGAGGGCGGGTTCACGGCGGAGTCGCGGCGGCCGGCGCACCTCCCGCAGCTCAGCGTCTTCGGCGACGGGCGGGTGGTCGTCACCGGGCCCGACCACGCTGCGAGTACCCGGGGCCGGCGCTCCCCAACCTCCAGGAGTTCCGCGTCACCGGTGCCGGGCTCGCACGCATCCTCGACGACGGCTCGCGCCGCCGGGCTCCTCGACGACGCCGTGCCCGACTACGGCGATCCCGGCGTCACCGACCAGGCGACGACGACCGTGACGGTGCGCGCCGACGGCTCACGCGGCGGGTGGACGTGTACGCGCTCGGGTTTCAGGGGCCGCGTCAGCGGCGTCACGCCCGAGCAGAGCGAGCAACGCCGATCGACTCCAGCAGTTCATCGAGTTGGCCGGCGACGCCGGCGCGCTCGGCGACGACGTCGTGGCCGGGAGCGAGCGGCGCTACGAGCCGACCGCGCTCGCGGTGCTCGTCGCGCCCGCCGGACGCAGTCCGACGGCGAGACGCATGCCTGGCCGCTCGGCGACCTCGCCGGGGCCGAATGCGCGGTGCACACAGGCGCCGACCTCGCGAGAGCACTCGACGTGGCGCGCACCGCACACGAAGGCGACGCCTGGGAGTCGGCCGGCGCCACGTACACCGTGACGTTCCGGCCGCTCCTCCCAGACGAACGCACCTGCGCCGACCTGAGCCCGAAGCGTTAGCGAGCGGGTTTGATGTTCTGGTTCAGGTGGAACAGGTTCTCCGGGTCGTAGTCGGCGACCGCCTCGAGCGTCGTCGCGTCCTGCTCCTCTCGGACCCCTGCCACTGGCGAATCACCTCCGAGAGCAGATTCTGCCAGGCCAGGGGGGTCGGTTACCGCGCGCTGATCCCGATCGCCAACGACGGGATACGCAATCCGTCCTCCGTCGAGAACGGCTCCACGCTCGGCTCGAGCACTCCCTTGATGGCGTCCACGTCGCCGGCGGGAAGCGACTGAACCAAGACCGCGAACGGGCCCGACACGCTGCTCTGCACCGTCCAGTAGTGGTCGAAGTCCTCGTACCTCATCGCGCCGGGGATCTCCTCGATCCGCACCTCCGAGAATCCGGCGCCCTCGAGCAACGCCCGGTTGGCGTTCGGCTCCGCAAGGGAGAACACCCCACCCGGACCGAACGGATCACCGGGCGGCGCGTGCCCGGTCTGGAGCATGGCGCCCGCGAACAGGGCCAGCCACGGATTGCGATCCGGTGGACCCCACACCGCGTAGGCGAGCCGACCGCCGTCGCGGAGGACACGCTTCGCCTCGCGCACGGCAGCCCCCGGATCGGGCATCAGCATGACGCCGAACCGCGAGAGCACGCCGTCGACGCTCTCGTCGGGCAGCTCGATCTGCTGTGCGTCCATGACGCGGAGCTCGACATTCCCGAGACCGCGGGCCTCGGCGCCCCGCCGGGCAGCGTCGATCATCCCCGCGGACAGATCGGTCGAGATCAGACGGCCGTCCGCCCCGACGCGCTCGGCGGCGAGGAAGCCCGTCTCCCCCGGCCCCGCGGCGAGCTCGAGGATCGTCTGGCCCGGTCGGGGATCGACTCGGTCGACGAGCCACTCCGAGACCGCACGCTGGCCCTCGAAGAGGAGCTCCCGATGTCGCTCCCATGCGGATGCGACGAACTCCGCGATCTGTGCCGACTCGCCTGGATGATCGGGCTGCGACATGCGCGCAGGCTATCCCGCAGGTGGGATGTTGCGGTTCACGCGGAACAGGTTGTCGGGGTCGTACGTCGCCTTGACGCGCCGGAGTCGCTCGTAGTTCTTGCCGTAGGCGTCGGCCGGAAGCTGGTCGTCGTCGTCGGTCTGGAAGTTGACGTAGTTGCCGCCCGTCGCGAACGGTCGGACCCGCTCCCAGCCGGCGCGGATCCAGCGGCGGAACGCGTCGGCGTCGGGCTCGCCCGGCTCCCACAAGCCGTTCACCCCGATGGCGTACTGCGCGTCGCGGTTGCCGACGGCGCCGTCGTCCCAGTCCCGCTCGTTCAGCGCGCCGCCGAGGTGGAGGAGCCCGATCTGCGCGTCGTGGATCGGACAGTCGGCGGCCAGGTCGCGCAAGATCGGCAGGAGGTTCTCCGGCAGCTCCGCCAGGTACTCGGTCTTCCAGTACGCGTGGATGCCCTTCGGCTCACTGTCGTCGAGGAACGACTGCTGCATCGTGTAGGGCCACTCCTGCAGCAGGTCGACGGCGGGATCGCCGATCTCGCGGATCGGGGCGATGGCGGCGTCCTTCGCGTCCGGATCGCCGCTGTAGCAAACGGCAATCACGCAGCACCGTTTGCCGTGGTACTCCTCTGGCACGAACGGCTCCGCCGGGGCGCGCATGAGCACGAGCCACGCGGAGAGCTCGCGGGGTGCCTCGGCGGTGAGCTTCCGGTACGCGGCGAGGACGTCGTCGGCGCGGTCGAAGGGCCATGCGATCAGCCCGCCGAACACGATCGGCCCGATGTCGTGCAGGCGGAACGTGAACCTCGTGACGACGCCGAAGTTTCCGCCGCCACCCCGCACCGCCCAGAACAGGTCGGAGTGCTCCTCACGGTTGGCGGTCCGCACCGAGCCGTCGGCGGTGACGATCTCCACTTCCTCGAGGTTGTCGACGGTCCACCCGAAGCGGCGCGTGAGGTAGCCGAGCCCGCCGCCGAGCGTGAGGCCGCCGACGCCGACCTCGGAGATGAAGCCGAGGACGGTCGCCAGGCCGTGCTCCTGCGTCGCGCGATCGACGTCCTGCAGGAGACATCCCGCCTCGACGTGGGCGAGCTTCGCCTCGGCGTCGACGGTGACATCGCGCATGCGGGACATGTCGATCATGAGGCCGCCGTCGGGGATGGCGGTGCCGGCGATGTTGTGGCCACCGCCCTTGACGCCGAGGAGCACCTCGTGCTTCCGCGGCGAACGCGACCGCCGCCGCCACATCGCGCGCCGACTTCGGCTGCACGACGAGCTCTGGGGTCTTGTCCACCATGCCGTTCCAGATGAGAACGGCATCGTCCCAACCGTCGTCACGCCGGATGCAGCACCGGACCTTCGATGCGCTCGAGGTCGCTGATGATCGTCGTCTCCATGGTCACGCTCTCCTTTCGCTCGACGCGTTCACGATCGGCGAGAGCGTCGGCGACGAACGCGTCGGGCTGTTCCATGTGCGGTGCGTGAGCGGCGCCGTCGACCACGTGGAGCGGCCAGCCGAGGCGTTCCGCTGCGCCCTGGGCCAGGGCGAGCGGGACCATCCGGTCGTGGCGGCCCCAGAGCAGCGTCGTCGGCACCGCGATGCGACGGAGGTCGGCGTCGGGGATCTGCTTCGTCTCGGCCGCGATCAGCCTGCTCATGGTCCGCTTGACGTGCCGCAAGGTGGCTTGCGACCTCGCGTACGCATCGAACGCGGCGAACCACTCGGGGTCGCGGCGGCGATTGGCGTCGAGGTCGAGGAGCGCGAAGCGGTCGAACCGCTCGGCGTTGCGGGCGGTCGGACGGATGCCGAAGCGGATCGCCACGTATCGAAGACGCATCGGCATGCGGTACGGCCCGACGCCGGGGGCGCCGTACACGACGAGTCCCCGCAGGAGGTCGCCGCGTCCGACGGCGAAGCGCGCCGCGGTGCTGCCGAGCAGCGAATGGGCGACGAGGGTCGGCTGCTCGGCACTGCGTCTGCTCCAGCACGCCGGTCGAGCCAATTGCCGAATGTGTCGTCGTCGAGCCGCTCGACGGGTGCGGACTCCCCGAGGCCCGGGCACGTCGGGCACGACGAGACGGTTCGTCTCGGCGAGGCGAGTGATGACCGGCGCCCAGTACGCGCCTCCGCACTCGATGCCGCCGTGCAGCAGGAGCAGCGGCGGTCCGTCGCCGGCTTCGAGGACGGTCGTCTCGACGCCGTCGACGTCGAGCACCCGTTCCGTGATCGGCAGCCCGGCGAGCATCCGCGCCCGCGCAACGGATGCGCTCACGGCCGGATCATCGGCGCTTCGGCGGCGTGCCGGGCGCGCAGCTCGTCGTTCCACTCGCCGGTGCAGTACACGGTGACCTCCGCGATCCTCCCCCGCACGACCTCGCAGAGAATGAGGCGGCGCGCCGAATGGTCCTCGCCGTCGACGTCCTGGTGCTCGACGTGCTCGGTCACGAACCCGGAGGTCGTCGGCACGGTCCGCAGGACCTCGACCTTGGAAGGACCCTCGTTGATGCGTTCGAGCTGGGCCGCGAATGCGTCTCGCCCCTGCAGCTGGAAGCGCCACTCGGGCATGTTCAGGTCGCAGAACACGTCGGGCGTGAAGGCGTCGTCCCCGGCCTCGAAGGTCCGGAACGCGTCGTGGAACCGCTCGCTCAGCCGCTCGGCGGTCGCCTGTTCGATGGTCTTGGTCTCGGATGTCGTCGTCATGGTGACGACGATGATCGAGCCGGCGCCGCGTCGCATCGCCGGAATGGACCAATTCGACGGCGAGGGCGCGTGGGTAATTCTGTGTACGCGGCGCCTAGGCGAGGTCGTGCTGGTAGGCGTACGCCGTCGCCGCCGCCCGCGACGAGACGCCGAGCTTGGTGAAGATGTTGCTCACGTGCCGGGCCACGGTCTTCTCGCTGAGGTAGAGCTCGGCGGCAATGGCGCGGTTCGTCTTTCCTGTGGCGACGAGCCGGAGCACCTCCACCTCGCGTGGCGTGAGCCCGGCCGCCGTCTGGGAGGCCGCGGAGCCGGTCAGCTCCTCGACCCGGGCCAGATCGGGCGCCGCACCCAGGCGTTCGAACGCAGCGCGGGCGGCGTCCAGCTCCATCTCGGCCGTGTCGATGTCGCCGAGGGCGCGGTACGACAGCCCGATGTGGACGCGGACTCGGGCGACGTCGTATGGCGCGTCGAGCTCCTGCAACCGCGTGCACGCTCGCCGCAGCGGCTCGAGCGCGGCCGCGGCGTCGCCCTCCGCGAGCAGGACGGCGCCGTGGGCGTGGTCGGACAGACGCGACGAGGAGCGGCGCCCCGAACTCGACGGCGATGCGTCCGAGCTCGTCGGCGGCCGTGCGCGCCGCGTGCACATTGTTGCCGGCCAGCGCGATCTCGACCGACGCACCGAGCAGCCTGCTTCGGCTGACGTCGGTCCTGCGCTTCGCTCAGCGCGTGCCGGATCGCGGTCGCGGCGCTGTCGACCTGGCCTTGCGCGTAGCGCAACAGCGCGAGCCCCGGATGTGGCGACTGCCCGTACCGGCTGGCTTCGCGATACGAGTGGTCGGCCGCGTCGTACTCACCCCGCAGACGCTGGAGCTCGCCGCGCCGGTAGAACGCCCGGCCGACGGCCGGGTGCGGGGGCTCGGCGAGGCGCTCGCAGGCGCGTTGGGCCTCGTCGATCGCGTCGGGCCAGTCTCCCTGCAGCTCCAGGATCTCGGCCCGATGCACCAGGCACTGGCCGCGGTACGGCACGAGCTCGGGCTGCGACTCGCACCACCGACTCAACGCCGTCGTCCACTCGCGCGCCCGGCGAACGTCGAAGATCTCCTGGCACGTCTCGATCACGGCGCAGTAGACGAGGCCGGTCATGGTCGCCGACGCCTCGTCGGCCGTTACCGCGACCATGGCCTCGTCGAGCAGCGTCAGGCCGTCGGCGGTGCGTCCGAGCATGATCGCGGTCTGACCCTCACCGAGTCGCGCCATCGCCGTGACGTCCGGGTCGCCGAAGCGGACGCCGATCTCGGCCGCGCGGCTGTAGAGGCGTTGGCTCCCTCGGCATCGCCCACGAACATGAGCTGGACCGCGTCCCCGAGAAGCAGGCACCCCTCCTCGGCGTGGCCTTCGACGTCGCCGGCGAAGCGTTGTCCGCGGGCGAGCCACCCGGCGGCGGGTGCCAACTCACCCCGCAGCATGAGACCCAGGACGAGCCAGAACGCGCACCGGACCGCCCGCGCCGGATCGCCGGCGCGCACGTACTCCTGGTGCGCCCGGACCCAGGCATCGGAACTGGCCGGGTCGTCGCCGGCGAGAGAGGCGGCCGCGGCCAGCATCTCGAGGTCGGCGACCTCGAGCGGCGCGTCGCGATCTGCCGCCGCCAGCTGTGCGTAGGCATCGGCCCACGATTGTCGCCGGAACGACTCCCGACCTCGATCGAGTGCGCCGGTCACGGTCATAGGCTGTCTCACTTCTCCCGGTGCGCGCACGTGCGAGGGTTCGCATGACGAAGGCCGACGTCGTTCGAGTCTCGGAGCTCGACTGGCCCGCGCTCGGCGGGGAGCTCGACCGGTGGGGCTTCGCCGTGACGCCGCCGCTGCTCGACGAGGAGCAGTGCCGCGAGCTCAGCGACCTCTTCGACGTCGACGAAGCCTTCCGCAGCACGATCGTGATGTCACGCCACGCCTTCGGCGAGGGCACGTACCGGTACTTCGCCGACCCGCTTCCCGCGAGTCGTGCAGCGGCTCCGGGTCGAGCTGTACGAGCCGCTGGCGAAGATCGCCAACCGAGTGGGCGGACCAGCTCGGCACGGACGTCGTTCCCCGACACGCTCGACGGCCTCGTCGAGGTGTGCGCGGCGGCCGGGCAGCACCGGCCGACGCCGCTGCTGCTTCGCTACTGGGCCGGCGGGTACAACTGCCTGCACCAGGACCTCTACGGCGAGGTCGCGTTCCCGCTGCAGGTCACGATCATGCTGAGCGCGCCGGACGAGGACTTCACCGGGGGCGAGAACGTCCTCGTGGAGCAGCGACCCCGAGCACAGTCCCGTCCGGTGGTGGCGCGCCTCGGGCGCGGGCGAGGCGTTGCTCTTCCCGACGCAGAGACCGGCCCGTGCCGGGCAAGCGGGGACCGAAGCGGGTCGCGATGCGGCACGGCGTGAGCACCGTCCACACCGGCGAGCGCACCACGCTCGGGATCATCTTCCACAACGCCGAGTAGGCGTTCGTCAGCCGGGCGGCACCGGGCTCAGCGGCGCGTAGCCGTTCACGAACGCGACGACGTCGTCGGAAGGGTTCTTCACCTTCGACGCGCAGTTCGGCGGCTGCGTGATGTCACCGCCGGTCGCCGACGGCACGTCGATCGGCCCGCGCACCTTCCCGTCGGGCACGTCGGCACGTTGATGTTCGCAACCTCGGTCGGAGGCTTCGGGTTCTTCTTGGTGAGCGCCTTGCGGTGCTCCTTCACCCACGTGACGGCCTGGCGCACACCTGCGGGATAGTCGGGCTCCACGCCCTCGGTCGTGCCCTGGCTGATCGCCACCGCCGGCACGCCGCGGCGAACGGCAGTGCGCGCCGCGCCGACCGTGCCCGAGATGCTCGTGACAGGGCCCAGGTTGGCGCCCGCGTTGATGCCGGAGGCGACGAGCTGCGGCTTGGTCGGGATGCCGCCGTCCAGCGCGAAGTTCACGGTGTCGGCCGGGAAGCCCTGCACGGCGATGGCGGGATAGCCGCTCGCGTCGTCGTCTGGGTCGTGCTCAGCGCCCCTGGTGTCGTCATGTCGCTGGTCCCGCTCTTGTTGTCGGCGGGCGCGACGACGGTCACCTGGACGCGATCCAGCTTGCGGAGACCCTGCACGAGCGCGTCGATCCCCGGGGCCGCCGACGCCGTCGTCGTTGGTGACGAGCACGCGGAGGGTCGGCGGCTTCGGCGCGTCCGGCGCGCCCGCGGCGGGCGTCACGCCGGCGCCGATTCCCAGCACGGCCGCGGCCACGACCGCGACGGCGGCGACACGCGTGAACCGACGGCGACGAGTGCTCATGAGGTGGCGTAGTACCTATCACGCAGCGCCGCGTACGCGCTGCGCATCGCTCGGGTGTCGACGCTCAGATCCGGTTCAATGGAGGATCCTGCGCCGAGGTGCCATGCCGCCGCGACTTCGTCCGGCGGCGTCTGCTGCAGCACGGCTGCCGCTTGGACGCAGGCGCCGGTCGCGACCGGCTCGCCGCGCGGCACGACGATCGAGCAGCGCGTGAGGTCGGCGAGCACACGTTGGACCGAGCGCAGGCGGGCGCCGCCGCCGAGGAGCAGCGTGCCGTCGGCCGGCCGCACCTTGACGCCGCCGACGCGCAGCGCCTCGAGCGCGTCGAGCAACCCGCACACGACGCCTTCGACGGCAGCGCGCGCGACCTGCTCCGGCGTCACGTCGGATCGCAGCCCCGCGATCGTGCCCGACGCCTCGGGCAGGCTGGGCGTCCGCTCGCCGTCGAGGTACGGGAGGAGCACCAGCCCGCCTGCGCCCGGCTCGCCGGCCAGCGCGAGCTCGTCGAAGGTGGTCAGGTCGACGCGAAGCAGCCGGGCGAACGTGTCGATGACGCGCATCCCGTTGAGCGTGCACACCAGCGGCAGGTACCGGCCGGTGGCGTCGGCGAACCCGGCGACGTAGCCCTTCGGGTCGGTGACCGACGCGTTGCTGACCGTGTACACGGTGCCCGAGGTGCCGATGGAGATCGCGACCTGCCCCGGTTCCAGCGCGACGCCGAGCGCGGCGGCCATGTTGTCGCCGGTACCGGGCGCGATCATCACGCCCTCGCGCTCACGCACCACCTCGGTGGGGCCGAGCACCTCGGGCAGGCAGGCGTCCCAGTCCTTGGTGTCGTCGACGACCTCGAGGAGATCGGTGCGCCAGCGCTCTTCGGCCGGCGACCAGTAGCCGGTCCCGGAGGCATCACCCCGGTCGGTCGTGAACCGTCCGCTCATCCGGGACGTGAGCCAGTCGTGCGGGAGCAGCACCCGGGCGAGGCGGTCGAAGTTCTCCGGCTCGCACCGGTGGAGCCACGAGAGCTTGCTGATCGTGAACGACGCCACCGGCACGGAACCGCACGCCTCGACCCACGGTTCCGGGCCGCCGAGCTGCTCGACGAGCCACTGCGCGTCGTCCGCCGACTCGGTGTCGTTCCAGAGCTTGGCGGGTCGGATCACCTCGGCGCGGTCGTCGAGGGCGACGAGGCCGTGCTGCTGGGCGGCGATGGCCATCGCGACGACCGCCTGCGTGCCGGCCCGGCGTCGGGCCTCCACCAGCGCCTCCCGCCAGGACTCCGGGTCCTGCTCGCTGCGGGGCGGGAACGTAGCGGGGTGGGCGGCGCGGCCGGACCCGACGAGCTCGCCGGTGTCGGCGTCGCGCATCTCGACTTTCGTCGATTGGGTGGACGAGTCCACCCCGAGGACGAGTGCCACCAGCCTCCTGCGTCGACCCGGGCTTCGCGACCGAGACAGTGAAGCACGTTTCGGGGCGCGGATTCGTAGCGGTGTGACGCGCCGCGGGCGATTCGCGCGTTACGCGCCGTTCGGCAGGTGGCTCAGCGGACGCCGAGGAGCAGCTCGGTGACGAGCTGGTCGAGGCGCTCGTGCCCCCAGCCCCGGGCGGCGAGGGCATCGACGTCGATCTGCTCGCTGCGCAGCCGCGCCACCGCCTCGGACGAGTAGCCGTCGGGGAAGATCCGCTCGGCGAGCCCGTCGGCCTGCGCCTCGAGCAGCGCGTCCGCGATGTCCGGGTCGGTGCTGAACCGCGCCGCCTTCGCTTTGAGGATGAGGTAGGTCCGCATGCAGCCGCGGGCGAACTCCCACACGCCGTCGACGTTCTCGGTCCGGTAGGCGTGGGCGTCGAAGTGGCGCATGCCCTCCCACTCGGCGTCCTCGAGCAGCTTGACGAGGTAGAAGGCGTCGCGGACGGCCTCGGAGCCGAAGCGGAAGTCCTGGTCGTACTTGCCGGGCGACTGCCCGTTGAGATCGATGTGGAACAGCTTGTCGGCCCAGAGCGCCTGCGCGACGCCGTGGTGGAACGACAAGCCCGACATCGTCTCGTGCGCGAGCTCGGGATTGAGCCCGACCATCTCAGGATTCTCGAGCTCGTGGATGAACGCGAGCGTGTGCCCGACGGTGGGAAGGAAGAGGTGGCCGCGTGGCTCGTTCGGCTTGGGCTCGATGGCGATGTCGAGCTCGTAGCCGCGATCCACGATGTAGTCGCAGCACAGATTGACGGCCTCGGCGTAGCAGTCGAGCGCGGTGGGGACGTCCTTGGCGGCGTCGCACTCGACGCCCTCGCGCCCGCCCCACATCACGTACACCTCGGCGCCGAGCTCGGCCCCGAGGTCGATGGCGTCGAGGGTCTTGCGGAGCGCGAGCTTGCGCACCTGCGGGTCGTTGGCGGTGAACGCGCCGTCCTTGAACACCGGGTTCGAGAACAGGTTGGTCGTCGCCATCGGCACCTTCATGCCGCTCTCGTCGAGGGCGCGCCGGAACCGCTTGACGATCTGCTCGCGCTCTGCCGGTGTCGAGCCGGGTGGCACGAGGTCGTCGTCGTGGAAGTTCACGCCGTAGGCGCCGAGCTCGGCGAGCTTGGCGACGGTGTCGACGGGGTCGAGCGGCGGCCGGGTCTCGTGCCCGAACGGGTCACGACCGCGGTTGCCGACCGTCCACAACCCGAACGTGAAGTGGTCCTCCGGCGTCGGCGTGTACTCGTCGGCCATGGCTCGCTCCTCCGATGCGTGCACTAGAGCCATGACAGTTGTCGCTCTACTGCACGCATCATGGTCGCGCCTGGCGGCGGAAGAAGTCCCAGATCACCTGGGTGGCGTCGAGGTCGGGGCTGGGCGGGTCGTGACCGGCGAGCGGCGGCGACGACCCGGGCCACTCGTGGCCGCCGCCGTCGACCGTGTACAGCTCGACGGTCGTGCCCGTGGCGCACGGCGCCCACGTGCTGTGCGTGACCGGGCCCGCGGGCTGGACCTGCGCGTCGGCCGGACAGCCGTCGTACTCGCGCCACGCTGTTAGCGACCGTTGCGCACCCGCGAACGTCACGGTCTGGTCGGCCAAGCCGTGCACGACGACCATCGACACCGGTTGCGACGGCTGACAACCGGACGACGAGCCCTCGACCGGCGCGACGGCCGCGACGCGGTCCGAGAGCGCGCAGCCGATCCGGTACGCCATGGCCGCGCCGTTGGACATCCCGGCGACGTACACGCGCGTCCTGTCGATGGGGAAGGAGCCCTCGAGGTGGTCGAGCAGCGCGGTGAGATAACTCACGTCGTCGTCGACACGAGAGTCGAGGACGGCGTTCCACTGGTCGAGCGAGCCCTGCGGGTAGACGACGAAGAACCCGTCTCGATCGGAGAGTGGATTCCAGTGGTACCGGGTCTCGACGCGGGCGGCGTTGCCCATCGCGCCGTGCAACACGACGACGAGTGGCGCCGGCCGGCCCGGGTCGAACGCGGCCGGCGTGTGCAGTCGGTACGTGCGCGTGACCCCGTCGACGGGGAGACCGAGGACGACGGTCGTCCCGGGCGACGCGCCTTCGGGCAGGGTGGAGGGGACCGCGCCTCCCGCCGCCGTCGTGTGCGGAGCCGTAGCCCCCGTCGGCCGCGGCTTGGTAGACGAACGCCCGGTCGAAGCGCTGCACGCGACGGCAATCGAGCCGACGAGGGCGACCAGCACGGCACCGCGACGCACGCATCATGGTCGCGCCGTGAGTAGGGTGCGCGCCCATGACGACGACGCCACCCCCTCCGCCGCCTCCGCCTCACCTCCGCCTCCGCCGCCGGCGACGCCGCCGCCCCCGCAGCAGCCCGCCGTCCCGCCGCCGTCGTTGACGCCGGTCGAGCGATTCCGCATGGCCTACGGAGCCCGCGCCCAGACCGACTACTACTTCGAGGGCATCGGGATGGTGATCTTCCTCACCATCATCACGTGCGGGATCTTCGGCTTCTACGTCTTCTACCAACTGATGAAGCGCATGCGCGACCACAACCGCCGCCGCCTCGACCTGCTCGAGTCGGCCACCGAGCTCGCGTGGCAACGGGCGAGCCGAGCAGGGCGTGGCCGAAGAGCTCCGGCCGAACTTCGAGCGCATCGCCGCCAACGTGGCCGTCATGCGCGGATTGACGACCGAGTTCCGCGACCCCGGCATCTGGGTGATCATCGCGATCCTCACGTCGATCGCGTACTTCGTCGGGTTCGTGTTCCTCGACGGCGACCTCATCAAGCACGACCAGGCCGAAGGCGCGATCGAGGCCGAGCTCAGCGCGGTCTTCGCCCGGCTGGGACAGAACGTGCCCGCCCCCGACCCGTCCCGGCAGAAGGGGAAGCAGAACTACGCCGGCCGCATCGTGGCCAGCATCTTCTCCTGCGGCGTCTACTTCTACTGGTGGATGTACAACGAGATGGACGACGTGAACAAGCACTTCCTCTGGAACTGGCCGTGGGAGGACGCGCTCGCCGGGAGCCGTCAACGCGATGGCGCCGGCGGAATAGGCGACGCCCGGCCGGCCTTGAAGCCGGTATGACGCAGCATCGCTCCGTAGCGAAGGTCGTTCCCGCCACGCGGACCGTCGAGGGCGGCGGCTTCGTGGTGCGGCGGACGTTCCCCACCGGCCAACTCGACATGGTCGATCCGTTCCTGCTCCTCGACCACATGGGCCCGCAGGACTACGGGCCCGGCGAGGCCGTCGGCGCGCCCGACCATCCGCACCGGGGATTCGAGACCGTCACGTACATGCTCGAAGGCGCCTTCGAGCACCACGACTCGAGCGGTGGCGGCGGCTACCTCGGCCCCGGCGACGTGCAGTGGATGACGGCGGGCGCCGGCATCGTGCACTCCGAGCTGCCGGCCGAGCGCATCCGCCGCGAGGGCGGCCGCGTCCACGGGCTCCAGCTGTGGGTGAACCTGCCCCGCGCCGACAAGATGTCGCCGCCCCGGTACCAGGAGATCAAGTCGGACGAGATCCCGGTGACCGAGCCCGTCCCCGGCGCCCGGGTGAAGGTCGTGGCCGGTGACGTGTTCGGCGTGCGCGGCCCGGTCGAGACGCACAGCCCGATCGTGTACCTGCACGTCACGCTGCAGGCTCGGCGCTTCGGTCGACGTCCCCATCCCCTCGGGGCACCAGGCGTTCGCGTACGTGATCCGGGGACGCGGGCAGTTCGGCGACGAGGATGCGCCGGCGTCCGAATCGCAGCTGGTGCTGTTCGCCGGCGACGACGGCGACGTGCACGTCGAGGGGCCCGACGACCTCGAGGGCCCGCTCGACGTGCTGGTGATCTCGGGCGTGCCGCTGCGCGAGCCCGTCGCTCGTTACGGCCCGTTCGTCATGAATACCCGTGACGAGCTGGTGCAGGCGTTCGACGACTACCAGTCGGGCGCCATGGGCCGGATCGCGGCGACGTCGTAGCGCTCACGACGGCGCTTCGAAGCGGGTGAGGTCGGAGCTCCAGCCCATCTGCTGCGCGCACGCGTCGTAGGTGCTCTCGAGGAACTCCAAGAGTGGCGCGTCGCGGATCGGGCGCCGCCCGCATCGCGTCGTACGGGAACAGGAACTCGCCGATCTCGCTGTTCCAAGCCGCTCCCTCGGGTCCGATCGACGCTTGCTCGATGCCGTCGGGCTTGGGATATCCGTAGGCGAAGAACGCCGCGCTCGGGTACTGGGGGTGGCCCGGCCAGAAGCCACCGCAGATCTGCTCGGCGTCGCCGCCGTAGCGCGTGATCGTGTCGGCACTCTCGGGAGGCGTGACGGGCCGCCCCGAGAATCGGGTCACGACGTGATCGAAGCTGCCCCAGAAGAAGTGGGCGGGTGGTGTCTTGCCGTTGAACTTGCTGCGGTGCTCCTTCAGGACCACGTCGACCTGCGACAACACGTGGAAGAAGCGTCTGGCGTCCGCCGGCTCGTAGGAGTGGTGCACGCGATCCTCGGCGAACGGGATCGGATCGGGCACCTCGGACGGCCCGGGCGAGATGGTGACGTCGATCCCGAGCCGGCCGAGCGCGCCCATCACGTCCTCGTAGAAGTCGGCGACGGCGCGCGGACGCAGCGGGAGCTCCTCGATACCGCCGTCGCTGGCGCGCACGACCAGCCGGTGGTCGACGAGATCGAACTCCACGTCGAAGGTGCGGAGCCCGTCGGGCACGGGTGAGGTGGTCAGGCCCCGGGCGGTGACGTACAGCGGCACGTTCGCCCACTGCGGTTCGAACGGCGACCGCGCCAGCCGGAGCTTGCCGACGATCTGCGTGTACATGTGCAGCGTGTCGCGGGTGTCACGCCAGTCGTCGTACGGCAGCGCGGGCCAGTCGTCCATCAAATCTCCCTCAGAACAGCTCGTCGCCCTCGTGGGCGGCGACGTCGCCGTCGAGCTCGTCCTCGTCCGGATCGGCGTCGACGGTCGGCGCGCCGCCGAGCTCGCTCTCGAACACCTCGAGGTCGGTGACGATGCGGTTGACGTCCTCCTGGGCGTGGGAGATGCGGGTGCGGCACAGCTTGATGAGCTCGCTGGCCCGGCGGACGCGTTCGGCGAGCACGTCGACGTCGAGGTGGTCGCCCTCGAGCTCCTCGAGGATGCCTTCCAGCTCGGTCATCGCCTCGGCGTACCCGAGGCCGCCGCCCGCGTCGTCGTCCGGTGTGCTCATGACTCGCGCGTGTCTACCTCTTGCACGACGCTGGCGGCAGTCCCGTCGGCGAACTCGGTGAGCAGGCGGTCGCCGCTGCTCAGCGCCGCCGTCCGCTTCACCACCTGCCCGTCGCGGTCACGGGTGATCGTGTAGCCCCGTTCCAGCACCCGCGTCGGGTCGAGGGCCCGTAACCGAGCTGCCGCCGCGTCGAGCCGCCGGCCCTCGGCCCGGGCGAGACGGCCGCCGGCAGACGAGAGCGTGCGCTCGCTGCCGTCGAGCGTCGCGGTCGACTGCTTGACGGCGCGGGTGCCGAGCTCCTCGGCCCGGACGCGGTGGCGCTCCACCACGGCCAGCTCGCGGGTCAGCGCCGCCGGCGGACCGCGCCGGGCGCGCCGGGCGGAGTCGCGCAGCTCACGCAGGGCGAGGGAGCAGTTCGAACGGGCGTGGTGCACGACTCCGCGCGACACGTCGTCGAGGCGGTAGACGAACTCCATCACCCGCTCGACGAGCACCTGGGCGCACGCGGTCGGGGTCTTGCTCGCGGTGTGCGCCACCTCGTCCGCGACGCGAGCGGTCGATCTCGTGGCCGATCCCGGTGAGCACCGGCACCGGCATGGCGGCGATGGCGCGCGCCACGTCGTCGCTGTCGAACGGCGCCAGGTCGGCGCGGGACCCGCCGCCCCGCACGACCACGACGGCGTCGAAGGCGCCGGCGATGCGGGCGAGCCGCCGCAGCGCCCACACGACCCGGCGGGGCGCGTTGGCGCCCTGCACGCGCACGTCGCACACGCCGACGCGGAACGCGAAGCCGCTGGCGTCGAGCTCTTCGAGGAAGTCGTGGTACGCCGCGCTGGCGGTGCTGGTTACGAGGCCGATGCGTAGCGGCACCTCCGCCAACGTGTGAGCGGCGTTGGCGCGCAGCAGGCCTTCGGCCTCGAGCTGACGCAGGACGCGGTCACGATTGGCGGCGAGCGCGCCGGCCGTGAACACCGGGTCGATGCCGGTCATGATCAGCTGGAGCCGCCCGGTCGGCGGGTACACGTCGATGTGGCCCTTCACGCGCACCTCGACGTCGTCGGCGAGCTCGACGCCGGGCACCTTGCGCAACGCGGCGTGGACGGTCATGAGGTGGCTGCGGAACAGCGCCACGTCGAGCGCCGCCTGCACCCGGTTGCGGCGCTCGTCCTTCTCGACGAGCTGGAAGTAGACGTGCCCGGCGCGCGACTCGCTCAGCCCCTGCACCTCGCCGCGCACCCACACGTTCTCCGGGATCGCGCCCCGGATGGCGTCGCGGATGGTGGTGTTGAGCTCGGTGACGGAAAGCGTCGGCTCGTCCACGTCAGCCCTCGGGGTGGTTTTGCCGGACCCACGTGGCGAGCGAGGCGATGCCGGCTTGCTGGGCGTCGCCGCCGCCGAGCCGGCCGAGGAGCCCGTCGCCCCCGCGCATCATCTGCAGCTTGAGCTTCTGGCCGCGGGTCGTCTTCACGCGGACGGTGAGCGCGGTGTTCTCGAGCATCGACGGCTCCGCGTTGTACCACTCGCCGCCGAGGCCGACGGCGTCGAACGTCGCGAGCTCGTCGGGCGGGATCGAGACGGCGTCGCCCTTCGGCTGCGCGTGGCGGTCGAGGGGCTGGACGAGGAGCCGCCGATCGGTGACCGCGAGGGCGACCATGCCGCCGCGGAACGCCGACTGCTGGGTGGCGGCGCACACGCCTTCGAGGCTCTCGCCCGGCGCGAGCAGCTGCTCGACCCGGGATCGCACCTGGGTGTGGAAGTCCTCGGCCACGCCGCGCACCGTAGTGGCGCCTCGGGCCGTGCCGTGCACGTTCTATCTCTTCAGGTAGTTCTCGAGGAAGGTCACGGTCTGGTCCCAGACCTGGTTCGAGTACGCCCGCGAGTGGGCGCGGCCGGGGAGGATGATCGCCTGGTTGGCGACGCCGGCCTTGTCGAGCGCGGCCTTCATGGTGTCGGCCTGCGATTGGGGCACGAGCTCGTTGGTCGAGTTCACGATGAGCGTCGGCGAGTCGGTCTTGTCGACGTGCGTGACGGGTGACGCGGCTGCGTAGGTTTCCGGGCACGCGTCGGGCAGACAGCCGAGGAACGTGCTGATCGAGCTGCCGGCGTTGGTCGCGGCGGCCGGGGCGAGGCTGACGAAGTCCATCGGGCCCGACCACGACACCACCGCCGCGACTCGATGGCCGGTCTTGAGCGATCCCTTACCGTCGGTGGCGAGCAGGCCGACGAGGTGCCCACCCGCGGACCCGCCGAGCGCCCCGATCCGCTTGGCGTCGACGCCGTACTCCTTGGCGTGCTTGCGCACCCATTCGACCGCCGCGTCCACGTCCTCGACCGCGGCCGGGTACGGATGCGCGGGCGCGAGCCGGTAGTTGATCGAGAACGCCACGAACCCGCGCTCGGCGAGCTGGTTGCTCTGCTGAGCGAACCACGCCTTGTCGCCCTGATGTCCACCCGCCGCCGTGCACGACGACGACCGCGGGCCGGTTCTTGCCCTTCTTCGCCGGTTGGTAGACGTCGAGCCCGAGTTGCTCGCCGTCGACGGTGCGGTACGTGACGTCGTTCTTCACCGTCACGCCACCCTGCGCCGCGCCGGACGGGAGCGGCGAGTACCACCGTGATCATCGTGGCCGCGACCGCGATAGCCGCGGCGATCCGCATCCATCGTCCTCTCGTCATGGCCACCAGCATCACCCCTCGGGATGATGCCTAGCTCAGCCGAGTGTCAGCGGGTCGTCAGCCGCTCGCTACCCTGCCCTCGTGACGCAGACGGAGACGCTCACGCCCACGCAGGCGCCCGAGCGCGAGCGCACCGACGAGGGCGACCACGACCGCTTCGCCCACTACGCCAAGAAGGACGCCATCGCCCGGGCGTACGTGACCGGCGAGGCGATCGTCGCGTTGTGCGGGAAGAAGTGGGTCCCGACCCGCGACCCGTCCCGCTACCCGATCTGCCCGACGTGCAAGGAGCTCAAGGAAGCCGGCTGGACGATCCGCTGAGCCGCGGCGCGGCCGGCGGCGTCAGATCGCCGTCGGGTGGCGGGGCTGGTACAGCTGCATCTCGACACCGCCGGGCAGCACCATCATCGTCACGATGCCGAAGCCCTGGTTCTCGGGCTCGCCCCGGAACTCGATGCCCTTGGCGCGCAGCTCGGCGACGGTCGCCTCGATGTCGTCGCACATCAGGCTCACATGGTGCGACGGCGCCTCGCCCGGGTGCACACCGAGCTCAGCGGGCGGCAACGCGAAGATCAGCCAGCCGTCGTGGGCGTCGACGTGGTCCCAGCCGAAGACGTCGCGGAACACGGCGCGCAGCTGCTCCGGCTCGGACGTGTACAGCAGGGCGTGCGCCCCCGTGATCGGCATCTCGTCGCCTCCTCGACTCGGCCGCTGACTCGGCGCAGTCTTACCCACTGCCGCCTGACACGGTCGTCAGGTGTGCGCGAGGCTGACCGCGTCATGGCTGGCGCGCTCGACGGCATCCGCATCCTCGACCTGTCGTGGGGCATCGCGGGCCCGCTCGGGGTGCTGCTGCTCGCCGAGCAGGGCGCGGACGTGATCAAGGTCGAGCCGCCGGGTGGCGACCCGTTCCGCGCCTACGACGGCTACAAGGTGTGGACGCGCTCGCGCCGGTCGGTCACGTGCGACCTGAAGTCCGACGCCGGCGTCGCCGCCTTCCGCAAGCTCGCCGCCACCGCCGACGTGCTCGTCGAGAGCTTCCGCCCCGGCGTGATGGACCGCCTCGGCGTCGGCTACGACGCGCTGCGCGCCGAACTCCCCCGTCTCGTGTACTGCTCGGTGCCGGCGTACCCGCCCGGGCACCGCCTCGCGCACCGTCCCGGCTACGACGCGCTCGTGCAGGCGTCGTCGGGCCAGCAGTGGGAGCAGCCGGGGTGGCGGCCGGGGCCGATCTTCTTGCACATGCCGATGCCGAGCATGGGCGCGATCTTCCTCGTGCCGTCGGGGATCCTCGCCGCGCTCATCGCCCGCGAGCGGACGGGCCGCGGCCAGCAGGTGTCGACGAGCCTGCTCCAGGGCGCGTTCCTGTACACGACCCAGATCTGGCAGCACATCGAGAAGGCGGACGCCGCCTTCCACGAGCTGATGGGCAAGAGCTACCCGCCCGGCGTGCATCAGGGGATGATCTTCGAGTGCGCGGACCGCGAGTTCGTGCACGTGAGCGTCATGAGCGGCCTGCCGCCGAAGAAGACCATGGACGAGATCCTCGGCGTCGTGCCGCCGCCGGCCGAGGAGCTCGAGGGGTTGCTGCCGTTGCAGCAGCAGGTGCTGATGAACGCCCGGCGTCGCGACACGTTCAAGGAGTGGAAGCGCGAGGAGCTCGTCGACGAGTTCCTGGCGAACAACATCGCAGTCGAGGCGATCATCACGATGGAGGAGGCGCTCAGCCGATCCGCATCCGCAGCTCGACGCGAACGGCATGGTGGTCACGGTCGACGATCCCGACCTCGGACCGCTGATCCAGGTGGGCGTGCCCATCAATCTCTTCGGCACGCCGGGCGAGATCCGCGGCCCCCAGCCCCGGATCGGCGAGCACAACGCCGAGGTGTGGGGCGAGGTCGGCGTCGAGAGTGGAGGCGCGTGACGTGACGGACGGATCGAACGGCGCCGGCCCGCTCGAGGGGCTGCGGCTCATCGACTTCGGCCAGTACCTCGCGGGCCCGTTCGGCCCGATGATCCTCGGCGACCTCGGGATGGACGTCGTCAAGGTCGAGCCGGCGACGGGCGACGGGATGCGCATGGCCGGCAAGCCGTTCTTCGGATGCCAGCGCGGCAAGCGTGACATCGCCCTCAACCTCAAGGTGCCCGAGGGCCGCGAGCTCGGGTTGGAGCTCGTGCGCCGGGCCGATGCCGTGCACCACAACATGACCAAGGGCACGGCCACGAAGCTCGGGATCGACTACGAGGCGTGCAAGCTCGTGAAGCCCGACATCGTGTACTGCAACACGTACGCGTACGGGTTCGAGGGGCCGCTCTCCCACTTCGGCGGCCTCGACCCGCTGTACCAGGCGGCGGCCGGCCTCGAGTACGAGGCGGGCGCGACCCAGCACGGCAACGACCCCCTCTACTACCGGTTCGGGATGTGCGACGCCGCCAACGCGATGCTCAGCGTCGTCGGCGTGCTCGCCGCGCTCCTGCACCGGGCGCGCACCGGCGAGGGCCAGGAGCTGTGGACGTCGTTGCTGGACGGCGGGGCGGTGTTCGCGTCGGACGCGATGGTGAAGCCCGACGGCACGCCCGTTCCGCGCCCACGGCTCGACCAGCAGACGACCGGTGTCGATCCCGCCTACCGGCTGTACGAGACCCAGGACGGCTGGCTGCAGGTCGCCGCGCTCAAGCCCGAGCAGTGGGACGCGTTGTGCACGACACTCGGCGTCGACCCGTCACTCGACCGCTCGACCGCCGAGGCGCAGCTGGAGCTCCGCTTCCGGACCCACACCGCGGTGAGCTGGAGCTACCACCTCGACGACGCCGGTGTCCCGAACGAGATCGCGATCGACCCCAAGGGCGGCGATCTCGTGCTCTTCGACGCCGACAACGACCGCCTCGGGCTGGTCGTCGACTACGAGCACCCGATCATGGGCGCGATGCGCCAGTTCGGGAACACCATCGACTTCTCCGACACGCCCTTCCGGCCGCACCGCCCGCCGCCGCGTATAGGAGAGGACACGCAGGAGATCCTCGCCTGGCTCGGCCTCGACGACGCGCGCATGGCCGACCTGAAGGAACGGGGCGTCGTCAACTGGCCCGACGAGAGCTACGCCGCCGCCTGGTGATCTATTGCCTCGGTCGAGGCAGATGTGGGTAGATGTGCTCGACCGATCGGCACGCACTGGAGGTGACGTTCCGTGGCTGCGACGGAGAAAAGGGCCAAGCCGGAGAACCCCGTCGAGCGCATCGCGGGGCGCGTCGGCGAGGCGATCGGCGAGGCCACCGGGAAGGCGAAAACGGCCGTCCGCAAGGCGAGCAAGAGCGCCCAGAAGCAGGTCGCCAAGACGCACGCCACCGGGAAGGCCGCGCTGCAGAAGAAGAAGGTGAAGAAGGGGTCGACCACCGCCAAGAAGAGCACCGCCAAGAAGCCGGCGAAGAAGAAGTCCGGCGCCAAGAAGAAGACCGGGGCCACGAAGAAGACCGCCGCCAAGAAGACCGGCGCAACCAAGGCGAGCGGGACGAAGAAGAAGTCCTCTGCGAAGAAGGCGACGACGAAGAAGTCCGCCGCCAAGCGCCCTCGCTGACCGGGAGCGCTACCGCAAGTCCGGCAACACCGGCGTCCCGAGCGAGGGAAGGGTGATGGGCGGGAGGAGCGTCGGCGGCGGGGGTTGCGTCTGCGGCGGCGGGGCTGCGTCTGCGGGGGTTGCGTCGGGCCCGGAGTCGCCGGCGGCGCGGACTGACCGCCGCCACCGCCACCGCCGGGCGCAGCGGCACCGGTGCCCGCACCGTTCGACGGCGACGAGGCGGAGCCGTTCGTTCCCGAGGGCGATCCCGTCGCCGGTGCTCGCCAGCCGAGCGGTGCCGTCGCCGACGGCCAGCCGATGCTCGACAGCCCGGCCGCGACGTCGCCCATCTGCGACGCGTCTCCCGCGTGTCGACGTCGACGTCGACGTCGCCGGCGCGCGGTCCGGCCGGAGGGCGATTCCGCACGCGCCACGCTGGGCCGATCGGACCCGCCGCTCCGGAAGAACATGGTGCCGCCCAGCGCGGCGGCGATCGCGAGCACGACGGCCGCCGCGCCCGGTGCAGTCCGGCGTCGCCGGCCGATCTTGGCCCCGTTCTTGTCCATGCGCTTGAGCCAGTCGCCGGCGGCGCGGTCGAGCGCGGCGCTTTGGGCTTCGCCGCTCTGGGTGAGCGCGGCGGCGATGTCGCTGTGGAGCTCCTCGATCCCGTCGCGCAGCTCGACGGCCGTCGATTCGAGGCTCTCCACTCGGCTGTTGGCCGCACGTTCGATCGTGGCGCGCGCGGCCGCGATCATCCCGCCGAGTTCGGTCGCGCGCGCCTCGGCTGCCTGCGCCAGCCCGTCCTCGGCGCGAGCGAGCGCTTCGAGGAGCTGGTTCTTGGTGACCACGCCCGCGGCTTCCAGCTTGCGCGCGTGCTCGTCCGCCGCCGCTCGCAGCTTCGCTTCGAACCGGGACGCGGAAGCGGCGAGCGCCCGCTCGAGCTGCTCGGTCGAGACCCCCGCCGACGGTTCGGTGCTCGGGACGCGCGCCTCCAACGCCTCCGCCGACTCCGCGACCTCGTCCTCGAGATCCGCGAGGCGCTCCTCGAGCGCCCGCTGGGCGGCTTCGCTGCGTGCCACGTACCCGTCGAGCTCGGCGAAGCGCTCATCGGCGAGAGACTCGATCCCGACGGGCCGGCCCTCGTGATCGAGGCCGCGTAGGTCGGGCGTCGAGGCCGGCGGGGCCGCGTCGCCACCGGGCGCCATGGCCACCTGGCTCGCGCTCTCGGCGTCGAGGTCCGCCTGACGCTCCTGCGCTGCTTGGTGGAGGTCGGCGATGAGCGAGCGCGCCTCTTCGAGCTGCTCGGCCGTCGAAGCGTGGATGAGGCTGAACTCCTCGAGCAGCTGCGAGTGGTCGCGGACCGCATCCTGCAGCTCGGCGACTCGCTTGCCTGCAACCTTGTCGAAGGTGGCCGCCTCTTCGTCGGCCGCCCTTCGCATGTCGGAGCGGGTCTGCGTGGCTTGGGCCCGTAGCGCGTCCTCGATTTCGACGAGCCGCGCCCGCAGCGACTCTTCGAAGGCGGCGGTCTCCTTGGTGGCGGCCTTGCGCATGGCGTTCTGCGACGCGGCCACCTGGTCGTCGATCCGCCGCGCTTCCGCCGCCGCGGCCTGCTCGACCTTCTCCCGCGCGTCCGTCGACGCTCGCTCGATCGCGTCGGTCTGGCCGGACACGATGCCACCGAACTCGCTGGCCTTCGCCTTGAAGGCCCGGTCGAGCGCGCTCTGTTGCTGCTCCCCGGTCCGCTCGAGCTCGGAGGATCGCTCGCTCGCCGTCCTGTCGAGCTCCTCCCATTCCTGGGCTGCGCCCCAGTGGATCCCGACGGTCGGTTCCGCCGCCGCGTGGGAGAGCCCGTTACGGGCCTCGCTGCTGACGCGCTGGACGTCGGTGATCTGCTGCCGGCCGTCGCTCTTGATCACCTGGCGCGGCAGGTCGAGCTCCCCCTCGAGCTCGCGGGCGCGCCGCGCCCTCGCGTCCTCGAACGAGTAGCGACGTCCCTCAGCCATGGGCACGAACCTCGGCTCGCGCCGGAACGAGGGGCATTTGGCTGGTGTTCGCTAGGACCCGCTTCGGGCTCATCCGACCGGTCTCCGCTCCGTCGTGTGCCCGCCCTGGTCCAACTACAGGGCGGCATATTGACATGACAGGTACGAATCGGACAAGCGGACGGACGGCGAGAGGCGGGCGCGACGTACAGTCACGCCCGGGGGAAGACATCGTGAGCAGCAAGATCGACCGCCGCGCCTTCCTGGGTGGGCTGGCAGGGGTGGGCATCGCGATCGGCACCGGCGGCCGGCTGCTGGGCGCGGGCGCTCGTCGCATGGGCGGGACACCGGCGCTGCCCGCCGATCCGTTCCAGCTCGGCGTCGCGTCCGGCGATCCGCTGCCCGACTCGGTCGTCCTGTGGACGCGCCTGGCGGTGGATCCGACGTCGCCGGAGCCCATGCCGCCGGTCAAGGTGCCGGTCCGATGGGAGATCGCATCCGACGAGCGGTTCCGGAAGGTCGTCCGCTCGGGGAAGCGGACCACAGGCCCGGACCTCGGGCACTCGGTGCACGTCGACGCCCGCGGCCTGGATGCCGGACACGACTACTTCTACCGGTTCCGCGTCGGTGACTACGTGAGCCCGACGGGACGGACGCGCACCGCGCCCGGGTCCGGTCGCCTCGACCGCACGACGTTCGGGGTGACGAGCTGCCAGTCGTACCAGGCCGGCTACTTCACGGCGTACGACCAGATGAGCCGGGACGACCTCGCGTTCGTGGTGTTCCTCGGCGACTACATCTACGAGCTGCCCCTCGGCAGCGTTCGCCAACACGGCTTGCCGCCGGCGGTGACCGTCGACGACTTCCGGCGCCACTACGCCGCGGCCCATGCGGACTCGCAGCTCCAGGCCGCGCACGCTGCCGCGCCCTGGATCATGACGTGGGACGACCACGAGGTCGAGGACAACTACGCCGGCATGCACCCCGGAGAGCTCGGCAAGGCCCGCGCACCGGATGAGGCCGCGAACTTCCCCGCCAAGCGGGCGGCTGCGTACCGCGCGTGGTGGGAGAACGTGCCGGTGCGGGCGAAGCCGCCGGGCAACGACGGCTCGATGCGGATCTACCGGTCGTTCCGCTTCGGCGACCTGGTCACGCTGCCGGTCGTCGACGACCGCCAGTACCGCACGCCGCTCGCCACCGAGGGTCAGGGCCCGGCGTCGCCACCCGGCGGCTATTCCCTCCTCCCGGCCGCGCTCGACTCCAACGCCACGATCCTGGGCAAGGAGCAGGAGCGGTGGCTGCAACGCACGCTCGACCGATCCGGCGCGCAATGGAACGTGCTCGCGCAACAGACCCAGATGGCCGCCGTCGACCACACGCCGGAGGACGGGTCGTCGTCCGGCTACAGCACCGACTCGTGGGACGGCTATGTCGCGGCGCGCAACCGTCTGCTCGGCCACGTCGACAAGGCGAAGGTCAAGAACTTCGTGACCCTCGGCGGCGACACCCACACGAGCTCCGTCGACGACCTGCGCACCGACTACCAGAAGGACGGCTCTCCCGTGGTCGGCACGGAATTCGTGGCGCCGCCGGCGACGTCGCCCGAGAACCTCGCACAGCAGTACATCGACGGCGCGCTGCGCAACCCGTGGATCCACCTGTTCGACACCACGAGCAAGGGCTACCTGCACGTCGACGCCACGCGGTCCCAACTCCGCGCCGAGTTCCGCTACGTCACGACCATCCAGCAGCCCGCAGGCCGAGCCGATGGCGGGCACGTCGTGGGTCGTCGAATCGGGCAAGCCGGGAGCACAGCAGGTGTGAGGACGGCGACGCGAGGCCCGAGCGCGGTCCGCGCCCACAGCTAGGGTCGACGCATGGATTCGTTCGCAGGTCGGCTGGCAGTGGTCACCGGAGGCGGGACCGGGATGGGCCGGGAGCTGGTCATCCAGCTGGCGGCCGACGGATGCTCGGTGGCGACGTGCGACGTCAACGTCGACCACATGGAAGAGACCGCGAGGCGGGCCGAGAAGGACGCCCCCGCCGACGTGCGGATCACGACGCACGTCGCCGACGTCTCCGACGAGGCGCAGATGAACCGCTTCCGCGACGAGGTCGTGGCGCAGCACGAGACCGACCACATCGACCTGTTGTTCAACAACGCCGGCATCGGTGGCGGCAACAGCTTCCTCACCGGCTCACGCGACGCGTGGGACAAGACCTTCGCCGTCTGCTGGGGCGGGGTCTACAACGGCATGCGCGCCTTCGCCGATCTCGTCGTCGCGAGCGACGACGCGTACGTCGTCAACACGAGCAGCGTGAACGGGTTCTGGGCGTCGCTCGGCCCCGGCGTCCCGCACACCGCCTACAGCGCGGCGAAGTTCGCGGTGAAGGGGTTCAGCGAGGCGCTCATGGAGGACTTCCGGGTCAACGCACCGCACGTCAAGGTCGCGGTCGTGATGCCGGGCCACATCGGCACCGACATCGTGCTCAACAGCCGCGAGCTCCTCGGCGTCGACCTCGACGAGGCGCGCACGCAGATGGCGCGTCGTGGCGTGGCGACCGACGGCTTCTCGGACGACGACATCCAGAACCTCATGAAGATGTTCGGCGAGATGTTCCGCGACAACGCGCCGGTCTCCGCCGAGCAGGCGGCGACGATCATCCTCGACGGCGTGCGCGCCGGGAAGTGGCGGATCCTCGTCGGCGACGACGCCCACTCGCTCGACGAAGCGGTGCGCGCCGACCCCGAGAACGCCTACGGCGAGGACGGCCTCAACCTCGGCACGATCACCGGGAGCTGACCGGCGCGAGCCCGTACGATCCGGCGATGGCCTCGGGTCTGGCGGCAGAGGAGCTCATCGAGACCGCGTGCGAGCAGACGGGCCTCGACGACTTCGGCGCCGACACGTTCCGCCTCGGGCTCGACCGTCTGGTCGACGGGCTGGCGAACGAGGCGCGTCTCAACGAGGTCGGCGAGGCGATCGCGCCGATGGTCCTGCTCGGGCACCTGACGAACCGGCTGCAGGTGACCGACTGGCATCGCCACCACCCCGAGATCGGCGAGGCGGACGTCACGCCGCCGATCGTCATGATCGGCATGGGCCGCACCGGCTCGACGATCCTGCACGACCTGTTCGGCCAGGACCCGGCCAACCGCGTCCCGCGCACGTGGGAGGTCGACCACCCCTGCCCGCCGCCGGAGGCGGCCACCTACGAGACCGATCCGCGCATCGACGAGTCGCAGGCCGGGATCGACCTGGCGTACGAGGTTCGCCCCGAGCTGCGGTCGATGCACCCGATGGGCGCGCGCCTGGGACAGGAATGCATCGTGATCACGGGCGGCGAGTTCGCCAGCGCGATCTTCAACAGTCAGTTCCGCCTGCCGTCGTACCTCCGCTGGGTCACGAGCGAGGCGGACATGGCGCCCGCGTACCGGTGGCACCGGCGGTTCCTGCAGCTGCTCCAGTCGCGCAACCCGGGCGGGCGCTGGGTCCTCAAGACCGGCGCCCACCTGTGGGCCCTGCCCGAGCTGCTGGCCGAGTATCCGGACGCGTTCATCGTCCAGACGCACCGCGATCCGTTGCGGATCATCGCGTCGCTGTCGTCGCTGTTCGCCGTCGTGCAGGCGACGGCGAGCGACAACGTGACGATGGCGGACGTCGCCGCCGACTGGTCCGGCCCCGTCCTCGATTCGCTCGACCGCTCGGTGACCGCGCGGGAGAACGGCACGATCCCGGCCGACCGCGTCGTCGACGTGCACTACGGCGCGTTCATGGCCGATCCGTTCGGCACCATTCGCACGATCTACGACCGCCTCGGCGCCGAGCTCACGCCGGACGCCGAAGCCCGCATGCGCGCGCTTCCTCGCCGAGAACCGGGCGGACAAGCACGGCGCGCACGAGTACTCCTTCGCCGACACCGGCCTCGATGCCGCCAGTGTGCGCGATCAGGCCCGCCGGTACGTCGAGTACTTCGACGTGCAGTCCGAGCCGGTTCGGTGAGTCGGCTGGACGGCACCCGTGTTCTGGTGACGGGGGCGACGAGCGGTCTGGGGCTGGCGATGGCCGAGGCGCTCGTCGACGCGGGCGCCCGGGTTGCCGTGAGCGGTCGCAGCCGAGCTCGCGCTGAGAGCGTTGCGGTGAGGTTCGGATCGTCAGCGGTGGGGCTCGAGTTGGATGTCCGCGACGAGCGATCTGTCGAGAAGTCCGTGGATGAGCTGCATGAGCGGTGGGGCGGGTTGGATGTTCTGGTCAACAACGCCGGAATCGGGATGCGCACCGTAAATCCCCGGTTCCTTACCGATCCGCAACCGTTCTGGGATGTTCCGGCCGGCGGTTTTCGCGACGTGATCGAGACGAAGATCACCGGGGTATTCCTGCTCGCCCGGGCGGTTGCGCCGCGGATGCTCGCGGCGGGCGGGGGTCGGATCATCAACATCTCGATGAGCACGCAGACGATGACGCGCCGCGGGTTCGTGCCGTACGGGCCGGCGGGCGCGGGTGTCGAGGCGCTTTCGCGGATCATGGCCGCCGATCTCGCCGGGACGCCGGTGACGGTCAACCTCCTGCTTCCCGGAGGCGCCACCGCGACCGGGATGGTCCCTGAGGACGTCGCGCCGGAGACGCAGGCCGCGCTGCTCGACCCCGCGATCATGGGACCACCGGTCGTGTGGCTCGCCTCCGAAGCGGCCGCCGCGGTTCACGACGAGCGGATCGTCGCCACCGAGTTCGAACACTGGCTCGCCCAACGCTGAGCCCGCCCCACAATGGGGAAGGCGGGAGGCCTCTTGCTCGGCCTCCCGCCCTCCGCTTCTCCCGCACCGCGCCGTTGCGGGGCGGTCTCGTGCGCCGCTAACCGTCTCGAGGCGCGAGGTCCATCACCGTCACAGTGAGGCCTCCGCCCGTCCGATGCGGCGGGCCGCCTGCCCTCACCAGCACCCATGCCTTGCGGCGCCTTGCGATGCTCACCCGCTCACCGACGTTGAGCAGCCCGATCCACGCCCGCAACGTCGTGGCGTATGCGGCCGTCGCAACTGCGAGCGCACCGTTGGCAACTCGGCCGTGCTGTTGGTGAGCGGGAAGCATCGTCGCTCGCCTCAAGAGCTGAAGTGGGTGGTGGCCGTCGCACAGCCCACGTTCTGCACCCAGACGTTCTGAACGCCCGGGATATCCGGCGCGAGGTCGTTCGCCGAGACGAACGTGTTGGCGGTAAACGACGCGTTCCTTCCGTCGCCCGCTCGGAAGAACTGGGTTCGGAGGGCGGCGGTGTGCGCGTCGGTGGTTGCCGTCTTGAGCACCTCGGTCGCCGCGCCCGTGCACTTGAACGGCGTGCTCGGCAAGAGCTCGGTCGAGTGCCAGCGGACACCCTCGCCGGCCATGCACCCCGCCAGCGGGCCCTGGCCCACGGACGATGTGCAGCGGAAGAGGCCGCCGGCACGGACGAAGCCCTTGTCGGCGCTGAAGACCCCGGCGCCGGTGAGGCGGACCGCGCCGGTCGGGCGCCCCTCTGACATCACGGGCGTTGAAGGCGAATCCGACGTTGGGGCCGGTTGCAACCGCTGCGGACGCACCGAGCACGACGATCGGGACCGCCGCGGCGAGCACGGCGGCCGCACGTGCGAGCACGCGGGTGCGCTTTGACATCGTTTTGCGCATTGATGACTCCTGGACTCGGGGGATCGTTCATCGTCGGTACGACGCAGAACGTCGAAGTGGTTCGCGCGAACCGAATCGACGCCGCCGCCGTACTGACAATGAGTCCCCATGTGCGAAGTACCGATCGAGTCGAGAAGCAGTCCATGCCCACCCAGTCGTTGCATGCCTGCGCGCCGTCCGTCGTAGCGTCTCCACGCGTGGACCAGTCTCTGGTCGCCGCGTTTCGGCGACGTGAAGCCAGCGGCGTACGAGCCATGTACCGCCAGTACGGACGCCTCGTGTACGCGGTGGCGCACCGAGTGCTCGGCCAGCACGACCTCGCCGAGGAGGCAGCGCAGCAGACCTTCGTCAACGCGTGGCAGGCGGCCGATCGGATCGACGTCGAACGCGACCCCGCGGGCTGGCTGGCGACGATCGCGAAGCGCGCCGCCATCGACGTCTACCGGCGCGAGGCACGCAGGCCCGCAAGCGCGCTCAACGACGTCGCCGCGGACGACCCGGCACTCGTGAGCCTGCCTCCCGATCTCGACGCGCTGGACGCGGTATGGCACGTCCGGCGTGCGATCGACGCTCTTCCGCGCGACGAGGCAACGGTCGTCCGCTTGCAACATCTCGAAGGCCTGACGCACAACGAGATCTCCGAGGAGCTCGGCATCGCGTTGGGAACGGTGAAGTCGAGATCGCACCGGGCGCACCAGAAGCTCGCTGCGCTGCTGGGCCACCTCAGGGAGGTGCCTCATGACTGACCGACCGACGAACGAGGAACGGGAGAGGTTGATCGCCGATGCCCACGGCGGCCCGCTCGACTCCCGGGAGGCCGCCGAGCTGCCGCTGTTGGCGGACGTCCTCGCCGACTCCTCGACCTGGGCCGAACCCAGCCCCGGGCTCGAGGACGCAGTCGTGCGCGCCGTCGCCGACGCCGACGCAACCACGACAAAGCCGCCAACACGCGTCGCGCGCCGTCAGGCGAAGAGTCGTCGGTGGCCACGAGTGCTCGTGTCAGTGGCGGCCGCGGCGGTGATCGCAACCGTCGTCGCGACCGTGCTGGTGACACGAGGCGGTACGAGTCCGGACTTCGAGGCACGGCTCACCGCGACGGGATCGGCGCCTGGCGCCCACGCCAATGCCGACATCACACGCAACGACGCCGGCTTCGAGATCGAGCTCTACCCCGAGCGTCTCCCCGCGCTGCGGGGCGGCGAGTTCTACCAGGCGTGGTTGAAGAGCTCCGCAGGCGCGCTCGTGCCGGTCGGAACATTCAGCTCGAGCGACGGGCGCGTCACGCTGTGGTCGGGCGTGTCCCCGAAGGACTTCCCGACCCTCACCGTGACGATCGAGGCACCGGACAACGACCAGACCTCGTCAGGCCGGCGAGTGCTCACTGGCGAAGTACGCGCCACGTAGGTCGCGCGTGGCGCATGCGCGTCAGTGCCCGCGCGCGACCCACTCGTCGAGGTGCGGTGCCTCGGCGCCGATGGTCGTGGACTCCCCGTGGCCGGTGTGCACGACCGTGTCGGCGGGGAGCACGAGCAGCCGGTCGCGAATCGACTCGATGATCGTCGGGAAGTCGGAGTACGAGCGGCCGGTCGCGCCCGGACCGCCGTTGAAGAGCGTGTCGCCGCCGAACACGTGCCCGTCGGGGCCGAGGAGGCAGACGCCACCGGGGCTGTGGCCGGGCGTGTGCACGATGCGCAGACGCTCGCCGGCGACCTCGAGCTCGTCGCCGTGGCGCACGGCGTCGTCGGGCTTCCGATCGGGGTAGACGACGTCCCACAGCATCTCGTCGTCGGGGTGCAGGAGGACGGGCGCGCCGCCGGTCGCCCGCGACAGCGCGTCGGCGGCGTTGATGTGGTCGTTGTGCCCGTGCGTGCACAGGATCGCCCGGACCGATCGATCGCCGACGGCAGCGACGATCGGCGCGGCGTCGTGCGCGGCGTCGACGACGATGACCTCGTGATCGTCGCCGATGAGCCAGATGTTGTTCTCGACGTCGAAGTCCTGGCCGTCGAGCGAGAAGACGCCGGCCGTCGTGACGTGCTCGATCATCGGGTCGCTAGATGGTGACGACGGAGCGCAGCACTTCGCCCCGCTCCATCTTGTGGAAGGCGTCTTCCACCTCGTCGATGCCGATCGTCTCCGACACGAACCCGTCGAGGTTGAACCGGCCCTGGAGGTAGAGGTCGATGAGCAGTGGGAAGTCACGGCTCGGCAGGCAGTCGCCGTACCACGACGGCTTCAGGGCGCCACCGCGGCCGAAGAAGTCGATCATCGGGATCTCGGGCAGCGCCATGTCCGGGGTGGGGACGCCGACCTGCACGACCGTTCCCGCGAGGTCACGCGCGTAGAACGCCTGCTGGAGCACCTCGGGCCGGCCGACCGCTTCGATGCACACGTCGGCGCCGTTGCCGTCGGTGAGCTGGCGGATGCGCTCCACCGGGTCTTCCTTCGACGCGTCCACCGTGTGCGTCGCGCCGAACTCGCGCGCCCACTCGAGCTTCCGACTGTCGCGGTCGACGGCGATGATGGTGCGCGCACCGACGAGGCTCGCCCCCGCGATCGCGGCGTCACCGACGCCGCCGCAGCCGAACACCGCCACGGTGTCGTCGCGCTGCACGCCGCCTGTGTTCACCGCGGCGCCGAAGCCCGCCATCACCCCGCAGCCGAGCAGGCCGGCGGCCTCGGGTCGTGCCGACGGGTTCACCTTCGTCGCCTGGCCCGCGGCGACCAGCGTCTTGGCCGCGAACGCCCCGATGCCGAGCGCGGGCGAGAGCTCGGTCCCGTCGTCGAGTGTCATGGGCTGCGTGGCGTTGTGCGTCGCGAAGCAGTACCAGGGCTTCCCCCGCTGGCACGCTCGGCACTCGCCGCACACGGCGCGCCAGTTGAGGACGACGAAGTCGCCCGGTGCGACCGCGGTGACGTCCGGACCGACGGCGTCGACGGTTCCCGCCGCCTCGTGACCGAGCAGGTACGGGAAGTCGTCGCCGATGCCGCCCTCGCGGTAGTGGAGGTCGGTGTGGCAGACACCGCACGCCTGCACGGATATGAGCGCCTCACCGGGGCCGGGGTCGGGCACGACGACGGTCTCGATGCGCACCGGCTCCCCCTTGCCCGGGGCGATGACGCCGCGTACTTCGCTCACCATGTTTGCGACGCTAGCGCTGCCCGCTCGATGGCACCACGCTGCGTGGCCGCCGCGTCACATCGCGCATGCGTCGAGTCCGGCGCGCGCGACAGATCCACCGCTCGGCGGGCGCGTTCGGTCAGGATTGCAACGTGCCGGACTACTGGTGGATCGCGGGACTGGCGATGATCGCGGTCGCGGGTTCGGTGACGTCGGTGTTCATCGCGCTGCGACACGTCCGCGCCGATCGACAGACGCCCGCACGCGACGACAGCCGCGCCCAGGCCGAGCGGGTCTCCGTGTGGCCGGGACCGAGCGCAGACCCGCAACCGGTGGCGCTGCTCAACCACTCCGATGAGCCGGTGTACGAAGCCGTCGCGACGTTCGTCTTCATCGACGGTTCCGGCCCGACGCGCGGTGAGGACGTCTCACCGGAGCTCGCCGCCCGGCGGGTCAGGGTCGGGGTGATCCCGCCGGGACGGTGGCGAGTGTGCGTCGACGGCGCGTGGAACGGCATGTACTCGCGCCTCGGTGTCGAAGTTGCGTTCACGGACCGCGCCGGCGCGCACTGGGTGCGACGTGCGGACGGCCGGCTCGAGCAACTTCCCCGCGGCGCGTTCGATTACTTCGAGCTGTCTCGACCGCTCGACCTGACGCCGCCCGAGCAGGACGACGCCCCCGAGCCCGGGCTCGGCCATCGCGCCCGCGTCCGTTCCTTCTCCCTCGGCGACGGGCTTGCCCGGCGCTGGTCGGCACGCTGTTCGTGCGGCTGGATCGTCACGACCGCAAGCCACCCGGCCGCGTGCGACGAGTTCGCTCGCCACCACCGGGAGACGGGTGGATCCGTGGCGTGGCGCGCGCGGCACAGCGAGACCGACCGCGCCGCAGCCTGAGCACG